>NZ_CP023563.1:2531108-3796663 GCF_002407185.1 Brachybacterium vulturis
TTAGATGGTTTTCTGGCGACGATCGTCGTTCGCCAGACGGTCGAGAGCTCGCGCCAGATCCACATGGCATCCGGTGGAGTCAGCCGCTGCAGGGCGTCGCGCCGGGTGGAGATTGCCGAGAGGATGGCGGTCTCGTCTTGTCGGGTCCGCCGGTGAGGTACGTGCTCATCCATCGCTCCGTTCGTGCGTTCCTGCTCGTCCGCGCCGGTCCGTGTCTCACTGCGCCGCTCCGGAGCGCCATTCGACCAGCGGTGAAGTGCCGTCGGGGAAGTAGCGGCGGCGACGCTGCTGCAGGCGGAGGATGTACATGCGGGTCGGCACCGATCCGGACTTGCGGGAGTTGTGGAATGGGCACAGGGCCTGCTGGTTGCTCATGGCGGTGCGGCCGCCCTTCGACCAGGGGTAGATGTGGTCGCCTTGGGTGGGGGTGTTGGCGCAGCGGCGCCACAGGATCGACTTGTGCTCGCACTGCAGGCCAGCGCGGTCGAATGCTTCGCGCCGCTCGGCGCCGGTGAAGGTACGCCGCGGGTCGCGGAAGGAGCTCGCGCCGCCAGCAGGAGAGGCTAACACGCTGCACACCAGGACAACGACGACGACCGGCAGCAGGATCCAGGGATGGTCAAGGATCAGGCTGATCATGTCCGCCAGCAGCGACAGGGTGTGTTCGATGTTCATCGTCGCTCCTGGACCCGGTCAGGTGCCGGGGTGGGCCAACGCTCCCCTACCCCGTCGTCGTCGCTGGGAGCGGGACTATCGCTGCCGGGGCTGTCGGTGATCACGACGGGCACCGGGACGTACACGATCCGCTCCTCGGTCAGCGCCTGCCAGGGCCGGGTCAGCGCCAGCACTGCCACGAGGACCATCAGGGCGACCGCGACGGCCAGGGTGATGGCCAGCCGTGAGGTCAGGAACCACATGGCAGTCCCCATGGGGTGCGGTGCAGTCGGATGCCGCGCCTGCGACCTGTCACGAATCTGCCTCCTGTCAGCGGGTGGAAAATCGGGTAGGCCGCCGATGCACCGCGAGGGACGCACCGGCGGCCAGGGTGATACCCGGGCTCGGGTCAGAATTCGAAGTCGTCGTCCGAGCTGTCGTCGCCGGAGTCCGCCTTCGCGGAGGCACTGGCCTTCGCCTTGCCCTTGGACTTGTTGCCGTTGCCCTTGCGACGCGTCGCGGTCGTGGTGGCGAACTTGTTGGAGGGACCGGCCTCCTCCACGCTCAGCTCGAGGGTCGAGCGCTCGTTGCCGTCCTTGTCGGTGAAGTCGTTCTGCTTGAACTTCCCGATGAGGATCACGCGGTCGCCCTTCTCGTGCGACTCGGCGAAGTTCTCGCCGGGCTCGCGCCAGTAGGAACAGCGCACGAACGTCGGATCGCCGTCGACCCACTCCTCACTGTCACGATCGAAGACCCGATCGTTGTGAGCGATGGTGAACGAGGCGACGGGGATGCCGTTCTTCTTGGTGTGCCGCAGCTCGGGGTCGGCCGTGAGCTGTCCGACGACCGTGGTGACGTTGTCCAGAGCCATGTGAACTCTCCTCTTTGGTATCCGTGACATCGCTAGTGCTCTGCCACATGGCTGCGACCCCGGGGGCCGCGGCGGGAATCTCCCGCGTACCTGGGAAGTGGGCGGGGCCTGTGCCTCGTGGGACACCGCCGTTCACCTCGCGCGGGCGGTCGTCGCCGCTGGGGCATCGATCGAGGTGGTGGCCGGGTCGATGGCGCCGGAATGGATCGCATCGGCCATCGCCTGCAGCTGGCGGTGCCAGTCGCGGGGGTCGATCACCACGCATCGCAGCCGAGCGGTGGCCACGAGCACCGGCAGCCGCCCGGCCGCGGCGAGGCCCGCCAGACGACGTTGGACGGACGCGGGCACCATCGCGCTGCCGCGCTCGGTCTCGACTCGCAAGAACGATCCCCCGCCCGTCCCGTCTCGGGGTGCGTCTTGGCGCGGCCACCCGAGGGCGAACTCCTCCCCCATCGCCTGCGACAGCGCGTCTCGGAGCCGCGTCCACGGCGAGCTGGCGACGATCTCGGACGGGTCGACGTCCTCTCCTGTCTCGCGTACCGGGGCGGACGATGCGGGGGGCGCAGCTGCCGGGGCCGCCGGGCGCTCCGGAGCTGTGGGCGCGGGCCCGTCACCCGGAGCCTCTGCGCCGCCAGTGCTGGCCGGGACTGTGATCGGCTCGAAGTCCTCTTCGTCTTCACCCAGGTCGCCCCCGCTGTCGGGGTCGGTCGCCGGCGGACGGTACCCGTGTGCGGGCCCGGGGTCGGCGATGCCGTCGGAGAGCATCCGGCCCACCGCCAGCTCCGGATCCCCTTCCGCGTCACGGTCGGGGTCGTCGACCTCCATGTACTCCAGGCCGGACAAGAAGATCGATTGCTCGATGCTGGTCTGGATGCTCGACTCCCCGGTGGCCTCATCGATGACGTCGCGCTCCACCTCGCGCAGCCGCGCCCGGCCACGGATCTCGACGAGATCGCCGACCTCCGGCATCCCGATCTCCTTGAGGTCTGCGTGGACCCCGGCGAAGCCCACGCACCCGATCGAGGTGTGGGCGTTCTCCAGCTCCAGCGTGACCATCCAGGAGCCCTTGCGGGTCAGCCGCTCGCTGAACGCCGAGACCACCCCGCCGGTGTGGACCCGGGCCCCGTCCTGCTCAGGCAGGCGGTGCAGGCCCCGCGGAGGTTTCGCGGCCGCGTCATCGTCCGGGCCCGGCCGGTACAGGGCGGCGATCTGGGGCGAGAGGGTCTTGGTGGGGTGGGTTCCGGTCACTGCGAGGATCACCCCGCGCTGCCGCGCTGCCTTCTCCAGCACCGAGTACTCCATGGCCGGGATCCGCACCTCGGGGTCTTTCGATACGGCGCGGGAGGCGATCACGTGCCCGAGGCGGTATCCGCCGAAGGAGTCGAATGCTCCGGCCTGTGCCAGCGCGGCCAGCTGGGCGCTGGTGACGGACTTGCGCTTGCCGCCTGCAGTGGTGGCGGGCACGACCACTCGGGTGGCGACATCTGCCATCGAGGCGAACGAACCACCTTGGGCGCGCTCGGCGACGATCTCGGAGGCGATCGAGCCGACGCCCTTGATCTCCCCGAGCCCGATCCACACCTTCCCGTCGCGTGCGACGGTGTGCTCATCGGAGGCGTTGATGTCCGGGGCCATCACCTCGATGCCTTCGGCGCGCAGAGAGCGAATGGTCGCCACCCGCAGGTGGGCCTTGTCCGTGCCGGAGCCGGTGAACCGCAGCACGGCGGCACCGAACTCGGCCGGCCAGTTCGCCTTGAGGTAGGCCGTCTGGTAGGCGATCACCCCGTACGCCGCGGTGTGCGATTTATTGAACGAGTAGCGGCCCGAGCCCTCGAAAGCGGTCCACAGCCGCTCAGCGGTGATCTCCGAGAAGGCAGGAACCACAGTGGCACCGTCCTCGCCGACGCCCTCGGTCTGTGCCCCGGCGACGAAATCGGCCTTCAGCGAGTCGATCAGGTCCTGCTTCTTCTTGGAGATCGCACGGCGGAGGTTGTTGGCTTGGGCGGCGTCGAACTTCCCGACAATCTTGCCCAGGCGCATCATCTGCTCCTGGAACAGGATCACGCCCTGGGACTGGTCCAGCACCGAGGCGATGACCTCCTGCTCGGCCGGGTCACGGGTCAACGAGTCGTACGCGACGCCCTGGTGGCCGCCGGCGCGCTGGGCCCATTCGGTGTGCATCCCGGCGCTCATGGGGCCGGGACGGTAGGCGGCGATCAGCGCGGAGAGGTCATCCAGCGACTGCGGATTCGCGGTGGTCAGCAGCTCCCGCATGCCCTCGGATTCCAGCTGGAAGATCCCGGTCGAATCACCTCGGGCCAGCAGCTGCCAGGTCGCCTCCGCCCGCGGCCCGTCCAGCTGGGGCCGGGTCAGGTCGAAATCGATCCCCTCGTCCCCGTCCAGCTCGGCGAGGGCGTTGCGGTGGGCGGCGTGGGCGATGTCGAGGTTGCGCAGACCGAGCACGTCCATCTTCAGCAGCCCGAAGTCAGCGATCGCCGGGCCGTCCCACTCGGTGACCCACTCGCCGTGGTCCAGCCGCATCGGCACCAGCGGCATCAGGTTCTCGTCGGCGACGACGATGCCGCAGGCGTGCTTGCCGGGGCTGACGACCACGCCTTCGAGGATCGCAGCGAACTGCGCCATCGTGCGGACCTGCTCATCGACACTGTCGAGGTGGTCGCGCAACGCTTGGCCCGCGGCGTGCCTGTCTCTCACGGCGACGGCGTCCTTCGCGCTCATCGCAGAGGTGTCGGGGGCGTCCGGATCCAGCAGCAGGGCCAGGTCCTCGCAGTCGGCGGGCAGGGTCTTCTTGACCTCGGCCACAGCGGTCACGGGGATCTCGAGGTAGCGTCCGGCGCTGTCGAGGGCGCGCTTGGTCTGGTTGGTTCCATGCATGCCCAGGCGGCACACGTTGTCGTGGCCGTAGCGCACCGACAGGTACTCGATCACCTCGTCGCGGCGCTCCCGCTCGAAGTCCACGTCGATGTCGGGCATCTCGGTGCGTTCCAGGTCCAGGAATCGCTCGAACAGCAGCCCGTTCTCCAGCGGGTCGACGCCGACGATCGACAGTGCGTAGGAGACCGCCGAGCCGGGGGCGGATCCGCGCCCCGGTCCCACGCTGATCGGCTGCTTGCGCTCCCGCTGGTCAGGGATCTCGCCGGTGTCGTGGCGGGCCACCCAGTCGGTGGCGGTCCAGTCGGAGCGGGCCCATTCGATCAGGTCGGCGACCAGCAGGAAGTAGTCCATCACGCCCAGGCGGCAAATGATCGACAGCTCGAACTTGATCCGCGAGGTGACCTCGACCGGCAGGTCGGTACCCCACCGGGTCTTCGCGCCTTCGTGGACACGGTGCATGAAGTAGGAGAACGTGGCCGCATCGGTGCCGGGCGCGGCGGTCTGCGGCACCGGGTAGGCCTTGACCGTGCCCGCCTCGAGCCGGTCGGTGAACTCCGCGGGGATCGGGAAGTGCGGCACCCGCAGGCGCGGCTCGGGGAACAGATCGGTCTCGATCCGTTCCGCGATGCGGACGGTCTCGTCACATCCGCGCTGCCACATCTCGTCCTCGGGCCTCACGGCCCGCATCTGCTCGCCGGTGCGGAAAAACTGCCCTGACCCGGCGAACCGGTAGCGGTTCTCGCTGGAGACCGTGCGTTTTTGCCCCAGTGCCATGTGCGCCTCGTGGACGGCCTGGTCGTCGCTGGAGACGTAGTGGGAATCGTTGGCCACCACGACCGGCAGGTCGTTGTCGCGGGCGATGTCGTACAGGCCTGCCAGTGCCCGCTCCTGGGCGGCCTGGCCGTGGTCGGCGAGCTCGACATACACGTTGTCGCGGCCGACCGCAGCGATCAGGGCATCGAGGTTGTCCTGGGCGCGGGCCTGCTCAGCCGCATCCACGCCGGGGTTCTCGCCGGTGATGCGCGACAGCGGCCCGGCGACCGGTCCGCCGACGCAGCCGGTCAGCACGATCAGCCCGTCGCCGTAGCGGGTAAGCAGGTCGTAGTCGATCAGCGGGTGGGTTCCGGACTTGGTCTCCTGGGAGACGTTGGACATCTCGATCAGGTTGTCCAGGCCGGTGGCAGTGGCCGCGAGGATCGTCAGGTGCTCGTACTTCTTCGTCTTGGTCCGAGCCGTGGTCCCGTTCGACGAGGACCCGTCGGCGTCGAGGTCGTCGGAGTCGGCGCCCACCTCGATGGTGCCCGGATCGTGGCGGGTGCCGGCCACGACGATGTATGCCTCCATGCCCGGGATCGGCTTGACTCCCCCGACGGCCTGGCAGGCGGACCGCAGGGCGGCGAGGGAGGCGAGTCGGCCGTGGTCGGTGATCGCCACTGCCCCTTGGCCGTCCGCGGATGCCGCGGCCACGAGACGCTGAACGGAGGACAGCCCGTCGAAGTCGCTGTACTCCGAGTGGGTGTGGAGGTGGACGAACCCAGCGCTGCTCACCAAGGCCCCTTTCCGCGAGACGTACCCGTGCCAGGAGGGAAGTGGGCGGCGCATCGCCCTCACGGGACACAGGCCGCTCCGGGCCGTCGTCCCGCAGCTTTTGCGGCGCCTCGAGCTGGCATCACCCCTCCGCGTCGCCCGCGTTATCGCAGGTCAGACCAGGAAATCCAACATATCCAACGCAGCGCCAACACGCAGGGTTCGGTAAACGTCCAGGTCAGAGCACGAAATCCAACATATCCCCCATCGCGCCCCGCGATTGGATACACGTAGGGGATCTCGGAGATATCCCCTCTATACACACACATCTCAATCTCCATAAGAGAGATAGTTATAGATGTTGGATATGTAGGATTTTGGTCAGTGACCTGCGGGTTCATGGGGTGCGCCAGGGGCGCGCACTGTTGTCACTCAGCCCCAGAAACCCAGCCTGACCTGCGCGAACGACCGGGTTCGCTATGTTGGATATCCGGCCTCACAGGCGGCTCCTGATCGCGCTACCGGGCTCCTTCGCATATGGGATGGGTGTACGAGCACTCGAGCCTGGAGGACCCCGATGCACACCCGACGAGCCCGCTACCTGCTCCAGCCCGGAGAGAGCCCCACCCTGCCCGAGCGGACCGTGCCGCAGGTGCTGCGGATCGGCATGGCCCGCGACATGCTCGGCCTCGCTGACGAACGGATCATCACCTCCCCCGCGGTCTCCTTCCCGCTGCCGCGCTACCTCGACGGTGCCCCGCTGCGCGGAGCCCCCGACGTGCGCCCGGACGCACTGCGATACCCGTTCATGTGGCTGCCCGAGCCGCTGCGCGAACGGCTCGAGGTCGACACCGGAGACGAGACCCCCACCATCGAGTCCGACGACGCCTGGGCCCTGCGGGTCGCCTTCGAGATGTGGGGGTCCGGGCTGTACGACATCGACACCGGCGGATGGCTGGACGTGCTGGCGCTGTACGACCTCGACGCCGACGAACCCGCCACGCAGCAGCGCATCCGCGCCTGGTGGGACGGCGGCCCCGACGCCGACCTCGATGCCATCGACCTCACCGGCGTATTCGTGCCCGAGACCGCGGAAGACTCCGACTGGGCTTCCATCGCAGCCCTGGCCCTGGTCGAATCGTTCGACAAGGCGTCCATGGCGCTATCCGCGGTAGACACCGTGGCGCTGTGCGAACTGGTCGCCGACGGGGACCTGGCCGCCCTGGGTACCTCCGACCCGGCCCGAGCAGTCAGCTCCCTGCTGGCCGTCGCCCGCACCCGATTCATCTCCCAGCCCGAGGTGTCCGCACTGCTGGCCCACCTGCAGCGCCGAGCCGACCGTCCCGGCGCCGACGGGCCGCGCCTGATCACCGAGATCATCCCGCAGGTCTCCGAGATCGCCCAGGGGCTGTGGCTGACCTACGAGCCGGTCCTGTCCGAGGTAATCGCCAGCTTCGAGCCCGACGAGGTCGCGAAGGATGACGCATGAGCCCGGCCGCCCATGTCCAGCGCACCCGCCACAAGGTGCCCGGATTCGACCCGCACAACGACGCCCACGTCACCGCGGTCGAGACGAAGATCAGCGAAGCCGCCGGGGCCGGGTTCCGCGTGGTCGGGTTCGACCCCGACAGCGAGTTGGTCACCCTCGAGCGCACCCGGGCCGTGACCGAGGTCGCCGCCGAGGAGGGCACCACCCGGCTGATCGCCAGCCTGCGCACCGGCGCGAAGCCCTCCGACGGAGACCGGGAGGCCACCCGGCTGGAGAACCAGCACCCCGGGTACACCATGACCCGCTTCGAGCCGCACCTGAACAATGCCGTGCTCGAACAGCTCGACGAAGACGTGGTCCGTTGCCGCGGGGCCGTAGCCAACGTCTTGTCAGTCAAGCCGTGGCTCGTCCAGGCGGCGGCCCGCCCGGACGGAGGGTTCGTGCTCGGCCTGCCGTCGAAGTACATGCCCTCCAAGCACGACGAGAAGCTCACCGAGGTCGCCGAGAGCGTCGTCGGCGCCCCCGGCTGGTACGTCGACATCGACCCCAAGTCGCTGCGGGCCCAGATCATCCCCGCCGAGCCGCCCACTTTCGACGCGATGATCCCGTTCCCCTTCGACCGGTCCATCCCCGAGTTCACGTCCCCCGCCGACACCGCTTGGACCCGCATCCCGCTGGGACGCGCCCTGGGCCGCCCTGGCGAGAAGAGCGGTCCCGAGTACTGCCTGGACCTCGCCAGCGCCTCCCACACACTGCTGCAGGGCCTGCCGATGTCCGGCAAGTCCGTGAACATCAACGCCTTCGCCTACTGGATGATCAACGCCGGCGCCGAGCTCGCGATCGTCGACACCCCCGACAAGGGCGTGGACTTCGAGTGGATCAAGCCGTACCTGCGCGACGGCGGCTGGGGGTGCGAGTCCTACCAGGCGATGGTCGCCACCTGCTCGATGGTCTACGCCGAGGGGAAGCGCCGCGCCGCCGTGCTGAAGAAGCGCGGGATCAACAACTGGTTCGACTTAACCGACGATCCCTCGTTCCGGCCGCTGGTGCTGATCGCCGACGAGTACACCGGGCTGATGACCGAAGAGCGGGTCCCCAAGGCGCTGCCGAAGGACCACCCGATGCGGGTCGAGGCCGAGGAGACCAACGGCTACAAGGACATGATCGCCACGTTCATCCAGAAGATCGCTCTGGAGATGCGGTTCGTCGGCGTGCACGTGTTCGTCTCCACCCAGCTGGGCAACACCCGCACCGGGGTGTCGACGGCGCTGAAGGCCGCCTGCGGCAACCGGTTCCTGATGGGCCCGAACGCCTCCGACAACCAGCGGTCCAACGCGTTCTCCGCCCCCGATGCGGTCGCCGAGGTGCCCGACAACGTCGCCACCACCGCGGGAGTGTCCAAGGGCGTCGGCGTGTCCGAGACCGAGGGGCAGCCCTCGCAGGTGTTCAAGGGCTACTTCGCCACCCCAGCCGAGTTCGCCGCTCACCTCGGCCAGGCCACGCGGCTGCGGCGGACCACTCGGCCGGAGCCCACCCGAGCCGAGATCGCCGAGCACACCGGCATGGACGACCTCGACCACGGATCCGGTCAGCTCCCCGACGACGATCCCTGGAACGGGCGGCGGGCCCCGAAGGCCGACTCGGACCGGGTCTACGCCGACGACGGAACTGAGCTGCGCGGCGCCGCGGCGGCGGCACGGGCCGCGAAGAACACCACCTGACCCTCACTGCCGGGCAACCCCGCCCACTTCCACGGGGTGCAGGGTGTAGGGCACTCCTGCCAGGCGGGGAGCGGTTCTCGGCGACTGCTCCCCGCCTGTCTCGTCCGATCCGGGATTCCCCGCCCACTTGTCGCAGTGCCCTACCACCCACCCGACAAGGAAGCACTCATGAGCATCCCCAACACGGACCAGACAGAGCCGGGAGAGGGGGCCTTCTCCATCCGCATCGGCGACCGCGACGTGGCCGCGGACCGCAACGATGAGCTGCTGGCCGCCGTCATCGGACCCCAGTACCTCGACGAGCAGGACCCCGAGGTGCTGTTCCTGATGCGGCTGGAACAGGCGATCATCATCGCCACTGCCGTGCAGGAATCGATCGTCGCCGCCGCCGTCGACGCCGGCGATCTCGACGAGACCACCGACGAGGTCACCTGGACGACGCTGCTGGCCGAACGGGAGACCGCCCACCCCGGGGTGCGCTGGCAGCACAAGGTGCCGCTGGTCCTGGTGACCAGCCTGTTCGCCCCGTACACCGACCGGGACCAGCCCATCGGAAACATCGCCTGGGTCGACCCCATCGACGAGATCGCCATGCTGGACTCGCTGCAGGGGCTGGGCATCATCGAAGTGCTCGAGCACGACGATCTGGTGATGGCCTGATGCCGACCGCGATGCTCAACGGGACGATGCCCCACCGGGCGGTGACCACCGAGAACCCCGAAAGGGTCGTGCCGCTAGCACCGCGGGTGGTCGAGTACCTGTGCGGCCAGTGCGAACTGATCACCACCGCGCGACTCCACACGCAGGCCCCGATCCCGCAGCTGTGGCCATGCCGCCGCTGCCGCACCGGCGCTGAATGCACCATCGAACCCGACGAGTCCGCCGAGCTGATCGGGGTGCTGGCGGCCTCGAAGGTCCCGCCGCGAAAGTCCCACTGGGACCACTTGCGCGAACGCCGCACCGATGCCGAGCTCGAAGCCCTGCTCACCAAACGCCTGGACCTGCTGCGCTCCGGCAGGCTGCATGCCGGTCCCACCCGCAGCTGAGTCGTCCCATCAGGGCGGGTCCCCGCCCACTTGCCGCAGCGAGACCGGAGATCCCGGGCGTCTGGAGGACGAACATCATGATGGGCGGGCACCACGCGATCAGTGGGGCGGCGGCCTGGCTGGCTCTGACCGGGTCCGCCAGCATCGGCGATTGGACCCTGGGGGCCGGGGCGCTGGACCTGACCGGACCGGAGGTGCTGGCCGGGACAGTGGTCGCGGCTGGCGCGGCGCTGCTGCCGGACATCGATCATCCGACCGCGACCATCTCCCGCTCCGCCGGCGCCGTCTCGAAGCTGGCCACGTCCGCGGTCACTTCCGCCACCGGTCATCGCGGCGCCACCCACACTCTGCTGGCCGTGGTCGCCTTCACCCTGCTCGGTGCGGTGGTCACCGGTGTGGACTGGAGCTGGCACGCGCCGGTGCTCGGCCAGGTCCAGGTCGGGGCGGTGATCGTGGTGACCGTGCTGTGCGCCTTCGCGGTGCGCGCGATGCAGCTCGCCCACGGCTCCCTGATGCCCTGGCTGGTGGGGATCGCCTGCGGACTGCTGACCGCTGTCGCCGCCCCGGAGACCTCTGCCTGGCTGCCGGTGGCGATCGGACTGGGGGCGCTGCTGCACCTGTTCGGCGACCTCGCCACCGCGGACGGCATCCCCTTCCCCACCTGGCCCCTGGTGCTGAAGCCCTCCAAGCGCGTCGAGTCGGCAATGTGGCACGCCGACGGGGACATCGCCGTGCCGATCCTCGGCAACGCCGGAAGCACCCGCGAATGGGTCCTGTGCGGCGCGTTGACCCTGTACGTCGTCGTGGCGATCACCACGACGATCCTTCCCTGACCCGGCGCCACTGCGGCGGTCCGTCCCGCCGGAGGCCCGCTTCGCCCACTGTCCCGCCGAGACCCCTAACTGCTGGAGGAGAACGAGCTCATGGCTTCCCTGATCGAGTCCGTCCGCAAGCTGCACGGTCCCCACGTCGTCGCCCATGACAACGGCTACGACGTCGACGTCATTTGCTCCGAATGCACCCGCCTGCGGCTGGAGGCCCTGGACCAGGCCGCCGGGGTCGGGGAGGACCTGTCCTACAGCGTCGAGAGCATCCGCGTTTCCTACCCGTGCACCACTCAAGTCGTCGCCGGCACCACCGCCGTCGAGGGGAAGGAAGAGGCCGCCCGCATGCGGCTCGAGCGTTTGGTCATCCAGCGTCAAGAGATCGAGGAGCAGATGGAGCGGCTCGATGCCGTGATCACGCTGATCCGCCGCGACCTCGGCGAAGATCTCGACCAGGACGTCCCGGAACCGGACGACGACCCCAAACATGAGCCGGAGCCGGGTGACGCTGGCGACAACCAGAACGACGAGGACGAGCAGCCCGACCCGGCCAAGCGCAGCAAGAAAGCGAAGGCCAAGGAACCCGACGAGCCGGACCGCGAGCCGGGGAAGACGCCGCCACAGACCACAGACCCGGGCGACGATTTCGATTTCTGAGCCGTAGCATCGGCTCTTCGTCAGCACGCTCGTGTAAGTGTCCTCGGTCAATGGTCCGAAACCACGGCCACCGCCGGCCTACGCTGTTGCCCTCAGCGGCGCCCCAGGAGACGTCTACCTCGGCCCTGGACCAGGCTCCCTACTTGTGGTCCATGCCGCGCACACCCGTGCGCACCGTCGTCGAACCGGTCGAGCAAAGCTGTAGTTCCACTACTCGTCGTCACCCCACTGCTCGTACCCCAACGGGGCTTCGTTCAACTCGTCCCGGCGTGCCCTCCAGTCTGGAAGGATGGAGTCGAGCAGAGCCACGAACCCGTCACCGTGCCCGCGCTCACGCAGGTGCGCCAGCTCGTGCACGACGATGTACTCGAGACTGCGTGGATCCTTCTTCGCCAGCTCCGGGTTGAGCCAAATCGTGCCTGACCTCGTGATACACGTACCCCACTTGGTCCTCATCCGCCGTACGACGAATTTGGAAGCTTCGACTCCGAGCACCGGCTGCCACTTCTTGAGCAGTGCAGGTACACGTGCCTTCACTTCACGGCGGTACCAACGATCCAGCGCCCCGAACCTCCCCGCTGCGCCGGTGCCAGGCGGAGTGATCACCCAGAGCGTGTTCCCTGTGATCTCGACTCCGTACGCACCACTGGACCTGGACACGTCCAGCAGGTACCTCTTGCCCCACACGTAGTGGGTCTCCCCCGAGACCATCTGTCGCTCAGTCTGCCTGTCTGCGTTCCGGAGCGTCTCCCGCTGGCGCTTGATCCACGGAAGACGCTGTACGACCGCGAGCCGGATCGCGTCCTCGGTCGTTCGGTGGGGCGCCGCGACACGCACCCTTCCGATCGGCGGGTAAACCGAAATGTGCATGTTCTTGATGTCCTTGAAAACGACATCCACGTCCAAGCCCGACACCGTGATGGAACTACTAGCGATACTCTTCATGATTCTTCAACATCTCGATGAAATTCCCGAGGGACCCGTCATCAACTCCTGGAAGCTCGCTGCGCAGCTCACGAGCCAGCGCCCGTTCTTTGAGTCGTGCGCCAGCACCGCCGTCAGCCCAGCCGTGGTCCTTGCTCGACTGGATCCGCTGATACAGAGCTGCGTGATCGACGGCTAGGTCCTCCGGCGACCATGGGAAGTCGACGATCGCCCGACGAGCAGGCGTGCTGGCCCACTCCGGGTAGACGCTGCCATCTGCAGAATCTCGAGAGCCAACCTTGTTCGTGAACTCGATGAGCTCATGAAGATACGTCGCGTAGTCCTCGGCGTCTTCCCGCTGCTTCTCGATGAGTGCGTCCAGGAGTTCAGACATATGGTCGTAGTAGCGCGGGTTCATCGCGTGCTCGTCAACAATGGTCTTGCGGACGTTGTTGATGATCGTCTCCGCGGTAGCCGTACCGCTGCTCCGGATACCGGCAGGAAGCGAATCGATGGCTTCCGATCCGCGCTCGACGATCAGCTGCACCAGGGTCTTCTCCAAATCGGCGACCTGATCTACTGGCCTGGCGTGGACGTAGGTGTCGAGAAGTTGGCGCATGCCGGCCTCGTACTGCTTCACGTCGATGTTCTCGCCCGCGCCGGCTTCGACCTCGCGCTTGACTGCCGTGTAGTGCTCGACCTCGTCCTTGATCGACGCCATCTCCGCGGCCGAGAACCCGACGGACTCCATGTCACTGGCAACCGCACCGAACGCGCGCACGAGACTGGCCACGGACTTGTAGAGGAGGACACGCCTGGGCTCGTTGTCCTTGATCTGCTCCGCATCACCGGGCGTCGTCGCGACGAAATAGCGCTGGTACTCAAGCGTGCCCTTCGGCGGTAAGACGGGCTCGCACAGGGCGCGGACAGCGTCGAGAGCGTCATCGAGGTCCGCACGATCCTGCTCATCGCGGTCACTGATCAGGCCATCGACATCATCATCGTCGTACTCCCCGAAGGCCTCGGACGTGTAGTCGGTCACCGTCTTGTCGAGAGACTTGAAGAGATCCCGGTAGTCGACGATGTACCCGTAGGACTTGTCGTCACCGTCGAGTCGGTTTACCCGGCAGATCGCCTGGAACAAGCCGTGGTCGCGCATATTCTTGTCGATGTACAAGTACGTCGCGCTCGGAGCATCGAAACCGGTCAAGAGCTTGTCGACGACGATCAAGAGTCGCATCTGACCGGGTTCATGGATGAACTTCTTCTTGACGTCGGCCTCGAAATCCTCGACGCGGTTGATCGCCTTGTCCGAATCCTCGCCGAAGTGGTCGGCGAGCATCTGCCGGTAGATCTCGTACTTGCGCAGCTCCTCGGTGTCCCCTTCGCCGGCATCCTCCTTGGCGATCGCGCTCGGGTTCGGCTTGTAGCTGGTCACGATGGCGATCTTGCCCTTGAAGCCGCTCTTCACGAACGCCTCGTAGAAGGTGCATGCCTGATAGACCGAGTCGCTGACGAGCATGGCATTGCCGTGCCCACTGACCAGTCGTGGCTGGGTCTCCATGTCCATGAGGATGTCCTGGACGATCTGCGCCGTGCGCGGTGCAGAGGAGAAGACCTTCTGCATCGTGCCCCACTTCTTCTTCAGCCGAGCCTTCGACAGATCCGTCAGATTACGAGTCTTCGCCTCGAACCACTTGTCCACCGCAGCGGACCCCTGCAGCTCTTGCTCCACCTTCCGTGCTTCGTACTTCAGGTCCAGTACGACACCGTCGCGGACGCCCTCGTCGAACTTGTAGGTGTGGATGAACGACCCGAAGGTCTCGATACTGGTCTTCTTGTCATCCTTCAGCAGCGGGGTGCCGGTGAAGCCGATGAACAACGCTCCCGGCAGGAGGTCCTTCATGATGCGATGCATCTTGCCGCTCTGGGTCCGGTGAGCTTCATCCACGAACACGAAGACGTTGCCCTTTGCCGTGAACCCGTCCGGGACCCGAGTCTTCAGATCCTTCGCGAAGTCCTCGGCGGCCTCGCCGCGAGCCGAGTCATCGCCACCTCGGAACTTGTGCACCAACGAACACATCAGCGGCGGGTTGGAGGTGTTGAGCATCGCAAGCATGTCAGCACCCGACTGCGTGCGGACGATCTTCTCCCCCACCCCGATGAAACCACCCTCGATCTGATCATCCAGTTCGGTACGATCGGTGATCATCAGGACTCGGGCGTCGCGCTGGGTCTCGAGGATCCACTTGGCCAGCCACACCATCGTCAGACTCTTGCCCGACCCCTGGGTGTGCCAGATGATGCCGCCTTCACGCCTGGCGATCCGCGCCTGGGAAACTTTGACCCCGAAGTACTGATTGTGGCGCGGGGCCTTCTTCACCCCTGCGTCGTAGACGATGAAGTCATGGATGAGCTCGAGGAATCGTTCCTTGGAGCACATCTGAGCAAGCGCCAGGTCGAGGTCGGCGTTCTCGCCGTCCTCCTTCCACCGCAACCAGTACTTCTCCTGAGTCTCGATGACCCCATAGCGGAGCCCCTCGACGTCGTTGCCCGCGAACAGGTACTGCACGGTGGTGAAGAACGGACGGACGAAGTCGTCCCGCTGATTGCCGATGTTCTGCCGGATACCGCTGGCGGCGCTCACGGTCGAACGCTTCAGCTCGATGACCGCTAGCGCGATGCCGTTGACGTAGAGCACGAGATCAGGACGCTTGGTGTGAACGCCGCGGACCGTGACCTCCTCGGCCACCACGAACTCGTTCTCCGCCGGCATCGCCCAGTCGATCAAGTGGACGGTCTGCGTGGTCTCCCCGACTTCGGTCTTGACCTTCGCACCGTACCGGAGGAGCTCGTAGACCTTGCGGTTCTGGTCGTAGAGCGAACTGCCACCGCTGAGTGCCGCAGCAGTAAGCAGCTGCTGGACCGCACGCGAGACCAGGGCCTCGTCGTAGCCACGGCCGAGCAGGGATGATCGTAGCCTTGTTTCGTCGACGTTCCAGTTGTCCTGATCCTTCAGGTTCCCGCCGTAGACGTACCCGAGCTGATCTCGGAACAGCTCAACGACACGGCGCTGCGTTTCTCGCTCTCTCTGACCAACCGTGCTCATGCTTCCTCCTCTACCGGCAAGCGGCTGCTGCCCGTCAGTAGCTCCTGCACCATCCCGACCTTTACTGCTCTCGCGGACTCAAGACGCTGCTCCAGCGCCAGAAGCTCTTCACTAGCCTCGGTATTTCATGGTGGTGTGGTCCCGACCGGCGGACGGCATAGAGAAAGGTGCTCCTGACCTGGAATGATACGGGGTGTTGAAGCTCGTATCGATCTGGCGGAAGGAGCACCTTTCAGGTGTCCCACCCTACCTTGTTCTTCTACCCCCGACCGCGAGTGGACATCGCCGAGGTCCCGGCGGTGTCGCATGCCGGCGCGGTGCTACTGACCGACACGATCGGTGCCACCGGCCTCGCCCGCTCGCTGCGCGAAGCACTGGATCCGTGGACGAAACCGCTGGCAGAGCACCACGCGGCGAAGGTCTTGCTGGACCTGGCGATGACTCTCGCGGTGGGCGGGGAGGTCGCCTCGGATACCGATCTGCTGCGGTGCGAGCCGGGAGTGTTCGGTGACGTCGCCTCGGCTCCGACGATCTCCCGCATACTCACCGCGCTCGCCCAGGACGCTCCTGCCGTGATCGAAGCGATCTCCCAGGCCCGCCGGGTTGCGCGAGAGCGGGCATGGGTCCTGGCCGGCGACCATTCCCCGGCTGCGGCGGCCAGCGCAAAGAAGCCGCTGGTCATCGACCTCGACGCCACCTTGATCACCGCCCACAGCGAGAAGGAGCAGGCCGCACCCAACTTCAAACGTGGCTACGGCTTTCACCCCCTGTGCGCGTTCCTGGACCACGGCAGCGACGGGACCGGGGAGCCGTTGGCGATCCAGCTCCGTCCCGGCAACGCCGGGTCCAACACGGCTGCCGATCACATCACCGTCACCCGTCAGGCTCTCGCTCAGCTGCCTGCGGGCCCGCTTGTCCGGGGTGGGCAGGGATCGAAGAAGGTCCTGATCCGCACCGATGGAGCCGGCGGCACCAAGGACTTCCTCCAGTGGCTGACCAGACGGCGGCTGGCTTACTCCGTCGGGTTCACCCTCCCCGCAAACACGCCTGACCTGCTGAAACGCATCGACGAGGCCGCGGCGTGGACCCCCGCCTATGACAGTGACGACGATGGCGTCCGCGATGGGGCATTCGTGGCGGAGCTGACCGGACTGCTGGACCTGACCGGCTGGCCTGCGGGGATGCGGGTGATCGTGCGGAAGGAGCGCCCCCACCCCGGAGCGCAGCTGCGGATCACCGACCACGAAGGAATGCGGATCACCGCGTTCGCGACCAACACCCCGCGCGGCCAGCTGCCGACCCTGGAGCTGAGACACCGTCGCCGAGCGCGCTGCGAAGATCGGATCCGTAACGCCAAGGACATGGGCCTTGAGAAGTTCCCGCTGCAGGGATTCGCGCAGAACCAGATCTGGTGCCAGATCATCCAGCTCGCCTCCGAGCTGGTCGCCTGGATGCAGACCATCGCGCTGACCAGTACTGATGCGAGGAAGTGGGAGCCCAAACGACTTCGCGCGCGGCTGTTCGAGGTCCCCGCGATCCTCGTGCGCCGTGCCCGGCGCAAGATCCTCCACCTCGCCCAGCACGCTCCCGAAGCCATTAAGGTCCTGACCGGCGTCAACCGGCTCCGCACCGCCGTCGCGCAGACCTGACCAGGCGGCTCCACCTGTCCCTACGGCCCCCAGCACCTTCTCGGGAGTGGAACCCGACCGCCCGCAACGGACACTGCGACAATCTGTCACACCCAGATGCCAGAATCAGCAGCTGAGCATCGGCAACGACGCCGACCGCCCCCGCTCACCAACCCGATGAAACATCGAGGCTGGGTCGGGTATAAGCGGGCGAAGCTCTCTGGCCTCGCCCTGCTCGGGTACGAAACTTCACTTCTCGTCGGTGCCATGGACCACATTATCGACGAGCTTGAGCTTGCGAAAGGCCAAAGACTACTGGCTCTGAAGGGAGCTGGCCGCGAGAGGAATCAGCGCCTAGAGGTTCTCACCGGTGAGAGAATCAGGAGATTCGGCCGGGGGTGACAACAGTCTGCTGTTCACGACCTTCCCCAGGATCCGGGACACGCGTGCTCCGAAGATCGTCAGTGCGCCCCTCGCCCGGCCACGCCTGTCTCGCCCGGCGGGTGGAGCCGATCCGGGTGGGCGCGGCGGAACTCGAGCCGCGCGCGGATCACATCACGGGACGGGCCGGTGGGGGTATATGCCTGTTCGACTGCGTCGTCGATGCTGGTGCCGTCGAGGCCGAGCATCGTTCGATAGCCCTGAACGAGCGGGGAGACTGCCCCCGGCGGCAGGTTCGTCCGGTCAGTCGCCGTCATAGCGGTGCCCCCTCAGTCGGACTCCCAGACGACGATGATTCTCCGCTCCTCGCCGGGTGTCCGGACCAATGCCCGCGGCTCTCCCCGCATGCATTCATCCCGCCACAGTGGGCGCAACCGCCCTCTCGCGGGACAGGTCGACCTCGTCGCCGTAGACCTGCTCGCAGTGATCCAGCCGCGGGGCCAGCACGTTCTCGACGATGCCACCTTCGTCCAGTGCGATCCCGGTGACGTGCCGGATGCCGCCGTCGGTGCCGTTCAACCGCATCGCCACCTCGATCGTGGTGCCGGAGCCGAGGAAGGGGTCGAGGATGGTCGCGTCGGGCCCGGCGACAGTGGAGAACCAGCGGGCGAGCACATCGACGTCCTTGGGGACCGGGAACTCGCCCGTGCCGGGGATGCTTGCCAGGTGACGGGCTCCCTCCCGCTCTTGGCGGAACACGGAGCGGGGCACGGCGGTGGAGTTGTCGGCCAGCAGCCGCTTCAGCTTCGGCTGGGTGGTGTGGTCGGGGCCGAACTCGATCATGCCGGCGGCGAGCATGCGGTCCATCGACGCGTCCGACATGCGCCATCCGCGCTTGGGCACCGGGCACGCCTGCCCAGTCGTCGGGTGAGTCAGAGGGCGGAAGGAGCGGCCCTTCTGCACCGAGGGTGCGCCAGGGTCCGAGACGCGGTACAGCCTGCCGTGCTCGTCGATCCGGTCGTACTCCGTCAGCCCCCTCGGCAAGGTGGCCCGGAGCGGGGACAGCCAAGACCGGAACCGCTTCTGCGCCTCGGCCCGGTCGCCGGCGGCGGTGCGCCACGCATCGGTGGCGGCCTCGAGGACCATCTCGGCGTCGGGTCGCTCCTGCCGCCAACGGGTGCCGGAGGCCTGCAGCGCGGCGAGGTCTGCAGCGTAGATGACGAGGTAGTCGTGGGAGACGGACAGCAGATGCGCGGAGTTGATGGTCGACCCGTCCCACACGACCGTGCCGACGAAGTTGTCGGCGCCGAGGCACTCGTCGAGCAGGATGCGCAGGTGGTGGATCTCGCGGTCGTCGATCGAGGCGATGACGATCCCGGTTTCGGCCAGTAGGCGCGGCAGTTGCGCCAGCCGGTCGCGCATGAACGAGGTCCAGTCGTCGCGGTCGTCGTCGTAGGCGGTCACCACCCGGCCGCCGGTGTTGTACGGCGGGTCGAGGTAGATCAGGTCGAACGGTCCATCCAGGGTCGGCAGGACGTCGAGGTTGTCGCCGACACGGACGTGATGGGGCGTGGGGCTGCTCATGCCCTCGCCAGTGCGCGGGGGTCTCGCAATCGTGCGATCAGGCGACGTTTGTGCTGGTGATCAGACCAGCGGGCGGCGGAAAGTGGGGCCACCACGGCGCACCCCGATGCCGCGGAGGTAGGCGTCGCGGGCTGCCTCGTCGGGGTCCTCGAACGACTCCTTGATCCCGTCCTCGGCCGCGCCATCATCCACGGCCAGGTCCCGCATCACGGCAGGGATCTCCTGTGCGGCGCGGTCGACGTCGAATGTCACCTCGACGGTGGCCTCGTTGCTGCAGCCGGGATAGTTGTCCTCGAAGTCGTAGAACATGGTGGCCTTGCCCGTGGTCAGGTCGAAGGTGGCCTGGTCCAGCGTCCCGTCGTTGCTGTCACGGTTGAGCAGGTACTCGGCGTGGATGCGGCCCGGCCCGTCCGGGCGCAGGTAGAACTCACGGGTCCCGTCCTCGGCATCCACGCTGAGTGCCCCCGCGTACCCGTCTCGTTCCTCGTCGATCTCTGAGCACATCTCGGCGATCGCCCTGCCGGACGGGCCCTGGGCTCGCAGCCCCACAGACGGATCGACGCTCGCCGTAGACGGCGGCACGGCGACGTCCGCTTCGCCACGAGAAGTGGACCCGAACTCGCCACGATTGCCCTGTTCCCCGGTGTCGCGCTTCCGCGTGATCGCAGCACCCTTCTTGGTGATGCTCATAATGCCCTCTCCCTCGCTGCCGACTGGCTTCTCACCGTCGGCAAGTGGGCGGGGCACGTACGGGCAGGCGGCCTGACGAAAGCGATAGCTGATTCCGACCGCGAGGTCGGACAGCAAGCTCGTCTACCTGGTCAGCGGTGAGGACCTGGTGGTCCTCCAGGCGCGGCACCACTACTGACCCGTCGCACGAGACCGTCGCCGCCTGCGCCCTCGGCCTTCAGGCCGCGTCCGCCAGCATCCTCGCGGCCGCTTTCTCGCAGCGGTGCAGCAGCGGTTCGGCAAGCTCCCACATGATCTCGCCGACGGCGCGGGAGTCGAACTCATCCTCGGGCACGGAGACCTGGTGCCCGGTGCCGCCGACGATCGCGTCGAGGACTTCGCTGTTGGAGCGTTGGACCATCTGAATGGTGTGGTCGAGGGTTCCGGGGGCGACCATGGTGGTGGCCAGCACCGTACGGGTCTGGCCGATGCGGTGCTGCCGGTCAACGGCCTGGGAGACCAGGTCGGGAAGCCATTCGGTCTCGACGAACAAGGCGTCAGACCCGCGTGTGAGCGTGATGCCGACGCCGGCGGCGACGATGTTCGCCAGGATCACCGCGATCTGGCCGTCCTGGTATTCGGCCACGATGCGGTCACGGCGAGACATGGGGGTGGCGCCGTTGATGACGGCGTGCGGGACGCCGAGCTCCGTCAGGTGTTTATCGAGGGATTCCATGACGGCCTGGTGGGTGCCCCAGGCGATCATCGGCCGGTCGTAGACCGTCTCCCCGTCGATGTCCCGGCTGGTGGAGGAGATCCAGTCGGAGATGTAGTCGGCCGCCGCCGGGATCTTCGCCAGTCCAGCGGCGCGACGCAGCAGCGACACGCACCCCATCTGCTCGGCGCACCAGGCGCGCACCTCCTTCTGGGACGGTGCCTTGCCGAGTTCGCGGGTGCGCGTACGCAGGTAGGTCTTGATCTTCTCGTCCACCTCTCGGGTGGCGGCGCGGTATTCGGTCTGTGGCACGTCGACAATCATCGTGCGCGGCGGAGCCTTTTCGGGCAGGTCCTTCAGCACCTGGTCCTTGTCGCGGCGCACCCACACCCGCTCGGACAGGAGTCCGCCGAGCTCGCTCAGGTGCTTGCGGTTCGGCACGATCTTCTCGATCTGCCGGGCCCCGACGTTGATCGTGTAGCTGCGGGTGTAGCGGGACATGAATCGGGTGCGGGAGCCGAACACGGGCTCGAGCTGCCCGGTGATGGCCAGCAGTGGCGCGAGGTCGGAGGGGTTGGACATCACTGGAGTGCCGGTGAGCACGATGCGCTCTCGCGCCGACCCGGCCAGGTCCCGCATGGTCGTCGATCGGGCGGTGTCCCAGGTGCGGGCGCGGTGCCCCTCGTCGTAGATCAGCAGGTCCGCACTCCAGGCCTTGAGGTCCTCCAGCAGGCCGCGGCGGGTGGGGGCCGCCAGCAGTGAGTCGGTGACGATCACGATCCCTGTCTCGGGCAGGTCGGGGGCCTTCCGTCCGGGCCGGATCAGGGCGACGGTTCCGTCCAGGTGCTCGGGGACGTGGCAGCGGTCGAGTTCGTGGGCCCAGTTGGATTGGACCACGGGCGGGCAGGCGACGATCCAACGTGTTGCGCCGAGCAGGGTGCCAGCCAGGATCGCCTGAACGGATTTTCCCAGCCCCGGGACGTCCGCGAGCAGCCGCCGGCCTCCTGCGGCGACGCACAGCGCCCCGATGCGCTGGTACGGGTACGGGGTCATCCCGAACCACTCCGGCACATCCCCGAAGCGGGCCGTGAGCAGGTCGACTTCGCGGTCGCACCCGTCGGCGTCGGCAGCTTCGGCGAGGTTCTGCGCAGCCTCGGCGGGGGTGGTGGGGTTCTGGATTCGGGGGGCCCGGGGCACGTCGAGCGTTCCCTGCCGGCCGGTCTGCTCGGTGGTCGGTGCGGTGGTGGCCTGTCCGCACAGTGTCTCGGGCAAGTGGTGGTCGGGCCAGTCGGCGACTGCGGTGGCGGGTGCGGCGAAGATGCCGCGGGTGGGGTCGAACACTGCCTCCTCCCCCAGGTCGAACTCGATGCTCGCGAGGTCGGCGAGCCGCGGGTGCACCTCGATCTCGCTGTTGCCCACGTCGACGACGAGGGGTCGGTGCAGGGAGGCGAGGGTCTCGGGGAAGTCGAACGCATCCAGGACGATCCCGGCCTCGTCCAGCTGCGCCAGCAGTGCCGGGGTCGGAGCGTCGGCGACCCAGGTGTCACCGGTTCCCACCGTCACGATCCCGTCCAACCGCTCCAGTACTGCGTCGAGATCGGATCCTGGCGCGGCCTGGAGTTCCACGCGGGGCCGCTGCGGGGTTCCGGTCAGGACGGCGTATCGCATGGCGGTCAGTCCGTTTCGGCCTGCAACGCGTGGGGATGGTGGCGGCGCCAGGCGCGGGCCCCGACGAGGGTGTAGCCGCCGATCAGCAGCAGTGCCCCGTAGACGGGCAGGGCGGTGAAGTACAGCAGCCACACCAGGGCGTGCTCGAACCACCGGTGCCGCTCGGTCCGCGAGAGCACCATCTGTGCGGTCCCGGGCAGGGCCGCCAGGACCAGCACCAGCAGGGCACTGCCGGTCGTCTCCGTGGCCGCGGCGATCACTACGAGCCACACGGTGGCCAGCAACGCGGAGACCACCAGCGGCAGCAAGTAGATACGCAGCAGCACCATGATGGCGGTGAGGGCGGAACGGAGCCCACCGGTGAGGGTCGTGGTCGTGGTCATCGCGGGAACCTCCAAGCGGTCGCGGCGAAGTTGCGGGATTCGACGATGGCGAGCTGTTCGGTGAACAAGCCGACCAGGCCCGAGGTCACGTCCACAGGCGTGACGCCCAGCTGCCGCGCGGCTTCCGCGACAAGGCCGGGAAGTGCGGTCCTCGAGGCTTCCCGGCGCGACCGCTCCATGTCGGCGAGAGGGCGGCGGATACGGTCGAAGTCGGTGTAGGCCTCCACCTCGACGTCCAAGAACGCCTCCAGCACGCCCTGCACCGCTGGACGGGCACTGGCCGGCACCCCGCCGTGGGCGCGGGCACGGATACGGGAGAGCTCACCGGAGCGGGCCCTGGGCCGGGGAAGGGGTCGCAACGCTGCCTGGCACAGCAAGCGGGGAATGTCGCGACCGGGGGTGGAGGCGGCGAGCATCGCGGCAACGTCGTCCCGCGACCATCCGCCCCACAGCACGGAGACCAGGGTCGCGATCGAGCCGTCGGTCGCGGAGCCGGCCAGAACCCTGGCGGGAAGTCCCGGGTCCTCCCCGACAGATTCCAGCACGGCCTCTCGCTGCGCCGGAGTGAGCTCCCACGCGTGCAGCGGCGGCAGCCCGAGCAAATCGTGGAGGGCGGAGGCATGGATCAGGCAGACCGTCGCACTGGCCGCAGGCAACCCCTTGGTGTGGTCCTCGAGGACGGACGGCCGCGGGGCAAGCAGCTGCTCCTCGACCCCCGGTGCCGGGACCTGCTCGAGTGTCTCGGAATCCGTCAGCACGGCGGTGTCCGTGTGCATCTCGCGCAAGATCCTCGTCGCGCGCATCGCCCCGATCACCTTGCCGATCCAGCCGGAGGCGGAGCTGGTGCCGTCGGCGAACCGGGTCACGTCCAAGTGTCCAGCCCGGTCCGAGCTGGGCAGGGAGTAGGACACCAGCATGGAGGTGACGGCGCTGGTGATTTCGTCGACGTCCCAGGCAGCAGCCAGTCCCCGGTGGTGGCGGGCGCACATGCGCGCGACCACCGAGGATTCGACCGCCTCGGCCAGGACCTGACCAGCCGCCTCGAGCTCGGAGATGTCTCCGGCCAGCACGGCGCGTCCCAGCTGGTGGGCGCGCTCGTCCAGCCGGGCGGTGCCGACGTCGAGGGTGGCGCTGCGCGAATCCATCACGCCTGCCCAGTGGGCGAGTCGACGCCCTCGCAGGACGCGGCGGTCCCGGACCGCCGGTCAGATCACCTGGCGGCCCTCTCGCTTCGCCCGGTCCAGCGCGTTGGTGGAGGCTCGGGCCAGGAAGTCCGGGGGGATCTTGATCTCGACGTCCACCGCCCGGTCGTCGAGGTCGCAGTACAGCCCGACCGCTCCGCGCAGCAGTGAAGTGCGTTCGTCCCTGTCGTTGTAGCTGAACAGCGGCTTGCGAGACTTCCAGTTCGCTCCGCCCTTGCCGATCCGCTCCGGCGCCGTGGTGGCGTCCATCCGCGACTGCGTCGGCTCGACACCGAACAGGCGGAAGGCGGCCTCGGCCTCCTTGGGGTCCTTGATGTGCAAGATGACGCCGCGAGCGATGTGGTTGGTCAGGTTCGCCTCCAGCAGGTCCGAGATGCGCTGGGTGAACAGGATCGGGTAGACCTCCAGCGATCGCGACAGGCGCCCCAGCCGCTCCATCTCCTCGGCGCCGGCTCCGAGGAACACCCATGCCTCGTCCAGCATCATCACCCCGCGGCGACCGCGCAGCGCCTCGGCGGAGCCGAACACGAGCATGCGGATCAGCGCCGCGGAGATCCGCTGCGTCAGTCCGAGGGATTTCTGATCCACGCCCATCGGCGGCAGCTCGAGGTTGGCGTTGCCGACCTTGATGTAGGTGATGTCCTCGGCGGCGCTGAGCACCTCGCCCTCGTCCTGCAGCCCCACGATGGCGCCGAACATGGGGTCGTTGCCCGACTGGCGCAGGATCGGATCGGTCAATTCCTTGCTCGCCTCTCCGTCCCGCTTGGCGATCTCCAAGGCGGTGCCGATGGCCTTCGCTCCCTTGGAGACGCCGTACTTCAACGCCGCCTGCAGGTCGGCCTCGAAGTTCTGCCGTGCTCCGTGCGGCCACAGGTTGACGTCATGAAGGACCGACACGGCGGTGTTGATCCCGTCCGCCGGAGTCTTCGAGAATCGCAGTGGATCGCACACGCCCGTGCCGCCAGAGCCGCCCAGTCCACCAGAAGCGCCAGCGAACTCATCCAGCGAGAAGGTCGTGCACTTTTCGCCGAAGGCGGGCGAGAGATCCGAACCCTTCTTCGGGTCGATGACGATCACCGGACGACCTTCCAGCGCGTACTGGAACGCGGAATAGGCCAGATGCTGGGTCTTGCCGGCTCCTGAGCTGCCAACTATCGCCCCGATCGGATAAATGTCCTGGTCAGAGGACTTTGTAGCCGACATGAGGGCTTCCTGCCGATCGTGGACGGTGAACCCCACGTTGATGCCGCGAGCATCACCGACTGTCGCCAGGGACGGCAGTCCCGAGTAGGCGACCGCCGAGGACGGCAGGTCCATCAAGTTCGGGTTCGCCCTGGCCGGGGACCCGACCCAGGACTCGGCCAGTGCCAGATCCTGCCGGTTGTCCATCGAGGCGATCTCGAAGGCGGTGCCGTTGCCCAGAGAGTCCAGACGCTTTCTACCGTGCCCGGTGAACGCGGCGACGACACTGGTCTCCACCAGCGTCGGGAACGCCTCGCCGGAGGAGTAGGCACCCTCGACGGACTCCAGGGTTGCCAGCATCTCGTCCTGCTGCTGGTCGTCCATGCGTCCCTCGGCGCGGGCAGTATGGATGTCGCGCAGGTAGCGTTCTCGCTGGCGCCGCAGTTCCTTGTGGGTGATCGGACTGGGCTCAACCTTCCCGCGGATCGAGATCATCACCGCTCCCTTGTCCAGCAAGGACGTCGCCCAGGCGGACAGGTGGTTCTTCGCGGCCGAGAACGGCAGGTCGAGACCGTGGACCGACCCCATGCGCAGCACGTGGTGGCCCTCGATGCCAGTCGGCCAGTCAGCGCACGAGTTCACATCCATCCGCGCGGCAGCCTGGACCCCGGCGACGGTGCGGAAGACGTGCAGGTGGTCGGCGTGCGGAAGGATGGTGGCGTCCGGGGAGCCTCCGGCGGCCCACCAGGACTCCGCCAGGTGGAAGTCCTTCGGTGTGGGGATGGTGAACCCGGAGCGGGTGTACATCGCGTCGACATCCTCGAGGTCAGCCTGGTAATCGGCCATCGGCACCTCGGCGGTGGCCAGGGAGGTGGCCACCGAGTCGAAGGCGTCCCGCAGCGAGCGGTCGGAGCCGCCGAGGGTGTCATTGAGCTTGGTGCCCATCAGCAGCCCCCGGTCCTGGATCCGTTCGTCACCGAACCAGTTCTGCAGCGTCTGTGGGATACGCGAATCCTGCGGCGGGGAATACCGCCGCGGCAGGTTGGTCAGCAGCAGGTGGAAGGGGCGGTACCGGGAGCGGGCCATGGACCGCCTCCTGGTGGTGTACTGCGTCTCGGCGGCGATCTCCTCGAACGCTGCCGCGATCGGATCACCCACCTCCAGGGCACGGGCATGGGACTTCGCATCCCGGGCCGGGGCCAGCGGCGCCTTCCGGTACAGCCACAGTCCTCCGCCGACCGGCAGGACGCGTCCGTCGCCGTAGCGGACCTTGGTGGCGGTCGGCATCGACGGGATCCGATGGTCCTGCAGCCGGATCGGTGCGGTCTTGGTCGTCGTGCTCATCCCGGTTCAGTTCTCCTCGGCGTCGGTGGATGTGGTCGGCTCCGCTCCCCCGCCATCGGACGGGCCGGTCTGTTCCAGCGGACTCTCGCCACCACCGTCGGAGGGTTGGATCTGGTTGGACTGCGCGTCGTCGACCGTCCCGTCCAGGGAGGTCGCGTTCTCGTGGTCGGACAGCTCGGTGCCCGAACCGGCCGGGCCCCAGGCGGTCACGTACGGAGCAGCCGTATCGGCACCACGGACCAGCACGTCATAGGACACGGTGGTGACCGCCTCGTCATCCTCGGCATCGGAGGGGATCAGCTCGACGCTGACGGTGGCCACGAGGGTGGAGGTGTCCGCTGCGCCCTGCCTGGTCTCCGGCGACATCGCGTCGGTCACGCCGACCTCGGCGGTCGTCACGCCGGTCAGTGTCGCGTACACGTGCGAGGCGTCCTCGTCGCGGGTGGCGAGCTTGAGGTCCTCCGAGGAGGAGGTCAGCGCGGTCGCCCAGGAGTCGATCGCATCGGTGGCCGGGGCGGATGCCGACACGTCCCGCCAGCCTTCGGTGGGCTCTTCCGGCTCCCAGTCCGCCACCGCCGTGGGTGCGATCGGGGTGACCGTGGGTGTCGAGATCACCTTCACTCCCTTGGAGGGGGTGTAGGCGACGCGAACTGCTGCCCGGTAGTAGGTGTCCTCCGTGGTGCGGATGGTGAAGTCGTGGGTGGACAGCTGGTAGCCGACCTCTCCCTCTGTGGCCTCGACGTCCTCGGTGTTGCTGACTCCGTCCCAGGAGACGATCGTCGAGTCGGCAAAGGCGGAGTCGTCCTTGTCCAGCCAGTCCTGCAGGGAGCTCTCAGCCTGGATTCGGCCGGTCTGGGAGGTCGACGCGTCATCGGCTGCGCTGCTGCCTGCCTGCATGTTCTGGATCATCAGGCCGACGGCGATGAACGCCACCAACGCACAGAATGCCGTCATGAACGGAGACATCACCAGGGCCCGGCGGGCCAGGCGGTAGCGCCGCTTCGGGCGCGTGGAGACGTCGGCGTTCGGCACCACCTCGGCGGTGTCGAGCATGTCTTCAACCTGGTTGCGGCGACGCTTCGTAGCGGCCATCAGCTCTCACTCCCCGATCGGTCGTTGGCGTGGCGGCGGTTCTCGCGGTCGGTGATCTGGTCGAGAAGGTCCCGAGCGTTGAACGCCACCGGGGCGGACAGGTCGTCGGTCAGGTACTCCAGCACGTCCACCGGGACGTCCCGGCGGGAAGCGACCCCGGCCCTGACCCGGTCGGCGGGATGGGCGGCCAGCAGCATCCAGCACTGCGGGCAGAAGTCCGTGCCCGGGCGGCGGTCGGCGAAGCACGGCTGCCAGCACACCCGGCAGGATCCCGGTTCATGGATGGCCGGGTGCCCGTCCGGTCGCAGGGCCGGTCGCCACGCCCGGCATCGGCCCCGTAGCGGGGAAGGGATCGAACGCATGGCGGTTCTCACTTGGCCAGCAGGCTCTGGAGCTGATCGAGGGCATGCTGGTCGATCTGTGCATCACGCACCGGCTCCACCAGCGTCAGGGCGGCGTCGGTCGACTTCGCCGGCACCTTCTCGGGCAGCTTCACATCCGACAGCGCACTCACCAGCTGCACCAGTGCCGCCAGTTCGCTGCGCCCCATCCCCACCAGATGCACGGTGGCCTCGGGCACGGACCCGGACTGGACCCCGACCAGGTCTGCGACGGCCGATTCGACCGGCGACCTCTTCGCCTCCATGATCGCCGTGGTCAGGTCCGCGACGCCGGCGGATCGGGCGCCGACCAGCTCAGCGGCCAGAGCCCGAGTGCCCTCGTCCGCGTCGATGATCTGCTCTGCCTTGTCCGTGATGCGCCTCACCGATGCCTTGCCGGTCCTGCTCGTGGTGCGGCTGCGGCCGGTCGTGCGCCGCTTCGCCGGAGCGGGCGTCGAATCCTCGGCGTTGTTCTTCGCGGGCTCCTGGTCGACGTCTCCGGCGGTCTCTGCGGCCTCGAGCCCAGAGGCGAGCTCGGTGTTGGGGTTGGTCAGGGTGTTCTCGCTCATGAAGGCTCCTCGCCGGTGCGCTGTGTCGGTCGCCCCGGCCAGTGGGCGGATAATCGCCTACGTGTCGCGAACCAGCATCAGCGCAGGTCGCGCCGGCAGAGTCATCAGGAGTTTTAGCAGCTGGGAGCTATCCCACGCGAGTCGCACGAGGCAGGCAATCGACCGGCAGGCCGCAACTCATCGAGGACGACGTGCTCGCCAAAAGCGTGCCGATCACGTCCCAGGGCGCGACTCAAGCGCAGCCAGTCTCGGGCGACTTCCTCATCAGCTCCATAGGGCCCCGTCACCGGACAGTTCACCGGACGGATCGTGGCGTATACGGCAGGCAAGGGAGACTTCGTCCGCCGTGTCGCCGACGAGCAATCGAACCCGGACCAGGAATGATGGCCGCCCCGTCACCAGCTCCCGCTTCGATATGGGCGGAGAGAGTTCGAGCACGCGTCAGTGAGTACCGGTCAGGATGAGCTCCACCGCCTCGTGCGGCGCGTCCCATTGCGGGAAGTGTCCGCACCGGGGGAACCAGTGCAGCGTCGCATTGGGGAAAGCCGCAACAGCCCGATGGGCCTGCCGCGGAACGGTAACAAGGTCTCGACGTCCCCAGCCGATGGTGACGCGACCGGGGACCGTCTCGGGCGGAGCTCCCTGCTGCGTGGGTCCCTTTGTGAGCGCGTCCATCGCCGCATCCGTCGCTGTAGCATCAGCCAACCCGAGCAGGTCGGGCAGCACGGTTTGCCGCGTCAGCGACCACGGGTGGGCCGAGAACTGCGCGAGCAGCGCGGTCCGGCTGACGCGATTGTCCAACAGCGCCGGCAGGGCACCGCGCAAAGCACGGACCAGGGCGATCGAAGGCCGAAGTGTATAGCCGAAGATCGCCAGTTCACGCTTGTTCCAGAAACCACCAGGGTCCAGCGCCACGGTGTCACCACCGATCCCGCGTCTGGCGAGCTCGAGCACGATCCGTCCACCCATCGACTGTCCGGCAGTGGCAATGCCGTCCAGGCCCTCCTCGCCGATGAATCGTGCGACCGAATCGGCGAGCGTGGCGATCGACACCTCGCCAGGTAGCGGCGCCGTCTGGCCGAATCCGGGGAGATCGACCGCGATGACCTCCCGGCGCGCGGCCAACGCGTCGATGATCGGATCCCAGGAGCGCAGACCCGACCCGAGGCCGTGCACCAGCAGTAGGGGGCTTCCGTTGCCTCTCCGGACATGGTGAAGGCTCATCACACCACTGTACGGCGGGGCTCGGCGCCGAACCATCCCAGCAGCCAATCCCCTTGCGGACGTCGGCTCAGCTGGTCACCGCCGATCGCCTCGGCACCGCAACCGTCCGCCGAAGGGTCAGTTGATCATGGAACGGCGACGCACCGTCGGTGAAAGCCGAACTCGTCCTTGCTCCGTTCCGTAGCCGTTCTCTGCTGGACAGGGCAGTAGGTGGACCACCCCCGGCTATTCGGAGATGGCCCATGGGCGCTGGCCGTCAGGCCGCCAGGGTGCCTGCGTCGGCGTCGTAGCGGTCGTCGGCTCCCAGGTCCATCAGGTGGACCAGAACGCGGGTCTTGCGGTCGGAGTCGCTGGCCCAGGGCTCGAGGATCACCCACACCAGCACGCGGTGGCCGAGCAGGGCCTTCGCCTCGGAGGCGACCATCAGCCCGTCGGGTCCATCGGTCCGCTCGGTGCGGACGATCTCGTATCCGGGGTCGACGCCATCGACCTTCTTCTTCGTGCCGGTGTACAGCAGCAGCTTGCCGCGGGTGGAGGACTTCTCCCGGGTGACCTTGACGATGGTGCCCACGAAGTTCTTCAGGTCCAGGCCCTCGGCGTTGCCGGTCATCCGGTCGATCAGCTTCCAGGAGGCCGACCCCTCGGACAGTTCGGCGACCAGCTCTCGGATCGCCTTGGACACGGCCACCTGTCGGGGCACGGCCTTCTCGATGCCGGGGACTCGCACCAGGCCGTCCTCGGTGGTTTCCAGCTTCGCCACTCGGTCGTGGGCGGCCATGATGATCTGCGCGTGGTCAGCGGTGCTCATGGCTCAGTCCTCCGCAGGGGTCGGGGCGATGGTGGTCAGGGTGTCGATGTCGACCCCGGGGTCGTCGACCTCGGCCAGCCGGACGGCGGCGGCAGCGATCGACCGGGTGTGGCCGGTGGTCATCTTTATCCATCGCTGCCAGGTCGCCGCGTCCTCACCGAACGGCGGAGGGACGGCGTCGAGCACGGTCCGCAGGACGCCGCGCACGCGGGTGTTGGTCCCGTCCTGGAACGAGGCCCGCCCGGTCAGGCCCTCCTGCACGTCGATGATGATGCTGGCCAGGGTGGCGGTCAGGGAGTCGACGGCCACGCGCTGGATCGGCACGTTGCGCTTGCCCAGTAGCTCGTAGGCCAGGGAGGCGGTCCCGAAGTAGCCGATGGTCGCGTAGCTGGCGCCGTTGAGCGTGCCGGCGATCTCCTCCTCCCACGGCTTGCCCTCCGCAAGTGCGTACTCGGACATGTCGGTTCCTTCCCTCGAATGTTCGATCTCCTCCCCCGGCTCCTCCGGGGGCATCTGGACAGTGGGCGCGTCCGGCCCTTCGCAGGACGGGGTCACGGTGGTCTCGTCGATGTCGATCAGGTCCGTGGCGGTCAGTGCGGTCTGCCCCTCGGTGCGGTCGGTGCCCCACCGTGAGGCCTGAGCGGCGGGGCAGAGGTTCACCAGCGGGCACCATCCGCACAGCGGCGATGTCACGGTCGGAAACATGGCCTGATCGACCATGTCGTTGTGCACGTCCCAAGCGCGGGAGAACTCCCCGACGGTCTGGGCGACCCGCTTGTCGGACACGGCGATGATCCGCGACTTCCCGAAGCGGGTGTAGTAGACCCGTCCTTCGAGGATCGGCTCGTCGACCAGCTGACGCAGCGCGGCGGTGTACAGGCGGATCTGGTCGCCGTGGTCGTCGCCGTAGTTCTCGATCTTGTGTTTGTCGGGGACCTTGCCGGTCTTGTGGTCGACCACCCGCAGCCCGGTCTTGCCGCGGGCGGTGACGTGCTGGGTCAGGTCGATGTACCCGGCGAAGGGAACCCCGCCGACCTCGATGCCTTGCAGGTGCCACTCGGTGGCCGCGACGTCGATCTCGCGGGGGTCCTCGATCTCGAAGATGCCCTGGTACTTGCCCATCACATCGGCGATGAACAGCTGCCGGGTGACCGGGTCGGCAAGCGCTGTGAGGTCTCCGTGTCGCCACTGCGCCACCCGTGACAGCAGGAGGTTGGCGGCCTTGCGACGGGTGCGCTTGCCGCGCGGGAGGCCGTAGAGGTCCTCCAGCACGGAGTGCGCGGCCGTGCCCTGCGTGGTGGCGGCGAACGGGTCGGGGGTCTGCTCGCCGACCAGCTTGCCGAAGGCGTACCCGGCGGCGCAGCCGGACGACAGCGTTTTCGCCGTCGACGGCGACAGCGCCGCACGCCGCACCGCCGCGAGGTCATCCGCGTCCAGGTGCAGGCCGTCGCGGGTCAGTGTCGAGGCCACCCGGCCCCCTTTCATCGTGGTCGTTTCCGAGGTAAGTGGGCGCATGCGGACCCTGGCAGGACAGGACCGTCCGGGCCCGCTTCAGCTCCGGTGGTCACTCCTCGTCGTAGAGGGTGGCCACGTCGATCGGCACCCCGCGCACGCGCGCCCCACCGGCACGGGATTCGATCTCCCCGGTCGGCACTCCGTGGCGGATCCGCGGGCCCCAGATGCCTTCGGCGGCCAGACCCTCATGCCAGACGGCCTTCCAGCTGGTGCGGGCTGTCTGCCCGGCCGGGATCAGGTGACGGGCTCGGGCGCGGGCGACCTGGAACGCATCGCGGGAGAAGACGATCACGTCGCGGCCCTTGCCGCGGGCGTTGGGGACGTAGCGGCCCAGAGGTTCGCCGCGCGGCTCCCGGCCCGCGGGCCAGCCCAGTCGCAGGTTCACGCTGGGGTCGTCGGTCGGTGGAGATCCCACGTCGCTGGGCACCAGCGGTTCGACGTAGCCCTTCTGCGATTCGAGCAGGTACCGCAGGGCGTCGACCAGGGCATGGCCAGCGGTGCGGCCCTGCTGGGTGCGCGAGAGGTCCACGGTCAGCGCCGCGAGGTCGTCGCGCATCGCTTCGACGCGCTCCAGGAACCGAACATCCATCTCCAGGTCCAGTGCGTACTGCTCAAGCATGGTGACACTGAGGAGGTACTCCGAGACGATCTGCGCGTGCCGGGTGGCGTTGACCTGGCCGCCGAGTTCCTGCTCGACGTGCTGGCGGGCGTCGCCGGCTGCGTCGTCGCGTTCGCGCATGAACGTGGTGCGCACATGCTGGTAGGAGTCCCGGGCGGCCCAGTTGCACATCCATCGCAGCATTTGTGCGGACAGGCGCGCCTGGTCTCCGCGGCGGGACATCGCGTTCAGCGTGGCCAGAGGGTCGGCTGAGCGCGGGTTGATGAACCCTCCCCCGTCGTCGGAGTACAGCGTCAGCATCCGGTCGCGCACGGAGTCGATCTGCAGCTCGTTCTCGGCGGTGACCACGACGAGCGAGCGGGGCGGGTTCTGCACGCGGGTCTTCATGTCCGAGGTCATGCGGCCCTTGCCGGTGCCGTTGAACGCGGAGCGGACCATCGCCTCCAGGTCGCTGGTCTGCTTCTCCCACTGGCGCTGGTCGGAGTTGGGGGCGAAGTCGTCGATCACCCACATCATCGACTTCGACACCGCGTTCTCCATCCAGGCGCGGGTGTCCATGGCCGAGCCTGGCAGTCGTTCGGCGCTCCATGCCCCGCCGCGCGAGGCCCAGAACCCCTGGACCATCGACGCGAGCCATGACTTGCCGGAGCGGCGGCCGCCGACGATGTACAGCACCGAATGCGGGGTGATCGGCACGATCGGTCGCACCCCGGCGAGCAGGGCGACCATCCCGAACCTCGGATCGACGAACGTGTCGGCGCTGGTGTAGGCATCGACCACCTGGCGCAGCAGGTCTCGCTGCTGCTGAAGGCTCATCGCGGAGTCGATCACGCCGTAGTCATCGATGCTGGGGAAATCGTCGGCGGTCAGGCCTGCCTGGGCCCGCTCGTCGCCGGCGCCGGTCGGGCCGACCACCTGTCGTCCGGCGATGAAGGCGGGGATCCCGTCGCGGGTCGGCACCCATCCCTGGCAGCCCCACAGCACGTCGTCGGTGCTCTCGGAGGCGCGGTAGTCCTTGATCGCGCGGGTCCAGTTGATGCCGGATCGCGGCGGCCAGGACGACAGTGCCGAGACCTTCGTGGGCACGTCGGCGCCGTAGCGGGTCTCCCACTTGGCGGGGTCTTCATCGAGCATGGCCTTGGGGCCGCGGATGATCGCGGAATCGACCAGGTCCTCGGAGCTCTTCCACTGCACGGCGACCACGGCCTGACGTTCGGCGCGGGAGACGGCACCGGGGATGATCCGTCCGCCCTCGAGCTCGTCGGCGGTCGGCATGCGGAACTCTTCGAAGCTGACCAGGCGCCCGCCGATGTCGTCGATCCTCTTCCAGGTCGTGATGTCCGGGCCGCCGGCGGGGTCGGTGCGCACGTTGCACACCTCGACCCCGAGTCCGTCCTGGGTCACGCGGGTCTGGCCCTTCTCGCCGGTGTCGTCCACGGGTCGCTGGGGCAGTTCACCGATCCGCAGGCCGAGTGCGTCGCTCCAGGTGCCGGAGTAGGCCAGGAAGTCGTCGATGCCCCGTTTGGGATCGACGGTGTCATCGCCCCGGGGGGACAGGTCGATCAGGCTGGTCTGGGCGGTGTTGCGCTTGGCCAGGAACTCCATCAGCCCGTAGGCGGCGTCCCACACGGCCGCGTTGCGGGCGATGTCGCCGTCGAAGCAGATGATCGCTTCGCGGTCGCGCATGCCGATGGTGTTCCACTCGTCGTTGCGTCGCCAGGACTGGACGCCGGGGATGGCCAGCACCAGGATCCGCTTGTCGGTGGGAACCTGCTCCAGCAGTTCGCCCAGGTGCTGGCGGGGCTTGGTGGCGCCGACCGCAGTGGACAGCGTCTCGTCGGTGATGCCGGCGTCTCGCAGCATGGCCGTCAGCACGGAGTCGGCCTTGACCACGCCTTCGGTGAGCAGCACCGGGATCGTGGGGTCGGCGAACCAGCTTGCCGGGGTCGCCGGATGGGCGTCGATTGCGGTGCCGGATCCGGCCAGGAACATGTACTTCGCCCAGCTCAATCCTTCCGGCGGATCGTCTTCCGGGCGCAGCTGCAGCGTGCCGAGGATCGGTTCGCCCCGGGCGATGGAGTCCATCTTGAAGTACGGGATCTCCATCCAGGCTGCCTGTCGGGCCAGGCTCAGCAGGTGGCGTCCCGGGTTGCGGCGGCCGTCGAAGCCGAAACGACGCAGCGCGTCCTTGGCGTCGTCGGGGCCGGTGATGGTGCGGTAGCCGCGGGCCTGGGCGACCAGCGGGGCGACGATCGAGGATCGCAGCTTGGCCACGGACACGTCGCCGATGGACCCGGGGTAGGCGGAGGTTGAGAACGGCTGCTCGCGCATCTGCGTCACGGCGGTGTCGATGTCGGCCACCGACAGTCCGGCGTCCTCGTCCTCGAAGGAGGCGTCCTCCTCGAGCTCGGGGCTGTCGGCGGCGTGGTCGTCGCTCGGGGCCTGCGCGGCGTCCGGGGCGCCCCCCTCGATGGGGGTTTCGGCAGGGGTGTGCGGATCGGGAGCGTTCATGGCCGGGCAAGTGGGCGGGGAAGTCGTCTCGTGGGACGTTCCCGCTCACGCAGACCTCGGCGATCCGTCGGGGTTCCTGGTCACGGAACCTCGGGCCGGTCTGCGGTCGGGATCCGAGCCCAGGGGTGGACCCGGGGGCTGCTGCGCGAGGGTGGTGGCGCGTCCGGACGGCCGGATATCCAACATAGCGCACCCGGTCGTCCGTGCAGGTCAGCCAGGGTTCTTGGTGCTGAGCGACAACAGTGCGCGCCCCTAGCGCACCCCATGAACCCGCAGGTCACTGACCAAAATCCTACATATCCAACATCTATAACTATCTCTCTTATGGAGATTGAGATGTGTGTGTATAAGGGGGATGTCTCCGAGATCCCCTACATGTATCCAATCGCGGGGCGCGATGGGGGATATGTTGGATTTCGCGCTCTGACCTGCACGTTTACCGAACCCTGCGTGTTGGCGCTGCGTTGGATATGTTGGATTTCCTGGTCTGACCTGCGGTAACGCGGGCGACGCGGAGGGGTGGGGTCAGATGTCCCGCTGCTCCGGAGGGAGCTCAGCCCGGTCCGGGATGCCAGCGGCGAGGCGATAGTCCTCATCGGTCAGCGTGGCGGTGAAGATGTCGGGGTCGATCACTTCATGGGGCACGGACTGGCCGTCCTCGACGGTACTGGCGTAGGACAGCCAGGCGTACATCATCGACAGCGGGAACTCGTCGTCCGCTCCGACGTAGGCGCGGCGGCGCCACAGCGACCACAGCACGATGGCCTGGGCGATGTCGGCGGTGACCGCGTCGCGGCGCGAAGTGGTCTGGCCGCGGATCTCGGTCAGGGCGAACTGTCCGTCCTCGGCCCCGGCGGCGCAGGCGCCCAGGACACGGGCCGCTCCCGGCGGCAGCGGGTCGGCGACGGCGGCGAGGTTGATGTCCATCAGCAGCCGGTCGTGGTCCCAGTCATCCTCGTCATCGGGGGTGAAGGTCACGTCGGCGGCATCGCGGAAGGTGCCGAACCCGGGGTGCGGATTTCGCCACGGGTCCGACGGCGGGAGCGTGTCCAAGATCGTGGCCGCTACGCCGGTGGCCCAGACGATGGTGAAGGTCGGGGTGCGCCGTGTCCACTCCCGGAGGCGTCGGTCGATATCGACTCGGGCGATCATCGGCAGCAGCGGCTCGTAGGCAGCTCCGGCCCACTGGGCAAACGTGCGCCGCCGCGATGTCGCCTCCTCCCGCGTGATGTCCATGATTCCGCCCATCTGTCGTCCCTCGTGCATGTGTCTATGTTTCCACGTCCGACCAGGGGCGACGAAACCGCCATGCACTTGATTGGCCCGACCCTGGCATATAACCAGTATGAGCACTTTCCGCGTCGGCCTCATCGGCCTGCCCCACATCCGCGACGCACTGGGTCATCTAGGCGTCGAGATCGTCACCGGGGACACGTTCCTGGAGACGACCCGCAACCTGCGCGAAGCGGCTGATTCGGACGGCATTCCGGTCCTGGCCGAGGACCATCGACAGACCGGTCTGGCCCAGCTTCTCGCGCGCCTTGCCGAGACTGGCACGGTCACCATCGTGCGCCGGGAGGAGCCTGTGCTCGATGACATGTGGGCGTCGATCCCGATTGCCTCGTCCCTGGGTGATTACCTGCGTGCCGCCGGCGCGGAGGACATCGACCCGGCCGCCGACGAGGTCGTGGTTGACGGGGACGGAACCGTCCACGGGCAGGCCCCCACGGTGCCCGCAGAGCCGGAGCACCCGACGGAGCTCGAGCCGCAGACCGAGGAGCCCGGCGGCGAATCCCCCGTCGCAGAGCCGGTCGAGGAGACGGACTGGCTTTCCGACACCGACGAGCCCGAGACCGAGACGGCATCCACGTCGGTTTTGAAGGACCCCACCAGCGATTCGTCGCATCCGGCGCCCCTGCCCGAGGCGTCGGCGCTGACCGATTGGCTCTCCGACGGCGACGAGGACGCCACTCCCCTCCCCTCGCCGGCAGCCTCCGTCCCGGACACGGCCGAGGCCTCGAGTGAAGCCCCCGACGGGGACGAGGATTCGGACGACGAGGACTTCGACGGCCTCTACGCACCCACTGCCGCCACGGCACCGGAGCAGGACGATGCCGCCGAGGACGATCCCACTGCCCCGCCGGCATCCAGCGACAAGCCTCGACGCGCCCGGCGGAAGATCTCCCTGCCGACCTTCGCCCCGCGCAACGATCCCGAGCCCGCCGACAGCGAAGCCCGCCCCTCTGCCGACGAGTCGATCGACCAGGACCTGCTCGACGGCGTCCCCGACCACGAACCCGATGACGAGGACCAGGAGAGCGACCTGGACGTCGACGGTGCCCTCGATGACCTGGCCGGAACCTCCCGTGCCACCGTCGCCCGGCAGAACGCCGCCCTGGGCCTGCTGCTGGTCGTCTACGGCGGCAAGGGCGGGGTCGGCAAGTCCACCCTGTCCATGTGCCTCGCACAGGCGGCCGCCCAGACCGGCGGACTGTCGGTATGCCTGATCGACGCCAACCGCGGCCAGGGCGACCTCGGCCTGTACATGCGGGTGCGCAAGTCCGACCTTCCCTCGATCTACGACGCCGTCACCATCGGCGACCTGCCCTCAGCGATCATCGGTCCGGAGCAGATCAACACCGCCCGTCACGACGCCGGCGACCAGATCGCCTTCTGGTTCGTCCAGGCGCCCCGGCCCCAGCGGGACGGAGACATCTCCCTGGAGGTCGCTGCAGTCCGCCCCGAGCACTACGCCGAAATGATCAGCTTGGCCCGCAAGCGCTTCGACCTGGTCGTCGTCGACACCCAGATCACCGAGGCCATGGATACCTCCGGACTGATCGACCACGCCGTCGGACCCGCCCTGTCCCGCGGCGGCTACGCACTAGGGATGGCCGAGCTGTCCACCCCCGGGATCGAGAACCTGCTGACCTCGATGACCAACCTGCAACAGCTCGGTGCCGACCCCGCCCGCATGATGACCATCGCCAACAACATCTCCCCCGACGTGCGCGACTACGGCAAGGTCCCCCACCTGCTCGGTCAGCATTCTCGCTGGAAGGGCGTCATCCACCACGACCAGCGCATCTACGACGACATGGTCTCCCGCCGTATCCCCCACGCAGTGCCGCCGATGCACGCGGTCACCGCCGACGTGCTGCAGACGATGACCGGGATGGTCGAGTTCGCCGACCCCCCGACAGGGACAGAGGACCGGTCCCGCCTGCCGTGGTGGAAGCGGTGGCTGTCGCGATGAGCACGACCGCCTCCAGCCAGCTGTGCACCCTGCTGGATCGGATGAGCTGGGCGCAGACCGCCGCCGGGCGGGAGCGTCCGACCCGCCCGGTACGGGTCCACGCCCTCCCGCCGACCATGTGGATCACCCCCAACCGGTCCGTTGGAGGGGCCAAGTCCGCCGCCGACGGGGTGTTGCCCGCCGCGATCACCTGGACCCACGGGACGATCCACCTCGCCGGCACCGACGACGAGAACACCACCGGATGGCAGGTCCGCGCTGCGGGCGTCAAGCAATCCGGATTCATCCACCTGGCACCGGGTGAGGCCACCTGTGGTCGTCCCGACCGGCGCATGTGGCCGGTCCACCACTCCCCAGTGCTCACCTCCCGCGAGGCCGGGCAGGCTCTCGACGAGCTGCAGGAGGACGGGGAGCTGGCGCGCTGGCAGATGCTGGCCAGTCTCGAGGACTTCGCCCACCGTCAGGTCGGCTCGGTGGCCACGTCGATCTTCCGGGAAGTCGCCGACCTCGCAGACACCGAGGTGGCACCGGACCTTCTCGATGCTCAGCAACTCGAGGTCGTGGTCACCGACGTGGTCTACGGCCGCTCCGGGGCCGACAGCCGCATCCTGCGCAGCCTGGACCGCTGCTTGGATCCCGCTACTACTCGCACCGTCGACCCCATCCGTTACCTCACCACCCAGATCCGCCGCGACCTCGCCGACCAAGTGCGCGTGGCCATCGGCGACCCGCAAGTCGGGTCCCGCGTGCGCCGCATCGCCCGCGCCCTGGGCACCGGAGCGACCCTGGAGGACATCATCGACCGCTACAACCAGGTCCACTCCTCCGACCGCATCTCCACCACCCGCGCGATCCGGGCGCTCACGGTCGCCCCGTCGATCGAATCGACCGCCCTCCGCCACGTCTTCGAGGCCCGCGATGTGTAACCCCACCCAACACTCCCCCGACATGCAACGGCTCATCACCCAGCGCCACCGCGCCAACATCGCACGCGGCGAACTGCTGCAGCTGATCGCCGACGGCATCCTGACCCCCTGGGAAGCCCTCGTCGCTGCCGCCACCGTGGACGACAAGGCGCTGCTGCGCCTGACACTGGATCAGCTCATCACTGCCAGCCCCGGCATCGGGCAGGCCCGCGCCCGCCTGGTCACCACCCAGGTCACCCGCATCCTCGCCACCACCGAAGCGCACTCCCCCACGGGTCGCGTCACCCTCGCCTATGTCCTGGACGAGCAGGCTCGTGGCAGAAGGCTCCTGGCGGTACTGGACGCTTTCATCTCCCATGGCCTCATCCGCGAGGAAGGAGACCTCCCGGTGTGGACCGGCTTCCCGTTCACCCCCTGCCCCGTCGACACGAAGGAGGGGGAACGATGAGGACCATTCCCTTCGCCCCGCCTGCTACCCGCACGACGACCCGTCACCACCGTCGCTGCGAGTGCGACCGCGACACGCTGGCGACCCCGTGGAAGGCGCAGATGTGCCAGATCCTGCACACCCGCGACCAGGAGGCGGCCCGGGCCCTGCTGGATGACTTCCTGCTCGAGAACGAGGCCGAGATCGCGAGGGTCATCCGTCGCGCCCAGCGCATCGCCCACCTCGACTACCGCGACAAGGACACGGCGCTGTCCTACTTCGGCCAGGCGCTGATGAAGATGGTCGACACGCGCTGGCGCGCCAAGGCCGGCCCCGGCACCAGCCAGGTCTTCAACTACTCGCGAAACCTCCCGGTGATCCTGGAGCAGGAGACGCGCTACTTCGTTCGCGAGGACCGTCGCCGCGGCCTGCTGGACGGCACCGCTGGCGTCCCCGGCGACAGCGCCCATGACCGCAAGGCCAAGGCGCTGGCACGGTCCCGCCAACTGTTCGAACGCGAACACGCCCGTACCCCGGCAGACGAGGAACTGGTCGAATTCCACAACGCACGCATGCGCGCCACTCGCAAGGACCCCGCACGCCAGTCCGTCCTGGCCACCGCCGAGGACCTGTGCTCGTTGACCGCCGTCCCGCTGCAGGATCCGAATCTGACCAACGAGCCCGGACTGGTCAGCGAAGACACCCCGGACCTGGCCCTGCCGGAGCGTCAGCAGCGCCTGGATGCCGTCATCGCCGAATGCGAGCGACAGGACGAGGAGCGTCAGCTCTCGGGTCGCCGAGCCATGAAGCGCGAACCGGTGCAGATGGCCACGGTCGCCCGCATCTATCTCGCCGACCACGCCCAAGGCGATCTCGCCACCCGACAAGAGATCATCGACAAGCTCGGCGCCACCCAGCAGGCCGCTCGACGTGAAGTCGGATCCCATCTGAGCGAGGTCATGAAACTGCTGAAGTGTGCGTTCTCCGACTACAGTCGCCCATGACGTAGAACTCGAACATGGAGGTATCGATGGCTCGTAAGACGAAAACCGTCCTGGTCGATGACATCGACGGATCAGTTGCGACCAGCACCGTTACTTTCGCATTGGATGGTGTCCGCTACGAGATCGACTTGAACGACGAGAACGCATCCGAGATGCGCTCGGATTTCGTGACGTGGACGTCGTCCGCGCGACGCATCGGGGGTCGTGCGAAGCGTGGAACGGGCTCGGGGAATGAGGCGAAGCTGATCCGCGACTGGGCCGGGAGAAACGGGTACGTTGTCTCCGATCGCGGACGCATCCCGGTCACGGTGAAGGAGGCGTACCTCAAGTCCAGCTGACGTCGTGGCCTCGCCTCGTCAGAGCCCGATCTGACCGGCAGTGGAGTCTTCGACAGCGCTGGCCGGACGGACGTACCTGGCCAGTGAGTCCAGTCGCCGATGCCGGGTGGTGCGCGCGATGGTCATCGGGTCGAGCCCTGCTTCGGCGGCCGAGGTGGCATGCCCTGCACGAAGCGAGTGGCCGGAGATCCGGGACTCGGTGCCGAACACCTGGGAATACTCCTTGCCCGTGACCCCGGCTGCCGCCGCGCGAGCCTGGACGATCCGGGCGATGGAACGGTCGGAGATCTTCGTGGTGGACACGCGTGCCTGGTTGAAGACGCGGGAAAATAGCGGGTGCCCGTCACCGATTCGTCGGCCGCTCGCTTCTAGCCAGTCTTCGACCGCGAGAACGGGGCAGGTCTCAGGGTGTTTTCCCAGGGGCACCCCGATCACGTCTCGTTTCCCCGTCTGGTCTGTCTTCGAAGGCCTGATGCGCACGAGGAGTCCGCTGTCGAGGCGGGTGAGGTCCTTGGTGGTCAGATCGGCGATTTCGCTGCGACGTTGGGCAGTTGCCAGACCCAACAGGAGAACTGCGCGATCACGCTTGCCGACAATGGTGGACAGATCGTCCATCGACTCAATCGCCTCGGTGGGACCGTTGCTGGTGCCGGGTCGGTCGAAGAATGCCAGGACGTCGTCAGCGCGTTTAGCCAGCGTCCGGCCCAGCTTTCCCAGCTCGACGAGGGCGTCCGGGGCCTTCGCGCTGAGTGCCGCGATGACCTTCTCCATCATCGTTCTGGCTCGGACCCGGTCGGCTTCTCGATAGGCGGCGATCATGGCCTGGGAGATCTCCCAGGTCGCCTCGACCGCGGCGTGCTTCTCACTGCTGAACAGACTGCTGAGGCGCTCGCTCTGCCGCTCGGTAAGGAACTTGGACCCGGTGTGGAGAGTGCGGCGGGCCTTGTAGAGCGGGTCGTCCTTACGGCCTCTGCGCTGGTGGAGCTGCTGCTGGATCCGGCGCCGACAGTCATCCAGAGCGTCCCCGGCGAGGCGGACGACGTGGAACGGATCCATCACCGCGACCGCGCCGGGCAGGGCCTCGCTGGTGGCGGTCTTGAACCCGGAGAACCCGTCCATCGCGACGACCTCGATATGGTCCTTCCACGCCTCGGGGCGGGCCTCCAGCCAAGCCTTGAACGCTGCTTTGAAACGTCTCTCGAGCATGTCCAGCAGCCTCGCCGGCCCGGTCTTGTCCCTGATGGGGGTGAGGTCGATGATCACGGTGACGTACTTGTCGCCGCGGCGGGTGTGGCGCCAGACATGCTCATCGACGCCGATCACGCGAACGCCGTCGAAGCGGGCCGGGTCATCGATGAGCAGTCGTTTCCCCTCGGCCAAGACGGCGTCGTTCGCGGTGTGCCAGGCCACGCCCAGCCCAGCGGCGACCCGCGCGATCGAAAGGTGATCGATGACCAGGGCCTCCAGCGCCCACCGCATCCCGCCACGGGAGAGCTTCGCCCGCTCGGCCGCTGCAGCGGTGATGTCCTCGCGCCAGCGGTACCCGCAGTGGTCACACAGGTAACGGCGGATCCGCACCAGCAGCGTCGTGGGACGGTGACCGAACGGCTCCTGCGCCAGGTCCGCGAGATGGAGCCCCGCGAGGTCGAGAGTGCTCCGCAGGCGCGGCACCATGGATCCTCCTCGGCGACCCGGCATTCCAGCACCGCTCGGTGGGCCGTGAGTCTTTGGCCGACCACGACCAGACCGAGTTCCTCGAGCCGGGTGAAGGTCGTCAGGTCGGGGCTGTCGAAGGTAGCGTTGGGCACGTCGAGGTCTTCCTGATGGCGAGCGTGAGAACTTCCATCTTCGGGAGACCTCGGCGTCTATCCCGGCACCGGCGCGCCCGGCCCGTGCCCCGCAGCTACCCTCTCAGCTGCGAAGAGCCTCAAAAACGTGCTCACCAGCCCTAATATCCTCAGGACGGCTGCGAACCGCTCTCAACCTGTGCAAGTCAGGAGGGAGGGGGCAGCACGCTGTTCACGGCGTCGCGTGTCCAGATCCGCTCCCGGATCCCGACACCGTCGAGATCCCCACCTCCACCAGGACATGAAGAACCCCCGTCACCTGCCGCAGCAGGTGACGGCGGCTTCCTCCGAGTGGGGGCGTTCAGCCTTGGGCGGCCTCCTGCTCGAGCCAGCTGCGCTTCCAGTCCTCAAGTTCGTCCAGGGACCAGTGGCCGTAGCCGATCCAGGTGACACCGCCGGATCCCCCAACGATGCCGCCGTCTGCGTTCGTGACGAGGCTTGGGGCGACGGGATCGGAGTGATTGCGCCGCGCCATCATGCTCTTGTGCAGCGTGCGCTGATCAGAACGCGGGATCGCGTCGATCGGGAAGTCGTCTCCGGGATAGACGCCGCGCGCCTTGGCTGCTTCGCTCAGACGCCTGGCTTCGAGATGGGTTTGCAGTTCACGCAGCAGATTCTTCGAGTGGGCATCGGGATCGTTCCTCTCCACATCCATCTGGTAGGCCTCCCAATCCATGTAGATCTGCTCATCCATGACCGCCGGCGGGGTCTTGCCCTCCCAGCGCTTCCGGCGGGCCTCTCGCACCTTCTCGCCCTTCAGGGCCTTCGTCTCCCTGCTCTCGATTCGTCGGTCCCTGCCGGTGACGTGGACCAGACTGTCGAAAGCCGCCTCGAGACCCAGGAGGGTCAGGAGCAGGCCCGTGATGACGAGATCGGTGTCGGTCGGGTGGAGGTAGCTCTCCCCGACGAACATCAGGATCAGCCCGAGCGCGGCGGCAATCAGCCCCAGAGGCATGTTGATCAGCGGGACCGGCCGCACCAGGAGCAGGACGAACGTCGCGAAGAGCGCGGTCAGGAACGAGCTGTCCATCTCGACGCTCTGCGCCGACATTGCGATCCAGATGATGCCGCACGCGAGAGCGCGGGGGTAGAGCTGAAGGATCCACTTATCCTCGGGAATGGATTCACCGCGGAGCGGGTAGATCCGGATCAAGAGGTTGCGGAGACGACCCCACGCGATCACCGCGACCGCTGCTACTGCGACGTTCTGAGCTGTATGCGGTGAAGGCTCGATGTCGTTCATGCCCGAGAACCACATGAAGAAATAGATGACGACGGCCAGCTTGAGGAGCCAGTAGACGGGGGCGGAGCGAATAGCTCGAACAAGCCGCAAAGTGCTCTCGTTTCTGTGAAGCGGTCCATCGAAAAGTGTCCGACAGGCGGCATCTTAGCCACTCATGAGGGCGGCTTCACGACGGGGGGATCCCTTCGAGGGAGACGACTGCACGAAGAGCGACTCCGTCTGGCGCGTCCGACGAGCGCGAGATCAGTCGTGACACCTCTTGGAGCTAAGCCTGCCGAACTTGCCGCCCCTCGCGCGCCGACAACCTAGTCAACTTGAACCTGGGGGTTCCGCGTGTCGCTCTTTAACACCATCGGGCTGATCAATCCCCCTAACAGGAGCGCGCCCCGCCCGAGCTCCCGAGGGGGTCGCTCCACCACCAGCTGTCGTAGCCCCAGTCCCCCTCGCCTAGGTGTATGAGGTCATGACGTTGTCGACACCGGGGTGCGATCGGTGGGCAGGTCGCGGCAGCCGAGCTCGGTCACCAACCGCACGGTCCCCGGTCATAGAAGTCGCCCGCCCGGCCGGTCGGCGTTCTCGAGCACTTGCCGGGCAGCTCCCTCGGCGGTTACCAACGTGTCCGCCACACCTGCTCGCAGCGCCGCAACGACAGCATGCGATCGTTCTGCACGGGCGACGACCACGACATTCTCGCGGGTGGCGCGGAGTCTTTCGAGGGGTACGGCGAGGCAGCATGCGGTGACGGCGGGGGCGACGGTTTTGCCCTCCCTGTCGATCAGGTGACCGCAGAATTCGGCGACGGCACCCTCCCGCGTGGCCCGCTGGCGCAGTCCCTCATCGAGGGCTGGGGCGTCGAACACATTGGACTCCCCTGCTTCCCAGGAGCCGATGGTGATCAGGGCGAGCCTCAGCCGGTCCCAGGTGGCAAAGGCCCGCACCAGGCTCGGATGCTGCTGCTTCTCCGCGGCGAGCGCAGCAGTAGGCTGCACCATCGGCTCATAGACCGGGCGCACCTTCTGCTCGGTCATCCGGGCAGCCCGCCGCACCGTCTCCACGGAGCTGTCGGAGACACTGCCGGGCGCGGTGAGTCCGGTGAGCTGGACGACCTCACTGCGGGGCAGCCGACGGATCGCGGAGACGACCCGGTTGACTGTGTATCCGCAGGCGAGGCCGACGACATCCCCCGCCTCGGCACTGTCCTCGATCGCATCTGCGGCGGCGCGCTCAAGGGCTGGCCGGCCGCCCTCATCCGGTGTCACCAGCACCCGCCCCACCCCGTGCACCCGGCCCAGCTCCGCCAGTTCCCGGGAGAGACCCGAATCGAGGCCGGGCGGGTCGGCGATGCGGATGTCCACCCAGCCCTGTTCCCGAGCGGCCTGCATCAGCCTGCCGGCGCGGAACCGGCTGATACTGAGCTCGGCCGCGATCTCGGTGAGCGACCGGCCGTCCACCAGATGCGCTCTGGCGACCTCGATTGCCTGCAGTGCACTCCAGGTGTCCATCGGCCCTCCCTCGCGAATAGCCCGTGCCGTGCCTCGAAGGCTATCCCTCGCGGATCCTTTGTGCCCCAGCCCACACCCCCGGTGCTCATCCGAGCGCAGGACGGTGCGGCTCGGCCCGATTCGATTGACGCCAACACCTACGGATCTGGATGCTCGAAAGCACCCCCCAGCGCTGTGAGCGCCCATCCGTCGAAGGAGACAGACATGACCGGCACCGCCACCCCCACCGCGGGTCCGCAGGACACCTCCGCGAGCACCGGGGAGACGACCATGCAAGCCGCGTACCTGCCCGGCGGATCGCGGACCGAGCTGCACAGTGTCCCGATCCCGGAGCCCGGCCGCGGCCAGGTCCTCCTCGAGGTGCGCGCCTCGACCATCTGCGGTAGCGACCTCCGCGCTATCTACCGCGAGCACCTGGGATCCGGCCCCGAGGCCTACCAGGGCGTAATCGGCGGGCATGAGCCCTGCGGACGAGTCGTCGCCGTGGGCGAGGACGTCCAGGCCACCGCCGTCGGCGACCGCCGCGTTGTCTACCACATCTCCGGATGCGGTCTCTGCGAGGAGTGCCGCCGCGGATACCCCATCGGCTGCCTCTCGCCCCGCCGCGCCGCCTACGGCTGGCAGCGGGACGGCGGCCACGCCGAGTACCTGCTGGCCGAGGAGAAGGACCTCCTCTCCCTGCCGGACTCCCTCACCTACCTCGACGGCGCCTGCGTCGCCTGCGGCTTCGGCACCGCCTACGAGGCATTGCGCCGGGCCGACGTCACCGGCGCCGACACCGTCCTGGTCGTCGGGCTCGGCCCCGTCGGCCTCGCCACCGGGATGCTAGCCCGCGCTCTGGGCTCCACGACCGTCGTCGGCACCGATCCCTCCCCCGACCGCCGGGCGCAGGCGCTCGAGCTCGACGCTGTCGACCACGCCGTGGAGGCCGCCGACCTCCCCGGACTGCTCGGGGACGGCGCGCACGTGGCACTGGACTGTTCGGGTAGCGGGGCCGGCCAGTCCACCGCCCTGCGGAGTACTCGCCGCTGGGGCCGCACCGTGCTGGTGGGAGAGGGCGGCACGCTCACCACAGACGTCTCCGCGGAGCTGATCCACCGGCAGATCACTCTGCACGGCTCCTGGGTCTCGAGCATCCACCACATGCGTGAGCTGCTCGAAAACCTCGACCGCTGGGGCCTGCACCCCGAGAAGATCGTCACCCACGCCTTCCCCCTCGCCCAGGTCGACGAGGCATACCGGACCGCGGACTCCGGTGTCGGGGGCAAGGTCGCCGTGGTGCGGAGCGACGACCGATGAGCTCTCCCATCGCGCCCGTCTCACTCCCCGTGCCCTCGCGGCCGGTCATCCTCCTCGAGAAGTTGGGGCTCTCCGTCCCCTGTTGGTCGGCTACCTGGCCGTGCTGCTGTTTATGATCGGCGACAACATCGAGTCCCCATGGACCCGGTGAGCGGTCAGGTGACAGTCTTGCCGGCGCGGAACCGACCGAGTTCACGCTTCATCGTCCGCACCCGATCGAGGTGATGGGTGCCAAGCTTGGCTGCCACAGCCGTGGCAAGGATGTCGATGACGACGAGGCCGGCGAGACGGCTGACTGTGGGGGTGAACACCTCTGTGTCCTCATAGGTCTTGGCGATGAGCGCCACGTCGCAGTACGGCACCAGGGGTGTTTGACCCCCGGTGAGGCCGATAACGGTTGCTCCGTACCGTCTCGCCAGCTCAGCGACCTCGAGCACGATCTCCGTGTTGCCGGTGTTGGAGATGATGAAAAAGACCGAGCCTGGCTCACACATGGACGCTGCCATGAATTGCTGATGCGCATCGGTCGGTGCGGAGCAGGGCACTCCGAACAGTCCGGATTTCTGCTCGGCATCTTGGGCGATGATGCTCGAGGCGCCGAATCCGATGAACGTCACCGACGTCGCGGCGACCAGATGGTCGACGGCCAGGGCCAATGCCGCGGCATCGTAGGTCTTACGGGCCCGGTCAAGGCTACTGATGGTGTGGTCAAAGACCTTTTGCGCCATGATCTCCACAGAGTCGCCGGCTTCGATCCCCGAGTACGTGACCGGAACCCCCAGCGCGAGGACCTTCGCGAGGTCAAGCTTGAATGCCTGGAACCCGTCATATCCGAGCCGCAGCGCAAAACGCATCACTGTGGGCTCGGAGACGCCAGCGGCCTCTGCCACCGCGACCATCGTAGACCCGAGGATGTCCGCCGGAGACTCCAGTACGAGCTTGGCGACCTTCTGCTCAGACTTCCGCATCGTCGACATCTCTTGGCGCAACCGCTCGAAAACCGAAAACCCCTCGACATACCGTGTCGTCGTAGAGTCGTGTGTAGTCATCACTCCCCCTCCGTCAAGGCTTGGCCCGCAACAGATACGTGCCGTCGCGCGCCTGGAATTCGGTTGTGGTCATGGTGTGCGGCTGCGGAGCTGCGAGGCGTCCCGTGCCAACTGCTCGATCGTGTCCCAATCCCCCGCCTCGACGGCTGCCTCTGGCGTGAGCCATGATCCACCGACGCACGCGACATTGGCGAGCGCGAGGTATTCCGAGGCATTCTTCCGATTCACGCCGCCGGTGGGGCAGAACTGCAGATCAGGTAGCGGTCCGCGAACGCTGGAAAGATAACTCATCCCGCCAGCAGCTTCCGCAGGGAAGAACTTCATGGATCGCCACCCGCGACTCGCGAGCTGCATCATCTCACATACCGTGGCTGCGCCGAGCAGAGCGGGAATATCGGCATCCAGGACGGCCTCCTGGAGCTCCCGCGGAGATCCCGGCGAGACGATGAAACGTGCGCCAGCCTCCACTGCGAGGAAGACCTGCTCGGGGGTGGTCACCGTGCCGGCGCCAAGCGTGATCTCGGGAACCTCCGCCGTTATCGCCCGAATCGCATCGATCGCCGCACTGGTGCGCAGCGTCAGCTCGATCACCGGTACACCTCCACGCACGAGCGCCTTAGCCACGTTCACGGCTGTCTCGACGTTCGGCACTTTGACTACGGGCACCACTGGGCTGATCCGGCAGATCTCTTCAATCGTGCTGTCTCCGTCTGTACTCATGCTTGTCACCTCTTCTCCTCATTTCTCGGGTCCATATCGCCAGGTGAGCCATTCGGCAGGATTCACCGTGGTCAATCGAGTGACGGCCTCCTCGCCGATGGCAGCTCGTACGCGCGGCAGATATCTCCGGTAGGTGTACGCGAGACCCGGTAACCCACCATAGGACTCGTACCGACTACTTCGGGCGACGTCTCCGCCCAGCAACGCCCGGTCTCCACCACCGCCCGCAAAAACCTGCTCAAGGCAGTCGATCAGCATGCCATCGGGCCATGACTTGTGCCGTGCGCTGCCGTCGTAGCCCAGGTATGCGCCACGTGCCGCCAACTCGAGATGCAGCCCGGGATCGGGGTTGCGGTCGATGTGCGCGAGCGCAACGCGGTCCTCGGGACAGCCTGCCTCTGCGAGCATCGTAAGCACCTCATGCGCGGCACTGCCATGCTCGAGGTGAACCATCACGGGAGCGCCGAGTTCGGCACTCACAGCACCGGCTGCCTCTATAGCCCGCCGCTCGAACGTGGTGAGCGACCAGTATCCAATCCCGACCTTCACGAGGCCTGCGCGGCCATGGCTTCGGGCCGGCCCGCCACCGCTCGCCTCCGCGCCTTCACCGAAACCGTCAATAAGTTCCGCCCGGAACATCTCCGCGAGCTGCACAGCGCTCATGGTCGTCAAGTCTGGCTGTGACGGGTAATGGGACTCTCGGTGGACTCCGGTGGTGTGGACGACGTGAATCCCGAGGGACCGCGAGATCCGCGCCACGGCGCTCGGCATCCTGCCGAGGCCGATGGGGGTGGCCTCCACCAAGCAGCCGACGCCCGTCGCCACCAGAGCTGCGGCCTCATCGTGGCTGCGCCCCTCGTCATTCAGCTCATCCCCGGGCAGCAGTGGGGTCGTCTGGAACAGGTGGTCGTGATAGTCCACGACACCCAGATCCTCGGGCGCCACGTCCCCGAGGATGGTGCGTACGATGCGTCCGCTCACAACAGCGCCGCCCGCTTTGTGAACCAGCCTTCCAGCCGGGAGTACGCGTCGAGGAACATCTCGTGATTGTTACGGTAGCCCGCGTGCGAATCCAGGTCGGGAGCGAACTCCGCAGAGATGTGCGATAGCCCTCGCGCAGCCCCGAAATCTGCGCGGCCCAGCCCTACGAGCCCGGTCACCGCTGCACCCATGCTGTTGGCCTCCCGGACCACGGTCCTCCGACGGACCGGCAGACCCCAGATATCAGCGAGGATCTGCAGCCAGGTATCGCTCAATGCTCCCCCAGCAATCGCGTCGACCCCATCGATGTCTCGACCTGCGTCGCGCAGCGCCCCCAGGCAGGTGGCGAGGTTGAAGCCCACGCCCTCGAGCACAGCTCGCATCATGTCCTGAGACGTGTGGAACCTTTCCAGCCCGACGAAGGCGCCGGCGGCTTCAGCGTTCCAGTAGGGCGAGCGCTCCCCCATGAGGTGGGGCAGGAAGTACAGGCCGGCCGATGCGCCTCTCCCCTCTGCCGCTCCTTCGACTGCCTCGGTGGTCGACACTCCCGTCAGCTTCAGCGTCTCCCTCGCCCACGACACGCTGGCAGCTCCAGCCTGCATAGTGGCCGTCGGGACAAACTTTCCGGGCACCACGTGGTTGAAGGTCATTGACCGCATCTGCGGGTCATGCATCGGTACATCTGACGCGCAGGAGACCCAGGACGATGAACCAAGGCTGACGTAGACACCGTCGGCTTCGGAGATAACCCCGGCGCCAACTGCTGCCATCGGTCCGTCACCGCCACCCGCGACCACGGGTGTGCCAGCGCGCAGTCCGATCTTGGCTGCCGCCCGCTCAGTGACGTGGCCGATGATGTCGGTGGATGGCACGATGCGCGGCATCAGCGCAGGATCGATGCCCGCGGCTTCCAGCACCCGTGTCGACCACTGACCGATTTGCTGGTCATAGGCATTCGTGCTCGAGGCATCGGAGGGATCGGTCACCAGCTCTCCGGTGAGGAGGTAGTTCACATAGTCCTTTGCAAGGCACACGTGCCTCACCCGGCGCCACGCCTCGGGTTCATGATCCCGTACCCACATCACCTTCGCGATGGAGTAGGTCGGGTTCAGCTGGTGCCCCAGTTCACGGTATGCCTCCGCAGCGGGGATGCGTTCGAGAAGTTGAGCAGTCTGGACCGTTGCGCGGTCATCGGCCCAGATGATGGCGGGACGCACCGGGTGGAAGTCGCTGTCGAGTAGGACGGCGCCCATCATCTGCCCAGAGATGACGAGTCCGGACACTTCGTCCGCTGGCCGTCCGCTCGTCGCGAGCAGCTCACTCGTGGCGTGCCGAACGGCGTTCCACCAGTCGTCAGCGGACTGCTCAGCGACGCCACCAGGGCGGAAATCGGTGCTGTACTCCACCGTCGTCGCAACGAGCAATCGACCGGAGTCATCGTGGAGCGATGCCTTGTTCCCTGTGGTCCCCAGGTCATGAGCGAGTATCACAGCACCTCACGCCCCTGCAGATAGGACAGCGTCGGGTGTCACGACGACCTTGCCTTCAGCTCCGGAGAGTGCCGCAGCAAGCGCCGCCCCGGCTTCTTCGAGACCGTAGTACGAGGTGATCAGGTCATCGAGACCGGCCGGGCGGCCGGCAAGGAACTCCATCGCCCATTCGAAGTCGTCCTTCGTGTACATGAGGGTTCCCAACACTCGCAGTTCGCGGTCCTGCACCAGGTGCAGCGGGAACATGAGCGACTCCGCCGGCACACCGACCACGATCATCGTCCCGCCCTTGCGGACCGCGCCGACAGCCTGTGCGGAGGAAGGTGCGTTGGCGACGCAGTCCAAGACGACGTCGAAGTCCGGCGCGTCAGCAGTCTGCTGCGAGAATTCCGCGGGGCTCAGCGCGACGTCGATGCCCAGACGGAGAGCACGTTCTCGTTTCATCGGATCGGTGTCGGTGATCACCACCTGGCGTGCCCCGCGAGCCTTGGAGACGAGCGCGACAAGCACTCCAATGGTGCCAGCACCAAGGACGGCCACCTTCGTCCCCTCGGACACTTCAGCCTTGGCCACAGCGTGGGCGGGCGTGGCGAGTGGCTCGATGAGCGCCGCATATGCGTCGGGAAGATTCGCCGGGATCGCATGGAGGCGGGATGCGTCGATGAGGAAATAGTCGCTCATGCCGCCAGGTGACTGGCAGCCGAAGACGATCAACTCGTCACAGATGTTGTAGGCGCCTGCCAGGCAGTTCGCGCAGGTACCGCAGTAGAGATTTGGCTCTATCACCACTCGATCTCCGACAGCGACGCCTTCAACGCCCTCGCCGACTGCGTCGACGATACCGACGGCCTCGTGCCCGGGCGAATAGGGCAGGTCGATGAAGGGATGGTCGCCCTGGACCGCATGGAGGTCCGTGCCGCACAGGCCGACAAGTCTCGTGGCGACCAGGACCTCTCCCTCCCCTGGATCAGCCACCGATTCGTGAGCGAGGCTCACCTCGGCGCCCCCATGAAAAGTGATTCGACGGCTGTTGCGCGACATCTCCGGCTCCTTTGGTAAATAACACTCAATAGTTGCAATGCGACATTTTAACGAGGCAGTTCATAGCGGCTCCGGAAAGCATCCATCCACCACATCGGCGTCCCGGCCGGTTCTTCAGAACAACTGCATGCATGCAGCGCCAGTCGAGCAGGAACCCTCCGCGAGACCAGATGGAGACACTCGCGTGCGACTAGTGCAGCGCGATGGTCTCGACAGCTTCGAGGCGATCTCGAATGAATCGATTGGCGTGGGCTCCGAGAGCAGCGCTGTCGCTCCAGAGGTTTCGCCAGATCCCAAGAGATCGGCTCAGATCCGGCGCCACCACGGCGGAGGAGAACGATTCGAAGGTGATAGGGCCATCGTACGAGACCCGACCAAGCGCCTTGAAAAAATTGTCGAAGTCAACAGACCCCGTCCCGAGATATCCGCGATGGCTCTCGCCGATATGGACATATCTGAGCACGTCGCCTGCGTCCAGGACAGGAGAAACCATATCGGATTCTTCAATATTCATATGGTAGGTATCGAGGTGCATGCTGAGGTTCGGCCGCTCGACCTCCTCGATGAATCTCATCGCTTGCCGAGCCGTGTTCAGGATGTTCGTCTCATACCGATTCACGACTTCGAGTCCCAGATTCACACCACGCTCCGCAGCGTGATCGGCCACCCGTCCGATAGCGCGCTTGGAGTTCTGGAGACCCACCTCGGTGGCCGGCTCCATGTACTTCGACATCGCACTGGAGATCACGCCCGTCAGGTACGTCCCTCCAATGTCTGCGAGGACGTCGACTGCACGCATGAGCAGCTCCTCGCCAGCGGCGACGATCTGAGCGTCGGAGCTTGACACGTCTGTGCCCTCTGACAGGCCGAGGGAGGCGCTCGCCTTCAGGCCGTACTCATCCAAGGCCGACACCGCCGCCTTGGTATCGAAAGAGAAGGGGTCCATGAGGGGGTACTCGATAAGGTCGAACCCCGCTTCCTTCGTCTTCTGTGCAGCCAGGCGAATGCCCGGAGCCTCGAAGGAACCAGTCCACACCAGTCCATGACATCCAATGTCCATTTTTACTTCCGCCTAATCAAAATTTGAGAACGATTTTCCCAGACGTTCTGCCGGCAAGATAGCGTTCGAAGAGCTCGGGGGAGTCATCGACCGGAACGATCTCAGAAATAAATTTAGAGAGCACGATATCGCCACACTCAGCCCAGTCGACGATCTGCTGATGGCATTCACCCTCCTCGTCCTTGCGAGGAAACTGCTGGAACTTGAGAGTCCAGTTGTAGGGAGCCTCCGACCATTCAAGGTCCATGCTGTGCGTTTTCGGGACTCCGTAGCAGAACATGATGCCTCGGTCCTGGAGCAGCGGGATGCCCTCATTGATGACGGACGCACTTCCGACCGCATCGATGACTGCGCCGACTCCAGAAACCTCTAGGTCACGGAGTCCATCCTGGACGCTCTGGGCACAAGAGTTGATGGTGCTGCTCGCACCGAATCTCCTCATCAACTCCGCCTTCTCGTCACTGCGGACCACCGCGATGAGCTGTTCGGCGCAGAGCTGCCGAAGCAGTGCCGTGAACGCCATCGCCACCGGACCAGAGCCGTAGATGATGATCGGCTGCCCGAGGTCGATGCCGCTCACGCGGATGCCGCTGAGGACTTCTCGCAGCGTGATGATAACCGTTGCGTCCACGGGATCGATTGACGCCGGCACGATCGATTGCGCGAAAGCAGCCTCAGGCGCCAGGCCTGCAATCTTGCCGGTAGCGAAGGCAGCGGCGTCGTCCACCAGCGTGAACTCGCTGAAAGCTCCCCACGCAGAACCGAGGTTTTGGCCATCTGCACTAGGTTGCGGCACGAAGGGCAGAAGGACAATATCCCCGCGCTTGTAAGAGATAACATCCTCGCCCACGTCGATAACCCGCCCCACGGACTCGTGGCCCAGCACGAGGGGATAGCTTGCGGGCCCGACTCCCTTGAAGCTGCATTGGAGCAGGGTGGCATCCGTGCCGCAGATCCCCCCGGCAATGGTCGCCACGAGAGCCTGGTGAGACTTCACGTCGGGCCGATCGATCTCCTTGACCTGAACACGCCCGTCTGCGTTCACCACGATCGCCTTCATCGCCAATCTCCTTTCGTCACTCAGACGGTTTTCTCCTTCTTACCGGTGGCCACCTGCAGCAGAACGGCCGCGATGATGATTACGCCCTTGATGATGCCCTGCGGGTAAGAAGGCACCGCCATGAGATTCATGATGTTCCCGATCAGGCCCAGGATCAGGGCGCCCGCCACGGTGTTCATGACAAAGCCTTTGCCCCCCATCAGGCTTGCTCCACCAATGACCACCGCTGCGATGGCGTCGAGCTCCTGCCCAACGCCGATCGTCGCGCTTCCGGTCGAGGAGCGCGCCGTAAGAAAAACGCCGGCCAGCGCCGCGAGCACCCCCGATAGTGCGTATGTGGACAGGATGAACCGCTTGGTGCGCACACCGGCCAGCTTGAGCGCAGTCTCGTTGCTACCGATGGCGACAACTTTTCTTCCGTAGCCAGTGTATCGATGGACGATCGTCGCCGAGATGACGATCACGGCGGTGACCCAAATGATCGGATACCAGGCGGCTGGGGAAACAAGCGAGTTGATCGTCCCACCCTCTACACTGACGGGGCGGCCGTTCGTGATGACGAATGCCGTTCCACGAGCAATTGTCATGGTCGCAAGGGTCGCGACGAATCCCTGTATCCCGAAATAGGCTACGAGAACGCCGGCCAGACAGCCGAAGGCAAGCCCCACAGCGAGTGTCAGTGCGATGGAGAGCGAGTAGTGCATCCCCATTTCCGTGATCAGCATGGCGGAGACCGCTGATCCGACAGCCATCACCGACCCGACAGAGAGGTCAATCCCGCCGGCGAGGATGACCCACAAGAGTCCCAGCGCCACCAAAATCGGGCCTGCCTGCTGCAGGAAAATATTTCGCACGTTGATGAACGTGAAAAAGTTATCGGAAAGCAGTGAACTGGCCACCACTAGCAGCAACAAAATAATAAATGTATTGTTGCTTATCAGGAACTCTTTCCAGCTGAAGCCCCGCTTCGCTGACAGACTTGTCGTCATGATTCGACACCCATCGCCAGTTTGATCAGATTACTTTCGGTCAGCTCTTCCTTGTTGAGCTCGCCCGTGACCTCTCCCTCTCGCATCACGAGCGCCCGGTCGCAGATCCCGATGATCTCGATCATCTCCGACGAGACGAGGACGACTCCGACCCCGCTGTCCGCAAGAGAATTGATAAGGCCGTACATCTCGACCTTCGCACCGACATCCACGCCTCGAGTGGGCTCATCCAAAATGATGAGCTCGGTATCCACTGCCAACCACTTTGCCAGTGACACCTTCTGCTGGTTCCCACCGCTGAGGCTCTCCACGTTGTCGTCCATCGAGCCGTACCGAGTGGCAACCGTCTCCAGCAGTTCAGTGACTTTTCGCCGTTCCGCTTTCGCGCCGATGAAGCCGTTCCCCCGCTGCGATACCAGCGTCGCGTTGGTGCGAATCGGTTGCTCTAACACGAGGCCCTGACCCTTGCGGTCCTCGGGCAGAAGACCGATTCCCATCCGGATAGACTTCCGGGGATTCTTGGGCGAGATTTTCTCGCCCTTCCAAAAGATCTCCCCACCTGTCTTTTTGTCGACGCCGAAGATCGCTCTCATGGTCTCGGTGCGGCCCGCGCCGATAAGACCACTGAACCCAACGATCTCGCCGCGGCGCACCGTGAAGTTCACATCCTTGACAAGGTCACCTACGGACAGCCCTTCGACACGCAGCAGTTCGCTCTGCTCTTCCCGGGTCAATCCGGGCCCTTCGCGCGCCGGGAAGAGCTGCTCGATCTCGCGGCCTACCATCATCGTCACGAGTTGCTCCTCCGAAATCGAGGAGGTATCAACCGTACCGACGAGGCCACCGTCTTTGAGCACTGAAATGCGGTCAGAGATGGCGAACAGCTCTTTGAGGCGGTGCGAGATGTAGACGATCGTGACGCCGCTGCCGTTCAGCTTCCGGATGATATCCAGGAGCCCCTCGGTCTCGGCGTGGGTGAGCACAGCGGTTGGCTCATCGAAGATGATGAGCTTCGATTTTTTCACCAGGGATTTACAGATCTCTACGATCTGCTGGTAGGCGACGCTGAGGTTATGCACCTTGGTCGTGGGGCTGATGTGCCCAAATCCGAGCTTCTGCAGTTCTTCGCTGGCTCGCCGATTCAGGTCACTCCAGTTGATGAAGAGATGAGACTGCTGGAGATCGTCGATGAAGATGTTCTCGGCAACCGTCAGATCCGGTGCGAGCATGAATTCTTGATAGATCACCGAGATGCCACGATTGATGATGTCTCTCGGCGACTGCGCGTCCACGAGCTCTCCATCGATTACGATGGTACCCTCGTCCTTTTTGTACGCGCCCGCCAGTATCTTCATCAGCGTTGATTTTCCAGCCCCGTTCTCACCGATGATGGCGTGGACCTCTCCACGCCTGACTTCCATCGAGACGTCACGCAGCGCATGGACTCCACCGAACTGCTTGGAAATGTTACGCACTTCAACGATACTGTCTGGTGCCATTTTCTACCCCGTCGTCGTTATCTGCGCTCTGCACTGCAGAGGGCAACCCGTCCCGCGAGACCGGCAACGGCGGGCTGAGGGGCCCCCGTTGCATATGACCTCAGAAGCCGAGGTCGTAGTACTCGTCAACGTTCTCAGCCGTGATGGCGGCCGGCTCCGTCAAAGTGATGTCCTCGTAGCTGTCGGCGTCCGCGCCGTCGACGAGGATCTCGTAGGCGATGTCGACGCCCTTCTGCGCTACCAGTGACGGGCTGTTCAGCCCAGTCGCGAAGTAGGTGCCTTCGCGGATCATGTCCATGGCCTCCTGGGCGCCGTCAGCAGCCGCCACGATGTCGACGTCCTGCAGACCGGAGGTGCCCAGTGCGGTGATGGCACCGAAGAGCATGGCGTCGTTCTCGCCGAGGAAGGCAGTGATGTTCGGGTTGGCCGTGATGAGGTCCTCCGCAGCTACCAGGCCCCCGGGTTCAGTCCACTCCCCCCAGCCCTGGCCGAGAACATGGAAGCCGGCCTCGTCGTTCGAGGCCTTGCCGGAGGAGGTGAGTTCCTGCTCGAACTCCTCGGCGAGCGTCCACGCCTCATCCTCTTCGATGCCCAGTTTGCCCTGGATGATGCCGGCGAACAGGCCCGTGCGGCGCTCCAGGCCGGCGACGTTGCCCTGAGAGCCGCTAAGGATCACGGCATCGATCTCTTCGTCGCCCACATGCTCCGCGTACGCCACGCCGACCAGTCGTCCATTCTCCTTGTTATCGGAGTAGACGGTGGTGACATCGTTGGCATCTTCGGAGACGCCACTGTCGAGGTTGATGACTGGAATGCCCATCTCAGCGGCCGCATTGATTTTCGGGACGATGGCGTCCGGTTCGATCGCATCGACGAAGATCAGGTCCTTGCCCTGGGCGATGAACGTGTCCATGTTCGCCGATTCCTGCTGCAAGTCGCCGCCGGCGTCCAACACGGTGATGTCCCAGCCGTGCTCACTGCCGAACTCCTTGACCTTTTCTGCGAGCGAGACGAAGTAGGGAGCATCCTGCACCTTCAGCGCGAACCCGATGGAGAACTTCTCGCCGCCGCCGCCATCGCTGCTGCCACCGGACCCGCCGTTCCCACCGCAGGCCGCGAGTGTCACCGTGGCGAATCCGCCCAATGCGAACGCCTGACGCCTATTGAACTTGACCATGACTGTCTCCTTGTCGTTGTTGCCCCACCGGCACGAATCGGGGGTGAGGCCTGAAGCTGCCCGCGCCTTGCCCTGCCCTGGCACCTACACGATGGTGAATCCACCGTCGACGGTGAGTTCTGCCCCCGTGGTGAAGCTGGATGAATCCGCCAGGAGGTATATGACTGTGCTTGCCAGCTCTTCGGGACGGCCCAATCGCTTCATCGGGGTCAGCTCCGCCCACTGGTTCCGCCAATCCTTGCGAACAGAAGAAGTGAGATCTGTGAAGATGTAACCGGGGCTCATACAGTTGACACGGATGTCGTGTTCTGCCCACTCGAATGCCAGGGATTTCGTCAAATGAACGACTCCAGCCTTCGACACGTTGTATGACGCCTGCAACTGCGGGTAGTTGACAATGGTGCCTGACATCGATCCGGTATTGACGATCGAGCCACTGGCTTCGTTGTCGATGAGCTTCTTCCCGAAGAGCTGCGCAACGATGAACGCACCGTTCAAATTGACGTCGATCACGTGCCGCCACTCTTCGGGAGAGGCCTCGACCGCAGGCTTCTGCATGACGATGCCAGCATTGTTGAAGAGCAACTGAATCGGGCCGAGCTGCTCCCAGGCCGCATCGATCGCGGCGCGGACGGCATCATGGTCCGTCACGTTCACGACGCTCGCAAGAACTCGGCGCCCCGTACTCTCTCGCAATTCGCCCGCAGCGGCCTCCAGAGAGTCCTTCTCGAGGTCGAAAAGAACAAGATCTGCCCCTGCGTGACCAAGCGCCTCCGCTACAGTCTTGCCAATTCCGCGAGCACCGCCTGTGATGAGGGCGGTCTTGCCGTGCAAGGAGAACATCTCGTCACGCATTGTCGCTCCCAGATCGTCGATGATGATGGTGTGCTTGTGTTCGCCTACGACATCGACCGCTGAGTCTCGATACGATCCCCACGATCGCCACATTGCGCAACCGTTCAGCCGAGTCCACCTCGCCCGGGACTACCTCTGGGCCTCGTGGAGTAGTGATACTACATACATCACTAGGTACTCGCAACCCCACTGCCTACGCACGCCGATGCGATCCCAGACCGCCCGGCCGAACATGGCGTCGCTGCTCTACCGAAGCCGTCCCGCGCTATACCAGCACGGCCTACTATTCAGGTCACGTCTCGGGCATAGTCACGGCAACACTGCGGCCCTCGATGGGATCCGACGTCCACTCTCCGCGTAGCGCGCCTGCACGGGATGCCCCGACAGCGGGGGCCCACACGCGATCGCCACACAGAGCTGGCACCGCGCAGCAGGCTCGACTGTGGCATCTCGATACCTGCTTTAGACCCGGGGTTGCGAGCGCATCCACCACCGCGGCGCTGGCACCCGAGTCCGCCCTCCTCATCGACCGCCAAGCGTCGCGGGCGGAGTCGCATTATAGGCTGGACCAGGTTTTTTAATCGCCTTCAGTTGGCCGCAAGCCCACACCCAGAGAGCGGCGCTTAGTCGCAGTGTGTGGTGCGGGCCGGTACCTGGTCGCTTCGAGTGCGCGCCGCGTTTCGACGCCGTAGAGAAGACTTGACCGTCCGGCACGGCAGGCAGGCGACGTTTGTGCCGGCAGCTTCGGTCATAACCCCTCGCCCCGAGGCGCTTTGAAGAACTGCGCCGCCACCGCGACGCGCTGCCACTGCACCACGCGGACCGTTCACCGTTCCAGACTGGGCATGCCAGCCACTCGGGCGCAACGGAGCCGTGGTGGAGCCTCGCCGCGCCTCCGCCACGACCCCGGGGTCGCTCGAAGCGGAAGTTTGCTGTAGTCTCACTACATCTACGCGAAAGGGGACTACGATGTCTATCCACCAGCCGGTAACTGTTGATATCTCAGCGGACGGGGTGATGACTGGAGCCTCGCGGATCTACGAGAAGCGCCTCGGCGACCTCAAAGGCGTTTATCGAGATTCCGAGGATTTCGCAGCCCAGGTGCGTGAACGAGGTGCTGACGAGCTCGTCTACGTCGTCCATGAACAGAAGTACGACTCAAGCCCCGGTGCTCTCATCGTCGGCACGAGTGCACTTCTGCCGGGGCAGGTGGGCAGTGAGTTCGCCGTGACTCGCGGCCATCTCCACGCCGTCGCCGACCGCGCTGAGCTCTACCACTGCCTCAGCGGGCACGGCATCATGCTCCTTGACACCGTCGAAGGAGACTCAGTCGCCATCGAGCTGACACCAGGCAAGGCAGTGAACGTTCCCGGCCACTGGGTTCACCGCAGCGTCAATGTGGGAAACGAACCCTTCGTGACGCTGTTCAGCTACGCAGCGGACGCTGGCCAGGACTACTCGCTCATCGAGCGGGCCGGCGGGATGCGCACACTCATCGTCAAGGACGGCGACAGCTGGAGTCAGGTCCCGAATCCTGACCACTGCGGTTATACCGCCACCACTCTCTGAGCAATGCCACGGCGCATGTACGCACGGTGCAGCGCACCAGGACGATAGGGACTGCCATGCCACTCACTTACACCTATGACACTCTTCAGCCTGCGACCAAGCCGACGTTCTACTTCGTCGGTGTGACCACGGGAAAGTCGTCGATCCGCAGAGTCTTTCCCGCTTGGGCTGAGGCACTTGGTCTTGGGGACATCGAGATGGTCGGCATCGACCTCGAGCTGCACGCTCCGCGCGATCACTACCGCACAGTCGTGGAGTTCCTCAAGAAGGACCCGCTCAGCCTCGGCGGACTCGTCACCACTCACAAGATTGACCTCTTCCACGCGGCCGAGGATCTCTTCGACAGCGTCGACCCGTTGGCCGAGCTGATGGGAGAGGTCAGTTGCCTGGCCAAGCGGGACGGCTTGCTTCAGGCAAGTGCGAAGGACCCCTTCTCCTCCGGCCATTCACTCGATGCCTTCATCCCTAACGGCCATTTTGCGAGCACCGAGGCGGAGGTGTTCATCATGGGCGCCGGTGGTTCCGCCATCGCGATCGATTGGCACTTGGGCCAGGAAGGGAAGGGAGCGGACCGCCCCTCCCGCACGGTAGTTTCCAACCGTAGCACTCCGCGGCTAGAGCGGTTCAAGGAGGTCCATGAGCAGGCCGGAATCGAGGTTCCTCTCGAACTCGTCCACACACCGGATCCCGCCGACAACGACGCCGTTCTCGCCGCTCTCTCCCCGGGTAGCGTGGTCATCAACGCCACGGGCCTCGGCAAAGACGCTCCCGGGTCACCTCTCACCGACGCTGCGGTCTTCCCCCAGGGTGCACTGGTGTGGGACCTCAACTACCGCGGCAACCTCATGTTCCTCGACCAGGCGCGGGCTCAGGAGAGTGCTCTTGGCCTCCACGTCGAGGATGGATGGGTGTACTTCCTGCACGGCTGGACGCAGGTGATCAGCGAAGTCTTCCAAGTCGACATCCCCACTTCCGGTCCCACTTTCGACCAGCTGGCCGAGATCGCTGGAGCAACCCGATGAGGGGGCGCGGGAGAATCCTCATCACGCCGCGGTCCCTTACCTCCGCCGGCGTCGACACCGTCGCGGAGCTCGAGCCCTTGCGCCGAGCGCAGTTCGAGTTGGTGGCCGCGCCGGCTGGCGAGGTCCCGGACCCGGCGGAGCTCACGTCACTGCTCTCCACCGGCGAGGTCGTAGGCTGGCTCGCCGGGGTGGAGCGCATTTCTGCAGACGTGCTCGAATCCGCGAGCTCACTTCGCATCATCGCGCGCAATGGGGTCGGTGCAGACAGCATCGATCTCGAGGCTGCCAAGCGCTGTGGCATTGAGGTTCGCACTGCGCCCGGGGCCAACGCTCAAGGCGTGGCTGAGCTTGCCGTCGCCCACGGGCTGTCGTTGCTCCGTAGCATTCCGCAGGGAAACTCTGCTCTCCGCGACGGACGCTGGGACCGTTCCAAGGGCCGCGAGATCGGTGATATCTGCGTCGGCATCGTCGGCTACGGCGCGATCGGCAGACGCGTCGCCGACCTCTTCACGGCCCTGGGCGCCTCCGTCGCGTTCCATGACCCGTTTGCGACCGGCCTTTTTCAGCACGAGTCCGTGAGCGACCTGGACCTGCTCCTCAGCAGATCTGACCTGCTCAGTCTCCATGTACCGCCGTCACCCGACGGTCCCATGCTTGACGCCAAGAGGGTGGGCCTATTGCCCAAGGGGGCGATCGTCGTCAATACGGCGCGCGCAGCTCTTGTCGACCCGATCGCCATGCACCGCGCACTCGATTCCGGTGCGATCAGCGGCTATGCCATCGATGCCTTCGATCAGGAGCCGCCGGAGCTCGACGCTCTGCTGTCCCACCCGCGGACCGTTATGACGCCACACGTCGGCGGGTTCACGGATTCAAGTGTGCGTCGAGCGACGGAAGCTGCGGTCGCCCAACTCCTCGACGTACTCGGGTAGAACACAGCTTGCTGCATCATCTGTTCGGACGTCGAGTTGCTCGGTTCTCGGAGCTCTCTCCTGCTGCCTTCGTAGTCCTAGCTGCATGAAGTCTTGACCTTGTCGCCATTTTCGTTTGCGCGGGGCTTGGAGCTGCTCCGTGTGGGCGACGAGATGGCGGCGACTTCTGCAGTGATGAGCTCGGATGCTGAACGCATCCCGCAGATATTTGGCCCGCACAAGTGGATCAACTCGCGTAGCGCGGAATGCACTCCGCGGCCTCGGCAACAGCGTTGCTGGTCTTGGAGTCACCGCTCGCGTAGTGTTATTGGAGTCACCACCTTACAACCCGCAGTGCTCTAGAATTCACGGAGGAACACCATGAAGAACCCTTTTGACCTCACCGGCCGTACCGCCCTGGTCACAGGCGGCAACCAGGGCCTCGGTAAGGCCTTCGCCCGAAGCCTCGCCGAAGCCGGCGCATCTGTAGTGATCGCGGCCCGCAATGCCGAGCGGAACCGCGCCGTGATGGGCGAGTTCGCCGCGGACGGCATCACCGTGAATGCCATCACAGCGGATATCACCGACGCCGCTGACATCGAACGCATGGTCACCGAGACGATCGAGGCCGCCGACCGGATCGACATCCTCGTCAACAACGCAGGCACCTGCATTCACAATCCCGCCTTCGACGTCACCGAGCAGGAGTGGGATGACGTGTTCAACCTGAATGTGAAGGCCCTGTGGCGCACCACCCGAGCGGTGGGCGAGCACATGGTGAAAATCGGGGGTGGCTCGGTTGTGAACATCGGGTCAATGTCCGGGTTCATCGTCAACCGACCCCAGTGGCAGCCGGCCTACAACGCATCCAAGGCAGCGGTGCATCACCTCACTAAGTCACTCGCAGTGGAATGGGCTCCCCTGAACATCCGCGTGAACGCCGTGGCCCCCGGCTACGTGAAAACCGAGATGTCCCCTGTGGATCAGCCCGAGTTCCAGCGCTACTGGGTCGAGGACACCCCGCAGCAGCGCGTCGCGCTGCCCGAGGAGATCGCTCCCAGCGTCGTATTTCTCGCCAGCGATGCCGCATCATTCATCACCGGCACCGTGCTCTCCGCCGACGGCGGTTACACCGCGGTCTGACCTAGCAGCCAGGCCCGGTGAGGTCCGTGGCGATTCCGCTGCGGTGGGGATCGGCGGGCGGCGCTCCTCTGCATTCCACTATCTGAGCACGGGCGCTGCGGGCGCGCAATCGCGATTATTGCCGAGGTCAGGTCGGGGTGCCCCTGCTGGCGCCCGCGCACGAGCCCGCGCCCCTCGCGCGTCACTAGAGATCGAATTTCTCCGGTATACCGGCCATCCTTTCGACTTCAAATGGCAGCGGCACAAGACCTAGGAACAGTGCCGGACAGTTGGAGGTGCGCCTAAACCGGCTCGCAGACAGTTTCCGTCAGCCAGCACGGAAGCTTGACATCCCCCTGATAGCGAGTAGTATCACTACAAGCTTTTCGCGATGTCGCGAAGAGAAATTCTCGGCGCTCGCCCAACCAGGCTTGAAAGGGTCGGCCAGGGCAGACGCCGGGTGACCGACCCGCCTTCAGGGACTGCCCGATCGGGCAGCGTCCACCCTCGCCCAGCTGGCTGTCTCGCGGACATCCGACAGGCCCCACCAATGACGTTGGAGGTACGAATGCTCTCCCTTCACAACACGCCTAAGTACACTCGCAGGACCGTGTCCGCCGCGATCGCGGCACTCTCGCTCGCGGCATGCTCCTCGACGAGCGGCGGCGGAGATGAGCCGGCAGCCGGCTCCGACGGCGACGTCCAGCTCGTGCTGGCGATCCGATCGCTGTCCAACCCGTACCACGCCAACTGGGTCGAAGGCGCGGAAATCTTCGCTGAATCCATTGGCCAGGAGCTGACCGTCCTCAGTGATGACGGGGATTCCCAGAAGCAACTCTCCCAGATCCGTTCGCTGCTCGCGTCCGGTCAGACCATCGCACTGAATGTCGATCCGAACACCTCATCGGACACCCAAGCGATTGTGCGCGCCGTGGCTGACGCCGGAGGCTACGTCGTGACGCAGTGGAACAAGCCGGACGACCTGATGCCGGCGGATATTGGCGAAAACTGGGTTGCGCACGTCTCCTTCGACGGCATCGAGAGTGGCTACCAGATTGCCACCGCACTGTTCGATGAGATGGGCGGCGAAGGCGGCATCATCGCACTCCAGGGCATCCTCGACAACGTCCCGGCACAGCAGCGCTTTGAAGGTCTGCAGAAGGCGTTGGAAGAGTACCCCGGCATCGAGCTGCTCGATGAGCAGACCGCAGAGTGGGACCGCAACACCGGCTTCGAAGTCACCCAGACCCTGCTGACCAAGCATGGCGAGGAGGTCCAGGGCATCTGGGCGGCCAACGACAACATGGCCCTCGGCGCGCTGGAGGCGATCAAGGCCGCCGGTCGCGGTGGCGGCGAAGTTCCCCTCGTGGGTGTCGACGCCGTCCCCGAGGCTCTGGACGAGATCGAGTCTGGTGAGAACGGATACCTCGCCACCGTGACGACCGATGCCTGGTGGCAGGGTGCGGTGCCGCTGGTACTCGCCTACAGGGCCGCCATCGGCGAGTTTGACGTCGCCGCCGCCACTCCGGAGCAGCGGGCCTTCTACGGTACCCAGTTCCTCGTGACGCAGGAGAACGTCGCCGAGCACATGGCGGCGCCAACGGCCGAAGAGCTCCAGGCCGACATCGACGACCCGTTCCTTCGGATCACGGCACCGATCGAGTAGGCCTGTTCGCTCGACTCAGAGAAATAGTGCCGTCCGCGGCCCGGTCCACCAAACCACGGACGGCACTGACGAAAGGCCAATGATGTCGCAAGGACCACAGGTCCCTAAGAGTCCCGCACCTCCCTCGGAGGCGGCCACTATACAACCGGGACGATCCACCCTAAGGGGCTGGGCTCGCCGGCTGGTCAACATCGGCCCGCCGGTCGCGCTGGTGGCGCTGATCGTGTTGTTCGCCCTGTTGAGCGACCGATTCTTCACCGCCGCGAACCTCGGTGGCATCGCCAACCAGTCGTCGATCCTCCTCGTCATGGCGGTCGGTATGACCTTCGTCATCCTGCTCGGCGGCATCGATCTGTCGACCGAGGGCGTCATGGCGACATCATCGATGGTCGTCGTGCTGCTGGCCGCCAACGATCGCAACGACAACGACTTCGGCATGCTTGCCGTTCTCGCCGGTGCCGGGGTCGGCGCGCTGTTCGGGCTGGTCAACGGGGTGCTGCACACCCGGCTGAAAATCCCCTCGTTCATGGTGACGCTGGGCGTCGGAGCGATCGGCACGGGTATCGCCACCGTGCTCTTCGCCGGCCGAGCCCCGCAGTTGCTTGACGAAGGAGTGCGTAGCTGGGGCCTGGGCCAGTGGCTCGGGGTCTCCAAGCTCGTCTTTATCGCGCTGCTGGTCGTCCTCATCGGCTACGGGATCCAACGTTTCACCCGGGCAGGGCGCTACGCCTACGTCATCGGCGGCGACGAGTCCATTGCGCGGCTGTCAGGCATCTCCATCCCCAAGTACAAGACGCTGGCCTTTGTCATCTCCGGATCAACCGCCGGGCTCGGCGGGGCCATGGCCTCGATGCGCCTCGGTGTGGGAGACGTCCAGATCGGCGCCGGCCAGATGTTCGCCACCATCACCGCCGTGGTCATCGGCGGCACCCTGCTCGCCGGCGGTCGCGGCGGCGTGCTGCAAACCGTTATCGGTGCACTGATCATCGCCACGCTGGCCAACGGACTCATCCTCGTCGGCGTGCCACCGTACATACAGGTATCGCTGCAAGGTGCCATCATCGTCGTCGCGGTCGCCGGCACCGGTTGGCACCTGCGCAACAGGACAAGGGTCATTAAATGAGCCAGCCCGTGATTTCTCTCGAGAACGTGTCCAAGCGTTTCCCCGGCGTCCTCGCGATGGACTCAGTGAGCATGGAGCTCCGGCCGCATGAGGTCGTCGGCCTTATTGGCGAGAACGGTGCCGGGAAGTCCACCTTGTTGAAGATCCTCTCCGGCGTCTACCAACCGGATGAGGGAGTCATGAAGCTGGGCGGCGACCCGATCCGGCTACGTACCCCGCGTGCGGCAGCCGACGCCGGTATCGGGATGGTCCACCAGGAACAGTCGCTCATCGGGACGGTTTCCGTCGCAGAGAACATCCTGCTCGGTTCCGAGGGCTCGTCGGTGCGCGCCGGCATCTACCGCTGGGGCGAGATCAACCGGCGTGCCCAGCGACAGCTGGACAAGATCCAGTCCTCGATCAAGCCGACCGATAAGACCGAGTCGCTCACCTTCGCCCAGCGTCAGCTTGTCGAGCTCGCCAAGGCGCTGGGCGTGGAGGAACGCTCAGACAATGAGCCGGTGATCATCCTCGACGAACCGACCTCGGTGCTCGACGGCGACGATCTCGAGACGCTGTTCGAACAGGTCGAGCGACTGCGCTCAATCGCCTCGGTCGTCTTTGTCTCCCACCGCCTAGACGAGGTGCTGCGCGTCTCGGACCGCGTCTACGTCATGAAGGACGGCAAGGTCGTGGCCGAACGGGACCCCAAGACAGTCCACGTCGACGAGCTCTACAGGCTGATGGTCGGGCGCGAGTCCAGCGGTGGCTACTACCGCGAGGACGAGCAGCTGGCGATCACCGAGGACGCCCCCGTGGTGCTCGAGATAAACGCGCTCAACCGCGACAATTCTTTCCGCGACATCAACCTCAAGGTGCGTGCTGGTGAAGTCCTCGGCCTCACCGGCGTGGTCGGCTCTGGTCGCGAAGGCCTGTGCCGCAGTCTCTTCGGCGCCGAACACTTCGACTCGGGGGAGGTCCTGCTCAACAACTCCCGGGTGCACTTCAGCTCGCCGCCGGACGCCGTCGACGTCGGTATCGGCTACGTCCCCGCCGAGCGGCGCACCGAAGGTGTGGCGATGGGATTGTCCGTCGAACAAAACATCGTGCTGGCCGACCCAAGCACCGTGAGCACCGCAGGCGTCGTCGTGCCCTCGCGACGTTCGGCGCTGGTCGCCGAGTGGACCGACCGGCTGAAGATCAAAACGCCGACGCCACACGTCGATGTCGCCAACCTCAGTGGTGGCAACCAGCAGAAGGTCGTTCTGGCTAAGTGGCTGAGCTCGCCGAAGCTCAAGGTGCTCATACTCGACCACCCGACTCGAGGGCTCGATGTCGGGGCGAAGGAGGATGTGTTCACGTTCGTCCGCGAGGCGTGCGCCGAGGGCCTGGCGATCGTCCTCCTCGCCGACACGCTGGAGGAAACCATTGCGCTGAGCCACCACGTCGTGGTGTTCCGCGATGGTGCAATCACCGCCGAGTTCCCCGCGGGCCCCGGCAACAAACCGACCCAGATTCAACTTGTGGAGGCGATGGTCTGATGGCTCAGACGGAGGTGGAGGTTGCGACGCCTGAACGTCGCGTCGGCCGAGCACTCGTATCCAGAAGCACGGTCGTCACCGCATTGCCACTGATCATGCTGATCGGGCTCGTGCTGGCGGTGAGCCTGCGCGAGCCTACGTTCCTCAGCGGCACCAGCTTGCGCACGCTGGCCGAGAGCTCGGTACCGATCATCCTGCTCGCACTCGGGCAGATGTTCGTCATCCTCACCGGTGGCATCGACCTCTCGCTCGCGGTACTCGCCTCGCTCGGCACCATTTTGCTGGCATCGTGGATCGATCCCCTAGGGATGGTCGGCATCATCCTCATGATCGCGTGCATCACCGGCGCAGGCCTCCTCAACGGTTTCATCGCCGCGTACGCGCAGATCCCGTCCTTCGTCGTGACTCTTGGCGCGATGGGCCTGTGGTCGGGGGTAGCACTGGGCATCTCGGGCGCCTCGACCGTCTCGATCGGCGAGAACTACCCGCTTATCGGTTGGCTGACTGGCACGCGGTTCGTCGGGGTGGCAATGAGCTTCTGGATGACAATGTTCGTCGTGGTCGTCGTATTGGTGCTCATGTCGTTCCTGGCGCGCGGCAATTCGCTACACACCATCGGGCTCGCCGAACGTGCGGCTTTCATGTCGGGGGTCCGAACCCGCCGAGCACGGATCATTGCCTTCGGCACCGCGGGGTTCTTCTCGGCGCTGGCTGCGATTGTGTTGTCCTCATCCCAGTACAGCGGTGCCCCGACCCTTGCTGACGCGCTTCTGCTGCCCGCGATCGCTGCTGTCATCGTCGGTGGCACGGCGATCACCGGCGGTATCGGTGGCCCACTTCGAACTGTCGTGGGTGCGCTGATCATCGGCGTGCTGCGGGTGGGGATGAGCATCCTGGGCGTCCCGCCGGCCTACGAGCAGATCGTGTATGGCGCGCTTATCGTGATCGCGGTGGCGCTTTCGATGGACCGGTCACGAGCCCGCGTCGTCAAATGAACGCACCCGAGCGGGCCTCGCGGCCAAGCACGGCGCCGAAATATCGTCCCCATTCCTAGATGGAATTTCTCACCGGAACGTAGTGTGCTCGGAGCGCCAAAAACGGAATGAACCGGATGTAAGCATTCCTGTAGGCCAACCACGGGGCTGGCCTCCACGAACACTCACGACTGAAGCATCCCAGGTTCTCTGCCGCTACTTTGCAGGTTCGGGCTCTCGGGTGAGGGCCTCGTAGCGGAGCGTCTCGAACTCTATCGGGGTGAGCATCCCGAGGCAGCCGTGGAGGCGCCTGTTGTTGTACCAGTCGACCCAGCCAGCGGTCGCGAACTCGACGTCCGCGAGCGTCCTGAACGGCCCGCCGTGGAAGATGGTGGTGCGGATGCATTCGGTCTTGTACAGGCCGTTCACGCTCTCCATTAGCCTCGGTATTTCATGGTGGTGTGGTCCCGACCGGCGGACGGCATAGAGAAAGGTGCTCCTGACCTGGAATGATACGGGGTGTTGAAGCTCGTATCGATCTGGCGGAAGGAGCACCTTTCAGGTGTCCCACCCTACCTTGTTCTTCTACCCCCGACCGCGAGTGGACATCGCCGAGGTCCCGGCGGTGTCGCATGCCGGCGCGGTGCTACTGACCGACACGATCGGTGCCACCGGCCTCGCCCGCTCGCTGCGCGAAGCACTGGATCCGTGGACGAAACCGCTGGCAGAGCACCACGCGGCGAAGGTCTTGCTGGACCTGGCGATGACTCTCGCGGTGGGCGGGGAGGTCGCCTCGGATACCGATCTGCTGCGGTGCGAGCCGGGAGTGTTCGGTGACGTCGCCTCGGCTCCGACGATCTCCCGCATACTCACCGCGCTCGCCCAGGACGCTCCTGCCGTGATCGAAGCGATCTCCCAGGCCCGCCGGGTTGCGCGAGAGCGGGCATGGGTCCTGGCCGGCGACCATTCCCCGGCTGCGGCGGCCAGCGCAAAGAAGCCGCTGGTCATCGACCTCGACGCCACCTTGATCACCGCCCACAGCGAGAAGGAGCAGGCCGCACCCAACTTCAAACGTGGCTACGGCTTTCACCCCCTGTGCGCGTTCCTGGACCACGGCAGCGACGGGACCGGGGAGCCGTTGGCGATCCAGCTCCGTCCCGGCAACGCCGGGTCCAACACGGCTGCCGATCACATCACCGTCACCCGTCAGGCTCTCGCTCAGCTGCCTGCGGGCCCGCTTGTCCGGGGTGGGCAGGGATCGAAGAAGGTCCTGATCCGCACCGATGGAGCCGGCGGCACCAAGGACTTCCTCCAGTGGCTGACCAGACGGCGGCTGGCTTACTCCGTCGGGTTCACCCTCCCCGCAAACACGCCTGACCTGCTGAAACGCATCGACGAGGCCGCGGCGTGGACCCCCGCCTATGACAGTGACGACGATGGCGTCCGCGATGGGGCATTCGTGGCGGAGCTGACCGGACTGCTGGACCTGACCGGCTGGCCTGCGGGGATGCGGGTGATCGTGCGGAAGGAGCGCCCCCACCCCGGAGCGCAGCTGCGGATCACCGACCACGAAGGAATGCGGATCACCGCGTTCGCGACCAACACCCCGCGCGGCCAGCTGCCGACCCTGGAGCTGAGACACCGTCGCCGAGCGCGCTGCGAAGATCGGATCCGTAACGCCAAGGACATGGGCCTTGAGAAGTTCCCGCTGCAGGGATTCGCGCAGAACCAGATCTGGTGCCAGATCATCCAGCTCGCCTCCGAGCTGGTCGCCTGGATGCAGACCATCGCGCTGACCAGTACTGATGCGAGGAAGTGGGAGCCCAAACGACTTCGCGCGCGGCTGTTCGAGGTCCCCGCGATCCTCGTGCGCCGTGCCCGGCGCAAGATCCTCCACCTCGCCCAGCACGCTCCCGAAGCCATTAAGGTCCTGACCGGCGTCAACCGGCTCCGCACCGCCGTCGCGCAGACCTGACCAGGCGGCTCCACCTGTCCCTACGGCCCCCAGCACCTTCTCGGGAGTGGAACCCGACCGCCCGCAACGGACACTGCGACAATCTGTCACACCCAGATGCCAGAATCAGCAGCTGAGCATCGGCAACGACGCCGACCGCCCCCGCTCACCAACCCGATGAAACATCGAGGTTAGGGCGTTGACGCTCCTATAGTTGTCAACTCGCGATTTCGCCGGTTCTGGGGTTGATCTTGATGAGGTGGTAGACCTCGCGAATGACGTAGCGCTTCAGGCAGCGGATGATGTCGCGTTTGCTTTTGCCTTCGGCGGTTCCGCGGGCGACGTAGGCGAATCATGCGGCGTATTGAAGCGGTAGTAAGGGGCGCGGCTCTTCGACTGGGTGCAGTGCCGTTGGCTCGCCCCACCGATCGTAGGGCGAGGCGGACACCATGGTGAGCCGTGGCGTCTTCAAGCCCGCCGTCGCGATGCGCGGCAGAAATCGCTGCAACATCTCGGGAGATCGTTGCATGGGACACGGTATTCGAGCGGTAGGCGATGAAGGCCGCGATCACTTCGGGTGAGGCCGGGAAGCTGCGGTATCCGCGCTCGCGGCACCACGTGGTGAAAGTGCGGATGGCGGAGGCGTAAGAGCGGCGCGTCTCTGCGGACCGACTGGATGTCAGGAGGTCCCCGACGCTCTGGACGTCCTCGGGGCTGATCGCAGGGATATGCGAGGACGTGGTGTCGAGCTCTGCACCCATGGCATCTCCCTCTGAGTCCTCGGGCCGGAGCGAGCAGTGCACGCATCCTGCCCCTTGGCCCCACACGACTCAGGCCTTCATCGATCAGTGCCGCCGGGACGTCCAAGGAGGTCCGGTTCGCCACTGAGTACCGGCCCGACGCGTGGCGATCAGCCGACGGCGTCATGCTCCTGCTCTGCGATCCAGTCGTTGACGCTTGAGGCACGGTACCTGACGCGCCCACCGACCTTGAAGTTGGTGGGGCCGATCCCGAGGCTCCGCCAATTCGCGAGTGTGCCTGCGGAGAGCCCGAGTATCTCTCCCACTTCGCGGGCGGTGAGCAGGTCGTCGATCGTCGCGCCTTCGCGGGGCTGTGTCTTGCGGGGCATCATGTCCTCCGGATCTGACTGGGGCCGCGACTCGGCCCCTCGTGCTCACATCAGTGGGCGGGGGCGAGGACTCACGGGACATGTCGCGGAGGTAACGGCGGGCACAGCCGGGAGCATGGTGCTTAACGCGAAGTCCTCCTGGTTCAGGCTGCTCCAGACCCCTGCGGGGTGCCATGTGACGGGATGGAGTTGCCTCCCTGTGGGCGGACGGTTGGTCTCCTCGTCAGCGGACAGTTCATCTCCCTGCTCGCGGACTACTGATCTCCCGGCGGGGTCAGTACAGGGGAACTACGCCGACGACGATCGCGGCTTAGGCTGATGTGGACGACGAGAGGAGATCGGAGCATGTCCCGAGCCGCGACCACCAGGTTGGAACCCGGGGAACACAGCATCGACAGGGCTCAGGTATTCCCGTACCGCGACGGTTTCGCTTTGCGATGGTCGATTCGGCTTCATAGCGGACGGCTCATGCGCCCGCTCACCCAGGGGCCGGCGAAGGGCAAGGTCAGGGCTCGAGCGAGGGCGAGGGCTGCAGACCTATTGAGTGGTTCCGGCGACGGTGGATGGAAGGGCACCAGCAAGACCCTCGACTACCTGGACACGGTCACCCTCCCGGCTATTCGTGCCGAGCGTCTCGCCGACAGCACCACGAGACGTTACGAACTGGCCTACCGGCTACTGCGCGGCGAGTGCGAAGACGAGACATGCAAGCACGCCCATGCGTTGGCCGGTCTCTCGCTGCGAGAGGCGATGCGGCCCCGGGCCCTGACCTCGTGCCTGGAGGAGATCGGGAGACTGCACGGTGCGGTCAACGCGAAGCATGCCAAGACGGTCGCGAAGAAGTACCTGGCGGCGCCGCTGCGCGTGGACGAGGTAATCGAGTACAACCCCCTCATGGATCTGGACCTCGACCTGTCCGGGGCCAAGAAGCCGGCATACTCGCGGGGCGGGCGGGCGCTGACCGCAGAGCAGTACCGCGCGGCCATCGAGTACCTACTCGCCGCCGACCCGGAGGATGTGGAAGCGCCGAAGCGCGGACGGTGGACGCGGGAGCAACGGGTGATCGAGCGGGCCGCATGCATCGACATCGTGCTTGCGCAAGCTACGACGGGGCTGCGCACTTCCGAGCTGTGCATGAGGCCCACGGAGGACTGCCACGCGGACGCCTCCGGCACCTTCATCGTCGAACTGCCCCCGGATGCCACGAAGACGCGTACGGGCCGTCCAGTACCTGTCCTTGCTCCCGCGGTCAGTAAGCGTCTCGCGACGCGGCTGGATTCTGGGAGTCCGTGGCTCTTCCCTTCGCCGACCGACCAAGCGAAGGTATGGGACCCCCGCAACCGTGATCGGAAGCTCGCGGCGCTCTACCGAGAGCTCGCCGAGCAGCTCCACATCGAGATGTTCGAGTACGAGCGGGGGCACTCCTGGCGCACCACGAACAACACGCTGCTGTACGACGTGCTTCCCGAGGCGACCCGCACCCGGCTCTTCGGCCACACGGCGGCGGTCAACCGGCAGCGGTACACGGCCGTGACGAGCACCGAGGCTGTGGTCTCTGCGGCGGCCGGAATCTTCGAGAAGTGACCGCTAAGGTGACCGCAAGAGGCGGGATTTGGCGGTCACACCCAGGAATCTCCGTGAAGTTCTCGAGCGCGCAAAACCGTCAACTGCCTGCGCGTTCTCCGTACTACCAGGGCATCTACCCTTGATTGGCACAGAGTCAGGGGGTCGCAGGTTCAAATCCTGTCAGCCCGACCATCGGCCTGGGCCGTGTCATCGTTTCCGGACGATGGCGCGGCTCAGGTCTTTTTTCGTCGCCCTGCCGCCGCAGGCCCCGGCACCTCGGGGATGTCGCTCTTCGCCCAACCCGGACGCGGCTTCCGCTCGGAGTCATCCCGGGAGCGATACAGGATGTACGGGCGGTTCAGGTAGCCGAACGGGATGGTGAACGCGTGGACCAGACGGCTGAAGGGCCAGATCGCGAACAGCACCAGCGCCATCAGCACATGCAGCTGGAAGAACAACGGCGCCGCTGCCATCAGGGAGGGATCCGGATTCAGGGTCCAGAAGTTCCGGAACCAGATCGACAGCCCCTCCCGATAGTTGTACGAGCTCTGGAGGTTGAACAGGGTCGCCAGGATCCCCAGCAGGATGGAGAGCCCCAGCAGGCCGAACATGATCTTGTCGCCGAACGGGGTCACGGTCTTCACGCGGTCGTTGGTGGTGCGTCGCCAGGCGAGGATCATGATGCCCCCGGCGGCGACCGCCGAGGCGACGATCCCCATGCCGAAAGCTCCCCAGTGGTACATCGACTCGGTGATGCCGATCGCGTCGGTCCACCGCTGCGGGATCAGCAGCCCCATCAGATGCCCGAAGAAGACGGCGATGATGCCGTAGTGGAACAGGGGCGAGCCGAACCGGAGCAGCTTGGACTCGTAGAGCTGACTGGACCGGCTGGTGACCGTGTACTGGTCCGTGCGGAAGCGCCACACGTGCCCGAGGATGAAGATCGCCAGCACGAAGTAGGGCAGGACCGTCCAGAGCAGGATGTCCAGCGTCGTGTCCTCACTCATCGTCGGGGGCCTTTCGTCAGTTCGATCGGGACGGCGCCTGCGGTAGCCTCGTGATCGCAGGAGGACGGGGCGGCCATGGTGTGGGCGGCGACCGCGGCGGCGTCCTCGTCCTGCCCGTAGCCGTCGAGCCCGACGGTCTCGTCATCGGGTCCTTCGGCCGCGAGACGCATCACGGCCTCGCGGTCCTCCACGTCCAGCGGAGGCAGCGTCTCCGAGATCGCGTCGAGGACGCCGTGCCAGGGCGAGTCGATCTCCTGCAGGTGAATCCGCAGCAGCTCCAGGCCGGGCCGGTTGGTGCGCAGGATCTTCGCTCCCCGCTCCGCGTCGTACCCGGCGGCGAACTCGAGCACGGTGGGCAGATGATCGGGCAGCTCGTTGCTCCCGACCTCGGCCCCCGCGGCACGGAAGTCCTGCTTGATCCGCACCAGGGCCATGCCTCGGCGCCGCGTGTCCCCCTGGCTGAAGTACGTCAGGTACAGGCACCCGCGGCGACGGGTGTCGAAGGTGTCGACATAGCGGGACTGCAGCTCGCCCAGCGGAAGCGTTCCGATCGCATCGAGGCCGGCGAGCAGGCCGGACCCCGTCTGCTCGGGCAGATCCTCGGCGAGCCGGCGGATCACGTCGACCTTTCCGAGCAGGTCGGCGTCGGGGTACCCGAGCAGCCAGGAGGCACAGATCCAGGTGGCCCGCAGCTCTGCGTCGGACAGGCCGGAGGCATGCAGAGGATCTTGCTTCTGTGCCAAGGGCACCTCGGCGCCTCGGCGCTCGAGCAGGCGGGAGAGCAGTCCCATCAGGCACCCCCGGCGGTCGGTTCGGGGAACAGTCCCTGCGGAAGGCCCTTGCCATCCCAGTTCAGCAGGTTGACCCGTCCTTCGCCAGGACTCGGCACGTTGCCCTCCTCGCGCTTGCTCGCATATCCGGGCCCGGCCATGCCCGCGCCCTCGGCCTCCGCCGCCATCCCGGGCCCTCCCTCGCTGTTCAGAGGGCAGTCGGTGCCGACGCCCTCCAGGTTGTGGGCGGACTCGCCGTGGCCTCGCGGGATGACATAGCGCTCGTCGTACTTGGCGATCGCGAGCAGTCGATACATGTCCCGCATCGTCTCGCCCGTCATGGCGACGGCGTTGGCGATGCCCTCCTTGGGCTCCCTGCCGAGGTCCACATCGCGCATATAAGAGCGCATCGCGGCCATGCGGTAGAGCACTCGCTCCACGGTCGGGACATCACCGGCGGTGAAGAGGTTCGCCAGATATTCGACCGGGATCCGCAAGGTGTCGATCGCTGCGAACAGATTGTCGGCGTCCTCGGCGTCGAAGCCGCTGTCGGCCACGGAATCCACCACCGGCGACAGCGGCGGGATGTACCAGACCATCGGCAGAGTGCGGTACTCCGGGTGCAGGGGCAGCGCGACCTCGTACTCCTTGATCAGCGTGAAGATCGGGGAGTTCTGCGCAGCCAGGATCCAGTCGTAGGAGATGCCGCCCTTCTCGGCCGCCGCGATCACCTCCGGGTCGTGCGGGTCGAGGATCAGGTCCTTCTGCGCCTCGTAGAGGTCTTTCTCATCGGGCGTCGATGCCGCGTCGGTGACGCGGTCGGCGTCGTAGAGGACGAGGCCGATGTAGCGCAGACGGCCGACGCAGGTCTCGGCGCAGATGGTCGGCTCCCCGAGCTCGAGCCGGGGATAGCAGAAGGTGCACTTCTCGGCCTTGCCGGTCTTGTGATTGAAATAGACCTTCTTGTACGGGCACCCGGAGACGCACATGCGCCATCCGCGGCAGTCGTCCTGATCGACCAGCACGACGCCGTCCTCGCTGCGCTTGTAGATGGCACCCGACGGGCAGGCGGCCACACAGGTGGGATTCATGCAGTGCTCGCAGATCCGCGGCAGATAGAACATGAAGGTCTGGTCGAACTCGAGCTGGACCTTCTCCTCGATCCCCCGGATCATGGGGTCCTTGTCCTTGTTCGCGTACGTGCCACCGAGGTCGTCGTCCCAGTTGCCCGACCATTGGATATCGATGGGCTTGCCGGTGAGCTGGGATTTCGGTGGTGCCGTGGGGATGTTCTGCTGGGCCGGGGCGTTCAGCAGGTTGTCGTACTCGTAGGTCCACGGCTCGTAGTAGTCGTCGAGGTCCGGCAGCAGCGGGTTCGCGAACAGGGTCAGCAGCTTCTTGAGCCGGCCGCCGCCCTTCTGGCGGAGCTTGCCGCGCTTGTCCAGCTCCCAGCCGCCCTTCCATTTCTCCTGGTCCTCGTAGCCGCGGGGATATCCCTGCCCGGGCCGCGTCTCGACGTTGTTGAACCACATGTATTCGGTGCCATCACGGTTGGTCCATGCCTGCTTGCAGGTCACGGAACAGGTATGGCAGCCGATGCACTTGTCCAGGTTCATCACCATGGACATCTGGGCCATGACGCGCATATTGCTCCTCCTCCTGTTCTGCGGTGCTCAGTACTCGACAGGGACGGTGCGTCTGCGGATCACGGTGACCTCGTCCCGCTGCGTCCCGGATGGACCGATGTAGTTGAAGCCGTAGGAGAGCTGGGCGTACCCGCCGATCAGGTGCGACGGCTTCAGCATCAGCCGGGTCAGCGAGTTGTGGATGCCGCCGCGCTTCCCGTCCCGCTCGGTCAGCGGTACGCCGATGATCCGCTCCGGGGCGTGGTACATGAACGCGGTGCCCTGCGGCATCCGATGGCTGACGATCGCACGTGCCGCGACGACGCCGTTGCGGTTGACCGCCTCGATCCAGTCGTTGTCGGCGATCCCCACCGCCTCGGCGTCCTCGACGCTCATCCAGATGGTCTGCCCACCGCGGGACAGGTTCGTCATCGGCGAGGTCTCGACGTAGGTCGTGTGGATCGACCACTTGCTGTGAGGGGTCAGGAACCGCACGCTGATCCCGGGCGAGGCACCGTCGTGCGTGGTCTCCCCGATGCCCACCTCCCCGAACAGTGCCGTCATGCTCAGCGGCGGGCGGAACACGGGCATCGCCTCACCGGTCTCCAGCATCCAGTCGTGATCGAGGTAGAAGTGCTGCCGCCCGGTCAGCGTGTGCCAGGGCTTCATCCGCTCGACGTTGATGGTGAACGGGCTGTAGCGACGCCCTCCCGATTCCGATCCCGACCACTCCGGGCTGGTGATCACCGGCTGCGGAGAGGCCTGGGTGTCCGAGAACTCGATGGTCCTGCCCTCGGCCTCGGCCGAGAGATCGTGCAGCCGGGTTCCCGTGCGCTCCTCCAGAGTCTTGAACCCCTCGGTCGCCATCTTCCCGTTCGTGGTGCCGGACAGCGCGAGGATGAACTCTGCGGCCTGCCGGTCGGTGCGCAGCAGCGGCTGCCCTGCTCCGACCCCGGAGCGTGCCGTCCCGTTGAGCCCGCGCAGGCGCTCGACATGCTCGGTGACATCGAAGGTGAGCCCCTTGGTGGTCATCCCCAGCGTCTCCAGCAGCGGGCCGGCGGAGGTGAACTTCTCATGGATCGCCGCATAGTCGCGCTCCACCTCCATGAAGTTCGGCATGGTCCTGCCCGGCACAGGATCGCACTCGCCCGCCTTCCAGTCCCGCACGCGACCGTGAGGGGTCGCCAGCTCGCCGGGCGAATCGTGCTGCATCGGGTGGGCGACCACATCGGTCCGGGTCCCCAGGTGCTCCACCGCCAGCTCGCTGAACTTCTTCGCGATCGTCTCCCAGGCCTGCCAGTCGGTGCGCGCCTCCCAGGGGTTCTCGATCGCCGGGCTGAAGGAGTTGACGTAGGGGTGCATGTCCGTGGTGGACAGGTCATGCTTCTCGTACCAGGTCGATGCTGGCAGGATCACGTCGGAGTGCAGGGTGTGCGTGGTCATCCGGAAGTCCAGCGTCAGCATCAGATCGATCTTGCCGGCGGGCGAGTCCTCCCGCCACCGCACGTCCCGGGGCCGGAACTCCTCCGGGGTCTCCTCGACGTCAAGGGCGTCATCCGTGCCGATCACGTGCCGGAAGAAGTACTGCTCCCCCTTCGCCGAGGAGCCGAGGGTGTTCGCGCGCCAGACCGACCAGATGCGCGGATAGTTGTGCGGCGCATCAGGATCCTCGGCCGCGAAGTTGATCTCTCCCTTCTGCAGCGCGTCGACCAGGTACGGCACCGTCTCCTGCCCCGCTGCGGCGGCACGGCCGGCGACCTCGAGGGGGTTGATGTCGAACTGGGGATAGAACGGCTGCCAGCCGAGCCGCTGGCTGAGCGCGATCGTGTCGGCGATCGAGGTGCCCGCGAAGCGTCCGGTGCCCGTCGTCGCGGCGAAGGTGTCGGTCCCGAACTGGTCATAGCGCCACTGGCCGGAGTGGATGTACCAGTACGGGGTCTGTGTCGCCTGGCGCGGCGGGCGCGACCAGTCCAGGGCCATCGCCAGGTGGGTGAATCCGGTGAGCGGACGCACCTTCTCCTGCCCGACGTAATGGGCCCAGCCGCCGCCGTTGACGCCCTGGGTGCCGCACAGCATCGTCAGCGTCAGGAAGGTGCGGTAGATGGTGTCGGAATGGAACCAGTGGTTCGTGCCCGAGCCCATGATGATCATGGAGCGGCCGCCGGAGTCGATCGCGTTCTGGGCGAACTCGCGACCGATCTTCGCCGCCGTCCCGGCGGGGACGCCGGTGACGGTCTCCTGCCAGGCCGGGGTGCACAGGGCCTCGGCATCGTCGTAGCCGGACGCCCACTGACCCGGCAGGCCGTCGCGGCCGACGTTGTACTGCGCCAGCATCAGGTCGTAGACGGTGGTGACCAGACGGTCGCCGTAGCGGCGCACCGGGACGCCGCGGACCGCATCACCGCGGCCCTCGACGCCGGGGGTGTCGAAGCGCGGCACGAGGACCTCGACCACGTCCTCGTGCCGTCCCAGCATGGTCAGCGCCGGCTCGATGTCTCCGAGCTCGAGGTTCCACGTCCCGAGGCCCTCGTCGTTGTAGCGGTGGCCGACGGTGCCGTTGGGGACCACTGGCGCATCGGTGACCGTGTCCAGCATCATGGGTTTGAAGTCGGCGTCCGCGCTGGTGTGCACGGAGCCCGCGCCGATGTCGTCGTCGGCGGCGACGACGAACTTGCCGGGCACCAGCGAGCCGTCCTCGCGCCGATCCAGCGCCACCAGGAAGGGAAGGTCCGTGTAGTGCTTGACGTAGTTGTCGAAGTACGGCGTGGTCCGCTCCACGAAGAACTCGCGCAGGATCGTATGACCCATGCCGATCGCGAGTGCGGCGTCGGTGCCGGGATGCGGGGCCAGCCACTGGTCGGCGAACTTCACCGACTCGGCGTAATCGGGCGCGACCGAGATGACCTTCTGACCGTGGTAGCGGGCCTCGATCATGTAGTGGGCGTCCGGGGTGCGGGTCTGGGGGACGTTGGAGCCCCACATGATCAGGTATGAGGAGTTCCACCAGTCTCCCGATTCCGGCACGTCGGTCTGGTCACCCATCACCTGCGGCGAGGCCAGGGGCATATCGGCATACCAGTCATAGAAGCTCAGCATCGGAGCGCCGATGAGCTGGTGGAACCGGGAACCGGACGCGAATGATCCCTGGCTCATCGCCGGGATCGGGGAGAACCCGGCGATCCGGTCCGGACCGTACTCCTTGATGGTGTGCACATGGGCTGCGGCGATCAGCTCGACGGCCTCGTCCCATGAGGCCCGGATCAGGCCCCCCTTGCCCCGCTGGGACTTGTATCGGCGTGCCTTCTCCGGGTCGTCCACGATCGACTGCCAGGCCAGCACCGGGTCACGGCCCGGCGCAGCCTCCTTGGCCTCGCGGAACATCTGCATCAGCTCCGCGCGCACATACGGATAGCGCACCCGGGTCGGGGAGTACGTGTACCAGCTGAAGGAGGCGCCTCTCGGGCAGCCGCGCGGCTCGTACTCCGGCATGTCGGTGCCCACCGAGGGGTAGTCCGTGGCCTGCGCCTCCCAGGTGATCACGCCGTCCTTGACGAACACCCGCCACGAACAGGACCCGGTGCAGTTCACGCCGTGGGTCGAGCGCACCACCTTGTCGTGGGACCAGCGCTCCCGATAGAACGAGTCGGCGGTGCGTCCCCCCTGCTTGTGGAGCTCGCGATTGTCCTCGGACATCCTCCCGCTGGGGGTGACCAGCCTCCGGCTCCCGATCAGGGCATCGATCAGGGAGTCGTCGATCTTCCCGCCTCGCGGTCGATCTCGAGATGCGTCCTGGGCGTTCATGCGGCTCCCTTCGTCGCGAATCCCGAGACGGTGGGATCGGTGCCCGATGGTCCGGCGGCACCGTCCTCACGCTGCTCTGCGCATCCGCGTCGGACCCTGCACGATGACCTGCTGCAGGTACGACACTCGGGAGACTATGTAAGATTCCTCACTGCTTCGAGGCTACCGGGGGAATCACTCGGGTGGGGTGGTTCGCGGAGTTCGTGTCGGAGCCGCCCCGGTCGCTGACGTGGTCGCTTCGCTCCAGCACCGGTCAGGAGAAGTGCCCGCGGGACAGCGCACCGAGCACATCGGAGCTGGTCTGCGAGATCATGTCCAGCGGGATGCCCGCGGGGCACACCGCCGTGCATTCGCCGATCTGGGTGCAGCCGCCGAAGCCCTCGGCATCATGCTGCTCGCTCATCGCCACGGCGCGGGAGTCGCGTTCGGGCTGACCCTGCGGCAGGGAACCGAGATGGGTGATCTTCGCCCCCAGGAACAGCGATGCCGAGCCGTTGGGGCAGGCGGCCACGCAGGCTCCGCAGCTGATGCAGGCTGCGGCGTCGAAGGCGCGATCAGCGTCCTCTCGGGCCACGGGCGTGGAGTTCGCCTCGGGGGCGGCCCCCGTCTGCGCCGTGATGAAGCCGCCGGAGGCGACGATCCGGTCCAGCGCGCTGCGGTCGACCACGAGGTCCTTGAGCACCGGGAAGGCACCGGCGCGCCACGGCTCGACGTCGATCTCCTGCTCGTTCTCGAAGTGGCGCATGTGCAGCTGGCAGGTGGTGGTCAGCGACTCGGGACCATGGGCTATCCCGTCGATGACGACGCCGCACATCCCGCAGATGCCCTCGCGGCAGTCATGGTCGAAGGCGACGGGGTCCTCCCCCTCCGCGGTGAGCTGCTCGTTGAGCACGTCGAGCACCTCCAGGAAGGACATCTCCGGGGAGATGTCCCCGACCCGGTAGGGGACCATCCTGCCCGTCGCTTCGCTGTGCGCCTGGCGCCAGATGTTCAGCGTGAGTCTCATGTGTAGCTCCTCTGCGTCAGCTCGACGTGCTCGAACTCGAGATGCTCCCGGTGCAGCCTCGGCGGCGAGTCGTCCCCGGTGAACTCCCAGGCGGCCACGTAGGTGAAGTCCTCGTCGATGCGCCGGGCCTCGCCGCCCTCGGTCTGGCTCTCCGTGCGGAAATGAGCACCGCAGGATTCCTCGCGATGCAGCGCGTCGATGCACATGAGCTCGGCGAGCTCGAAGAAGTCCGCGACCCGCCCGGCCCGCTCCAGCGTCTGGTTCAACTCCGCTCCCGTGCCGGTGACCCGCACATCGCTCCAGTACTCCTCCCGCAATGCGCGGATCTGGGTGATCGCGCGCTGCAGGCCTTCCGCGCTGCGCTCCATCCCGCAGTGCTCCCACAGGATCGCCCCGAGCTCACGGTGGAAGGAGTCCACCGAGCGGCTGCCCTTGATCGCCAGCAGTGCGTCGATGCGGGCGCGCACGTCCTCCACGGCTCGTTGCGCCTCCGGATGGGTGGCGTCGATCTCGGGCGGCAGCGGGTGGGAGGCGAGATAGTCGGTGAGGGTGTTGGGCAGTACGAAGTAGCCGTCGGCCAGGCCCTGCATGAGGGCGCTGGCGCCGAGGCGGTTCGCGCCGTGGTCGGAGAAGTTCGCCTCGCCGATGACGAAGAGCCCCGGCAGTGAGCTCTGCAGGTCATAGTCGACCCACAATCCGCCCATCGTGTAGTGGATCGCCGGATAGATCCGCATCGGCACCTGGTAGGGATCCTCGCCGGTGATCTTCTGGTACATGTCGAACAGGTTCCCGTACCTGTCCTCCACGGTGCGCCGGCCCAGCCGGTCGAGCGCGTCGGCGAAGTCGAGGTAGACGCCGCGACCGCCGGGCCCGACCCCGTGCCCCGCATCGCACTGGTTCTTCGCGGCGCGGGAGGCGACGTCGCGCGGCACCAGGTTCCCGAAGGCGGGGTACTGCCGCTCCAGGTAGTAATCGCGCTCCGATTCGGGGATCTCGCGCGGGTCCCGCGCGTCCTCCTTCTGGACGGGGACCCAGATCCGTCCGTCGTTGCGCAGTGACTCGCTCATCAGGGTCAGCTTCGACTGGTGCTCGCCGCTGACCGGGATGCAGGTGGGGTGGATCTGGGTAAAGCAGGGGTTGGCGAAGAGGGCGCCCTTGCGGTGGGCGCGCCAGGTCGCGGTGACGTTGCAGCCCATTGCATTGGTCGAGAGGTGGAAGACGTTGCCATAGCCTCCCGAGGCGAGCACGACCGCATCGGCCAGGTGCGTCTCGATCTCCCCGGTGACCATGTCACGCACGACGATGCCACGGGCCCTGCCCTCGATGACGATGACCTCGAGCATCTCGTGGCGGGTGTGCATCGCGACGGTGCCCGCCTCGATCTGCCGCTCCAGCGCCTGGTAGGCGCCGAGCAGGAGCTGCTGGCCCGTCTGCCCGCGGGCGTAGAAGGTCCGGGAGACCTGCACGCCGCCGAAGGAGCGGGTGCTCAGCAGCCCTCCGTACTCGCGGGCGAAGGGCACCCCCTGCGCCACGGCCTGGTCGATGATCGCCTCGCTGACCTGGGCCAGGCGGTAGACGTTCGACTCGCGTGCACGGTAGTCGCCGCCCTTGACGGTGTCGTAGTAGAGGCGGCGGATGCTGTCGCCGTCGTTGCGATAGTCCTTCGCGGCGTTGATGCCGCCCTGGGCGGCGATCGAGTGCGCACGGCGCGGGCTGTCCTGGTAGCAGAACACCTCCACTCGATAGCCGGCCTCGCCCAGGGTCGCCCCGGCGGAGCCGCCGGCCAGGCCGCTGCCCACGACGATCACGAAGCGTCTGCGGCGGTTCGCCGGGCTGATCAGGCTCGCCTCGAAGCGCCGCGCGTCCCAGCGGCCCTGGATCGGCCCGTCGGGGGCCTGGGTGTCGACCACAGGGTCACCCACCGTGAACAGAGCACTCATCACGTCACCATCCCGAACTGGATCGCCAGCGGTGGCAGCAGGAAGCCCAGGATGACCACACCTGTGACCAGGTACGCCACCTGGTTCAGGTGCCGTCGCCGCCGCACGCCGGTATTGACGCCCAGGGAGGCGAAGGCGCTCCAGACCCCGTGCCGCAGATGCGCGCCGAGTGCCAGCAGGGCGATCAGATAGGTCAGGGTCACCCACCAGATCGAGAATCCGCCCACCATGCGCTGGTACGGGCTGTCGGAGGCGCCGCCCGGGGCGATCACATTCACCGTCAGGTGCAGGAGGTGATAGATCACGAAGAGCCCGATCACGATCCCGCCCCAGCGCATCGTGAACGAGGAGTACGTCCGCTGGACCCCGCGAGGAGCCTTCTTCGTCACGTAGCGGCGGCTGCCGCGGCCGCCGGTCGCGGCACGCATGCGGTGCCAGAGCACGAACGCCGCGCCCGTGTGGGCGAGCACGCTGAGCAGCAGGATGATGCGGAGGATCCACAGCGCCCCGCTACGTGGCAGGAACGGCTCTCCCAGCGTGCGCAGGTGGGCGGCATAGCCGTCGAACGCCTCCGCGCCGGAGAAGACCTTGAGGTTCCCGTACATATGGGCCAGCAGGAACAGCACCATGACCATCCCCGCCGCCGCCATCACCGCGTGCAGGAGCACAGAGCTGCTGCGTATCGACGTCCGGCGACGTGCCGGCGCGCGGACCACCATCGGCGCCACCCCTTCCGCTCACACTGTGCTGTGGATCACTGTGGCAAGGTTCTTGCGTTGGGGCAAGCATGTGGACGGGGCGCCCGGATGTCGTGGCGCCCTCGCCGAGAAGGGGGAGGTCGAGCAGGAGTGCTCCCTGTGCGCATTTCGAGACCGGGATCACCCCCGGCATGCGACGATGGCGTCATGAAGAGGAAGATCTCGATCGAGGCCCTGGCCCGCGAGCAGATCAAGGCCGCTCAGCGCGCCGGTGGGCGTCGTGCGGCCGAGACCGTCTTCGGCGGGCACGAGAAGGTGCTGCGCCAGACCGTGATGGGCCTGCTCAAGGACGCGGAGATCGGCGAGCGGGAGAACCTCGACGAAGCGACGATCTACGTCCTCGAGGGTCGGGTCCAGCTGTGGGTCGGAGACGACTGCTGGGAGGCGAGACAGGGCAGCCTGCTGGTCCTCCCCCAGGCGCGGCACCGGCTCGTGGCGATCATGGATTCCGCGCTGCTGATCACAGTGGCAAAGCTGTCGACCAGCCCCGAGGAGCCGCCGACGTCCTCCTGACTGGCGGGCCCGCGCCGTCTCGGCAATGCGGGACGCGGCCCGGCGCCGACCGGCTACCCGATCGTGACGGGTCCCGGCACGGTGCGGGCACTGGTCCTCACCCGTCGATCAGCTGAACATCGGGTTGATCACCCGGCCCCAGGTGCTCTTGTTGCCCCAGATGTTCTGTCGCAGGCCCTCCAGCTGCAGGATCTGCGAGTGGTCGACGAAGAGGTTGACCTCATTGCCGTAATGCTTGATGTACCACTCGAAGACAGGGCCGTCCGCCGCCTCGAACATGACGTTCTCCAAGCCGACGCCATTGATGATCGACGCCACCGCCGCGGTGTTCCACTCGGTCACGTTCTCGGTGATGCCCTCGGACTCGATCATCACGATGTCGGCGCCTGCCTCGAGGGTGCGGCGCGCGCGCTCGATCAGGTCTCCGACGTCCTTGGCGCCCTCGGCGGCCAGCTCGGCCTCTCCGGAATCCCCGCCGGAACCGATCTGGATGCCCAGCTCGGGCTTGGCCTTCAGCCCGGCCGCCGTCACCCTCTCGACCAGCCGCAGCAGTCCGGAGGTGGGCAGCATGATGAAGCCGGTGGAGATCTCGATGGTGTCGAAACCGACCTCCTTGGCCTCACGGAGGTAGGCATCCACCGCGTCCTCGCCATAGCGCAGCACCGTCTCGATCCAGCCGCCGGAGGAGACATAGGCGCCGTGCTCGTGGGCGATGTCGCTGAAGGCGCGCACCTGCTCCTTGGGCACCAGCGCGAAGGAGCCGCCCGCCCATTTGATGCCGTCGACCCACTGCCCGGCGACGTCGAGGACGTCCTGCAGATGGCGGGTGCCGAAGGTGGAGTAGTAGGGGGCGCGGATCTCGGTCAGCCCGTGGGTGCGAGGCTTCAGCGGGCGGTGCGCACGGGGCACGATGTCGAAGCTGACGTCGTGGGCCGAGCTGCTCTGGGTGTTCATGATGGTTCCTCTCCATGGGTGGATCCGGCGCGGGACAGCGCGTCGGTCAGGTGCCGTACGGGATGGCGCTCGAGCTCGTGGACGATGCCCGCGATCTCCTCGGTCACCTCGGGCCCCACGACCGGCAGGGCGAGGCGGCGGTATTTGCGCAGTGCCCCGTCCCAGTCCAGCGGATCGGTGTGGAAGCCCTCGTAGGCGGTCTCGAAAGCGGTCAGCACGGTGCCGTCGGCGAGGGTCACCGTCAGATCGGCGACCATCTCGCGCGGGAAGCGGGCGGAGAAGCCGGCGTCCGGGGTGATGTGGACACGGCGCATCAGGTCCTGCACGTCGTCGGCGATGATCCGCTCGTGGTGATACTGCTCGGGCTCGACCTGGCCGTCCAGCAGCGCCACGGCGATCAGCCACGGCAGGGAGTGGTCGGCCTCCTCCTTGGTGCGGATCGAGAGCTTGTCCCCTTCCTCGCCGCCGCCGATGATGGAGTGGGCCACGTCGAAGGTCCTCAGGTCCACCCGGTCGATGGCGCGGGCGAGGAATCCGTCCTGGAGGCGCACCTCGAGGGCGGCGTCCAGCGCGGTCTGGGAGTGGATCTCGGAGTTGTGCTTCTTCACGATCGTCTCGCGCACCTTCTCCAGGTTCTCGCGCGACCAGTCGATCTCGAACGGCCCGGTGATGGTCTCCTGCAGGCCCTTGTTGCCCTCGAACACCTCTGCCGGACCGGTCAGGCCCCGCTGCGCCAGCAGCGCCGCGAAGGTCGCCTCCTTCGCCGTGTTCGGGTAGGCGAGCCCCTTCCAGTGGGAGAGGTCCCCCGTCCGGGTGACGCGCAGGGCATTGTTGGCGGTACCGGAGATCGAGATCGCATTCTGCGTCTGCTCCACGTCGAGACCGAGGGCGCGGGAGACGCCCGCCGCAGCGGCGTACGCCCCCTGCACGGTGTGGTCGAATCCGCGAGCACGCACCGGAGCGACATCGGACAGCCGCGTCTGCACCTGGTAGCAGACCGCGAGCGCGACGAGGAAGTCCGCGCCGGAGGCATCGACGGACTCGGCGGCGGCCAGCACGGCGCCCAGGTTGTCGGAGGGATGGTTGGTCTCCCCTGCGGCGAGATAGGAGTCCATGAAGTCGAGGTAGCGGCTCAGGGCCCCGTTGTAGAAGGCCACTCGATCGATCGGACCGCGGCCGCCGCCGATGAAGGTCGCATCCTCCCGCCCGCCGAGGTCGGCCAACAGGGAGCGGATCGCGCTCATCGGGGCGGCGGCCTGCGCCGCGATCGCAACGCCGATCGTGTCCAGCACCCGGATCCGCAGCTGCTCCGCCGCCGCCCCGCTGAGCTGGTCGTAGCGGCTTTCGTGGACAAATTCTGCCAATTCATGGACGCGAGTCATCGCCCGTCATCTCCCTACTTAGGTGAGCCTTTCCTTACCCATGACTCTACACCTAAATAGCTTGACGTCAAGATACTTGCCGGGTCAGCCCTTCACGGGCCCCACCCAGACCTGCTGGGCGTTGGTGAACTCGCGGATGCCGTGCGGGCCCAGCTCGCGGCCGTAGCCGGAGCGCTTGATCCCTCCGGAGGGCAGGCGCGGATCGGACTTCACGATCCCGTTGACCGAGATCTGTCCCGCCTCGATGCGGCGCGCCATCGCGATCCCCCGGTCGGTCTGGGTCCAGATCGCGGCGCCGAGACCAAAGGGGGTGTCGTTGGCCAGGGCGAGAGCATGTTCCGCGTCGTCCGCTGCCATCACCACGGCGATCGGCCCGAAGGTCTCCTCGGTGCAGGCCGCCATCCCCGGCTGGACCCCGGTCAGCAGCGTGACGGGATAGAAGAAGCCCTCCCCCGCCGGCATCTCGCCGCCGAGCACCAGGGTGGCGCCGGCCTCGACGCTGGTGGTGACCTGTCGATGGAGGTTCTCCCGCAGCTGCTCGCGGGCGATCGGCCCCACCTTCGTGGCCGGGTCACGGGGGTCGCCGACCACCAGATCCCGCAGCTGCGCGGCGAGCAGCTCCACGAACTCGTCGTGCACCGAGCGCTCCACGATCACCCGCTTGGCGGCGATGCAGGACTGGCCGGCATTGATGATCCGCGAGAGCGCCGAGACCTCCGCGGCCTTGGCGAGGTCCGCGTCCGCCAGCACGATGCAGGGGTCGGAGCCGCCGAGCTCGAGCACCGCGGGCTTGATCTCGCTCGCAGCGATCGAGGCGACCGTCGCCCCGGCGCGGTCGGAGCCGGTGAAGGAGACCGCCTGGACGCGGGGGTCACGGATCACCTGCTCGACATCCTCGGTCTGCGCCAGCAGGGCCTGGAACACGCCGTCGGGGGCACCGGCCTTGCGGAACACCTCCTCGAGCGCGGCGGCACAGCCCGGCACGTGGGGGTCGTGCTTCATGATGCAGGTGTTCCCCGCCATCAGCGCGGGGGCGCAGAAGCGGAACGCGACCCAGAACGGGGCGTTCCAGGGCAGGATCCCCAGCACCGGGCCCAGCGGCAGGTACTGGACGTAGGACGAGGTCGCGTCGGAGGCCAGATGCTCGTCGGCGAGGTACTCGGGACCGAACTCGGCGTAGTGCTCGGCGGCCCACGCCGATTTCGCGACCTCCCCGCGGGCCTCCCCGATGGGCTTGCCCATCTCCTGGGTCATCAGCGGTGCGAGCTCCTCGGTGTGCTCGCGCAGGTAGGTGGCGACCCGGCGCAGCACCTCCGCGCGCTCGGCCAGGGTGGTCTCCTTCCATGAGGCGTAGGCGGACTGGGAGCGCTCGATGAGCGCGGTGATCTCCGCCGGGGTCGCGGCGGGGACCTCGCGCACGACGCGTCCGGTGGTGGGATCGGTGGCAGTCAGTGTGGTCATAGGGGCTGCTCCTCTCAGAAGCGGGGCGTGAGGACGGCGCCGGCGGGGAAGGAGCGCGCGGAGCTCTCGTGGACGGTGAAGTCCTCCGGCAGGGTGAAGAACGACGTGCAGCCGTCCTTCGTGATGTGGACGGTGTCGGAGATGCCCACGGTCTTGGTCCCGTCCACCCCCCACATCCACGGCAGCAGGTGGAAGGTCATCCCCTCCTCGAGCGGGCGTTCGTCGCCCTCCAGCAGGGAGACGATGTAGCCCTCGTCCCAGGAGGGCGGGAAGGCGATCCCGATCGAGTAGCCGGCCCGGGTGACCAGCTTCGCCCCCACGTCGTTGCTCTCGATGCGGGAGCGGGTCAGCTCCGCGATCTCGGAGATGGTCACCCCCGGCTTCATCAGGGCCCGCAGCTCTGCCAGCGTCTGCTTCATCAGCTCCTGGGCGGAGTGCATCGAGTCCGACAGCGCCCCGTTGACCACCGTGCGCATCATGGCCGTGTGATACCTGCGGTAGCAGCCGCCGACCTCGAGGAACACGTGCTCTCCGGGCCTGATCATGCGCCCTTCCCAGGTGGAATGGCCGATCATCGAACGGGGCCCGGAGGCGACATAGGGCAGGACCGCCGGGAACTCCCCGCCGGCCCGGAACATCGCCGAGGTGATGGCTGCGGCCACATCGTTCTCGGTGGCGCCGGCCATCGCGGCGTGCAGGCCGGCCGCCATCCCGGCCTCCCCGGCGTAGGCGGCGAGCTGCATCACCTCGATCTCGGCCGGGGACTTGCGCACCCGCCCCTCCTCGACGATCCCGAAGCAGTCCACCAGCCCTTCGCCGAAGGCGTCGTGGAAGCGGTCCTGCTGGTAGGCGGGGAAGTAGTAGCTGTTGCGCTCGTACCCCACCCGGGAGTCCCCCAGCCGCAGGTCGCGCAGGGTGCTGACCAGCTCGAGGATCGCGTCGCCGTCGTCGGGGTACGGCCGGGAGTGCTCCACCCAGGTCCGGGCGATCACATTGGACTCCTCGAGCGCACGGGTGATCATCACCGAGTCCGCCGCCAGCGGCACGACCAGCGCCTGGAAGAACGAGTACCCGGTGGTCTGATAGTCCGTGAGGTACATCAGGTTCTCGGGATCGGTGATGATCACCGCGTCCAGCTCCCGCTCCTCCATCCGCTGCCGCAGCTCCGCGATCCTCCGCTGGTACTCCTCGGGCGCGAAGGTCATATCGGACCGATGGCGCATCAGAGGTCCTTCGCCGCGGCGTCGATGGCCTGGCCCAGCAGGGTCAGGCCCTGCTCGAGGTCCTCCTCGGGGATCGTCAGCGGCGGGATCAGCTTGATCACCCGACCCCCGCTGCCGCAGGGGCCGATCAGCAGGCCCCGCTCGAAGCACTCCTGCTGGACCCGCTTGGCGAAGGCGCCGTCCCCGGTGTCCAGGGCCTGCATCATGCCCCGGCCGCGGACCTCCCAGTCCCGCTCCGGATGAGCGGCGGCGATGGTCGTGAGCGACTCGCGCATCTGTTCGCCCTTGGCGAGGACGTCGGCGAGGAACGACTCGTCGGTGAAGTAGTCCAGCGCCACGGTGCCCGCGACGAACGACATCCCCTGTCCGCGGAAGGTGCCGGTGTGCGCGCCGGGGGACCAGTGGGCATCGACCTCCGGCTTGTTCAGGGTCATCGCGATCGGGGTGCCGAAGCCGCCGAGGCCCTTGGCCAGGGCGATGATGTCCGGGTCCAGGTCCATCCCGTCGAAGGAGAAGTACCCGCCGGTGCGGCCGACGGCGGCCTGGATGTCGTCGACGATGAACAGTGCACCGACCTCGCGGGCGAGGTCCTGGATCTCGTGCAGCCACTCGCGGCTGGCGAGGTTGACACCGCCCTCGGCCTGGACCGGCTCGACGAGGAAGGCCGCGGGAGCGGTGACCCCGCTGGAGGGGTCGCGCAGTGCAGCGGCGTAGTCGGCGATCCCGGTGCGGCCGCCGGGGGCGGTCTCGAAAGGCAGGCGCACCACGTCGGTGAGCGGCACGCCGGCCCACTGGCGGAAGGCCTGGTTCGCGGTCGCCGCGAGGGATCCGAGGGTCATGCCGTGGAAGCCATGGCTGAACGCGACGATCTCGCGCCGCCCGGTGGCCAGGCGGGCCAGCTTGAGCGCCGCCTCGATCGCGTTGGAGCCCGTGGGGCCCATGAACTGCATCTTGTGGTCCATGCCGCGCGGGGCGAGGATCACCTCGTGGAAGCGGGCGATGAAGTCCCGCTTCGTGGTGGTGTACGTATCCAGGCTGTGGGCGACACCATCCGCCTGGATGAAATCGATCAGTGCTTCCTTCATCTTCGGGTTGTTGTGCCCGAAGTTCAGCACGCCGGCCCCGGCGAAGAAGTCGATGTAGCTGGTCCCGGCCTCGTCGATCTGGCGAGCGTTGGAGGCGGAGGCGAACACCGTGGGATACGCGCGGCAGTAGCCGCGGATCTCGGACTCGTGCTGTTCGAAAATGGTGGTGTCCATGAGGGACCTCCTTCGCGATGCAGGGCGACCTCGCTCGTCACGCCCGGCCGCATAGCGAAGATCACCCCGTCTGGCAAGTAAGTGCCGGTGAGCTGACTCTCACCCGGAGGTGCTCACCCCGTCAAGCGCCCGGTCCCGGCGATGCTCCGGGACCTCTCTCGCACGCAGGTCACCGACCCGACCGCTCGGTAAGGAGGGCTCTGTCAGCTCTCGGATCCGGCGTCCTCGCAGGCGCTCCAGTCCACGCCGTCCACAGAGATCTGCGCGGCCATGTCCTCGAGGAAGCCGGTCACGATCTCGCGCTCGGCGGGCAGCAGGCGTCGGACTGCATCCACGCGGCGCGCCTGGGCCGTTCCCACGGTGCGCATCGCCTCGCTCCGGGTGGAGGGCTCGATGGTGATCACCAGGGCCCGACGATCCGAGGGGTGTCGTGCGCGGCGGACGTGCCCGGCATCTTCGAGCCGGTCCAGGAGCTTGGTCGTCGAGGCGCTCGAGATCCCCAGCGCCTGGGTGATGGCGCCGGGGGTGGCGAGGGTGCCGGTGTTCTCGCAGACGATGAGGAAGTGCAGGGCGCGCATGTCCGTCCGCCCCAGCTGCATGTACCGCAGGGAGGCGTCGGTCAGCTCCTGCTCCGCGTCCCGGAGGCGGGCCAGGGCGGCCATCAGTGCATCGATCTGGGCGATGTCCCGGTCATCCAGGCCCCGGCGATCGACCAGCTCCTGCCCCGGATCGCTGGAACCGATGCTGAACAGGGGTGGAGGAGCGGCGGGCTGATCGCGACCGTCCTCGGCGCGGCGCGACGAGCTCATGACCCTGATCCTAGCGAGCATCAGCTCACTCGGCGTATCTCTCGCCAGGCTAACGACTTGTGCGACACTGTTCCCGGGCGCCGCAGGCAACGTGGCGCTCCGCCCATCTCGAAGGAGCATCATGACCTCTCCGGCGCCGTCGGCCGCCCCCTCCGGGCCCACCCATCGACGCACAGGTCCCTCGTTCCCGAGGGTGCTGAGAGTGCTGCTGCCCGCCCTGCTGATCCTCGGCTGGCTGGTCGCCGCCGGGATCGGCGGACCGTACTTCGGTCGCGTCGACGAAGTCTCCTCGAACGATCCCGCCGCCTATCTGCCGGATTCCGCGGACGCCACGGAGGTCTCTCAGCGGGTCCAGGACTTCACCGGTTCCGAATCGATCCCTGCGATCGTCGTGGTCACCGCCGAGGAGGAGATGGACGACGAGACCCTCGCCTCGCTCACCGAGGTCACGGAGGCGCTCGCCGCGCTGGACACGGTCGCCGGGGACGTCTCCCCCGCGATCCCCTCCGAGGACGGTCGCGCGGTGCAGGTCTTCGTGCCGCTGGACGCCGACGCCGATCTCGGCGCCGCCGTCGAGGAGGTCGAGGCGGAGCTCACCGCCGGCCTGCCCGACGAGCTCAGCTCGTACGTGACCGGACCGGCCGGCTTCTCCGCCGACCTCGCCGAAGGCTTCGCCGGCATCGACGGGCTGCTGCTGGGCGTCGCACTCGCCGCCGTGCTGGTGATCCTCCTGATCGTCTACCGCTCGCTGCTGCTGCCGCTGATCGTGCTGTCGACGAGCCTGTTCGCGCTGTGCGCGGCGCTGCTGACCATCTGGCATCTGGCCGCGGCCGACGTGCTGCTGCTGTCGGGGCAGACCCAGGGAATCCTGTTCATCCTCGTCATCGGGGCTGCCACCGACTACTCCCTGCTGTACGTCGCCCGGTACCGCGATGAGCTGCGGCACACGAAGGAGCGGGGACGGGCGACGCTCACGGCGCTCCGGGGGACGTTCGAGCCGGTGCTCGCCTCCGGCGGCACAGTCATCGCCGGTCTGCTGTGCCTGCTGCTGTCGGACCTGAAGTCCAACAGCACGCTGGGACCGGTGGCGGCGATCGGGATCGTCTTCGCGATGGCGGCCGCCCTGACCTTCCTGCCCGCCGTGCTGTACGCCACCGGTCGGGTCGCCTTCTGGCCGCGCCGCCCGCACTTCGCGCCCGACGCGCCGGACGCCGGCGCGGACCCTGCCGCCCATGGGGTCTGGGGACGGATCGCGCTGGCCGTGCGGCGGCGGCCGCGACGGCTCTGGATCGTCACCGCGTTGGTGCTCGCGGTCGGCTGCCTGGGCGTCACCCAGCTCGAGGCCGACGGGGTGCCCCAGTCCGATCTCGTGCTCACCGCCTCGTCCGCACGCGAGGGTCAGGCCGCACTCGGCGAGCATTTCCCGGGCGGTTCCGGTTCCCCGGTGCAGATCATCACCGCCGAGTCCTCCCTCCAGGAGGTCACCGACCAGCTGCTCCTCCAGGACGGCATCGAGTCGGTGGCGGTCACCACCGAGGACTCCCCCGCCGGCACCGCACCGGTGACCGAGGAGGGCATCCAGGCGCAGGGGCCCCGGGGCTCCCCGGCGCCGGAGCCGACGGTGGTCGGCGGCGACGTGCTGGTGCAGGCGACGCTGTCGGATGCCGCGGACTCCGCGGCGGCCGCGGCGACGGTGCGTGAGGTGCGTGCGGACCTCGCCGCCGAGGACCTCGAGGCGCTGGTGGGCGGCGTGACCGCGACCTCGATCGACACCAACGACGCCTCCGCCCACGACCGCGCCCTGATCATCCCGGTGGTGCTGGTGGTCATCACGCTGATCCTGATGCTGCTGCTGCGTTCGATCCTGGCCCCGGTGCTGCTGATCGCCACCACCGTGCTGTCCTTCGGCACCGCGATGGGGATCTCCGCGCTGGCGTTCGAGCATCTCTTCGCCTTCCCCGGCGCCGACCCGGCCGTGCCCCTGTTCGGCTTCGTGTTCCTGGTGGCCCTCGGCATCGACTACAACATCTTCCTGATGACCAGGGTGCGCGAGGAGTCGCTGGCGCACGGCACCCGGGAGGGAGTGGTGCGCGGGCTCTCCGTGACCGGCGGCGTCATCACCTCGGCGGGCATGGTGCTTGCGGCGACCTTCGCCGCGCTCGGAGTGATCCCGATCCTGTTCCTCGCCCAGATCGCCTTCATCGTGGCCTTCGGCGTGCTGCTGGACACCTTCGTGGTGCGCACGCTGCTGGTGCCCGCTCTGGCCCTCGACCTCGGGAAGATCATCTGGTGGCCCTCGGCGCTCTGGCGGCGCGGCCGGGACTGACGCGGCGCGACCTCTCCCGCTGGACGCGCCGCTCATGAACAGACGGGTGCGGGTCGGCGCATGTTCCTAGAATGGCTCCATGAACGCTCTCTCCTCCCCCGCCCCGAACTCCGCAGACCCCTCCGGGACCAGTCATGAGTTCGTCCTCACCGTGGTCTGCGCCGAGTCCCCCGGCATCGTCCACGCGATCTCCGGCGCCATCCTCGAGGTCGATGGCGACATCACCGAGAGTCGACAGTTCGTCAGCAGCACCACCCATCGCTACTACCTGCGGATGCAGGTCAGGACCCCCGCTGCGGCCCAGGAGCTGAAGGCCGCACTGGGCCCGGCGGTGGAGCGTTTCGGCCTCGAGCTGCAGATCGACGAGGTGGGACGCCCGGTGCGCACCCTGATCCTCGGTTCGACGACCCTGCACTGCGTGAACGATCTGCTGTTCCGGATGGAGTCCGGTCACCTGCCGATCGAGGTCCCGCTGATCCTGGCGAACCATCCCACCCTGGAGAAGCTGGCCGGCTTCTACGACGTGCCCTTCGAACATCGGCCCACCCGCGGTGAAGGCGCGAAGGCCGCCTTCGAGGATCGGGTGCGCGAGGCGGTGGAGGAGCACGACATCGAGCTGGTGGTGCTGGCCCGCTACATGCAGATCCTGTCCCCGGAGCTGTGCGCCGAGCTCGCCGGCCGCTGCATCAACATCCACCACTCCTTCCTGCCCGGCTTCAAGGGCGCCAACCCCTACCGGCAGGCGCATGCGCGCGGGGTGAAGCAGATCGGGGCGACCGCCCACTTCGTCACCACCGATCTGGACGAGGGGCCGATCATCGAGCAGGAGGTGCTGCGGGTGGACCACACCCGCTCACCCGAGGAGCTGATGGCGATCGGGCAGGACGCCGAGATCCGGACTCTGCGCCAGGCCGTGGCCTGGTTCGCCCAGTCGCGGGTGCTGCTGGACGGCTCGCGGACCATCGTCTTCCGCTGAGCCGGCCGGTGCCAAGGCTCCGTTCGGGCCCTGGCGCGCCTCACCCCTTGACGCCACCGGCCGCCGCGAAACCCTGGCCCAGGCTGCGGCCGAGGAACAGGTACAGCACCACCACGGGCAATGAGTAGAAGATCGAGAACGCGGCCAGCTGACCGTAGGCGACCTGGCCGTACTGGGAGGAGAAGGTGTAGAGCGTCACCGCGGCGGGCAGCTTGTCCGGGCTCAGCAGCAACATGAACGGGACGAAGAAGTTGCCCCACATCATCACGAAGGTGAAGATCGCCGCCACGGCCAGGCCGGGTCGCATCAGGGGCAGCACGACCGACCACAGCGCGCGGTACACGCCGGCCCCCTCGGTCCAGGCCGACTCCTCGATCTCCACGGGGACCCCGTCCATGAAGCCCTTGGTCAGGAAGATCGCGTACGGCAGGGAGCTGGCGCCGAGGAAGAGAATCGCACCGAACATCGAGTCGATGAGGTTCACCTGCACGAACAATGCGTACACCGGAATCATGATCGCGGTGATCGGCAGCCCCGTGGAGAAGATGATGCCCAGCAGCAGCGGCCGCTTGGCGCGGAACCGATATCGCGACATCGGGTAGGCGCACAGCACCGCGGTGACCATCGTGACCGCCGCCGCCCCACCGCACAGGATCACTGAGTTCAGCAGCGGCCGGAAGGTGGTCTCCATGTTCCAGATCGCGGCGTAGTTGCCCAGGGACCAGTTCTCCGGCCACGAGATCGACAAGGTCGCCTCGGTGTTGAAGGAGGCCAGCACCACCCACAGCAGCGGCACCATGAAGCTCGCGCCGATCACCACCATCGCCACGGTGCTGGCGATCGTGCTGCTGCGCTCGCGCGGCCCCAGGCCGGTGCGGCGCGGCCGCGGTGGTGGGTCGTCGCTGGCCGGCGCCGGCGCGGTGCCGGTGGTCTCGGGGGTCGCGGTCATCGCTTGTCCTCCTCCGGAAGCAGACGCAGGTACGCCATGGAGGCCACCGCCCCGATCAGGAGCAGCAGCAGGGCCACGGCGGTGCCGTAGCCGAGCTGACCGTAGGAGAACGCCTGCTCGTACGTGTACAGCGGCAGGGTCTGGCTCTGGCGGGCCGGCCCGCCCCCGGTCATGATGAAGATCAATCCGAAGACCGAGAGCGTCTGCAGGGTGGTCAACATCAGGTTGGTGGCGATCGCCGGTCGCAGCAGCGGGAGCGTCACCGAGGTGAACCGGCGCAGCGGCCCGGCACCGTCCAGGGCCGCGGACTCGTAGACATCGCTGGGTACGGAGCTCAGCGCGGCCGAGTACACCAGCATCGAGAAGGCGGTCCCGCGCCAGATGTTCGCGAAGGACACGGCGAAGATCGGGGCGCTGAACAGCAGCTGCTGCGGTGGCAGCCCGATCGCCGTGATGATCGCGTTCAACGATCCGTCCGGGGAGAAGAACGTGTACAGCAGATAGCCGGCCACCACCTCCGGCAGGATCCAGGCGGCGATCACGATGGCGGTCACCGTGAAGGTGATCACCCGGTGGGCGCGTTCGATGAGCAGGGCCAGCAGCATGCCCATGATGTTCTGACCGAGCAGCGCGGAGATCACCGTGAAGATCACGGTGAGGACCACGGAGTTCCAGAAGTCCGCGTCGGCGAAGGCGTCGGTGAAGTTGGAGAAGCCGACGAACTCGGTCTGCTCGGCACCCTCCCCGCGGATCGCCTTGTCGGTGAAGGCGAGGTACACGGAGTACACGATCGGCCCCAGCATGAACCCGGCCAGCAGCAGGAACGCGGGAACCATCGGCACCGCCCGGCCGGCGGTCAGGCGGTTGCCCAGCCTCCCCCGTCGAGGCGGCGTCGGGCGCGTGGCGGAGGAGGGCGGATCGTGCTCCGCCACGGGCGCGCTGGTGCTCATGCGCCGGCCTCCTGCACGCTCTCGCGGCCGACGATGTCGATGACGGTGGCGTCGTAGGCGGCGGCCGCCGACTCCGGGCTGTCGCCCGTCATCACGGCTTCCATCGCGACCTGGATCGCCGAGGACACCTGCGGGTAGGCCGGCAGTGCCGGGCGGTAGTAGGCGGTCTTCAGGATCCTCGTGAAGTAGTCGACTGCCGGGGAATACCCCTGGTAGCGCTCGTCCGCCGCGACGTCGTCGCGCACGGTGATGTGGTTGTCAGCGATCGCGTAGTCCACCAGGTTCTCGGTGGAGACCAGCGTCTCGAGGAAGCGGAAGGCGATCTCCTTGTCGGTGACGTACTCGGGGATGGACAGTCCCCAGCCTCCTGCGAGCGTCACGGTGCCGTTCCCGCCCCCGTCCTGGGTGGGCATGTCCGCCAGACCCATCACGTCGGGCCACTCGGGCCATGGCCGAGCCGCGGATTCGGCCCAGGTCCGCGAGATCCAGGAGCCGTCGATGAGCATGCCGAGCTTCTTCTCGGGCAGCAGCGTGTTGTAGATCGTCTCGGAGATGTTCGGATCGAGGTGCTGGGCCAGCGGCAGGGTGAGGTCCTCCTCGAAGATCGTCCGGACGAACGTCAGGGAGTCGATGAAGCCCGTCGAGCCGATGATCCACTTCCGGGTCTCGCGGTCATAGAGCCACCCCTCGGCGGAGGTGCCGTACAGGAGCATCTCGAAACCCTGCATGGAGGCCTTCTCGCCCTGCGGGGTGCCGCAGAACATGAAGAACGGGGTCGCGTCGCTGTCGGAGTCACGGATCGCGCGCGCCGCGTCGAGGATGTCCTCCCAGGTGCTGGGCTGCCAGTCCCCGGGCAGGCCTGCCTCCTCGAGCACGCCGCGATGGAACCAGATCGCGCGGGTGTCCGTCGTGATCGGCATCCCGTAGATCTCGCCGTCCTCTCCGGTGACTGCGACCTTCGAGGCATCAGCGACGTCACCCCAGTGCTCATAGCCGGTGGCCAGCTCGGTCATCGGCCGGAGGTATCCGGCCCCGACGTCCGAGAGCAGGATGAAGGAGTCCTCGTACACCAGATCGGGGCTGGTGCGCGGCGAACTCATCAGCAGCTCGTTCTTGGTGAAGTAGTCCCCTTCGGACGCGACGATGGGGACGAGCTCGACGGTCAGCTCCGGGTTCTCGGCGGAGAACTCCGCGGCAGCGTCGGTGATCCACTGCTCCTTGACGGTGCCCGAGCCGAACTGCTGGAAGGCGATCCGGATCACGCCCGGATCGGCGTTGGCACCGGCGCAGCCCGCGAGTGCGGCCAACGGCACCACCGTCGCGACGCCGGCGCTCAGGCGCAGGAAGCTGCGGCGGTCGAGGGACGGCCGGGAGAACGGTCCTGGGGCCACGGTGACCTCCTCGTGGACGTCGGGGCGAGGCTCGATCGTAGCGCGTGCGACCTGGATCACACCAACCCCGTCGCGGCGCGTCCGGTGCGGATCGTCCGCTCAGCTGTGCTGCCGGGCGCGGCCGACGCCCTGGGCCTGCTCGGCATCGGCGTATCGCATCCCGGGCGGGACCTGGGCCAGCTCGAACCAGGCCGCGGCCCGTGGCAGCATCCGCACGTCCTGCCAGGGGATCTCGAACTCCGGGTCGCGCCACAGCGTCAGCGCGATCTCCGCCCGACGACCGGAGGCCACCAGCACCAGCCGTCGCAGCCGGGACAGCGGATGCGGGCCCGCCCGGGAGCTGTCGGGGATCGCGACCACACCGCCGAGATCGAGCGGCCAGACGGTCTCTCCCCAGCACAGTGCGGCCTGCTCGGTGGTGCCCGCGATCACGGCCGGTGGGCGCAGATCCGCGGCCGTCACCGGGGTGGGAGCGATGGGCGCGCCGCGCTCGAGCACCTCCCGCTCCACCCACGCGCCGGGCAGCAGCGTCGTGCCTGCGACCGAGACATCCACCAGCAGCGCCTCGGCGAAGGGGGCGAGGGCGGGGCTCAGCCGGCCGGCGTGGGCCAGGTCCCGTCGCGGGACGGCGATCACCCGCACCACCGCCTGGTCGCCGGGGCGGTCGGTCAGCGCGATCCGGACCCGGGTGCCGGGCAGCGGCGCCTGCCCCCTCATCGCCGGAACCGGGTCTCGACGTGATCCTCCAGGGCCAGCGACAGCTGTCTCGTGAAACGCTCGTTCATCGGCGGTGGCGCGCCGACCGGGAACCAGCGCGCCTCGGTGTTCTCCCCGTCGGCCGGGACCGGCATCGACTCACCGTCCGCCTCGCACCGGAAGCACAGATCGAGGTACTGCGCACGATCCCCGTTCGGATAGGTGACCGGGGGCAATGTGCGGACCTCGAGCAGCCGCAGCGCATGGCAGGCGACCTTGGCTTCTTCCGCGACTTCGCGGACGGCGGCACGTGCCGGCTCCTCCCCCGGGTCGATGATCCCGGTGACCGGGGTCCAGGCGCCGTCATCGGCTCGTCGGACGGCGAGCATCCGCGTGCGGGCGGGATCCAGCACCAGCGCGGTGACACCGGGCATCCACAGCAGCTCGTGTCCGATGTGCTCGCGCAGCGAGAGGACGAATTCCGGGGTGGCGATGGGGGTTCCTCCTGCAGCGGCCGCGGTCAGCCGCCCATGATGACGGGCAGCGACACCACGCCGATCACCAGCAGGTTGACCAGCAGCGCGCCGACGGCGATCAGCACCATCAGTGCCAGCATCACCCAGAAGATGATCCAGCCGACCTTGTTCATCTTCTGCGCGGTGGTGGGGTCGCTGTCCATCTGCACGAGCGCGATGATGCCGAAGATCGCCGGGATCATGCCGCCGCACAGCAGCCCGACGACGATCAGGATGATCGCGCTGGTCTGGAGCGAGCTCCGGTCCGGGAGCGGTCCGGCGGGCTGAGAGGTCATCGCAGCGGGTGTCCTTGTCGTGGAGGGAAGACGGGCAGCATCAGTCGGTCAGGGGACGGCCGTAGGCGTCACGCTCGAAGGCCGACGACCTGGCCAGCACCATGATCCCCTCGATGACGCCCCACCACGCCCCGATGCCGCAGGTGAAGACGGTGACGAGGATCTGGATGATGCCGATGGTGGTGTAGCCCAGGAGGAAGCGGTGCACCCCGAACCCACCGAGGAAGATGCCCAGCAGACCCACCACCAGACGGCTCTGCACCTGGCCCGGCGGCACCGGGCCGGCAGCGCCGGGCTGTCCGTAGGGGTCCGAGGCCGAGGGCCCGGAACCGGGTGCCGCCGACCATCCCTGCTGTCCCTGTCCGAAGGGATCCTGCCCGGCGAACGGCTGCTGACCGTAGGGATCCGAGGCGGAGTGCGACGAGGGCTGTGCGTAGGGGTCCTGCGAGGCGGGCGGCTGCGCCCACGGATCCTGCGGGGGCAGCCCCGCGTCGTTCTGCGCACCGTGCGGGGCGCGGTCGTCGTGCCCCTGGGGGTTCCAGGAGCCGTGATCACCGGGATTGCTCATGGTGCCCACGATACGTGGTCCCGCCGCGGCGCCGCGCCCCGGCATCCCGCTGTGGCGCGGCGCACGGTGCTCAGCGCCGGCGCTTCTCCCGGATCCGCACGCCGATCACGATGGGCGAGCCGGTGAAGGTGAAATCTTCGCGCAGGCGGCGTTCGATGAACCGGCGGTAGCCGTGCTCGAGGAACCCGCTGGCGAAGATGACGAAGCGCGGCGGTCGGGTGCGTGCCTGCGTCGCGAACAGGATGCGGGACTGCTTGCCGCCGCGCAGCGGATGCGGATGCGCGGCCACCAGCTGGCCGAGGAAGGCGTTGAGCCGTCCGGTGGGGATGCGCCGGTCCCAGGAGTCCAGCGCCGTCTCGAGCGCGGGCACCAGCTTCTCGGCGTGCCGGCCGGTCCGGGCGGAGATGTTCACGCGCGGCGCCCAGGCGACATGCGCGAGATCACGCTCGATCTCGTGTTCGAGCGCCTTGTGCCGCTCCTCGTCCAGCAGATCCCACTTGTTGAAGGCGAGCACCAGGGCACGACCCGATTCCAGGACCATGTCGATGATCTTCAGGTCCTGGGTCGAGATCGGCTCGGAGGCCTCGAGCAGCACCACGGCGATCTCGGCCCGGTCCAGGGCCGCCCGGGTGCGCAGCGAGGCGTAGTAGTCGGCGCCCTGGGCCTGGAGGACTCGCCGTCGGATCCCGGCGGTGTCCACGAAGGTCCACTCCTTGCCGCCGAGGGTGATCTTCTCGTCGACCGGGTCCCGGGTGGTGCCGGCGATGTCGTCGACCACGACGCGCTGCTCCCGGGCGAGCCGGTTCAGCAGCGAGGACTTCCCGACGTTCGGGCGGCCGAGGAGCGCGACGCGGCGCGGTCCGTGATCCGCGGGGGCGCCGCGGCCCTCCTCGGGCATGGCGCCCACCACGGTGTCGAGCAGGTCGCCGGAACCACGGCCGTGCAGGGCGGAGACCGCATGCGGCTCCCCCAGGCCGAGATTCCACAGCGCCGCGGCCTCGAGCTCACCGCGCTCGTCGTCGACCTTGTTGGCGACCAGCACGATCGGCACCTTCGCCTTGCGGAGCACCTTGAGCAGCTGTTCGTCGGTGGTCGTGATGCCCACGTTCGCATCGACGATGAACATCACCACGTCGGCGAGGGAGACGGCGAACTCGGCCTGCTCCGCGACCCGGTGGGCCATGCCCTGGACCCGCTCCTCCCAGCCTCCGGTATCGACCAGCCAGAAGTCCTTCCCGGTCCATTCCGCCTCGTAGAACACGCGGTCGCGGGTCACCCCGGGACGGTCCTCCACGACCGCCTCGCGACGGCCCAGGATCCGATTGACCAGCGTGGATTTTCCGACGTTCGGGCGGCCGACGACGGCGACGACGGGGAGATTGCGCTGGACGGCGAGGCGCGGCCCCTCCTCCTCGTGCCCGGTGAGCAGCGCCAGGTCCTCCTCGTCGAGGTCGTAGGCGGACAGGCCTGCCCGCAGTGCGGTCTCGACCTCCTGATCGGTGGGACCAGCGGTGCCCTCGGCGCGAGGCCCCCGGTCGGAGAGGACCGCACGGTCCCGGGCCGCCGGCTCGGGACGGCCGTGCAGGGCCTCCTCCTGGTCGGATTCGGCGGCCGCGACCAGCATCAGGACCTGTTCGACGACGTCCTCGACACCGAGGCCGGTGGTGTCCACGGTCTCGACGCCCTCGGCGGCGGTGCGGAACTCGGAGACGGTGGCATCGTCGCGGTCGCGGCGCAGGACCTGGTCCGCCATCCGCGCCCGGGTGTCCTCGGAGTCCTCGAGGTCCAGCTCCGCGGCACGGCGCCGCATGCGCTCCTCGTCGGAGGCGGTCAGCAGCACCCGCACCTGGGCGTCGGGGGCGACGACGGTGGTGATGTCACGTCCCTCGGCGACGCAGAAGCCGCGCTCCGCGGCCGCGGCGAAGAACAGCTCGCGCTGGCGACGCTGCAGGATCGCGCGCACCAGCGTGTTGGTGGCGACGGCGCTGACCTGCTGGGAGATCCGCTCGGAGCGGATCTCGGCCGTGATGTCGGTGCCGGCGACCACGACCGTGGCGCCTGCGGGATCCGTGCCCTGGACGAGGTCGATCTCCTCGGCGGCGCGGGCGACGGCCTCACGGTCGGCGAGGTCGATGCCCTGGTCCAGGCACCACCAGGTCACCGACCGGTACATCGCGCCGGTGTCGAGGATCCCGCCGTCGAGGGCATCGGCCACCAGTCGCGACACGGTGGACTTGCCGGAGCCGGCCGGGCCGTCGATGGCGATGGTGATGCCCTCGGCCGGGCGGGTGGATGCGAGGTCGGAGGGGTCGTGCGGCGCGCTGGTGTGCATCCGGCAAGGATACGGGGCGCTCAGGCGTCCGCGACCCTCCACCCGCGTTCGGCGAGCTCCCGCGTGAGCAGGTCCTCACGGGCGGCGTCGATCGCGATGTGCGCGAGGCCCACGTCACGTCCCAGCTCGTGCTCGAGGCGGAGATCCTCGAGGTTCACGCCGATCTGCCCGATCTCCGTGAGCAGCCGGGCGAGCTCTCCGGGACGGTCGGGGACCAGCACCACGACCGTGGCGAAGGCGTCGGTCGCACCGCCGTGCTTGCCGGGGATGCGGCGCACCCCGCGGTTGCCCGCGGAGACGAGGTCGGCCAGGGCCCGACGGGAACCGGTGCCCGGATCCGGGTCCCCCGCGAGCGTGCCGAGCGCCGTCAGCACGTCCTCGAGCCGTTCCCGGACCACGCCGAGCACCTGCCCGACCGCGCTCGCGTTCGCGCCGAGGATCTCCACCCACAGCCGCGGATCGGAGTCGGCGATGCGGGTGGTGTCGCGCAGCCCCTGGCCGGCGAGTCCCAGGGCGGGCTCGCTGGGCTCGAGCAGGGTGGCGGCCAGCAGGCTCGACATCACCTGCGGCACATGGGAGACCTGGGCGACGGCGATATCGTGCGCGGCGGCATCCATCGTGGTGGGCACCGAGCCGATCTCGAGGGCCAGGCCCCGCAGCGCGTTCACCGCACGAGGCTCGGTGCTCTGGTGAGGGACGATGACGAAGGGACGGCCCAGGAACAGATCGGCGCGGGCGGCGATCACGCCGGAGACCTCACGACCGGCCATGGGGTGGGCGCCGATGTACCGCGGCAGGTCCTCGGCCCGCGCCCGCGAGCGCAGTCCGTCCAGCACGGTGGACTTGACGCTGGCGACGTCGGCGACCAGGGCCTCCGGCCAGCTGCGCAGCGCCCGCTGGACGAGCGCCGCAGCGACGTCGGGCGGTGCCGCGACCAGCACCAGCGCAGGATCGGGGGCATCAGCGCCCGGCAGCTCCCCCACCCCGAGCTCGACGGCCAGTGCCGCGGTGCCCGGGGAGGCGTCCTCCACCTGGATCTCCACCCCGGCCCGGCGCAGCGCCAGGCCGAGGGAGCCGCCGATCAGCCCGGTGCCGATGATCCGCACCGGTGACGGCACCAGAGCCGTCACAGCCCCACCTCGGCCATCAGGGTGCCCAGCTCGCGACCGGTGAGCTCACGGGTGGTGCCGGAGGGGAGATCGCCCAGCAGGACCGGTCCGATGCGGGTGCGCATCAGGGCGGTCAGCTCGAATCCCTGGGAGGCGAACATGCGGCGCACGATGCGGTTGCGGCCCTCGTGGAGCGTCACCTCGACCACCGCTTCACGGCCGTCCTGGGCCAGCACCCGGGCGCGGTCGGCGCGGGCCGGACCGTCCTCGAGCTGGACCCCTTCGCGCAGCGTCTTGACCAGGCCGCGCGGCGGACCGCCGGGGGCGTCGAAGCGGCACACGTAGGTCTTGGCGACCTCGAAGCTGGGATGGGTGAGGCGGTGGGCGAGCTCGCCGTCGTTGGTCAGCAGCAGCAGACCCTCGGTCTCGTAGTCCAGCCGGCCCACGTGATAGAGCCGCTGCGGGTGCCCGGCGGTGAACTCGCTGAGGTCGCGCCGCCCCTCGGGGTCGCTCATCGCCGAGACCACCGCCCTGGGCTTGTTCAGCACCAGGGTCAGCTTGGACGTGTCCAGCTGCAGCCGGCGGCCGTCGACGTGGATCACCTGTGCGGCGGGATCCACGCGGACACCCTGCTCCTGGACGATCTCGCCGTCCACCCGCACCCGGCCGCCGGAGATCAGCGCCTCGCAGGCACGGCGCGAGCCGAGACCGGCCCGGGCCAGCACCTTCTGCAGTCGCTCGCCGTCGTCCCGATGCGGCTCCGACGAGGAGCCGGCAGTGGCGGCGCCGGCCGTGACCGGCTTCCCCTCGCCGTCGCGGAGACGGACGTGACGGGGCGGGGTGAAGGCGCTGCGCCGTCGGGCCGGGCGGCCGGAGCGATCCGCGGCCATCAGGCGGCGGCGCCGCGGGAGATGAGCTCCCGGGCCAGCTGGCGGTAGGCCGCCGCGCCCTTGTTCGAGGTGGCGAAGGAGATGATCGGCTCCGCGGCCACGGAGGCGTCGGGGAACTTCACGGTGCGGTTGATGGTGGTGTGGAGGACCTGGTCCGGGAACGCCTCCACGACGCGCTGGCACACCTCGCGGGCGTGCAGGGTGCGCGGGTCGAACATGGTGATGAGGATGCCGTCGAGCTCGAGGCGCGGGTTGATGCGGTCCTGGACCTTCTCGATGGTCTCCACCAGCAGCGCCACGCCGCGCAGCGCGAAGTACTCGGCCTCCAGCGGGATGATCACGCCGTGGCTGGCGGCCAGTGCGTTCACGGTCAGCAGCCCCAGGGACGGCTGGCAGTCGATGAGGATGACGTCGTAGTCGTCGGCCACCGGGCGCAGCACCCGGGCCAGGGCCATCTCGCGAGCGACCTCGTTGACGAGGGTGACCTCCGCGGCGGAGAGGTCGATGTTGGCCGGGAGCACGTCGAGGTTCTCGGTGTGCGTCTCCTGGATGACGCCGTGCACGTCGTGACCGCGCTCCATGAGCAGGTTGTAGACGGTCAGGTCGAGCTCGTAGGGATTCACGCCGGTGCCCGCGCTGAGGGCGCCCTGGGGATCGAGGTCCACCAGGAGCACCTTGCGGCCGAGCTCGGCCAGTGCCGCACCCAGATTGATGACACTGGTCGTCTTCCCGACCCCGCCCTTCTGGTTCACCATCGAGATGATCCGGGCCGGGCCGTGGCCGTCGAGCGGGGCCGGCTCCGGGAGCTCCGGCATCGGGCGCCCGGTCGGGCCGAGGTCGATGTCGAGCTGCTGGGAGGAGGTCGGGCTCACGTCGGTGTCCTGTCGTCGGCGTCGTGGTCTGTGGCGGGCACGGGGCGCTCCGCGATGGGTCCGGTAAGGGTCCGGTCCCGGTCCGGGAAGCGGGAGCTGCGCCGTGCTGTCGTCGTCTCGCGCAGGACGTCCGCCGCCGGTGGGGCCGGGCAGGGGCGTCGTGCCGGACAAGTCTAAGCCCCCCGCCGGGCCCGGGGGTGGGCACCCGCATGGGTCTCGCGCAGCGAATCCACTGTGACCTGCGTGTACAGCTGTGTCGTGGTGACCGATGCATGACCGAGCAGCTCCTGCACGGACCGCACATCCGCTCCCCCGTGCAGCAGATGCGTCGCATAGGAGTGGCGCAGGGTGTGCGGGCTGATCGGCTCGGGCAGAGCGGTCAGCTCCGCGGCCTCGGCGGCGCGCTGGACCACCTGCCAGGCCGCCTGCCGGGTCAGCCGGGTCCCGCGCGAGCCGAGGAACACCGCCGGCGTGCCGGATCCGCGCGGGGCCAGGATCGGGCGGCCACGGGTCAGATAGGCCTCCAGCGCCTCGAGCGCGAAGCGACCGACGGGCACGATGCGGTGCCTGTCCCCCTTGCCGCGCAGCACGGCCGCGCGCTCCCCCACCTCGACGTCGTCGATGTCGAGACCGGTGGCCTCCGAGATCCGGGCGCCGAGCCCGTAGAGGACCTCGAGCAGGGCCCGGTCGCGCAGCGCCCGGGCGGTGGCGTCCCGGCCGGTGCCGGGCCGTCCCGCGGCCTCGATCAGCGCCTCGACCTGGTCGATGGTGAGCGGATGCGGCAGTCGCCGCGGCAGCGCCGGGGCCGGCACCAGCCGCGAGGGGTCCCCGGTGGTGGAGACCCGTTCGGCGTCGAGGAAGGAGTGCAGGCCGCGCACCGCGGCCAGTGATCGGGCGGCCGAGGCGGCCGAGAGCGCGCTGCCCCCGTCGGCGCCGGTGCGCAGCGCCTGCAGCCAGGCTCCGAGGTGCCGCGGGTCGACCGCTGCCGGATCGACCTCCTGCCGGGACAGGTCGCGGAGATAGCGGCGCAGGTCCCGCTCATAGGCGGCGAGGGTGTTTGCGGATAGCCCGCGCTCGATCCGCAGATGGCTGAGGTACTGCTCGAGGATCCGGCGGTCCCCGGGGCGCAGCCCCGCGGCGGCGGGATCCGGCGTGCCGCCCGGGGTCACAGAGTGACGAAGGGATCGATCGCGAGGGCGACGAACAGGACGGTCAGGTAGGTGATGGAGCCGTGGAAGACGGTCATCGGACCCAGCGCCTTCCCGGTCAGGCCGCGACGCACCCGCAGCGCGTAGCGCACCACCAGGATGCCGAACCAGAGGCCCGCGCCGACGGCAGCGACGCCGTACACCCAGCCGGTGGCGCCGAGCGGGATGATCGCGAGGCTGGAGGCGACCATCAGCGCGGTGTGCATGAGCATCTGGCGGGCCACGTTCGTGCGGGACGCGACCACCGGCAGCATCGGCACCCCGGCGGCGGCGTAGTCCGTGGAGAACTTCTCGGCCAGGGGCCAGTAGTGCGGCGGGGTCCAGAAGAAGATGACCAGGAACAGCAGCACGGCCGTCCAGGAGACGGTCCCGGTCACCGCCGACCAGCCGATCAGCACCGGCATGCAGCCGGCGACCCCGCCCCAGACGATGTTCTGGCTGGTGCGGCGCTTGAGCAGCATCGTGTAGAAGACGACGTAGAGCAGGATCGCACCGACCGCGAGGGCGGCCGAGACCCAGTTGACCAGCAGGCCCAGCCAGAGCGCGGAGACGATCGAGATCGTGATCCCGAAGATCAGGGCGGCCCGCGGCGAGACGGCCCCGGAGGGGATCGGCCGGTTGCGGGTGCGCTTCATCTTCGCGTCGATGTCGCGCTCGAGGTACATGTTCAGGGTGTTGGCACCGCCGGCGGCGAGGTAGCCACCGACCATCGTGGCCAGGATCAGCCACAGCGAGGGGAACCCGCCCGCGGCGAGGAACATGGTGGGGATGGTGGTGATCAGCAGCAGCTCGATGATCCGAGGCTTGGTCAGCGCCACGTAGCTGAGGACCACGGAGCGCACGGACTGCGGCGTCCGACCACCGTCCCGGCCCGAGTTCCGTACCGACGCTCCCTGGGTGGCGGTCACCGCCCACCGTCCTTCCTCCTGAGCGCGACGCAGTCGTCGCGTGAACGCCGCCAGTCTAGGCCGCGGGGGCGGGGTCCGGCACCCCGACACGGGGTGAGACCCGGCACCGTCCGCCCTGCACGGCGCTCCTGAGGAGCGGCGCGGGGACCGGGGACGACCGGGGACGGGGACCCGCTCCCGGCAACCGGCTGGACCGAGGAGTCGCGGAGGCACCGCCCGGACTAAGGTGGGCCCGTCGTCTCGCGCAGGACCTCGCACGCCACCGCATGCCGAGGCCCTGCCGCCGAGGCCTGTCGAACCGAGCGGCCGTCAGCGCCGTACTCCGCCGAAAGGAATCACCCGACATGACAGAGACCTTCAAGGCCCCCGAGGGCTGGACCGATCTGGACGCCCGGGCGGTCGACACCGCCCGCGTCCTCGCCGCGGACGCCGTGGAGAAGGTCGGCAGCGGTCACCCCGGCACCGCCGTGAGCCTCGCCCCGGCCGCGTACCTGCTCTATCAGGACCTGATGCGCCACGATCCGACCGATCCGACCTGGCTCGGCCGCGACCGCTTCGTCCTCTCCGCCGGACACTCCAGCCTCACCCAGTACATCCAGCTGTACCTCGGCGGTTTCGGTCTCGAGAAGCAGGACCTCGAGGAGCTGCGCACCTGGGGCTCGAAGACCCCGGGCCATCCCGAGAACTTCCTCACCCGGGGTGTCGAGATCACCACCGGCCCCCTCGGCCAGGGCGTCTCCTCCGCCGTCGGCTTCGCGATGGCGCAGCGCCGTGAGCGCGGCCTGCTCGACCCGTCCGCCGCACCGGGCACCAGCCCCTTCGACCACTTCACCTACGTGATCGTCTCCGACGGCGATCTCCAGGAAGGTGTCAGCAGCGAGGCCAGCTCGATCGCCGGCACCCAGCAGCTGGGCAACCTCATCGTGCTGTGGGACGACAACGAGATCTCCATCGAGGGTGACACCTCGATCGCGTTCACCGAGGACACCGCCGCGCGCTACGAGGCCTACGGCTGGGACGTGCGCACCGTCGACTGGAGGTCCGGCGGTGCCGAGGGCTCCGCGTACGTCGAGGACGTCGCAGCGCTGAAGGCCGAGATCCTCGCGGGCCAGAAGGTCACCGACAAGCCGACCTTCATCCGCCTGCGCACCATCATCGGCTGGCCCATCCCGGAGCTGGCCGGCAGCCACACCGTCCACGGCGCCAAGCTCGGCACCGAGGGCGTCGCGGGCCTCAAGGATGTGCTCGGCTTCGACGTCGAGCAGCAGTTCCAGGTCGACGAGGACGTGCTGGCCCACACCCGCGGCCTCGCCGAGCGCGCCGCGGCCGCGAGGGCCGAGTGGGACACGGGCTACCAGGCGTGGCGCTCCGCGAACACCGTGGCCGCGACGCTCCTGGACCGTCTGCAGGCGCGCGAGCTGCCCGCGGGCTTCGCCGAGGCGTTCCCGAGCTTCGAGACGGACGAGAAGGGCATCGCCACCCGCGCCGCCTCCGGCAAGGTGCTGGGCGAGCTCGCCGCGGTGATGCCGGAGCTGTGGGGCGGTTCCGCCGACCTCGCCGGCTCGAACAACACCACCATGAAGGGCGAGCCCTCCTTCCTGCCCGCGGAGCACAGCTCCTCCGAGTTCGCCGGTGACCAGTACGGCCGCACGCTGCACTTCGGCATCCGCGAGCACGGGATGGGCTCGATCCTGTCCGGCATCTCCCTGCACGGCCTGACCCGCCCCTACGGCGGCACCTTCTTCCAGTTCGCCGACTACATGCGCGGTGCGGTCCGACTCGCCTCGCTGATGAAGGTCCCGGCCACCTACGTGTGGACCCACGACTCCATCGGTCTGGGCGAGGACGGCCCCACTCACCAGCCCGTCGAGCACCTCGCCGCCTACCGGGCGATCCCGAACCTGTCGGTCGTGCGTCCGGCGGACGCCAACGAGACCTCACAGGCGTGGAAGACGATCCTGGAGCGCGACAGCGGCCCCGTGGGCCTGATCCTGTCCCGCCAGGCGATGCCGACCTTCGACCGGACCGAGCACGCCGGTGCCGAGAACCTGGCCCAGGGCGGCTACATCATGAAGGAGGCCTCGGCGGAGCCGAAGGTCATCCTCATCGCCACCGGCTCCGAGGTGCAGTACGCCGCCGCGGCGCAGACGCAGCTGGAGGCGGCCGGCACCCCGGCCCGCCTGGTCTCGATGCCGTGCGTGGAATGGTTCGACGAGCAGGACGAGGCGTACCGGGAGTCCGTGCTCCCCGCCTCCGTCACCGCGCGCGTGAGCGTCGAGGCCGGGATCGCGATGCCGTGGCACCGCTTCCTGGGCACCCACGGCCGGGCGGTCTCGCTCGAGCACTACGGCGCCTCCGCCGACGCCAAGACCCTCTTCCGCGAGTTCGGCTTCACCGCCGAGGCCGTGGTCGAGGCCGCGCAGGAGTCGCTCGCCGCCTCCGGCGCGTGAGCACGTGCGGGGCAGGACCTCGGAGGTCCTGCCCCGCCGCCCCTCCCCCGCCCGTCCGATTGCGACAGGGTTCCCCGAGCCACATCATGGAAGGATCGGGCCCTCGCGGACGTTGACCCCGACGACACCAGTTCGACACAGGGCGCCCAGCGCCCGGAAGGAACGATCATGGCTCAGAACACCCACACCCAGGCACTCTCCGACGCCGGAGTCTCCATCTGGCTCGACGACCTCTCCCGCGAGCGGATGGACACGGGCAACCTGCAGGAGCTCATCGACACGCGCAACATCGTCGGTGTGACCACGAACCCCTCGATCTTCCAGGCCGCGATCTCCGGCCGCTCCGAGTACGACGAGGACATCGCCCGCCTCACCGGCGAGGGCAAGGACGTCGAGGAGATCGTCGAGGTGCTCACCACCGACGACGTGCGCCGCGCCGCCGACCTCTTCGCCGATCTCCACACCTCCACGCACGGCCTCGACGGCCGGGTGAGCATCGAGGTCGATCCGCGCCTGGCGCATGAGACCGAGAAGACCATCGCGCAGGCGGAGCACCTCTTCGAGGTCGTGGGCCGCGAGAACATCTTCGTCAAGATCCCTGCCACCGAGGCGGGGCTCCCCGCGATCACCGCAACGATCGCCGCGGGCGTCAGCGTGAACGTCACCCTGATCTTCTCCATCGAGCGCTATCTCGCCGTGATGGATGCCTACCTCTCCGGTCTCGAGCAGGCCGCGAAGGCGGGCAGGGACCTCACGAGGATCCACTCGGTCGGCTCGTTCTTCGTCTCCCGCGTGGACGCCGAGATCGACGGCCGGCTGGAGGCGCTGGACAGCGAGGACGCCCTCGCACTGCGCGGCCAGGCGGGCCTGGCCAACGCCCAGGTCGCCTTCGGCAAGTACCTGGAGGTCTTCGCCTCCGAGCGGTTCGAGGCGCTCAAGGCCAAGGGCGCCAACGTGCAGCGCCCGCTCTGGGCGTCGACCGGGGTGAAGAACCCCGACTACCCCGACACCCTCTACGTCGACAACCTGGTCGCCGATCCGAGCGTGAACACCATGCCGGAGAAGACCCTCGAGGCCGCTGCCGACCACTCCGAGCCCAAGGCCCCGCTGAACGCCGAGATCGCCACCGCGGCCGAGTCCGTCCTCGAGCGCCTCGACGAAGCCGGCGTCGACCTCGCCGACGTCTTCGCCGTGCTCGAGCGCGAGGGCGTCGAGAAGTTCGAGAAGGCCTGGAACGGGCTGCTCGAGACCGTCTCCGAGTCGGTCGAGTCCGTCCGCGCCTGACCCCGCGAGGAGCACGGCCCGCCCACCGCGGCGGGCCGTGCTCCCGTGCTCCTGTCCGAGAAAGGACGATCGTGACCGACTCCCCCACCCTCCTCACCGGGGCGGACGCGCCGAATCCGCTGCGCGACCCCCGGGACCGCCGCCTCCCCCTCATCGCCGGCCCCAGCTCCATGGTGATGTTCGGCGTCACCGGCGACCTCGCGCGCAAGAAGCTGCTGCCCGCGATCTACGACCTCACCCACCGCGGCCTGCTCCCGCCCAGCTTCGGCCTGGTCGGCTTCGGCCGCCGCGACTGGTCCCACGACGAGTTCGCCGACTACGTCCGGAAGTCCGTCTCCGAGCACTCCCGCACCGCCTTCGACGAGAGCGTCTTCGAGCAGCTGCGCGGCGGTCTCCGCTTCGTCACCGGCACCTTCGACGACACCGCCGCCTTCGAGACGCTCACCGAGGTGGTCGGCGAGCTGGACCGCACCCGCAGCACCGGTGGCAACCACGCCTTCTACCTCTCGATCCCGCCGGACGCCTTCCCCACGGTGCTCTCGCAGCTGGCGGACTCCGGGCTCAACACCGCCGACGACGGCTCCTGGCGCCGCGCCGTGATCGAGAAGCCCTTCGGGCACGACCTGGCCTCGGCGCGCGCGCTGAACGACGTGGTCGAGAAGGCCTTCCGCCCCGAGGAGGTCTTCCGCATCGATCACTACCTGGGCAAGGAGACGGTGCAGAACATCCTGGCGCTGCGCTTCTCGAACCAGCTGTACGAGCCGCTCTGGAACGCGAACTTCGTCGACCATGTGCAGATCACGATGGCCGAGGACATCGGCATCGGGTCCCGGGCCGGCTACTACGACGGCATCGGCACCGCCCGCGATGTGATCCAGAACCACCTGCTGCAGCTGCTCGCGCTGACGGCGATGGAGGAGCCGGTCACCTTCCGCGCCTCGGACCTGCGGGCCGAGAAGGAGAAGGTCCTCTCCGCGGTGGAGCTGCCCGAGGACCTCGCCTCCCATACCTCCCGCGGCCAGTACGTGGGCGGCTGGCAGGGCGGCGAGGAGGTGCGTCCCTATCTCGAGGAGGACGGGATCCCCGCCGACTCCACCACCGAGACCTTCGCCGCGATGCGGCTGGACATCGCCACCCGCCGCTGGGCGGGCGTGCCCTTCTACCTGCGCGCAGGAAAGCGCCTGGGCCGCCGGGTCACCGAGATCGCCGTGGTCTTCAAGCGCGCCCCGTTCCTGCCCTTCCGCTCCACGGACACCGCGGATCTCGGGCAGAACGCGATCGTGATCCGCGTCCAGCCCGATGAGGGCGTGACGATGCGCTTCGGCTCCAAGGTCCCCGGCACCCAGATGGAGGTGCGTGACGTGACCATGGACTTCGCCTACGGCATGAACTTCACCGAGGAGTCGCCGGAGGCCTACGAGCGCCTGATCCTCGACATGCTGCTCGGTGATCCGCCGCTGTTCCCGCGGCAGAAGGAGGTCGAGCTCTCCTGGAAGATCCTCGACCCGATCACCGAGTACTGGGAGCAGAACCTCGACCCGTCCCCGTACCGCCCCGGCACCTGGGGCCCCGACACCGCGCACGAGATGCTCGCCCGTGACGGGCGTACCTGGAGGCGACCGTGATCACCACCCTGACCGACACCACCGCATCGACGATCAACAAGCAGATGATCGAGATGCGGGAGACCTTCGGCGAGAACACCATCGGCCGGGTCCTGACCCTCATCATCATCGCCACCGGCGACGTCGAGAAGCCCCTGGAGGCGGCCGTCGCGGCCAGCCACGAGCATCCCGCGCGGGTGATCGTGGTCGATGCGGAGCCCGAGGCCGCCAGCTCCGGTCTCGATGCCGAGATCCGGGTGGGACGCGATGCCGGCGCCGCGGAGGTCGTGATCCTGCGTGCCCGCGGTGACGTGCTGTCATCGCTGGACACCCTGGTGATGGCGCTGCTGCTGCCCGATGCTCCGATCGTGACCTGGTGGCCGGAGAACGCGCCGTCCTCGCCCGTCCACGACGTGCTGGGCTCCATGTCCCAGCGCCGGATCACCGACGCGGCGGCCTGCGCCGATCCGCTGGGGACGCTGAAGCGACTGCGCCGCGGCTACGCCAGCGGAGACTCCGACCTGGCGTGGAGCCGACTGACCCGCTGGCGCGGACTCGTCGCCAGCGCCTACGAGGTCCCACCCGTCGCCGTTCCCCAGCAGATCCAGGTCAGCGGCACCGCCGACAACCCCTCGGTGACGCTGATGGCCGGCTGGCTCCAGCACGCGCTCGGCGTCGACGTCGAGGTGCTGCCCCCGCGCGAGGGGGCGCCGGACTGCGCGGGGGTGCACAGCGTGCGCCTGGTCCGCGAGGACGGCACCATCGAGCTCAGCCGGGTGGACGACGACTCGATCATCATGAAGCTCCCCGGGGACGACACCGGTCAGCACGTGACGATGCCGCGTCGCACCCTGCCCGAGCTGGTCACGGAGGAGCTGCGCCGGCTGGATCCGGACGAGGTGTACGGCGAGGTCCTCGCCAGCACCTACAGCAGCATCGGTGACGCCGCGACCTTCGCCACCGGGAAGCCCGCGCCGCAGGATGTGGTGGGGCCCGATGCCGACGCGGTCGCGGCGGCCGCCGCCTCGGCCACCGCCGCGCAGCTGGCCGCCGCGCTCGCGGAGCGCCCGCAGGCCCATCTCGTGCTCACGGGCGGGACGGTGGGCACCAGGACCGCGGCCGCACTGCCGGAGGCCCTGCTCGCAGCGGGCGTCGACTGCAGCCGGCTGCATCTGTGGTGGGGCGATGAGCGCTACGTGGACCCCGACTCCGCGGAGCGCAACGAGGTCGGTGTGCGCGAGTCGCTGCTCGCACCGCTCCAGTCGACGGCCGGACTGCCCGCCCGCCACGTCCACGTGATGCCCTCCCCCGCCGACGGCATGTCGCTGGACGACGCCGCCGCCTGGTACGGGCAGCAGCTCGACCAGATGGGCGGCGACGAGCCGTTCAGCACCCGGGGCCAGGCATTCTTCGACGTGCTGCTGCTCGGGGTGGGGCCCGATGGGCACATCGCCTCGCTGTTCCCGCAGCACCCCGGTCAGCGCCGGGTCAGCACCAGCGCGGCCGGGGTGACCGACTCGCCCAAACCGCCGTCGGAGCGGATCTCGCTGACCTGGCCGGTGCTGAACTCGGCCCGGCACGTGGCGCTGCTGGTCGCCGGGGCGGAGAAGGCCGGCGCCGTCCGCGACGCCCACGGGCAGATCGATCCGTGGCGGGTTCCGGCGTCGTCCGTGCGCGGCCTGGAGTCGACCACCTGGTATCTGGACGAGGCGGCGGCGCAGATCCCGAGCTGAGCGCCTCCCTGCAGGACGAAGGGCCGGTCACCTCACGGTGACCGGCCCTTCCTCAGGTATGAGATGGAGTCAGAGCAGCTTCTCCACGATGCCCAGACCCACAGCGCACAGGCCCCACGACACGGCGACCCCGACGGTGAGCCGGTTGAGGTTGCGCTCGGCGACCCCTGACGCGCTCGCGGACGAGGAGACGCCACCACCGAACATGTCGGACAGACCACCGCCGCGCCCCTTGTGCAGCAGGACGAACATGATGGTGAGCAGGCCGAGGACGGCCAGCAGGATCTGAAGGACGAGCTTCAGCAGAGACAGATCCACGTGGACGAGCACCTTCCGATGGGACGGGCGGACCGATCCAGCATACGCCACGGGCCGGGTCCGCTCAGGACCCGGCCCGCGTGGGACGGCTTACTCTCGGGCCGCGTCAGCCCGCTGCGGTCACCCCTGGTACCCGGCGATCTTGGCGAACTCCTCGGCCTTCAGCGAGGCGCCGCCCACGAGTGCGCCGTCGACGTCGGCCTTGCCCATCAGCTCGACCACGTTGGAGGACTTCACGCTGCCGCCGTACAGGACGCGCACCGCATCGGCGACGACGTCGCCGTACTGCTCACGCAGCGCCTCGCGGAGGGCGTGGCAGACCTCCTGCGCATCGTCCGCGCCGGCGACCTCGCCGGTGCCGATCGCCCAGACCGGCTCGTAGGCGATGACGATCTTTTCCGCCTGCTCGGCGGTCAGACCCTCGATGCCGCCGGTGAGCTGCGCGAGGGTGTACGGGACGTGGTTGCCGGCCTTGCGCTCCTCGAGCGGCTCGCCGACGCACAGGATCGGGGTCAGGCCCGCGGCGAAGGCGGCCTTCACCTTGGCGCCTGTGACCTGCTCGTCCTCGCCGTGGTACTGGCGGCGCTCGGAGTGGCCCACGGCGACATAGGTCGCGCCCAGCGCCTTCAGCATCGCCCCGGAGACCTCACCGGTGAAGGCGCCGGACTCGTGCGCGGAGATGTCCTGCGCGCCGTAGGCGATCGGCAGCTTGCCGGCGTCGACGGCCACCTGGACGGTGCGGATGTCCACGAAGGGCGGCAGCACGACGGTCTCGACCTTGTCGGTGTCGAAGCCCTTGAGCTGGTCGCCGAGCTCCTCGACGAGGGCGAGGCCCTGCTTCCAGTCGAGGTTCATCTTCCAGTTGCCCGCCATCAGCGGGGTGCGGGGGGTGGTCATTCGGTGTCCTCCTCGAGGATGGAGATGCCCGGCAGGTCCTTGCCCTCGATGAGCTCGAGGCTCGCGCCGCCGCCGGTGGAGATGTGCGAGAAGAGGGATTCGTCGAATCCGAGGGTGCGGACCGCGGCGGCGGAGTCGCCACCGCCGACCACGGTGAAGCCGGGAGCCTTCGAGAGGGTCTCCGCGACCGCGATGGTGCCCTGGGCGAAGTTCTCGAACTCGAACACGCCCATGGGGCCGTTCCAGAACACGGTCGCCGCATCGGAGATCTTCTCGCCGAACAGCGTCGCCGTCTCCGGGCCGATGTCCATGCCCTCCTGGTCGGCGGGCATCTCCTCGACGGGGACCACGGTCGGTGCGGCGTCGGCGGAGAACTCGGGGGCCACCACGGTGTCCACCGGGAGCACCAGCTCGACGCCGTCGCGCTCGGCGCGCTCCATGTACTCGCGGACCACGTCGAGCTTGGACTCGTCCAGCAGGGACCGCCCCACCTCGAAGCCCTTCGCCTTCTGGAAGGTGTAGGCCATGCCGCCGCCGATGAGGATCCGATCGGCCTTGCCCAGCAGGGAGTCGATCACGCCGAGCTTGTCGGCGATCTTCGCCCCGCCGAGGACCACCACGAAGGGGCGCTCGGGCCGGTCGGTGACCTTCTGCAGGGACTCGACCTCGCTGCGCACCAGTTCGCCGGCGGCCGCGGGCAGCAGGGTCGCGAGCTCGAAGACGGAGGCCTGCTTGCGGTGGACGACCCCGAAGCCGTCGGAGACGAAGGCATCGCCGAGCGCAGCCAGCTCCGTGGCGAAGGCGAGCCGCTCGGCGTCGTCCTTCGAGGTCTCCCCCGCGTTGAAGCGCAGGTTCTCCAGGACGGCGACGCCGCCGTCGGCCAGGCCGGCCACGACGTCCTGTGCGGCGGGGCCGACGGTGTCGGTCGCGAAGGCGACGTCCTGGCCCAGCAGCTCGCCGAGGCGACCGACGACGGGCTGCAGGGAGTACTTCTCCTCCGGGGCGCCCTTCGGGCGGCCGAGATGGGAGAGCACGACGACCCGCGCCCCGGCCTCGACCAGACGCGTCAGCGTGGGCAGCGCGGCGAGGATGCGGCCGTCATCGGTGATGGTGGTCCCGTCCAGCGGGACGTTGAGGTCTGCCCGGACGAGCACGCGCTTGCCGCGCAGCTCGCCGAGCGAATCGATGGTCTTCAGCACTGTGGTGCTCCTTCAGGATCGTGCCGTCGTGCCGCGCGGCGGCCCGACGGCTCTGGGGACGAGCGGAGCCCGCCGGGCACCGACCTCTCGGGCGGCGGCCGGCGGGCTCCGGAACTGTCCTGGTCGTCCTACGACGACGCCGGGATCAGAGGGACTTGCCGACGAGCTGCGAGAGCTCGACGAGACGGTTCGAGAAGCCCCACTCGTTGTCGTACCAGGTGAACACCTTGACCATGTTGCCGTTGACCTTGGTCAGCTGCCCATCGACGATCGAGGAGTGCGGATCGCCCTCGATGTCCTTGGAGACGATCGGATCCTCGGTGTAGCGCAGGACGCCCTTGAGCGGACCCTCGGCGGCCTTCTTCAGCGCGGCGTTGATCTCCTCGGCGGAGACCTCGCGCGAGGCCTCGAAGACGAGGTCGGTGATCGAGCCGGTGGGGACCGGGACGCGCAGCGAGTAGCCGTCCAGCTTGCCCTTGAGCTCCGGGAGCACCAGCGCCACGGCCTTGGCCGCCCCGGTGGTGGTCGGGATGATGTTCAGGGCGGCGGCGCGGGCACGGCGCGGGTCCTTGTGCGGGCCGTCCTGGAGCGACTGGTCCGAGGTGTAGGCGTGGATCGTGGTCATCAGACCCTTGACGATGCCGAACTCGTCGTTCAGCACCTTCGCCACCGGCGCGAGGCTGTTGGTGGTGCAGGACGCGTTGGAGATGATGTCGTGCTTCGCGGGGTCGTACTCGCCCTCGTTCACACCGATCACGAAGGTCGCGTCCTCGTTCTTCGCCGGAGCGGAGATGATGACCTTCTTGGCACCGGCCTCGATGTGGGCCTTGGCCTTCTCGGCGTCGGTGAAGATGCCGGTGGACTCGATGACGACGTCCGCGCCGATCTCGCCCCACGGGATGTTCTTCGGATCGCGCTCGGCGAACGCCTTGAAGGAGCTCTGGCCGACGGTGATCGAGTCGTCGTCGAAGGAGACGTCGTGGGCCAGGACGCCGCCGATGGAGTCGTACTTGATGAGGTTCGCGAGCGTCGCGTTGTCGGTGAGGTCGTTCACACCGACGATCTGGATGTCCGCCTTCTGCTCGAGAGCGGCGCGCAGGAAGTTACGGCCGATGCGGCCGAATCCGTTGATACCAACCTTGACTGTCAAGGGTTCCTCCTAGATTCACAGCCCAGCTGCGAAATTCCGGTACTGATATGGCGCGCACGCCCTCGTACGCTCGGACGGCGCCGGACTCACCCGACGGCCTCCACGATCCTATCAATGACCGGGGTCCGGTGACGGCGGGAGCCGCTCCTCGTCCACCCCTTGGTCGGTCCCCGGCACGCCGAGCTCCTCCGCGCGCTTGTCCGCGGTCGCCAGCAGGCGCCGGATCCGGCCCGCCACGGCGTCCTTCGTCAGCGGCGGGTCCGCCAGGCGTCCGAGCTCCTCCAGACTCGACTGGCGGTGCTCCAGGCGGAGGGTGCCCGCGGCCTGGAGATGCTCGGGCACCTCGTCGCCGAGGATCTCCAGCGCGCGCTGGACCCGCTGTCCCGCGGCCACCGCCGCCCGGGCGGAGCGTCGCAGGTTCGCGTCGTCGAAGTTGGCCAGCCGGTGGGCGGTGGCCTTCACCTCGCGCCGGGTGCGTCGCTCCTCCCAGATCTTCACGGTCTCCGGGGCCCCCATGCGCGCCAGCAGCATCGAGATCGCGTCGCCGTCGCGCAGCACCACCCGGTCCGTCCCGCGGGCCTCGCGGGCCTTCGAGGCGACGCCCAGGCGGCGGGCGGCCCCCACCATCGCCAGCGCCACCTCGGGTCCCGGGCAGGACAGCTCCAGCGCCGAGGAGCGGCCGGGCTCGGTGAGCGTGCCGCGGGCGAGGAAGGCGCCGCGCCAGGCGGCCTCCGCGTCGACCGAGGCACCGCCGACCACGAACGGCGGCATCCCGCGCACCGGGCGGCCGCGCGCGTCCAGCAGACCGGTCTGCCGCGCGAGCATCCCGCCCTCCCGCTCGACCCGGACGATGTAGCGCGTGGTGCGCCGGATCCCGGACGGGGCGAGGACGGCCAGATCGGCGCGGTGCCCGTACATGTCGGCGATGATCCCGTGCAGACGGCGCGCGACCGCCGCGGAGTCCAGTTCCGCCTCGACCACCACCCGCCCTGCCACCAGGTGCAGTCCGCCGGCGAAGCGGAGCATCGCCGCCGCCTCGGCCTTGCGGGCGGAGGGGCGGCTCACCTCGAGATGGCTCAGCTCCTCCTTCGCCTCACCCGTCAGAGCCATGCGTGTCCTCCTCGGTCCTCGTCGTCGCGGGAGCCGCCGCGGCCCCCGCTGCCCCGAGCGCGGTCCCCTCGTGCTCGGGTTCGACGTCGCCGTAGGCATCGTCGAAGAGATCACGGTACGCGGCGGCGAGGCGCACCGGGTCGTGATGGGGCGTGCCGTCCCCCACGCTCACCTGGCGCAGGAGCGTCCTGATGCCGCGGGAGCGGGCATCCTCCGCGAGGTCCAGGGCGTCCTCGAGCGTGGTGGGGTCCGCCAGCAGCGCGTCGAAACGGCATCCCTGCGAGGCGTTGACCAGCACTTCGAGCATGTCCTGGCTGGTCATCCCCTCCGCCTCCTGCGCCCCCACCGAGAGGTTCGTGGTGATGCAGACCCGTGCCGGGCTGGTGCGGATCGCCTCGGCGATCTCCGGGATCATCAGGTGCGGGAGCACGGAGGTGTACCAGGAGCCGGGGCCGACGATGATCCAGTCGGCCCGGCCCAGGGCGTCGATGACGTCCTGCGGCACCCGCGGACGCTCGGGGATCAGGCGCACGTCCTCGACGCGGCCCTCGGCGGTGGCCACCTGCCACTGCCCGGAGACCGTGCGCAGCTCGCCATCGGCCCCGCGCACGTGGGCCTCGATGTCCAGGGGCTCCAGCGCCATCGGCAGCACGCGGCCGCGCGCGCCGAGCAGCTCGGCCATCTGGTCCAGGCCCTCGATGGGATCCTCGAGGATCTGCCAGAGCGCGACGATCAGCAGATTGCCCAGCGCGTGCCCGTCCAGCTCGCCGTCGGTGGCGAAGCGGTGCTGGATGACGTCACCCCAGATCGAGCCCCAGTCGGAGTCCTCGCACAGCGCGGCGAGCGCCATCCGCAGGTCGCCGGGCGGCAGCACCGGCATCTCGGTGCGGATCCGGCCGGAGGAGCCGCCGTTGTCCGCGACCGTGACCACGGCGGTGATGTCATCGGCCAGCAGCCGCAGCGCGCGCAGGTTCGCGGCGAGGCCGTGCCCGCCGCCGAGCGCGACCACGCGCAGCGGTCGCTGGGGGTCGCCGCGGCGGCCGCGGCGGGCGCTGGCGGAGCGGTCCGCGCTGCGCAGGCGGAAGCCGCCGGAACGGGGCGCGATGCTCATTCTCGCCCCAGATCGCGGTGACGGATCCGGACGGCGTGCCCGGCCCTGCGCAGCTCGTCGCCGATCTTCTCGGAGACCGCGACGCTGCGGTGCTTGCCACCGGTGCAGCCCACCGCAAGCGTGGTGAAGTGCTTGTTCTCGGTGCTGTAGCCGCGCAGCACGGGCGTGATCATCTCGAGATAGCGGCTCACGAACTCGCCCGCATTCGCGTCCCCCAGCACGAAGTCGGCGACCTCGGGATCCGTGCCGCGCTTCGGTCTCAGCTCGGGCACCCAGTAGGGGTTGGGGATGAAGCGGACGTCGCTGACGTGGTCGGCCTCCAGCGGGATCCCGTACTTGAACCCGAAGGACAGCATGGTCACCGTCAGCTGCTGCTCCTCGCTGGTGCCGAAGACGGTGCGCATCTTCATGGTCAGCTGGTGCACGTTCAGCGGGGAGGTGTCCACCACCAGATCCGCCATCCGGCGGTACGGGGCCAGCATCTCCCGCTCCCGGCGGATGCCCTCCAGCACGCCCTCCTCCCCCTGCAGCGGGTGGGGGCGCCGCACCGAGTCGAAGCGCCGCACCAGGGTCGACTCATCGGCGGTGAGGAAGAGCAGCCGCAGCCGCAGATCGGCCTTGCGCAGTTCGGCCACCACGTCGGCGAGCTCGTTGAAGAACGGACCGGAGCGGGGGTCGACCACCACCGCGAAGCGGTTCTCCCGGCCCACGGCGGTGGCGCGGAGGTCGTACAGCGTGCCGATCAGCTGCGGGGCGATGTTGTAGACGACGTACCAGCCCATGTCCTCCAGGGCGTGGGCGGCCGTCTCGCGCCCGGCCCCGGCGAGGCCGGTGATGATGACGACGTCGCCACGGGTGTCGGTGCACGGGCCGGGGGTTCGGTCCTCGGTCACGGGCGCTCCTTCCAGGACAGGGGCAGCAGGCCAGGGATGGTCAGCGGTCGATGATCTCGCCGGTCGCCGTGTCCACGGCGACGCCGAGCGCCGCGTCCTCGATGACGGTGCCCGCTTCCGCGTTCTCGTCCGACGCCGCTGCGCTCCCCTGGTCGGATCGTAGCGCGAGCGCGATCTGCGCCGCCAACGCGGGCCCGATCCCGTCGACCTCGGCCAGCTGCTCCTCGCTCGCCTCCCGGATCGCGGAGACGGTCACGAAGCGGTCCAGCAGGGCGCGTCGACGGGCGGGCCCCAGCCCGGGGATGCCGTCCAGGGCGCTGGCCTGCATGGCACGGCCCCGTTTGGAGCGGTGGTAGGCGATCGCGAAGCGGTGGGCCTCGTCCCGCAGCCGCTGCACCAGGAACAGCGCCTCGCTGGTGCGCGGCAGGATCACCGGGTGCTCGTCGCCGGGCAGCCAGATCTCCTCGAGGCGCTTGGCGATCCCGGCCAGGGCGATGTCGGTGATGCCGAGGTCGTCCATGGCGCGCTGGGCGGCGGCGACCTGGGGCGGGCCGCCGTCGACCAGGAGCAGGGAGGGCGGGTAGGCGAAGCGCCGCTTGTCCTCGTCGGACTTCTCCGGCGGATCCAGATGATGCTTCAGGCGGCGGCTGATGACGTCGTACATCGAGGCGGTGTCGTCGCGGGCGGCCTCCCCGCTGACGGAGTAGCGGCGGTACTCGCTCTTCTTGGGCAGGCCGTCCTCGAACACCACCTGCGACCCCACGACGTTGGTGCCCGAGGAATGGGAGATGTCGAAGCACTCGATGCGCAGCGGCGGCTCGGCGAGGTCGAGCGCCTCCCCCAGGTCCTCGAGCGCCTTGGTGCGGGCGGTGAGGTCGCCGGTGCGCTTCAGGCGATGCAGGCGCAGCGCCTCGGTCGCGTTCTCCCCGACGGTGAGCAGCAGATCCTTCTTCTCGCCGCGCTGCGGGACCCGCAGGTCCACTCGCGCCCCCATCAGCTCCTGGACCTGCGCCCGGTTCGTCGGCAGCACCGGGACCAGCACCTCCTTGGGGGCGATGCCGTCGGAGTACAGGGTGGTCAGCGCGCGCTCGATGAGGTCGGGGGCGGCGGAGTCGTCGAGGATCTCGGCGGTCCATCCCCGCTGGCCGCGGATCCGGCCCCCGCGCACGTGGAAGACCTGCACGGAGGCCTCGAGCTCGTCCTGGGCGAAGCCGATGAGATCGGCGTCAGTGGCGTCCGAGAGCACGACGGAGTTCTTCTCCATCACCTTCTCCAGCGCGCGCAGGTCATCGCGCAGGCTCGCGGCGGTCTCGAAGTCCATCGCGGCGGCCGCGGCCTTCATCTGCCGTTCGATGCGGCGGATGTAGGTCGAGGTGTTGCCGGCCATGAAATCGGCGAACTGCTCGGCCAGCTTCCGGTGCTCGTCCTCGGAGATGTCCCCCACGCAGGGGGCGGCGCACTTGCCGATGAAGCCCAGCAGGCAGGGCCGCCCGGAACGCTCGGCGCGGCGGTACACCCCGGCGGTGCAGGAGCGGATCGGGAACACCCGCAGCATCAGGTCGAGGGTCTCTCGGATCGCGCCCACCTGCGGGTAGGGCCCGAAGATGCGGTCCCCCTTGGCGCGGGGCCGGCGGGTGATGTGCACCCGCGGCACCGTCTCCCCCATCGTGATCACCAGGTACGGGTAGGACTTGTCGTCGCGGAACTTGACGTTGAACCGCGGATCGAACTCCTTGATCCAGGTGTACTCCAGGGTGAGCGCCTCGACCTCCGTGCCCACCACGGTCCACTCGATGCTCGCGGCGGTGGTCACCATCCGCCGGGTCCGCTCGTGCAGGACGGCGAGATCCTGGAAGTAGTTCACCAGGCGCTGGCGGAGGTTCTTCGCCTTGCCCACGTAGATGACGCGGCCGTGCTCGTCCCGGAACCTGTACACCCCCGGGCGGGTGGGGATGGTGCCGGTGGCGGGGCGGTAGGTCGCGGGATCGGCCATCATCCGGTCACCTCTTCCCGGGCAGTCCCGCTCGTCCGGTGGTCACCATCGGGGCGAGGAAGTGGCCGGTATAGGAGCCGGGCGTCTCGGCGACCTGTTCGGGGGTGCCGCTGGCGACGATCCGTCCGCCGCCCGAGCCGCCCTCGGGGCCGAGGTCGATGACGTGGTCGGCGGTCTTGATGACATCGAGGTTGTGCTCGATCACGAGCACCGTGTTGCCCTTGTCCACCAGCCCGTTCAGCACCTCCAGCAGTTTGCGGACGTCCTCGAAGTGGAGGCCCGTGGTGGGTTCGTCCAGCACGTAGATGGTGCGGCCGTTGGAGCGCTTGTGCAGCTCGGAGGAGAGCTTGACGCGCTGCGCCTCGCCGCCGGAGAGGGTGGTCGCGGACTGGCCGAGCTTGACGTAGCCGAGGCCCACGTCGACCAGGGTCTGCATCTGGCGGCGGATCGCGGGGACCGCGTCGAAGAACACCAGCGCCTCGGCGATCGACATGCCGAGCACCTCGGCGACGTTCTTGTCCTTGAACGTCACCTCGAGGGTCTCGCGGTTGTACCGCTGGCCGTGGCAGACCTCGCACTGGACGTAGACGTCCGGCAGGAAGTTCATCTCGATCTTCAGCGTGCCGTCGCCGGAGCAGGCCTCGCAGCGGCCGCCCTTGACGTTGAAGGAGAAGCGCCCCGCGGTGTAGCCGCGGATCTTCGCCTCGTTGGTCTGGGCGAACAGGGTGCGCACCCGGTCCCACACCCCGGTGTAGGTGGCGGGGTTCGAGCGCGGGGTGCGGCCGATGGGCGACTGGTCCACGTGCACCACCTTGTCGAGGTGCTCGAGCCCGGTGACCCGCTTGTGGCGACCGGGCACGATGCGGGCCCGGTTGAGCTCCTTGGCGAGCACCGAGAACAGGATGTCGTTGACGAGCGAGGACTTCCCGGAACCGGAGACCCCGGTGATCGCGGTGAGCACCCCGAGAGGGAAGGAGACGTCCTGCCCGGCGAGGTTGTTCGCGCGGGGACCGACGACGGTGAGCATCCGCTCCTCGTCGACCGGCCGGCGCTCCGCCGGCAGCGGGATCTCCAGCTCGCCGGAGAGGTAGCGGCCGGTCAGGCTGTCGGGGTTGCGCTTGAGGTCCGCGACCGCGCCGGAATGGACCACCCGGCCGCCGTCCTCGCCGGCCAGGGGGCCGATGTCCACCACCCAGTCGGCGGAGTTCAGGGTGTCCTCGTCGTGCTCGACCACGATCAGGGTGTTGCCGAGGTCGCGCAGGCGCTCGAGCGTGCCGATGAGCCGGGCGTTGTCCCGCTGGTGCAGGCCGATCGAGGGCTCGTCGAGCACGTACAGCACACCGACCAGGCCGGAGCCGATCTGGGTGGCGAGCCGGATGCGCTGGGCCTCGCCGCCGGACAGGGTGCCGGCGGCGCGCGCGAGATTGAGGTAGTCCAGCCCCACGTCGAGCAGGAAGCCGAGTCGGGAGCGGATCTCCCGCAGCACCTCGTCGGCGATCTTCGCCTCCCGCTCCCCGAGCTCGAGGCCCTCGTGGAAGGCGAAGGCCTCCCGGATCGACATCTCGGTGACCTCGGCGATGGAGCGACCGCCCACGGTGACCGCGAGCACCTCGGGGCGCAGCCGCGCGCCCTGGCAGGCGGGGCACGGGACCTCGCGCATGAACTGCTCGTAGCGCTCCTTGGCCCAGTTCGATTCGGTGTCGTTGTGGCGACGCTCGAGGAAGTGCATGACGCCCTCGAAGCCGGTGGAGTAGGTGCGCTCGCGGCCGAAGCGGTTGCGGTACTTCACATGGACCTGGTGGTCCTTGCCGTGCAGCAGCGCCTCCTGGGCGCGCTGCGGCAGAGCTCGCCACGGGGAGTCCATGGAGAAGCTGAGCTCCTCGGCGAGGCCGGCCATCACCTCCAGGTGGCGGTCCGTGTGACCCATGGCCCAGGGGGCGATCGCCCCCTCGGCCAGCGTCAGGTCCTCGTCGGGGATCACCAGCTCGGGATCGACCTCGAGCCGCTGACCGAGGCCCGTGCACTCCGGGCAGGCGCCGTAGGGGGCATTGAAGGAGAAGGTGCGCGGCTCGATGTCGTCGATCGCCAGCGGATGATCGTTCGGGCAGGCGCGCTTCTCGGAGAAGCGGCGGGTGCGGCCCGGATCGTCCTCGTCCAGGTCCACGAAGTCCACCAGCAGGATCCCCTCGGCGAGCCGCAGCGCGGTCTCCACCGAGTCGGTGAGCCGGCGCCGGGAGTCCGGCTTCGCGGCGAGCCGGTCCACGACCACCTCGAGGGTGTGCTTGAACTTCTTGTCGAGGGTGATCTCCTCGTCGAGCCGACGGTTCTTCCCATCGATCCGGGCCCGGGCGAAGCCCTGTGAGCGCAGTGAGCTGAGGAGGTCCACGTGCTCGCCCTTGCGTCCCTGGACCACGGGGGCCAGCAGCTGGAAGCGGGTGCCGGGCTCCTCGCCGAGCAGGGTGTCGACGATCTGCTCCGCAGAGGAGGAGCTGACCTTCTCCCCGCAGATCGGGCAGTGCTGCTCGCCGGTGCGGGAGAACAGCAGGCGCAGGTAGTCGTAGATCTCGGTGATGGTGCCGACGGTGGAGCGCGGGTTGCGGTTGGTCGACTTCTGGTCGATCGAGACCGCCGGGGAGAGCCCCTCGATGAGGTCGACGGAGGGCTTGTCCATCTGGCCCAGGAACTGCCGGGCGTAGGCGGACAGCGACTCCACGTACCGGCGCTGCCCCTCGGCGAAGATGGTGTCGAAGGCCAGGGAGCTCTTCCCGGAACCGGACAGCCCGGAGAACACCACCAGCTTGTTGCGGGGGATGTCGATGTCGATGTTCTTGAGGTTGTGCTCGCGCGCACCACGGACGACCAGGGATTCACTCACCGGGCCATCCTAGAGGCGGAACCCGCCCTTCGAACAGTTGTTCGGAGGAGAGGTGGGCGACATACTGGGTCCATGAGCGATCACGAGTACACCGGACATGTCGAGCCCGGCGACGAGCCGATGGTGCGGGACCTGCGCCACGTGCAGATCCGCAAGCTCTCCGTGGGGCCGATGAACAACAACGCCTACCTGCTGACCTGCCGGTCGAGCCGAGCGCAGCTGCTGATCGACGCCGCCGCGGACACCGACGCGCTGCGCCGCATGGTCGCCGCGGGCGGGGAGCACAACGGACTCGATCTCATCGTCACCACGCACAGCCATCACGACCACGTGGGCGCGCTCGCGGAGATGATCGCGGCCACCGGCGCCCGCACCGCCGCCGGCGAGGCCGACGCCAAGGAGATCACGGAGCGGATCGACGTGCCCCTGGCGCATGGCGATGTGCTCGGGTTCGGCGAGCAGCAGGTCGAGATCATCCATCTGCGCGGCCACACCCCCGGCTCGATCGCGGTGCTGCTGCGAGCCGGGAACGAGGGCGACCACCTCTTCACCGGCGACTCCCTGTTCCCGGGCGGGGTGGGCAACACGAACCGGGATCCCCAGCGCTTCACGCAGCTGATCGACGACGTCGAGCAGCGGCTCTTCGACCGGCTCGGGGACGAGACCTGGGTGTACCCCGGGCACGGTGACGACACCACCCTCGGCGCCGAGCGCGCCTCGCTGCCGGCCTGGCGCGAGCGGGGCTGGTGACCGCTCCCCCGCCGTCCGCCCCGGTGCCTCCCGCGCCGGCGACGCCCACGTGGTGCGTCCTCGGTCGCGGGGACGGCGAGCGCATGCGCCTGGTGGCGCTGGATGCGGACGGCGGGCGGCTCGACGAGGAGGAGACCGGGGCCGACGGTCTCCCGGCGCTCGTGGCCCGGTGGGAGGCGGAGCACTCCCCGCGCTGGGTGTGGAGCGATGCGGCGGCCTGGTCTCCGCGACTGCTCGCCGCCGGGGTGAGGGTCCAGCGCTGCCACGATCTGCGGCTGGTGCACCGGATCCTCCGCCACTCGGCGCTCGTGCATGACGCGCAGGCACTGCGTGCGGCGGACGTGTGGGACACCCCGCTGGATCCTCCGGAGCCGGTGCGGGATGCGGGCGCGACGCTGTTCGACCTCGAGGCGACGTCCCCGCGCTCCGGCGCGGTGCCCTCCGACCTCGAGGAGACGCTGGCCGAGCACGCCCGGCAGCGCACTGCGCTCTCCCGGGCCGAGGATCCTGCCCGCCTGCGGCTGCTGGTCGCCGCCGAATCGGCCGGGGCGCTGATCGCCGCCGAACTGCAGGCGGCCGGGATCCCGTGGGACGTGACCGAGCACGATCGGATCCTCACCGCCGCGCTCGGGCCGCGCCCTGCTCCCGGCACGCCGCCGTCACGGATGGTGGCCGCCGGCGCCGAGGTGCGCGCCGCGCTCGATGACCCGCTGGTGCCGCTCGATTCCCCGCCGAAGCTGCTGCGCGCCCTGCACCGCGCCGGGATCGACGTCCCCTCCACCTCGCAGTGGGAGCTGCAGCAGCACCAGCACCCGGCGATCGAGCCGCTGCTGCGCTATAAGAAGATGTCGCGCCTGCTCACCGCCAACGGATGGACCTGGCTGGACGAATGGGTGCACGAGGGCCGCTACCGGCCGGTGTACGTGCCGGGCGGGGTGGTGACCGGGCGCTGGGCCAGCAGCGGCGGTGGAGCGCTGCAGATCCCGCGGCAGCTGCGGCCGGCCCTGCGCGCCGATCCGGGCTGGCGCCTGATCAGCGCCGACGTCTCCCAGCTGGAGCCCCGGGTGCTCGCGGCGATGTCCGGTGACACCGCGATGATCGCCGCCGGGGCCGGGAAGGATCTCTACTCCGGGATCGTCGAGGCCGGCATCGTGCAGACCCGGCAGGAGGCGAAGATCGGGGTGCTCGGGGCCCTGTACGGAGGCACCACCGGGGACAGCGGACGGGTGGTGCCGCGGCTGCGCCGGAACTTCCCTGCGGCGATGGCGCTGGTCGACGGGGCGGCCGCGACCGGGGAGCGCGGCGGGACCGTGACCACCTGGCTGGGCCGCTCCTCCCCCGCGCTCGAGGAGTCGTGGTCACAGGCGCAGCGCGCCGCGAACCAGGTCGATGCAGCGGCCGGACAGCAGGAGGCGGCGCGACGCTCCGCCCGGGAGCGGGGCAGGTTCACCCGGAACTTCGTGGTGCAGGGCACGGCGGCCGAATGGGCGCTGTCCTGGATGGCGGCGCTGCGGCTGCAGCTCGCACGCTTCGAGGAGGTGCCGGAGACAGTGGCGGCCGCGGCATCGGGTCCGGTGTTCTCGCGTCGTGCGCACCTGGCGTTCTTCCTCCACGACGAGGTGATCGTCCACGCCCCCGCAGAGCAGGCCGAGGCCGCGGCGACGGCGATCCGCGAGGCGGCCGATGCGGCCGGGCGCCTGCTGTTCCCCGGCAGCGCGATCGACTTCCCCCTGGATCTGAAGATCAGCGAGCGCTCGGCGCAGAAGTAGGCTCCGCCCCCTCCGGTGCGGGCTCGGGGCCCTCACCGCGATCCGACAGCACGTCCATCACGAGCGAAAGCGCCCCGGAGGCGAGGCCCATCGCCACCCGAGGAGCCGGCACGCCGCGACGTCGCAGCGAGTTCTCGATCCCGCGATCGATGACGAGGCTCGCGGCGCCGGCGCCTGCGATGAGCCCGCCGACCACGAGCGGGAGGGCGGCCCGGGTGACCTGTCGTCGCCTCGTCCGGCGAGGGGCTGCCGGCGCGGAACCCTCCTCGGCGGGCCGGGCCGGAACGCGTCGCAGGGCGGCGAGGACGACCCCGGCGCCGGCGGCGGCCGGCAGCACGACGTAGACGGCCCGCACTGCGTACGGCAGGCGGTGGAGCGGGATCATCCCGACCCCGGTCGCCAGGACGGCGCTGGTGGCGAGCGAGATGATCCGGGACTGCGGAGAGCGGGACACCTGGGTGCTCCTCGACGGAGGGTGCGACGGACGATCGGGGCCCGACGCTATCGAGCCGCAGCCTCCGCCGCGCACCGACGATCGTCGCGCTCAGGGGTGACCTTCGCAGGGACCGTGCCCTGCGGCGACCGGTCGTGCGGCACGATGGGCAGATGCGACTGTGGTCATTGCACCCCCGCCACCTCGACCGTCAAGGGCTCACCGGCTGCTGGCGGGAGTCGCTGCTGGCCCAGGCCGTCCTGGCCGGACGCACGACCGGCTATCGCGCCCACCCCCAGCTCGAGCGCTTCCGCGCGCAGAACGATCCGCTCGCCGCCGTCGGTGCCTATCTCGCCGTCCTGGCCGAGGAGGCCACGGCGCGCGGATACCGCTTCGATCACTCGAGGATCGACTCCTCCCCCGCCGACGGAGCGGGAACTGCGCAGATCCCTGTCACCGACGGGCAGCTCGCCCTCGAATGGAGGCATCTGCTCGCAAAGCTCGAGCACCGCAGCCCCGAGCGCTGGCAGCGCGAGCACGTCCTCGCCGGCCCCGAACCTCATCCGCTCTTCGCGGTCGTTCCCGGGGCCATCGAATCCTGGGAGCGCGAGCCCGGATGAGCCGGGGCTCCGCACTCCGGATCAGCGCTCCGGACCATCCAGCGCGATGCGCGCCGTCCCCGGAACCTGCAGCGGTGCCGCGCCGCCGATGACGATCAGCGGACGACCCGCGCTCCGGGCCCCGTCGGCGAACGGCCCGACCGCATCGCCGCCACCACCGGCGGAGCCGGCTTCCGACTCGCCGACTGTGTGGACGAGCTCTGCCGAACGGTGGTGGAGCGGGCTGCCTGAGCCTCGAGCGGTCGATCACCGCACCATGGCCGCTGGGGACGCGGGGCACGCTCTCCCCGTCGTGCGAAACGTCGCCACATCACGGTTGGAGAACACTTCGCGGTATATGCGTCGAATAATTGACTCCCCAGACCACGCACCATAGCGTCACCAGCACGCGCATTTCATGATCTCGCGTTTCAATGACGACTCCGGATACGAAACTGGCTCCCCAGGAAGGCTCTCCGTGAACCTGATCAAGCGATTCAAGACCATTGCGGCAGTATCGACGACACTTCTGATGGCAGGCACTCTGGCCGCCTGCGGCGGCTCGGCCGAGGAGAGCAGCGGCGGCCTGCAGGACACCTACGTCGTCGCCACCGACACCTCGTTCGTGCCCTTCGAGTTCAAGGAGGACGGTGAGTACGTCGGCTTCGACATCGACATCGTCAACGAGATCGCCGACCGGGCAGGATTCGAGATCGAGCTGGAGACCACCAACTTCGACGGGATCATCCCCGGCCTGCAGACCGGGACCTTCGACATCGCGATCGCCGGCATCACCATCACCGAGGATCGGGCCGAGGTCGTGGACTTCACCAGCCCGTACTACCAGTCCGGCCTGCGCATCGGCGTCCCGGTCGACAACACCAGCATCACCAGCGTGGAGGACCTCGAGGGTCTGACCATCGCCACCCGGCTCGGGTCCACCAGCGCCGACTACATCGAGAACAACATCGAGGGCGCGACCGCGAACACCTACGAGCAGCTCGACCAGGCGTACCTGTCGGTCGAGGGCGGCGGTTCGGACGCGGTGCTGTACGACGCCCCGAACGTGGAGTACTACATCAAGACCACCGGCGGCGACAGCCTGAAGATCGTCGGTGAGCTGCTCGAGGCCCAGAACTACGGCCTCGCCGTCTCCCAGGGGAACGAGGAGCTGCTCGCGGCGATGAACGAGGCCCTCGCAGCCATGATCGAGGACGGCACCTACACCGAGATCTACAAGGAGTGGTTCGGCAGCGAGCCGGAATGGCTGGACGAGCTGGCCGAGTCCCAGGTCAGCTGACCCTCCTCGGATGAACCTCAACATGAACGGGTGGGCCGGTCCGGCCCACCCGGAGGAGAAGGTGAGTGCCGTATGAGGACTCTGCTGAGCTTCGACTGGATCGGCGTCCTCGATTTCCTGCCCCAGCTCGGCGTGGGCATGCTGTTCACGCTGCTGATCTCGGTCGTCGGACTGGTGATCGGGTTCGTGCTGGGCGCGATCTTCGGACTCGCGCGACTGAGCCGGTTCACGGTGATCAACTGGATCGCCACCGCCTACATCGAAGTGGTGCGCGGAACCCCCCTGCTGGTGCAGGCGATCTGGTTGTTCTTCGCCCTGCCGCTGATCATCCACTACACGCTGCCGTCCGTGCTCGCCGGCATCATCGTGATCGGCGTCAATTCCGGCGCGTACATCGCCGAGATCGTCCGCGGTGCCGTCCAGTCCATCGACAGGGGCCAGATGGAGGCGGGCCGCTCCCTGGGGATGACCCACCACGTCACCATGCGCAAGGTGATCTGGCCACAGGCGTTCAAGCGGATGATCCCGCCCCTGGGCAACCAGTTCATCATCAGCATCAAGGACACCTCCCTGCTGTCGGTGATCCTCGTGCCCGAGCTGCTGTTCCAGGCCCGGACCATCGCCTCGAACCAGTTCAATGCGGTGGAGATCTACACGGCCGTGGCCATCTGCTATCTGGCGATCACACTGACCCTGTCCGGCGTGCTGCGCCTGACCGAGAAGCGTCTGGAGCTCCGGGCATGATCATCGACATCCAGGACCTGCACAAGTCGTTCGGGACGAACGAGGTCCTCACCTCCATCGACCTGTCCGTCGACGACGGCGAGGTGGTCTGCGTGATCGGACCGTCCGGGTCGGGCAAGAGCACCTTGCTGCGCTGCATGAATCGGCTGGAGGAGATCACCAGCGGGGAGGTGGTGGTGGACGGTCACCGACTGACCGACCCCAAGCTCAAGATCGACACCATGCGTGCCGAGATCGGCATGGTGTTCCAGCAGTTCAACCTCTTCCCGCACAAGACCGTGATCGAGAACATCATGCTCGCCCCGCAGATGGTGCGCCGTCTCGGCACGGAGAAGGCGCGTGAGCGGGCCCGGGCCCTGCTCCGCAAGGTCGGCCTGTCGGACAAGGAGCTGGAGTACCCGAGCCGGCTCTCCGGCGGCCAGCAGCAGCGGGTGGCGATCGCCCGGGCGCTCGCGATGGAGCCGAAGATCATGCTGTTCGACGAGCCGACCTCCGCCCTCGACCCGGAGCTGGTCGGCGAGGTGCTCGCGGTGATGAAGGATCTCGCCCTGGAGGGCATGACCATGGTGGTCGTCACCCACGAGATGGGCTTCGCCCGCGAGGTCGGCGACCGGCTGATCTTCATGGACGAGGGCAGGATCGTGGAGGAGGGGGTCCCGGCGACGGTCTTCGACCATCCGCAGGAGACGCGCACGCAGTCGTTCCTGGACAAGATCCTCTGAGGCACCACCCGGGCGCTGCGCGGGCGGTACCGCGGCGCGTCAGCGGTCGCTCCGCGCGGGCTCCGAACCCGCCCTGCTGCCGCGCCGCGGACGAACACCTCAAGACATGTGTGGAGGATCTGCGCCGAATCTTGCGCTGATCCTCGCCGGTAACCACCGATCGACTTGAGGGAGCCGTCGTGCAATGGAGACGACACGAGAACGTGGCCGGGCCCGGTACGCCCGGCGGAACGATCCTGGTCCGTCCGCTCGACGCCTCGCGCCGACGCAGAGCTCGGCACTGCCGCCAGAAGGGCAACACACATGGCCAGCCTCACCCCACCGACATGGCATCCGCACGGAACCGGCGTCGGTGCCGCCCTCTCCCCTCCCGCCCCGCCCCTCCGGACCTCAGACGCACCCATGAGCCGACCCGAGAACGAGCTCGTGACCGCGACCGAGCTCACGGATCCCGATGGCGACGCGCTCACGATCACTTCGGACCGCGCCGGCACCTGGATCACCGGCAGCAGCGGCGGTGACGAGGTCACCGTCGGCCCGTTCCCGATGGGCGTTCTGAGAGCCGCCCTGACGCAGCAGCGTCTATCGTCGGGGAGCTCTCGCCGGGGAGGTCCGGGGCGGTGATCCCGGCGGCCGCGATGCGGGTGCCGGTCAGCTCGACCGCTGCACCGCCCGCAGCTCCTTCTTCAGCTCCTGCACCTCGTCGCGCAGCCGACCGGCGACCTCGAACTGGAGGGTCTCGGCGGCCTGGTGCATCTGCGCGGTCATCTCGTCGATCATCCCGGTCAGTGCGCCCACCGGATCATCCCCCAGGTCCACGCTGCGGCCCTTGACCGCATCGACGGCGTTCGAGCGCGCCCGGTCGGCGGCCACCCGCTCCTTGCCGGAGCGGTAGTCCGTGGCCATCAGGGTGTCGGTGTCGATGTCCTCGCGGGCCAGCATGTCGGTGACGTCCGCGATCCGTTTGCGCAGCGGAGTGGGGTCGATCCCGTTCTCCTCGTTGTACGCGATCTGCTTCTCGCGGCGCCGGTTGGTCTCGTCGATCGCGGACTGCATCGAATCGGTGATCCGGTCGGCGTACATGTGCACCTGGCCGGAGACGTTGCGGGCGGCGCGGCCGATGGTCTGGATGAGGGAGGTGCGGGAGCGCAGGAAGCCCTCCTTGTCCGCATCGAGGATCGCCACCAGCGAGACCTCGGGCAGGTCCAGACCCTCCCGCAGCAGGTTGATCCCCACCAGGACGTCGAACTCGCCGAGGCGCAGCGAGCGCAGCAGCTCGATGCGGCGCAGCGTGTCCACGTCGGAGTGCAGATACTGCACCCGCACCCCGTTCTCCAGCAGGAAGTCGGTGAGGTCCTCGGCCATCCGCTTGGTGAGCGTGGTGACCAGCACGCGCTCGTCGCGCTGGACCCGCTTCTCGATCTCCTCGCGCAGATCGTCGATCTGGCCCTTGACCGGCTTGACGACGACCTCGGGATCGACCAGGCCCGTCGGGCGGATGATCTGCTCGACGTAGCCGTCGGCCCGGCCCAACTCGTAGGCGGCCGGGGTGGCGGAGAGGTAGACGGTCTGGCCGGTGCGCTCGGTGAACTCGGAGAAGGTCAGCGGCCGGTTGTCCAGCGCCGAGGGCAGGCGGAAGCCGAAGTCGACCAGGGTGCGCTTGCGGGAGCGGTCCCCCTCGTACATCGCCCCGATCTGCGGGACGGTCACATGCGACTCGTCGATGACCAGCAGGAAGTCCTCGGGGAAGTAGTCCATGAGCGTGTTCGGTGCGGTGCCGGGCTCGCGTCCGTCCAGATGACGGGAGTAGTTCTCCACCCCGTTGGTGGAACCCATCTGGCGCAGCATCTCGAGGTCGTGGGTGGTGCGCATCCGCAGCCGCTGCGCCTCCAGCAGCTTGTTCTGGTGCTCGAGCTCCTCGAGCCGCTCGGCGAGCTCGATCTCGATGGTGCCGATCGCGCGGGAGAGCCGCTCCGGGCCCGCCACGTAGTGGGACGCGGGGAAGATGTGGATGTGCTCCTCCTGCCGGATCACCTCCCCCGTCATCGGATGCAGGGTGAAGATCGCATCGATCTCGTCGCCGAAGAACTCGATGCGTATCGCGAGCTCCTCGTACATCGGGATGATCTCCACGGTGTCACCGCGCACCCGGAAGGTGCCGCGCTCGAAGGCCACGTCGTTGCGGTCGTACTGCATGTCCACGAAGCGGGTCAGCAGCTCGTCGCGGTCCAGCTCCTGGCCGGTGCTGAGCTGCACCATCCGGTCCACGTACTCCTGCGGGGTGCCCAGGCCGTAGATGCAGGAGACGGAGGAGACCACCACCACGTCCCGCCGGGTCAGCAACGAGTTGGTGGCGCTGTGGCGCAGCCGCTCCACCTCGGCGTTGATCGAGGAGTCCTTCTCGATGTAGGTGTCCGACTGCGGGACGTACGCCTCGGGCTGGTAGTAGTCGTAGTAGGAGACGAAGTACTCCACCGCGTTGTGCGGCAGCAGCTCGCGGAACTCGCTGGCGAGCTGGGCGGCGAGGGTCTTGTTGTGCGCCATGATCAGGGTGGGCCGCTGCACCTGCTCGATCAGCCAGGCCGTGGTCGCGGACTTGCCGGTGCCGGTGGCGCCCAGCAGCACCACATCCTGCTCCCCGTCGTTGATCCGCCGGGTGAGGTCGGCGATGGCGGTCGGCTGATCGCCCGAGGGGTTGTACTCGGAGACGACCTCGAAGGGATGTTCGGCGCGGACCAGATCGGTGACGGGACGCATGTTCCGAGCCTACGACCCCCGGCCGACGGGCGACACAGCCGTGCGGCGTGGTCAGCGCAGGGCAGAATCCCCAGGATCCCCGGGACCGGTCCCGAGCACGGCGAGCATCCCGTCCAGGGCATGGCGGGCGCGGGCGGCGAGCGTCTCCCGATCGGCGGTGTTGAGCACCAGACGATCGGCGCGGCGGATCCGCTCGAGGTCGGTGACCTGCGCGGCCATGATCGATTCGACGTAGGCGCGGTCCTTGCCGCGGTCCCGGACCACCCGGTCGATGCGGTCCTCGCGCCGGGCGAGCACGGCGACGACCCCCCGATACTCTGCCTCGTGGTGCTTCTCGAGCAGCAGGGGGCTGTCGTGGACGACCACCCGCTCCCCTGCCCGGGCCGCCTCCGCCTCCTCGGCGGCGACGGCGATGTCGACCCGGGACAGGACGAGGCGTTCGAGGTCCGCTCGCGCGTCGCCGTCGGCGAACACCAGACGGGCCAGGGCGGCGCGGTCGATGGTGCCGCCGAGGGTGCGGAACTGCTCGCCGAAGCGGGCGACGGCGTCCTCGACCCCGTCCCCGGGCACGTCCAGGACCCGGCGGGAGTGGGCGTCGAGGTCGATCACGCGAAGCCCGGCGCGGCGCCAGAGATCGGCGACGGTGGACTTCCCGGAGCCGATGCCGCCGGTGAGGCCGAGGCGCAGCGGTGAGGTGGCGTGGGGCATGCACCGATGGTACGGCCCCGTAAGAGCCATCACGCGATGGTTCCCGCTGGTGAGGCCGGGGTCGTACCGTATCGGGGTGGACCCTCTCGAACTGCTGATCACCAATGACGTGCTGCGCTTCATGGACCTGCTGGGCGTGTTCGTGATGGGGGTCGCGGCCGGTGCGCTGGCCTCCCGGCTGAACTTCGACGCGGTCGGTTTCGCGGTCATCGGCATCATCGCCGGCCTCGGCGGCGGCATCGTGCGTGACCTGGTCCTCGACTACGGCGTCCCCGCAGCGTTCGCGGATCCGTGGTACCTCGCCTGTGCGCTGGGCGGGGCCGGCTTCAGCTTCGTCATCGCCGCGGACGGCGCCTGGTGGCGGCACCTGGTGTCCGTGCTGGACATCACCGCGATGGGGCTGTGGGCGGCCACCGGCACCGCGAAGTCCCTCGGCTACGGACTGGACGTGCTGCCGGCGATCCTGCTCGGCATCACCAGCGCGGTGGGCGGCGGGGTGATCCGCGACGTGCTGGTGGGGCGGATCCCCGCGATCTTCGGGGGCGGCCCGCTGTACGCGACCGGTGCGCTGGTCACCGCGATCCTCACCTGGACGGTGGTGGCGCTGGGCCTGCCCTCTCCGCTGGTGCTGATCGCCGTGGCCGTCGGCTCGCTGCTCGCCGGCGTCGCGGCGTGGCGGCGCTGGACGCTGCCCGGCCACAGCGAGTGGCAGGTGACGATGTCCGCCGCGCAGCTGAAGCGTCTGGTGCGCCGGACCCGCAAGCGCGAGCGTGAGCGCGTCGCCCTGGAGACCGGCACGATCCCCGTGATCGCTCCGGACAGCGACGACCTCGCCGATGATGCGGCGGCGGAGGACCTCGACCCCGCGGGCTACGAGGACCGCGTCTTCGAGGCCGCCGCGGCCGAGGAGCTGCCCGGCTCCCACGAGCCCGAGCCCGAGCCCGAGCACCGGGCTCCGAACGCCGGCCCGTCCGGTGACGACGACCCGGCGGCCGAGGGGGATCCGGCGGGCGAGAGCCGCTGAGCCGCGTCCGGGCCCGGTGCCCCGCCGCGCCGGCCCCGGGCCGGGATCAGGGTCGCAGCAGCTCGAGCATCCCTGCGACGTCCTGCGCTCGCAGCTGGCCCGGCGCGGACCCCTCCCCGACCGTCGCGAAGGTGGCGGCGCTGGCGAAGGTCTCGGCGGCGACGCGGCTGCTCGCGCCCAGCGGGCCCATGCTGATCGCGATATGGGGACCCGAGAGATCCTCGGCGGCGGTCAGGCTGGCCGAGAGCAGGGTGAGGACGTCGCGGGGGCCGCGGGGGGTCACCGCGATCTTCGGGACATCCGCGCCGAGCCGGCGCTGGGCGCGCAGGATCTCCACCAGCTCCGCCTCGGACGGGGTCGTCTCCATGTCGTGGAAGGAGCCGACGACCACCGTGCCGTGACGGTGGGCCGCGGAGATGACGCGAGCGACCGTCGCCGGAGCTCGGGAGGTCTCGATGTCGACCAGGTCCACCGGGGACTGGGTGCCGGCGCGGCGGACCGCGATCAGGGACTCGAGCAGGATCCCCAGGTCGCGGTCGGCGATCGCTCGGGCGCCGCCCTCGGCCGCGGTGCGGAAGGTCACCAGCAGCGCCCGGTCCGGGCCCAGTCGCGCCCGCAGCGCGGGCAGAGCGGCCAGCACCGCCTCGCGATGCTCGCCGATGTCCTCGAGGTCGGACCGGAAGCGGTCCAGCCGCCATTCCAGGATCCGGGCAGGGGTGCTGACCGCGGCGTCGGCCTGGGCCAGCAGCTCCTCGGTCTCGGAGCCGACCAGCGGGACGATGATCTCGGGCCGGGCCCTGCCCAGCTCGATCCCGCGCACCGTCGCCGTGCGTCGGCGCGCATCGGTCTCCGGCACCGCGGCGGCCTCGGCTGCGGCGGTGTCGGCGGGTGTCGCGTCGTGGACGGGGTGCTCGTCGTTCATGGGATGCTCACTCCTCGGTGATCGCGGCGTAGGCGGACAGCAGCAGGGCAGGGTCGGGACCTTCGATGCGGGAGACCTTCCCGATCCGATCCAGCACCACGAAGCGCAGCAGACCGGCGCGGGTCTTCTTGTCCCGCTTCATGGCGTCCTCGAGCTTCGGCCACTGCCGATCACGGTAGGTGGTGGGCAGGCCCAGCGAGGTGAGGATCTCGCGGTGGCGATCCACCTCGGCCTCGGAGAGCTTGCCCGACAGGTGGGAGATCTCGGCAGCGAACATCATGCCGATGCTCACCGCGGCGCCGTGGCGCCACTGGTAGCGCTCATTGCGCTCGATGGCGTGGGCGAGCGTGTGGCCGTAGTTGAGTATCTCGCGCTCCCCCGCCTCTCGCAGATCGGCCGAGACCACCCGGGCCTTGACCCGGATCGCACGCTCGACGACCTCGCGGAACTGCTCCGTGGCGACGTCGAGGGCCGCCGCGGGATCCTGTTCGACGATGTCCAGGATGCGCGCGTCCTCGATGAAGCCGGCCTTGACCGCTTCGGCGAGACCGGCGGCGATGTCGTTCGCGCCGAGGGTGCCCAGCACGTCGAGATCCGCGACCACGGCGATCGGCGGGTGGAAGGCGCCGACGAGGTTCTTGCCCTCGGCGGTGTTGATGCCGGTCTTGCCGCCCACGGCCGCGTCGACCATGGCGGCGACCGTGGTGGGCACCTGGAGGACGTCGATCCCGCGCAGCCAGGACGCGGCGACGAAGCCGGCCAGATCGGTCGCGGCCCCGCCGCCCAGACCCACCACCAGGTCGCTGCGGCCGATCTCGGCCTGGCCGCAGACTCCCCAGAGGAAGCCGGCGACCTGGGCGGTCTTGGCCTCCTCGCCGTCGGGGATCTCGGCGGCGAAGGCCTGCCGGCCGGTCTCGGCGATCGCGCTGCGCACCTGCTCCGCGACGTCGCGCAGGCTCGGCTGGTGCACGATGACGATGCGTCGCACGCGCGCGGGCACGAAGGCGGGGAGGTCGGCGAGCAGACCGCGGCCGACGTGCACGTCGTAGCCGCCGGTCGGGGTGGTCACGGGGATGACCGTCGTGCTCATGAGGTCTCCTTCTCGGGGTGGGTCGTGGGATCGTCGCGCAGGACGCGGAGGATGGAGCGGGCGACCCGGGCCGGGGTGCCGTGGCCGGAGTCGATGCGGAGCGCCGCCAGCTCGCGGTAGCAGGGGCCGCGCTGCACGGCCAGCTCCCGCCAGCGGGACATCGGGTCCTCGCCCGACAGCAGCGGGCGGCCCGTGCCGTGCGCGATCCGGCGGGCGGCGACGCTCTCGTCGACGTCGAGCCAGATCACCGGCGCGCCCCGCAGCAGTTCCCGGGAGCCGGGGTGCAGCGGGGCACCGCCGCCGAGGGACAGCACCCCGGGGTGCTCCTGGAGCGCTCGGGCGAGGGTCGCGGCCTCGAGCTCGCGGAAGGCCGCCTCCCCGTCGGCGGCGAAGATCTCGGGGATGGTGCGACCGTCGGTCTCCACGATCAGGGCGTCGAGGTCCGCGAACGGGACCTCGAGCCGGGAGGCGAGAGCGCGGCCGACGCTGGTCTTCCCCGCGGCCATCGGGCCGATGAGGATGGCGAGGGGGCCGGTCACGGAGCGGGGTCCGGACGGCGGTCGGTCAGCGCCGACTGCAGATCCTGGGTCCCCTCCAGGTGAGCGCGGATCTCGGCCACGGAGTCGCCGCCGGTCTTCTCCAGCAGGGCGTCGGCCAGGGTCAGCGCGACGACGGCTTCGGCGATCACCGCCGCCGGGGCGACGGCGCAGGTGTCGGAGCGCTGGTGGTTGGCGGTGGTCTGCTCACCGGTGGAGACGTCGACGGTGCGCAGCGCGCGGGGCACTGTGGAGATCGGCTTCAGGGCACCGCGCACCCGGATGACCTGGCCGTTGGTCATGCCGCCCTCGATCCCGCCGGCGCGGTTGGTCACGCGCGGGTAGCTCCCCGAGGAGGGAGAGCCGGGCCCGGGCCCGGTCCGGGACTCGTCGATGGCGAGGATCTCGTCGTGGGCGGCGGAGCCGCGGCGACCGGCGGTGGCGAAGCCGTCCCCGATCTCGACGGCCTTCATCGCCTGGATGGACATGATCGCCTGGGCGAGCCGGCCGTCCAGACGGCGGTCCCACTGGATGTGGGAGCCGAGGCCGACGGGGGCGCCGTAGGCGAGGACCTCGACCACGCCGCCGAGGGTGTCGCCGTCGGCCTTGGCGGCGTCGACCTCCGCGACCATCGCGGCGGAGGTCTCCCGGTGGAAGCAGCGCAGCGGATCGGCGTCCAGCGCCTCGAGGTCCTCCGGGGTGGGCAGGTCCGCATCCTCGGGCACCCGCACCGCGCCGACCTGCAGCGTGTGCGCGACCAGCCGGATGCCGGCGGCCTGCTCGAGCAGGGCCGCGGCGACCCGGCCGGCGACGACCCGAGCGGCGGTCTCCCGAGCGCTGGCGCGCTCGAGGATCGGCCGGGCCTCGTCGAAGCCGTACTTCAGCATCCCCGAGAGGTCGGCGTGTCCGGGACGGGGACGGGAGAGGGCCCGGTTGCGGGCGATCTCGCGCTCGTCGCCGGTGCCGGCATCGACCAGCAGGTCCTCACGCGGGACCGGATCGGCGCTCATCACCTTCTCCCACTTCGGCCACTCCGAGTTCGCGACCTCGATCGCCAGCGGCGAGCCGAGGGTGCGGCCGTGGCGGAGCCCGCCGTGGACCGTCAGCACGTCCTGCTCGAACTTCTGCCGACTGCCGCGGCCGTGCCCGAGCCGGCGCCGTGCCAGCGCCGCCTTCAGATCGTCACTGGTCAGCTCGATACCGGCCGGGACGCCGTCGAGCAGGGAGATGAGGGAGGGGCCATGGGATTCCCCGGCCGTGAGCCAGCGCAACATGGCCTCGAGTCTCTCATGCGGCGCAGCCTCCCCGCCCCGGCGTCCAGGGCCGGCAACTCAGTCCTCGTCCAGCTCCACGGACGGCACCGGGGTGAGCTGCTCGACCAGCGGGACCACGTCGGCGATGCCGTCCAGCACCGCCGTGGGCCGGTACGGGTACTGCGTGATCTCCTCCTGACGGGTGGAGCCGGTCAGCACCAGCACGGACCGCATCCCGGCCTCGAGCCCGGACTTCACATCGGTGTCCATCCGGTCGCCGATCATGATCGAGGTCTCCGAATGGGCACCGATCCGGTTCAGCGCGGTGCGCATCATCAGCGGATTGGGCTTGCCGATGTAGTAGGGCTGGATCCCGGTGGCGGCCGTGATCATGGCCGCGACCGCTCCTGTCGCCGGCAGCGGACCTCCGGCGCTGGGGCCGGAGACGTCCGGGTTGGTGGCGATGAACTTCGCGCCGCCGGTGATCAGACGGATCGCCCGGGTGATCGCCTCGAAGGAGTAGGTGCGGGTCTCCCCCAGCACCACGAACTCCACGTCGGAGTCCGCGAGGATGAAGCCCTCCTCGTGCATCGCGCTGGTGAGCCCTGCCTCCCCGATGACGTAGGCGGCGGCGCCGGGCTGCTGCTCGGCCAGGAAGCGTGCGGTGGCCAGCGCACTGGTCCAGATGGACTGCTCCGGGATATCGATCCCGCTGCGGGACAGCCGGGCCCGCAGATCCCGCGGGGTGAAGATCGAATTGTTGGTCAGCACCAGGAACGGACGCCCGAACCGCTGCAGGGCGGCGATGAACTCGGCGGCACCGGGCAGCGCGGCCTCTTCATGGACCAGCACTCCGTCCATGTCGGTGAGCCAGGAGTGGATCGGGTGGTCATCGAGAGTCGTGGTCATGGCACCAGTGTGCCGTCTCCGCCGCGCCGCCGCCCAGCCCGTTCACGGTCCGCCGACGGGAACGGCCCGGCCCCCGCGCGATGCGGGGACCGGGCCGTTCCTCGGAAGGATCCGAGGATCAGTTGCCGGTGAGCTTGGCGCGCAGGGCGGCCAGGGCCTCGTCGGAGGCCAGGGTGCCCTCGTCCGAGGAGCTCGACTGGTAGGAGGACTGCGCCGCGGCGGGGGCGGCGGGCTCCGAGGAGGACGAGCTCGTGGACGCGGCGGCCGGAGCGTTCGCGGACTCCTCGTCGGCCTTGATGGCCTCGATGACCTGAGCCTTGTGCGCGGTCCAGCGCTCGTAGGCGGCCGCGTACTGGCCCTCCCACTCCTCGCGCTGGGTCTCGTAGCCCTCGAGCCACTCGTTGGTCTCCGGGTCGAAGCCCTCGGGGTACTTGTACTCGCCGTTGGCGTCGTACTCCGCGGCCATGCCGTAGAGCGCGGGATCGAAGGTGGTGTCGTCACCCTCGGGGTCGACGCCCTCGTTGGCCTGCTTGAGCGAGAGGGAGATCCGGCGACGCTCGAGATCGATGTCGATGACCTTGACGAAGACGTCCTGGTCGACCGTGACGACCTGCTCGGGCAGATCCACGTGGCGCTGAGCCAGCTCGGAGATGTGCACGAGGCCCTCGATGCCGTCCTCGACACGCACGAACGCGCCGAAGGGGACCAGCTTGGTGACCTTGCCCGGGACGACCTCGCCGATGGCGTGGGTGCGGGCGAAGAGCTGCCACGGGTCCTCCTGGGTCGCCTTCAGCGACAGGGAGACGCGCTCGCGGTCCATGTCGACGTCCAGGACCTCGACCTTGACCTTCTGGCCCACCTCGACGACCTCGGAGGGGTGATCGATGTGCTTCCAGGACAGCTCGGAGACGTGCACCAGGCCGTCGACACCGCCGAGATCGACGAACGCGCCGAAGTTGACGATGGAGGACACGGCGCCCTCGCGGACCTGGCCCTTCTGCAGGGTCTGCAGGAAGTCCGAACGGACCGCCGACTGGGTCTCCTCGAGGTAGGCGCGACGCGACAGGACCACGTTGTTGCGGTTCTTGTCGAGCTCGATGATCTTCGCCTCGATCTCCTGGCCGACGTACGGCTGCAGGTCGCGGACGCGACGCATCTCCACGAGGGAGGCGGGCAGGAAGCCGCGCAGGCCGATGTCGACGATGAGACCGCCCTTGACGACCTCGATGACGCGGCCGGTGACGACGCCCTCGTCTTCCTTGATCTGCTCGATCGTGCCCCAGGCGCGCTCGTACTGGGCGCGCTTCTTGGACAGGATCAGACGGCCTTCCTTGTCCTCCTTCTGGAGGACCAGGGCCTCGATCTCGTCGCCGACCTCGACGACCTCACCGGGGTCGACGTCGTGCTTGATGGACAGCTCGCGCGAGGGGATGACGCCCTCGGTCTTGTAGCCGATGTCCAGGAGGACCTCGTCGTGATCGACCTTCACCACAGTGCCCTCGACGATGTCGCCATCGTTGAAGTACTTGATGGTGGCATCGATGGCGGCCATGAGTTCGTCGGCGCCGCCGATGTCATTGATGGCGATCTGGGGGGTCGTGGTGTCGGTCATGTAGGTAAGGACTCCGTCGGGACAGGAAATGAGTAGGGTCGATGGACGTGCCGGCCCTCCGCGGAGGGCCGGTCGGTGCCCGGGCGGCGCTCGACGTGGTGACCACGGCGGCGTCGGCTCGCGCACAGACCTCGGAAAGCCTAACAGCCCGGCCGCAGATCCGCGAGGACCAGGGCATCGACCGACGGCGCCCCCGATGTGACTTCCGTCCTGTCGGGCCCTGCCCGCCGCTCCGGCTCCGCCCGGGGCGTCCGCTCAGTGCGCGGCCTCACGCCAGGTGCGGCCGATGCCGACACCGACCTCGAGCGGGACGGACAGCTCGTAGGCCGAGTCCATGCCGTCCTCGACGAGGGCTCGCACCCGGTCCAGCTCCCCCGGCGCGACCTCGACCACGAGCTCGTCGTGGACCTGCAGCAGCATCCGGGAGGAGAGCTCCGCCTCCCGCATCCGGCGCTCGACGGCGAGCATCGCGAGCTTGATGATGTCCGCCGCGCTGCCCTGGATCGGGGAGTTCAGCGCGACCCGCTCGGCGTTCTCACGGCGCTGACGGTTGTCGGAGGTGAGATCCGGGAGGTAGCGCCGGCGACCCAGCAGCGTCTCGGTATATCCGGTGCCCCGGGCGGTCTCCACGCTGTGGTGGAGATAGTCGCGCACCCCGCCGAACCGCTCGAAGTAGCCGTCCCGCAGCGCGGACGCCTCGGCCCGGGAGATCCGCAGCTGCCGAGAGAGGCCGAAGGCGGACAGGCCGTAGGCCAGGCCGTAGCTGACGGCCTTGGTCTTCGAGCGCATCGCCGGGTCCACCGCGTCGGGGCTCACCCCGAACACGCGGGAGGCGACGAAGTTGTGCAGGTCCTCCCCCGAGCGGAAGGCCTCGATCAGGCCGGTGTCCTCGGACAGGTGCGCCATGATGCGCATCTCGATCTGCGAGTAGTCCGCGGTCAGCAGCGTCTCGAAGCCCTCCCCGGCGACGAACACGTCCCGGATCCGCTGGCCCTCGGCGGTGCGCACGGGGATGTTCTGCAGGTTCGGCTCGGTGGAGGCGAGACGACCGGTCGCCGCGGCGGTCTGCTGGAAGGTGGTGTGCACGCGGGAGCCGGCATCGACCACCTTGTCCAGCCCCACCAGGTACCCGGTCAGCTTGCTCATCTCGCGGAAGCGCAGCAGCCAGGACAGGAAGCGGTGCCCGGCGGAGTCGGGGTCGAGCGACTCCAGCAGATCGGTGAGGGACTCGGCGTCGGTGGAGTGGCCCGAGGAGATCTTGCGCGTGGTGGGCAGACCGAGGGTCTCGAACAGCACCACCTGGAGCTGCTTGGGCGAGGCGAGGTTGACCTCTTCCCCGACGATCTGCCCGGCCTCGCGCTTGGCCTGCGCCACGAAGCCCTCGAACTCGTCCCGCAGGGTCCCCAGCGCCTCCTGGTCGATCGCGATGCCGCGCTCGTGCATCGTCTCGAGCACGGTCTGCAGGGGCTGTTCGAGGTCGTCGAGGATGCTGCGGGCCCATGGCTCGCCGGCGGTGCGGGCGGTGAGCTCCTCGGCCGCGGGGTGCAGCGCCGCGGCCGCGGCCGCCAGGCGGGCCCCGGCGCGGGCGACGTGCTCGGCCCGCACCTCCGGGGTCTCCTTCTTCAGGGTCGACTCCGCGGGCTTGCGGGGCTTCGGCTCGAAGCTCGCGCCGCCCAGATCGGTCGCGAGCGCCTCGGCGTCGTAGCTGCGCGCACCGGGGCGCAGCACGAAGGACTCCAGCGAGAGGTCACGCGCTCGCTCCCCCAGCCGGTACCCGTTCAGCTCCAGCCAGGCGCGGACCGCCGGGGCATCCGCGACCCGGATCTCGGTGGCGGCGGCGAGGGCGGCGGCGAGCAGGTCGGTGGCCTCGGGGTCCAGTCGTCCCAGCTGGATCGCCCCTGCCACGGTGGGGGTCGCGAGGCCGACCAGGGCCCCGCCGCGGACGTCCTCCACGGCGTCGAGGGCGAGCACGTCGCCGCCGGTGTCCAGCAGCTGCTGCAGCGTGGCGGCGTCCTGGACGTCCAGGACCTCTGCGGCCTGCGCCGCCTCCTCGGCGGCCTCCTCGTCCGCCCCCTCGCCCAGCAGAACGGCCGGGAGGTCACGACGGATGGTGTCACCGAAGGCGAGGTCGTCGAACACCTCGAGCACGCGGGCGCGGTCTCCCCTGCCCAGGGCGTAGTGCTCCGCGTCGGTGGGGAGGTCCAGGGTGGTGAAGGCGGCGTTCATCAGCCGGTTGCGCTCGACGTCCGCGAGATGATCGCGCAGGGACTGGCCCGCCTTGCCCGTGATCTCCTCGGCGTGGGCGATCACGCCGGGCAGGTCGCCGTACTGGACGATCCACTTCGCGGCGGTCTTCGGGCCGACGCCGGGCACGCCCGGGAGGTTGTCCGCGGCCTCGCCCACCAGGGCCGCGAGATCGGGATAGCGCTCAGGCCGGATGCCGTACTTCTCCTCCACCGCGTCCGGGGTCATCCGACGCATCTCGGTGACGCCCTTGATGGGCTGCAGCAGGGTGACCTTCTCCCCGATCAGCTGGATCGCGTCACGGTCGCTGGAGACGATCAGCGCCTCATCGCCCGCCTCCTCGGCGCGGGCGGCGAGGGTGGCGATGATGTCGTCGGCCTCGTAGTCCTCGTAGGTCAGCCACCGCACCCCGAGCGCGTCGAGGACCTGCATGATCAGGTCGATCTGGCCGTGGAAGGCCGGTGGGGTCTCGTCGCGGCCGCCCTTGTACTGGTCGTAGATGCGGTCGCGGAAGGTGCCGCCGGGCAGGTCGAAGGCGACCGCCACATGAGTGGGGCGCTCGGAGGCGACCACGTTGATGATCATCCGGGCGAAGCCGTACACCGCGTTGGTCGCCTGGCCGCGGCCGTCGCTGAAGCCATCGGCGGGCAGGGCGAAGAAGGCCCGGAAGGCCATCGCGTGCCCGTCGATGAGAAGGATGCGCTGGTCGTCGGTGTCACTCGCACTCATGGGGAGCAGTCTCCCACGTCGCTGAGGCGCTCGCGGCCTGCTCGGCTGTGGCACGCTCGGGGCATGAGCGACTCCCTGCGCACCCCCGATCCCTCACCGGCCGCGTCCGTCCCGGGCGGTGCCCCCAGCGCGCCGCCGGTCAGCGACGAGCTGCGCGAGCACTTCGCCCCGCTGCTGCAGGGGACGCTCCTGGAGCGCTGCGGGATCGAGCTGCTCACCCTGGACGCGGGCGGCGGCACGGCGACGATGCCCGTGCAGGGCAACACCCAGCCGGCCGGGCTCCTGCACGGCGGTGCGACCATCGCGCTGGCGGAGTCCATCGCCTCCTTCGCCGCACTCCTGCAGGCCCGTGCGGCCCACGGCGACGGGGCGCAGGCGGTGGGGACGTCGGTCTCGGCCCTGCACCACCGCTCGGCCCGCAGCGGCAGGGTCCTCGCCTCCTGCACGCCGCTGCATCTGGGACGTCAGGTGGCCAATTATCAGGTCGATGTCCACGACGAGCAGGGAGGACTGCTGAGCACCGTGAGCGTCGCGACCCAGCTGCTGCCGCCGCGCTGACGTCCGCTCATCGGCGGCGCCGGGCCACGCTGCGGATCATCCGGCGGCTTCGAAGCTCGTCGCCGCGCCGCCCTCCAGCGCGTGCGCCGCAGACCAGGAGTACTCGCGCAGCTCCCCGATCCGGGCGTCGGAGAGGGGTCCCAGTTCGAGCTTCCCCATCCGTCCCTCGTAGGCCACGGTCGCGCGGTCCTGGGTCTCGAGGGCCGTCCGCATCACCCGCCGGCAGGTCTCGTAGTCGGTGCAGGCCTCGGAGCCGGTGAGGATCGCCGGGACCGCCGCGGCCAGTGCCGTGCCGGTCACCGACAGTGCGTGCTGTGCGGCCAGGCAGGCCATGGTGAACGCGTCGTACCCCTGCTGGGAGTAGGCGAAGCCCGTGCGCAGGAAGTCACTGCTGCGGTTGAGCATCATCGCTTCGTGCTCATCGGTGATCTCGCCCCCGGGCTGGTACCCGGTGGCGGAGGTCAGGCATTCCGGGAGCAGCTCCTCGGCGACCGGCAGCTGTGAGTAGTCGACCGTCGCGGCCGGGGAGAGGCGCGCGGGGATCTGGATCGTGGGGCGGCCGTCCTCATCCAGGGTGGCGGCGTACAGCGCGGAGAGGAAGGGCGCCGATTCCTGACCGCCGTTGAGCACCAGCAGCGCCGGTGGCTCCTTCAGCACGGCCTTCACCCGGGCACCGATGTCGCCGAGGTCTCCCACCGGGTAGAACTGCTCGGACACGATCCGCCCGCTGCGCGGGTTGAGGTAGAGCTCCAGCTCCTGGAGCAGGCTGCGTCCCTGGGCGGTGTCCTCGGAGAGGAAGGCGACCGTTCCCGGGGTCCCGCCGTCGGCGGAATCGGTGCCCAGCGCGATCTGGCTGTACTGCGCGGCGAGGATCCGGTCATCGGGAGCCAGCCGCATCAGCAGGTTCGCGGTCTGCACCTCTGCGGCGCGCACGCTCATGCCCGAGGTGAACACGTCGATCACCGCCAGGCCCGCCTCGACGATGGCGGGCATCGCCGCGATCAGCGACTCCTCGTCGATCGAGGTGATCAGGCAGGTCGCGCCCGCGCCGGCCAGCTCCTCGATGACCCCGGTGAGATCTTCCCCGGGCTCCTGCATCACGTGGCGGTCGAGGAGGGTGACCTCGTGACCGAACAGGCCGTCCCAGCGAGCGTTGACGTCGATCCGCGCCTCCTCGAGGGAGACGGAGATCGCCTCCTCGAAGGCGGCCATCCGGCCGTAGGTCGCACCGATCTGTCCGATCGCCAGCGGGGTGTCGGGCTCCTCAAGCGCCTGGGCGGTGGGAGGAGGCTGCGTCGGTCCGGCCCCCCGGCCCCGCCCGCAGCCGGTCAGCGCGCCGGCGCCGAGGATCCCGGCCCCGAGACCGCGCACCAGGGCGCGTCGTGTGATCGCCATCGTCGTGCAGTCCCCCTCTCCGCCCGGCCCACCCCGGGTCCGGACGGTCCCCTCTCAGTCCTTCGGGCCGCCCAGCTGGTCCACCACCGCGTCAGCGACCTCCCGCATGGTCAGACGACGATCCATCGACGTCTTCTGGATCCAGCGGAACGCCTCCGGCTCGCTCAGCCCCATGTTGGTCTGCAGCAGCCCCTTGGCCCGATCCACGCGCTTGCGGGTCTCGAACCGCTCCCCCAGATCAGCGATCTCGGACTCCAGCTGGGTGATCTGCTGAAAGCGGGAGATGGCGATCTCGATCGCCGGCAGCAGGTCCGCCGGGGTGAAGGGCTTGACGACGTAGGCCATCGCGCCGGCGTCCCGGGCCCGCTCGACCAGCTCGGCCTGCGAGAAGGCGGTGAGCATCACCACGGGCGCGAGATTGTCCTCCCCGATCCGCTCGGCGGCGGTGACACCGTCCATCTGCGGCATCTTGACGTCCATCACCACGATGTCGGGGCGCAGATCGCGGGCCTTGGCCACGGCGCTCTCGCCGTCGCCGACGGCCGCGATCACGTCGAAGCCCGCCTCGGTCAGCGTCTCGACGATGTCCATCCGGATGAGGCTCTCGTCCTCGGCCACCACGGCGGTGCGGCGCGGTGCGTCCGCCTGCGGCGGGGCATCGTCCTGGGCGTCGTCGGGGAGGGAAGTCGTGTCGTCAGTCATGTCGCCCTGTGTCTCGAGAAGGGCCTCTCCATCGGTGCACAGCACCTCCAGGGTCAAGGCCGGTGGTCATCAGCGGTATCCTAATCCAGCCCTCCTGCACGGGGGGTGAGCCGGGTTGGCGGAATGGTAGACGCGGCGCACTCAAAATGCGCTGTCCGTGAGGGCGTGCGGGTTCGAGTCCCGCACCCGGCACCCCTTTGCATGCAGCGTGACCAGCGATGATGCTCGTAGGACGACGCAGGACGGGCCGTTCTGAGCACGGTTCGAGCACATGCTTCTTCCGGCACGCCCGGGCCGGCCCGGGCAGACCGCCCCTCTCAGGCGCCAGCTCGGCGAAGAATCGCAGGCGGCCTCTCCGCCGGTCCTCGCCCCTCCCCCAGCGCGTGATGAGCGCTACGCCCGAGAGGCTGTCCGCGCCTCCATCGACGGTGGGACTTCCCACGTCACCAGGCGTCCCAGCGGGTCGTGGACCCGCGCGCGCTCTGTTCTCGGAGACACCAGGACATGAGGAGGATGAGCTGCCATGGCCGACCCGCGAGGTCCGCAGGCACGCTGGTGCACGTGCTCGAGCTCGACCAGAGGTGGCTGACAGAAACCGCCCGTTGACGGATGAGAACCTGGCAAGAAGCTGCCTACCCTGCGATCTCGACGGCCTGTCCATTCGGCCCGGGCCCGACCGGGTCTTCCTCCCCCCACTGCGAAGGTGATGTCCCCATGACCGTCGACGAACTGCGCGTCCTGCTTGCCGACCTCCCTGGCGATGCCGCCATCACAGTCCGGCACGACTACCGCTGCGCGCCCGTGATCGCGGCCGTGTTTGACGAGGACTACCCCACGCTCTGCTTCTCTGTGGACTTCGCGAGCGTAGAGGCCCGCTTCGATCAGCCCCACTAGCTCTTCACGAGGTACCCGCCACTGAGCCAGCAGCCCGGCGGGGCCTGCAGCGCGCGGATCCGTCGCTGCGAGCCCGAGCTGTTCGCGGTGGTGCCACCGGGTGATGGGGCGCCGGACTTCCGATCCCGGCTGAGCACAGCACTTCTGGTGCACTCGGTCCGCTCGATCACCACGCGCCGAGTCGAGCGGCTGCTGTGGGGCTTGCCCGCAGGTCGTCGAGAGTTGATCGGGCTGCGTGTGCCGGATCGGTGCGTTCTTCGGACCGGCTCCCGAGCCACCGACGACGACGAGCAGCACAGGATGTCAGAGCAGCGCGGCGGTCAACCGCGCAGCCAGACCAATGCCTCGTCGCGTTCGCCGGCGTCGAACGTCCGGACCTCGCCGGACATCAGGTTGCCGAAGAGCCCGGAGCCGGTCTGGATCCAGGAGGCGTCGGTGACCACCGCCAGCTTCTCGACGTCGTCGAGAACACCTGCCATCTTGAAGTCCTCGATCCACGCCTTCGGCTCGATGCGACCGGGCTCGATGTCGCCGTACTCGATGAGCAGCCTGACACTGCCGTCGCGGTCGATGACCTTCTTGGTCTCGGAGCGCAGACGCTCCATCTCCTCGGTCGCCACCGAGCCGCTGTAGTCCGCGGTGACGATGTTGGTGCCTTCGATGCTGTCCGTGCTGAGCATGATCCTCCGTCCATCGAGAATGAGTATTCCGGTGACGAACTGCTGGTCCCAGCGTATGGCCCGAGACGGGCACTGACCAGCCTCGAGATCTCATCGGTCGGCTGGCCGAGCAGACCGATGAATGGGCCGAGGACGCCGCTCCCGCGGCCTCGACGTCCTCGCCCGCTGCCGCATCGCCCTTCTCACCGAAGGACTGCTGCGCGACGTCCCGGGACTGCGGACCCGTCGCGCAGATTCATTCCGCAATACCCCTTCAGAATCTGGGGCACCCTGCTACCGTGGACCGGCGAACGTGCCGCACGTCACTCCACCGTGGCGCAGGACACACCACCCATCCCGCGAGCGCCACCCAGCGCACACGGACCCAGAAAGGCGACAACGTGAATCGATACACATCGTCGACGCCCTCCTCCTCCTTCGACTGCTCACGACTCCCCGGCGCGGCCATGCTGTCGCGCCGCGGCGTTCTCGGCCTCGGCCTCGCTCTGGGCGGCGTCGCGGCCCTGCCCGGCGCTGCGGCTCTCGCGTCCCCGGACGGCGGAGAGCTGCCTGTCGTCCGCCCACGACCGAGCGCGATGGCACCGAGTGAGCACGGCATGAATCTCGGTGGGAAGGTCTCGATCATCGTCGGCCCGGACACCGACCCCGCCGCGCTGGCCGCCCTGGAGGCTCTGCTCGAGCGTCCCGGCGGGCCCATCGAGGTCGTCCTGGCGACCGACGAGAGCACCACCGCCGACGGCCCTCGGATCCACCTCGGCACCACGGAGGACAACCCGACGGTGGCCCCCGCTCTCGCCGGCCTCGGCGTCGAGGGTCCGGGCGATCTCGCGCCCGACGGGTACGTCCTGGCCACCGGCCGCGACCGCGGTCCCGTGGCCGTGCTCGCCGGCCGGGACGCCCGGGGCACGTACTACGCCGTCCAGACCCTGCGCCAGCTCCTGGCCGGCAGCTCGACGATCCCCGCCGTGCAGGTGCGCGACGAGCCGCTGATGGAGATCCGCGGGGCCATCGAGGGGTTCTACGGCATCCCCTGGTCGCATCAAGCGCGATTGGACCACTTCGCCTTCTACGGCGCCCACAAGCTCAACACCTATATCTACACCCCGAAGGACGATCTGCTGCTGCGCTCGAAGTGGCGCGAGCTCTACGAGGGCGAGGAGCTGGACCGTCTCGCGGAGCTCGTGAAGACCGCGAACGCCCACCACGTGGCCTTCACCTATGCCCTCTCCCCCGGCAATGACATCACCTACGGCAGCGACGCGGACTTCGAGGCCACCGTGACCAAGTTCGATCAGCTGCGCGAGCTCGGCGTGACCAGCTTCTACATCGCCCTCGACGACATCCCCACCGATCTCGGCGAGGAGGACGCCGCCCAGTTCGGCTCCCTCGCCGCGGCCCAGGTGCACTACCTGAATCGAGTCCAGAGCGAGTACGTGGACGCGAACGGACTGGTCCCTCTGCAGACCGTCCCCACGCACTACGCCGGCTCCGGACCCAGCGCGTACAAGACCGCCTTCGGCACCGGCGCCGATCCCGACATCCGCATCCAGTGGACCGGTGAGGGCGTGTTCTCCCCGTCGATCACCGAGGAATCCGTCGCCCGCGCGGTCGCGAGCTACCACACCGAGCATCTGTTCATCTGGGACAACTTCCCCGTGAACGACGGCCGCCGCGACCGCCTGTTCCTCAACCCCCTCGAGGGCCGTGACGACTCCCTGCACGAGCTGCTGGCCGGCTTCACCGCCAATCCCATGATCGAGCCCTACGCCTCGCTGATCTCCCTGTCGAACTACGGCGACTACTGCTGGAACCCGCCCGCCTACGACCCGTGGGAGTCCTGGGAGGCCGTGCTCGACGAGCTCGCAGGCGCGGACGAGGAGGTCCGGGCCGCTCTACGGGTCTTCGCGGATCTCAACCAGAACTGGCCCTATCGGGCGGGGTCCCCGTCGGCCCCCGAGCTCGGAGCAGACATCGAGGACTTCTGGACGGCGTACGAGGCCGGCGCACCGAGCGGACAGGACCTCCAGGACCGCCTGGCGGCCATCACCGCTCTGGACGGCGTCCTGGCCTCGATGGCGTACGCCCAGTTCCACCAGGACACCCGACCGTGGATCATCGCCGCGGGGCACTGGGCCGACGGACTGCTCGCCCAGGTCGAGATGCTGATCGCGCTCGCGGAGGACCGTTTGAAGGACGCCTCGGCGGCCGCCGCCCGCGTGGGCGACCACATCGCGGAGGCGGGGAAGGCGACCGTCCCGGACCAGCGAGAAGACGGTGTGTATCGGGAGGACCAGATCGTCCCCTCCGTCGGCGATGGACGGTTCGAGACCTTCGCCTCCCGGGCCTGGGAGGAGCTGCGCGCCGTCCTGCCGAACGACCCCTCGCTGCCTTTCCGCGGTCTGCCCGGCACGGCCAGCACCACCATCGGCACCTATGGCGACTACCTCCCGGAGCGGATGGTCGACGGCGACCTGTCCACCTTCTACTGGTCCTCCCGGGCCCCACAGGTCGGCGACGAGATCCGCGTCGAGCTCGAGCAGAGCCACCCGATCGGATTCGTGCGCGTGCAGATGGCCCGCGGCGACACCGCTGCCGGCGATCAGATCTATCACGGAGCGCTCGAGCTCTCTGCCGACGGCGACAGCTGGAACGAGGTCGGTGCCACCACCGGTGAGCCGGTCGTGGAGGTGACCCTGGACGAGCCTGTCGAGGCGCGGTACGGCCGCCTTCGCGTGACCGGACCCAATCCCGGCGGGAAGTGGGTTCAGGTCCGCGAGTTCGGACTCGCCGAGGAACCGCCGACCCCCTGACTCCACCGAGGCCGGCCCCGGACCGAGAACCGGTCCGGGTCGGCCGGTGAGCACTCCCTGCCACCACCGCGCTCCCGCCCGTGACCCGCACCGCGAGCAGGTGGTGAGCAGGGGCTGCAGGCTCACGCGCAGGAGGGCAACGGGTCGGTCCCCGCTGTCCGGCACCTCGTCCCACGAGAGCGGCGGCCGGCGGCCCAGGGGCTGCCGGCCGCCGCCAACGCGGAACGTCCTATCTCTCAGCTGTGCACGCCGGAGGCGATGCGGTCCGCTTCGATCCGGGCGGATTCGGTGCCGTCGAGGTCACCGATGCGGTGCACGCGCAGCGTGTTGGTGGAGCCGTGCACGCCGGGAGGGGAACCGGCGGCGACGATGACCAGATCGTTCTTCTGCAGGCCCTTCTCCTCGCGCAGCAGATCGTCGACCTTGCCGACCATCGCATCGGAATCCTTCTGCATCGGGACCAGATGCGCCTCGATGCCCCAGGTCATCGACAGCTGGCGGGCGACCTCGGGATACGGGGTCAGTGCCAGCAGCGGGATGCTGGGACGCAGGCGGGACAGGCGGCGAGCGGTGTCCCCGGACTCGGTGAAGGTCACCAGGTACTGGGCGGAGAGCTGGTCGCCGATCTCGGCGGCCGCGCGGGTGATCGCACCGCCGCGGGTGTGCGGGATGGTGCCCAGCGGGAGGATGCGGTCCGCGCCGTTCTCCTCGGTGTTGATGATGATCCGGGCCATGGTGCGCACGGCCTCGAAGGGGTACTTGCCCACGCTGGTCTCTCCGGAGAGCATGACCGCGTCGGCGCCGTCGAGGATCGCGTTGGCGCAGTCCGAGGCCTCGGCGCGGGTGGGCCGCGGGCTCTCGATCATCGACTCGAGCACCTGGGTGGCGACGATCACGGGCTTCGCATTGCGGCGGGCCAGCTCGATGGCGCGCTTCTGCACCAGCGGGACCTGCTCCAGCGGCAGCTCGACACCCAGGTCGCCACGGGCGACCATGATGCCGTCGAAGGCGCCGACGATCGAGCGCAGCGCCCGCACCGCCTGCGGCTTCTCGATCTTGGCGATCACCGGCACCCGACGGTTCTCCTCCTGCATGATCCGCAGGACGTCGTCCATGTCGTGGGCATCGCGGACGAAGGACAGCGCCACCAGATCCGCGCCGAGGCCCAGACCGAAGCGGAGATCCGCCACGTCCTTCTCGCTCATCGCGGGAACGGACACGGCCACGCCCGGCAGGTTGATGCCCTTGTTGTTCGAGACCGGCCCGGGGACCTCGACGACGGTGACGACCTCGGTGTCGGTGACCTCGGTGACGCGCACGGAGACCTTGCCGTCGTCGATGAGCAGGACGTCACCGGGGCGGCAGTCGCCCGGCAGGCCCTTGAAGGTGGTGGAGACGCGCTCGCGGGTGCCCTCGATGTCGTCGGTGGTGATGGTGAGGGTCTCACCGACCTCGAGCTGATGCGGTCCGTCGGAGAACTTGCCCAGGCGGATCTTCGGGCCCTGGAGGTCCACCAGCACGGCGACGTTCTTCCCGAGGTCCTCGGCGGCGCGACGGATGTTCGCGTACACCTGCGAGTGATCGTCGTGCGTGCCGTGGCTGAAGTTCATCCGGGCGACGTTCATCCCGGCTTCGATCAGGGTGCGGATCTGCTCGTAGGTACCGGTCGCGGGACCGAGTGTGCAGACGATCTTCGCTTTGCGCATGTCAACCCATCTGTAGTTCGTGTGAGGGCCGCGTTCCCTCCCGGAACAGCGCGAGTGCGCCGCAGGAGGGCCGCGGCATCGCGTGTTCTGAGCCCTAGTCTTTCACATTGTGACGGGCTTCTCTCCGGGGTCCACGGGGCGCGGCAGCGAAGAGCTCCCCATCAGCTGGGCATCGACCGCCGCGGCGCAGGAGCGCCCCTCGGCGATCGCCCACACGATGAGGCTCTGGCCTCGGGCGCAGTCCCCGGCGGTGAAGACCCCGGGCACGGTCGTGGACCAGTCAGCATCGTGCACGATGTTGCCGCGTGAGGTGATGTCCACTCCCAGCTCCTCCAGCAGGCCCTCTCTGCGGGCCGCGGTGAAGCCCAGGGCGAGCAGCACCAGGGTGGCGGGCAGCACGGTCTCGGTGCCGGGGGTGGGCACGCGGGACCCGTCCTGGTACCGGGTGCGGGCCACGACGAGCCCGCTCACGGAGCCGTCTGCGTCGACCCGGAAGCCGGTGGTCGAGGCGAGGTAGGAGCGCTCCCCGCCCTCCTCGTGGGCGGCGGAGACCTCGAACAGCACGGGATGCGTGGGCCAGGGCTGGCTCTCGTCGCGCTCTGCCGGTGGCTGGGTGCCGATCGCGAGGGTGGTCACCGAGCGGGCGCCCTGGCGCAGCGCGGTGCCCAGGCAGTCGGCGCCGGTGTCCCCGCCACCGATGATCACCACGTCCTTCCCCTCCGCGGTGAGCGGGTCCTCGACCCGGTCGCCCTCGACCAGGCGGTTCGCCTGGGTGAGGTAGTCCATCGCGGCATGGATCCCGCCGGCCTCACGGCCGGGCACCGCCAGCTCGCGCGGCACGCTCGCTCCGGTGGCGAGCACCACCGCGTCGAAGCGGGAGCGCAGCTCCGGGACGCTCAGCGAGCCCTCCCCCGTCCCTCCCACCTCGACCCCGGTGCGGAAGCGGGTGCCCTCGGCGCGCATCTGCCCCAGCCGCCGCTCGAGATGGCGCTTCTCGAGCTTGAACTCGGGGATCCCGTAGCGCAGCAGTCCGCCGATCCGGTCCTCGCGCTCGAGGACCACCACGGAGTGCCCGGCACGGGTCAGCTGCTGGGCGGCGGCGAGCCCGGCCGGTCCGGAGCCGACCACGGCCACCGAGCGGCCCGTCTGCCGCGTGGGCTCGACAGGCTGCACCCAGCCCTCCGCGAAGGCCCGGTCGATGATGGAGACCTCGACGTTCTTGATCGTCACCGGGGGCTGGTTGATCCCCAGCACGCAGCTGGACTCGCAGGGCGCCGGGCAGGCGCGGCCGGTGAACTCCGGGAAGTTGTTGGTCGCGTGCAGGCGCTCGCTCGCCTCCCGCCAGTCCTCGCGGTAGACCAGGTCGTTCCACTCCGGGATCAGGTTGCCCAGCGGGCAGCCCTGATGGCAGAAGGGGATGCCGCAGTTCATGCAGCGTCCCGCCTGCCGGGAGACGACGTCCAGGGCGCCGTGCTCCCTGGCCTCGTAGACCTCCCGCCAGTCCATCAGGCGCAGCGGGACCGGGCGCCGGGCGGGCAGCTCCCGGTCGCGCTCGCGCAGGAATCCTCGGGGATCAGCCATGGGTGGCCTCCATGATCTCGTTCCAGACGTGGTTCGCATCGGGGTCCTCGCCCCGGGCCGCCGCGTCCTCGCGGAGGGCGGTGATGGTGAGGAAGGCGCGCGGGGCGATCTCGGTCAGCCGCTCCAGCAGCTCCTCCTCGTCCGCGAGCAGCGCGGCCGCCCGGTCGGAGCCCGTGCGCGCGACATGGTCGGCCACCGTCTCGAGCACGAACCCGCGGTGCTCGTCCCGCACCGGTGTCACCGCGAAGCCGGGGGCATCGGCGGGATTCAGGCGGGCGGGGTCGAGATCGAGCACGAACAGGGTGCCGCCGCTCATCCCGGCCCCGAGATTGCGGCCCGTCGGCCCCAGCACCAGCACGGCGCCACCGGTCATGTACTCGGCGCCGTGGTCGCCGATCCCCTCGACGACCAGGGTCGCCCCGGAGTTGCGGACCCCGAACCGCTCCCCCGCGGCGCCGGCCAGCAGCAGTCGGCCGCTGGTCGCGCCGTAGGCGCAGGTGTTCCCGGCGATCGGGGCGGAGGTCAGTGACGGGGCGGTCCCGGCGCCGTGGCCGACGGCGACGATGCCGCCGGAGAGGCCCTTGCCGACGTAGTCGTTGGCATCCCCTCTCAGGTGCATGCTGATCCCGCGCGGCAGGAAGGCGCCGAGGGACTGGCCGCCGGTGCCCTCCAGGTCCAGCACGATCGCGTCCTCGGCCAGGCCCTGGCCGCCGGTGCGGCGGGTGACCTCGTGCCCGAGCAGGGTGCCGGCGCTGCGCTGGACGTTGCGCAGGGTGTCCCGCAGGCGCACCGACCCGGCGGTGCCCTCGAGCACCTCCCGGGCACCGGCGATCCAGGGATGGTCGGCGGCGCGGTCCAGCTGGTGGTCCTGCCCGCGCCGCCGACGGCGGAAGTCGCCCTCGTGGACGAGCGGCGGGGCGAGGATCGCGGTGAGGTCCAGGCCCTCGCGCTTGGCGGCGCCGAGCACGGTGGCGGCCCGCTCGCCCTCGGCCAGGGCCAGCAGGTCGCCGCGGCCGATCGCCTCGTCGAGGGTGCGCAGCCCCAGCGCCGCCAGCTGCTCCCGGACCTGTTCGGCGAGGAAGCGGAAGAAGGTCACCACGTGCTCGGCCTTCCCGGTGAAGCGCTCCCGCAGCTCGGGGTTCTGGGTGGCCACGCCGACGGGACAGGTGTCCAGGTGGCAGACGCGCATCATCACGCAGCCGGAGACCACCAGCGGCGCGGAGGCGAAGCCGTACTCCTCCGCGCCCAGCAGCGCGGCGATCACGACGTCGCGTCCCGTCTTCAGCTGTCCATCCACCTGCACCGTGATCCGATCGCGCAGACCGTTCTGCAGCAGGGTCTGCTGGGTCTCGGCCAGGCCCAGCTCCCAGGGGGTGCCGGCGTGCTTGAGGGAGTTCAGCGGGCTGGCGCCGGTGCCGCCGTCGTGGCCGGAGATCAGGACCACGTCCGCATGTGCCTTGGAGACGCCGGCGGCGACCGTGCCCACGCCGAAGCGGGAGACCAGCTTGACGTGGATGCGCGCCGCGGGGTTCGCGGACTTCGCGTCGTGGATCAGCTGGGCGAGGTCCTCGATCGAGTAGATGTCGTGGTGCGGCGGGGGCGAGATCAGCCCGATCCCGGGGGTGGAGTGCCGGGTGCGGGCGATCCACGGATAGACCTTCTGAGGAGGCAGCTGCCCGCCCTCCCCGGGCTTGGCGCCCTGGGCGATCTTGATCTGGATGTCCCTGGCGAAGGTGAGGTACTCACTGGTGACCCCGAAGCGGCCGGAGGCGATCTGCTTGATCGCGCTGCGTCGCTCCGGATCGCGCAGGCGCTCGGGGTCCTCGCCGCCCTCGCCGCTGTTGGACATGCCGCCCAGGCGGTTCATGGCGATCGCGAGGGTCTCGTGGGCCTCCTGCGAGATCGAGCCGTAGCTCATGGCCCCGGTCATGAAGCGCCGGGTGATCGCCTCGACCGGTTCGACCTCGTCCAGCGGCACCGGCTCGAGCCGGCCGGTGCGCAGGCGCAGCAGCCCGCGCAGCGTCATCAGGCGCTCGTGCTGGTCGTCGACCTCATCGGTGAAGCGACGGAACTCCTCGTACTGCCGCGTGCGGGTGGAGTGCTGGAGGCGGAACACCGCCTCGGGCGTGAACAGGTGCGGCTCCCCCTCACGGCGCCACTGGTACTCGCCGCCGACGGGGAGGGCGCGGTGCGCGGGCCGCTGTCCGTCCACCGGATAGGCCAGCGCGTGGCGGGCCGCGTTCTCCGCGGCGATGACGTCCAGCGTGATCCCGCCGATGCGGCTGATGGTGCCGGGGAACCAGGCCTCCACGAGTTCGTCGGCGAGGCCGACGGCCTCGAAAGTCTGGGCGCCGCGGTAGGAGGCGACGGTCGCGATGCCCATCTTGGACATGATCTTCAGGACCCCCTTGCCGAGTGCGCGGTTGAGGTTCGCGACCGCCTGCTCGGCGGTGAGGTCGCTGACCACACCGCGGTCGACGAGCTCCTCGACGCTCTCCATCGCGAGATAGGGGTTGATCGCGCTCGCGCCGTAGCCGATCAGCAGGGCCGCGTGGTGCACCTCCCGCACGTCCCCCGCCTCCACCAGCAGTGCGGCGGAGGTGCGCCGGCCGGTGCGCACCAGGTGGTGCTGGATGGCGCTGGTCAGCAGCAGGGACGGGATCGGGGCGAGCACCTGGTTCGCGTCACGGTCCGACAGCAGCAGGAAGGTGGCGCCCTCGTCGATCGCGGTGACCGCCTCCTCGCAGAGCTCGTGCAGCCGCTGCTCGAGCGCGGCGGTGCCCCCGCCCACCGGGTACAGGCCGCGCAGCCGCACGGTGCGGAAGTCGGCGGTGGCGGGGTGCGCATCGATCGCGACGATCTTCGCCAGCTCGTCGTTGTCCAGGATCGGGAAGTCCAGGGCGAGCTGGCGGGCATGCTGCGCGGTGGCGTCCAGCAGGTTCCGGGAGCGGCCGATGGTGACGCCCAGGGAGGTGACGATCTCCTCCCGCAAGGAATCCAGCGGCGGGTTGGTGACCTGCGCGAACATCTGCGTGAAGTAGTCGAACAGGAGGCGGGGACGGTCCGAGAGCGCCGCGATGGGGGTGTCGGTGCCCATCGCGCCGAGCGGTTCGGCGCCCTTCGCCGCCATCGGGGCGAGCAGGACGCGCAGCTCCTCCTCCGTGACGCCGAAGGTCTGCTGGCGCCGCACCACGGAGGCGCGGGAGTGGGTGATGTGCTCACGCGCGGGCAGGTCCGCGAGCGGGACCTTCTGCTCCCGCACCCAGGTGTGGTAGGGGTGCGCGGTGGCGAGGGCGCGGGTGAGCTCCTGGCTGGGGAGGATCTCCCCGCGCTCGAGGTCGAGCAGGAAGATCTCCCCCGGTGCGACCCGGCCGGTGCGGACCACGGCGCTGCGCGGCACGTCCACCAGCCCGGTCTCGGAGCCGAGCACGATCAGGTCGTCGTCGGTCACCCAGTAGCGCAGCGGCCGCAGCCCGTTGCGGTCCAGCCTCGCACCCACCTGCGTGCCGTCGGTGAAGACCACCGCGGCGGGGCCGTCCCACGGCTCCTGGAGCGCTGCGTGGTACTCGTAGAAGGCCCGCAGATCCGGATCCATCGAGGCGTCGTTCTCCCACGGCTCGGGGATGAGCATCATCAGCGAGTGGGCGAGGGAACGGCCGGACAGGTGCAGCAGCTCGAGCGCCTCGTCCAGGCCGGCGGAGTCGGAGGCACCGGGGGTGTTCACCGGCAGCAGCCGGGCGAAGTCCTCGCCGAAGGCGTCGGTGGCCATGGAGCCCTCGGCGGCGCGCAGCCGGTTGCGGTTGCCGATCACGGTGTTGATCTCGCCGTTGTGCGCGAGGGTGCGGAACGGCTGGGCCAGCGGCCAGGCGGGGAAGGTGTTGGTGGAGAAGCGCGAGTGCACGATCGCGAGCCGGGTCGCGAAGCGGGGATCGCGCAGGTCCGGGTAGAACGCATCGAGCTGGACCGGGGTGAGCATGCCCTTGTAGACCATCACCCGGGTGGACAGGGAGGGGAAGTAGCCGGCGGTGCTGTGCTCGACCCGGCGGCGCACCGCGAAGGCGGCGCGCTCGAGGGCGAGCCCGGTGCGCTCGCCGGCGGTGTCGGCGAGGAAGACCTGCACCATGTCCGGACGCACCGCCTCCGCGGAGGGACCGACGATCCCCTCGGTGACCGGGACGTCGCGGGTCCCCAGCAGCTGCAGGCCCTCCTGCGCGGCGATCTGCGCGAGGGCTGCCAGCACCCGCTCGCGTCCGCTCCGATCGCGCGGCACGAAGGCGGTGCCGGCGGCGTAGGCGCCGGGGGCCGGGAGGGTGATCCCGCTGACCGCCCGCAGGAACGTATCGGGCAGCTGGACGATGATCCCCGTGCCGTCGCCCGTCTCCTCCTCGGCGCCGACGGCGCCGCGGTGCTCGAGATTGCGCAGCGCCGTCAGGGCGTGCTCGACGATGTGGTGGCCGGGGTCGCGAAGGGTGGCGATCATCGCCACGCCGCAGGAGTCGACCTCGGAACCCGGGTGGTAGAGCCCGTGAGCGGCGGGGAGGGTGGAGAAGCGGGAGCTGAGCGGGAGCATGATGCCTGAGCCCTTCTGGGTGGGCGGCCGGTGGCGGGATCGTCGTGATGACGTGCACCCTCACCCGGGGCGCCTCCCGTGCCGGCGATCAGCGTCGCTCGGGGTGGGGTCCCTGGGGTCCGGGTGCCGGGTCGGGGCCGGGGGAGGGAGGCGTCCCGGACTTCTCGATCTCGTCCTCGTCCGGGCCGTTGCCCGCGGTCTGCGCAGGCAGCTCGAAGGAGCCGTCGGCGGCGACGACCTCTCCCCCGCGCTGCTGCCTGCGCCGGGTGAGCACGATGAACATCGCGATGCCGACCAGCGCCATCACGATCGCGACCAGGGTGTGGATGCGCAGCGGCCCGATCATCAGCACCGGCTCGGTGCGGATCGCGTCCACGAGGGCGCGCCCGGTGGAGTAGATCGCGACGTAGGCCCAGAAGATCCGGCCGCCGGCCCAGTGGTGGCGACGGCTGAGCAGCAGCAGGACGGCGAGTCCCGCGAGCATCCACAGCTGCTCGTACAGGAAGGTGGGGTGGTAGGTGCCGGGGACGCAGCCGCCGATGGGCTGCCCGTTGGTGACGCAGGTGATGTCCCATGCCCACCAGGCATCCAGCGCAGGGCCGTAGAGCTCCTGGTTGAACCAGTTGCCGAAGCGGCCCAGGATCTGGGCGATCAGCAGCGTGGGGGCGACGGTGTCGGCCAGGGCGGTGAAGGAGACGCCCTTGTGGCGTGCCATCAGCCAGACCGCGAGCGCACCGCCGGCGACTCCGCCGTAGATCGCGAGCCCGCCCTGCCAGATGTAGAGCACGGCCAGCGGGTCCCCGTCGGGGCCGAAGAAGGGCGCCGGGGAGGTGAGCACGTGCCAGATGCGGGAGCCGACGATGCCTGCGATGATCGCCACGAAGATGATGTCGAAGAAGGTGTCGCCATCACCGCCGCGCCGCTCCCAGCGCTTGGTCGCCCACCACATCGCCACGGCGATCCCCGAGAGGATGCACAGGGCGTAGAAGTGGATCGTGAGCGGTCCGATCGAGAGCGCGGAGATCGACGGGCTGGGGATCATGTCCGTCCTCCGCTCAGGTCTCGGTGCGGGCGCGCTCGACGCCGGCGCGCAGGTCGTCTGCCACCGCCGCCAGGGCGGTGCGGGCCGCCGCGTGGTCGCCCTGGTTCTCGATCAGTGCGCGCACGAAGGCGGACCCGACGATCACCCCATCAGCATACGCGCCGACCTGCGCGGCCTGTTCACCGTTCGAGACGCCCAGCCCCACGCAGACGTTCTTCGCGCCGGCCGCCCGGGTCCGCTCGACCAGGCCCTCCGTGGCCGCGGAGACGCTCGCCCGGGTGCCGGTGACTCCCATGGCGCTGGCGGCGTAGACGAAGCCCTCGGTGTGCGAGACCACATGCGCGAGGCGGTCGCGCGGGGAGCTCGGAGCCACCAGGAACACCCGGTCCACGCCGTGCCGCTCGCCGGCCTCGATCCAGTCGGCGCCCTCGTCGGGGATGAGGTCCGGGGTGATCACGCCGGCGCCGCCGGCGGCCGCGAGGTCGCGGGCGAAGGCGTCGGGGCCGTAGGCGAGGATCGGGTTCCAGTAGCTCATCACCAGGATCGCCGCGCCCCGGCCCGAGAGCGCCTCGACGGCCTCGAGCACGTGGCGGGTGCGGGTGCCGCCGGCGAGGGCGGCGGAGGCCGCCTGCTGGATCACGGGGCCGTCCATGACGGGGTCGGAGTACGGCAGTCCCAGCTCGATCATGTCGGCGCCGTGGTCGATGAGGATCCGGGCGGCCTCGATCGACCGCTCCAGATCGGGGTAGCCCACGGGAAGATAGGCGATGAGCGCGGCGCGGTTCTCGGAGCGGGTGCGGTCCAGGACCTCGCCGGCGCGCAGGCGGGCGGTGTCGGCGGTGGTCATCGTGACTCCTCGGGCTTCTGTGCGGCCCGGTCCGGGCTGGTCTCGCGGGCGGCGGCGCGGAGCGCGGACAGGTCGGCGCGGGCCGGTTCGTCGCCCACCAGGCCGAACCAGGTCGAGGCGGTGTCGACGTCCTTGTCCCCGCGGCCGGAGAGGCTCACCAGGATCACGGCGTCCTCCCCGAGCTCCCGGCCCAGCTGCAGGGCACCGGCGAGGGCATGGGCGGATTCGATCGCGGGCATGATGCCCTCGGTCATCGACAGCAGCGCGAAGGCGTCCATCGCGGGACCGTCGTCGACGGCCCGGTACTCGGCGCGGCCGATGTCCGCCAGCCAGGCGTGCTCGGGACCGACGCTGGGATAATCCAGCCCGGCGGAGACGGAGTGGGACTCGATGGTCTGACCGTCCTCGTCCTGCATCACGAAGCTGCGGGCACCGTGCAGCACCCCGGCGGAGCCGCCGTTGAGGGTCGCCGAGTGCCGGCCCGAGTCGATGCCGTCGCCCCCGGCCTCGCAGCCGATCAGCCGCACCAGCGGGTCCGTGTCGTCGAGGAAGGCGTGGAAGATCCCCATCGCGTTGGAGCCTCCGCCCACGCAGGCGACGACCGCGTCGGGGAGCCGGCCCACCCGTTGCAGGGTCTGGGCCCGGGCCTCCTCGCCGATGATGCGGTGGAAGTCGCGGACCATCGCCGGGAAGGGATGGGGACCGGCGACGGTGCCCAGCAGGTAATGGGTGGTCTCGACGTTCGCGACCCAGTCGCGGAATGCTTCGTTGATCGCGTCCTTGAGGGTGCGCGAGCCCTGCTCGACGGGGACCACGTCCGCGCCCAGCAGTCGCATGCGGGCCACGTTCAGGGCCTGGCGCTCGGTGTCCTCACCGCCCATGTAGATGGTGCAGTCCAGCCCGAACAGCGCCGCGGCGGTCGCGGTGGCGACGCCGTGCTGACCGGCGCCGGTCTCGGCGATCACCCGGGTCTTGCCCATGCGCTTGGTCAGCAGCGCCTGCCCCAGCACGTTGTTGATCTTGTGGCTGCCGGTGTGGTTCAGATCCTCCCGCTTGAGCAGGATCCGGGCACCTCCGGCGAGCTGCGAGAAGCGCGGGGCCTCGGAGAGGAGGGAGGGACGCCCGGTGTAGTCGGCAGCCAGCCGCTGCAGCTCGGCGGTGAACTCCGGGTCCACGATCGCCTTCTCGTACACCTCGATCAGCTCGTCGAGCGCGGGCACCAGCGCCTCGGGCAGGAAGCGGCCGCCGAAGTCGCCGAAGTACGGCCCGGTCTCGGAGCGCAGCTCGGTGGTGGGGCGGGTGAGATCGAGGACGACGTCCTCGCCGGGGACGCGCTGGTGGTCGGGGCTGCTCATGCCTGAGCTCCTTCCGGGAGGGGGCGGCCGCGGCGGGCCACCCGACGGTACGAGGCGACGGCGCCGGCCGGATCACCGGAGGTGACCAGTGCCTCGCCGACCAAGACGGCGTCGGCACCGGCGGCGGCGTAGGCCTCGACGTCGGCGACCGAGGCCACCGCCGACTCGCCGATCGCGAGGGGCCCGGCGGGGATCCTGGCCAGCAGGTCCGCTGCCCGGCCGAGGTCGACGGTGAGGTCCTTGAGGTTGCGGGCGTTGACGCCGATGAGGTCCGCCCCGAGGGCGAGCGCGCGCTCGAGCTCGGGCGCTGTGTGGGTCTCCACGAGCGCCTGCATGCCGAGCTCGCGGGTGAGGTCGTGCAGGTCCCGCAGCTCGGCGTCGTCCAGGGCGGCGACGATCAGCAGCACCAGATCGGCGCCGTGGGCGCGCGCCTCGAGCACCTGGTAGGGCTCGACCACGAAGTCCTTGCGCAGCACCGGGACGTCGACCCGGGCCCGGACGGCATCGAGGTCGGCGAGGGTTCCGCGGAAGCGGCGCTGCTCGGTCAGGACGCTGATCGCACAGGCGCCGGAGTCCGCGTAGAGCGCGGCGAGCGCGGCCGGTTCGGGGATCTCGGCGAGAGCTCCCTTGGACGGGCTGGAACGCTTGACCTCGGCGATCAGACCCATCGTGGTGCCGTCGCCGCGCAGTCGCGCGGCGGCGTCGAGGGCCGGCGGGGCGGCGTGGGCCCGACGAGCGATCTCCGCCTCGGGCACCGCGGCGCGGCGCGGCGCGAGATCCTCCCGCACGCCGACGATGATCTCGTCGAGGACGGTTCCGGTGGTGGTCACACAGGCCTCCTGCAGCAGGTCGGGGTGGTGGGCACCCCGCGGGGTCGGGGGCGGGTCTCAGCCGCCGACGAGGGAGATCGGGGCCAGGAACCAGAACTGCGGCAGGTTCCGCAGCACGGTGAAGACGGCGAGGAGCCCGACCAGGACCAGCAGCACGGTCCTCGAGGGCATCAGGTCCGTGCGCAGGCCGCGCGCGCGCCGCCCGGCCCAGACCGCCATGCCGATCCCGACCAGCGGGACCGCGACCGTCACCGGCGCGTTGTTCCGCAGGGCGAGCAGCGGATCACCGGCCAGCAGGGCGTGCACGGCACGGATCGCTCCGCAGCCGGGACACTCCAGACCGGTGAGGTGGTTCAGCACGCACAGCGGGATGTGGGTGCGGAACGGATCGAAGACCAGCTGCACCAGGACGGCGAGAACGAGGCCGGAGGCCCCGATCGCGAGCGGCAGCAGCAGCCGGCGCGGGCCCCGGGCGGGGGCGAGGGACACGGCGGCGCCGTGCTCCCGCCGCGCCGGCGAGGTCACCTCGCGTCGGCCTCGGCGGGCCGGCCGGAGCGCGTGTTGCGGGCGGAGCCGTCCGCGGCGGTGGCGGCGGCCGCCGCCACGCCGTAGCGGCGCGGCTGGCCGCGGCCGGTCAGGGACAGCACCGCGCCGACGATGATGGCCAGCACGACCACGCCGGCGCCCACCCAGATCAGGATGCTCAGGGCGCTGACGACCATGCCGATGCCGATCCCGAGGGAGCCCAGCACGATACCGAGGTTCATGGTCCAGGCCGCGGCGGTCTTGCCCTCGTTGTGGTGGGGCGGCGGCGGCACGGTGTAGCTCTTCGGCATGATCCTTCTCCAGTCAGGGTCCCGGTCGCGCCCATTGTGCCACGCCGGGCCGTCCTGGACGGCGCATCGTCCATCGCTGCGCACGAGGTGTCGCACACCGGGTGAGCGTGATCACCGCGCAGGCGGGGGCGGTGCCGTCCCGGGGGGCTCCTGCGGGCTCGGCGATCTCGGCTGCTGCGCGTGCTCGATGCTGGGGTCCTCGCCGCGGCTGAGGGCGTCCCAGGCGGCCGCGGGATCCTCCGCGGGGTCGGCGGTGACGGCGACGGCGGCGCTGCGATACCGGTCGCGGCGCGGCCAGCCGCCTCCCGCGAGCAGCACCAGCACCCCGACCGCCAGCACCCCGAGCGCAGGCACCAGGGTCAGCAGCGGCCACGCGGTGGTCCCGCCCGCGACCGCGGCGCCGACCACCCCGGTGGCGGTGGTGGTGGCGGAGCCCGCCGCAGCGGCCGGATCCCGCACCACGCCGAGCGCCGCGAGGGCGGCACCGGCACCGGTCAGCAGCAGCACCGGACCGGTCAGGAAGCGGAGCCAGGCCGAGGGCAGGGCGGTGGCGAGCGAGCCGGCGATCGCCACCAGCGCGAGGGCGAGCACCGCCGGTGCCGCCTCCGCGCCGAGCACGTCCACCTGCTGCACGGTGCCGGTCAGATCCGGTGCGGTCGCGTGGATCCAGGTGGTGCGGGTGGTGCCGGCCAGCAGCGCGGAGGCCGCGGTGCCGGCGAGGACGGTGGCGCGCCGGCCGGGCAGGGCGCGGCGAGCGGCGGGCTCCTGCGCGCTCATGCCGGGCGGAGCGTGTCGGCGGCGGCGGCGGCCCGCAGCGCGGCGGCGGCCTTCGACTGGGTCTCGCGGTGCTCCATGGTCGCGTCGGAGTCGGCGACCACTCCCCCGCCGGCCTGCACGTGGGCGGTGCCGTCCTTGATGACAGCGGTACGGATCGCGATCGCCATGTCCATGTCGCCGGCGAAGTCGAAGTACCCCACGGTGCCCCCGTAGACGCCGCGCCGCACCGGTTCGAGCCGGTCGATGATCCGCATCGCGGAGGGCTTCGGGGCGCCGGAGAGCGTCCCGGCCGGGAACGTGGCCCGCAGCGCATCGTAGGCCCCGACATCGTCCCGCAGGTGCCCGGTGACGGTGGAGACGATGTGCTGGATGTGCGAGAAGCGCTGGAGATGCATGAAATCGCGGACCACCACCGTGCCGGGGGCGCAGAACTTCTGCAGGTCGTTGCGGGCGAGGTCGACGAGCATCAGGTGCTCCGAGCGCTCCTTGGGGTCGGCGAGCAGCTCGGCTCCGAGCCGCTCGTCCTCCTCCGGGGTGGCGCCGCGCGGCCGCGAGCCCGCGATCGGATGGGTGGTGGCCGTGGTCCCTCGCACGCTCACCAGCGACTCCGGGCTCGCGCCGACCACGTCGATGGGCTCCCCCTCGGCGTCGACGGTGCGCAGCAGATACATGTACGGGCTGGGGTTCATCCGCCGCAGCACGCGGTAGACGTCCAGCGGATCCGCGGCGATCGGCAGCGAGAACCGCTGCGAGGGGACCACCTGGAAGATCTCGCCGTCGATGATGTCGCGGACCGCCTCCTGGACGGCCCGCTCGTACTCGAGCTGCGAGGTGCGGGCCTTGGGCTCGAGCTCGCGCACGGTGTCGTAGACCACCGGGCCGCCGCCGATCGGGGTGCGCAGCCGCTCCCGCATCGTCTCCAGCCGGGCGAGGGCGTCGTCGTAGGCGGCATCGACGCCGTCGTCGGTGGCGTTGAGGTTCAGGGCGTTGGCGACCAGCACCACGGTGGAGTCGTGCGCGTCGTGGACCACGACGTCCTGCGCCAGCAGCATCGAGAGATCCGGCAGTCCGATCTCGTCGGGCGGGGACGGGGCGAGCTTCTCCCAGTGCCGGACCGCGTCGTAGGCGACGAAACCGACCATACCGCCGGAGAAGGGCGGCAGGTGAGGCTGGCGGGCGGCACGGAACTCGCTGGTCACCGCGCGCAGCGCTTCCACCGGGCTGCCCGCGGTGGGGACCCCGGCGGGGACGTCCCCGCGCCAGTGCGCCTGGCCGTCCCGCTCGGTGAGGACGGCGCGGGCCCGGGTGCCGATGATCGAGTAGCGGGACGCCTCGCCCTCCCCGGCGGACTCGAGCAGGAAGGTGCCGCGGGTGCCGCCGTCGGCCGTCAGCCGGCGGTAGAGGGAGACCGGGGTGTCCTCGTCGGCCAGCAGCCGCACGCTGAGCGGGACCACGCGCTGACGGGAGGCGAGGTCCCGGAAGGTCTCGCGGTCGGGGACGATCACGCCGAGGGCGTCGCCCTCGCGCCCGCCGACCTGCTCGGGGTAGGCCTCGGCGCGGGCCGAGGTCGTGGTGGGATCATCGCTCATGCGGTGCGCTCCGTGGGGGGAAGGACGACGGCGCCCAGGTCGCCGCCGTCGAAGCAGGTGTCGGTGCCGCGGTGGCAGGCGGCCCCGACCTGGTCGACGCTCACCAGCAGGGTGTCGCCGTCGCAGTCCAGGGCGACCGAGCGCACCCATTGGACGTGTCCGCTGGTGTCGCCCTTGCGCCAGTACTCGCCGCGGGAGCGGGACCAGTAGGTGACGCGTCCGGAGCTCAGGGTGCGGGCCAGCGCCTCGTCGTCCATCCAGCCCACCATCAGCACCCGGTGGTCGGTGGCGTCCTGCACCACGGCGGTGAGCAGTCCGGCGTCGTCGTGCTTGAGGCGGGCGGCGAGCGCGGGGTCGAGGCGGGGATCGGGCGTGGTCACAGGGCGCGCTCCAGCTCCCCGGCGCGGTCCGCACGCTCCCAGGTGAACTCCGGCAGCTCACGACCGAAGTGGCCGTGCACGGAGGTCAGGGAGTAGATCGGGCGCAGCAGGTCCAGGGCGTCGATGAGCGCGGCCGGGCGCAGATCGAAGACCTTCCTCACCGCGGCGGCGATCTGATGCGAGGGGACGTGCCCGGTGCCGAAGGTCTCCACGTACAGGCCCACCGGTTCGGCGACGCCGATGGCGTAGGCGACCTGCACCTCGCAGCGGTCGGCGAGCCCTGCGGCGACGATGTTCTTGGCCACCCAGCGCATCGCATAGGCACCGGAGCGGTCCACCTTGCTGGGATCCTTGCCGGAGAACGCGCCGCCGCCGTGACGGGCCATGCCGCCGTAGGTGTCCACGATGATCTTGCGGCCGGTCAGGCCGGCATCGCCCTTGGGGCCGCCGAGCACGAAGCGGCCGGAGGGGTTGATGTGGGTGACCACGGACGAGGTGTCCAGGCCCAGGGACTCGAGGTCCTCGAGCACCGGGGCGATGACGATCTTCGAGATCGCCGGGGCCAGCTGGCTGTCGAGGTCCACCTCGGCGCTGTGCTGGGTGGAGACCACGATCGCGTCGACGCTGCGGGCCACGCCGTCCTCGTCGTAGCCGATCGAGACCTGGGTCTTGCCGTCCGGGCGCAGGTACGGCAGCACCTCGTCGCGGCGGGCCGCGGACAGGTTGCGGGTGAGGCGATGGGCGGCGTGGATCGGCAGCGGCATCAGCTCGGGGGTGTCGCGGCAGGCGTAGCCGAACATGAGCCCCTGGTCCCCGGCGCCGAGCTTCGCGAACGCCTCCGCCGCCACGTCCCCGCGCGTCTCGAAGGAGGTGTCGACCCCCTGGGCGATGTCCGGGGACTGGGCGCCGATGGAGACCTCGATGCCGCAGGAATCGGCGTCGAAGCCCTTCTCGGAGGAGTCGTAGCCGATCTCCCGGATCACGTCGCGCACGATCGTGGCGACGTCGCTGTACCCGCTGGTGCGGACCTCTCCGGCGACGTGGACGAGTCCGGTGGTCACCATGGTCTCCACGGCGACGCGGGCGCCGGCGTCCTGGGCCAGCAGATCGTCGAGGATGGCGTCGGAGATCTGATCGCAGATCTTGTCGGGATGCCCTTCGGTGACCGATTCGGACGTGAAGGTGCGCAGCTCGCTGGTGGTCATGGGGATCAGGGTACTTCCGGCAGGACGGACAGGAGCTGGTCGAGCACCGCGTGGGCGACGAGGGTCTTGGAACCCTCGGCGCGGGCGACCTCCTCACCGCTGCGGTCCAGGATCCGCACGGCGTTGTCGGCGGCGCCGAACACCCCGGCGGTCAGGTCGTTGAAGACCAGAAGATCCGCGCCCTTGCGCCGGGCCTTCTGGCGTGCCAGGTCGAGAGCGCTGACCTCGTCGGAGCCGGTCTCGGCGGCGAAGCCGACGATCGCCGGGCGGGCCGATCCGGAGTCCGTGCGCTCGAGCACACTGAGCCGCAGGATGTCCTGGGTGCGGCGCAGGGCGATCGCGGGCACCGCGTCGCTGTCGTCCCCGGCGGACTCATCCTTCTTGAGCTTGGTCTGCGCCCGCTCGGCCGCGGTGAAGTCGGCCACCGCGGCGGCCATCACCAGCGCGTCGGCCCGGCCGCGATGCGCGGCGACCAGTGCGGCGAGCTCGGCGGCGCTGCCCACGTCCAGGCGCTGGGCGCCGGGTGGTGTCTCCAGGTCCACGTTCGCGGCGGCCAGGCGCACGCGGGCGCCGCGCACGAGGGCGGCGTGGGCGAGCGCCCAGCCCTGCCGACCGGAGGAGCGGTTGGCCAGGAAGCGGACCGGGTCGAGGTCCTCGCGGGTGCCGCCGGCGGTGATCAGCAGCTCCCGGCCGACGAGGTCCCGGCGCACGGCGCCCCGCTGGTCCCGGGGGGCGGCGATCGCGGCGCGGGCGGCCTCGCGGATCGCTGCGGGCTCGGGGAGGCGGCCCGGGCCGGAGTCGGGGCCGGTGAGCCGGCCGACGGCGGGCTCGAGCACCGTCAGACCGCGCTCACGCAGCACCGCCACGTTCTCGACGGTCGAGGGGTGCTCCCACATCTCGGTGTGCATCGCCGGTGCCACCACGATCGGGGCCCGGGTCACCAGGGCGGAGGCGGTCAGCAGGTCGTCGGCGCGGCCCATGCGCAGCCGGGCCAGGAGGTCCGCGGTGGCCGGGGCGATCACCACCAGATCGGCCTGCTGGCCGAGGCGAACGTGGGCGACCTCCTCGACGTCCTCGAAGACCGAGGTGAGGACCGGGTGGTGGCTGAGCGCCTCCCAGGTCGCGGCCCCGACGAACTCGAGGGAGGAGGCGGTGGGCAGGACGCGGACATCGGCCCCATCGCCGACAAGACCGCGCACCAGGTGCGCGGTCTTGTATGCGGCGATGCCGCCCCCGACGCCGACCAGGACGCGGGCACCGGTGAGGGTGCGCAGCTCGCTGCTCATCGGATCATCCGGCGGAGGCCGGGATCAGAGCGGGAAGTCGGTCGGCGGGATCTCGGGGGCGTCGTCGCCGAGCATCAGCGGGGCCGGAGCGTTCGGGTCCGGCTCGTTCTGCGCGGCGTACTCCTCCTCGTCGATCTCGCGGATCGTGAGCAGGTCCTCATCGATCTCGCGCAGGGCGATGGAGAGCGGCTTCTCCTGGTTCTCGACGTCCACCAGCGGGCCGACGAACTCCAGCAGGCCCTCGGAGAGCTGCGAGTAGTACGAGTTGATCTGGCGAGCACGCTGGGACGCGTACAGCACCAGGGCGTACTTCGAGTCGACGGTCTCCAGGAGACGGTCGATCGGGGGGTTCGTGATGCCTTCGGGCTGTGCGACTGTTCCGGCCACGGATGTCCCTTCGTGAGATATGACGGGCGACGCCTCAGGATACGCCCTTCCCCGGACGGGGGCGAGGCCGCGGACCCCGGGCCTCAGGTGAGGTCGCGCACGCCGAGCAGGCCGGCGAGCTCTCCGGCGGCCCGGTCCACGGCGTCGTTGACGATGGTGACGTCGAACTCGTCCTCCGCGGCGAGCTCGACCCGTGCGGTCGCCAGGCGGCGCTCGCGCTCCTCGGCGTCCTCCGTGCCGCGGCCCACCAGGCGGTCCACGAGCGTGTCCCAGTCCGGTGGGGCGAGGAACACGAAGCGGGCGTCCGGGAGCGTCTGGCGGACCTGCCGCGCGCCGGCCAGATCGATCTCCAGCAGCACCGGGCGTCCTTCGACGACCTTCTGCTCGACGGGGCCGCGCGGGGTGCCGTACTTGTGGCGTCCGTGCACCACGGCCCACTCCAGCATCTGACCGTTCTCGATCAGGGAGGTGAACTCCTCCTCGCTCACGAAGCGGTAGTGCACCCCGTCCACCTCACCCGGGCGCGGGGCCCGGGTGGTCGCAGAGACGGACAGCCAGATCTCGGGATAGCGGGCACGGATCGCCGCGGAGACGGTGCCCTTGCCGACCGCCGTGGGGCCGGCCAGAACGGTGACCGGGGCCGACGCCTTCTCGGCGCCGACCCCGGGGGAGGAATCGTTCACTCGGCGAAGTGCGCGACGAGCTTCTCCGCCTGGTGCGAGCCGAGGCCGCGGATCTTGCGGGAGGGCGAGATGCCGATCTCCTCCATGATCTGCTGCGCCTTGACCTTGCCGACGCCCGGGAGCGCCTCCAGCAGTGCCGAGACCCGGAGACGACCGACGATCTCGTTGGTCTCGGCCTCCTTGAGGACCTTCTTGATCTCGTCGCCACGATGACCGGCGCTGTCCTTCAGGCGTGCCTTGATGGCCGCGCGCTCGCGACGAGCCTCTGCGGCCTTCTTCAGGGCATCGGCCCGCTGCTCAGGGGTGAGGGGAGGGAGAGCCACTGTTCTTACCTCTTGTTCTCTTGCTGGTGACGGGGAGATCCGAGCGGACCTCGGTGTGGGAAGAGCGTAACCCCATATTCGTGGCGGAGCGCACTTTTGACACGCTTCGTCGCTGGTCCGGTGCAGATCGGGGCGTGCGGCGACCCGCCGCGGGACCGCCCGGACCAGCGCCGGGAGGCGGCGGTCCGGGCGGTAAGCACTCAGCGGAAGTCCGCCTGCAGCGCCTCGGCCCGGGCCCGCAGCGTCGCCTCGTCCGGACCGGCGACCGACAGCCCACGGGACAGCGAAACAAGCACGTGACCTGCGTTTTCTCCGAACACCTCGGAGAGCTGCGCAGGTCCGGCGCCCTGTGCTCCGAAGCCCGGGGCCAGCAGCGGGACGGACGGCGCGGCACCAGCCAGGCCGAGCTCGCGGTAGGCGCGGCCGACGGTCGCGCCGACCACCAGACCCACGCTCGACCACTCCCCCGGCCCGGCGTTCCCGATCCGCTCGGCGTGTCGCGCGATCTCCAGCGCCACCGGCGTGTCGCTCGCCGTCCGGGCGTGCTGGACCTGCGGTCCGTCCGGGTTCGAGGTGAGCGCCAGCAGGAACAGGCCCTTGCCGTGCTCGGCGGCGAGAGCGGCCGCCGGGTCGAGCGAGCCGGCACCGAGGTACGGGCTGACGGTGATCGCATCGGCCTCCAGCGGGGCGCCCGGGAGCAGATGCGCCTGGGCATAGGCGCCCATGGTGGAGCCGATGTCCCCGCGCTTGACGTCGAGGATGGTCAGCATCCCCGCCTCGCGGGCGGCGGCGAGCAGCTCCTCGAGCACCGCGACCCCGGCGGAGCCGTGGCGTTCGAAGAAGGCCGACTGCGGCTTGATCGCCGCGACCGTCCCGCGCACTGCGGCCAGCGTGATCCGGGAGAACTCCCGCAGGCCCTCCGGGGTGTCCGGCAGCGACCACGCCTCCAGCAGGGAGGAGTGCGGGTCGATGCCGGCGACCACCGGGCCGTGGGCCTGCACGGCTCGACGCAGACGCTCCCCGAACCCCTCGGCCCCCGCCGGGCCGCGCTCCGGCCCGTTCATGCGCCGAGCTGAGCGGCGCGGACCGCCGCCAGGCGTGCGGTGTGGTCCTGCAGGCTGGTGACCTCGAAGCGCTCCACCGGTCGTGCCTCGATCGCCTGCACGGCCGCCTGGAACTCCTGCAGGGTGGTGATCATCGGGACGTCCATGCTGGTGGCCGCGGCGCGGATCGCGTAGCCGTCGACCCGGGCGTTGGAGCCCGACGGTGTGTTCATCACCAGGTCCACCCGGCTGTTCTCGATCAGCTCGATGACGCTGGCGTCCGCGCCCGGCTCGGAGGCCTTGCGCAGCACCCGGCAGGGGATGCCGTAGCGACGCAGCACCCGGCCGGTCCCGGCGGTGGTGAGGATCTCGAAGCCGAGGGCCGCCAGGCGCGCCACCGGCAGCGGCAGGGAGCGCTTGTCGCGGTCGGCGACCGAGACGAAGGCGGTGCCGGAGGTGGGCAGGCCCTGGCCGGCGATCGCCAGCTGCGATTTGGCGAAGGCCAGCGGGAAGGTGGAATCCAGGCCCATCACCTCACCGGTGGAGCGCATCTCCGGGCCCAGCACGGAATCCACCGCGCGTCCCTCATGGGTGCGGAAGCGCTTGAAGGGGAGCACGGCCTCCTTGACCGCGATCGGCGAATCATCGGGCAGGTCGGCGCCGTCCCCCTGGGCAGGCAGCACTCCCCTGCGGCGCAGTTCCGCGATCGAGGTGCCGGCCATCAGCAGGGCCGCGGCCTGGGCGAGCGGGACGCCGGTGGCCTTGGCGACGAAGGGCACGGTGCGGGAGGCGCGCGGATTGGCCTCGAGCACGTAGAGGACGCCGTGGGAGAGGGCGTACTGGATGTTCAGCAGTCCCCGCACCCCCACCCCCTCGGCGATCGCGAGCGTGGAGGTGCGGATCCGCTCGAGCACCGCATCGGAGAGGGTGACCGGCGGCAGGGTGCAGGCCGAGTCGCCGGAGTGGATGCCGGCCTCCTCGATGTGCTCCATGACCCCGCCGAGGTACAGGTCGGTGCCGTCGTAGAGGGCGTCGACGTCGATCTCGATCGCGGTGTCCAAGAAGCTGTCGATGAGGATCGGGGCCTCGGCACGGCCGCCGTCGGGCAGGTTCCGGCCGACGTAGTCGATCAGACCGGGCTCATCGAAGACGATCTCCATGCCGCGGCCGCCGAGCACGTAGCTCGGCCGCACCAGCACCGGGTAGCCGACCTGGGCGGCGACCTCGATCGCATCGCTGAGGCCCCAGGCCGTGCCGTAGGGGGGCGCCGGCAGGTCCGCCTCGGCCAGCAGCGCACCGAAGTGGCCGCGGTCCTCGGCGTTGTCGATCGCGGAGGGGCTGGTGCCGATGATCGGCAGCCCGGCGGCCTCGAGCCGGCGGGCGAGCGCGAGCGGGGTCTGGCCGCCCAGCTGGACGATGACCCCGGCGACCGGGCCCGCGGCCTTCTCCGCCTCGTAGACCTCGACCACGTCCTCGAAGGTGAGCGGCTCGAAGTAGAGCCGGTCGGCGATGTCGTAGTCGGTCGAGACCGTCTCGGGGTTGCAGTTGATCATCACGGTCTCGAAGCCGCCGCCGGGCAGCTCCGGGTTGCCCAGCGCGATGGCGGCGTGGACGCAGGAGTAGTCGAACTCGATGCCCTGGCCGATGCGGTTGGGTCCCGAGCCGAGGATCAGCACCGCCGGACGCTCGCGCGGCTCGACCTCGGTCTCCTGGTCGTAGGTGGAGTAGTGGTACGGGGTGGCGGAGGCGAACTCCGCGGCGCAGGTGTCGACCGTCTTGAAGACCGGGTTGATGCCCAGCGCCTCGCGCACCCCCTTGACCACGTCGCCGCTGTGGCGGCTGAGAGCACCGATCTGGTCGTCGGAGAGCCCGTGGCGCTTGGCCAGGGACAGCAGGTCGGCATCGAGCACATCGCTGGAGCGGATCTCGGCGGCGAGCTCGGCGATGATCAGCATCTGGTCGAGGAACCAGCGATCGATGGCGGTGGCCTCCACCAGCCGGTCGAGGGTCTCCGCGGGATCGACGACGCCCTCGGCGGCGGACCACAGGATCCGACCGATGTCGACCAGACGCTCGGCGGTCGGGGTGCGGGACGCGTCCAGCAGCTCGGTGACCTCGGCGGGCGTGGGGGGCGCCCCCTCGTAGGAGAAGGCGGCGCCCTTGACGTCGATGGAGCGCTGCGCCTTGCCGAGCGCCTCGGTGAAGTTGCGGCCCAGCGCCATCGCCTCGCCGACGCTCTTCATGGTGGTGGTCAGGGTCGCGTCCGCGGCGGGGAACTTCTCGAAGGCGAAGCGCGGGACCTTCACCACGACGTAGTCCAGCGCCGGCTCGAAGCTCGCCGGCGTGGTGCCGGTGATGTCGTTGCGGATCTCGTCCAGCGTGAAGCCGATCGCGACGCGGGCGGCGATCTTGGCGATCGGGAAGCCGGTGGCCTTCGAGGCCAGCGCCGAGGACCGGGAGACGCGCGGGTTCATCTCGATGACCACCACGCGGCCGGTCTCCGGATGGGTCGCGAACTGCACGTTGCAGCCACCGGTGTCGACGCCGACCTCGCGGATGATCGCGATGCCGAGATCCCGCAGGGTCTGCATCTCCACATCGGTGAGGGTGAGGGCCGGGGCGACGGTGACGGAGTCGCCGGTGTGCACGCCGACGGGGTCCACGTTCTCGATCGAGCAGATCACGACGCAGTTGTCGGCGCTGTCGCGCATCAGCTCGAGCTCGAACTCCTTCCAGCCCAGGATCGACTCCTCCAGCAGCACCTCGGAGGTCGGCGAATAGTGCAGGCCGTCGCCGCCGATGCGGCGCAGGTCCCGCTCGTCGTAGGCCATGCCCGAGCCGAGGCCGCCCATGGTGAAGCTGGGTCGCACCACCATCGGGTAGCCGAGCTCCTCGGCGCCGTCCAGCAGATCCTCCACGGTGTGGCAGATCTTCGAGCGCGCGGACTCGCCGCCCACCCGGTCCACGACCTCCTTGAACAGCTGGCGGTCCTCGGCCTTGTTGATCGCCTCGAGGCTGGCGCCGATCATCTCGACGCCGAACTCCGCCAGGGTGCCGTTCTCGGCGAGGGCGATCGCGGCGTTCAGCGCGGTCTGCCCGCCGAGGGTGGGCAGCAGCGCGTCGGGCCGCTCCTTCTCGATGATGGTGCGGATGATCTGCGGGTCGATCGGCTCGATGTAGGTGGCGTCGGCGATCTCCGGGTCGGTCATGATCGTGGCCGGGTTGGAGTTGACGAGGATGACCCGCAGGCCCTCCTCGCGCAGCACCCGGCAGGCCTGGGTGCCGGAGTAGTCGAACTCCGCGGCCTGGCCGATGACGATCGGGCCGGAGCCGATGACCAGGACGGAGGAGAGGTCGGGGCGACGGGGCATCAGGACTCCTTGGATGCAGAGGCGGCGCGGTGGGCGATCGCGAGCTCTGCCAGACGATCGAAGAGGGGCGAGGCGTCGTGCGGTCCGCCGGCCGCCTCGGGGTGGTACTGGACCGAGAACGCGGGGCGGTCGAGGCAGCGCAGCCCCTCGACCACGTCGTCGTTCAGGCCGACGTGCGAGACCGTGACGCGGCCGTAGCGGCCACCGTCGTGCGGAGCGATGTGCTCCCCCTGAAGGGGGACGTCGACGGCGAAGCCGTGGTTGTGGGCGGTGATCGCCACCTGCCCGGTCTCTCGGTCCTGGACGGGCTGGTTGATGCCGCGGTGGCCGAACTTCAGCTTGTACGTGTCGAAGCCGAGGGCACGGCCCAGCAGCTGATTGCCGAAGCAGATGCCGAAGAAGGGCAGGTCGGCGTCGAGGACTCCGCGCAGCAGCTCGACCTGCTCGGTGGCGGCGGCGGGGTCCCCGGGGCCGTTGGAGAAGAACACGGCGTCGGGCTCGAGCGCGCGCAGGTCCTCGAGGGAGGTGGTCGCCGGCAGCAGGTGGACGCGCAGACCGCGGGCGAGCATGCTGCGCGGGGCGGCGCTCTTGATGCCGAGGTCCACGGCCGCGATCGTGGCGCGCACCTCGCCCTCGGGCTCCAGGACCACCGGCTGGGCGATGGTGACCTCCTCGACGAAGCTGGCACCGCTCATCTCGGGCTGCTCCCGCACCTGGTCGAGCAGCCGCCCCTCGGGGATCCGCAGCGCGTCGCCGGAGAAGATCCCGCCGCGCAGCGAACCGGTCTCGCGCAGCCGACGGGTGAGCATGCGGGTGTCGATGTCGCTGATGCCGACGACGTCGCTGCCGATGAGCAGCTCGTCCAGGGTCTGCTCGGCGCGGTACGAGGAGGCGATGCGGCTGGCGTCGCGGACGGCGTAGCCGCGCACCCACACCTTCCGCGATTCCATGTCCTCGGCGTTGGCGCCGGTGTTGCCGATGTGCGGGGCCGTCTGCACGACGATCTGGCCGGCGTAGGACGGATCCGAGAGGGTCTCCTGGTACCCGGTCATGCCGGTGGTGAAGACGACCTCGCCGAGGCGGGAGCCGCGGGCGCCGTAGGCGGAGCCGCGCAGGACGGTGCCGTCCTCGAGGATCAGCAGCGCCCTGTCCGGGCGCGCGCGGCGGCGCGGCGACCTCGAGGGATCGGTGGAAGCGGGGGATGTCATGCGTGCTCCTTCCGGGAGAGCAGGAGGTCGTGGTCGGTGCGCCGGGCGAGGCGCAGACCGGTGTCGAGGAGCTGGCCGCCGAGGCGCCAGCGGAGGATGAGCAGCCCGTCGCCGCCGATGAACTTCCCGGCCATGCCCGGACCGGAGGTGATCTCCACGAGGTCCGCGGCGGGGATGGTGAGGTCCGGGGCCCCCTCGCGCTCCAGGCGCCAGGAGCCGCCGTCGCCGAGGGTCACCCGGGCCTTCGCACGCTGGCCGAGACCGTGGGCGACGACCCGTTCGAGGGGCTGTGCGGCGAGCACCGTGTCGACGTAGACGGCGTCGACGGGTCCGTGGTCGATCCCCTCCCCCAGGTGGGCGAGGGGGTGATCCGCGGGACGGGGCAGGTGCTGCTGGGAGCGACCGCGCCGCTTCCATCCCCACACCATGGCGGCCAGGGCCGCGGCGAACAGCACCACGAGCAGCAGGACGGGGACCAGCCGCTCGCTCATCGCCGGACCACCTGCCCGTCGCGGACGGTGGGGCGCCCACCGAGCACGGTCAGGCGGTTGGTGCCGGGCAGCTGGAGCCCCGCGAAGGGCGAGTTCCGGCTGAGGGAGGCGTGCTCGGCGGGATCGGCCACCTGCACCGGGCGCGGGTCCCAGACCAGCACATGGGCCGGGAAGCCGGGCTCGAGCGGGTGCCCCTGCTCCCGGTCCCGTCCGATCTCGGCGGGCTTCTCGGAGAGCACGCGGGCGACGTCGCGCCAGCTGAGCCGGCCCTGGTCGACCATGGTCAGCTGCACCAGCGACAGCGCCGTCTCCAGGCCGGTCATGCCCATCGCGGCCTGGTCCCATTCCCGGTCCTTGGCGTCGCGGGGATGCGGGGCGTGGTCGGTGGCGACGATGTCGATGGTGCCGTCGGCCAGCCCTGCCCGGACCGCCTCGACATCGGCGGCGGTGCGCAGCGGCGGGTTGACCTTGAACACCGCGTCGAACTGGCGCACGTTCTCGTCGGTCAGCAGCAGGTGATGCGGGGTGACCTCGGCGGTCACCGCGATGCCGCGCTGCTTCGCCCAGCGGATGATGTCGACGCTGCCGGCGGTGGAGAGGTGACAGACGTGCAGGCGGGAGCCGACGTGCTGGGCGAGCAGCACGTCACGGGCGATGATCGACTCCTCGGCGACGGCCGGCCAGCCGGTGAGCCCCAGCTCCGCGGAGACCACGCCCTCGTGCATCTGGGCGCCCGCGGTCAGCCGCGGGTCCTGGGCGTGCTGGGCGATGACCCCGTCGAAGGACTTCACGTACTCCAGGGCCCGGCGCATCAGCACCGGGTCGTGGACGCACTTGCCGTCATCGCTGAACACGCGGACCTGGGCGCCGGAGTTCGCCATCGCATCGAGCTCCGCCAGACGCTCCCCCGCCAGGCCCACGGTGACCGCTCCGACGGGTCGCACCGTGCACCAGCCGGCGCTGTCGCCGCGACGGGCGATCTGCTCGACCACGCCGGCGGTGTCCGCGACCGGGGTGGTGTTGGCCATGGCATGCACGGCGGTGAAGCCTCCCCGGGCCGCGGCGCGGGTACCGCTCTCGACCGTCTCGGCCTCCTCCCCGCCGGGCTCGCGCAGGTGGGTGTGGAGGTCCACCAGGCCGGGCAGCACGATGCAGCCCTCGGCCTCGATGACCTCCGTGTGCTCGGGGAGCTCCAGCTCGGTGCCGACGGCCCGGATGCGGCCGCCGACCAGGAGGACGTCCTGGACGTCCTCGCCGTAGGGGCGGCCGCCGCGGATCAGCAGCGGTGTCGTGGCGGCGTCGCCGGTGGTGACGGCGCTGTCGGTGGTCTCAGTTCTCACGGTGCGCCTCCCGGGCGTCGGTGGCGAGCAGGTGGTAGAGGACGGCCATCCGCACGAAGACGCCGGAGGCGACCTGTTCGACGATGACGCTGCGCGGGGAGTCCGCGACGGCGCCGGCGATCTCGAAACCGCGGTTCATCGGCCCGGGGTGCAGGACGATCGCGTGCTCGGGCAGTGCGGCGGCGCGGGCGACGGTCAGCCCGTAGCGGCGGGAGTACTCGCCCTCCGTGGGGAAGAAGCCGCCGCCGACCATCCGTTCGCGCTGGACCCGCAGCATCATCACGGCATCCGGGGAGTCGGCGAGGGCCGCATCGAGGTCGTAGCTGATCGCGCAGGGCCAGGCAGAGGCGCCGACGGGCACCAGCGCGGGCGGTGCGACCAGGGTGACGCGGGCGCCGAGCAGGGTCAGCAGCAGGACGTTCGAGCGCGCCACCCGCGAGTGCAGCACGTCGCCGACGATCACCACGTGGAGCCCGTCGAGACCGGCCCGGGGGTCCCCGGGCCGCAGGTGGCGACGCAGGGTGAAGGCGTCGAGCATCGCCTGGGTGGGGTGCTCGTGCGCTCCGTCGCCGGCGTTGACGATCGGCTGATCGATCCATCCGGCATGGGCCAGCAGGTGCGCGGCGCCGGAGGATCCCGAGCGCACCACGACCGCGTCGGCCCCCATGGCCTGCAGGGTCAGCGCCGTGTCCTTGAGGGATTCGCCCTTGGACAGGCTCGATCCCTTGGCGGAGAAGTTGATGACATCGGCGGAGAGCCGTTTCGCGGCGGCTTCGAAGCTGATCCGGGTGCGGGTGGAGTCCTCGAAGAAGAGGTTCACCACGGTGGCGCCGACCAGGGTGGGCAGCTTGCGGATCGCCCGGGACTGGGTGTCGGCCATGTGCTCGGCGGTGGCGAGCACGCTCAGCGCCTCCTCGCGGGTGAGGTCGGAGATGGCGATGAAGTGCTTCATGCCTGCTCCCCCTCGCGGGCGGGGGCGACGGGTCGCACGATGTCGACCGCGTCCTGGCCGTCGGTCTCCGCGAGCTGGACATGGACGCGCTCGGTGCGGGAGGTGGGCAGGTTCTTGCCCACGTGATCCGCGCGGATCGGCAGCTCCCGATGGCCGCGGTCCACCAGCACCGCCAGGCGCACTGCGGCGGGGCGACCGATCGCTCCCAGGGCGTCGAGCGCGGCCCGGACGGTGCGGCCGGAGTAGAGGACGTCGTCGACCAGGACGACGGTGCGGCCGTCGATCCCGGAGCGCGGGATGCGGGTGGGGCTGGGGGCCCGGGTGGGATTCGAGCGCAGATCGTCGCGATACATGGTGATGTCCAGCGCGCCGTACAGCTCGCTGAGGTCTGCGTCCTGGGGCAGACCCTCGGAGCGTGCGATCAGCTCTGCGAGGCGGCGGGCGAGCGGCACGCCCCGATGCGGGATGCCCAGCAGCACCAGCTCCTCGGCGCCGTGGCCGCTCTCGAGGATCTCGTGCGCGATGCGGATCAGTGCCCGCCGGATCTCCTGGGGGCCCAGCACCCGGGAGCTGTCAGCTCCCTCGGGCGTTGCGGACTCGGAGTTCAGGGGTCGTTCGGTCATGCGGTCTTCTCCCTTCCACGCCTCACAGGACGTGTCGTTAAAGGGTGGTGTGCTCGGGTGAGCGTGGTCGATCCTACTCGGCCGGGGTGATGGCGGCCGCGGCCGCCCGCCCCTCGGACACGGCCGTGCTCAGGAGAGCAGGCCGCGGACCTCGACGAGCCGCTGCAGCAGCCCGTTGACGAAGCGCGGGGAGTCGTCGGTGGAGAGCACCTCGGCGATCTTCGTGTACTCGCCGAGGATGGCGCCGCGTCCCGCCGCGTCCTCGCCGTACAGCAGCTCGGCGCAGCCCAGGCGCAGGATCGCGCGGTCCACCGCCGGCATGCGGTGCAACGGCCAGTCGCGCGAGTGCGTGGCCAGGTCCTCGTCGATGTCGGCGGCGTGCGGCGCGTAGAGCTCGACCAGCTCGCGGGCGCGCTGCGGCAGCGGGGTCTGGGCGGCGGTGCGCCGCAGACGCTCCTGGAGCACGTCCAGGACCTGCGCCCGCTTGGCGTCGGCCTCGAAGAGGACGTCGATAGCGCGGATCCGGTCCCGGGAGCGTCCGTGGAGACGGTCCGCGGGGGCCGGGACGGTGCGCTCGAACTCCACCTCCGCACCCTCGCGGGTGGGGTGGGGCAGGCCGGTGGCCCGGGGGGCGGGACGCTCCCCGGTGCCGCCGGCGTCCGCGGCGGGTGAGCCTGAGCTCACTTGACGCGCTCGAGGTAGTCGCCGCTGCGGGTATCGACCTTGACCTGGTCGCCCTCGTTGAGGAACAGCGGGACCTGGACCTCGAGGCCGGTCTCCAGACGGGCGGGCTTGGTGCCGCCGCTGGAGCGATCGCCCTGCAGGCCCGGCTCGGTGAACTCGATGGCCAGCACCACGGACGTGGGCAGCTCGACGAACAGCGCCTGGCCCTCGTGGAAGGCGACCACCACGTCCTGGCCCTCGACCATGAAGTCCTTGGCGCCACCGACGATCTCCGCGGTGAGGCTGGTCTGCTCCCAGTTCGAGGTGTCCATGAACACGTACATGTCGGTGTCGAGGTAGGAGAACTGCATGTCGCGTCGGTCCACGGTGGCGGTCTCCACCTTGAGGCCGGCGTTGAAGGTCTTGTCCACACCCTTGCCGGACAGGACGTTCTTCAGCTTCGTGCGCACGAAGGCCGGTCCCTTGCCGGGCTTGACGTGCTGGAACTCGACCACGCTCCAGAGCTGCTGGTCCAGCACCAGGACCATCCCGTTCTTCAGATCGTTCGTCGTCGCCATGGGTCTCCTCGGTTGTCGTCGTGGCGGACCCAGGATAGCGCCCAGGAGCCCTGCATCCTCGGTCTGCGCGGAGCTCAGCGGGCGGACGTGAGGTCGATCATGCTCAGCAGGCGCACGGCGAGCGGGTGGGCGGCGCTCTCCTCGCGCCACCCGCTGGTCTTCACCGCGCGGGAGACCGTCTGCTGGGTGACGCCGAGGCGCTCGGCGAGCCGGGCCTGGGTCGCGCCGGGTTCGTGGCGCAGCGCCCGGACCGCCTCCCACTGTCCGCGGCTGCGGGCTCGGATCATCCAGCCCACCAGCCGCAGCACGGACTCCACGTCGGCGGCGGTGTCCTGGTGGCGGGCGTCGGCGGCGCGGACCGCGAGCGGCACCTGGGAGGTGGTGCCGGCGGTGCGGAGGGCCTCCTCGGCGGCCGCCACTGCGGGGCCGGCGATCTCGCGCACCGAGGCGGGCAGCGGCCGCCGCACGGCGCCCACGCCGAGGCCGACGGCCAGGGACCCGACCTCCGCGGCCCGCAGCAGGGCCTCCAGCGCCTCCTCCGCACGGTCTGCCAGCACCAGCGCCTCGGGGCCGGCGGTGCGCTCGGGAGCGAGCGGCAGCTCGAGGTCCGCGAGCGCCTCGAGCAGCGCCGGGACGGGATCGCCGACGCTGCGGCCGTGGCCGGGCCGGCCGGAGAGGGAGAGGACGAACATGCGGCACCTTTCACAGCGATTGCCGGTCGTCTCCTACGATACAGCGTGCAAACGCTGATCTGTGGACCTGTGTCGGTGGCGCGGGGTCGGGCTCAGGCGAGCTCGATGAGCTCCTGGTACTCGGCGTTCCAGAGGTCCTCGACCGCGTCCGGCATCATCAGCACGCGCTCGGGGGAGAGCGAGGCGACGGCCCCCGGGTCGTGGGAGACCAGCACCACGGCCCCCTCGAAGGCGGCGAGGGCGCCGAGGATCTCCTCGCGGCTGGCGGGGTCGAGGTTGTTCGTCGGCTCGTCCAGCAGCAGCACGTTCGCGCTCGAGACCACCAGCGTCGCCAGGGCCAGGCGGGTCTTCTCGCCGCCGGAGAGCACACGGGTGGGCTTGTGGACGTCGTCCCCGGTGAACAGGAAGGAGCCGAGGATCTTGCGGGCCTCGACCTCCGGCAGCTCGTAGGCCGCCGTCATCATGTTCTCCAGCACCGTGCGGTCCAGATCGAGGGTCTCGTGCTCCTGGGCGTAGTAGCCGACCCGCAGGCCGTGCCCGGGCAGCAGGCCGCCGGTGTCCGACTCGTCCACGCCGGCGAGGATCCGCAGCAGCGTCGTCTTGCCCGCGCCGTTCAACCCCAGGATGACCACCTTCGAGCCGCGGTCGATCGCCAGATCCACCCCGGTGAAGATCTCCAGGCTCCCGTAGGACTTCGAGAGGTCCTCGGCCATCAGCGGGGTCTTCCCGCAGGGGGCGGGCTTGGGGAAGCGCAGCGAGGCGACGCGGTCCTTCTGCCGCTCCCCCTCGACGCCGTCGAGCATCCGCTCGGCACGCTTGAGCATGTTCTGGGCGGCGACGGCCTTGGTGGCCTTGGCGCGCATCTTCTCGGCCTGGGCGGTGAGCTGGGTCGCCTTCTTCTCGGCATTGGAGCGCTCGCGCCTGCGGCGCTTCTCGTCGTCCTCGCGCTGGCGCTGGTACAGCTTCCAGCCCATGTTGTAGATGTCGATCGAGGCGCGGTTCGCGTCGAGGTAGAACACCTTGTTGACGACGTGCTCGACCAGTTCCACGTCGTGGCTGATGATGATCAGTCCGCCGCGGTAGCCCATCAGGTACTCGCGCAGCCAGACGATCGAGTCGTGGTCGAGGTGGTTCGTGGGCTCGTCCAGGATCATGGTGGCGGCCTGGGAGAACAGGATCCGCGCGAGCTCCACGCGGCGGCGCTGGCCGCCGGAGAGCGTGCCCAGCTCCTGCTCGAGCAGGCGGTTGGGCAGGCCCAGGTTCGCGGACATCCGCTTCGCCTCGGCCTCGGCCGCGTAGCCGCCGGCCGCGTCGAGCTCCGCCTCGATCCGCGGGTAGCGGTTCATCGCCTTCTCGCGACGCGCCTCCGAGAGGCTCATGTCCCCCATCTCCTGCTCGGCGCGACGCAGCTTCTTGAAGATCCCGTCGAGGCCGCGGGCGGAGAGGATGCGGGCCAGGACCGGCTCGGTGTCCTCCCCGCTATGGGTGTCCTGCGGCAGGTAGCCGAGCTCCCCGGTGACCTCGACGCTGCCCTCGGAGGGGTCCAGGGTTCCCGAGAGCACCTTGGTCAGGGTGGTCTTGCCGGCGCCGTTGCGCCCCACCAGTCCCACCCGATCCCCGGAGGTGATCTGGAAGGAGAGGTCGCTCATCAGGAGCCGGGCGCCGACTCGGATGGCGAGGTCGTGCACGGTGATCACGGGCTGGCTCCTGTTCGGACGATGACTGCGGGACCGTGCGCGGGCCGCCCGATCCCGGACCCGGCTCCGCGCGGGGCCGGACCGAGTCTAGGGCCGCACCGCCCCAGGAGCCTGCGAATACCCGCCCACGGTGCCGCGCACCACAGCTGGTCCGCCCGGCACCCGGCGGGGGAACGGCCCCTGCCCGGGCACGGGAGCAGAGAGATGCCCCTGCCAGACCCACGCGAGTTCTCGCATGCGTCCTGCAGGGGCATCTCCGCCCGTCCGGGCGGGCGCCGGCCGGGGCTCGCCGTCGGCTCAGCGAGTCAGAGGTTGAAGCCGATCGCGCGCAGCTGCTCGCGGCCGTCCTCGGTGATCTTCTCCATGCCCCACGGCGGCATCCACACCCAGTTGATGCGGTGCGACTCGGTGATGGGGTCGAGCACGGCGAAGGTCTGCTCCTCGAGCACGTCCGTGAGCGGGCACGCGGCGGAGGTCAGCGTCATGTCGACGACGGCGTGGCCGTCCTCGATGGTGACGCCGTAGACGAGACCGAGGTCGACGACGTTGATCCCGAGCTCGGGATCGATCACGTCCTTCATCGCCTCGATGACGTCATCGGAGCTCACCGTCGCATCCGGGGACTTCTGATCGGTCATGGGATCCTCCCGATGGGATGGGGGCCGCGGGGCGGCTCCCCGAGGGGTGGGTGCCGGCCCGGTCCGGGATCGCTCCCGGCCCGGGCCGGCCGGTGGCGTCAGGCGCCGACGAGGAACCGGTCGTAGCCCTCGGCCTCGAGGCGCTCGGCCAGCTCGGGGCCGCCCTGCTCGGCGATCCTGCCGGCCACGAAGACGTGGACGAAGTCCGGCTTCACGTACTGCAGGACCCTGGTGTAGTGGGTGATCAGCATGATGCCCACCTCGGTGTTCTCCTTGGCGCGGTTGATGCCCTCGGAGACCACGCGCAGCGCGTCGACGTCGAGGCCGGAATCGGTCTCGTCGAGAACGGCGATGCCGGGCCTCAGCAGCTGCATCTGCAGGATCTCGTGGCGCTTCTTCTCACCGCCGGAGAAGCCCTCGTTGACATTGCGCTCGGCGAAGACGGGATCCATCTTCAGGTCGTCCATGGCGCCCTTGACGTCCTTGACCCAGGTGCGCAGCGAGGGGGCCTCGCCGTCGACCGCGGTCTTGGCGGTGCGCAGGAAGTTCGAGACGGTGACGCCGGGGACCTCGACGGGGTACTGCATCGCGAGGAACAGCCCGGCGCGGGCGCGCTCGTCGACACTCATCTCGAGCACGTCCTCACCGTCGAGGGTGACCTCGCCGTCGGTGATCTGGTACTTGGGATGCCCGGCGATCGCGTAGGCGAGGGTGGACTTGCCGGAGCCGTTGGGGCCCATGATCGCGTGGGTCTCGCCCGCCCTGATCGTGAGGTCGACGCCCTTGAGGATCTCCTTGGTGCCCTCGGGGGTCTCGACGGTGGCGTGGAGGTTCTTGATCTCCAGAATCGACATAAGTGGTTCTCCTTGACCAGTGGTGCTGGTGGATTCGTGACGACGGATGGGCGCCGCAGGCGGTGCCCGAAGTGTTCAGGTGGCGGGAGCCGCGGTCGGATCCACCAGGATCGCGCCGCTGCTCTCGTCGATGCGCACGGGGAACACCCGCACGGGAAGGACGGCCGGCAGCTGCAGCGGGCGACCTGTGACCAGGTCGAACTGGCTGCCGTGCTTCCAGCATTCGATGGTGCATCCCTCGACGTCGCCGTCGCTCAGCGCGATCTCGTCGTGCGAGCAGATGTCCTCGAGGGCGTGGACGCCGCCGTCCTCGTCGCGCACCACGGCGATCTCGAGGTCGCCGATGACGACGTCGATGGCCTCGCCGGGGGCGAGGTCCGCCAGGGCGGCGACGGGGACGAAGGCGTCCGACATCAGTTCATGCTCCGTGCGAGCTCGTCCTCGATGGAGGCGGACAGGCGCTCACGGATCTCCGGCACGTCGATCTGCTGGATGATCTCGGCGAAGAAGCCGCGCACCACCAGACGACGGGCCTCGATCTCGGGGATGCCGCGGGCACGCAGGTAGAACAGCTGCTCGTCGTCGAAACGACCCGTCGCCGCGGCGTGGCCCGCTCCCTCGATCTCACCGGTCTCGATCTCGAGGTTCGGCACCGAGTCGGCGCGCGCCCCTTCGGTGAGCACCAGGTTGCGGTTGAGCTCGTAGGTGTTGGTGCCCTCGGCCTCCTTGCGGATCAGCACGTCGCCGACCCACACCGAGCGGGCGTTCTTGCCCTGCAGCGCACCCTTGTAGGCGACGTTGGAGACGCAGTTCGGCGCGCTGTGGTCCACGAACAGCCGGTTCTCGAAGAACTGGTTCTCGTCGGAGAAGTACAGGCCCAGCTTCTCGATCTCGCCGCCGGGTGCCGCGTACTCGCCGATGGAGTTCAGGCGCACGGCGCTGCCGCCGAGGGTGACCGCGACGTGCTTGAGGCGGGCGTCGCGACCCACGCGGGAATGGTGGGTGGCGATGTGCACGGCGTCGTCGTCCCAGTCGTGCAGGGTGATGACGGTCATCTGTGCGTTGTCACCGACGATCATCTCGACGTTCTGCGCATACTGCGCGGCGCCGGAGTGATTGAGGATGAACGTCGCCGAGGAGGACTCCTGCGCCTCGAGCACGATGTGCGCGTTGGCACGACGATCGGCGCCGCGGCCGATCATGTCCACCCGGAACGGCGCGTCGTAGGCGACGTTCTTCGCGGCGACCAGGTGCAGCGCCTGCTCGCTGCGGGCCGAGGCCACCGCGGTGGCGAGGTCCTCGGGCACCAGCACGGTGCCGCGCGGGGCCTGACCGGGCGCCAGCGTGCCGGCCTCGGGAGCCCCTTCGGGCACCGTGACCCGGTAGTCCACCGCGGGGTCGCCCTCGCGGTCGTCGGTCGCCTCGTCCCGGAACAGTGCCGCGAAGCGGCGCAGCGGGGTGAAGCGCCACTCCTCGATATCGCTCTTGGGGACCTCGTGGTCGGAGACCTCGAAGGAGCGCTTGCGGGCTCCGCGGTTCGACGCGGCGTGGGCTGCGGAGACGTCCTGGCCCGGCAGGGTCAGGTTCTCCTCCTCCAGTTCGGGCGCCGCGACGGTGTCCGTGCCCTCGAGGGCGCCTCCGGCGGCGACCGGCGCGGCACCGGCCGCGTGGCCGACGGCCTCATTGGCCGTGGGGTCTCCGGCGCTCTCCGCGCCCTTCACATCGGTGGTCGTCATCAACCGACTGCTCCTTCCATCTGCAGCTCGATCAGGCGGTTCAGCTCCAGGGCGTACTCCATCGGGAGCTCGCGCGCGATGGGCTCGATGAACCCGCGCACGATCATGGCCATCGCCTCGGTCTCCTCCATGCCGCGGCTCATCAGGTAGAAGAGCTGCTCCTCGGAGACCTTGGAGACGGTGGCCTCGTGGCCCATCTGGACGTCGTCGACGCGGACGTCGACGTAGGGGTAGGTGTCGGTGCGCGAGATGGTGTCCACCAGCAGCGCATCGCACAGCACGGTCGAGGCCGAGTGCTCGGCACCCGGCATCACCTGGACCAGCCCGCGGTAGGAGCTGCGCCCGCCGCTGCGCGAGACCGACTTCGAGACGATCGAGCTCGAGGTGTGCGGTGCCATGTGCACCATCTTCGAGCCGGTGTCCTGGTTCTGGCCCTCGCCGGCGAAGGCGACCGAGAGGGTCTCGCCGCGGGCGTGCTCGCCCATCAGCCAGACCGCCGGGTACTTCATGGTGACCTTGGAGCCGATGTTGCCGTCGACCCACTCCATGACGCCGCCCTGCTCGACGGTGGTGCGCTTGGTGACCAGGTTGTACACGTTGTTCGACCAGTTCTGGATCGTCGTGTAGCGGACGCGGGCGTCCTTCTTCACCACGATCTCGACGACCGCGCTGTGCAGCGAGTCCGAATCGTAGATCGGGGCGGTGCAGCCCTCGACGTAGTGCACGTAGGAGCCCTCGTCGGCGATGATCAGCGTGCGCTCGAACTGGCCCATGTTCTCCGTGTTGATCCGGAAGTAGGCCTGCAGCGGGATCTCGACGTGGACGCCCTTGGGGACGTACACGAAGGAGCCGCCGGACCACACGGCGGTGTTCAGGGCGGAGAACTTGTTGTCACCCGAGGGGATGACGGTGCCGAAGTACTCCTTGAACAGCTCCGGGTGCTCCTTGAGCGCGGTATCGGTGTCCAGGAAGATGACGCCCTGCTGCTCCAGGTCCTCGCGGATCTGGTGGTAGACGACCTCGGACTCGTACTGCGCGGCGACGCCGGCGACGAGACGCTGCTTCTCCGCCTCGGGGATGCCCAGGCGGTCGTAGGTCTCCTTGATGTCCGCAGGCAGGTCCTCCCAGGAGGTGACCTGCTTCTCGGTGGAGCGGACGAAGTACTTGATGTCGTCGAAGGCGATCCCCGACAGGTCCGGTCCCCAGGTGGGCATCGGCTTCTTGTCGAAGAGCCGGAGCGCCTTCAGCCGGCGCTCGAGCATCCATTCGGGCTCGCTCTTGCGGGCCGAGATGTCCCGCACGACGTCCTCGGACAGTCCGCGGCGCGCATTGGCACCGGCAGAGTCCTCGTCGTGCCAGCCGAAGGCGTACTGGCCCATCGAATCGATGATCTCGTCCTGCGAGAGCTTTTCTGGTGCGCTCGTCATGGTGTCCTTCCCTCTGTGAGTGGAATGTGTGTCGTGCAGGCATGGGCGCCCTGCGCCAGGGTGGCGAGGCGTTGGACGGGCGCTCCGATGAGCCGGGAGATGGCCCTGGTCTCGGCCTCGCACAGCTCTGGATGATCTGCCGCGACGTCGAGGACCGGGCAGTGCCCGTGGCACAGCTGGGCCGTCACGAGCGTACGCGCCGCAGCGCCGGAGTGCGCGCCCCGGGCCGGCAGCGGCACGTGCAGGGGGCGCACGGTGGTGGCGTACCCCCGCTCGGTGAGCAGTGCCGAGAGCAGCTCCAGCTTGCGCACGGGCGTGACGGTCTCTCCTGCCGCCTCCCGCTGCGCGACCATCTCGGCGACGGTGCTCTCCCAGTCGGCGATGCGGCGCTCCGCCAGAGCGGTCACCGCCTCCTCGCCGCCGATCCGGGCGAGCTCGTCGACCGCCATCACCGCCATCTCGTCGTACCCGCCGGGCAGGTTCTCGTGCGCGGACTGCGAGAGGACGAACGACTTGCTCGGGCGACCGCGGCCGCGCGGGCTGGCGGGCATCTCGTGCTCGGCGATGACCCCGTCGGCCTCGAGCGCCGCGAGATGCCGCCGCACCGCAGCGCTGGTGAGGTCGAAGCGCTCGGCGAGCTGCCGTGCCGTGATCGGGCCGTACGTGGAGATGTCCTGCACGAGACGGTCGCGCGTGGTCTGCGCGACGCCCGGCGCGGACTCCGATGTGCTCACGGTGGCCTCCTCCCATCCCTCGACGTCTTTCATTTTACAACATCAGGCTTGCCAAATACGACCCGTCCACTGTGTGGCACAGCACCAAGGGTGCCCTAACCTGCGGATCTTCCCCTCGGGTCGATGCGTCGGACGGAGTCGGGGCGACCCCCGCTTCCCTCTAATACCGCTTTCAACTACTGTGGGGGCGTCCTCCTCGTCGATCCCAAGGGACCTCAGATGACCACCGAGAATCCGCAGCCGGCCGCTCCCACCGAGGAGCACTCCACCCGGGGCGCCTATGTCACGGGCGCGTCCTTCGACCGCGACATGAACTACATCGACGACCGCATCACGCGCGAGGGCGGAGGCGGCTGGCCGGTCGAGGCCGGCCGCTACCGCCTGATCGCCGCGCGCGCCTGCCCCTGGGCGCACCGCACCCTGATCTCCCGCCGACTGCTGGGACTGGAGGAGGCGCTGTCGGTGGGCATGCCCGGCCCCACCCATGACCAGCGCTCCTGGACGTTCGACCTCGACGAGGGCGGTGTGGATCCCGTGCTGGGTCACGAGCGCCTCCAGGAGGCGTACTTCGCCCGGTTCCCCGACTACCCGCGCGGGATCACGGTGCCGGCAGTCGTCGATGTCCCCACGAAGGCCGTGGTCACCAACGACTTCCAGCAGATCACCCTCGACTTCGCCACCCAGTGGACCGCGCACCACCGCGAGGGTGCCCCGGACCTCTACCCCGCCGCGCAGCGTGCGGAGATCGATGCCCTGAACAGGTGGATGCTCCACCGCGTCAACAACGGCGTGTACAAGGTCGGCTTCGCAGGCTCGCAGGAGGTGTACGAGAAGGAGTTCACCGCACTGTGGGAGGCGCTGGACGAGCTCGAGGAGCGACTGGGGCGCAGCCGCTACCTGATGGGGCCGAGGATCACCGAGGCCGATGTGAGGCTGTTCCCCACCCTGATCCGCTTCGACCCCGTCTACCACGGTCATTTCAAGGCCAATCGGCAGACGCTGGCGAGCATGCCGAACCTGTGGAACTACACCAGGGACCTGTTCACCACCCCGGGTTTCGGCGACACCGTCGACTTCGCGCAGATCAAGCGCCACTACTACTACGTGCACGAGGACCTCAATCCCACGCAGGTGGTGCCGCTGGGGCCGGATCCGACCCCGCTGCTGGAGGCTCATGACCGCGACCGCTTCCGGACCGAGACCTGGGGGCCGGACGGCACCGCGCCGCAGGCACCGCTCGCCGCCGAGGTGGTCGATCCCGCACACACGCCGCTGCACGTGAGCGGCCGCTGAGGGTCCGGTGCCCCCTGCCTCCTTCGCGGCCTACGATGGGCGCGCCATGGAAGACCACTCCCCCGCCCTCGTCGCCCACGACCTCACGCTCAGCTACGGCTCCGTGCGTGCGCTGGACGGGCTGAGCCTGACCGCCGAGCGCGGCGCCGTCACGGCGCTGCTGGGCCCCAACGGCGCCGGCAAGACCACCGCCATCTCCTGCGCCACCGGCCTGCTGCACCCCGATGCCGGATCGGTGCGGGTGCTCGGCACCGATCCGTGGCGCTCGAGCCCCGAGCACCGGGCACGGGTGGGGGTGATGGTCCAGGACGGCGGTCTCACCTCCGGGGCCTCCGCGATGCAGCTGCTGCGCTACGGCGCGAGCCTGCACGCCGCGCCGCTGGACGTCGCCGAGGTCGCCGCGCATCTGGGGATCGACGACTTCGCCCGCACTCTGGTGCGGCGCCTCTCGGGGGGCCAGCGCCAGCGCCTGGCGCTGGCGCTGGCGATCATCGGACGCCCCGATCTGGTGTTCCTCGACGAGCCCACCGCCGGGATGGATCCCTCCATCCGACGACGGGTGCGGGAGCTGATCCGTGGGCTCGCCCGCACCGGCACCGCCGTGATCCTCACCACTCATCTGATGGACGACGTGGTGGGGCTGGCCGATGCGGTCCGCGTCATCTCCCGCGGCCGGGTGCTCGCCTCCGGCTCCGTCCAGGAGGTGATCAGCGAGCATCGCTCGGCCGACGGTGCGGTGGTGGTGCAGGCCACCGCCTCGGGCGTGGACCCCGAGACGGTCCCCGCGCTCGAGGCCGATCTCCGCGCCGCCGCCGCCCGGCACGGCGCACGGCTGGAGATCACCTCCGGCGGCGCGGCCGATCTCGAGACCGTGCTGCTGGACCTGATGGATGCGGATCACCCGGAGGCGGCGCCGACCGCGACCCGGACCGCCGCAGCCGCCGCCCCGGCCGAGGAGGACCCCCGATGACCGTCCTGCGCGAGCCCGCCTCCCCCGACCGCGCCGAGCGCACCCCGCGCCCCGCCCCGCCGCTGCGTCGCATCCTCGCCCATGCGAACCTGGAGGCCCGGATCCTGCTGTCCAACGGGGAGCAGCTGACCGTCGCCATCGCCCTGCCGGCGATGGTGCTGATCGGACTGTGGCTGCTCCCGCTGGGGCGCCTCGACGGCGTCCCCGCGATCGACACCGCGGTCGCGGCGACCTTCGCCACCGCGCTGATCTCCACCTCCTTCACCTCGCAGGCGATCATCACCGGCTTCGACCGGCGCAACGGCGTGCTGCGCTGGGTGGCGACGACGCCGCTGGGCCGCGGCGGCTATCTCGCCGGCAAGATCCTGGCCACCCTCGCCACCCATGTGCTCCAGGTGCTCGTCCTCGGCGTCATCGCACTGCTGATCGGCTGGCGCCCGGACCTCCTGGGCCTCCTCGGCGCACTGCCGGTATGGCTGGCGGGGACCGTCGCCTTCGGCGCACTGGGTCTGCTGGTGGCCGGCACCCTGCGCACCGAGGCGGTGCTGGCGGTCTCCAACCTGGTGTTCGTGCTGCTGGTCGCCGTCGGCGGCGTCGCCTTCCCCACCTCGTCCTACCCGCGGATCCTGGCCGGTCTGGTGGATCTGCTGCCCTCGGGTGCCCTGGGAGAGCTGCTGCGGGCCTGCCTGGCCTCCGGCCCCTTCTCCCCCGGCTCCGCTCTGGTGCTGCTCGCCTGGGCCGTCGCCGGTGTCCTCGCCGTGGTGCGCTGGTTCCGGTGGACGGACAGCTGAGCTGCACCTCCCGGCAGCGGTGCGGCATCCGTCGCATCGGTCCACACGGCCCAGCGAATTCCCGGCCGGTGAATCTAGACTCGAGGCATGTCCCGCCCCACCCACACCACGACGCGTCTGCCCGAGCGACACGGCCGCGTCACCACGCTGCCCGACCGCCGACTGACGTCCTGGGGACCGCGGCGTCGGGCCCGACTGGCCGCCGTCGTGTTCTGGGGCAACCTCCTCAGCCAGATCGGCATCATCCTCTCCGGCGCGGCGGTGCGGCTGACGGCCAGCGGTCTGGGCTGCTCCACCTGGCCGAACTGCAAGCCCGGCCAGTTCACGCCGGAGCTGACGATGGCCTCCGGCATCCACCCCTTCGTGGAGTTCGGGAACCGGATGCTGACGGGGGTGCTGAGCGTCTTCGCGATCGCGCTGCTGCTGGTGACCTGGCGCTGGCTGAGGCATAAGGGCCTCGGCTTCCGGCGCCTGGCCTGGGTGCCGCTGATCGGCACCGCTCTGCAGGCGATGATCGGCGCTTTCGTGGTCTGGCTCGACCTGCACCCCGGGCTGGTGAGCCCGCACTTCCTGATCTCCCCGCTGCTCGGCGCCGTCTCGATGGTGCTGCTGGTGCGGCTGTACGACGGTGACGGCCGGATGCGTCTGGCGGTCCCCGCCCGGGCGATGGGCGTGTTCGTGCCGCTGGCCGTGGTCGGATTCGTGGTCCTGGTGCTGGGCACCATCGTCACCGGCACCGGGCCGCACTCCGGAGATTCCGGGGACGTCACCCGGATCGCCCTGAACCCGATGATCGCCGCCCGCATGCATGCGCTCGCGGTCTACGCGTTCTGCGCGCTGCTCGCCGTGCTGCTGCTGGTCCTGCACCGCGCCCGCGCCCGTCGCGAGGCGGTCGTCGCCGCCTGGTGGCTGGTGGTGCTCACGCTCGCGCAGGGCGTGATCGGCTACATCCAGTACTACCTCGGTCTGCCCGAGCTGGTGGTATTCCTCCACATGATCGGGGCGGCGCTGTTCGCCGCGAGCATCGCGTGGGTGGGAGCCCGGCTGGTCACCTGGCAGGAGGCCGACACCGGTGCCGACCCGGACCACGGCGACGCGCCCCTCGCCCACGACTCCACGGAGGCACGATGATCCTCGGCCGACGCCGCCGCAGCTCCACGCAGGAGCTGCCCACCCTGGCCCAGGCACGCCCGGCGGGCGAGTTCGTCGCCTCGACGCTCTCCCACCTGCGCGAGGTGGTGGACGTGGGCTGGAACCTGCTCGAGGTCGATGCGGAGGCGCATCGACTGATCCGCGAGGCCGGGGCGACCAGCTGCTACCTCGACTACCACCCGGTGTTCGGGGCCTCCCCCTTCGGGCACGTCATCTGCACCTCGCTGAACGACGGCGTCCTGCACGGCCGGCCCTACGACCGGGTGCTGGCCGACGGCGACCTGCTCTCCCTCGACTTCGCGGTCGCCGTCGAGGGCTGGGTCGCCGACTCCTGCCTCTCGATCACCGTCGGCACGCCCCGCGCGGAGGACCTGCAGCTGATCCGGGACACCGAGCAGGTGATGTGGGCCGGCATCGATCAGGTGCGGGCCGGGAACACGGTGGGCGACATCGGCCATGCGGTGACGAACCGGGCGCATGCGCTGGGCTACCTGATCAACGACCGCTTCGGCGGCCACGGCGTGGGGCGCACCATGCATGAGGCGCCGTTCGTGCCCAACCACGGCACTCCCGGAGGTGGGGCCGAGCTGATCGCCGGTCAGCTGATCACGGTCGAGCCGTTCCTGGTGCCGACCACGTCCGCACTGCGCGTCGATGAGCGCGACGGCTGGACCCAGCTCTCCGCCGACGGCTCCCGGGGCGCCCACGCCGAGCACACGCTGCAGGTCACCGACGGCGCCCCGATCGTCCTCACCGCCCGGGCGGATGATCCCGCGCCCCGCAGCTCCCAGGGCTGATCCGGTCCCCCGGCGGCTCCGACCGCTGGGAACGTTCCGGGAGCGCGCGCCGGTCCCCCGTCAGGAACCCTGCAGCAGGCCGCGCAGGCTCGCGGCGATGCCGGAGGCGTCCAGTCCCTGCGCCGCGAGGATCGCCTCGCGCTTGCCGTGCGGGATGAACTCCGCGTCGATGCCGAGGGTGCGCAGCACCGGGCCGGGGGCCGCGAGCGTGGCACGGCGGGCCAGACGGGTGCCGAGCGCGGCACCGATCCCGCGCTCCGTGAGACCGTCCTCGAGGGTGACGACCGCCCGGGCGGAGGAGGCCAGCTCCAGGAGCTCCTCGCCCAGCGGCAGAGCGCGGACCGGGTCGAGCACGAGGACATTGAGCTCGCCATGGCCGCCTGCGAGGTCGGCGGCGGCCTCGACGGCACGCGGCGCGAGAGCGCCGATCGAGACCAGCAGGATGTCCACCGGGGCCTCCGGATCCCCGGCCAGCATCTCCCCGGCGGGCAGGCGTGCCAGGGCGGGCAGCTCCGGCGGGCAGGCGCCCTTGGGGAAGCGCACCAGGGACGGACCGGAGGTCGCCAGCGCGGCGGGGACCGCGGCGTCGAGCCGGACGGCGTCCCGCGGTGCCCACAGCGAGAGCCCGGGCACCGTCGTGGCGAGTGCGAGGTCCCAGATGCCGTGATGGCTGGGGCCGTCGTCCCCGGTGATGCCTGCCCGGTCCAGGGTGATCGTGACGTCCTCGCCATGCAGGGCGACGTCGAGCAGGAGCTGGTCGAGCGCCCGATTCAGGAAGGTCGCGTAGAGGGAGACGACCGGCCTGCGGCCGCCTGCGGAGAGTCCGGCGGCGGTGTCCAGGGCGAGCTGCTCGGCGATGCCGACGTCGAGCACGCGCCCCGGCATCTCCTGCTGCATCGGGGTGAGGCCCACGGGGTGGACCATCGCGGCGCTGAGCGCGATCACGCGCTCGTCGGCGCGGGCCGCAGCGAGCACCGCGGCCCCGAGCCTCGCAGTCCAGGTGGCAGTCGGGGTGCTCGCGGCCGGCTGCTCCTCGAGCGGGAAGGGGCCGGTGGCGTGCCAGTGGTCCACGGCATCGGCCTCGGCGCGGGCGAAACCGGCACCCTTGCGGGTCAGGACGTGGACGAGCACCCCGGCGCTCCTCGGGTCCTCGGCGGCACGGCGCGCCGAGACCAGAGCCTCGGCGAGGGCCTCGAGATCATGACCGTCGACCGGTCCGACGTAGGTGAGCCCGAGGGCGGTGAACATGTCCTCCCCGGCCCGGACCCGCCCTCCGCGCAGCGCTGCGAGATGGTCGGCGATGCCGCCGACGGTCGGAGCGTAGGAGCGCATGTTGTCGTTGAGCACCACCACGGTGCGGGATCCGCGATCGGCCGCCAGCACGTTGAGGGCCTCCAGCCCCACCCCGCCGGTGAGGGCGCCGTCCCCGATGACCGCGACGGCGCTCCCGCCGTCCCCGGCGAGCCGATGGGCGCGGTCCAGTCCGTGGGCCCAGGCGATCGACCCCGAGGCGTGCGAGTTCTCCACCAGATCGTGGACGGATTCGCTGCGGTCCGGATACCCGGCGGTGCCGCCCGCGGTGCGGAGCCCGTCCAGCTCGGCGCGGCCGGTGAGCATCTTGTGCACATAGGCCTGATGACCGGTGTCGAAGACGATCGGCTCGGCCGGGGAGCGGAACTCGCGATGCAGGGCGATCGTCAGCTCGACGACGCCGAGGTTGGGGCCCAGGTGCCCGCCGCTGCGCGAGCAGATCTCCACCAGACGCCGGCGCACGGTGCGCGCGAGCCCGGGCAGCTGCCCGGCGGACAGTGCCCGCAGCGCGCCCGGATCCGCGGGGATCGGCACCTCGGCCGATACCGGTGCCGGGATCGACGGCGTCACCGCGGCGGGCCCGCAGGACGGGGCGACGGGACGCTGCTCAGTGGTGGACACGCGTGGACCTCCCTCGGGGACGGGGCCGGAACAGGCCCAGGTTACGTGGTCCTGACCTGTCACGACGTGCGACATGGTCACATCTGTGCATATCTTCACCGAGGGTTCACGGGTCATCACCGAGGTCTGCATCAGGGTGCAGAGAGGCCGCGCATCGGTGCACGGGAGCGGGCCCGGGCGTCCCTCCCGGCCCCGGACGCGACGACGCCCCGGCCCACTGGGCCGGGGCGTCGTACGCCGCGTGCGTCGCTCAGGCGGCGGCGACGAGCGAGCGCAGCACGTACTGCAGGATGCCGCCGTTGCGGAAGTACTCCGCCTCACCGGGGGTGTCGATGCGGACCACCGCGTCGAACTCGGCGGAGCTGCCGTCCTGCTTCTCGGCGACGACCTTGACGGTCTTCGGGACCGAGCCCTCGTTCATCGCGGTCACACCGGAGACCGAGAAGGTCTCGGTGCCGTCCAGGCCCAGCGACTCGGCGCTCTCGCCCGCGGGGTACTGCAGGGGCAGCACGCCCATGCCGATCAGGTTCGAGCGGTGGATGCGCTCGAAGCTCTCGGCGATGACGACCTCGACGCCGAGGAGCTTGGTGCCCTTGGCCGCCCAGTCGCGGGAGGACCCGGTGCCGTACTCCTTGCCGGCCAGGACCACCAGCGGGATGTCCTGCGCGGCGTAGGCCTGGGCCGCGTCGTAGATGAACTCCTGCTCACCGGTCAGGAAGTTCTTCGTGTATCCGCCCTCGACGCCGTCGAGCAGCTGGTTCCTGATGCGGATGTTGGCGAAGGTGCCGCGGATCATGATCTCGTGGTTGCCGCGGCGCGAGCCGTAGGAGTTGAAGTCCTTGCGGGCGACCCCGTGCTCCTGCAGGTAGCGACCGGCCGGGGAGTCCAGCTTGATCGCGCCGGCGGGCGAGATGTGGTCGGTGGTGGTCGAGTCGCCGACCTTGACCAGCACGCGCGCACCGGAGACGTCCGTGAGCGGGTCCGGCGTCGCGCCCATGCCCTCGAAGTACGGGGGCTTGCGCACGTAGGTGGACTCGGAGTCCCACTCGAAGGTCGCGCCCTCGGGGGTCGGCAGCGCTCGCCAGCGGTCATCGCCGGTGAAGACGTCCTGGTAGTCCTCGGTGAACATCTCCTGGGAGATGGACTCCGCGATGACCTTCTCGACCTCGGTCGGGCTCGGCCACAGGTCGCGGAGGTAGACCTCGTTGCCGTCCTTGTCCGTGCCCAGGGAGTCGTTCTCGAAGTCGAAGTCCATCGTGCCCGCGAGGGCGTAGGCGATGACCAGCGGCGGGGAGGCCAGGTAGTTCATCTTCACGTCGGGGTTGATGCGGCCCTCGAAGTTCCGGTTGCCCGAGAGCACGGCGGTGACGGCGAGGTCCTTCTCGGCGATGGCCTCGGAGATCTCCGGGTCCAGTGGTCCGGAGTTGCCGATGCAGGTGGTGCAGCCGTAGCCCACCAGATGGAAGCCGAGCGACTCCAGCGCGGGCCAGAGGCCGGCCTTGGTGTAGTAGTTCGTGACCACCTGGGAGCCCGGGGCCATGGAGGTCTTCACCCAGGGCTTGGCGACCAGGCCGCGGTCCACCGCGTTCTGCGCGAGCAGGCCGGCGGCCATCATCACCGACGGGTTCGAGGTGTTGGTGCAGGAGGTGATCGAGGCGATCGAGACGATGCCGTGGTCGATCGAGAAGTCCTCGCCCTTGACCCGGACCGGGTTCGAGGCCCGGCCGGCCACGTGCTGGTGCTCGGGGGCGGAGCCGCCGGAGTCGTTGTCCGAGCCCTGGCTCGCCGGGTCGGAGGCCGGGAAGGTGCCGGCGGTGTCCCCGCCGTTCCCGGAGGCCTCGTGGTGGGCCGCGTAGGACGGCAGCACCTCGCGGAAGGACTCCTTGGCCTTGGTCAGCACGATGCGGTCCTGGGGACGCTTCGGGCCGGCGATCGAGGGCACCACGGTGGACAGGTCCAGCTCCAGGTACTCCGAGTACACGGGCTCCTTCGACGGATCGTGCCACAGGCCCTGGCGCTTCGCGTAGGACTCGACCAGCGCGAGCTGCTCCTCGGAGCGGCCGGTCAGTCGCATGTAGTCGACCGTCACCTCATCGATCGGGAAGATCGCGCAGGTGGAGCCGAACTCGGGGCTCATGTTGCCGATGGTCGCACGGTTGGCCAGCGGCACCTGGGTGACGCCCTCGCCGTAGAACTCGACGAACTTGCCCACCGCGCCGTGGTCGCGCAGCATCTCGGTGATGGTGAGCACCACGTCGGTGGCGGTCGCGGCCGGAGGGATCTCGCCGGTGAGCTTGAAGCCGACCACGCGCGGGATCAGCATGGAGACCGGCTGCCCGAGCATCGCGGCCTCGGCCTCGATGCCGCCGACGCCCCAGCCCAGCACGCCCAGGCCGTTGACCATGGTGGTGTGGGAGTCGGTGCCGACGCAGGAGTCGGGGTAGGCGCGCAGCACGGACCCGTCCCCCGTGCTGTTCGGGACCTCACGGGTCATGACCGTGCGGGCCAGGTACTCGATGTTGACCTGGTGGACGATGCCGGTGCCCGGGGGGACGACCTTGAAGTCGTCGAAGGCGGTCTGACCCCAGCGCAGGAACTGGTAGCGCTCGCGATTGCGCTCGTACTCGAGCTCCATGTTCTTCTCGAGCGCGTCCAGGCGGCCGGCCACGTCGATCATCACGGAGTGGTCGATGACCATCTCGGCGGGGGCCAGCGGATTGATCTTCTCCGGATCGCCGCCGAGATCCTGCATCGCCTCACGCATGGTGGCCAGGTCGACGACGCAGGGCACGCCGGTGAAGTCCTGCATGATCACGCGGCCGGGGGTGAACTGGATCTCGACCGACGGATCGGCCTCGGGGTCCCAGCCCGCCAGCGCACGCACGTGATCGGCGGTGATGTTCGCACCGTCCTCGGTGCGCAGCAGGTTCTCGAGCAGGATCTTCAGGCTGTAGGGAAGCTTGTCGGCGCCCTCCACGGCGTCGAGCGCGTAGATCTCGTAGTCGGTCCCGCCGACGGTGAGATCCTGTTTCGCGGCGAATGAGTCGACAGTGCTCATCAGGCGAACTCCTTTGGGTTGAGGTGACCCCTCCATCGTAGGCGCGTCCGTCGCGGGAAGCAGGCGAACGCCCACCTCGCCGCGGACGGGTGCCCGTGCAGGTCGTGGGAGGGTCGGTCGGGCGGACCCCGACTGTTATCTTGAAGTCAAGATAAATAATACCACGAGGCGCCGCCGTGTCCTGACAGGCTGTCAGCTGCCGCCGGTGCGGCGTGGGCGTCAGCCCGCCGTGCGCTCGAGCACCGCGACGGACTCGATGTGGTGGGTGTGCGGGAAGAGGTCGAAGGCGCGCAGGTCGGCGATCTGCCAGCCCTGCTTCTCGATCGCGGCCAGATCGCGGGCAAGGGTGGACGGCTCGCAGGAGACGTACACGATCCGCTGCCGCACCGCCCGGGCGAGCAGACCCATCAGCTCGGTGCCGGCGCCGTTGCGGGGCGGGTCCAGCACGACCACGTCGACGCCTCCGCGCCGGGCGCGGACCCAGTCCGTGACGTCCGCGGTGGCCGTGGAGGCCTGCGGCAGGTGCTCGAGGTTCTCGGCAGCGAGCTGGGAGGCGCGGCGGTTCCCCTCGACCGTGACCACCGAGCCGTCCGGACCCACCTGCTCAGCGGCCACCGCACCGAAGAGCCCCACGCCGCCGTAGAGATCCCAGGCGCTGCCTCCGTGGGGGGCGCGCAGAGTCGTCTCGACCACGTCGGAGAGCAGCTCGGCGGCACGCCGGTGCGACTGCCAGAAGCCGGTGGCGCCGACGGTGAACATCCGCTCGCCCACGCGTTCGTGCACGGTGCCGTCACCGCGCAGCAGGACCAGCTCCCGAGCCGTGCGCACCGCGACGTCCGCATCGCCCCAGGTCTCCGGGATCCGCACGGCATCGGGGTCCAGCTCCCGACCGATCAGCACCACCGAGGCGGGACCGGCGGAGGGGGCCACGGCGTCGATCGCCTCGGTGCCCGTGGGGGCCGTCCACTCCCCCAGGCGCAGCTCGCGGATGCTCTGGGCGGAGAGCGGATCCTCGCCCACCGGCCGCACGGCATGGGAGCGCCAGCCGCGCATGCCGACCCGTCCCTCGGCATCGACGGCGTAGCGGACGCGGGTGCGCCAGGCCAGGCCGTCGGCATCGTGGGGTGCGGGCTCGACCTGCACCTGCTCGATCGGGTAGCTGGTCACGCCGGCCCGGCGCAGCAGCTCCTGCAGGACCTCGCTGGCGATCCGGCGCTGCGCCGGCAGGGCGATATGAGCCCACTCCGCGCCGCCGACGCCGTCGACCCCGGCCTCCTCCCAGACCGAGGGGACCCGGTCCACCCCGGCCTCGAGCACGTCCAGCGCCTCGGCCCGCCAGAAGCGGGCATCGCGCTTCTCGCGGGGATCCTCGAGCAGGCGGGCGGTGACGGTCTCCCCCGGCGTGGTGCCGCGCACGAACACCACACGGCCCTCGTGGCGGGCCACGAAGGTGCCACCGGCAGCGGGAGGGCCGACGGTGAGAGTGAGGAGGCGATCGCCGAGGGCGGCGTCACTCGGCATGCGGTCGGCATCCGGGCTCATCGGACACTCTCTTCCCGTCCGGGTCGGGGACGACGCGGACCGTGGCTGCTCGTACGGATGGTGGGACCGACAGCAGATACCTGCTCACAGGACCCTCGTCCCCATTGTCTCATCGGGTGGACCGTCCTCGGACACGCAGCGCTCCGACGCTCGCCGACGTGCGCGCCCCGGTGATCAGCCGCGGTCGCGGCGGGCCAGCAGGCCGCGGTGCATGAGCCAGACCAGATAGGCGACGATGACGAAGGCCGGCAGCCCCATCGCGATCTTCGCGGCGCCGAGCGCCGCCACCTGGCCGGTCAGCAGCAGGGGCAGCTGGACGGCGAGCTTCGCGGCGTACAGCAGCACGAACAGCAGCGTCGCGCGCGTGTAGACGCGCCGGGCGTCGGGATCCTCGACCCAGTCCTTCACCCGCGGGTCCAGCAGGCCCACCATCAGCCCCACCAGAGGGCGGCGGAGGGCCAGCGAGGTCAGCAGCACCAGCAGCGCGACCGCGTTGGTGACGATGCCGGGCCAGTAGAAGTCCGAGCCCTCGCCGGAACGGATCGCGAGCACGGCGCCGAGCGCGGCGGCGATCAGGCCGCCGAGGACGGTGCTGATGCTCTGGCGCTGGACGATGCGGGCGATCAGCAGCACCGCCACCGCCGCGGTCGCGGCGACGGCGGCGATCATCACCGAGCGGGTGGAGACGAAGAGCACGACGAACAGGAGCGTGGGCAGCGCCGATTCGATGATGCCGCGCGGCCCGCCGATGGCGGCGGCGACCGAGAACTCCTCCTCCTGGAGGACTGCGCCCAGTCCGCTGCGCCGCTCCTCGTCGCCGCTCGGAGCAGGGTCCGGCGAGGAGTGCGGCGGCGGCGAGGAGGGCGATTCCTGCGACGGCAGCTGCCGCGAGGGGACCGGGTCCTCCGTGGCGGGGCTCATCCGATCTGGGTGATCTCGGGACCGCGGGCCAGCGGGTCCAGCGGTCCGGAGCGGATCTGGTCCAGACCGGGACGCTCTCCGGGAAGGTGCAGCGGGATCAGCTCCTGGGGGGCCATCGCCCCGGTGCCGCGCACCACGACCAGGCGTGAGACCAGGGTCTCGAAACGGCGCGACTGCTCGGGGTCGCCGAGCGCCTTGCCGGTGAGGATCGCCCGGAGGAACCAGCGACTGCCGTCGACGCCGATGAATCGTGCCGGACGGTAGCCGGTGCGTCCGTCGGCCCGCTTGACCGGCAGCCGGGTGATCAGCTCGGTGCCGAATGCCCCGGTGCGCGTCTCCGCGGTGCCGCCCTGCGTGACCACGGAGTCGCGCAGCGACTGGCGCACGTCCTCCCACAGACCGCGTGACTTCGGGGCCGCGAACGCCTGGACCTGCAGCGAGGAGCCTCCCAGGACGAGATTCGCGCCGGTGACCGCGCCGCTGCGCTGATCGACCTCCATCCGCAGCTCCATGCCGTCGATGGTGGGGACCTGCAGCCCGCCGAGGTCGATGCGGTCCTCCTCCGGGGCGTCGGCCTCGTCGTAGGGGCCGTCCTCGAGATGCTCACCGCGGGGCGCCTGGTCGACCTCGGCCTCCGGCCGGTCCGCGGCGGCCTGCTGGGGCGCGGCGTCGTCCTGCTCCCGGTGCTCCTCGGCGCGCTCGGCGGGTTCGTCGGATTCTGCGGATTCTGCGGGTTCGGCGGACTCCGCGAACTCGTCGGGCCGGCGCTGATCGCGGTGAGCGGTCGCGTCGGCCTCCTCGGTCCGGTTCCGCTTCCTGCCTGAGAACAGTCCCATGGTCATCCCTTCCTGGTCTCGTGGGCTCCGGTGGGGGCGCCGCCCCCACCGAAACCGCCGCTGGAGCCGAAGCCGGCACCGGCCCGGGCGGTCTGGTCCAGATCCTCGACCTCGTCCAGGCGCGGGGCGAGGAACGGCACCACCACCAGCTGGGCGATGCGGTCCCCGACATGCAGGGCGAAGGGCTCCGACGGATCGGTGTTGTGCAGGGCGACCTTGAGCGGGCCCCGGTAGCCGGCGTCCACGATACCGGGGCCGTTCAGCACCGTGATGCCGTGACGGGCGGCGAGGCCCGAGCGGGGGCACACCATCCCCACGGTCCCGGCCGGCAGTGCGAGGGCGAGGCCCGTGTCCACCAGCGCCCGCCCCCCGGCGGGGATCACGAGCTCCTCGGCGCTGGCCAGATCCAGTCCGGCGTCGTCGGGGTGGGCGCGGTGCGGCATGGGCACCGCCTCGCGGCGACGGATCCGCAGTGCGGGCGGCTCGGGGGCGGAAGCGGGCTGGGCGGCCTCTGGCAGGGTGTCAGCGTGGTCGACAGGCATGGCCCCAGAGTATGTCGTCTGCGAACGGGTGCATCCAGCCGCCGCGGAGCTTCGCGGGCAGCGGGCCGACCGAGCAGATCCTCAGACGGTGCGTGAGACCATGACTGCATGCCCGCAGCAGCCGATCACACCGCCGAGCCCGCATCCCCGACCCCCGCGGGGAGCGACCTCCCCGCCGCCCAGGATGCCCCGCTGTTCCACGAGCGCCTGCTGCCGGGACCGGGGCTGTGGATCACCGCCGTGCTCGTGGGCGGGGCACTGGGCCTGATCCTGGTGCCGGTGAACCTCACGGTCGCGATCGTGGTCTCGGCGGTCGCGATCATCGTGGCGCTCCTCCTGGTCGTGCTGTACTCGCCGGTGCTCGAGGTCACCGAGGGCCGGTTCCGTCTGGGCCGTGCCCGGATCGAGGTGGAGCTGCTCGGCGTCCCGGTGGTGCTGCGTGGTCAGGAGTGGGCGCGGACCATCGGACAGGACTTCGAGCCCCTGGCGCACCACTGCGTGCGCGGCTGGACGCGCACCGGGCTGCGCATCGAGGTGCTCGACGACGAGGACCCCGCTACGGCCTGGGTCGCCTCCACCCGCCGCCCGGACGATCTCGCCCTGGCCCTGCGCACGGCGCAGACGCTGCGGGAGGGCGGGAGCCGCTGACGCCGGCGCCCTCCTCAGCGACATGCACAGCGGCACCGCCCCCTTCGGGTGCGGTGCCGCTGTGCTGCGCTGTGACGGTGCCGCGCGATGACCGTCCTCCGCCAGCGAGCCGAGGATCAGGCCGCCGCGCACTCCTTGCAGATGATGAGCGTGCCCTCGACGTGGTCGATCTGGCTGCGGTGCTTGACGAGGAAGCAGCTGGCACAGGTGAACTCGTCCGCCTGGCGGGGCAGCACCCGCACCGAGAGCTCCTCGCCGGAGAGGTCGGCCCCCGGGAGCTCGTAGGAGTCCGCGGCCTCGGCCTCGTCCTCGTCGACGGTGGGGGTGGCGGCCTCGCTCCGCCGACCCTTCAGCTCCTCGATGGAGTCATCGTTCGAGTCGTCGTCGTTCTTGCGCGGGGCGTCGTAATCAGTGGCCATCTACGGTCCGTTCCTGGTAGTCGTCGGAAGATCCGACCGGGGGTCCTGGGGCAAATCCGCGCCGGGGGTGTCCTCGCGGGCCGCATCGCGGCGGCCACGCTGTCAACGCTGAATGCGGCGGCATTATTGCAGAGTGGACTGCGACCTACAACACCGTGTCCGCAAGGGATGGCAACACGCCACCGGCACAGGCCCCGGGAGCGGGCGCCGCGGCGCCGCGCACGATATGGTCACGGCCTAGACTTCTGCACCAAGCGACACGTCTGCACGCCAGCGACCAGGCTCCGACGGAGAGGACGACGATGCGCGAGCTCGAACTCGACGGGATCCATGACGACGGGGAACATGTGCTCCTGGTCGACTCCGATGGCGAGCGGTACACGCTGCGCATCGACAAGGCTCTGCGCGCCGCGGTGCGCTCGGACCGCCCGGCGCTGAACATGATCCAGGCAGTCGACGCCGCGCCCCTGCGGCCCCGGGAGATCCAGGCGATGCTCCGCTCCGGCCGCAGCGCGGAGGACATCGCGGAGGCCTCCGAGATCCCGCTGGAGCACGTGCGCCGCTATGAGGGCCCCGTCCTCGCCGAGCGCGAGTGGACCGCGCAGCGGGCCCGCGTCTTCCCCGTCGGCCGGGGCGGCCCCAGCCTGCTCGACGTCGTCTCCGAGCGGCTCGCCGCGCGGGAGGCGACCGGGGAGACGGCCTGGGACGCCTGGCGGCGGCAGGACGGCACCTGGACCCTCGAGCTGACCTTCTCCGCCGGCGGCCGCACGCGTCAGGCGCACTGGGTCGCCGACCTCGACAACCGGTCGGTCGCGCCGGTGGATGACGAGGCCCGCTGGATCAGCGACGAGGATGCCCCACCGGAGCCGTCCCGCGGTCGGGGCCGGCTCCAGGCCGTCAAGAGCGCCGTCTACGACCTCGAGGCCGACGGTTCGCTGGAGGGCTCGCCCGCGTCCACCCCGCGTGCCCGCACCTGGCCGCCGCGACGGCCGGTGCCCGAGGAGCACCCCTCGGTGATCGACGACGACGATCTCGATGCGCTCAACGCCCGTCGGGGACTGCGCTCGGTGCCGCGTCCCGAGAACTCCGGCACCGTCTGGTCCGGTCTCGAGGACGCGGAGCCCGCCGTGGCGGCCGAGGACACCCCCTCGCACGGCTCGGACGACGGGCAGGGACGCCGCGCGGACGCCTCCGCGCGGCCCGACGGATCCGCGGATCCGGCTCTCACCGCGGAGCGGGAGGTGGCCGATCCGGACCGTGAGGCCGCGCTCGAGCACTCGGTCGGTGCCGGCGAGGACAGCGTGTTCACGGACCTCGACTCCGCAGCGCTCGACGCCGACGGCACGGACTCCGCGGACGGGGCGACCGCTCCGTCCGAGCAGTCCGGGTCCGCGACGGAGGAGGATGCAGGGGCCGCCGCCGCGTCGCTCAGCTACCAGGACACCGTGGATCTCACTCCGCTGCCGGGCTTCGACGAGCCCTCGTCCGCGGACGCCCCGGCGGAGGAGACGGAGGAGCCCGCGGAGCCCAAGTCGGCGAAGAAGTCCCGGCCCCGCAGCAAGCGGGCCTCGATGCCCAGCTGGGACGAGATCGTCTTCGGCTCCAAGCACGACTGACCCGCGACGGCACCGCGCCGCGGAGCTGGACAGCCCTGCGGGATGGTGCTTGGCGCTCCGCGCAGCTCAGCTCTCGGTGCGCAGCAGCGGCACCCAGGCCTCCGCCGAGGTCAGCGATCCGTGGACGCCGATCATGCGGCGGGCGGTGTCGGGCCGGCGGGAGAAGTCGTCGATGCTCCAGCGCCCCCGGGCGAGCACCAGCACGTCCGGGATCCGGGGTGCGACCCGCTCGGGGACCGCGGCACCGGCGGGTCCCAGCAGGCCTGCGGCGAGGATGTCCGGGCGGCGGAGCACCAGCGCCCGCTCGCCGAGCAGTGCGGTGAGTCCCTCCGCGAGCTCCTCGTCCACCCCCGCTCCCGGCACGGTGTGCAGGGCGAGTGCGCGCGCCTCCCCCGCGGCCTCCTCGACCAGGCGCAGCAGCTGCGGCTGAGCGGCGAGATCGATGGTGTGCTCCGCCGAGGTGTCGACCATCCCGTGATCGGCCGTGAGGTGGATCCGGGTGCCGCGCGGGAGCCGGCGCAGCAGGGTGCCGAGCAGGGAGTCGACCTCGGCCAGCGCGGTCCTCCACTGCTCGGAGTCGATCCCGTGCCGGTGCCCGGCGTGGTCGACGTCGTCGACGTGGAGGTGCACCAGTCCGTCCGGTCCCGCCCGGTGCAGCGCGGTGCGCACCGCCTCGACCCGGTCGCCGCGGCCGTGGCCGAGGAACTCCCAGCCGCGGAAGGCGACGCCGCTGAGATGGGAACCGGCGTGCTTCGCGGGTGCCACCTGCACGGCTCGGCGAGACCCGGTCTCGACCGGGGTGAGCAGCGGCATCCACTGCCCGGGGTCGGTGCCCGGGGCGCCGGTGAGCTGGTTGAGGCTGCGCCCGGTGCGCGGATCCCGGGTGAGATAGCCGAGCACGCCGTGCCTCAGCGGGGGCTGGCCGGTGTGCAGGGAGACCATCGCGCTCGAGGTGGTCGCCGGGGTCACGGTGCGGATCCGCGAGATCTGCGACTCCGCCCGCCGCAGCGTGGGGGTCAGCGAGCGGTGCTCGGCGAGCAGGTCGGCTCCCACCCCGTCCAGCAGCACCACCAGGTCGCGTCCGGGGTCGGGGTGCTCGAGCAGCGGTGGGATCACATCCAGCAGCGCCGGACGGTCCGTCCCGGCGAACGGCGGGGGCAGCAGGTCCGCGGGCCAGCCGGCCGGGCGGTCCGGCGCGGTCATCGGCGGTCCCGGGCGGTGCGGGGGACGTGCACCGGTCAGTCCCCTGCCGCGTCGATCGCGTCGACCAGACGGTCATGGAAGGCCAGCGCCGCGTCCACCGCGTCGACGCCGTCGGCCAGGGCCGAGACCCGCAGCGCGAGGTCGGAGGGAGCGATGGTCCCGGTGTAACCGTGGTCGATCTGGCAGTTCGGATCCTCGCAGATGGCTCGTTCGAGATCCACCCGCCGGCTCCCGTCCCAGCTGACCCCGAGAGTGATCTCGGCCTCCGTGCCGGGGCTCCCCTTGCCGTCGGTGTCGAAGACCTGTGAGAGGCCGGTGGAGGTGATGGCCCGCAGTCGGATCCGCTCGGTGGTGGAGACCACCTGGCTGGGGTTGAGCGCGTCGGCCGGATCATCGTCGAGGTGCGTGATCAGGAGGTGGGTGGCGGTGAGGACCACGACGGTGAGATGGCGGCGCACCTCGGGGCCGTCGAAGGTGGTCTCGGGCCGCACCAGATGGGCGACGGGACGCGCGGTGCGCAGCAGGCGCTCCAGGCTCTGCGCCGCCGTCTGCGGGAAGTAGCCGGCGGTCTCGAGGTCCGTCAGGAGGTCGGCGGGGAGAGCTGTGGTCATCCCGGCATTGTCCCACGACCGCCGCCGGCGCGCGGTTCCGCTGCGGGCGGTCCGGACAGTGCGCGGCGAGCGCTGTCGGTGCGGTTGGGGGCGGGGGCCAGCCGGGCCCGCCCGCCGACCACCGCGAGGCCGTGCTGTGCGACCAGCACCGGATACAGCTCCAGCAGGGCGAGCTCGGGCCGGTCCTCCGCGAGCAGACCGACGCGGACCACCAGGTCGGCGAGCGCCTCCCGGTCCGCGGGCGGCAGCCCGCGGGTTCCGCGCAGCTTGATCGCCGAGGCCGGGGCGTCCACCAGGTGCGCCGCTCCGCTCTCGCTGAACGGAGGGATCGCATAGGCGATGTCGTCGAGCAGGTCGGTGGCGTCTCCGGCGACCGACAGGGAGACCACCGGACCGAGCGAGGGATCCTCGACGCTGCGCACCACCATCGGCACGCCGGCCGGGCCCATGGCCTGCACCTCGAGCGGGGCGCTCGAATAGGACAGGTCCTCGCGCATGCGCGCCACGGCATGGCGCAGCTGGGCCGCGTCGGGGATCCCCAGGCGCACGCCCCCGAGGTCCGCCCGATGGCGGAGCTCGGGGTCGGTGCTCTTGAGCGCGACCGGGTACCCGATCGCGGCGGCCTGGATCGGGGCGTCGTCGGCGTCGGTGATCGGGCGCGCGGGGAGCAGGCCGATCCCGTACGCGGCGAGCAGCTCACGGGTCTCCTCCGTGCTGAGGTCCCCGCCCGCGGTCCCCACCCCGGCCCGCCAGCGCTCCACCACGGTCCGGGCGGCGGCGCGGTCGACGTCCTCGCGCTGGGCGGGTGCCTCGTCGTCGACCTGCGGGCGCAGCGCGGCGGCCTGCATGCCGGCCGCGGCGCGCGCGACGGCGTACGGGGTCGCGTGGACCGGAGGCAGCGAGCCGTCCTCGCGCACCGCCTCCTGCACGGCGCTGAAGCGCTCGGTCGAGGAGACCAGGCACACCAGCAGCACCACCTCGGCGTGCTTCGCCACCACCGCCATCTGTCGCAGCACCTCGGCGGCGTCCCCGGTCAGCGGATCCAGGATCCCGGCGATCACCAGGTCCACGTGGCCGGGGGCGGCCATCGAGGTGAAGGCACGCTGGATCAGGCGCACGTCGGGCGAGAGCGGGACGCTGTCGTTGTCCGCGACCACCTCCAGCCCGGCCTGGTCGGCGGCGCCGCGCAGGGACGCCCCGAGCGCGGCGGTGTTCGAGAGCAGGCCCACCCGAGGGCCGAGCGGCACCCCCTGCCTGTCGAGGGCATCGACCACGTCCAGGAGATGGTCCACTCCCCTGGCCTGCACCACGCCGGCGGCATCGAGCACCTGGTCCAGGGCGCGGCGCGGCAGGGTCGAGGCCCGCACGTCGTGGCCGGGCGGCCGGTGCGACTCACTGCCCGGGGGGCGCAGCACGATCAGGGGCGTGGTGCGGGTGAGCCGCCGGGCGATGCGCGTGAACTTGCGCGGGTTGCCCATGGATTCCAGGGCGAGGCCGATCACGCCGACCTGCTCGTCGTCCTCCCAGTGCTGGAGGGTGTCGTTGAGGGAGACGTCGGCCCGGTTGCCGACCCCCACGAACTCGTGCAGCCCGATGCCGCGGGCGTCGGTGCCGGCCAGCAGCATGGCCGAGAGCGCGCTGGACTGCCCGGCGAGCGCGGCCGTGCCGGGACGGGGCATCCGCGGCGAGAGGGAGAGGCTGATCGGATCCTCGCCGGTGCGCAGGAAGCCGAGGGAGCCGGGTCCCAGCAGGCGCATGCCGTGCCGGCGGGCCCGGGCCACCAGCTCCCGCTGCAGGCGGCGGCCCTCGTCGGTGTCCGAGAACCCCTCGGTGGGGATCACCACGCTGCGCACGCCGATCGCGGCGCATTCCTCGATGGCGCCCAGGCAGGCCTCGGGGCGCAGCGCGATGACGGCCAGGTCGACGGCGCCGGGGACGTCCGCCACCCGCGCCCAGGTGCGGTGGCCGCGCAGTTCGAGGGCGTCGCGTGCCACCAGATGCACCGTGCCGGTGTACCCGGAGTCCTCGAGAGCGGTCAGGAAGCGGCCCCCGGAGGAGTCCGTTCTCGAGGAGACCCCGATCAGCACCACGGAGCGGGGATCCAGGAGCCTCTCCATCGCATGGGACTCGGCGCGGTGCTCCCGCTCGGCCATCACGGCGAGCGAGCGGGCGGTGGGGTCCAGGCGGAAGGAGACCATCACGACGCCGTCGTCCAGGGCGCGGTCCACGTCGAAGCCGGTCTCGGTGAAGACCTTGAGCATCTTCGCGTTCTGCGGCAGCACCTCGGCGGTGAACTCGTCGATGCCGCGCTCCCGGGCGGCGGCCGCGAGATGCTCCAGCAGCACGGAGGCGAGCCCCGTGCCCTGGCGGGAGTCGGAGACGTTGAAGGCCACCTCGGCGGAGTGCGGGGTGACCCGGTCGTAGCGGCCGACGGCGACGATGTCCTGCCCCACCAGCACGATGAAGGCGACCCGGTCCACGTGGTCCACGGTCGTGAAGCGGGCGAGGTCCCGCGGGGAGAGCCGCGCCATCGGGGCGAAGAAGCGCAGATAGCGCGAGTGCTCGGACTGGCGCTGATGGAACTCCTGGAGGGCGTCGGCGTCCGCGGGCCGGATCGGACGCAGATGGGCGGCGGAGCCGTCGCCCAGCGCGATGTCGGCCTCCCAGTGCGCCGGATAGGCGGGCTCGGTCTCCTCGTCGCCCCGGGTGCGACGGCGCAGGGAGCGCAGTCCCTCTCGTCTGTCCGCCATGGTGCGATCCTAGCGTCGAGGCGGTGGGGTGGGCCCGGAGGTTGACGGGATTCACGACCTCCCCGGCACCGGGCTCCCGGGATCATGGCCGGTCATGCGTCATGATGTTCTGCATGGCCCGATCACGCAGCACCACCCCGCCCTCCGCAGACGAGGCCGCCGAGGAGACCATCGTCGACATCGACGTCACCAGTGAGATGGAGACGTCGTTCCTCGAGTATGCGTACTCCGTGATCTATTCCCGGGCGCTCCCGGACGCCCGCGACGGCCTCAAGCCGGTCCAGCGGCGCATCCTGTACATGATGGCCGAGATGGGGCTGCGTCCGGAGAAGGGCCATGTCAAGAGCCAGCGCGTCGTCGGCGAGGTGATGGGCAAGCTGCACCCCCACGGCGACACGGCGATCTATGACGCGCTGGTGCGGATGGCGCAGAGCTTCAACATGCGCATGCCGCTGGTGGACGGCCACGGCAACTTCGGGTCGCTGGACAACGGGCCGGCCGCGCCGCGCTACACCGAGGCCCGGCTGGCGAAGGCCGCGCTGCTGATGACGGACTCGCTGGACGAGGACGTCGTGGACATGATCCCCAACTACGACAACCAGCTGCTGCAGCCGGAGATGCTGCCCGCCCAGTACCCGAACCTGCTGGTCAACGGGGCCTCCGGGATCGCTGTCGGTATGGCCACGAACATGGCCCCCCACAACCTCGTCGAGACCGTCGCCGCCGCCCGGCACCTGATCGATCACCCCGACGCGGAGCTCGAGGAGCTGATGCGCTTGGTGCCGGGTCCGGATCTGCCCACCGGTGGCCGGATCGTGGGTCTGGACGGCATCCGGGACGCGTACCGCACCGGGCGCGGCTCTTTCAAGATGCGGGCCACCACCCGGATCGAGAACGTGACCTCCCGCCGCAAGGGCATCGTGGTCACCGAGCTGCCGTACCAGGTGGGTCCCGAGCGGCTGGCCGAGAAGCTGCGTGATGCGGTGCAGGCCAAGCGGGTCACCGGCATCACCGATTACCAGGACCTCACCGACCGCCACCACGGCCTGCGCCTGGTGATGACCGTGAAGTCGGGCTTCGACCCCGAGGCCGTGCTGCAGCAGCTGTACCGGTACACGCCGCTGGAGGAGAACTTCGGCATCAACAACGTGGCCCTGGTCGAGGGGCAGCCGCGCACCCTGGGCCTGAAGCAGCTGCTGGAGGTGTTCGTCGAGCACCGGGTGACGGTGGTGCGGCGCCGCACCGAGCACCGGCTGAGCAGGCGCAAGGCCCGCCTGCACCTGGTGGAGGGCCTGCTGCTGGCGATCCTGGACATCGACGAGGTCATCCAGATCGTGCGGCAGAGCGATGACTCCGAGACGGCGCGCACGCGGCTCATGACCGTCTTCGACCTTTCCCATCTGCAGGCCGAGTACATCCTCGAGCTGCGGCTGCGGCGGCTGACGAAGTTCTCGCAGATCGACCTCGAGGCCGAGCGCGATGAGCTGCGCCGGGAGATCGAGCATCTTGAGGAGATCCTGGGCTCCGAGGCCGTGCTGCGCGCGCTGGTCTCCGAGGAGCTCGCCGCCGTGGCCGCCGAGCACGGTGATTCCCGCCGCACCGTGCTGCTGGAGGCCGCGGAGAAGCCGGCCGCGATCTCCGGCGCCTCTCTCGAGGTGGCCGATGAGCCGTGCCGGGTGCTGCTGACCGGGACCGGGCTGATCGCCCGGGTCACCGGCGCGGAGCCGTTGCTGCGCGAGGGACCGCGCGGCGCGCACGACGTGATCGTCTCCGACGCCCGCTCCACCACCCGTTCGGGTGTCGGCGTGGTCACCGATCGTGGCCGGGTGCTGCGGCTGTCGGTCGTGGACCTGCCCTCGCTCGCCCCGACGGCCGGTGCGCCGTCGCTGGCCGGGGGCACCCGGCTCTCGGACCTCATCGACCTCGAGCGCGGGGAGCGCGCCCTGGGCCTGGTCCGTCTGGCCGAGGCGGACATCGCCCGCGGCGGAGCGATCGCGCTGGGCACGGCGCAGGGTGTGGTCAAGCGGGTCCAGCTCGACTTCCCGCGGTCCGACGGCTTCGAGATCATCTCGCTGAAGGACGGCGACACCGTGGTCGGGGTCGTGGATCTCGAGCAGGACGAGGACCTCGATCTGGTCTTCCTCACCGCCGAGGCGCAGCTGCTCCACTTCCCCGCCTCGGGGATCCGCCCCCAGGGCCGCACCGCGGGCGGCGTCGCGGGCATCAAGCTCGCAGGCGGCGACCGGGTGGTGTCCTTCGGAGCGATCGATGTGACGGCTCCGGCCGACGTGGTCACCGTCGCCGGCAGCTCCGGCACCCTGCCGCTGCTGCAGACCGGCTCGCTGAAGGTCTCCGCCCTCACCGAGTTCCCCGCCAAGGGCCGGGCCACGGCCGGGCTGCGCTGCCATCGCTTCCTGCGCGGCGAGGACGCGCTGATCGGCGCCTGGGTGGTGCCGCACCCGGCCCGCGCCTCCTCGGAAGCCGGACAGCCGATCGATCTGCCGGAGCCGACGGGACGCCGGGACGGTTCGGGCACCCCGGTGGCCGTGCCGATCGCCGCGGTCGGCTGAGCCGTGCACGCCGCCACGGGCCGGCCGGTGCCGGTGCCGACCGGGCCCGGCGGCCACCGGTCCTCCCGCGCCACGCGGAGGGAGTCCCGGCATGTCGCCCTCGGAGTGGCCGGTGCCCTGGCGGGTCTCCTCGTCGGGCTGATCGCCCTGCGCGGGACCGCGCCGCTCGCGGGGACGGGATCGATCGGCCAGGTCGCCGCGCTGACGACGTTCGGCTGTGCGGCGACCTCGTCCGCTCTCACGCTGACGACCCTCACCCGGCAGTTCCTGCCGTGGTTCGGCGGAGGTCGCTGGTGGCGCCGCGCGCTGGACGTGATCGGCCTCTCCCTGATCTACGGGATCCTCGGCCTGTTCCTCGCCGGGGCGCTGTTCGGCGTGTTCCAGCAGGCGTTCCAGGGCGTCGCGCTCGATCGCCTGGCCGGCACCTTCTGGGTCGCCGTCGCGGGCGGGGTCGCCGCCTATGTCACCTCGGCGGCGGCTGCGTCGCTGACCACCCGCTCCCTGGCCACCCTGCTCGCCGCGTTCCTCACCGTCGGGGTGCTCGCGAGCGCCCTGAGCGCTGAGGACCCGTACTGGTGGGAGCAGTACTTCTCCGAGCTCGGCGAGGGCGAGGACCTCGCGAGCGTCACCTTCAACCTCACCCTGCTGCTGACCGGGGCGGCGCTGGTGACCGTGGCCGAATTCCTCGCCCACGACCTGGACCGCTGGGCGCGCAGCGCCGGTGAAGCGGCGTGGCGGATCACCGCCGTGCGCTCCCTGCTGACCACGGTCGGGGTGCTGGTCGCGCTGGTGGCGGTGATCTCGCGCTCCGTGAGCATCGTCTGGCACGACGTGGTCGCCCAGTCGCTGGTGGTCGTCTTCGGCCTCACCCTGCTCGCCGTGCCGGTGCTGCTGCGGCGACTGCCCGGCGCGCTGATCGCCGTCACTGCCGGCGCCTTCGCCCTGCTGGTGACCGCCATCGTGCTGTACGCGGGGGTGGACTATCTGAACATGACCGCCTTCGAGATGGGTGCCGCGGGGATCGTGTACGGCTGGCTGCTGCTGTTCATCCGCACGGTCTCGGCCGCCGCGGAGGGCACAGAGGAGCAGATCGGCGGCGCGGCAACAGACTGACGGCCCGGATCCTGTGCGCGGTGACGTGCGACGATGAGGTCATGAACTCCACCGGCACCGATGCCCCCACCCCGTCCGTCCCGCTTCCCGAAGGGGTCCGCCTCGGCGAGACCCACGGGGTCCCGGCGCTGCTGGTGACGACCCCGGCCGCCACGGCCGAGCTGCTCCTGGACGGGGCGCAGCTGATCAGCTGGATCCCCACCGGCGAGCAGGATCTGCTGTGGCTCAGCCCGGACTCCGCCTTCGGCGAGCGCGAGGCGGTGCGCGGCGGGATCCCGCTGATCGGGCCCTGGTTCGGACCGGGCCGCGACATGGCGATGGAGGTCAAGCACGGCTGGCTGCGGAACCTCCGCTGGGACCTGGCCGCCGCCGAGCGCGCAGGCGATGAGGTGGTCATCACCCTGGCCACCCCCGAGGACGTCAGGGCGCTGTCCGCGACCGCCCGGTTCCGCCTCGGCGCCGAGCTGTCGGTGGATCTCACGATCACCGCCGGTCCCCGCCCGCTCGAGCTGGAGGCGGCGCTGCACACCTATCTCGCCGTCGGCGATGTGCGCCGGATCGAGATCCACGGCCTGGAGGGCGCCGCCTTCCTCGACAACACTCGTGGCCTGGTCAGCGACGTCATGCCGGAGGGAGAGCCGCTGCGGCCGACCGCCTCCACCGACCGGGTGGTGGACTCCGCCGCCGAGGTGACGGTGCACGATACGAAGAACGCTCGCCGCATCGTCTCCACTCCGCGCGGCACGGCCAAGACCGTGGTCTGGAACCCCTGGGACGCTCAGGTGACGGAGATGGCCGACATCCCCGATGCGGCCTGGTCCGATTTCGTGTGCATCGAGCCGGCCATCGCCAAGGACGGCTACGTGGCCCTCGCGCCCGGGGACTCGCACCGCATCGGGGTCACCTACCGCATCGAGCGCTGACCTCCGCCCCGCCCAGCGGGGACCGTGCAGAGGACCTAGCCGCCCCCGACGGGTGGCTGGGTCCTCGTCGTCGTGCCCGGCTCTGCTCCGCCGGTCCTGGACCCGCGCCGGCGGACCGCCGATAGAACCGCCGATAAATCAGTTGTGCCGTCCAGTGACGGGATGGTCGACTGTCCGTATGGAGATGCACACGACCCCGATCACGACCTCGGCCGGCCCGGCCGCGGCGTCGCCCGGCCTCGCCGCATCCCCCACCCCGCCTCACGGACGTCCCGTGGCTCTGCGAGCGGCCGCTGGGGGTCGCAGCACCGCCGGGCCCGCCGCGCCGATGGCCGGCTGACGGAGCAGACCGCTCCGCGCCCCGCCGTGCGGCCACGCCGCCGGCGCCCCTGAGACCAGCTCTCGCCGCACGACGCCCTCACACCTGAGGACGTCGCCCGCAGCGAGCGCACCCTTCCGCACGCTTCACGGACAGTCGCTGTCCGCGCCGTGCCGGATCCTCGACCACACCCCACTCCCCCAGGAGCCCGCCGTGTCCCTGCACGCCACCTTCGAGACCCTCGACCAGAACACCACGTCCACCACAGCCACCGGCACCACCTTCGACCCGACCATCGCCGACCGCAGCCTGCGCCAGCTGGAGCAGGTGACCGACGAACACGCCGTCGACGCACTGCTGCGGGACTTCCTCGTCCGTCGTCGTGCGGTGCGACAGGCCCGCCGGGAGCTGGCCGCCCAGCAGGCGCGCCAGGAGCACGAGCTGCTCGTCCAGCGCGCGCTGCTCGGCACCGGCCTTGCCCACCTGCGGTGAGGTCCGAGCAGGCCCGTCCGGAACCATCCCGGGCGGGCCCGTGCTGCATCGGGCTGTGCCGCGCCCGATGACCAGCGGGGCCGATCAGGCCCGACGGATGTGATCCGGTCGAAGCGGTGCACCGATGCCGAGCGAGGTGAGCGCTGCGATCGCCACCGCGCCGCCCGCGACGGCCAGCACTGGTCCCGTGAGGCTTCCTGCGCCGAGATGCGTCACCAGGCCCGGATCCGCGCCGCGATTCCCGGTCTCGACGAAGGCGACGGCGACCAGGTGCCCGATCGCGAGCGCCGCTCCCCCGCCCACCACCAGCGGAAGCGCCACCTCCAGCCAGTGCGCACGGCGCAGCACGCCCACGGGGGTGCCGAGCAGCCGGAGGCGGGCGTGCTCCGCTCGGCGCCCCATCGCCAGGTCCGCCGTGCCGAGCAGGAAGGCGCCCAGGCCGACGGCCAGGACCACGAGGTTCAGCAGGCGGATGGTCGTGATCGTGGCCTGATACGGGGCGAAGTCCTCCGCCGTCCAGCCGATGTAGGAATCGATGCCCTGGGCTCTGAGCTCTGCGGGAAGGTCTGGGCGCGGTGATGCGGTGATCATCGCGGACACCCCGCCGAACTGCGAGAACTGCTCCGGCGTGACCAGAGCTCGCGGAACGAACAGGGTCGGTGCCGGATCCGTGTCCTGCCACGCAGGGATCGGCACCCGGGTGAGATCGTCCTCGGAGACATCGATCCGCAGCACGGGGTCCCCGAATCCGCCGGTGCTCTCCTCGTACTCGGTGCCGAACAGCTCCACAGTGCCCCGCGGCGGTGTCCCGAGACCGAGCTCGCGCGAGGCCGGGATCCACGCCGCACGATCATCTCGGCAGCCCTCCACCCCCGGTCGGAGGATGCGGAGCTCGTCGCAGGTGCTCACCAGCGCCCGCAGGGCGTGCTCCTGGGGGGCGCTGCCCGGGGCGACGACGAAGCCGTCCGTGCTGACGGCGACCTCCCGGGCTCCGCCGACCTGCTCCAGTGCCCGTTCCAGGTCTGCGACGGCCGCCTGGTCCGGGAGGAACGCCGACGCCACGGCCTCGACATCTCGGTAGTGACGCCCGGCCTGGTAGACCGGGGTGGCGGACAGGACGCTGATCAGACCCTGCCCTGCGGTCGTCACCACCACGCCGATCACCAGGGCTCCGAGCACCCTGCCGAGCACGGCCGGCTGCGACTGCAGTCGCCGACCCGCCACGACGGTCACCGGGGAGCCGGCCCGGACGAGCACGTCAGCGCTGCGCCGCACCAGCAGTGCGGGCAGCAGGATGCTGCCCAGCGCGGCAAGCCCGGCTCCGCCGAGGAACAGCACGACGAGCACGGGGTTCGAGAGCCCCGGCAGGCTCCAGCTGAGGATCAGCATCGACAGGCCGACCACCAGGATCACCGCCCGCCAGAGCCCCGGACGCCGGGCCACCTCACCGCGAGCCCGCTCGAGCGTCCCCGCACCAGAGGTCCGAGCCGACATCGCGGTCCCGGCGATCAGGCACAGCGGCACCGCGAGGGCCACGACGAGCGAGACCACCGCGATGCTCGGCGCCGGGCTCATCCCCAGCAGCGCCCGCCCGGCCCAGGGCACCAGCAGCGCTCCGGCCACGAGGCCTCCGGCCGCACCGAGGAGCGCAGGCGGCAGGCTCTCCCCGATGCCCATCAGCACCTGATCGCGTCGACGCATCCCGAGAAGCTGCAGACGAGCGATGCGCCGAGAGCGGTCCTGCTCGGACATGCGACCGGTCGCCGCGGCGGCGGCGAGCACGGGAAGACCGATCGCCAGGGCCACGATCCCCGGCAGGATCATCCCGAACACCTCCGTGGCGCCGATCCCGGGGGCGAGGCTGCGGGGCCTGGCCGCATCCAGCAGGGACAGCACCACCACCAGCAGCGCGCAGCCGATCAGGGACACGAGAAAGGCGCTCAGCGCGCGGAAGCGGCCATGGTCGGTGGCGCGCAGCGCGAGGGTGAGGCCGAGGCGCAGGGAGGGCAGCATCTCAGCTCACCAGCTCCCCGTCGCGCATGCTCACCAGGCGGTCCAGGTGCGCGGCGACGCGATTGTCGTGGGTGACGACCACCAGGGTCGTGCCCTGCTCCGTGACGGTCTCCATCAGCGCGTCCATCACGGTGTCGGCCGCGACCGTGTCCAGAGCGCCGGTCGGTTCGTCGGCCAGCAGCAGGGCGGGCTGGTGGATCAGCGCGCGGCCGACGGCGGCGCGCTGCGCCTGCCCTCCGGAGACCTGGGCGGCGCGGCGGCCCGCGACCTCACCCAGTCCCAGGCGTTCGAGCATCGCCTCGACCTCGGCGCGGATCCGCGCGGGCCTGCCGCCGAGCAGCTGCAGCGGGAGGGAGAGATTCTCGGCCAGGGTGAGCTCGCCGATCAGATCGCCGAATTGGAAGATCATGCCCATCCGGGCCAGGCGGAGCTGTGCGCGGTCCTTCTCGCGCAGAGCACCGAGTTCCTCGCCGAGCACCTGACGCGTGCCCTCGTCGGCATCCAGCACACCGGCGAGCACATGCAGCAGCGTGGACTTCCCACATCCGGAAGGCCCCATCACGGCGACCTGCTCCCCGGCGGCGATCTGCAGGTCGATGCCACGCAGCGCGGGGTCATGCCCGTAGGAGACCCGGACTCCGTGCAGGTCGATGACGGGCGCCGAGCCGGAGGTGGTGCTCGCCCGCTCCCGGCGCGTGGAGGCGGCGGTCATCGCTGCTCCCCGGTCTCATCGGGCCGTGCACCGGCTGCGCCCTGCCACTGCGTCCGCAGCGCGTCGAGGCGCTGGCCGGCCTCCTGGATCCAGCGCAGGTCGGCATCGAGGTGGGTGAGCTCGTAGTCCAGCTGCAGCAGCAGCGCGGGCTCGGCGCCCCGGCGGCGCCAGGTCAGCTCCCGCATCCGCACCATATGGCTCTCCCGCTGCGCGGTGAGGACCTCCTGGGCATCACGGCCGGAGAGCAGGGCGATCGAGATCCTGACGAACAGCGTGGAGGCGGCGAAGGCTCCGGTAGCCTGGGGCGCAGAGAGCCAGGTCTCGAGCTCGGTGACCCCGTCGGGGGTGATGCCGTAGAGCTTCCGTTCCGGACCGGAGCCGCTCTCGACGGTGAGGATCTCGGCCCATCCCTGCCGTTCGAACCTCGCCAGGGAGGAATAGACCTGCCCGAAGGCCAGCGGCCTCTCCGGGGCGAGGAGCCGATCGAAGTCCTGCTTGAGGGAATAGCCGTAGGCCGGTGACCGATCCAGCAGTCCCAGCAAGGCGTGCGCGGTGCTCATATCACTACTATACACACTAGGTATACTCCCGATGAGTAGATCCATGGCGTCCGCAGCAGCGGTGACCTATCGGCACATGACGTCAGCACGCAGCACGGGCACGCATCATGGTCATGACGTGCCCTGTCTCATTCCGTGCCGTGCAGCTCCACCAGCACCAGCTCGCGCGGGTCGTTCACCCGCACCGCGGCGATGCTGTTGCCCAGGCCGCGGCTGATCACCATGGTGGTGCCGCCCCGCTCGTGCACACCCTCGCTGAGCTCGGGCAGCCATCCCTGGTGCGGCGCGTAGAGCCCGCCCACGATCGGCAGCCGCACCTGACCGCCGTGGGCATGCCCCGACAGCACCAGATCGATCCCCTGGCGGGTGTAGCTCTCCAGCAGCTCCGGGCGATGCGCGAGCAGGATCGCGGTCTCCCGCTCCGACGGAGCGAGCCTCGCGAGCAGAGCGGCGGGATCCCGCGCGGGCAGACCGGCGGCGGCCCGCACGCGGGGATCATCGAGTCCGATCAGCGTCAGCTCGGTGCCCCCGATCCCTACCTGCACCGCCTCGTCCCGCAGCACCACGATGCCGCGGCCCTCGAGCCCTGCGAGCAGCTCGTCCCGCAACGGCGAGTCCGCCTCGTGGTTGCCGAGCACGAAATACGTCGGGGCGATCAGCTGCAGCTGTTCCACCAGCTCCAGCACCCCGGTGAGGTCGGAGGTGCGGTAGTCGATGAGGTCCCCGGTGAGTGCGATGAGGTCCGGCCGGGATGTGTCGACGGCGGCCAGGACCCGGTCCTGGAAGGTGCCGAAGTCCGCGGCATGCAGGTCCGAGACCTGTGCGATCCGCAGCCCCTCGGCGCTCGTCGGCAGGGAGGGGACGGCGACGTCGTAGTCGGTGACGTCCAGGCGACGGTTGTCCCACAGCAGCCAGCCGGCCACGAGCAGCAGCACGAGGACCGCCACGAGAGCGGTCCGCAGGAACCGTTCCCGGAGGCTGCGCCCCGGCACACTGCGGCGGGGCGCGACCGAGAGGGGCGCGGTCACCGCACGGCGAGACCGTCGGCGGCCATCGCCGCCTTCGCCTCCGCGATCGTCATCTGCTGGAAGTGGAAGACGCTCGCGGCCAGCACCGCATCGGCGCCGGCCTGGACCGCCGGGGCGAAGTCCTCGGGCGTGCCCGCGCCGCCGGAGGCGATCAGCGGCAGGGACGTCGCCTCCCTCGCCAGGCGGATCAGCTCGAGGTCGAAGCCCTGCTTGGTGCCGTCGGCGTCCATCGAGTTCAACAGGATCTCCCCGGCCCCCCGCTCGGTGACCTCGCGGATCCAGGCGATCGCATCGATGCCGGTGCCGCGGCGGCCGCCGTGGGTGGTGACCTCGAATCCGGAGCCGGAACGGGCCGTGCCCTCGGGGGTGTCATCGGTGACGCGACGGGCGTCGATCGACAGCACCAGCACCTGATTGCCGAAGCGGCGGGAGATCTCGGAGATCACCGCGGGGCGGGCGATCGCCGCGGTGTTCACCCCGCACTTGTCGGCGCCGGCGCGCAGCAGCTGGTCGACATCGTCCACCGAGCGCACGCCGCCGCCGACGGTCAGCGGGATGAAGATCTGCTCGGCGGTCCGACGCACCACGTCGATCATGGTGTCCCGGCCGCCGGAGGAGGCGGTGACGTCGAGGAAGGTCAGCTCATCGGCGCCTTCCGCGCCGTAGCGGGCGGCGAGCTCCACCGGGTCCCCGGCATCGCGCAGGTCCTTGAAGTTCACGCCCTTGACGACGCGGCCCGCGTCGACGTCCAGGCACGGGATCACTCGGACGGCGAGGCTCATGCGTCGATCCTCTCCAGGTCGAGCTCTTCGGCTCCCTCGATGATGAACTGCTTGCGCGGGGCCACCTCGGAGCCCATCAGCAGCTCGAAGACGGCGCTGGCGGCCTCGGCGTCCTCGATCTGCACCCTGCGCAGGGTGCGATGACCGGGATCCATGGTGGTGTCCGCGAGCTGATCGGCGTCCATCTCCCCCAGGCCCTTGTAGCGCTGGATCGGCTCCTTGTACTTCTTGCCGCGGCGCTCGAGGTTCTTCAGCAGCTTGTTCAGCTCCGCCTCCGAGTAGGTGTAGACCAGCTCGTTCTTCTTCTTGCCGCCGTGGATGATCTCCACCCGGTGCAGCGGGGGCACCGCCGCGTAGACCCGCCCGGCCTCGACCAGCGGTCGCATGTAGCGGTGGAACAGGGTCAGCAGCAGGGTGCGGATGTGGGCGCCGTCGACGTCCGCGTCGGTCATCATGATGATCTTGCCGTAGCGGGCGGCGTCCAGGTCGAAGGTGCGGCCGGAACCGGCCCCGATCACCTGGATGATCGCGGCGCACTCGGTGTTCTTCAGCATGTCCGTGACGGACGCCTTCTGGGTGTTGAGGATCTTGCCGCGGATCGGCAGCAGTGCCTGGTGCTCGGAGGAGCGGGCGTTCTTCGCGGTGCCCAGCGCGCTGTCGCCCTCGACGATGAACAGCTCGGAGCGCTCCACGTCGTGGGTGCGGCAGTCGGCGAGCTTGGTGGGCATGGTGGAGGACTCCAGCGCGTTCTTGCGGCGCGAGACCTCCTTGTGCATCCGGGCGGCGATGCGGGCCCGCATCTCCGAGACCACCTTGTCGATGACCAGGTTGGCCTGTTCCTTCTCGCCCTTGCTCGTCGAGGTGAGGAAGTCCGTCAGCCGCTCCTCGACGACCTTGGCGACGATCGCGCGGATCGCGGGGGTGCCGAGGACCTCCTTGGTCTGGCCCTCGAACTGGGGCTCGTCGATGCGCACGCTGATCACGGCGGTGAGGCCTGCGAGCGTGTCGTCCTTCTCGATCTTCTCGTTCTTGGCGTTGAACTTGACCCGTCGGGCCTGGTTCTCGACCTGCTTGCGCACGGTCTTGACCATCGCCTGCTCGAAGCCGGTGACGTGGGTGCCGCCCTTGGGCGTGGCGACGATGTTCACGAAGGAGCGCAGGGTCGAGTCGAAGTCCGCGCCCCAGCGCAGGGCGATGTCGACCTCGCAGGAGCGCTCCACGTCGGTGGAGACCATGTGGCCGTTCGCATCCAGCACCGGGATCGTCTCGGTGTACTCGCCCGTGCCCTGCAGCCGGATCACGTCGGTGATCCTCTGGTCCTGAGCGAGGTACTCGACGAACTCGCTGATGCCGCCGTCGTACTTGTAGGTGCGGGTCGCCGGCTGGTCCGGGGACGCCTCAGGGCGGTGATCGGTGACCGAGAGCTTGAGCCCGGGCACCAGGAAGGCTGTCTGCCGGGAACGGCGGTTCAGGTCGTCCAGCGAGAAGTGGGAGCCCTTGACGAAGATCTGCGGGTCCGCCCAGTAGCGCACCCGGGTGCCGGTCACGCCGCGCTTGGCCTTGCCCACCACGCGCAGCTCGGCAGGCCCCTCCGCCGGGGTGAAGGGCGAGGTCGGATCCGGGCCGTCGGTGTCCGCGAACCGGCCGGGCTGGCCGCGCTGGAAGCTCATGGCGTAGACCTTGCCGCCGCGATCCACCTCGACGTCGAGGCGGCCGGACAGCGCGTTGACGACGCTCGCGCCGACGCCGTGCAGACCGCCCGAGGCGGCATAGGAGCCGCCGCCGAACTTCCCGCCGGCATGGAGCTTGGTGTAGACGACCTCGACGCCGGTCAGGCCGGTGCGGGGTTCGACGTCGACCGGGACACCGCGGCCGGTGTCCCGCACCTCCACCGAATGATCCTCGTGGAGGATGACCTCGATCGACTCCCCGTGGCCGCCGAGCGCCTCGTCGACGGCATTGTCCAGGATCTCCCAGAGGCAGTGCATGAGCCCCCGCGAGTCGGTCGAGCCGATGTACATGCCGGGACGCTTGCGCACGGCCTCGAGGCCCTCGAGGACCTGGAGGTTGCGGGCATCGTAGGCGGACTTCTTCGCAGCGCTGGTGGTGGACACCCCTCGGATCCTACGGGTCCGAGCACGTCGAACCCGGCATTGAGCCGTGCCGTCCCCCTCACAGGCCGGCGCCGCGCCCCGCCTGCGCGTCGCCGCTCACACCCCGTTGCGCCCCCAGCGAACCGCGGCTGTGGACACTCCCCCGGAGATGCTCCGCGATGCTACAAAGGGGCTATGAACCTGACTCTTGAAGCTCCCCGGCTCACGGCACATGACCGTTGCGACCGCTGCGGCGCCCAGGCCTACGTCAAGGTCCTCCTCGAGGCCGGTGGCGAACTGATGTTCTGCGCCCACCACGCGCGCGCCCACCAGGACGCGTTCACCACCGTCGCCTCCGAGGTCATCGACGAGACCGAGCGACTGCACCTCAAGCCCGAGCCGATCGAGGACTGACTCGCGGCCGATCGACGAGCAGCCTGCTTCCCAGCGGTCGCAGCTCGGTCGATGCGGCGGAGGCTGAGACCGCCGCAGCCCAGCCGCTGATCGGCACGAAGGGCGCTCACCTGAGGGTGGGCGCCCTTCGTCATCCCCCGTGGGTCCGTGCCTCGGAGCAGCCGCGGCAGGACGCCCCGCGTCAGCTCTCCAGCAGGTGCTCGGTCCGGATCGCGTACTCCACCCATGCGGTGCTGCGGCCCGGACGCGGATCCCGCTCACCGGTCGCCGCGAAGCCGAGACGCTCGTACAGCCGCTGTGCGGCGTGGTTGGACTCGTCCACGTCCAGGCGCAGATCCGGACGCCCCAGGTCGAGCGAGAGGCGGGCGAGGGCCGCGAACAGGAGCCGGGAGATCCCGCGGCCCCGCGCCTCGGGCCGCACCCAGAGGGAGACGATGTGCGCACGGTCCGGCGGGATCGGGTGCTCCGGGGTGTACCCGGCCGGCAGCAGTGCGATGCCGCCCAGCACCGTGTGGCCGCGGCGCGCCTGCAGGTGCAGCCGGGGGCCGGCGATCTCCGCGCGCCACTGCTGCGCGGTGCGGGCACGGGCCTCGTCCGGATCGGCCCAGAACGCGTCCGGGTCCGCGCCCAGCATGTCCAGGCGCAGCGTTCGATGGGACTCCCAGTCCTCGGCGCCGACGCGATGGACGCGCAGGGTCGTGCCCGTCTGCGCGGCGGTCCGCGACGTCGTGCTCATCGACCTTCTCCCGGGAACATGGGTGCCGTCTCCGACCGCAGCTGCGGTCTCGGACGGACCTCGGGCCCGGATTCTCCCGAATCCGGGCCCGAGGTCCGTCGCCGTGGTGGGGAGCCCGCTCAGTCGAGGTAGTCCCGCAGGACCTGCGAGCGCGAGGGGTGGCGCAGCTTCGACATGGTCTTGGACTCGATCTGGCGGATCCGTTCACGGGTCACCCCGTAGACCTTGCCGATCTCGTCCAGCGTCTTGGGCTGGCCGTCCTCGAGCCCGAAACGCATGGAGACCACCCCGGCCTCGCGCTCGGAGAGGGTGTCCAGCACCGAGTGGAGCTGCTCCTGCAGCAGTGTGAAGCTGACCGCGTCGGCCGGGACCACGGCCTCGGAGTCCTCGATGAGGTCACCGAACTCGCTGTCGCCGTCCTCGCCCAGGGGGGTATGCAGGGAGATCGGCTCCCGGCCGTACTTCTGGACCTCGACGACCTTCTCGGGCGTCATGTCCAGCTCCTTGGCGAGCTCCTCCGGGGTCGGCTCGCGGCCGAGGTCCTGGAGCATCTGCCGCTGCACGCGGGCGAGCTTGTTGATGACCTCGACCATGTGCACGGGGATGCGGATGGTGCGGGCCTGGTCCGCCATCGCACGGGTGATGGCCTGACGGATCCACCAGGTGGCGTAGGTGGAGAACTTGTAGCCCTTGGCGTAGTCGAACTTCTCGACGGCGCGGATCAGACCGAGGTTGCCCTCCTGGATCAGGTCCAGGAACAGCATCCCGCGGCCGGTGTACCGCTTGGCCAGGGACACCACCAGGCGGAGGTTGGCCTCGAGCAGATGGTCCTTGGCGGCGCGGCCGTCGTCGACGATCATCGTCAGCTCGCGACCGTGCTTGGTCAGGCGGCCGTTCTTGTCCTTGAGCGACTCGTCGCCCTTGAGCTTCTGCTCGGCGAGGAGCCCGGCCTCGATCCGCTCGGCGAGCTCGACCTCCTGCGCGGCGTTCAGCAGCGCGACCTTGCCGATCTGCTTGAGGTAGTCCTTGACCGGGTCGGCCGTGGCGCCGGCGGTGACGACCTGCTGGGCCGGGGCGTCATCCACCGCGGCGTTGTAGACGAAGCCTCCGGAGGCCTCGACCTTGGCATCGCTCGAGGACTGGGTCTTCTTGGCGTCGCTGTCCTCGGTCTCGTCCTCGGCGTCGTTCTCGGCCTCGGGCTCGACGGCCTTGACCGCGGCCTTCTTCGCGGCCGTCTTGCGGGGGCCCGTCGTCGATGCCGGAGCCTTCTTGGCCGCGGCCTTCTTGGCAGGAGCCTTCTTGGCGGCGGCCTTCGTCGCAGGCGCCTTCTCGGCGCTGGTCGTCGCCTCCGGGGAGGAGTCGGCGGCGTCGGTCACGACGGCCTCGGCCTCGGTGTTCTTCGCTGCCTTCGGGGCCGAGGCGCGGGTCGAGCTCTTCGCCGTGGGCGAGGTCTCAGCAGTACTGGAGGAGGTCACAGAGTTCCTTCTTCCGGCGGCGGCCCGGTGCGGGCGGTCCGCCACACTCGGGCGATCAGTCTTCTCGGCGCGGCTCGCGGTCTGCGCTGTGCGCTGCGGATCCGGTAGGGACCGGTCTCACGGCGCACGAACGCACGGTGTCGTCAAGCCTGTCGAGTATAACGCCCGTCGCGCGGGTTTATTCCCACGCGTCCGCGCGCTTCAGAAGTGAGTGTTCGCGGTGGTCAGAGGATCGTCCTTGACAGCCAGCACGGGACACGGCGCCCCGAGCACGACCCGGCGCGCGGACGCTCCGAGGTTCAGCTTGCCGATGGGGGGTTTGCGCCGCAGCCCGATCACGACCAGGCTCGCCTCGACCTCGTCGACGACGGCGAGCAGGAACTCCCCGATGTCGCGCTCCGCACTGGTGCGGACGGTGACGTCTCCGCAGTCGCCCCCGACCCGTTCCAGCTCCGCCCGGACCTCGTCCTCGGTCGCGGCGGCGACCCCGCGCTCCGGGTCGTGGTACTGGTGCGAGGCGACGGCGATCCCCTCGGCGTTGCGTGCCGCGTAGCGCATCGCGGCGCGCAGCGCGGCCCGTCCCTGGCCCGACGGGGAGTACCCCACGACGATGGTCATGCGACGTCTCCTCACTGCACGAGCGGTTCCCGGTGACCTGGGCGCCGGCGGCGGCGCTCAGTGACCTGCGAGCTCAGCTTAGACGGCGAGGAGCTCGCTGATCCACTTCTCCAGTCCCGGATGGGTGAGCAGGAACGCGTCGTGCCCGATGGGTGAGGACGCCACGTGCCATGCGGACCGGGGGATGTGGAGCGCCGCCTCCTGCACCAGCGCGGGCGGGAACAGGCGATCGGAGTCGATGGCGACCACGAGGGTGCGGGCCGTGACCCGCTGCAGCGCGATGGCCGCGCCGCCGCGGCCGCGCCCCACGTCGTGCGTGCTCATCGTCTCGGCCAGGGTGAGATAGGAGTTCGCGTCGAACCGGCGGGCGAGCTTGCCCGCATGATGATCGAGATAGCTGGTCACCTGGTGCCTGCCGCGGCCGTCGAAGGGGTCCTCCTGCCCCTGGGGGCGGTTGCCGAAGCGGTCCTCGAGCTCCTCGGCGGTGCGGTAGGTGGTGTGCGCGATGCGGCGGGCGATGCCGAGCCCGGTGCGGGGGCCGTCGCCGGTGCCGGTGTCGTAGTAGTCGCCGCCACGGAACTCCGGGTCGAGCCGGATGGAGGCGATCTGAGCGTTGTTCCAGGCGATCTGGTCCGCCGTCGCCCGGGCCGAGGAGGCGATCACGGCCAGTCGCTCCACCTCCTCCGGGTAGGAGACGCCCCATTCGAGGGCGCGCATCCCGCCCATGGAGCCGCCGATCACCAGGGCCCAGCGCTCGATGCCGAGCTGCTCGCGCAGCCGACGCTCGGCGGCCACCTGGTCCCGAGTGGTCAGGACCGGGAACCGCGAGCCGAAGGCGCGGCCGTCCGGAGCCGGAGAGCTCGGGCCGGTGCTGCCCTGACAGCCGCCGAGGACGTTCGGGGCGATGACGTGGAAGCGGTCGGTGTCGATCGGCCGGCCGGGACCGACCATCTCCTCCCACCAGCCGGCGCTCGGATGCGATCGCCCGGCCGGTCCGCGCAGGTGGGAGTCCCCGGTCAGCGCGTGCAGCACCAGCACGGCATTGCCACGGTCCTCGTCCAGCCTCCCCCAGCTCTCGTAGGCGAGGGTGACGTCCGGGAGCACGGCGCCGCTCTCGAGCGCGAGCGCACCGATCCCGGCGAAGCGGCGCTCCCCGATCCCGTGCCGCGGATGCCATGCCCCGCCCGTGCTGCCGGTCGACGGCGCCGGCGATCCCGGGCCCGACGCTCCGTCCTGGACGGAGACGGCCGCATCGAGGTCGCGGTGCTCTCCGAGAATCGTCATCGGTGCTGCTCCTTCAGAGCCCTCCCGGCCTCCGCGGACCGCGTCCTCGGGTCAGGCGCTGGGCCACCAGGCGGGGAAGATCGGGGTGTCGGTCATCCGTGACAGCAAGGGTGCCAGAGTCGAGTCCGGTTCCTGCTCCCGGAGCTCGTCGACGAGACCGCCCGCGGTGGCGAAGCGGTGGTTCCACCACGCCAGCAGCACCAGCAGCGCCGTCAGCGCCCGCCATGCGGACCGTGCCGTGCTGCGCTGGGCCGGGCTCCCCTCTAAGGTCGCCGCTGTGGCGATCGAACGCATCCGCTCCAGTCCCACATACCATTCACCACCAGCACAGACATCAGGATGCGGGGCCCGGTCCCGATCGGCGACGAGAGCCTGGAGAAGGGTCTCCCGGTCGATCTCGCGCGCGCCGCCGTGCTCGACGCACTGCGCCAGGAGCTCCCAGTGCAGGCGGTCCACGGCGACTGCGGACAGCAGCGCGGCCACCTGTTCACACTTCGTCATCCGGTCCTGGCCCGAGAGCCTCCCGGGCCCCGCCAGGAGCGGGACGAGCGCCGCTCGCGCGGTCGCGAACAGGATGCCGGGATCCGCGGCGGAGGCGATGTCGACGGCCGGCAGCTCCAGACCTCGACCGATCTCGTGCAGCCGTGCCGCGTCCGCCTCGCCCCGCGGGATCGGGTGCCCGCGCAGCACGGCGGTCGCCGCAGTGCGGGTATCGGCGAACTCCCGCAGCGGCCCGGACTCCGTCAGGCGCACCTCCGCACCCCCGGAGCGGGAGGGCACGCGGTGCAGCGTCCAGCAGGTCGAGCCCGCTGCGCCGTGGACGCTCCTGATGGTGCGGGCCTCGTCTCCGAGCGCCTGCGCGGCCTCGTGCACGAGCGTCCCGGCCCGTCGCAGGATGTCCTCGACGACGGGGGCGAGCAGTGCCTGGTGGCCGTCGCCGAGCACGATCAGGGCACGCACGGCCCCGGAGCCCCGCTCCCGCATCAGTGCCAGGTGGCGCTGCAGGTGGGCGCCCCCGCGGGGGCCCAGCAGATCGTGGAGCGGGGAGCGGGTGATCAGCGCGGAGGAGCCCCTCCCCTCGCCGCCGGCGAGGAGCAGGCAGTCGGTGGGCGGTTCCCCCAGGCAGAGACGGGCCTCGGCGAGCAGTTCGGCGGGATCCTCCACCCCGAGGCGGGGGCGGCCATGGTCAGCGGGCGTGGTGTCGGTCGTCATGCAGGAGACCCTGTCCGACTCCCTGCCGCTGCGGGGAGGCGCGCCGGCGAATGGGGACGGACCCGGTGTGGGGAGGAACCATCGGCCCCGGTGCGCTGCCGCTCGGAGGGACGTGGGAGGATCGTGGGGCCCGCCCGGAAAGGACCCCTCGATGACCTCCGCTGACTCCCCTGACGTCGACGCCGTGCCGCATGACCTCGATGAGCGGCTGGTCGCCCGGGTCGCAGAGATCACCCGCGACGAGCTCGCGGAGCGCCGCCGCGAGCTGTCGGCGATCTCCCCCGAGACCGCGGAGCTGCCCGCCCGGTTGCTCGACTACCTCGACGGCGGCAAGCTGCTGCGCCCCCGCTTCTGCTTCTGGGGAGGGGTCGCGGCTCTCGGCCAGGAGCCCACGGAGGCCCAGATCGACGCCCTGGCCCGCTACGGTGCAGCGATCGAGCTGGTCCAGGCGGCGGCGCTGATGCACGACGACGTCATCGACCACTCCCCCGTCCGCCGCGGCCGGCCGGCGCTCCACGTCCAGGCGGGTCGGTGCCACCGCGACGCCGGGCTCGCCGGCTCCGCGGACGACTACGGGATCGCGGTCGCGATCGTGCTCGGTGACCTGGCGCTGAGCTGGGCGGAGCAGATCGCCGCCGGCATCGCCGGCGAGCCCGACGCCGTCGCCGCGGCCCGCCGCGAGTTCGACGCCCTGCGCACCGAGGTGATGTCGGGCCAGTTCCTGGACATCCTGCAGCAGGCGGGGGGCTTCTCCTCCGCCGTCGACGCGGAACAGGCCGCACTCTCCGTGATCCGGTGGAAGACGGTCCCGTACACCGTGCTGCGGCCGGTGCGCATCGGCGCCGCGCTGATGGGTGCCTCCGAGGACGCGCTGGAGACGCTCTCGGGCTGGGCCATCGAGGTCGGCACCGCCTTCCAGCTGCGCGATGACCTGCTGAGCGTGGTCGGCGACCAGCGCGAGACCGGCAAGCCGATCGGCGGCGACATCGTCGAGGGCAAGCGCACGGTGCTGCTGGCGCGCACCGAGGCGGCGACAGGGGTGGAGGGCCGGGCCCTGCTGACCGAGGTCGTCGGCCGCGCCGGGAGCTCCGCGGAGCAGATCGCGGCGGTGCACGACCTGATGGTCTCCACCGGGGCGGTGGAGTCGGTGGTGCGAGAGGTCCGACAGCGGGCGGAGCACGGCCGCGACCTGCTCGCGAACGCGTCGATGCTGGGAGGGACCGGCCGCACCGGCCTCGGAGCGCTCGCCGCGACGGCCACCGATGTGGAGTCCTTCACCGCCTGATCCGGCAGGCGCCCACCACCGCGGCGGGACGGCGCCGGGACGGCGGCGAGGTCAGAGCGCGAGGGCGAGCGCGCGTCGGCGCACCTCGCCGCGCTGACCGCTGCGGAGCTGGTCGATGGGGCGACCCGGCAGGCTCTCGTCCTCGGTGAACAGCCAGGCCAGCAGCTCCTCGTCGGAGAAACCCCCGTCGCGGAGGATCGTGATGGTGCCGGCCAGGTGCGGGATGAGCCCGTCCTCGGTGACCATCAGGGCGGGCACCCTGCGCACCACGGGGCTCCCGCGGCGCAGCGCGATCAGCTGCCCCTCCTCGATCAGGCGTCGGACGCGTGAGACCTCCACGTCCAGCCGTTCGGCGACGTCGGGCAGAGGGAGCCATTCGGGGATGAGGTCATCGAGATCGTCCACGGCACCACAATGCCACGTCCGTGCCCCCGAGCGCACCCCGGAACCGGCCCGTCGTGGGCTCCGCCTCGGATTCGCACCGGCGCCTGCCGTGTGTCGGTGCCGCATACCGGGCATCGGCCCACCTAGATTGGCCCCGTGAGCGCGGCGACGTCGACCTCCCCCGGCATCAGCCAGCTCCTCGACGACCGCTACCGGGTCGAGGAGCTGATCGCGCGCGGCGGAATGGCGACCGTCCATCGCGGCCATGACGAACGGCTCGACCGCGTGGTGGCCCTGAAGATCATGCACCCCCATCTGGCGATGGACGAGGACTTCCGACGTCGTTTCGGGCGGGAGGCCCGCTCCGCCGCTCGCCTGGCCCATCGCAATGTGGTCGGCGTGTTCGACCAGGGCGAGGACGAGGACCGCATCTACCTCGCGATGGAGCTGATCGAGGGTGAGACGCTGCGGGCCCGCATCGTCGCCCAGGAGCGGCTCACGCTCCGCGACAGCCTCGATGTCACCACCCAGGTGCTGCAGGCCCTGGTGGCCGCGCATGAGGCCGGCATCGTCCATCGCGACATCAAACCCGAGAACATCCTCATCGACCAGGACGACCTGGTGAAGGTCGCGGACTTCGGCCTGGCCCGCGCCACCGGATCGAGCAACTCCTCGGCCAGCGCGGCGCTGCTGGGAACGGTCGCCTACATCAGCCCCGAGCTGGTCACCCGCGGCCATGCCGATGAGCGCAGCGATCTGTACTCCCTCGGGATCGTGCTGTTCGAGATGCTCACCGGGCGCCAGCCCTTCCTGGGCGAGCAGCCGGTCCATATCGCGTTCCAGCACGTCCATGAGGACATCCCGGCGCCCTCCTCCCTCGTCTCCGGCATCCCTCGCGAACTCGACTCCCTGGTCACCTGGTCCGCGGCGCGGCAGGTCGAGCAGCGTCCGGCGACCGCGGCGGATCTGCTGCGAGCGGTGCAGGAGCTCGCCGCGACCCTCCCGGCCGCGGTGCTCGACTCCCGGCCGCTGACGCGGGAGTCGAGCAGCACCGCCGACGTCCCGCAGCTGACGACCTCGCTTCAGGAGGTCGCCTCTGCGCTCGACCACGGCCCGCGCACGTTCCCCGCCGACCTGCTCGCTCCGGGCGAGGACGCCGAGCAGCCTCCCACCGCTGCCGAGGACCCGCAGGCGGCGGACGGCACGGAGCAGGCTTCCGCCGAGCAGGAGGACACCGAGGACGAGAGCGATCAGCGGATCGTGGTGCTGCGCGCCCCGCGCACACCCCGGGGGCGCCATCTCCCGCCCGGGACCCGCCGACGCTCCCGGCCGATGGCGATGCTCGCGACGCTGAGCCTGCTGCTCGCGCTCGCGTTCGGGGCATGGGCCGGAGGTGACTGGTACCTGAACACCGGGCCCGGTGCCGACAGGACCGTCCCCCTGGTCATCGGCACGCCGCTCGCTGATGCCGAGGCCGCCCTCACCGCCGCCGATCTGTCGGTCAGCACCGAGGAGCAGTTCGACGACACCGTCCCCGCGGGCCATGTCATCTCCGCCTCCCCCTCCACCGGCAGCGCCGTCAAGAAGGGTGCCGACGTCCAGGTGGTGGTCTCCAAGGGCGAGCAGACCTTCCCCGTCCCCCAGCTGGTCGGGCTCGACCTCGACACCGCCCGCACCGAGGTGGGAGCGCTCGGCCTGGACCTCGTGGAGGATGCCCCGGAATACTCCGAGACCGTGCCGGAGGGCGAGGTCATCTCCCAGACCGCCTCGGCCGACGCGCTGCCCGCCGGTGGCGAGGTGCACGTGGTGCTCTCCCAGGGACGCCAGCCGCTCTCGGTGCCCGATCAGCGCGGACGCGGCGGTGAGGCCGCCCGCACCGCTCTCGAGGACGCCGGATTCGAGGTCACCAGTGGGCAGGCGCACTCCGGCAGCGTGCCGCGCGGCGCGGTCATCTCCCAGTCCCCCGCCTCCGGAACGCTGTTCCGCGGCGAGAGCGTGCACATCGTCACCTCGCTCGGTCCGGAGATGGTGACGGTGCCCGACGTGTTCCGCACCCCCGAGGCCGAGGCGAAGGCCGCGCTCGAGCAGGCAGGCTTCGCGGTCGAGGTCGTGCACGACAAGGGGGAGCCGGTGTTCGGGCTGGTCTACGAGCAGTCGGCGGCCGCGGGGGCGGAGCTCGAGAAGGGCTCGACCATCACCCTCAAGGTCTTCTGACCGCTCGGCTCAGCGACGCGAGAGCATCTCGGCGACCAGGAAGGCCAGTTCCAGGGACTGCTGGTGGTTCAGCCGCGGATCCACGAGGGTCTCGTAGCGGCGGGTGAGCCCCTCCTCGTCGATCTCGCCGCTGCCGCCGAGCACCTCGGTGACGTCATCGCCGGTGAGCTCCATATGCAGACCGGCGGGGACGGTCCCCAGCGCCTGGTGCACCTCGAAGAAACCGACCACCTCGTCGAGGATGTCCTCGAAGCGACGCGTCTTGTACCCGTTGGAGGAGGTGATGGTGTTGCCGTGCATCGGATCGGTCACCCAGGCCACCTGCGCGCCGGAGTCCCGCACGCCCTCGACCAGCGCCGGGAGTCGATCGCGGATCGTGCCGGCACCCATGCGGGTGATGAAGGTCAGGCGGCCCGGCTCGCGCTCCGGATCGAGCCGGTCGATCAGGCGCAGAGCGTCGTCGACCGTGGCCGTCGGCCCGAGCTTGACCCCGATCGGGTTCCGCAGGCGGGCCATGAAGTCCACGTGCGCGCCGTCGAGCTGCCGGGTGCGCTCCCCGACCCACAGGAAGTGGCCGGAGCAGCCGTAGATCTCGCCCGTGCGGGAGTCGATGCGGGACAGCGCCTCCTCGTAGTCCAGCAGCAGAGCCTCGTGGGAGGCATAGAACTCCACGACCTTCAGGGCATCGAAGTCCGCGCCGATGGCGTCCATGAAGCGCACGGCCTTGTCGATCTGGCCGGCCAGCTCCTCGTAGCGGTCGTACCCGGCGCCGGAGGTGAATCCGCGGTTCCAGGAGTGGACCTCGCGCAGATCGGCGAAGCCGCCGCCGGTGAACGCGCGCAGGAGGTTCAGGGTCGTGGCGCTGGTGGTGTAGGTCTTCCACAGTCGGGCGGGGTCCGGGATCCGCGACTCGGGCGTGAAGTCGAACTCGTTGACCGCATCTCCGCGGTAGGTGGGCAGGGTCTGCCCGTCACGGGTCTCCTCATCGGCCGAACGGGGCTTGGCGAACTGTCCCGCCATGCGGCCCATCTTCACCACCGGCAGCGAGGCCCCGTAGGTGAGGACGGCCGACATCTGCAGGATCGTGCGGATCTTGTTCCGGATCCGATCGGCGGTGGAGTCCGCGAAGGTCTCCGCACAGTCGCCCCCGGCGAGCAGGAAGGCCTCGCCCCGGGCGGCGGCGGCGATGCGGTCACGCAGCACGTCGACCTCGCCGGCGAACACCAGGGGCGGGGCGGCGCGCAGGTCGCCGAAGACCTTCTCGCGCGCCGCCTCGTCGGGCCACACCGGCTGCTGCACCCGCGGATACTCGCGCCAGGCGCCGAGGGCCGCCAGGCCGTCGTCGGCCGAGGACAGGGTGAAGGCGTGGGCGCGAGCGGGAGCATCAGAGCTGAAGGGAGTCACCCGCCCAGGGTAGCCAGTCGCCGCCCGGTACGGAGGTGCGGTCCCACGGGACGGTCGCTCACACCGCGGAGTCGGGCTCCGCCGAGCCCGGCGACCGGCCCTCCGCGGCGCGCAGCCGCTGCTTCATGACGCTCGCGTACTCCTCCACCCGCTCCTGGCCGGACAGGGCGTGGATGCTGTCCATCACCGCGTCGGTGACCGCCCGCAGGATCCTCGCCTCCTCGGCGCCCGCGCACTCCGCCAGGACCGACTGCACATCCACCGGTGGTCCGACGAGGGCGTGGATGCGCGGCCGACGCCGCGGGAACCAGCGCCGTCCGCGCTGTGCCTCGTGCGCGCCGAGCATCGCGACCGGCACGACCGGTGCCCCGGAGGCGAGGGCGAAGCGCGCCACGCCCGTCTTCCCGCGATGCAGCCGGCCATCGGGGCTGCGCGTCCCCTCGGGATAGATTCCCAGCACCTCGCCGCGCTCGAGCACGGCGAGCCCGGCCTCGATCGCGGAGCGGGAGGCGTTGCCGCCGCTGCGGTCCACGGGCATCACCCGGATGCCGCGCATCACCGCGGCGACCAGGCGGTGCACCGGCGAGCGCCCCTCGAAGATGTCCGACTTCCCCAGGAAGTTCACACTGCGCCGCACCTGCCCGGGCAGGAAGACCGTGTCCGAGTACGCCTGATGGTTGGACGCCAGGATCACCGGTCCCCGGTCGGGAATGTGCGCGGACCCGCTGATCGTGGGGTTCCACACCACCCTCACCACCGCCATGACGACGGGCTTGGCGATCTCGTACAGCACGTGGGGACTCCTCGGTCGGAGCTCTGTCGAGCGGGGATCCGGATGAAGCATGACGGTGCGGGTGCGACGATGGGCACATGGCGTTCAGTGAACTCTCCCGCCCCTGGCGCGCGCCCGGACACCCTAACCCGCGCGGCGGGCTGCTCCTGTGCCACGGGTTCACCGGTTCGCCGCAATCGATGCGGCCCTGGGCCGAGGACCATGCCGCTCGCGGATGGGCGGTCGACCTGCCGCTCCTGCCCGGGCACGCCACCACGGAGCGGGAGCTCGCCGCGACCTCCTGGCGGGACTGGTACCGGGGCGTGCGCGAGGCAGCGCTCACCCTGTCCCAGGAGCGGGGCCCGATCGCGGTGGGCGGTCTGTCGATGGGCGGCGCGCTCGCCCTCGCGCTCGCCGAGGACCCGCAGCTGCGCGGCCGCCTCGCCGCCGTGGTCGCCGTGAATCCGGGGATGACCCTGCCTGCGGCGGCGAACGTGGCGGAGCTGATCGCACCGGTGGTGCGCACCCTGCCGGGGATCGGCTCGGACGTCGCGCGGAGCGGAGTCCATGAAGAGGCCTACCGGCGCCTTCCGGTGCCGGCGGTCGCGCAGCTGCGCCGGCTGTTCCGGCGCACGCGCCGGGAGCTCGGCGCGGTGGAGGTGCCGGTGCTGCTGGCCACCTCGCGCGTCGACCACACCGTCCCGCCCACGGACAGCGACATCGTCGCCGCCGGGGTGCGCGGCCCCGTGGAGCGGCTGTCCCTGACCCGCAGCTTCCATCTGGCGACGCTGGACCATGACGCCGAGCTGCTGTTCGAGGCCTCCGCACGCTTCCTCGACCAGCACGTCCCGGCACCGGGAGGTCGCTGATGAACACGGATCACGGGCAGTCCCCCGGGCCTCGGGACGTCGATGCCGAGTTCGCCCGGATGCTCAAGGATGAGGGGCTGCAGCTGCGTCCCGGGCAGGCGCCGCGGGAACCCGCGGCACCGGAGCATCCCGCCCCGCCGGGCGACGGGGAACCCGGCGGCACCGCCGACTCCCCGCCGGAGCCGCCCAGCGCGGAGTCCGTGGCCCGGTCCCGGGCGGCACACCCCTCCGCAGGGGGTCTCGGTCCGCCCGCCGGACCGCGCGATGCCGATGCGCCCCGGGAGCTCGACGACGACGAGGTCATCTACGGGGACTTCAAGGAGCCGGACCCCGACCTGCCCACGCCCTCGGACGCGGCGATGTGGTCGTGGACCGCACTGCTCGGAGGATTCGTGCTGATGCTCATCGTCGCCGTGACCCCGTCCCTGCCGGGCGCGCTCGGCTGGCTCGGCGGCCTCGCCACGCTCGCAGGGCTGATCTCCCTCCTGCTGCGCGCACCCCGGGAGCGCGACGGCGATCGCGACGACGGCGCCGAGCTCTGAGGGCGTCGCGCCCGGGGGTCAGCGGGCGAGATCCGCGGCGCCGACGATCCCGGCCCGGTTGCCCATGCCCGCCACGACGAACGGTGCCAGCGGCCGGTGCGAGCGCGCCGTGAGATTCTTGGCGTAGGCCGCACGGGCCGGCTCGAGCAGCAGGTCCCCGGCGGCGGCGACCCCGCCGCCGACGACGAACACGTCCGGGTCCAGCAGGGACGCGATCGATGCCAGGCCCGTCCCCAGCCAGGTGCCGATCTCCGCGATCAGCTCCTGCGATCCGGGATCTCCCTGCTGGGCGAGCCGGGTGATCAGCGGGCCGTCGATCTCCCGCTTGTCCCCGCCTGCTGCCTGCAGCAGCGGGCTCATCAGCGCATCGCCCGCCCCGGCCCGCCGCTTCGCGGTGCGCACCAGGGCGGTGCCGGCGGTGTACTGCTCGAGGCAGCCGCGCCGGCCGCAGCCGCACCATTGGCCGTCCGGGACCGCGGTCACATGTGCGATCTCCCCCGCGAACCCGGCACTGCCGCGCACCAGCTGACCGTCCAGGACGATGGCCCCTCCCAGCCCGGTGCCCACGGTCACCATGAGCATGTGGGCGGCCTCGGTCGCGGCCCCGAAGCGGTATTCGGCCCAGCCGGCCGCGTTCGCGTCGTTCTCGACCACGACCGGGAGGCCGGTGAGGCGCTCCAGCTCCTCGGCCAGCGGATGCTGGCGCCAGGCGAGGTTCGCCGCGAAGTTCACGGTGCGTCGGTCGGCACCCACGAAACCGGCGGCGCCCACCCCGACCCCGACGACGGCGTGGTCCTTCTGCAGTTCGGCGACCGCGTCCGCCACGGCGGCCTCGATCAGGGCGGCGTCGGTCGCGGGCGTGCTGCGGGTGGTCGCGGTGATGATCTCCCCCGATTCGTCCACCACCCCGGCCGCGATCTTGGTCCCGCCGATGTCCACTCCGATGGAGAGCATGCCGCTCCTGTCAGTTCCGTCCTCACACTGCCGAGGACTGCTGTCGCGAGGGCATCCGCCCCTCTGCCTGTCATGCGCCATCGTATGCGTCACCTGCCGTAAGCTTGTGGTGACCCCACCAGCGCTTCCGGGCAGCCGCCGGCCGTGCCCGCCTCGCGCCCCTGGCCGGATCGAAGGAGATTCGATGAAGCAGTTCACCTCGCCGCCGCAGCACGAGAGCCGCCCTGACGAGAACACGACCGACCTCCTGCTCGGCAGGCTCCGCACCAACCCGTCGGTCCCCATCTTCGAGCTCGCCCAGGACGACGGGACCTACCGACCCGTGAGCACCGCTGACTTCATCGAGGAGGTCAAGCAGATCGCGAAGGGGCTGATCGCCACGGGAATCGAGTCCGGTGATGTGGTCGCGATCCTCTCCCGCACCCGCTACGAGTGGGCGCTCATGGACTGGGCGGTGTGGTGGGCAGGCGGGATCAGCGTCCCGGTCTACGAGACCTCCTCCCCCAGCCAGATCCAGTGGATCGTCTCCGACTCCGCGGCGAAGTACGTGCTCGTCGAGTCGACCCGGCACCAGGAGGACGTGGAGTCCGTCCGCGGCGAGCTCCCCGAGCTCGCGCACATCGGCGTGCTGGACGACGGCGTCCTCGCAGCCCTGGCGACGCGCGGCGCCGAGGTGAGCGACGAGGACCTCGAGGCGCGACGCACCAGCCGGCGGCTGGACGACATCGCCACGATCATCTTCACCTCCGGGACCACCGGCCGGCCCAAGGGCGCGGAGCTCACCCACTCGAACTTCGTGGACACCACCCGCAGCGCACTGAACCTGCTGGGTGAGCAGGTGCTCCCCCCGGGCAGCCGCCTGCTGATGTTCCTGCCGCTGGCTCACGTGTTCGCCCGCCTGATCTCCGTGCTCGCCGCCTCCTGGCCGATCACCACCGCGTTCACCTCCGATACCAAGAACCTGCTGCAGGATCTCTCCGCGTTCGAACCGACGTTCCTGCTCGCAGTGCCGCGAGTCTTCGAGAAGGTGTACAACAGCGCCGAGGCCAAGGCCATCGCCGGGGGCAAGGGCAAGATCTTCGCCGCCGCCTCCGACACCGCGACCGCCTACTCGATCGCGCTCTCCGCGGGCACGGTCCCGTTCCTGCTCAGGGCGAAGCACGCCCTGTTCGACAAGCTGGTCTACGGCAAGCTCCGGGACGCGATGGGCGGCCAGGTCCAGTGGGCGGTCTCCGGCGGTGCACCTCTCGGCGCACGCCTGGCCCACTTCTTCCGCGGCATCGGCGTGACGATCCTCGAGGGCTACGGGCTCACCGAGACCACGGCGCCGATCTGCGTGAACCTTCCCTGGGACGTACGACCCGGCACGGTCGGGCCGCCGCTGCCGGGCAGCACCGTCGCGATCGACGACAGCGGCGAGATCCTGGTCAAGGGCGTGATGGTCTTCGCCGGCTATCACAACAACCCCGAGGCCACCGCCGAATCGCTCCAGGACGGCTGGTTCCGCACCGGGGATCTGGGGGCGCTCGACGAGGACGGCAACCTCACCATCACGGGCCGCTCCAAGGAGGTCATCGTCACCGCCGCCGGGAAGAACGTCTCCCCGGCCCAGCTCGAGGACCAGCTCCGCTTCCACCCGCTGGTCAGCCAGTGCGTGGTGATCGGCGACCAGAAGCCCTTCGTCGCGGCGATCCTCACCCTGGACGCGGAGATGCTGAGCACCTGGCTGGCGAACAACGGGCTGCCCGAGATGACGGTCGCCGAGGCCGCGAAGGACGAGCAGGTGCGTGCGGAGCTGCAGACGGTGGTGGACCGGGCGAACCAGACCGTCTCCCGGGCGGAGTCCATCCGTGCCTTCGAGGTCATCGATTCGGACTTCACCGAGGAGAACGGCTACCTCACCCCCTCGCTGAAGCTGAAGCGCAACGTCGTGGTCAAGGACCTCGCGCCGATCATCGAGACCATCTACTCGCGCGAGAAGCCGACGCGCTGACCGCACGGGGATCGCGACCCCGACGGCGGGGCGGCCTCGCGCCGCTGCGCTGTCGGGGTCGCGTCGTACGCTTCGCCCATGTCCGCGCGCCGCCAGCTGAGCTTCGATGATCTCGGCACCCCGTTGGCGGAGGCGACCCTGGTGGTCGTCGACCTGGAGACCACCGGCACGGATCCGGCGGCCGACGCGATCACCGAGATCGGCGCGGTGAAGATCCGCGGCGGCGAGGTGCTCGGGGAGTTCCGCACCTTCGTCGACCCCGAACGGCCGATCCCCGCCTATATCGCCTCGCTCACCGGGATCACCGACGCCTCCGTGGCGGGGGCGCCCTCCATCCGCACGGTGCTGCCGATGTTCCTGGACTTCGTCGGGGAGGCGGCGCTGGTGGCGCACAACGCGCGCTTCGACATCGGCTTCCTCAGCGCCCAGGCGGCCGCCTGCGAGATCAGCTGGCCCCGGCCCCGCGTGCTGGACACTCTCGCGCTCGCCCGCACCGTGTTCCGTCGCGACGAGGTCCGCGACCACAAGCTCTCCACCCTGGCCCGGCACGTCGGGGCGAGCATCACGCCGGACCACCGGGCGCTCTCCGACGCACGGGCCACCGTCGACGTGCTGCATGCGATCATCGAGCGGCTCGGTGCCGCCGGCGCCTCCACCCTCGAGGACCTGGGCACCGCTCACCGGAGGGCGACGCCGACGCAGCTGCGCAAGAAGCACCTCGCCGCGGGCGTCCCGCCGGTGCCCGGGGTCTACCAGTTCCTCGACGCCCAGGGGGCGGTGCTCTATGTCGGCACCTCCCGCAACCTGCGGTCGCGGGTGCGCACCTATTTCACCGCTGCGGAGACCCGGCGCACGGTGCTGGACATCCTCCCGCGGGTCGAGTCGATCCGGGTCATCGAGTGCGCCACCCCGACCGAGGCGGGGATCCGGGAGCTGCGGATCATCGGCCGTGAGAAGCCGGCGGCGAACCGCCGCGGCCTGAACCCGCAGAAGGCGCACTGGCTGCGCCTGGGCCCCGGCGGGCAGGGCCTGCGGGCCGCCCGTCTGGCGAAGGCCGAGACGGACGGTTCCGCCCAGCTCGGGCCGTTGACCTCCCGGCACGAGGTCGAGCCGCTGCGCGCCCTGCTGACCGACGCGATCCTCGGACGGGGCGCCGCCTTCGAGACCTCCTCTCATCGGGAGGTCACGGCCGACGGACACCGCGCCCGGCTGCGACGGGCGATCCTCGAGGATCCCACCGAGGTGCTCGACCATGTCGCGACCCGGCTGCGCTCCCACGTGGAGGCGGGCCGCTACGAGGATGCCGAGAAGCTGCGCCGGCTCGCCCACACCTATCTCACTGCGGCGCGGCGCGCCTGCCGTCTCCGCGCCCTGGCGGAGGTGCCGCTGCTGATCGCCGCGCGCCCCAGCACGGAGGCGGTGATCGGCGGGCGCGGCTGGGAGCTGCTCGCCGTCCGTCACGGCCGCTTCTCCGGCACCACCTTGGTGGCCGCCGGCAAGGACCCGCTCCCCTTCGCACGCTCCCTGGAGATGACCGGGGCCGGGGAGGCGGACCTGGCCGCACCGCTGTGCCAGGGCTACCACCAGGAGGCGGAGATCCTGCTGTCGTGGCTCGAGGGCGAGGGGGTGCGCACGGTGCTGGTCGACGGCAGCTGGCAGGTCCCGGCCCGGGCCCGGTTCGACCAGGACCATCTCGCCCGGCGCTTCGCCCGGACCGGCAGCGCCGCGGAGGCTTAGGCTCGGGGGGAACGCCCCGCCGTGCCCGGCGCCCCGTCGAAGGAGATTCCATGATCACCGCCATCGTCTCGATCGTCGTCGAGCCCAGCCGCATCCCTGAGGTCGCCCAGGAGATCGTCGACATCGAGGGGATCGAGCAGGTGTATTCGGTCACCGGGGACGTCGACCTGATCGCGGTCGCTCGGGTGCGGGCGCACGAGGATCTGGCCGGCGTGATCGCCGGAGCACTCAGCCGGGTCGACGGCGTGCTGGACACCACCACGAACATCGCCTTCAAGACGTACTCGAAGCAGGACCTCGACGCCGCTTTCGATCTCGGCATCGACGGCTGATCCTGCGGGCGGGAGCCACCCTGCCCGATGAGCAGAGCCTGCGCGACATGCCTGTTCAGCCGCGGCGGGCGACGACCTCCTGCGAGGCGGCGGCCCAGCTCTCGACCAGCGCGGCCGGGCGGCCGGAGTCCAGCGCCGCGGCGACCTCCGCGTAGGCGGCGGCGAAGCGCTCCTCGAATCCGTCCGCCGCCGCCTCATCGATCCCGTCGAAGGCGACCACCCCGGCGGCGGCGTTGAGCAGCACTGCATCACGGATCGCGCCCATCCGCCCCGTACGGACACCGGCGTAGAGATCACGCGCGACCTCGGCGTTCTCCTCCGCACTGCCGCCGCGCAGCGCATCGTGCCCGCTGCGCGGCACCTCCAGCAGCACCGAGGGGTCCAGCACGTGCTCACGCACCTGCCCGCCACGCACCTCCCAGACGTCCGAGGGGGCGGTGACGGTGAGTTCGTCCAGACCGTCGTGGCCGCGGAAGACCAGAGCACTGGTGCCGCGAGAGGCGAAGACCCCCGCGACCGTGGGTGCGATCACGGTGTCCGCGACGCCCACTGCGCTGGCACGCGGCCGGCCCGGATTCGTGATCGGGCCGAGGATGTTCATCACGGTGGGGATGCCCAGCCCTCGGCGCGCCTCGGCCGCGAACTTCATCGACGGATGGAACACCTGGGCGAACAGGAAGGTCATACCGATCTTCCCCACCAGGTCCTCCACGTCCTGCACCGGGAGATCCAGCCGTACGCCGAGGGCCTCCAGCACGTCCGCCGACCCGGATCTCGAGGTGGAGGCCCGGTTCCCGTGCTTGACCACCGTCCTGCCGGTGGAGGCGATCACCATCGACGCCATCGTCGAGATGTTGACCGTCTGCGCGAGGTCGCCGCCGGTGCCGACGATGTCGACCGCCTGCCGCGGCACCTCGACGGCGTGGGCGTGGGCGATCATCGAGTCCGCCAGCGCCTCCAGCTCGCTGCTGGTGACCCCTTTGGCCTGCAGAGCGACCAGGAAGCCGGCGAGCTGCACGGGGCTGGCGGCGCCGGCCATGACCTCGTCCATCGCCCAGGACGCCGCGGCCGCTTCCAGCTCCTCGCCGCGCACCAGACGCGACGTGATCCGTGACCAGGTCAGGGTGTTCTCGCTCATGACCCGATCATCGCATCACCGGCTCCCCGACCGTCGACCTGCTCACGGAACGGATCACGGAACGGTCACAGCCCCGCAGGGGCCGGTCACCAGGAGTGATCGGACGCGTGTCCTGGTTCGTGACACGTCGTCAGGAGGGATATGCTGGCCCGGTCCGCCCGGGGCGCAGGCCCCGCGATGTGCTCGGTCGTCGTGTACCGGCACACCGAATCTGACGACACGACATAATGGTGACGTGACTACAGCGACCCTGACTGAGCGCCCCTCCGCCGCTGCCGCCCCAGCGGTCGGCCGCCCGAACCCGACGCAGATAGGCACCCTGGTCTGGCTCGCGAGCGAGCTGATGTTCTTCGGCGGCTTGTTCGCGATGTTCTTCACCCTGCGCTCGATGGCGCCGGATACCTTCACGGCCGGTGAAGCCAACTTCAAGCACGGCTACGCCCTGCTGAACACCTCGATCCTGGTGTTCAGCTCGGTCACCTGCCAGATCGGCGTCTTCATGGCCGAGGGCCGGTTCCCCTGGGGCCAGCCGTTCCCGCCCCGCAAGCGCCGCGAGGGCTCGGTCTTCAACGTCGCCGGCTGGGGAATGATCGAGTGGTACACGCTCACCTTCATCCTCGGCGCGATCTTCGTCTCCGGTCAGGCCTTCGAGTACACCGAGCTCGTCCATCACGGTGTGACGATGTCGTCCTCGCCGTTCAGCTCGATCTTCTTCCTCGCCACCGGCTTCCACGGCATCCACGTGATCGGCGGGCTGATCGCCTTCCTGATGGTGCTGATGCGGGCGTACGTGGCGGAGGAGTTCACCGCGCACGAGCAGGTCTCGGCGATCTGCATCTCCTACTACTGGCACTTCGTCGACGTGGTCTGGATCGTGCTGTTCTTCATCGTGTACATGCTCGACCCGCTCATGGCGCTCGGCGATTCGGGGCACGTGATCCCGGTGACGTTCGACTGGAGAATCTTCTGATCCCCGCAGAAAGCCCGGTCAGCGCGCCCGGCTCCACCCCAGCATCCCCCTCCTCCGTCCGTCCCCTCCACGAAACGAGGTCCGCACCGTGAAGGCTCTCGCCGCACGTCGTCATCACCCGATGGCGCTACTCGTGATCCTGCTGCTCGCGCTCGTCGCGACCGGCGGGCTGTACGCGGCTCTCCAGCCGCAGACGGCACAGGCCGAGGCCTACACGCAGGACGATGTCGAGGCCGGCGAGGCGCTCTTCCTCGCCAACTGCGCGACCTGCCACGGCCGCAACGCCGCCGGCCTCACCGATGCCGACGGCAGCGCGCTCGGCCCCTCGCTGATCGGTGTGGGCGCCGCCGCGGTCGACTTCCAGGTGGGCACCGGCCGCATGCCGATGCAGTCCTCCGGCGTGCAGGCGCCCCGCAAGCCCCCGCAGATGACCGAGGAGCAGACCCGCCAGCTGGCGGCCTACGTCGCCTCCCTGGGCCCCGGCCCCGCGGTCCCCGCCGAGGAGTGGCTGGACACCAGCCAGGGCGACGCCACCAAAGGCGGCGAGATCTTCCGCATCAACTGCGCCATGTGCCACAACGCCGCCGGCGCCGGTGGTGCGCTGACGCGCGGCAAGTACGCCCCGCCCGTCATCGGCGTCGAGGCCAAGCACGTCTACGAGGCGATGGAGACCGGACCGCAGAACATGCCGGTCTTCAACGACAACAACCTCAACCCCTCCGACAAGCGCGATGTCATCACGTACCTCGAGGAGCTCGAGGAGAACGGCTCCCCCGGCGGCATCTCCCTGGGTTCGCTCGGTCCGGTGACCGAGGGCCTGTACGCGTGGACGATCATCCTGTCCCTGCTCCTGGGCTGTGCAGTCTGGTTGGGAGCGAAGGCGAAGTGAATGCGAGCATGAACAACACTCCCGACGGCAGCCCGTCCTCCCGTGGTCTCAGCGCGGTCGCCCCCAAGGAGGGCGGCGGCTTCCCGAACCCGGGCCTGCCTCCCCACGTCCCTCGTCAGGCAGACCTCTCCAAGGTCGCTGAGAAGCGCGCCGAGCGCATCGTCGCCACCATGTTCCTGCTGTCGGTCGTGGGCACCGTCGTGTTCATCGCGGCGTACTTCGTGGTGACACCGACCGGCATGAACATCTTCGCCGAGGAGGGATCCCCGAGCGCCCTGTGGTGGTCGAACCTCGTCACCGGACTCGGTTTCGCAGCGGCCATGTTCTTCATCGGTGCGGCCGCGGTCCACTGGGCCAAGACCCTCATGCCCGATGACGAGATGGTCGAGGAGCGCCACGACATCCGCAGCTCCGATGAGACCCGAGAGGCCGCGGTGGGCATCATCACCGACGGCCTGGAGGAGTCCGGCATCGCGCGACGCCCCCTGATCGTCACCGCGATGGTGGCTTCGCTCGTGGCTCTGCCGATCGCGGTGCTCGCCCCGCTGTCCACGCTGGGCCCGCTGCCGGGCAACAAGCTCCACCACACCTTCTGGGGTCAGCACCCGCGCCAGCGCCTGGCCCGGGATCACGACGGCACGCCGATCAAGCTCTCCGACGTCGCGCTGAACTCGATCTTCCATGTCATGCCCGAGGGTCTCAATCACGAGACTCCGCACCTCCTCGAGGAGCGCGCGAAGGCCGCAGCGGTGATCGTCCGCATCGACCCGGCGCTCTCCAAGAACGAGCAGAGTGCGTCGATGGGCGTCGAGGGCGTGCTCGCGTTCTCGAAGATCTGCACCCATGTGGGCTGTCCGGTGGCGCTCTACGAGCAGCAGACCCACCACATGCTCTGCCCGTGCCACCAGTCCACCTTCGACGTCACCGACGGCGCCAAGGTGATCTTCGGCCCGGCACACCGTCCGCTCCCCCAGCTGCCGATCGAGGTGGACGACGAGGGGTACCTCGTCGCCCCCGGTGACTTCACCGAACCGATCGGGCCCAGCTTCTGGAACATCCACAAGGACAAGCCCATGTCCGACGCGCCCAAGGACAAGTGATCTCGTGACGACCACGACTCCCAGCACCCGGAAGCAGGCTTCCGTCGACGCGGACAGCTCCCGCGTCTACCAGCTCGGCGCAGTAGGCGGCGACTGGCTCGACCAGCGCGTCGCCGGCGGCGGCTTCGTCAAGTTCATGGCCCGGAAGATCTTCCCCGACCACTGGTCATTCATGTTCGGCGAGGTGGCGCTGTACAGCTTCGTCATCCTGCTGATCTCGGGCACCTTCCTGACGATGTTCTTCGACCCCTCCATGGAGGAGGTCGTCTACAGCGGTCCGTACGTGCCACTGCAGGGCATGACCATGTCGAGGGCGTACGAGTCCACGCTCGAGATCTCCTTCGAGCTCCGCGGCGGCCTGCTCTTCCGCCAGATGCACCACTGGGCGTGCCTCGTGTTCATGGTCGCGATCTTCGTGCACATGTTCCGGGTGTTCTTCACCGGCGCCTTCCGCAAGCCGCGCGAGCTGAACTGGATCGTCGGCTTCACGCTCATGATCCTGGGCATGGTCGCCGGCTTCTCCGGCTACTCCCTCCCGGACGATGTGCTCTCGGGCAACGGTGTGCGGATCATCGACGGCCTGATGAAGGCGATCCCGGTGGTCGGCACCTACCTGTCCATGCTCCTGTTCGGTGGCGAGTTCCCCGGCACGGACATCATCCCTCGCCTGTTCACGATCCACATCCTGCTGGTCCCGGCGATGATCCTCGGACTCATCGGCGTCCACCTGGTGCTGCTGGTGCTGCACAAGCACACCCAGTACCCCGGTCCGGGCCGCACCGAGCGCAACGTCGTCGGCTTCCCGGTGTTCCCCGTGTACGCGGCCAAGGCCGGTGGGTTCTTCTTCCTGGTCTTCGGCGTCATCACGCTGATCTCTGCGACGACCTCGATCAATGCGGTGTGGGTCTACGGCCCGTACGACCCCTCCCCCGTCTCGGCGGGCTCGCAGCCGGACTGGTACATGCTCTGGACGGACGGCGGGCTGCGCCTGATCCCGGGCTGGGAGTTCACCATCTTCGGGTACGTGATCTCGCTGAACATGCTGATCCCGATGGCGCTGTACGGTGCTCTGCTCGCCTTCCTCGCGCTGTACCCGTTCATCGAGGCCTGGGTGACCGGTGACGATCGTGAGCACCATCTGAACGATCTGCCCTACAACGCCCCGGTGCGCACCGGGCTCGGTGTCTCCTGGATCATGGTCTATCTGATCCTTGCGCTCGCGGCGACGAACGACATCATCGCGATCGGTCTGAATCTCTCCATCAACGACCTGACCTGGGCGTTCCGCATCGCGATATTCGTGGCTCCGGTCCTGGCCTTCTTCATCACGAAGCGACTGTGTCTGTCGATCCAGCGCCAGAAGCGACAGAAGGCCCTCCACGGCGAGGAGACCTCTCGCGTGGTCCGCACGGGCACCGGCGAGACGCTGGAGATCCACGCTCCGCTCAGCGACTACGACCGCTGGGTCCTGGTCCAGCACGACGACTACCGTCCGCTCAGCGCGGGCAAGGGCATCTCCTCGCTGCGCGCCAAGGCGACCAGCTTCTTCTTCAAGGACCGCATCGAGCCGGTCACGCCGGCGGAGCTGCGAGCAGCGCTCGAGCACGCCGGCCACGAGAAGCACGTCATCGACGAGGCGACCGGCGGGGACTACCGCACCCCGGCCGAGAAGGTCGTGCACTGAGTCGACCACCGTGCCGGTCCACGGCACACGGGACGGGCCCCGGGGGAATCTCCTCCCTCGGGGCCCGTCCTTCGTGCTGCGCACATCGCGCGGGCATCCACCGCTCGGTCGACGCAAGAGCCTCTGCGCAGGCACCGGAGCGTGCACCGCTCCCCTGCGCTCCTGAGCGGTCGTCAGCGCGGTGTCAAGGGACATCGGGATCTCCCTGTGGGCGGACAGCTGATCTCCCTGTCCGCGGACAGTTCATCTCCCTGTCGGCGGTCGGTTGATCTCCCTGCGGGGTTAGGTCAGGGGGACGACGCCGCGGCCGGCGGTGGCCTCGGCCAGTCGCATCGAGGTGCCCTCGGTGGTTATGACGTGGGCGTGGTGGAGGAGCCGGTCGACGGTCGCGGTGGCCAGGGTCTTGGGCATGAAGGTGTCGAACCCGGCGGGGTGGAGATTGCTGGTCACGGCCAGGCTCCGGCGCTCGTAGGTCGCATCAACGAGGCGGTAGAACGCCTCGGCAGCGGCCTGCCCGGCCGGCAGCATGCCGATGTCATCAACGACGATCAGGTCGGCACGGGTGATCCGGGCGATGACCTTGTTGATCGACCCATCGACGCTGGCCCGCCCGATCGCGGCGGTAAGTGACTCGAGCGTGAACCAGGAGACTCGCATGTCAGCGTCGATCGCCTGGTGGGCGATCGCCTCGATGAAGTGGGTCTTCCCGGTGCCGGAGGGGCCACTGATGGCGAGGTTCTCAGCGCGGTGGATCCATTCCAGGGTCGCCAGCGCTGACTGGGTCGGGGCCGGGATCGTGGAGGCGTTCTCCTGCCAGGTATCGAAGGTTTTCCCTGCCGGCAGGCCGGCGCTCTTGCGGCGGGCGGTCTTGGTGGCCGCGTCCCGGCCCCTCACCTCTTCCGCCAACAGGACGCGGAGGACCTCGGTGGGGTCCCAGCGCTGGGACTTCGCGGTGGCCAGCACGTCCGGGGCGGCAGCGCGGAGATAGGGCATGCGCATGCGTTTCAGGACCGCGGTGAGATCCTCGGGCAGCGGCGGGGCAGACATCGTCGTGGTGGCAGTCATCGGGTGGTCTCCATGCTCGTGGTGGTGGTGAATCCGGCCCAGCTGGTGGTGCCGGGCTGGGCGGAGTGGGCCTCATCGGCGATGACCAGGTCGGCGGCCGCGGCACCGCTTAAGTGGTGATCCACGATCATCGCGAGGTCACCCTCGGCGAACCGTCCGGCGGTCGCGGCGATCCCGAGGCCGGCATCAACCTGATCGGTGCCGACCAGAGCGGCCAGCTCGAGCGCGGCGGTCATCTTCGCCCGGATCCGCACGGTCCCGGCGGCAGAGGCCTCGATCAGCCAGGCCGTGGCCCCATCACCCAGGGCGAGGAAGTCCCGCTCGGCGCTGGTGCGGGCTCGCGGTCGCGGGATCCGGGGCGCGCCGCTGGGGTCCTGGGGATGGTCGGGATAGTGAGCCAGGTCGATCCGGGGAGTGCCCGGGGTGGAGAGGCGATGACGGGCAACCTCGACCAGCCCGCGCCGCTCACCCGCCCAGTCCGGGATACGGGCCAGGGCGTCGAGGTCGGCGATGATCACCAGCTCCATCCCCGCGGCTCGGACCCAGACCTCGGCCCCGACCAGTCCCGGCGGGGTCGAGTACCGCACCGACCCGAACCGCACCGTCTGATCGGTGTTCACGGACCGGGTCTGGCCCAGCGCCATCGTGTGTGGAGCCGCCGGCAGCACGTGCAGGCGAGCACGTTCCTCGACCAAGGCCTCGGCGGGGATCCGTGCGGATTCCCGATGGACGCGCGTGTTGACCTTGTTGGTGAACGTCTCGCAGGCGGCCTCGAGCTCGGCGAACGAGGCGTAGTCGGCGCGGAGGTTCGCATCGGTGGGGACCAGATCAGCTTTCGCGATCTTCACCGTCGCCTCGGTCCCGCCCTTGGACTCCGGATCGAAGGGGACACAGGTATGGACCTGCATGCCGTAGTGCCGGCCGACCTCGACGATCTGCGGATGACGGACCGGGACGCCAGCGACGTGATCGATGGAGACGGTCCTGGGGTTGTCGGTCAGGACGTAGGTCGGGACCCCGCCGAGGCGGTGCAGCGTCGCATCCAGGCACGTGATCAGCGTCGGCAGGGTCTGGTCCCAGACCGGGATCACCACCCGGAGGTGTCAAATCTTCTGTGTAAGGGGCCGGTCGATCAGCCTCTCTGCCGGGTGGTCAGAGCGGAAGTCGGTTGGGGAACTGGACGGCGAAGGCGTTGAGGGCTTGGTGCCATCCCTGGGTGCCGGTTCCGAGCTTTCCACCACGGTGGGTCTCGATGTTCCGGATACCCAGATAGACCAGCTTGATCGCCGCCTCGTCCGAGGGGAATGAGCCCCTCGTCTTGGTGATCTTCCGGAGCTGGTAGTTGATCGACTCGATCTGGTTCGTCGTGTAGATGACCTTCCGGATCTCGGGGGTGAACGCCAGGAACGGGATGAAGTCTTCCCACGCGTTCCGCCACGCCAGCACCGCCCCCGGCGCCTTGCTGCCCCAGCCCTCGGCGAAGGCCTCCAGCGCCAACTCAGCGGCCGCCACGGTAGCCGCGGTGTAAATCGGCTTCATGTCCTTGGCCATGGTCTTGCGGTCGGAGTAGGAGGCGTACTTCATCGCCGAGCGCAGCAGGTGAACCACGCAGGTCTGGACCACGGTCTCGGGGTAGATGCTGTTCACCGCGGCCGGCAGCCCGGTCAGTCCGTCACAGCACAGGATCAGAATGTCCTTGGTGCCCCGGTTCCGGATCTCGGTCAGGACGTTGGCCCAGAACTTCGCGCCCTCGGTGACCCCCAGCCAGAGGCCCAGGACCTGCTTGCGACCCTCCAGATCCACGCCTACCGCGACGTGGCAGGCCTTGTTGGTCACGACTCCGCCGTCACGGATCTTGAGCCAGATCGCGTCGATATAGACGATCGGATACACCGTCTCCAAAGGGCGGGACTGCCACTGAGCCACCTCGTCAGCGACCACGTCGGTGACTCTGGAGATCGTCGCGGCGGAGACCTTCGAGCCGTAGATCTCCTCGAGGTGGGAGCCGATGTCGCGGGTGGTCATCCCGCGGGCATACAGCGACAGGATCATGTCCTCGACCCTGCCCAACCGGCGGGTCCTCTTCGGCACGATCACCGGCTCGAACGAGCCGTTGCGGTCCCGCGGGACGGTGAGCTCCACCGGCCCCTGGAGGGTATGGACGGACTTGGTGGTCTTGCCGTTACGGGAGTTGCCCGTGCCGGCACCGGCGGGGTCGCCGGCCTCGTAGCCCAGGTGGTCGCTCATCTCGGTCTCCAGAGCCCGCTCCAGCACGGCCTGAGTCATCCGGGACAGCAGCTCCTCGACCCCGTGGCGGCCCTCTCCGAGGTCCTCGGCAGCGTTGACGAGGGCGTCGACCTGGTCGGCGCTCAGCACCCCGGCAAGAGGGTTCTGGGCATCAGTGGTATCGGTCATGTCATCGGTCCTATTCAGAGGCGAGCCCGCAGGTCACACCTCGATTAGAGACCGGACCCTTACACAGTCAATGAAACACCCTCCACCACCCGGAAGCGTGACCATGCCAGCCACGCGCAGAACAGCCACGTCCGCCGCAGCGCACCGTCCGGGCCAGGGATCTTTGGGCCCTCGCCCCAGTCGAACTGCAGCCACAGCCCCGGCTCCGTGATCCACGGCCTGTAGGTGCGCCGGTGCCCGGCCCGCCACGCAGCCTTGGCTCGCGCGACCGCCCGCCGAGTGGTCCGCTCCGTCCCCGTGAATCCCAGCGCGGCCAGCCGTTCATGGACCACGTCCGCGCGGACCTTGCCGCTGGAGCGATCGACCCATTCCTCGATCTTCGGCAGGAACCCATCGAGCATCTGCGGCCGCCGGCCCGGGCCCGTCACCGGAGCGCCCGCATCCCGCGCAGCGACGTAACGGCGCACCGTCTTCGCGTCCACCCCTGCGAGCTCCGCGGCCGAGTGCGCGCTGCCAGTGGCGTCGAACGCTTCCAGAATTTCCATGATCTCCCTGTCAGACTTCTTCATGCGTCCCTCCGGTGGGTACCTGCTCGTGGTGGTAGAAGACCTCGAGCAAACCCCGGAGGGACGCGCATTTCGGGACCGACACGGCCCGATCCCATGGCTACTGACAGGGAGATCAACTGTCCGTCAGCAGGGAAGTCCGTGTCCGCCTACAGGGAGATTGGCATGTCCGCTAGCACGCGGCCCGGTGCTCGAGCGGCCGGATCCCCACGAGCCTCCCTGCGCCGCGCCGGAGCGCCACTGCCCGACCTCGATCGCTGATGCTCCGCGCAGGGTCAGAGCACGGTGGGCGGGTGGGGGCGCCGACCGGGCGCCGCCGGCCGGCCGGCGGCGGCCTCGACGAGATAGCGCGCAGCCAGCACCCCGAGGCGGCGGTCCGCCCGTCGCAGGGCACGCAGAGAGCGCAACGGGGCGGTCGAGGGGTCCAGCTGTGCGCTGCGCAGGGTCTCGGTCGCCCAGGTCGTCGCGGCCGTCAGAGCGGGGTCCTCGGGGAACAGACCATGCAGCTGCCTCTGCGCACGCTCCGCCGGGCCCTGGCTGCTGCCGATCATGCTCATCGTCCCCTCCTCGGTGGCCGCGACGCCACCGAGCGGAGTCCTCTCCGCCGGGTCCGCAGCTGCTGGGCGTCACGCTAGCACCGGACGGCAGGCTGTCGCCGGGCCCGGCAGCCGCTCTCTGCGCGAACCCCGGGTACGGGCGCGTTCATCGGCGCCTCGTTCTCGAGGGACTGCATATATCGGGTGTCATCCGAGATACAGACGATTGACGCCTTGTCGCCGACATCGGGAACCGGTACCCGTCGCCCGAGCTCCCCCGCCAGCCGGCGGACGCACGCCATCGGGTCGCCCTCACCGGTTCCGCGGTCGCCGGATCGAGTCGGCGCACGGACAGCAGAAGGCCCCGCATCGAACGATGCGGGGCCTGCGCTGCCTGACGGACTCCCGGGGAGCCGCCGCTGTCAGCTCAGTGCGCGTGCTGGCCGGAGGAGAACTCCAGGACCCACAGGAGCACTCCATAGATGGCGAAGATGACGCCGAAGGCGAAGATCCACCAGCCGGCGGCCACGCCGAGGAAGCACAGCGCAGCACCGATGGCGACCCAGAGCGGCGCCCAGCTGTAGGGCGAGAAGCTGCCCTGCACGCCGGAGTTGGCGGAGACCTCGCCGTCCAGATCGTCCGAGGCGTCGAGCTCATGCTTGCGGGAGGCGATCGTGAGGGTCATCGCGATCATGAAGCCGAGCCCGGCCAGGGCCAGGACGGCCGGGAACCCGACGGTCTCGATGCCGAGCGGTTCGTAGCGATAGGTGACGAACCCGTAGGCGATCGCCACGACCAGGAAGAAGGCTCCCAGGATCCAGAAGATCTTTGCGCTTGCTCTCATGTCAGTTCGTCCTCGGGTTCAGGGCGGGCTCTTCCGCGAGCATGTGATCCTGCAGCGCGACCTCCGGGTGATGCAGATCGAAGGCGGGACGCTCGGACCGGACGCGGGGCAGCGAGTGGAAGTTGTGGCGCGGCGGCGGGCAGGAGGTCGCCCACTCGAGGGACGCCCCATAGCCCCACGGATCGTCGACCTCGACCTTGACACCCTTGAGGTGCGTGAGCACCACGTTCAGCAGGAACGGCAGCGTGGAGACGCCCATGAGGAACGCGCCGACGGTGGAGATCTGGTTCATCCAGTCGAAGCCGTCCTCCGCCAGGTAGTTGACGTAGCGACGAGGTGCGCCGGCAACGCCCAGCCAGTGCTGGATCAGGAACGTCATGTGGAAGCCGACGGTCATCAACCAGAAGTGGACCTTGCCGAGCCCCTCGCTGAGCCGGTAGCCGAACATCTTGGGCCACCAGAAGTAGAAGCCCGCGAACATCTCGAACATCACGGTCGCCGCCATCACGTAGTGGAAGTGGGCGACCACGAAATAGGTGTCGGAGACGATGAAGTCCAGCACCGGGGAGGAGAGGATGACTCCCGTCAGACCACCGAAGATGAAGGTGGTGAGGAAGCCGAGGGTGAACAGCATCGGCGTCTCGAAGGTCAACGAGCCGCGCCACATGGTGCCGATCCAGTTGAAGAACTTCACGCCCGTCGGCACGGCGATGAGCATCGTCATGAAGGCGAAGAAGTCCAGCATCACCGCACCGGTGGTGTACATGTGGTGCGCCCACACGGTCACGGAGAGAGCGGCGATGGCGATCGTCGCGCCGACCAGCGTCTTGTACCCGAAGATCGGCTTGCGGGAGAACACCGGGATGATCTCGGTGGCGATGCCGAAGAACGGCAGGGCGAGGATGTAGACCTCGGGGTGGCCGAAGAACCAGAACAGGTGCTGCCACAGGACCGGTCCGCCGTTGGCGGCGTCGAAGATGTTCGCCTCGAAGCGTCGATCCGCGCCCAGCGCCAGCAGTGCGGAGGCCAGCGGCGGGAATGCCATCAGCACCAGCACGGCCGTGATCAGTGCGTTCCAGGTGAAGATCGGCATGCGGAACATGGTCATGCCGGGCATGCGCAGGCAGAGGATGGTGGTGATGAAGTTGACCGAGCCCAGGATCGTGCCGAAGCCCTGTAAGGCCAGGCCGAAGACCCAGAGATCACCTCCCAGGCCGGGGGAGAAGGTGGTGTCCGACAACGGCGCGTAGGCGAACCAGCCGAAGGAGGCCGCACCCATGGGAGTCAGGAACCCGGAGACGACGATGATCGAGCCGAACAGCGTGATCCAGAAGGCGAACATGTTCAGGCGCGGGAAGGCCATGTCCACAGCGCCGATCTGCAGCGGCACCAGGTAGTTCGCGAAACCGTTGAACAGCGGCGTGCCGAACATCAGCAGCATGATCGTGCCGTGCATGGTGAACAGCTGGTTGTACTGGTCCTTGGAGACCACGACCTGCAGTCCCGGCTCCCACAGCTCTGCCCGGATGCCGAGCGCGAGCAGGCCGCCGAACGCGAAGAACGTGAACGCCATGCCCATGTACATCATGCCGATCAGCTTGTGATCGGTGGTGGTCAGAAGATTGAAGAAGTGCCGGCCGAGGCTCGTCGGCCGCTCCTCCTGGAACCGTGTCGGCGCCGAGGTGCTCGGCGCTGCGGTGGTCTCGGTGCTCACTCGTTCTCTCCCTCGGTGCCAGCGGCGGCCGTCTCCTCGGAGTAGCGAGGACCGGCATCGTCAACCTTGTCGCGCATGCCCCACTCCTGGTCGTTACGGTTCAGATCCACACCGAGCTGACCCTCGTACCCCTGGGCGCGCAGTTCCTCCATGTGCGCGTCGAACTCCTCCGGGGAGACGACGACCACGTTGAACAGCATGTCGGAGTGGTACTCGCCGCACAGCTCCGCGCACTTGCCGGCGTAGACGCCCTCGCGGGTCGGGGTGACCTGGAAGGTGTTGGTGTGCCCCGGCATCATGTCCTTCTTGTACAGGAAGTCCACGACCCAGAACGAGTGGATGACGTCACGGGAGTCGAGGCGGAACTCGACGGTCTGCCCGACAGGCAGGTACAGCGTGGGCAGCGACTCGGCCGCGCCGGGCACGCCGGTGGCGAATGACTGCACGCCGGCGGGCTCGTGGACGTCGTCGTCGACGTAGTTGATGTCCCAGCTCCACTGCTTGGCCACGACGTTGACGGTGTAGTCGGGCTCGGCCACGTGCATCTCGACTTCACGGGTATCGCGCTGGGTGAAGTAGAAGAAGGTCAGCACCATGACCACCGGCACGAGCGTGAACATCAGCTCGAGGGGGACGTGGTAGCGCAGCTGGACCGGGAAGCCGGTGTCGTGCTTGCGACGCCGGTAGGCGATCGCGCACCAGAGAGTCAGTCCCCAGATGATGAGGCCGACGATGACCAGGACGACCCAGGAGCCGACCCAGATGTTGGCGATCCGTTCGGTCCGGTCGGTGACTTCCTGACCATCGGCCGGGCCGGGCATGTACCCGCGCTGCTGCGCCTGGGTGCAACCGGCGAGGACCAGTGTGGCCAGGGCGAGGCCTGCTGCCGCTGCGCGGCGTCCGCGTCGCGCGCGCTGGGGGACCTGGGGGATCACAGGGGATGACCTTCCGCTCGTCGTCTCCGGACCTCGGCACCGGGCCGGGCGCTCTGACTCGGCCGGCTCCGCGATCTGGAGCTGGTACTGATGTGGGCGGGACATGCCCACAGTGCCGCGCCCTTCCCCAGGGGAAGGACCTTGGCGGGCACGGGGCCCGCCCTTTGACGGCACAACGTCATCATACGGCTTCCCGGAGGTGCTGGGGCCACCTCGACTCGCCGCGATCCGTGCCGCCTCGGCGTCCGTGATCGGTCCGTGACCTCGAGGTCACCGGCCTCACACGGAAAAGGGCCCGGCCAGGTGACGTGATCGTCACCGGGTCGGACCCTGACCTCCTGACCGGCAGCCGTCGCAGCATGCATGGGCACCCCGGTCGATGCGGCTCAGCCGAAGGAGTCCCCGCAGGCGCAGGAGCTGCCCGCATTGGGGTTGTCGATCGTGAAGCCCTGCTTCTCGATGGTGTCGGCGAAGTCGATCACCGCACCGGCGAGGTACGGGCTGCTCATCTTGTCGACGACGACCTCGACCCCGTCGAAGTCCGCGACCAGATCGTTGTCCATGACGCGCTCGTCGAAGTACAGCTGATAGATCAGGCCGGAGCAGCCACCGGGCTGCACGGCGATGCGCAGGCGCAGATCGTCGCGACCCTCCTGCTCCAGCAGAGTGGTCACCTTCTGGGCGGCGCCGGGCGTGAGGTCGACGCCATGCGCAGCGGCGGGACGCTCGGTGGTGGGCGTTGTCATGAGGTCCTCCTCGAAACTCGTGTCCGGCCAGGATACGCCCCGCCGAGCCGGAACGGGGAGCGGAGGTCCCGGCGAGCCGTCGTGCCCCGGGATCCGGTGCGCCCGCGGGTCACAGCACGCCGCGGAACAGGGCCACCAGGATGATCCCGAGATATCCGAGCAGCACGCCGACCACCGCGCCCGTGGCCCCGTCGCGGCTGCGCCCCGTGAGCACCAGCGACGCGGCGACCACCAGGACCGCCGCCACCGCGATGAGCCCCCACCACACGAAGAAGTACCCGGCGAGGAAGCCGATCACGATGCCGCCGAGCAGCATCGGGACCAGCAGCGGCGAGATGGGGGTGCTCCCCTCGCCGCTCCCCGACCGCTGCGAGGGCCCCGGGCGCTGGGAGGGGTGGCTCATGCCTGTCCCCCACCGAGAGCGCCTGCCCCGCGCAGCAGCAGCGCTTCGGCGAGGCAGACCGTCGCGAACTCTCCCAGATGGAGCGACTCATCGATGCCGTGGGCCCGGGACTCCGGGTCCTCGACCCCGGTGACGAGGACCTCGGCCTGCGGGAACACCTCGAGCAGGTCGGCGATGAACGGGATGGAGCCGCCCAGTCCGGTGTCCACGGCGGGGGTGCCCCAGGCACGTGCGAAGGCGTCCCGGGCGAGGTCCATCGCCGGTGCTGCCTGGCGGGCGCGGTAGGGCTTGCCCTGCTCGCCGCGGCGGATCGTGACCTGTGCAGTGGCCGGCGCATGGCTCTCCAGGTGCGCGACCAGGGCCGCCATCGCCGCGGCGGGGTCCTCGCCCGGAGGGATCCGCAGGGACACCTTGGCCCGGGAGACGGGCACCAGCGTGTTGGAGGCCTCACGCACGCTCGGGGCGTCGATGCCGATCACGGAGAGCGCCGGACGGGTCCACAGTCGGGCGGTCAGCGAACCGCTGCCCGAGAGCTCCGCGCCCTCGACCACCCCGGCATCGCGCCGAAAGTCGGCCTCGTCCATCTCGACGGTCGGGTCCTCGGCGCGGGCGAGTCCCTCGACGGCCACCTCGCCGTTCTCGTCGTGCAGGGTGGCCAGCAGGCGGGACAGCTGGGTCAGCGCGTCGAGCACCGGCCCGCCGAACAGCCCGGAGTGGACGGCATGATCCAGCGCCCGCACCTCGACCACGAGATCCACCACACCGCGCAGGCTGGTGGTCAGCGCGGGCGTGCCCACCGCCCAGTTCGCGGAGTCCGCGACGATGATGAGATCGGCTTCGAGCCGGTCCCGATAGGTCTCGATGAAGGGACGGAAGGTCGGCGAGCCGGCCTCCTCCTCACCCTCGACGAAGACCGTCACCCCGATGCCGTCGGCGGCGAGCTCCTCGCCGACCAGGCGCAGAGCGGTGACATGGGCCATCACGCCGGCCTTGTCGTCCGCCGCGCCGCGGCCGTAGAGCCGACCGTCCCGTTCGACAGGATCGAAGGGGTCGCTGGACCAGTCCTCGACGGCCCCGGTGGGCTGGACGTCGTGGTGCGCGTACAGCAGCACCGTCGGCCGGCCCTCGGCGGCGGGGGTCCGTCCGATCACCGCCGGGCTGCCTCCCTGGACCGACTCGATGCTCACCTCGGCCATCCCGGCGCCGCGCAGCAGCTCGGCGACCGCCTCGGCGCTGCGGCGCACGGGTTCGCGGTCGTAGCCGTCGAAGGCGATCGACGGGATGCGCACGAGGTCCTTGAGGTCCTCGACGGCGGTCGGCAGCAGCGGCTCGAGCCGGGCGCGCAGTGCCTCGACCTCCTCGGCTCCACCGGTGCGAGCAGTGCGGGATGAGGGATCAGAAGTGCTCATGACCGTCACGGTACCGCCGCCGGGCGGCGACAGGGCCCGGCCGGGCCCGGTCGCGCGGGCCGCTCGGTGAGGGCACAGCCGACGTCGCCTAGACTGCTGCGGTGATCTTCCGCAAGTCCGAACCCCCGCCAAGCCCCGAGCCCGAGCCGCAGTCCGCGCGCCCCGGCTCGAAGGGACGACCCACCCGTACCCGCAAGGAGGCCGAGGCGGCTCGCCGTCGACCCCTGGTGGTCGATGACCGCAAGGAGGCACGTCGCCGGGACCGGGAGCGGGCCAGCCGCGAACGGCAGGAGTCCCAGCAGGCCCTGATGAGCGGCGATGAGAAGAAGATGCCGCCTCAGCACCGAGGTCCTGAGCGCAGCTATGTGCGGGATCTGGTGGACTCCCGTTGGAACATCGCGGAGCTCTTCTTCCCGGTCGCGCTGGTGTTCATGGTCATCTCGCTGGTCCTGCCCCTGATCCGTCCGGAGCTCACCACCACGTTGAGCACCGGCATGATCATCGTGCTGTGGGGCGGGATCGCCGTATGCGTGGTCGACAGCCTGTTCCTGCGCAAGCGGATCCGGCACCTGGTCACCGAGCGCTTCGGCACGGTCCAGCGCGGTCTGGTGGGCTACGGGATCATGCGGGCGATCCAGATCCGTCGCTTCCGTCTGCCCCGCGCGCAGATCAAGCACGGCCAGGCGCCGCGCTGAGCCGACCGGGCAGCTCTGCCTCGGCGCCACCGCCCGGGTGCGGCACCGCCACCGACGCGAGAACGGCCGACGCGAAGCTCCGCGTCGGCCGTTCCTCTGTGCGCAGACCCCGGTTCAGGCCCCCGGTGCCTGGTCCGGTGCGGTGCCGGCGGAGCCCGGTTCCGCCTGCTGTCCGCGCGGAGCAGGCGGGGTGTCGACCCCGGCCTCCTTGCGCTGCTGCGGGGTGATGGCCGCCGGAGCGGCGGTCAGCGGGTCGAAGCCGTTGCCGGTCTTGGGGAAGGCGATGACCTCACGGATCGAGTCCTCCCCGGCGAGCAGGGCCACGATCCGGTCCCAGCCGAAGGCGATGCCGCCGTGCGGTGGGGCACCGAACTGGAAGGCCTCCAGCAGGAAGCCGAACTTCTCCTGCGCCTCCTCCTCGCCGATGCCCATCAGGCGGAACACGCGCTGCTGCACGGACTGGTCATGGATACGGATCGAGCCGCCGCCGATCTCGTTGCCGTTGCACACGATGTCGTAGGCGTAGGACAGCGCCGCGCCGGGGTCGGTGTCGAAGGTGTCCATGAACTCGGGCTTCGGTGAGGTGAAGGCATGATGCACGGCGGTCCAGGCACCACCGCCCACGGCCACGTCGCCGGCGGCACGGGCATCGGCCGCGGGCTCGAACATCGGTGCGTCGACGACCCACACGAAGGCGAACTGCTGGTGATCGATCAGTCCGAGCCGCTCGGCGATCTCCCCGCGGGCCGCCCCGAGCAGGGCGCGCGAGGCCTTCGCCTCACCGGCGGCGAAGAAGATGCAGTCGCCGGTGGAGGCACCGGTCGCCTCACACAGACCGGCCTTCTCGGCCTCGGAGATGTTCTTGGAGACCGGTCCGGTGAGGGTGCCGTCCTCCTGCACCAGCACGTAGGCCAGGCCCTTCGCGCCGCGCTGCTTGGCCCACTCCTGCCAGGCGTCGAGCCGGCGACGGGGCTGGGACGCGCCCCCGGCCATGACGACCGCTCCCACGTACGGGGCCTGGAACACCCGGAACGGGGTGTCCTGGAAGTACTCGGTCATCTCGACCAGTTCGAGGTCGAAGCGCAGATCGGGCTTGTCGGAGCCGAAGCGGCGCATCGACTCGGCGTAGGTCAGGCGCGGGAAGGGGGTGGTGATCGGGTGACCGCCCGTGGCCCACACGGCGGTGAGGATCTGCTCGGCCAAGGAGATGATGTCCTCCTGGTCCACGAAGCTCATCTCGACGTCGAGCTGGGTGAACTCGGGCTGGCGATCGGCCCGGAAGTCCTCGTCGCGATAGCAGCGGGCGAGCTGGAAGTACTTCTCGATGCCGCCCACCATCAGCAGCTGCTTGAACAGCTGCGGGGACTGCGGCAGCGCGTACCAGGAGCCGGGGGCCAGGCGTGCCGGGACCAGGAAGTCACGGGCGCCCTCCGGTGTGGACCGGGTCAGCGTCGGGGTCTCGACCTCGACGAAATCCTGGTCCAGCAGGGTGTCGCGGGCGGCGCGGTTGACCTCGGAGCGCAGACGCATCGCGGCTGCCGGGCCCTGCCGGCGCAGGTCCAGGTAGCGGTAGCGCAGGCGCGCCTCCTCCCCCACCTCCGTGTGCTCGTCGAGCTGGAAGGGCAGTGGTGCCGAGACGCTGAGCACCTCGACCTCGCTCGCGGTGACCTCGATGTCGCCGGTGGGCAGCTGCGGGTTCTCGTTGCCCGCGGGGCGACGGCCGACGGTGCCGACGACCTTCAGCACGTACTCGTTGCGCAGGTGCATCGCCTCGTCCTCGCGCACCACCACCTGGGTGACGCCGCTCGCGTCGCGCAGATCGAGGAACGTCACGCCGCCGTGGTCACGGCGACGGCCGATCCAGCCGGTGAGGGTGACGGTCTGTCCGATGTGCTCCTGGCGGAGCTCACCGGCGGTATGGGTGCGCAGCACGAGGTGTCCTTCTGATGGGGTCGACAGGTCATGGCTCGCCCGAGAGCCGGGGCGCTCGGCGGCCGACACGCGCGAGGGCGTGAGTGGCCACCTTACCGCGCAGGGTGAGCGATCTCGCCACCGCGGCACTGTTGCTCGGGCCCTCCCGCCCGTAGACTCGACCACGGTCCGACCTGCGAGACAGCAGGTCTGTTTTCGCCCGAGATCGCCCGAGCCGCATCGTGCCACCGCACGGTCCTCGCTGCGCGAGATGTATGGGCGCCCACGCCCGTTGAACGGGCACTCACGCCCTGCGACACGTTAGGGCTTGTTCACCCCCTGACTGTCGAAGGACACCATGACCGACGTTTCCCCTGCCCACGACTCCGCCGCCTCCGAGCAGCCCGAGACCACCGCGCCGGCCGAGGTCGCCGCGGAGCCCGGCACCACCCGGGACGAGACCGCACAGACAGCTCCCGCACCCGCGGAGTCCGCGCAGCCGGAGGCCGCGCAGCCCGAGACCGCCGCGCCGGTCGAGCCGGAGGTCCCCGCTGCCCCCAGCTTCGACGACATCGCGCTGCCGGCTCCCCTGCGCCGCGCCGTCGATGAGCTCGGCTTCACCACCCCCTCGGCCATCCAGGCCCAGGCCATCCCGCCGCTGCTGGAGGGCCGCGACGTGATCGGCGTCGCCCAGACCGGCACCGGCAAGACCGCCGCCTTCGGCCTGCCGCTGCTGGCCGCGATCGATCCCTCGCGCCGTGAGGTGCAGGCCCTCGTGCTCGCGCCGACGCGCGAGCTGGCGATGCAGGTGGCCGACGCCATCGCCTCCTTCGCCACCTCCATCGGCGGGCTCGACGTGGTCGCCCTCTACGGCGGGTCACCGTACGGTCCGCAGGAGCGGGCCCTCGCCCGCGGTGCCCAGGTCGTCGTCGGCACCCCCGGCCGTGTGATGGACCACATGCGCCGCACGAACCTGCGCCTGGACACCGTCCGCTTCGCCGTCCTGGACGAGGCCGACGAGATGCTGCGGATGGGCTTCGCGGAGGACGTCGAGGAGATCCTCTCCCACTCCCCCGCCAGCCGACAGGTGGCGCTGTTCTCCGCCACCATGCCCTCGGCCATCCAGCGGGTCGCCCAGACCCATATGAACGACCCGGTGCGGGTGAGCGTGAGCCCGCAGTCCTCGACCGTCAAGAGCGTGACCCAGACCTACGCCGTGGTGCCGTTCCGGCATCGGACCGGAGCCCTGGCCCGGGTGCTGCAGACCTCTCCGGCGGAGGCCGCGATCGTGTTCGTGCGCACCCGCGCCGCCGCCGAGGAGGTCGGCACCGCCCTGCTCTCCCGAGGCCTGATCGCAGCATCGATCAGCGGCGATGTGCCCCAGAAGGAGCGGGAGAAGATCGTCGAGCGCCTGCGCGACGGTTCGCTGCAGGTGCTGGTCGCCACCGATGTCGCGGCCCGCGGCCTGGACGTCGAGCGGATCGGTCTGGTCGTGAACTTCGACGTGCCCAAGGAGGCGGAGTCCTACGTGCACCGCATCGGGCGGACCGGCCGCGCCGGGCGCTCCGGCGAGGCGCTGACCTTCATCGGCCCCCACGAGCGTCGGGCGCTGAAGAACATCGAGCGCGCCACCAAGCAGACCCTCGCCGAGGCGGACATCCCCTCGCCGCGCGATGTGTCCAAGCATCGTCTGGCCGCGCAGCTGACCAAGCTGCCCGAGCGCATCGAGCGGGGCCGCCTGGAGATGTACCGCGAGCTGATCGGCGAGTTCGTCACCGAGCACGAGCTGGATCCGCTGGAGCTCGCCGCCGCCCTGGGCGCGATGTCCGTGGGCGACGAGGGTCCCGGAGCCCCCTCCGAGGAGGAGGAGTTCACCGGGGCGAAGCTCTCCGGTGACGCCCGTCATGCAGAGCGCGGCCACCGCGGCGACGCCCCGACCACCGAGCGCGGCTATACCTCGTACAAGGTCGGTGTGGGTCACACCCACGGCGCGCGGCCGCCGGGCATCGTCGGTGCGATCACCGGCGAGGGCGGGCTGCACGGCAAGGACATCGGCAAGATCCAGATCTTCCCCAACTTCGCCCTGGTCCAGATCCGCGGTGCGCTGTCCTCCGAGCAGATGGAGCGGATCTCCCGGGCCAAGGTCGGCGGCCGCGAGCTGCGGATCGGCCCCGATCAGGGTCCGCGCGGCGGCAAGGGTCCGCGTCGGGACGGCGACCGTCCGTTCCGTCGTCATGACCGTCCCCACCACGACGACCGCGGCGGCCGCTTCGACTCGAAGCGTCGCCCCTTCCGTCGCAGCGAGGGCTGAGCACCCCGCGCCTGCTGGACGAGGAACGCCCCCGTCACCGGATTCCGGTGGCGGGGGCGCTGCACATGGCGGTGGGATCAGCCCTGCTGCTTCTCCTGCTCCTGCTCCTGCGCCTCGGCGTAGGCCTTGCGGACCTCCTCCATGTCCAGGTTCTTCACCTGGCCGATGAGGTCCTCGAGCGCGGACTGCGGGAGGGCACCGGCCTGGGAGAACACCGGGATGCCCTCGCGGTAGGCGACCAGGGTGGGGATCGAGGTGACGCCATAGCGCATCGCGAGCTCCTGCTGGTCCTCGGTGTCGACCTTGGCGAAGGTGACGTCCTCGTGGGTCTCGGAGGACTCCTCGAAGATGGGAGCGAAGCGCTGGCACGGCACGCACCAGCCCGCCCAGAAGTCGATCAGGACGATGCCGTCCTCGACGGTCTTGTCGTGGTTCTCGGTGGTCAGGGTATGCGTAGCCATGACCGGTGGAACGCCGCGGCATCCGGGATCATTCCCGCGATGCCGCGGTGTGACCCAGCTCATCAGAGCGGGATCCTCAGACGCTATGAGGGTGGCGGGGTTACCGGCTGGGTCTTGTGGCCCAGGGCCTCGCTATGAAGACTCGTGGATCACCCTGGTCGATGGGCGGCCGGGGTGCACACATTCATAGGAGGCCCTGGTGTTCACCGAGACTACAAGCCTGGGATTGGATGTCCATGCCCGTAGCGTCAATGCCGCTGCGATCGACTGCTCCACCGGCGAGGTGATCGAGAAGTCCCTGCCGAATGATCTGGTCGCTATCAGCGAGTTCGTCGAGGACCTCGCCCGTGGCCACGGTCCCTTGCGGATCACCTACGAGGCCGGCCCCACCGGCTTCACGCTTGCCCGGTTCCTGCTCGATGCTGGACATTCCGTCCAGGTCGCGGCCCCGTCGAAGCTGTTGCGACCAACGGGTGAGCGAGTCAAGACCGATCGGCGCGATGCGATGCTGCTGGCCCGTCTGGCGCGCAACGATGACATCGTCGCGGTGCGGGTCCCCACGCTCGCGGAGGAGTCCGCCCGAGATCTGGTCCGTTCCCGGGACGATGCCCGCCGCGACTTGATGAGTGCCCGGCACCGGCTCGGGAAGCTGGTGCTGCGCCGCGGTCACGTCTTCCCCGGCAAGACGACCTGGGGCCGGGAGCATGACGCCTGGCTGCGGGCCATCCGCCGTGACCACTTGGCCGAATATGGTTCCGGGACCGTGGCCGCGTTCGATGACGCCTACGACGCCGTCACCCACACTCTCGCCCGCCGCGATCGCCTTGATGTAACGATCTTGAACCTGGCCGAGGACAGCGAATTCACCGAGATCACCCACCGCCTGGCCTGCCTGCGAGGGATCTCCACTCTGACCGCGTTCGGTCTGGCGGTGGAGATCGGGGACTGGGACCGGTTCACCGGCTCGACGATCGCGGCCTACCTCGGACTGGTCCCCTCCGAGCACTCCTCTGGACAGACGAGGTCTCTGGGCGGGATCACCAAGACCGGCAACTCCCACGCCCGCCGGTTCCTGATCGAGTCGGCCTGGCACCACAAACCCGGCTACTACCCCGGCAAGACCCTGCGACAGGACTGGGCGAAGGTCCCGGCCGTGATCGCCGAACGCGCCGACCGCGGGAACCGACGTCTCCATCACCGCTGGATGGTGCTGGAAGCGCGCCGCAAACGCCACGCCATCGCGAATACCGCGATCGCCCGCGAACTGGCCGGCTGGTGCTGGTCCCTGGCCACCATGGAGGAATAACCCTATAGACCGCGTTCACGGGCGATCCAGAGCCTCTCGGGACGCAGCGTGAGGAGGAGACCAGCGCTTGGACTGTGAGCAGCCCCGGCAACAGGGCCACGCTCGAGCTCAGACAAGCTCCGCCCCTCCCACCGAAAACAGCGTCATGCGGCACCCGACCCGCGCATATCAGACTGACCACGCGTCGACCAGACACGCGGCACCCGAGAAGCACCCCGCGAACGCCGAAGCGGGGGCACCCACCGGCCAGTGGATGCCCCCGCTTCACTCCGCCCCCTTGACAGAAACACCTACATATCAGCCCTGCGCGGAGGACCGCTCCTGGTCGGCGGCGAGGATCCGCACGCTCCGGTCCTCGGCCGGCGGCTCCCAGGCCGCGGCGTCGGCGTCGGACTGCTCGCCGCTGCGGATGTCCTTGACCTGGTCGGCGGCGCCGTCGACCCCCGGGAACCAGAGGAACGGGATCCCTCGACGATCCGCATAGCGGATCTGTTTGCCGAACTTGGCGGCGCTGGGGGCGACCTCGCAGGGGATGCCCCGACCGCGCAACGTCCGGGCGGCGGCGTCGCTGAGGTGGCGGTGCTGCTCATCGGCGACGGAGACCAGCACGCAGGTGGGCACGGAGCGGCTGGCCGTGGCCAGGCCCGCCGAGAGCAGGCGCGAGACCAGCCGCGACAGGCCGATCGACAGCCCGACGCCGGGATAGGTGTGGCGGTTGTCGGCGGCCAGAGCGTCATAGCGACCGCCCGAGCAGATCGAGCCGAGCGATTCGTGCCCGGACACGAAGGTCTCGAACACGGTGCCGGTGTAGTAGTCCAGGCCGCGGGCGATGGAGAGATCAGCCATGATCACGCCGGGCACGGCCGCCTCGACGCGCTCGATGACCGCAGTCAGCTCGGCGATGCCCTGCTCGACCATCTCGCCATTGCCGCCGAGATCACGCACCTGCTGCGCGAAGGACGCATCCCCGGTGCGGATCGAGGCGAAGTCGAGGCAGGCCTGTGCCTGCTCCGGGCTCGCCCCGGACTCGGTCAGGAGCAGGTCCCGCACCGCGGCGGCGCCGATCTTCGGCAGCTTGTCCAGGCTGCGCAGCACCGCCGACTGGTCCTCGAGACCGATGGACCGGAAGAACCCCTCGGAGAGCCGGCGGGTGTTGGCGTGGATAGTGAATCGGGGCATCGGCAGCCGGTGGAGGATGTCTGCCATCACCACGGCGACCTCGGCCTCGATGTGCCCGGGAAGGGTGTCCTGACCGATGACGTCGAGGTCCGCCTGGTAGAACTCGCGGAAGCGGCCGTCCTGGGGGCGCTCGCCGCGCCACACCTTCTGGATCTGGAAGCGTCGCAGCGGGAAGGCCAGAGAGCTCTGGTGCTCGAGCACGTAGCGCGCCAGCGGCACCGTGAGGTCGAAGTGCAGTCCCAGGGTGCGCGAGCGATCCTCACGGGCGGTGTCCGCCCCCTCCTCCTCGGCATGGAGGCGGCGCAGGACGTACACCTCCTTGTCGATCTCTCCTTTGCGCAGCAGCTGGTCGAGCGGCTCGACGGCGCGCGTCTCGATGCCCGAGAAGCCGTGCAGCTCGGCCACCTCGCGGAACACGTCGATCACGTGCTGTTCGACGAGACGCTCCGCGGGGAGCCACTCCGGGAATCCTGACAGGGCGGCGATCTTCGCCATGCGGTGCACTTCCTTCTCGGTCACGGGCTGAATGCCGGGCACCATTATCCCTGACGGTGCGGCGCGGGGTCCGACAGCGGTACGCGTCCTCGCGCATGCGCGTGTCGCTGTAGAGTTCCGTGAGGTGGTCCGCCCCCGCGACGGGACGGCCTCCTGCCCGCCCGACCGCCGATCCCGGCGGCAGTGTCCCGCCCCGCAGCGGATCCTTTCGAAGGAGCTCAATCGTGAGCGAGTCCGAGACCCCCCTCCCCGCCTCCTCCCCGGTGGACGCCGACGCCGCGACCCCGGCAGACAGCACCGAGCCCGCTGCGGTGGAACAGCCCGCTGCGACGGAGCAGCCCGGCACCGCCGAGCAGCCCGTGCCGCCGGAGCCCAGCGATACCGCAGAGCAGCCCGTGCCGCCGGAGCCCAGCGATACCGCCGAGCAGCCCGTCCCGCCGGAGCCGAGCGATACCGCCGAGCAGCCCGTCGCCTCCGAGCCGGACGCCGGGTCGGCGGCCGCTGAGGGACCGACGAGCGCTCCGGACACGCCGGCACCGCCCGAGACGGACCGGGCGGCCCCGGTGCCGACCGCTCCCAAGCCCGCGGCACGCGGCCCCCGGCCCACCGCCCCGACCCCCGCCGCCCTGGCCGCGAAGAAGCCGAGCGCCGCTCTGCTCCCGGTCGCACCGCCGGTCACGGAGTACGACCCGGAGCAGATCACCGCCGCCGCGGCCTTCGGCACGGTCACCGAGGACGGCACGGTCACGGTGCAGGACGGCACCCAGGTGCGGACCATCGGCTCCACCACCGAGAGCGACCGTGACGCGGCGCTGGAGCCCTTCGCCCGCGGCTATCTCGATCTGGTCGCCTTCCTGGACCTCACGCAGACCACGCTCAACGCCCCCGAGCACACCCAGAACGAGCTGAACCGTCTGCTCGAGAACCTGCGCAAGAACATGAAGGAGCCGCAGGTCGTGGGTGACATCCCGGCTCTGCGGGCGCGCGCGAACGAGCTGCGGGAGCTGGCCAAGGCGAAGATCCGGGACCTCGAGGCCAAGCGTGCCGAGGGTCGTGAGGAGGCGATCGGTCGGCGCACCGAGTTCGTGGAGTCCATCGAAGCGCTGGTGGCCACCGATCCGGAGCAGATCTCGTGGAAGAACGCCGGCGAGACCATGCGTCAGATGGTCCCCACCTGGAAGCAGATGCAGACCGAGGACGTCTCCCTGGACCGCCCCACCGAGGAGGCGCTGTGGAAGCGGCTCTCGACGGCCCGCGCGACCTTCGACCGGATGCGCAAGCAGTTCTTCTCCCAGCTGGATGCCAAGCACGCCGAGGCCGCAGAGGTCAAGGAGCAGCTGATCCTCCGAGCGGAGTCGATGCAGGAGTCCACCGACTGGGGACCCACCGTGCGGGCGTACAAGGACCTGATGGACGAATGGCGTCACGCCCCGCGCGGCCGACGCAAGAAGGATGACGCGCAGTGGAAGCGGTTCAAGGCCGCGCAGGACACCTTCTTCCAGGCCCGCAACGCCGACCTCCACGAGACCGAGGCCGAGCAGCGCGAGAATCTCGCGGCCAAGGAGACGCTGCTGTCCGAGGCCGAGTCGATCGATCCTGCGCAGGATCTGGAGAAGGCGAAGCAGGCCCTGCGCTCGGTGCAGGATCGCTGGGAGGAGGCGGGCAAGGTCCCCCGCGGCGACATGCGCCGGATCGATGACCGCCTTCGCACGGTCGAGCGATCGGTGAAGAACGCCGAGCAGGACGAATGGCGGCGCACCGATCCGCGCACCAAGGCACGGGTCGAGGGCGCCTCCTCGCAGCTGCATTCCGCGATCGCCTCGTACCAGCACGCATTGGACAGGGCCGTGGCCGGCGGCGATCCGGCGAAGATCGCCGAGGCCGAGGCCGCGCTCGAAGCGCGCAAGGAGTGGCTCGCGGTGATCGAGCGCTCAGCGCGCGATCTCGGCTGACCTGGTCGCGCCACGGACCTTCCCGATCGGGGACCGTTCCTCCACCGCCCCCGTCTGTCCACAGCGACCGGCGGGGGCGTTGCTCTCGGGGCGCCGCCGGGCCAGAGTCGGAGCATGGAACCGCTCCTCGCCCCCGCCCGGCCCGGGCCGGCAGCCCGCATCGGGCCCGCGGTCCCGGACGGGCACGGAAGCGGTCCGGAACCGCCGATCTCGATCGGGCTGTGCGCGGCATGGTCCCGTCATGCGGCGGAGCTCGCGGTCCCCATCGGCACGGCCCTCCAGCACTGGGAGGAGACCCCACCCACCCGGGTCCTGGTCGCCGAGGGGTATCTCACGCGTCTGCTCCCCGGGCGGTACGTTCCGCCCGACGTGCTGCGGAGCGCCGTCCGACGGGCGCTCGCGCTCGGCTGTGCGCTCGGTGCTCGGCTGCAGTCGCACTATGTGATCGCCGGCCCCTCCGCGGCCTGGGTGCTGCTGGGCGGAGAGCCCCCGGCGCCGGCGGAGCTGCTCTCCCCAGCGCATCGGGGCGAGGTCGCCGGGGTCGTGCTGCGCACCGCACGGCTGCGGCCCGACGAGGTCGAGACGATCGGGGGCACGCCGATCACCATCCCGGTGCGGACGGCGATGGACCTGCTGCGCTTCACCCCGGCGGCGGTGGCCACTCCCCTGCTGAGGGGGCTGGTCGACAGCGGCCACGTCGAGGTCGACGAGGTCCGTCGGCGCCTGCACCGGATGCATCGCCATCCCGGGGTGCAGTCCGCCCGGGAGAGATGGGAGGCGGTGCTGGGTGGTCAGCGGGACGTCAGCGGGGCCGCAGCGCCCACGGGCTTGCCGTCGGCCGTGACCCGGTACACGTCGTAGACGCCCTCGATCCGCCGTACGTGCGCGAGCACGGACTGCAGATGCGAGGGATCGGCCAGCTCGAAGGAGAAGAAGCTGGTGGCGAGGCGATCACTGTTGGACTGCGCGGAGGCGGAGTGCAGATTCACCTGCTGCTCGGAGATCACCAGGGCGATATCGGTGAGCAGACGCGGACGATCCAGCGCCTCGATCTTGATATGCACGAGATACGCGGCGCTGTGACGACCGGACCAGGAGACCTCGACCATGCGATCGGGCTGCTGCTCCTGCAGCTGGATCGCGTTCGTGCAGGTCTCATGGTGGACCGAGATGCCCGAACCGCGCGTGATGAAGCCGACGATGGGATCCCCCGGCACCGGCGCGCAGCACTTGGCGAGCTTGACCCACAGATCGGCGTGGCCATCGACGATGACGCCCTGGTCGGTCTCCGAGGCGCGCCGCTCCTCGCGTCCGGCCCGGGACCGCACCCGGGAGGGCATGGTGATCTCGGCCACGTCCTCCTCTGCGCCGACGCTTCCGCCGAACGAGGCCCGCAGCTTCTCGACCACGTGCTGCGCCCCGGTGTGCCCCTCGCCGATCGAGGTGTACAGCGCATCGACCGAGGGGAGGTTCAGGTCGTCGGCGGCGGTGGCGAGGGTGTCGTGGGTCAACAGCCGGCGCATGGGCAGATCCTGCCGACGCAGCGCCTTGGCGAGCTCCTCCTTGCCCTTCTCGAGTGCCTCACCCCGGCGCTCCTTCGAGAACCAGTGACGGATCTTGCTGCGTGCGCGCGGCGACTGCACGAAGCCCAGCCAGTCCCTGCTGGGGCCCGCGTCGGGGGACTTCGAGGTGAAGACCTCGACCACGTCCCCCGTGGACAGCGACGACTCGAGGGAGACCAGGCGGCCGTTGACCCGTGCCCCGATGGTGCGGTGCCCCACTTCGGTGTGCACGGAGTAGGCGAAGTCGACCGGCGTGGCTCCCTGCGGGAGGGCCAGCACGTCCCCCTTCGGAGTGAAGACGTACACCTCCTGCGTGTTGATCTCGAAGCGCAGCGAGTCCAGGAACTCCCCCGAATCCGTGGTCTCCTTCTGCCAGTCCATGAGCTGGCGGAGCCAGGCCGCGTCGTTACTGCCCGCGGCGGCGTCCCCGCCCCCCGGGCTGCCGGCCATCGCCTTGTACTTCCAGTGCGCGGCGACGCCGTACTCCGCCCGCCGGTGCATCTCCCGGGTGCGGATCTGGATCTCCACCGGCTTGCCGGTGGGGCCGATCACCGTGGTGTGCAGCGACTGGTAGAGGTTGAACTTCGGCAGTGCGATGTAGTCCTTGAACCGTCCCTGGACCGGTGACCAGCGTGCGTGCAGGGTGCCGAGCACGCCGTAGCAATCGCGGACGGTGTCCACCAGCACGCGCACCCCGACCAGGTCGTAGATGTCGGAGAAGTCCCGGCCGCGCACGATCATCTTCTGGTAGATCGAGTAGTAGTGCTTGGGACGGCCCGTGACCTCGGCCTTGATCTTCGCCTTCCGCAGGTCCTCGTTGATCTGGGTGGAGACGGTGGCGAGGTACTGCTCCCGGGCCGGGGCGTGCTGCGCGACCAGGGAGACGATCTCTTCGTAGACCTTCGGGTACAGCACCTGGAACGAGCGGTCCTCGAGCTCCCACTTCATGGTGTTCAGGCCCAGCCGGTGCGCCAGCGGCGCGTAGATCTCGAGGGTCTCCTTCGCCTTCCGCTCCGCGGAGGCGGCCGGGACGTACTTCCAGGTGCGCGCGTTGTGCAGCCGGTCGGCGAGCTTGATCAGCAGCACCCGCACGTCGCGGCTCATCGCCACGATCATCTTGCGGACGGTCTCCGCCTGCGCGGCCTCGCCGTAGGTGACCTTGTCGAGCTTCGTCACGCCGTCCACCAGCACGGCGATCACCTCGCCGAACTCGCTGCGCAGCCGCTCGAGGGAATAGTCGGTGTCCTCGACCGTGTCGTGCAGGAGTGCGGCGGCGACCACCTCGGCCGGGGAACCCAGCTCCGCGAGGATCATGGCGACCGACACCGGATGGGTGATGTAGGGGTCGCCGCTCTTGCGCGTCTGTCCGCGATGGGCCTGCTCCGCCACGGTGTACGCGCGACGGACGAGGTCAGGGTTCTCCTTCGGGCTGACCGCCGTGATGGTCTCCAGCAGCGGGGCCAGCAGCGGGTCGACGGAGGTGCCGGCACGTGAGGAGAAGAAGGAGCGTCGCGAACGGCTCCGGCGGGAGGGCGGTGACGGGGACCGGGGCATCGAGAGGTCCGACGCTCCGGACGCGCTGCGCTCGCCGCCCGTCGGCACGGAGGCCCTCGGGGGCGGGGATGCTGGCTCCTGCGGCATGCACACCTCCTGGCTGAGAGGGCCAGTCTACGCGCGGGTCACCACTGGTCCGGACGCCGCCCCGAGGTGGTGCGCCGCACCCGGTGCCGGGATCAGCCCTCGATCCGCCAGACGGTCGAGAGCGCGGTGCCCGCCAGTCGATCGCGTCCTCGGAGCGCCGCGAGCTCGATGAGGAACGTGGCGCCGAGCACCTCGACGTCGAACCGGCGGGTCAGCTCGAGGGTCGCCGCTGCGGTGCCGCCGGTCGCCAGCAGGTCGTCGACCAGCAGGACGCGCGCCCCGGCCGGGAAGGAGTCCTGCGGGATCTCGATCCTCGCGCTGCCGTACTCCAGGTCATAGGTCAGCCCTGCGGGAGCGCCGGGGAGCTTCCCGGCCTTGCGCACCGGGATGAAGCCGGCCCCGATCTCGTACGCCAGCGGGGCTCCGAGCACGAAGCCGCGCGCCTCGGTGCCGACGAGATACTCGACGCCCTCGGGCAGCAGGGTCGCCCAGTGCCGGATCACGGTGCGCAGCGCGACGGGGTCGCGCAGCAGCGGGGTGATGTCCCGGAACAGCACGCCCGGGATCGGGAAATCGGGATGCTCGGAGATGTGCGAGCTCAGCAGCGCGTCGATCTCTGCGGCGCCGGGGGCGGCGTCGGACCCGGCCGCGGCGGTCACCGGCCTCCTCCCTCGGAGGTGCGACGGCGACGGGTGGTGCGGCGCGGCTGTCGCCGCGGGGGTGCCGCGGCGGGAGGTCCCGCCGGCTCCGCGGAGTCCGTCCCCGTCGCCCCCTCGCGGTCGTCCCCGGCCTCGCCCTCGACGTCCGCGGCGTCCGCTGTGCCCAGAGCGTCGGCGGGTGCGAGCTGCTCCGTGTCCTCCCCGTGCCGCGCTCGCAGCACGTTCTCGGTGTGCGCGGCGATCTCGGGATCGCGACGGCGCAGGTCCACGAGGAAGCCCGGAGCCAGGAAGACCGAGGAGTAGGTGCCGGCGATGATGCCGATGAACAGGGCCAGCGAGATGTCCTTGAGCGTGCCGGCGCCGAGCAGGAAGGCGCCGATGAACAGGATCGCGCCCACCGGCAGCAGCGCCACCACCGAGGTGTTGATGGAGCGCACGAGCGTCTGGTTGGCGGCCCTCTGCACCTGCTCGGCATAGGTGGTGCGGGTCTGGCGGGCCAGACCGGCGGTGTTCTCGCGCACCTTGTCGAAGACCACGATGGTGTCGTAGAGCGAGTACCCCATCACGGTGAGGAAACCGATCACGGTGCCCGGGGTGATCTCGAGGCCGACCACCAGATACACGCCCACCGTGACCAGCATGTCGTGGAGCAGGGCGCCCATCGCGGCCAGAGAGGACTTGAGGTTGCGGAAGTACAGCGCCATCATCCCGGCGACCAGCGCCAGGAACACGATCACACCGCGCAGCATCTTCTGGGTGACGTCTCCGCTCCACACCGGTCCGATGAAGGAGCTCGAGACGGCATCGGTGGAGACCCCGTAGGCCGCGGCGAGATCCGCGGCGACGGCGGCCGTCTCGCCCGAGTCCAGGTGCTCGGTCTGCACACGCATGGTGTCCTGCCCCAGCACCGTGATCTTCGGTTCGTTCTCCGGCAGGTGGTCGCGGATCACCTCACGGGCCGAGGACTGCTCGGTATCGGCCACCCCGGCGACCTGGAACTCGGAGCCGCCGGTGAACTCGATGCCGAAGTTCGGTCCCCGCACCACGGAGAACACCGCGAGCAGCACGATCAGGACGAGGCTGAACAGATACCAGGTGCGGCGCCGGGTGACGATCGGGACGGTACGACGACCGTCATGGAGCTGATTCCCGAAGCGGGCGAAGGTCGCGGTCATCGGCTCTGCTCCTCGGTGTCCTCGGATGGGCTGTCTGGAGAGGGCCTGTGCGTCGCGGGGCCGTCCTGGCCCGACTCGTGCCCCGGCGCGGACTCCCCCGAGGTGCCCTCCCCGACCGCAGCGCGCTCCGCGGCCTCGCGCTGCAGGCGCGCGCGCCGCACGGCGATCGGCTCGCGGGGCTCGTCGCGGGCGGTCCCGGTCCCGCCTCCGCCGCGCTCCGCGACCGGGCGCACCCGCCCGCGGCCGGCGTAGGCGGGGACCTGGCGACCGAGCCGGGCCGGGTCCAGGCCGCTGAACGGGTGCCCCTTGCCGAAGAACCGGCTGCGCACCAGGGTCTGCAGCAGCGGGTGGGTGAAGAGGAAGACGATCAGCAGGTCCAGCAGTGTGGTCAGGCCGAGCACGAAGGCGAAACCGCGCACCCCGCCGGTGGACAGCGCGTACAGCACCACGGCGGCGAGGAGGTTGACGGCGTCGGAGGCGAGGATGGTGCGCTTGGCGCGGTCCCAGCCGTGGTCGACGGCCGCGACGATCCCCCGCCCCTCACGGATCTCGTCCCGCACCCGCTCGAAATAGACGATGAAGGAATCGGCGGTGAAGGCGATCGCGACGATCAGGCCCACCACGCCGGCCAGGGAGAGCCGGTAGCCGATCTCGGGGATGTTCGAGAGCGTGGTGAGCGTGCCGTAGGTGAGCAGGCCCATGATCAGCAGGCTCGACGTGGTCACCATCGCGAGCAGGCGGTACTGGGCGAAGGCGTACAGCACCACCAGTGCCAGGCCGATGAGCCCGGCGATCAGTCCCATCTCGAGCTGGTCGGCGCCCAGGGTCGCCGAGACCTGCTGCTCCGAGGCGACCTCGAACTCGAGCGGCAGGGCACCGAACCGCAGCTGGTCGGCGAGCTGGCTCGCCTCCTCCTGCGAGAAGTTCCCGGAGATCGAGGCCTCACCGCCGGTGGAGGGCTCCTGCACCTGCGGGGCGGAGATCACCAGGCCGTCCAGCACGATGGCGAAGGCGTCCGTGGCGCCCTGTCCGTTGTAGAGCGCCGTGGTCAGGTCGGCGAAGCCCTGGCTCCCCTCCTCGGAGAAGCTCATGTTCACGACGTAGTAGCCGGTGGCCTGCCCGGTCGGGGTGAGGTCGGAGGCGACACCGGAGTTCTCGATCGCCGAGCCGGCGACGACCTCGGGGCCCAGCAGATACTTCGCGGTGCCGTTCGGGTCGCAGGCGACCACCGGCTCGTCGGCCGGCGCCTCGGTCACCGTCTCCTGCTGGGCGCCGGGGTCCACGCAGTCCGCCGTCATCAGATCGGTCTGCAGCTCGGGGGTGAGCCAGTCCAGCGACCAGGCCGGGTAGGGCAGCTCGCCGGCGGACGGGGCCGGGGACGGGGCCATCGCGGGATCCGTGCCGGGCAGTCCGTCGAACCGGTGCTGGGACGGATCCGCCGGAGCCTCGGAGGTCTCCTCCGGCGCGGTGGCCTCGCCGTCGGCGGACTCGCCGCCGCCGTCCGAGCTCCCGCCGCCGTCGGAGGGCGCCGGCTCGTCCACACCCTCGGGGGCGACGACGCCGAGGACCGGACGGAACGACATGGAGGCCGTCTGCCGGATGGCCTCCGAGGTCTCCTGGTCGACCTGACCGGGGACGTCGATGACGATGTTGGTCCCGCCCTGGACGGTGATCTCGGTCTCCGCCACGCCCATCGCATTGATGCGCTGGCTCATGATCTGCCGTGCCTGCTCCATGGCGGCGGCGTCGATCTCGGCGCCGTCCCGGGACTGTGCCTGCAGGATGATCTGGGTCCCGCCCTCGAGGTCGAGGGCGAGTTTCGGTGCTGGATGCCAGTCACCCTTCCAGATGCCGGCACCGACCCCGCCGCCCAGCAGCAGGATCAGCACCGCAAGGGCCGCCAGGGCGATGCGACGTGCGGGCATGATGCGAAGTTCCTCAGGACGGCGGATGGTCGATGCGCGGAGGGCGCGACCGCGGACGGTCTCCGCAGGACGGCGCGCCCTGGGAGGTCACAGCGGGGCGGCGCGCCCCGGGAGGTCAGTCGCGGTCGCGACGGACGTCGTCGCGGGCGGAGTCCTCGGAGACGGTCACGCCGGGGATGGCGTCCTGCGAGGAGGGCTCCTCCTCGGAGGCCTCGTCCTCGCCCGCCGCCGGCTCCTCCTCGTTCACCTGCTGCGCGATCGCCTGACGCGCCCACTTGGTCTGCGAGCCGTCCTCGCTCTCGAGGACCACGACGTCGTCGTACGCCTCCACGATCAGGCCGAAGAAGCCCGACTGGGTGCGCACCTCATCGCCGACGCCGAGCTGGCGCACGCGTTCGAGCTGCTTCTGCTGCGCCTTCTTCTGGCGGCTGGACATCCACAGCAGGGGCAGCATCATCACGGCGAAGATGAGCAGGAGGGGCAGGAGAGATTCCACGGAATTCCTTTCGGCGGACGGCACGGACACAGTGCTGCTGCACGATGAGGAACCGCCGCGGACGACTGACCGCCCCACTGTACCCGTCCCACCCGCACCGCCCGTCCAGGATCGAGGTGAGGAACCGTACGGGGAACGGTTCAGAAGCGGCCGAGCATCGGCGCGACGCCCTCCGGCCCGTCGGGCGGCGCGAGACCCAGATGGGTCCAGGCCGCCGGTGCCGCCGCCCGACCGCGTGGGGTGCGCAGCAGGAAGCCCTCCCGCACCAGATAGGGCTCGATCATGGTCTCGACCGTCTCGGTCTCCTCACCGACGGCGACCGCCAGGGTCGACAATCCCACGGGACCTCCGGAGAAGCGCCCGCACAGCGCGGACAGCACCGCCCGGTCCAGTCGGTCCAGCCCGCGCTCGTCGACCTCGTACACCCGCAGGGCCTCCTTCGCGGCGGCCAGGTCGAGGCGCCCGCTCCCCCGCACCTGCGCCCAGTCCCGCACCCGGCGCAGGAGCCGGTTGGCGATACGGGGCGTGCCCCGGGACCGCGAGGCGATCTCGACCGACGCCGCCTCCTCCAGCGCGACCTCCAGCCGCTCCGCGGAGCGACGGACGACCTCCCGCAGCTCCTGCGGGGAGTAGAAGTCGAGATGACCGATGAAGCCGAAGCGGTCGCGCAGCGGTGCGGGCAGCAGACCCGCACGGGTGGTGGCACCGACCACGGTGAACGGCGGCAGGTCCAGCGGGATCGAGGTCGCCCCGACCCCCTTGCCCACCACGACGTCGACCCGGAAGTCCTCCATCGCGATGTAGAGCATCTCCTCGGCGGGGCGCGCCAGGCGATGGATCTCATCGATGAACAGGACCTCGCCCTCGTCGAGGGAGGACAGGATCGCGGCGAGGTCGCCGGCGTGCTGGATCGCCGGCCCCGAGGTGATCCGCAGCGGAGCGGACAGCTCGGCGGCGATGATCATCGCCAGCGTGGTCTTCCCGAGGCCGGGCGGGCCGGAGAGGAGCACGTGCTCCGGGGTGCGTCCCCGGGCCGAGGCGGCGTCCAGGACCAGGGACAGCTGATCGCGCACCACCTGCTGGCCGACGAACTCGTCGAGGTGGCGCGGACGGAGGGCGGCCTCGGCCGTGCGCTCCGGCGGCATCGATCGCGCACTGGTGAGCGAGGGCTCCTCGCCGTCGCTCCCGGCGACAGCGTTCCACTCGACGTCGTTCTTCCGGGCGTCGGTCATCGATGACCTCCCAGACCGCGCAGCGACCGGCGGAGCAGCTCGGCGGCGTCGAGACCCTCACCGCCGTCGGCCCGCACCGATTCCACCGCGCCCAGCGCGGCCTTCTCGGCCCAGCCGAGCCCCACCAGCGCCTCGACCACGTCGACGTCGGGGCCCGCAGGCGCCGCCGTCGCGGACGGGGCGGTACCGCTGACCGGAGCGGACGGCGCCGGCAGCTTCCCGCCGAGCTCGAGCAGCATCCTTCCGGCGACCTTCGGGCCGATACCGGGGGTGCGGGTGATGGTCTTCGTGTCCTGCTCGGCGACGGCGCGCCGCAGCTCCTCGGGATCGAGCACCGCGAGCACCGCCAGCGCGGTGCGGGGCCCGATGCCGGAGACCGACTGGACGATGCGGAAGGTCTCGGCCTCCTCGGCGTGCGGGAACCCGTAGAGGGTCAGCGAGTCCTCGCGGACCACCAGTTCGGTGTGGAGGGTGAGCTCGGCCCCGTGGCGGGTGGCGCCGAGCGCCTGCGGGGTGGTGCGGACGAGGTAGCCGATACCGCCCACCTCGAGCACGAGGGAGTCGAGGTCGAGGCGGGCCACCCGCCCGGTCAGGGATGCGATCACCCGTCCAGCCTAGAACACCTGTTCGATCAGTGGCGGGAGGTGGAGCGTTCCCGGGCGCGTCGGGCCTCGCGTTCGGCGCGCGCCCAGACCGCCTGGGCGCTGGTGCGGGCGGCGCCGGCGGCATCCAGTGCCACGGGGCCCGGGCCGCGCCACAGCTGGGTCAGGGCGATCGCCACCGCATCGGAGGCGTCGGCGGGCTGCGGCGCGGCGTCCAGGCCCAGCAGCCGGATGAGCATCGTCTGGATCTGCTGCTTGTCGGCGCGCCCGCTCCCGGTCACCGCGGCCTTCACCTCGGAGGGGGTGTGCAGGGCGGTCGGGATGCCCCGCTCGGCGGCCTCGAGCAGCGCGATGCCGGAGACCTGCGCGGTGCCCATCACCGTCGAGATGTTGTTCTGGCTGAAGACCCGCTCGACCGCGACCGCATCCGGGGCGAACTCCTCGAGGGCGGCGCGCAGGCCACGGGCGATGGTGAGCAGGCGCTGGTCCAGCGGCGACTCGCTCTCGGAGCGGATCACGCCGGCGTGGACCAGCCGTGCCCGGCGGCCGCCGAGAGCGTCGACCACGCCGATGCCGCACCGCGTCAGGCCGGGATCGACCCCGAGGACGCGCATGGTGGTCATGGTCGGCTCCTGCGGTCGGCCGCCCCGGACGGTGCGGGACCGCAGGCGGTACCCGCTCCGTCCGGCGGGGTCATTCCGAGTCCACCAGCTGCGAGGCGACGTCCTCGGGGATGTCGAGGTTGGAGTACACGTTCTGCACGTCGTCGCTGTCCTCGAGGGCCTCGATCAGACGCAGGGCCTTCTGGGCTCCGTCGAGATCCACGGGGGTGCGCATGGTGGGCACGAACTGCGCCTCGGCGCTGTCGTAGTCGATGTCCGCCTCCTGCAGCGCGGTGCGCACGGCGACCACGTCGGTGGCCTCGGAGATGATCTCGAAGGTCTCGCCCTCGTCGTTGATCTCCTCGGCGCCCGAGTCCAGCACCACCTCGAGCAGATCGTCCTCGCTGTGCTCGCCCTTGGGGACCGCCACCACGCCCTTGCGCTCGAAGAGGTAGGACACCGACCCGGAGTCGGCCATGTTGCCGCCGCCTCGGTTGAAGGCCAGCCGCACCTCGGAGACCGCACGGTTCTTGTTGTCGGTGAGGCACTCGACCAGCACGGCGACGCCGCCGGGGGCGTATCCCTCGTACATCAGCGTCTCGTAGTCGACGGCCTCGCCGTCGAGGCCGCCGCCGCGCTTGACGGCGCGGTCGATGTTGTCGTTGGGGACGGAGGTCTTCTTCGCCTTCTGGATGGCGTCGAAGAGGGTGGGGTTGCCGACGGGGTCAGGACCACCCATGCGGGCTGCGACCTCGATGTTCTTGACCAGCTTGGCGAAGAGCTTGCTTCGCCTGGCATCGATGACGGCCTTCTTGTGCTTCGTGGTCGCCCACTTGGAATGCCCTGCCATCTCTCTCCTCCCGACTCTGCCGCCGTCCGGCGGCGGATTGCCGCTCCATTCTAGGGCCAGGTCGCGGCGCGGTCCGCACGCCATCGGCGGACGCGCCCGCGCGGGGTGGTCGGGGTGTCGCTCAGCCCCGCACCACGGGAGCGGTGAGGGCGCCGATCAGGCGACGGTCGGCGGTGATCTCCTCGAGCAGCTCGCGCTCGCGGGCACGGGTCCTCGCCGTCGTCCGTCCGAACAGGACGCTGTGCCGCTCCATCCCCAGCGCGACCGCGGAACGGATCAGGTGGCGCATGCCCATCCGGGAGACGGCCCCGTGGCGCGCCGCCCAGCTCTCGGCCCGCCGGCGGCTGCGCATCGAGATCAGCATCTCGACCTCGTCCGGGGAGAACCAGCCGGCGCGGCCGTACTCCGAGAGCTGCCGGCGCAGGATGCGCTTCTCCCGCAGCCGCAGGAAGAGCACGATGCCGACCAGGAGCAGGAAGATGGGCACCTGGACGCTGGCGTAGTAGCGGAGGAAACCGGCCAGCGGCGCCTCGGGATCCACCGGGAGGAAGAAGGTCGACCCGTTCCACAGCGCATGCAGCACCATGCCCAGGGAGAGGCCGCCGACCCCGAGCCCGAAGGACAGCATCAGCGAGCGCCGCTCCGCGGCGATCCCCAGGCCCAGCCCGCACAGCGCGGTGAAGGAGACGTGCGCGAAGGGAGAGAGGATGCCGCGCAGGAAGAAGGTCTGCCAGAAGACGGCGACCTCGCCGGCGGCCTGGGCCTCGTGGAAGGACCGGGCGAAGTACAGGATGTTCTCGGTGAAGGCGAAGCCCCCGGCGATCAGCGCTGCATAGACCACTCCGTCGAGCGGACCGGAGATGTATCTCCGGCCCCAGATCAGCAGACCGATCAGCCCGGCGGACTTCATCGCCTCCTCGACCACGGGGGCCTGCACGACGGCTCCCAGGAAGCTGCCGATCAGCTGCGTCTCCTCCTCCGGGGAGATCCAGGCGTCGAAGAAGGTGCCGAAGAAGAGGGTCAGCAGCACCGACCCGATCGCACCCCAGGCGAAGGCGTAGACCAGCGAGATCCGTGGCTGCGGGGTGTACCGATCCAGCCACCACACCGCGGCGAGGATCATCCCCACCGGCACCAGCGCGGCGGTGAACGCCACCAGCGAGGTGCCGAAGCCGAGCGGGAGGATGACGAAGAAGTACAGTCCGACCGCGGCGGCGGCGAGCATCAGGAAGGACAGCCCGAACAGCGCCCACCGCACCCAGGGGCGGCGGCGTCCGCGCCCGGCGCGGCTCCCGCCGAGCCGGGCAGGGGCGTTCGGATCCGCGCGCTCGACGTCGTAGCCGTACGGGTCCGGGGCACCGTCCCGGCCGGACGGACCGGCGTGGGGGGCAGCGAGGCCCGGCGGCTGCGGGGCGGGGGGCGGCGGGCTCCCGGTCGTGCTCGTCACGGACAGTCCTGCCTCTCCCCCGGTCGGTGCGACCTGCCTCGGACCCTGTCGCCCCTGCGGAGCGCAGCCCGGACGGCCTCGGTCATGCTAGCTCAGGGCCATGCGTCGGCATACAGCCGACGGGTGTCGGCGAGCAGGATCGGGATCGCCTTGGTGCGGCCGACGACGGGCAGGAAGTTCGCGTCCCCCGGCCAGCGGGGCACCACGTGCTGATGCAGGTGCGCGGCGATGCCGGCCCCGGCGACCTCGCCCTGGTTCATGCCCAGGTTGAAGCCCGCCGGCGCGGAGACCTCGCGGATCACGCGCATCGCGGTGCGGGTGAGATCGGCGACCTCGAGCACCTCGGGCTCCTCGAGATCCGTGTAGTCCGAGACATGGCGGTACGGACACACCAGCAGGTGCCCGGAGTTGTACGGATACAGGTTCAGGATCACGTACGCGCTCCGGCCGCGGTGGACGATCAGCGCGTCCTCATCGGTGCGCCGCGGTGCGGTGCAGAAGGGGCACTGCGCGTCGTCGTGCGGGTCCGCGGGCTTGTTCTCGCCGCCGATGTACGCCATGCGGTGCGGCGTCCACAGCCGCTGGGTGTCGTCGGGGACGCCCGCGAAGTCGCGGGCGTCCTCGATGGCAGGCCGGCCGTCGGACCCGCCGGGCGTCCCGGGCTCCGAACTCACACCTGCGCCTTGTCCTCGATGGCGGTGACGATGCGCTCGACGGCCGTGTCGACGTCGATGCCGTTGTCCTGACTGCCGTCGCGCATGCGGAAGGAGACGGCACCCTTGTCCTGATCCTCGCCGCCGGCGATGAGCAGGTACGGAACCTTCTCCTTGGTGTGGGTGCGGATCTTCTTCTGCATCCGGTCATCGGAGGAGTCGACCTCGACCCGCACCCCGCGGGCGCGCAGCTTCGCGGCGACCTCCTCGAGGTAGGGCACGTACTCCGCCGCCACCGGGACGGCGACGACCTGCACCGGTGCCAGCCATACCGGGAACGCGCCGGCGTAGTGCTCCAGCAGCACCCCGAAGAACCGCTCGATCGAGCCGAACAGGGCACGGTGGATCATCACCGGGCGCTGGCGGGAGCCGTCGGGAGCGGTGTATTCGAGCTCGAACAGCTCGGGCTCGAAGAAGTCCAGCTGGATGGTGGACAGCTGCCAGGTGCGACCGATCGCATCCTTCGCCTGCACGGAGATCTTCGGCCCGTAGAAGGCGGCGCCGCCCGGATCGGGGACCAGCTCGAGACCGGAGGAGGTGGCGACCTCCTCGAGGGTGCGGGTGGCCTCGTCCCAGGTGGATTCGTCACCGACGGACTTCTCGGGGTCACGGGTGGACAGCTCGAGGTAGAAGTCGTCCAGCCCGTAGTCGCGCAGGAGGTCCAGGACGAAGTCCAGGGTCCCGGCGATCTCGTCCTTCATCTGCTCGCGGGTGGTGTAGATGTGCGCGTCGTCCTGGGTGAAGCCGCGGGCGCGGGTCAGCCCGTGCACCACGCCGGACTTCTCGTAGCGGTAGACGCTGCCGAACTCGAACAGCCGCAGCGGCAGCTCGCGGTAGGAACGGCCGCGGGAGCTGAAGATGAGGTTGTGCATCGGGCAGTTCATGGGCTTGAGGTAGTAGTCCTGGCCCTGCTTGGTGACGTTGCCGTCGGCGTCCACCTCCTCGTCCACGTGCATCGGCGGGTACATGCCCTCGGCATACCACTCGAGGTGCTTCGAGGTCTCGAAGAGGTGCTTCTTGGTGATGTGCGGGGTGGAGACGAAGGAGTACCCGGCTTCGACGTGGCGGCGGCGGGAGTAGTCCTCCATCTCCATCTTGATCATGGCGCCCTTGGGATGGAACACCGGCAGCCCGGAGCCGATCTCGTCCGGGAAGGAGAACAGGTCCAGCTCGCTGCCGAGCCGACGGTGGTCGCGGCGCTCGGCCTCGGCGATGCGCTCCTGGTGGGCGCGCAGCTCCTCCTTGGACGGCCAGGCGGTGCCGTAGACGCGCTGCAGCATCGGATTCTTCTCGCTGCCGCGCCAGTAGGCGGCGGCGGAGCGGGTGAGCGCGAAGCCGTTGCCGATGAGCCTGGTGGTGGGCAGGTGCGGGCCGCGGCACAGATCCGTCCAGACGGTCCGGCCCTTCTTGTCGACGTTGTCGTACATGGTCAGCCCGCCCTCGCCGACCTCGACGCTCGCGCCCTCGGCGGCGTCGTCGGCGGTCGACTTCAGCCCGATCAGCTCGAGCTTGTAGGGCTCCGCCGACTCCTCGGCGCGGGCGGCATCGTCGGAGATCTCGCGCCGCACGAAGCGCTGGCCGGACTTGATGATCCGGTTCATCTCCTTCTCCAGCGCCTTGAGGGACTCGGGGGTGAACGGCTCGGCGACGTCGAAGTCGTAGTAGAAGCCGTCGGTGATGGGCGGGCCGATGCCGAGCGTGGCCTCGGGGTTCATCGTCTGCACCGCCTGGGCGAGCACGTGGGCGGTGCTGTGGCGCAGGATCGACAGACCGTCCGGGGACGAGATGTCCACGCCCTCGACGTCCTGACCCGCGGCGAGCGCCGTGTGCAGGTCCCGCAGCTCGCCGTCGATGCGCAGGGCGATGACCGAGGCGGTGCCCGCGAAGAGCTCAGCGCCCGTGGTCCCCTCCTCGAGGTGCTGGGGCGAACCGTCGAGGGTGATGGCGATCTGGGCCACGGAGTGCTCCTTCTGGGTCGGGTCGAGCCGGCCGACGATGCCGGCTCCACGGGCGATGGTATCCGCCCGGCGGGATCCCCACGAGTCGGCCGGGGCGGCAGTGGCCGAGGACGCAGGAGGGCCCCGGTCCGCAGACCGGGGCCCTCCTGTGCTGGTGGGCGATACTGGGATCGAACCAGTGACCTCTTCCGTGTCAGGGAAGCGCGCTACCGCTGCGCCAATCGCCCGTGACGACACCGAGACCGGTGCCGACGGAGGTGGGTACGGGATTCGAACCCGTGTACACGGCTTTGCAGGCCGTTGCCTCGCCTCTCGGCCAACCCACCGCAGATGCTCTCGCATCTACGGGAAACGGCGCTCCCGACGAGTCGTCGAGCGCGCCGCTCCTCGGAGCGGACGACCGGATTCGAACCGGCGACCCTCACCTTGGCAAGGTGATGCTCTACCAACTGAGCTACGTCCGCGTGACAGGGATCCGAGGATCCCGCCGTGGGCGATACTGGGATCGAACCAGTGACCTCTTCCGTGTGAAGGAAGCGCGCTACCCCTGCGCCAATCGCCCCGAAGGTGCTGACCACCCTCTCGAGTGGACTCGAAGAAGCTTACACGGTTTCCGGGATGCTCCGGGCCAGAGAGGATGTGACCTGCATCCCCCACCCCGGGCGGCCGCAGCCGGGCCCCGCCGGAGCACCCGGCGGCACCGCCTGCCCCATCTGCTCCGCCGGAACCGCCGTCGGAGCGCGCGGTGACCTCGAACACTGTCCATCCTCAGCATTTGCGAAGCGGGGCGGAGCGGAATATCGTCGTCCTTCGTCGGCTCGGCCGATGTGCGGACGTAGCTCAGTTGGTAGAGCATCACCTTGCCAAGGTGAGGGTCGCCGGTTCGAATCCGGTCGTCCGCTCCAACCCCTCCCCCGCGTCCTCGGACGCACCGGGCGATTGGCGCAGCGGTAGCGCGCTTCCTTGACACGGAAGAGGTCACTGGTTCGATCCCAGTATCGCCCACCACGCAAGGCCCCCTCGGAACCCCGAGGGGGCCTTCGTCGTCCCGCACCGCCCCCGATCAACGTTCAGGAACGGTGCGTCTACTCTGGGCGCATGCAGATCTGGACCGGACAGGCCTACCCCCTGGGTGCCACCTTCGATGGCTCGGGCACGAACTTCGCCCTCTTCTCGGAGGTCGCCGAGCGCGTCGAGCTGTGCCTGATCGACGAGACGGGCGCCGAGCGCCGCGTCGAGGTCACGGAGGTGGATGCCTACGTGTGGCACGTGTACCTGCCGTCGGTGCAGCCCGGTCAGCGCTACGGCTTCCGGGTGCACGGGCCCTACGACCCCGCCGCCGGCCACCGCTGCGATGCCTCGAAGCTGCTGCTGGACCCGTATGCGAAGGCGATCGCCGGGATGGCCAGCAACCATCCCTCGCTGTACAGCTACGACTTCGAGCACCCCGCCGAGCGCAACACGGACGACTCCGCGGAGCACACCATGCACTCCGTGGTGGTCTCCCCCTTCTTCGACTGGGGCAACGACCACCCGCCGGCCCACGAATATCACGACACCGTCATCTACGAGGCCCACATCAAGGGTCTGACGATGCTCCATCCCGACATCGACGAGGACATCCGCGGCAGCTACGTCGCCATGGGGCATCCGGCGATCATCGAGCACCTCACGGAGCTGGGCGTCACCGCGGTCGAGCTGATGCCGGTCCACCAGTTCGTGCAGGACGGTCACCTGGTCGAGCAGGGGTTGCGCAACTACTGGGGCTACAACACCATCGGCTTCTTCGCCCCCCACAACGAGTACTCGCACGCCGGGCAGCTGGGCCAGCAGGTCCAGGAGTTCAAGCAGATGGTGAAGAACCTCCACGAGGCGGACATCGAGGTGATCCTCGACGTGGTCTACAACCACACCGCCGAGGGCAACCAGCTGGGCCCCACCCTCTGCTTCCGCGGCATCGACAACGCCGCCTACTACCGCCTCGTGGAGGGGGACGAGGCGCACTACTACGACACCACCGGCACCGGCAACTCCCTGCTGATGCGCACCCCCCACGTGCTGCAGCTGATCATGGACTCGCTGCGCTACTGGGTCACCGAGATGCATGTGGACGGTTTCCGCTTCGATCTCGCCTCCACCCTCGCCCGCGAGCTGCACGAGGTGGACCGGCTCTCCGCCTTCTTCGACATCATCCAGCAGGACCCGGTGATCTCCCAGGTCAAGGTCATCGCGGAGCCCTGGGACCTCGGTGAGGGCGGCTACCAGGTGGGAGGGTTCCCGCCGCTGTGGTCCGAGTGGAACGGCAAGTACCGCGACACGGTGCGCGACTTCCACCGCTCCCAGCCGGGCAAGATCGGGGACTTCACCTCACGACTGGCCGGCAGCTCGGACCTGTACCAGCACACCGGGCGCACCCCGATCGCCTCGATCAACTTCGTCACCGCCCACGACGGTTTCACGCTGGCCGACCTGGTCTCCTACAACGACCGGCACAACGCGGCCAACGGGGAGGGCGGCGAGGACGGCGAGAGCCACAACCGCTCCTGGAACTCCGGCGTGGAGGGCCCGACCGACGATGCGGAAGTGCGCGACCTGCGCCTGCAACGGGCGAAGAACCTGATGGCCACGCTGCTGCTCAGCCAGGGTGTGCCGATGATCCTGCACGGCGACGAGATGGGTCGCACCCAGGACGGCAACAACAACACCTACTGCCAGGACAACGAGCTGGCCTGGATGGACTGGGAGCTGGACCCGTACCAGATGGACATGCTCTGGTTCACCCAGAGCGTCATCGCGCTGCGTCGGGACCATCCGATCTTCCGCCGTCGGCGCTTCCTGCAGGGGACCGCCCAGGACGGCGCCGATCCGGTGCTCCCGGACGTCGAATGGCTCGGCACCGACGGCGCCCTGATGACCGACGAGGACTGGAACATCCCGCAGAACAAGTGCTTGACGATGTTCCTCAACGGCTCCGGGATCCCCGAGCCGAACCTGCGCGGGGAACGGATCATCGACGACTCGGCGCTGGTGATGTTCAACGCCTCCGGCAATCCCGTGGACTTCACGCTGCCCCCGGCCGACCACGGTCGGGAGTGGCGCGTCGAGCTGGGCACCGGGGACATGTTCGATGTCGGTGAGGTCCTCGTGGCCGGGACCACCGTCACCCGACCCGGCCATTCGCTGCTGATCCTCATGCGGCCGCCCATGACGGAGCACGACGCAGACCTTCCCGAGCACGACGAGAACCGCACCGCCCGCGCCTGAGGCGGGCCCACCGACACCGACCGGCCCGCCCCGGCCGGGACCACCGCCCGGGGCGCGTTGAAGGAGAGCATCGCCCCGTGAGCATCGATCCCGTCCGCCGCCCCGTCCCGCAGGGGAGCGAGGGGGCCGCCCCCACCGCCGCCCTGCCCGCCCTCCGGCCGGTCCCGACCTCCACCTACCGCCTGCAGCTGCATGCGGGGTTCACCGCGGACGATGCCGTGCAGGTGGTGCCGTACCTCGCGCGCCTCGGAGTGGGCCACGTCTTCTGCTCCCCCGTGCTGCAGGCTGCGCCGGGCTCGACCCATGGCTACGACGTGGTCGAGCACTCCCGCATCAGCGAGGAGATCGGCGGGGAGGACGCACTGCGCCGACTGGCCGAGGCAGCGCATGGCCACGGGATGGGCCTGATCGCCGACGTCGTCCCCAACCATATGGCGATCCCCACCCCGATCTGGCACAACCGTGCCCTGTGGTCGGTGCTGCGTGAGGGGGCCGCGTCCGCCTTCGCGGACTGGTTCGATGTCGAGCTCAGCGGGGAGCGCTCGCTCCTGGTCCCGGTGCTGGGTCGTCCCATCGGCGCCGTCCTGGCCGATGAGGAGATCTCCGTGGGAGAGGAGCAGATCCCGCAGCTGGACGGATCCCTCCGCAGGGAGCACGTGGTGCGGTACTTTGACCACGTGCTGCCCGTCGCCGCCGGCACCGAGCACCTGGGCCTGGCGGATCTGCTGGATCGGCAGTGGTACCGACTGGCGTACTGGAAGGTCGCCGACGACGAGCTGGACTACCGGCGCTTCTTCGACGTGGACACCCTCGCCGCCGTCCGGGTGGAGCTTCCTCACGTGTTCGACGCGACCCATGCGACGCTGCTGCGTCTGCAGGGCGAGGGGGTGATCGACGGCTACCGCATCGACCACCCGGACGGCCTGGCCGATCCTCGTGGGTACCTGCGGGATCTCGAGCGCGCGACCGGCGGGGCCTGGACCGTGGTGGAGAAGATCCTGGACGGCGAGGAGCAGCTGCCCGGGGACTTCGCCTGCGCGGGCTCCACGGGGTACGACGCCCTGTGGCGGGTGGGCGGGCTCTTCCACGACCCGCACGGCGCGATCGGGCTGACCCATCTGTGGCAGCGTCGCACCGGCGACCTGCGGCCCTTCGAGGAGGTCGCCGAGGACTCCACGGATCTGATCGTCTCGACCAGTCTGTGGGCGGAGATCGAGCGCCTGACCACGCTGATCCACAAGATCTGCCAGGAGGACATCCGGCTGCGGGACACCACCAGGCGGAACCTCCAGAAGGTCGTGGTGGCGCTGCTGACGTCGATGGATCGCTACCGGGCGTACATCGTGCCGGGGGAACCGGCGCCGGGCTCCGAGCGCACGGTGATCGAGCAGGCGGCGGCCCGGGCGTACCGGCGCCTCGGCGAGGACGAGGACATCATCGCGACCTTGGAGACCGTGGTGGCTCTGGTCTGCGGCGACGAGGTCGGCAGCGCGGGCCGCACCCGCAGCGCCGAGCGCGACGAGGTGGTGGTGCGCTTCGCCCAGACCTGCGGCCCGGTCCATGCCAAGGGGCTCGAGGACACCGCGTTCTACCGCTACTCCCGTTTCGTCGCCGTCAACGAGGTGGGGTCGGATCCGGATCGGATCGGGGTGGATCCGGACGAGCTGCACGATCATGCCGCCTCGATGGTCCGCACCCGTCCCGATGCGATGACCACCCTGTCCACCCACGACACCAAGCGCAGCGAGGACGTGCGTGCCCGCCTCGCGGTGCTCACCGAGCAGCCGCTGGAATGGTCGGTGGTGGTGCAGGACCTGGAGCGGGCGACCGCCGCGCAGCGGGGGGACCGGGTCGACGGGGCGGTCGAGCTGCTGCTGTGGCAGACCCTCGCCGCATGCTGGGCGCTGCCGGGGGCGGCGGCCGAGCCGCTGACCGCCGAGCGGCTGGACCAGTACCTGACCAAGGCCATGCGGGAGGCGAAGCGCCACACCACCTGGACCGAGCAGGACGGCGAGTACGAGCAGCAGGTGCTGGCCCTGGGCCGGGCCGGCCTGAACTCCTCGGAGGTCGACGGGATCCTCGGGGAGTGGACGCGCCGCACCTTCGCCGCCCAGCGCAGCGCGATCCTGGGCCAGAAGCTGGTGCAGCTGACGATGCCGGGCGTGCCGGACGTCTACCAGGGCAATGAGACGATCGACCTCTCGCTCGTGGACCCGGACAACCGCCGCGAGGTCGCCCATGGCGCGCATCGCGAGCGCCTGGCGCGGATGATCCAGGGCGCAGGCCCCGACGGGATCGCCGACGAGAAGCTGTGGCTGACCCACCGCGCCCTGGTGCTGCGCCGTGAGCGGCCGGAGCTCTTCCAGGGCCGGGAGGCGGCCTATCGCCCGCTGCCCACCACCACCGGGCACGCCGTCGCCTTCGGTCGTGCCGTGGGCGAGGGCCCGATCGACGTGGTCACCGTGGTGACCCGGCTCGCCCATGGCCTCTCCCAGCGCGGTGGCTGGGGGGACGCCTGGATCGCGCTGCCCCCGGGCCGCTGGCGCGACACCCTCAGCGGCAAGGAGGTCGCGGGCGGGCAGGCGGCTCTCGCTGCGCTGCTGGACGAGTGGCCGGTCGCGCTCCTGGTGCGCGTCGCAGGACGCCAGGACGACCGATGAGCACCGTCCCGGCTCGCGACTACGGCGCCTACCGGGTGTGGGCACCGGACGCACGGCAGGTGACCGTCCGGATCGACGGGGCCGAGCAGCCGATGCGGACCGCCGGCGACGGCTGGTTCGACCTGCCGGGGGTGCCCGCAGTGCCCGGCGCCCGGTACGCCTTCCGGCTCGACGGCTCCGAGCTGTGGCTGCCCGATCCGCGATCGCTGTCCCAGCCGGACGGAGTCCACGCCGACAGCGAGGTGGTCGACCCCGCACCGCTGCGCCAGGAGACCTCCTGGGAGGGGCGTGACCTGCGCGGACGGATCCTGTACGAGCTGCACGTGGGCACCTTCACGCCGGGGCCCGACGGGCGCGGAGGCACCTTCGACTCGGCGATCGAGCGTCTCGACGAGCTGGTGGAGCTCGGAGTCGATGCCGTGGAGCTGATGCCGGTGGCACCCTTTCCCGGGGACCGGGGCTGGGGCTACGACGGGGTCGGTCTGTACGGGGTCCATGCCGCCTACGGGGGCCCGGAGGGACTGGCCCGCTTCGTGGCCGCCGCCCATCGGCGGGGGCTCGCCGTGGTGCTCGACGTGGTGCACAACCACCTCGGCCCCGCCGGCAACTATCTGGGCAGGTTCGGCCCCTACTTCACCGACCGGCACCACACCCCGTGGGGATCGGCGATCAACCTCGATGCCCCCGGGTCCCCTCAGGTGCGGGACTTCCTGCTGGGCAGCGCCCGGCTGTGGCTGGTGGACGTGGGTGTGGACGGACTGCGGCTCGATGCCGTCCACGAGCTGCGCGACGACTCCCATCGCCACGTCCTCGCCGAGCTGGCGGACGCGGTCTCCGTCTGGGAGGAGGAGACCGGCCGGCCGCTGACGCTGATCGCGGAATCCGACCGCAACCAGCCCGCCACGGTCACCCCCACCGCGCACGGCGGCCTGGGCATGGACATGCAGTGGGCCGATGACGTCCACCACGGCGTCCACGCCTGGATCAGCGGCGAGCGCGCCGGCTACTACGCGGACTTCGGCAGCGCCGAGGCGCTCGCGACCGTGCTGGAGGAGGTCTTCCTCCACGCCGGGACCTGGTCCAGCTTCCGCCAGGAGGTGTGGGGCGCACCGGTGGATCCCGGCTCCGGCGAGTACGACGCCCATTCCTTCGTCACCTTCCTCCAGGATCATGACCAGGTGGGCAATCGTGCCGCCGGGGACCGGATCCACCACGGGATCACACCGGGCGCTCAGGCGGCGGCGAGCGCGCTGATCCTGCTGGGCCCGGGCACGCCGATGCTGTTCCAGGGCGAGGAGTGGGCGGCGTCGACCCCGTTCACCTACTTCACGGCCCATGACGAGGAGCTGGGGGCGCTGGTGAGCGCCGGACGGAGGGAGGAGTTCGCCGCCATGGGCTGGGCCGCGCAGGTCCCCGACCCGCAGCTGCGCTCGACCTTCGAGTCCTCGATCCTGCGCTGGCGGGAACGGGAGCAGGCGGGGCACGCGGCGATGCTGGAGTGGTACCGCACGCTCATCGCGCTGCGTCGGGCGCACGCGGATCTGCACGATCCCGCGCTGGCCGCCACCGCCGTCGACGTGCTCGCGGAGGGCACGGTGCTGCTGCGTCGCGGCGCTCTGGCGGTGCTCGCCCATCGCGGGCCCGGCCCGCTCCCGGCGGGACCGCGCGCCGCAGAGGTGCTGGCCTCCTTCGGTGAGATGACGCGCGGCGCCGACGGGACGCTCGCCCTGGCCGGACCGGGTGCCGTGGTGCTCCGACCGGCCCGGTGACTCAGGAGGCGGCGTCGGCGGCGCCGGGGCGCAGCAGCGCCCCGCCGTCGCCCGTCAGCGACGCGAGGCGGGACAGCGAGCGCAGATACTTCTTGCGGTACCCGCTGCGCAGCAGCTCGGCGGAGAAGAGATCCTCGAGGACGCCCGGGGCCGAGGCTCCGGCCAGGGAGATCAGCGTCGGCACCTCGCGGTCGTAGAGCCGGTCCACGAGCACCACGAAGCGCAGCGCGTCGTGATGGTGGGTGAGCCCGTGCATCCCGATGACATGCGCGGCGGAGACCTCGTCGATCATGGCGCCGTAGCGGGAGGGGTGGACCGTGGTGAGGTGGCGCAGCAGGGGATCGAACTCATCGAGGGTGGCCGCCGCCATCGACTCCCCGCTGCGCTCCACCTCCGGTTCGGGGAGCGTGGCGATCTCGGCGACGCCGTCGCGCCGCCGGAAGTCCTCCCCGTCGATCCGCAGCACCTCGAAGCGCTCGGCCATCGCCTGGATCTCCCGCAGGAAGTCCTGCGCGGCGAAGCGCCCCTCGCCGAGCGCGTCGGGCAGGGTGTTCGAGGTCGCCACGATCGCGACCCCGCGGTCGGAGAGCTCGCGGATCAGGCGGGTCATCAGCAGGGTGTCGCCCGGGTCGTCGAGCTCGAACTCGTCGATGCACACCAGGACCGACTCACCGAGCAGGTCGAGGGCCCTCTGGAAGCCGAGCGCACCGACCAGGTCGGTGTACTCCACGAAGGTGCCGTACACCCGCTCCCCCTCGACGGCGTGGAACAGGGAGGTCAGCAGGTGCGTCTTGCCCACACCGAATCCGCCGTCGAGATAGATGCCGCGCGCGGGCTCCGGCTTCCTCCGCCGCAGCTTCGCCAGGAAGCCGCCGCGCGGGGCGCCCAGGGCGGCGGCGAAGGCGGTCACCCGCTGCTTCGCCTCCTCCTGGGAGGGATGGGCCGGGTCCGGGACGTAGTTGTCCAGCCGTGCCTGCGCGAACCGCGGCGGAGGCACCAGGTCCGCGAGCAGTCGCTCCAGGGACGGGTCGGGCCGGCGGTCGCAGAGAGCTTCGGTCACGGGATTCAGTGTAGGGGCCGCGCGCCGCTCACAGACGCAGCCCGATGGAGCCCTCGAGGGCCGGGGACGCGGGATCCCGGACCGGCACCCGGATCTCCCCGCCCGGGATCTCCAGCCCGAGCTCCCGCACCAGGTACGCGGCGAGTCGACGCTCGTAGCGCGCGGGGTCGCTGTTCCACTCGCGGGTGTGCGAGGCCCCGACGACGGGGACGAACTCGATGAGGTCCGTGCGCAGCGCCGCCAGCCGGCGGCTGGGCTCGGGCGGGACCGTCTCGTCGTCCAGGGCATGGAAGAGCAGCGTGGGGTGCGTCAGGTGCTCCGCGTAGTGCTCCGGAGTCATCTCGGCCAGTGCCAGCGGCTCCCGCAGCTGCACCATCCGCGCCCCGAACCGCGAGGTCATCATCCACAGCGCGAGCTCCCGCATCCGGGCCGGTGCCTTCAGCGCGGTGGCGTGATAGATGAGGATGTCCTGCCAGTCCACGGCCGGGGAGTCCAGGACCAGGGCGGCGATGCGGTCGCGGTGCGCGGAGCGGACCGAGGTGCGCAGCGCGATGCCGCCGCCCATCGACCATCCCACCAGGACGATCCGGCGCGCCCCGTGCGCGAGGGCGAATTCGATCGCGGCCTCGGTGTCCTCCCATTCCGCCGCGCCGAGGTGATGCATCCGGTCCGCGGAGGCGGGGGCGCCGACGTCGTTGCGGTAGGTGATGGCCAGGCTGGTCAGTCCCAGCCGGTGCAGCAGCGGGATCACCCGCAGCGCCTCGCCGCGTGCGGACCCGTGGCCGTGGATCAGGATCGCCCAGGTGTCCGCGTTGCCGGCGAGGGCACCCTGCTCCGTATCGGGGCGCACCAGCCAGGCGGGCATGTGGCCGACCGGCGAGTCGACGGTGACCTCCTCGGTGGCCAGGCCATGGGCGGTCTGCGGGGTCCCCGCCCAGTAGAAGCCGTTGCTGCGAGCCCGGTCCACCTGCAGCGGCTCCTCGGTGTCCACGGCCAGCACGGGCCGGGAGACGGTGGTCGGGGTGGGGCGCCCGTCGACGGGTCCCAGGCGCACGTGGACGGTGCCGCCGCCCTGGCGCAGGGCGAGCAGGCCGCCGCGGTCGGTGGTGTGGGACGCGTCGAGGTGGATGCGCTCCGGGTGCACGGCCCGCACCGTGACGTCGGGCAGCCCGCGCAGGCTCTCCCGAGGCACCAGCGGAAGGCGCGCCAGCACGCGGGCCCCCGCCGTGAGGGCACCCGCGCTGAGTGCGAACATGGCGGTCGCGCCGACGGCCCCATGGACCACCACTTCCGGCCATCGTGCCTGATCAGGACGCTGCAGGAGCGGGATGGCGCGGCGGACGGAGTCGAGGCGGGAGCGGGCGGAGGAAGAGGCGCGCGTCATATCGCGCATCCTAGCGGCGAGCTAGGATCGAGGCTGTGAACACCGTGTTCACCGACGTCATCAGCAGCGCGTCGAACGGATCGCTCACCGCGGTGGGCGACTCTCGTCGACGTCGCAGATCGGAGGCACCCCAGATGTCCACCGAACCCATCGGCTCTCGCCCCTACCCCATCTCGGTCAGCGATCTGGAGTGGCGCGAGCGCCTCTCCCCCGCCGAGTACCAGGTGCTCCGCGAGGGCGGCACCGAACGACCCGGCACCGGGGAGTACGAGGAGGTGCGACCGGCCGGCACCTATGCCTGCAAGGGCTGCGGCGCCGAGCTGTTCACCGCCACCGCCCAGTTCGATGCCCACTGCGGCTGGCCCGCCTTCTACGCCCCCGCCGGATCGGAGGCGGTCGAGCTGCTCGAGGACACCACCCTGGGGATGCGGCGCATCGAGGTGCGCTGCACCGCCTGCGGCTCGCACCTCGGCCACGTCTTCGAGGGCGAGGGATTCCCGACGCCCACCGACCAGCGCTACTGCATCAACTCGATCAGCCTGGTCCACAGCGACGACGTGACCCCCACCGACGCCGCCTCCACCTGATCGCCCCCGCGCCGCCCCCGACCGATCTCCCGATCCGGACCGACCTCCTCGGGCACCCGTCGGCGGCGGCGCGGCGCGCCTGCCGGTCTCATCCTGTCCCCGGCGATAGCCTCCCGACGTGCCCGTCCATGAGATCCGCTCCGGTGACGACGTCTTCCGAGCCGCCGTCGACGCCATGACCTCTGCACCACAGCGTGCGGAGTTCACCTGGCGCACGATTCCCGCGCCCTCGAAGATGGCGCCGTCGACCTGGGCGTGCACGGGCGAGATCCTGGTGCACGACGAGGAGCTGGCCTCCGGTCGGCTGGTGATCCTGCACGATCCCGCGGGCCAGGAGTCCTGGGACGGCACCTATCGGATGGTCGCACTGGTGCAGGCACAGCTCGAACCGGAGTTCGCCGTCGAGTCCATGCTCGGCGACGTGGCCTGGTCCTGGGTGACCGAGTCCCTGGAGCTCCACGACGCCGACTCCCGGGAGCTGGGCTGCACCGCGACCCGTGTGGTCTCCCAGTCCTACGGCGCACTGGCCTCCCGTCCCTCGACCGTGGACGTCGAGATGCGGGTGTCCTGGACCCCAGAGCCCCCGGAGCCGACGTCCGAGGCGGCGTCCGGGTCGATGATCGACCTGGCACCCCATTTCGCGGCCTGGACCGCGATGCTCGCCGCCGCCGGTGGACTGCCGCCGGCCCCGCCCCGCATCGCCCCGATCGCTCCCACCCACCACGCGAGGGCGCCCCGCCCCGAGGAAGCCGGTGACGCCCGGTGAACGAATCCCCCGCCGTCACCGCGCTGAAGGCTCCGCGCGACGGCCTGGTGCCGGTCATCGATCGCATCCAGCCGTTGTTGGCGTGGTGCGACGCCGCGGCCGCGGCCCCCGACCAGCCGGTCTCCGTGGACGCCGAGCGCGCCTCGAGCTACCGCTACAGCTCCCGCGCCTACCTGGTGCAGCTGCGCACCGACGCGGCCGGCACCGCCCTCATCGATCCGCTGGCCTTCACCATGCCCGGATCGCTCACGACCCTGCTCGCCGAGCGGGAGTGGGTGCTGCATGCCGCGGGCCAGGACCTCCCGAGCCTCGCCGAGATCGGGCTGCGACCCGGGTCGCTCTTCGACACCGAGCTCGCCGCCCGGCTGCTGGGGATGGAGCGGGTGGGGCTCGGCGCGGTCGTCGAGGACACCCTGGGACTCCGTCTGGCCAAGGAGCACTCCGCGGCCGACTGGTCGAAGCGGCCGCTGCCCGAGGGCTGGCTCACCTACGCCGCGCTCGACGTCGAGGTGCTCATCGAGGTCCGGGACATCCTCCAGGAGCGGCTGCGGGCCGCCGGCAAGGAGGACTGGGCCCGCCAGGAGTTCGAGCACGAGCGCACCCGGGAGCACGGCCCCACCCGGTCCTCCAGCTGGCGGGGGCTGCACGGCCTCGGCACCCTGCGCTCGGTCCGGCAGCTCGCCGCGGCCCGCGAGATGTGGACCCGTCGTGACGAGATCGCCGACACCGAGGACCTCTCCCCGCACCGCGTGATCAAGGATCGCGATCTGGTCGCGGCGGCGAAGGAGGCCCCGCGCGGCCGGGAGGCCTTCGACAGGGCGCTGCCCGCGAAGATGCGCCGGAAGGACACCTGGTGGCAGGCGGCCCGGACCGGGCTGGAGCTCCCGGCCGCACATCTTCCCGAGCGCACCGAGCGCTCCTATCCCCCGCCGCACAAGCTCTGGTCGAAGAAGTACCCGGAGGTCTCCGAGCGCTACCAGCTGGTGCGCACCGCGACGGGTCAGCGTGCCGAGGATCTCGAGCTGCCGCCGGAGAACCTGCTGCAGCCCGCGGTGCTGCGCCAGTGGGTGTGGGAGCACGAGCAGGCACCGACGGAGCCCGAGCTCGCCGCGCAGCTGATCGAGCTCGGGGCCCGGCCCTGGCAGGTCGAGCAGACCGCGCCGGTGATCCATCGGGCGCTGACCGAGCAGGAGTGACCCCCGGCCCCCGGGCCTCGGCTCCCCGCGCTCTCAGTGCCTGCCGGGCCGCGCCATGAACGGTGCATCGGCGGGACGCAGAGTCTCGACATCCTGACCCCTCGCGCGCATCACCTGCAGGGCCAGCACCGCAGAGACGGTGGTGGCATTGGTGATGCGACCCTCGAGCACCGCGCTGACAGTATCGGCCAGCGGCACCCACCGGGTGATCAGCTCGGCCTCCTCGTCGGTGCGCTCGAACTCGGTATCGCTGGCACGGACCCCGGTGGCGAGGTAGACGCGGATGACCTCGTCGTTGCCTCCCGGGCTGGGTCGCAGGTCCACCAGGGTGCGCATCCCGGTGGGGTCGAATCCGGTCTCCTCGGCGAGCTCCCGGGCGGCGGCGATGTGCGGTGCCTCGCCCTCCAGGTCGAGCAGTCCCGCCGGGATCTCCCACAGTGCATGACCGACGGGGTGTCGGTACTGCCGGATCAGCAGCACCCGGTCCGCCTCGTCGACGGCGAGCACGGCCACGGCCCCGGTGTGCCGGACGTACTCGCGGTCGAAGCGCACGCCGTCGGCGAAGTCGACCGTGTCCCGCACCAGAGCGAAGATCATGCCGTCGTGCACCCCTCGCCGGGCGAGGACGGGGCGCTGCCCGGGCTCGTCCCGCAGCGGCTCCTCGGAGCCCGTCGTCCCCGGCCGGGTGCTGCTGTCGTCCATGCTCATGTGCTCACTCCTGTGCGCTCTTCTGGGGCGGGGCGACCTCGAGCAGGCGGGTCGCCTTCTGCCTCTGGACCGCCGCCCCGATCAGCCCGGCGAACAGCGGATGCGCGCGGGTGGGGCGGGACTTCAGCTCGGGATGGGCCTGGGTGCCGACGTAGAACGGGTGGACCGCGGGATCGAGCTCCACGAACTCCACCAGCGAACGGCCGTCCTCGAGCACCGAGGTGCCGGAGATCCGCAGCCCGGCCTCCTCGAGCCGGTCGCGGTAGCTGTTGGCGACCTCGTAGCGGTGGCGGTGCCGCTCGGAGACCTCGGTGGTGCCGTAGGTCCGGGCCACCAGCGATCCCTCCTCGAGGGTGTGCCGGTACGAGCCCAGGCGCATGGTCCCGCCGAGGTCGCCCCGACCGGAGAGGACCTCCTCCTGCTCCGCCATCGTGGCCACCACCGGATGCTCGGTGTCGGGGTCGAACTCGGTGGAGTGCGCGGTGGGGAGGACGAGCTCGTGGCGGGCGTACTCGATCACCATCGACTGCATGCCCAGGCACAGACCGAGGGTGGGGATCCCATGGGTGCGGGCGTGGTGCAGGGCCCCGACCTTCCCGTCGACCCCCCGCACCCCGAAGCCGCCGGGCACCACGATCGCGTCGGCGTCCTTCAGCTGCTCAGCGGCGCCCTCCTCGCTCGTGCAGAGATCGGCCTCGATCCAGCGCAGCACCACCTCCGCCCGGTGGTGGAACCCGCCGGCGCGCAGCGCCTCGGTGACCGAGAGGTAGGCATCGGGCAGGTCGACGTACTTGCCCACCAGTGCCACGGTGATCTCGTAGGCGGGCTCGCGGACCCGGCGCAGCAGCTCCTCCCACTGGGTCCAGTCGACGTCGTGGCAGAGCAGGTCCAGGCGTCGGATGGCGTAGGCATCGAGCCCCTCACCGTGCAGCACCAGCGGGATCTCGTAGATCGACGGTGCGTCCGCGCAGGTGACGACCGCATCGAGGTCGACATCGCACATCGCGGAGATCTTCGTCTTCACGGAGGCGGGCAGCCCGCGGTCCGCTCGGAGCACGATCGCATCGGGTTGGATGCCGATCGAGCGCAGGGCTGCCACGGAGTGCTGGGTGGGTTTCGTCTTCAGCTCCTGCGACGGGCCGATGAAGGGCACCAGCGACACGTGCACGAAGAACACGTTCTCGCGGCCGATGTCCTGCCGCACCTGGCGCGCGGCCTCGAGGAAGGGCTGGGACTCGATGTCGCCGACGGTCCCGCCGATCTCCGTGATCACCACATCCACGTCCTCGTGCGCCTGGGAACGCATCGAGAGCTTGATCGAGTCGGTGATATGGGGGATGACCTGCACCGTGTCGCCGAGGTACTCGCCGCGCCGCTCCTTGGCGATCACGGTGGAGTACACCTGGCCGGTCGTGACGTTCGCCGCGGCGGTGAGATCCTCGTCGAGGAACCGCTCGTAATGGCCGATGTCCAGGTCGGTCTCGGCGCCGTCCTCGGTGACGAACACCTCACCGTGCTGGAACGGGTTCATCGTGCCCGGATCCACGTTGAGGTACGGGTCGAGCTTCTGCATCGCCACCCGCAGGCCCCGGCTGCGCAGCAGCATCCCCAGTGAGGAGGCCGTCAGCCCCTTCCCGAGGCTGGAGACGACTCCGCCGGTGACGAAGATGTGCTTGGTGGTGCCGGCTTTCCGGAAGGGCTTGGCCGTGGGGACCGCCCCGATCCGACGGAGGGGGCCGGTGCCTGACTGGAGGGTGCTCGCGCTGGTATCTGCCACGGACCCCCAACCTACCAGTGCTGAGGGCCTGGGACGAGCACCTCGTCGAGCTGGGCGAGCAGGTCCTCAGCGGTGGGCAGGTCCCGGGCCCGACGCCGGGAGGCTGCTTCTGCGGCGTCCCGCGCCGCAGGATCTGCGAGCGCGGTGATCGCGGCCGCGAGCGCAGGGACGTCTCCGACCGGGACCAGCGCGGCGGCGTCCCCGGTGACCCAGCGGGTTCCGCCCGCATCGGTCGCCACGATGGCCCGTCCGGCCTGCAGCGCCTCCTGGAGGGACACCGGCTGGCCCTCCCAATGGGCGGCGGAGACGACCAGGTCGGCAGCGGCGAGCAGCGCCGGGACATCGCTGCGACGGCCGAGCAGCTCCACCGGGAGGTGCTCGGCGCGGATGCGGGCGGCGAGCTCCTGGTGCAGCGGCCCCTCCCCGGCGATGCGGATCCGCGCCGGTGGGCCCTCCCGCAGCAGCGCGGCGACGTCCAGCAGATCACCCAGCCCCTTCTGCGGTGCCAGGCGGGCGATGACCAGGATCTCGAGCCGCCCCAGCCGTGGGCCGTCGCCCGTCCGGGCCGGAGCGGTCGGGAGGGACTCCTCCGACGCGCCCGACACGGTCCGGTCCCCCGGGGCGACCGGCTCCGGCGCGGGGATCACGGCATGCCGCACCTCGCGGGCCCCCGCACGGCGGGCGGCCTCGGCGAGATCCGGGGAGACGGCGAGCACGGTGTCGGCGCCGCGGGCCACGATCCGCAGCAGCCCGGCGCCGACGGCGCGCGTCGCACGGCGGCCGACGGTGCGGTTGTGCAGGGTGACCACCAGTCGCCGACCGCGACGTCCCCGGACCGCCAGGGCGGACAGCGCCCCGGCGCGCAGTCCATGGGCGTGGACCGTCACCGGGGCGGGCGACCCGTCCATCGCCGCCCGGAGCGTGCGCACGGTGCGCAGATCCCCGGCGAGCCGAGGCCGCTCCCCGATCCGCACCGGCGCCTCGCTCACCTCCCGACCGGCGGCGGTGAGCAGGGCCAGCTCGTGATCGACATGGGCGGCCAGCCCGCCGCTCGCGGCAGGACGCACCAGCAGGATCCTCACGGCGCGGACCTCGGCACGCCGCGGCGTCCGGCCCGGAGCCGGTGCAGCAGACGACGGGTGGTCTCGGGATCGGCGGCGGCCATCAGCAGCGCCGAGACGAGTGCAGCGAGCAGACCGCAGAGCATGCCGATCAGCACCGTGCGCACCTCCCCGGCATCGGTGGTCACCAGCCGCTTGCCGAGCAGCAGGCCCGGGACTCCGCCGCCCAGCACCGCGAACGGGACCACGAGCGCGGTACGGCGCACCCGGGCCAGGTGGCCGCCGTGCTCGAGCACATCGGCGATCCGCGCCAGGCCCATCAGGCCGGCGAGCGCCATGCCGAACGCCATCGCCAGCGCGAAGACGGTCGCCGCCTCGGCGGCGGAGCGCTGCGGGCTCGGCAGGACCACGATGAGGAGCACGACACCGGCGACGACCCAGCCCACCGACCCCACCAGCAGCGCGTCCCGGGCACGCAGGGCGGCGGAGAGGATCCGCGTGCACTGGGTCGCGACGGCGAAGCCCACCAGCCCCAGCGCGAGACCGGCCGTGGTGGAGCCGACGCCGGTCGCCCCGGCCCGGTCGATCAGGCGGAAGAACTGCTCGAGGGCGGGGCCTGCCGCGAGCAGCATCGCGGCGCCGACCACCGAGACCGCCATCACCGTGCGCACCGAGGCGGCGGCGACCCTGGCGAAGCCGGTGCGGTCACCGACCAGGCGCAGCTCGGACAGATGCGGGAACACCGAGGTGACCAGCGGCAGCACCAGCACCGCGTAGGGCAGGAGGTACAGGGCCTGTCCGTACTGGAACACGGGCAGGGTGCCCACCCCGCCGGCGCGCATCGCCAGCAGCAGCACCAGCAGCATCACCAGCTGCTGGGCGCCGACGGCCCCCAGACCGGCGCCACCGAGCGCGAGGGCGCGGCGGCCGAAGCCCGGCGGCATGGCGAGGGAGGGGCGCAGACGCAGCCCCGAACGCAGGGACATCACCACCACGGGCAGCGCCATGGTGGCGACCCCGGCCGTGGTCCCCCAGCCGAGCCACCACACCGCGCCCTGGTCGATGGTGGTGGAGGTCGCCACCGCCGGGACCAGGTGGGCGTAGACCCGATAGGAGATCATCACCGTCACCGAGGACAGCAGCGGCATCATCGCGGGCCACAGGAATCTCTTGCGGGCCTGCAGGTAGGCGGCCAGCACCACGGAGATCCCGTACAGCGGGAGCTGGAACGCGAAGATCCGCAGCAGGGCGGCCCCGAGCGCCACCGACGACTCCCCGGACCCCTCGGCGGCCAGCAGGAGCTGCGCGAGCGGGTCCGAGAAGAGGATCACCAGAGCGGCCAGCACTCCGGTGCCCGCCAGCGTCCAGGTCAGAAGCGTGGAGACGATGCGGTCGGCACGAGCGGCCCCCTCGCCGGCGCGGCGCCCCGCCTCCACCGGAGGGTGCGTCCGCGCCGCGGCCCGCGCGCCTGCGGAGCGCGGCACCGGGGCGGTCCCGGCGGCCCCGATGGTCCCGGCGGTCCCGGCGGTCCCGGTGACCTCGGTCGCCTCGGTCGCCTCGGTGCTTTCAGGATCGGTCGAGTCGCCCTCGGGGACCAGTCCGGCGATCAGCGGGACCACGACGGCGGCGAGCACGCCGCCGGCGGCGACCTCGAACAGAACGGTCGGCAGCAGGTTCGCCGTGGTGTAGGCGGTGCCGACGTCACCGGCGCCGATGCTCGCACCGAAGACGAGGTAGCGGACGAAGCCGAGGAGTCGCGCGAAGACGGTGACCACCAGGATGACGCCTGCTCCACGCAGCACGGAGCGGGTGATCGAGCTGCGGCGGTCCGGGGCCCGGCCGGGTCGCGGAGCGATCGGGCTCATCCGTGCACCTCCGGACCGGTGCCGGGCACGGGCGGCTCGTCGGTGCCCCCGGCAGCGACCGGGGCGGGCAGCCGGCCGAGGTGGTCCAGTGCCCGCAGCGGGCCGCTGCGAGCGATGACGGCGCTGAAGCTGACCCGCTCGCTGACCAGGGTCAGCGCGACGACGACGCCCAGCACGGACAGCCGGGCCGGCACGGGCAGCCGCCGGGTCGCGGCACCGCCCACGGCCGCCCCCAGCACGTTCGCGCCGGCGTCACCGAGCATGCCGCGTTCGCACAGGTCGAAGGGCAGGGCGAGCAGGCCGGGCAGCATGGCGGCGAGGGCGAGGCCGCGTCCGCCGGCCCCGCGCGGATCCTCCGGCGCTCCGAGGGCCAGGAGGGCGGCGGCGGGCAGCACCGCCTTCAGCGCCCGGCCGGGGCGCAGGTCCAGGAGATTGGCGAGGTTCGCGCATCCGGCGATCAGCGCGGCATCGGCCGCCACCATCGGCCCGCCGCGCGGCGCAGGCGCGGCGAGGGCACCGCCCAGCGCCGCCAGCGGGATGCCCAGCGCCTTGGCGGCGCCGGTGGTCAGATGCCCCGTGCGCAGCGTGCCGAGATGGCCTCGCAGTCCCTTGGAGACGGGGCGTCCGGCACGGCGCAGGCGCGGCTCCAGCAGATCGTCGACCAGGCCGAGGGCGCCGATGGCGGCGAGGACTGCGGCGTCCGACGTCCGGCCGCCGCGGAGGGCCAGAGCGGTGACCGCGCCGACGACGAGCGCCCCCTCGGCGAGGCTCACCTCGCGCCCGGCGAAGTTCCGCCGTGCCAGTTCGTCCCGCAGCGAGCAGCTCATCCCTCTCCTCCCGCGTCGGACGGTGCCGGGGCGGTGTCCTCCTCGCCCAGTCCCTGCTCATCGGCCACGCCCTGGAGCTCCTGCGTCTCGGGCAGGGCGGGCAGGCGCTCCTCCGCATCGCTGGTGGTGCCGTAGGCGCCCGACCCGCCCCGGGTCTGTTCGATCAGGGCGAGCACGGCCAGCAGCGGTCCGTCGGGTTCCTGCAGCCGGTCGGTGGTCGAGAGCGCGCTGAGGGCGCGGTCGCCGCGCACCGTGCGCAGGATGCCGGTGGAGGCGTCGTTGCCGGGGGTGGCGGCGGCGACGACGGCGGGCAGGCCGGCCTCGGAGAGCTCGGTGAGCAGGTGGGTCTGGGAGGCGAGCAGCGCCTGCGCACGCTCGGTCGCGACGGCCTCGCCCTCCGTCTCCACGGACAGCTCCTCCGGGGCGGCACCGGCGTAGATCACGGCGTCGGCGCGGGTGGGGAGGGGGCCGTCGATGACCACCATCTGGTGATCGATCAGCACCTGCCACAGCTGCGAGCGCAGTTCGAACGGGAGGTCCTCGCCGCCGCGGAGCAGGGTCGGGATCAGGCCCGACAGCTGTGCGGCGTCGCCGAGCTCCCCGGCAGGATCCGCGGTGAGCGCCGCAGGCGCGATGGTCCGGATCTCCTCGACCGCCGCGGCGCGCTCCGCGTCCGCATCCGGGGCCCACAGGGCCGGTTGCAGGCCTATCTGCACCGGCGACTCGACGCCGGCGGCGGTGAGCAGGGCCATGATGCGTTCGATCCCCGGGCGCGTGGAGCGGTCGTCGGAGATCACCGCGACCTGCTTCCCGACGAGCGTGCCTTCGACGAGCTCCGGGCCGAGCTCCGAGATGAAGGTCGCCAGCTGGTCGTTCTTGGTGGAGAGCTCCTCCGCGTTCGTGCGCAGCTGCTCCTGCTCGGTGCGCAGCTGCTCGACCTGCCCGGCGAGCTGGTCGCCGAGGTTCTCGCGCAGCGGACCGGCACCGAGCACGATGCCCACGGCGAGCGCCAGGAACACGGAGATCAGCGAGACGAGGTGATAGCGGAAGTCGATCACGAGGTCGGGTTCCTCCTACGCCCCGGTGACCCGGGGTGAGAACAGCATGGTGAACCAGGACAGAATGCCGTCCAGGCGGGCGCCGAGGATCTGGACCAGCGCCTGCCCGCCGGGGGTCGCCCAGAGCGCGACGGCGAGTGCGGCGAGCCCGGCCAGTGCGAGCAGCACCAGCTGGAGGGTCGAGATCCTCTGACGGTACAGGCGGGAGACGCCCTTGGCGTCCACGAGCTTGGAGCCGATCCGCAGGCGGGTGAGGAAGGTCGAGCTCATGCCGGCGCGGCCCTTGTCCAGGAACTCCTCGAGGGTGCCGTGGGTGCCGACGGCGACGATCACGGAGGCGCCCTTCTCATCGGCCAGCAGCATCGCGATGTCCTCGCTGGTGCCGGAGGCGGGGAAGGAGATCGCATCCTCTGCCAGGCCCAGCTCGGCGAGGCGCTCCATGCCGGGGGCGCGGCCGTCCCGGTAGGCGTGGACGACCAGCTCGGAGCCGCCGCGCAGGGTGCGGTCGGAGACGGAGTCCATGTCACCGATGATCATGTCGGGGTGGAAGCCGGCCTCGATGACCGCATCCGCCCCGCCGTCGACGCCGATGATGATCGGGCGGTTCTCACGGAGGAAGGGCTTGAGGGTCGCGAGATCCTCCTTGTAGTGATAGCCGCGGACCACGATGAGAACCGGCCGTCCGTCGATGCGGGTGCGCACGTCCGGGGCTCCGATCCCGTCCAGCAGCAGGTCCCGCTCACGGAGCATGTACTCCATGGTGTTCTCGGCGAACAGCTCGAGCTGCTCGGACAGGCCCTCGCGGGCGATCTCGAGCGAGGCGGTCACGCTCGCGTCGTCCTGTCGGACCCCCTGCGCGACCACGCCGTCGTCGCGCAGCACCTCGTCCCCGCTCACCGTGACCGGCTGCCCGTCCCGGAGCTCCTCGAACACGGCGGCGCCCAGATCGTCGACCAGCACGATCCCCGCATCGATCAGGATCCGCGGCCCGGCGTTCGGGTAGCGGCCCGAGGTGGAGGCGGCGACGTTGAGCACGGCGGCGGGCTCCCGCTCGACCAGCGCCTCGGCGGCCACCCGGTCGATGTCCTCGTGGTCGATGATCGCGATGTCCCCGGGCTGCAGCCGGGCGGTGAGGTCCTTGGTGCGCTTGCCGAGCCGGGCGGTGCCCGAGATCACGACGCCGCCGCTCATCGTCGCGCTCCCCGTGCGGCGCTCGTCCCGGAGGCGACTGCGCGCGCCTCGTCGAGCAGCTCCTCGGCATGGGCCAGCGCCACATCGGAGGCGTCGTCGCCGGCGAGCATCCTCGCCAGCTCCCGGATCCGGGCCGGCCGGTCGAGGGTCTCCACCGTGGAGCTGGTGGTGCCCTCCCGGGAGGACTTCACGATCTGCAGATGGGTGCCGGCGTGGGCTGCGACCTGGGGCAGGTGGGTCACGACGATCACCTGCGCGTGCCGGGCCAGGCGGGCCAGCCGCTGGCCCACCGCGAGCGCCGCCCGTCCCCCGATGCCGGCGTCGATCTCGTCGAAGACGAACACCGGCGCGGCGGAGCGGTCGCTGCGGGAGGAGGACAGCGCGACCTCGAGGGCGAGCATCACGCGGGAGAGCTCACCGCCGGAGGCCGCCTGGGCCACGGGCAGGTGCTGAGCGCCGGGATGCGGGGCGAGCAGGATCGCGACCGAGTCCCGGCCGTGCGAACGATGGCTCTGCCCGGTCACGTCCACGCGGATGTCCGCATCGGGCATCTCGAGGTGGCGCAGCTCCTCCTGGACGGCTGCGGAGAGGGCGCCGGCGGCGGCGGTGCGGGCGGCGGTGAGGGCCTCCGCGGCCGCGGTGAGCTCCTGCTCGAGCTCGGTGAGCCGGGCGGCCGTCCCGGAGCGCTCCTGCTCTGCGCCCTCGAAGCGGTCGAGGTCGATGGCCGCGGTGCGGGACGTCGTCAGCAGGGTGGTGATGTCCTCGGCCGGGCCGTCGGCTCCGGGCAGCAGTCCGCCGAGGTCCCGCACCAGCACCGTCAGCTCGTGGAGACGCTCGTTGGCCTCCTGGATCCGGCCGGGAGAGGCATCGATGTCCTCGGCGTAGCGGGAGATCTCCGCGGCGACGTCCGACAGCTCGATGCGCACGGAGTCCAGCCGCTCGAGCAGCGGCGCGAGCGTGGGATCGGTGCGTGCCGCCCGGCCCAGCGACTCGGCGGCGAGGGCCAGCAGCGGCGCGGCCGCCGGGCCGTCGTCGTCCCCGACCAGCGCGAGCGCCGCCTGCCCGGCGGCGCCGCGCAGCTCCTCGGCATTGCCGAGGCGGTCGATCTCGGCCCGCAGCGCGGCGTCCTCGTCCTCCTGCGGATCCGCCTGCTCGAGCCGTTCGAGGGCCTCCCGCAGCGCGGTGCCGCGGCGGTCGCGCTCGGCGAGCAGGGCATCGAGCTCGCTGAGGCGCTCGGCGAGGAGGGAGCGCTCGCGCCAGATCTCCCGGTGGCGCTCCAGCAGCGGCCCGATCTCCGCGCCGGCGAAGCGGTCCAGCGCCTCCCGCTGGGCGTCGAGGTCCCGCAGCCGCTGCTGGTCGGACTGGCCGTGCACGGTCACCGCGGTGCCCACGAGGCGCGACAGCGTGCCGATCGGGACGGGGACCCCGCCGATCTGCGCGCGGGAGCGGCCGTCGCGGGTGACGCGGCGGACCACCAGCACCTCGCCGTCGTCCTCCTCCGCGCCGAGCTCGTCGAGGGAGTCGGCCAGCTCGGTGTGCCCGGACAGCGAGAGGGTGCCGTCCACGGTGCTGGCGCCGCTGGTGCGTCCCCGATCCAGGCGGCCGCCCAGCAGCATGCTCAGGCCGGTCACGATCATCGTCTTGCCGGCACCGGTCTCCCCCGTCAGGGCGGTGAAGCCGGGCCCGAAATCGAGCATCGCGTCGTCGATCACGCCGATATGGCGGATCCGGAGCGTGGACAGCATGGAGCCCTTCCTGCTTCAGCGGGTGCGGGGGCCGCGGCCCCGCCAGCCCACGACCGGCAGCTGGAACTTCTCGACCAGCCGATCCGCGAAGGGGCTCGGGGCCAGTCGGGCCAGGCGCACGGAGCGCGCGGACAGCCGGGCCTCGATGCGCATCCCCGCGGTGATGTCCGCGCTGCGGCGTCCGTCGAGGATGAGGATCGCGTCGTCGCGGTTGTCGAGGGTCATCTCGACCGCCGCCTCGGAGGAGCGTCCCAGCACCAGGGGCCGGGCGAACAGCGCGTGAGCGGCCAGCGGGATCAGCATCATCGCGTCGACCTCGGGCCAGATCACCGGACCGCCGGCGCTGAACGCGTAGGCGGTCGAGCCGGTGGGGGTGGACAGCAGCACGCCGTCGGCGCCGAAGGAGGAGACCGGTCGCCCGTCGATCTCGATGGCGACGTTGATCATCTTCTTGCGGTCGGCCTTCTCCAGGGAGGCTTCGTTGAGCGCCCAGTGCCGGGCCACGAGCTCGTCCTCGGCATCGAGCACCGTGATCTCGAGGGTCGAGCGCTCCTCGACCTCGTAGTCGCCGTCCAGCAGGCGCGAGACGGTGATCGAGAGGTCCTCGACCTCGCTCTCGGCGAGGAAGCCCACGTGACCGAGGTTCACCCCGTGGACGGGGACGTCGGCCGCGCGCACCGCTTCGAGCGCGCGCAGGATGGTGCCGTCGCCGCCGAGCACGATGCCCAGCTCGACGAGGTCCGCGGCGGAGACGGCGTCGAGGACGTCGACGGCGCCGTTGGTGAGGAAGGTCAGCAGCTTGGGCGGGGCCATGTCCTCGGGCAGGGCGAGCATCTCGTCGACCTGGTCGTCGACGACGACGGCGCGCACGTTCCGCAGCCGGAGCTCCTCGAGCACGCTCAGCGTCGCCTGCAGGGCGGCGCGCCGCCCGGTGTGCACGTACAGGAGGAACCGTCGCATGGTGGTCAGTCCTCCTCGGTGGTGTGCTGGTCACGACGGTGCCGTGGACCGTCCCCGCGCACGGCCGACTCGATCATGTCACAGGCCTCGGCGTCCAGCGCGGAGGTCGCGCCGTGCGGCCGCAGATGGAGGAAATACTCTCGATTCCCGTCCTGCCCCGGCAGGGCGCTGGGCCCCACGGCGACCGTGCGCAGCCCTGCCCGCGCGGCTGCCTCGGCCACGCCGCGCACCGCGCCCGTCCGCGCGGGGACGGCGCTGACCACGCCGGACTTCGGCAGCGCGGCCCGGCCCACCTCGAACTGGGGTTTGACCATGAGCAGCAGCTCGCCCTCGGCGCGCATCACCCCGGCCAGGGCCGGGACCACGGTGCGCAGAGAGATGAAGGACAGGTCCGCGACGAGCAGGTCGACGGTGGTTCCCAGCAGCTCGGGCGTGAGGTCGCGCACGCTGGTGCCGTCCCGGACGGTGACCCGGTGGTCGGCGCGCACGTGCTCGGCGAGCTGGTCGTGTCCGATATCGACGGCGATCACCGCAGCGGCGCCGCGGCGCAGCAGCACATCGGAGAACCCGCCGGTGGACGCGCCGGCGTCCAGACACAGACGGCCGGCGGGATGCAGCGACAGCGCCTCGAGCGCTCCGGCGAGCTTGTGGGCGGCGCGGGAGGCGAACTCGACCCCGTCGGGGATGTCGACGACCTCGAGCACGGCATCGGGGGCGATCGGCATCGAGGGCTTGGCCCCCGTGCGGCCGTCCACCCGGGCGCGGCCCTCGTCGATGATGCGCCGGGCGTGGCTGCGGGACCGCGCGAGTCCCGCGGCGAGCAGCGCGACGTCGAGTCGGTCGCCGCTCACCTCTCGGCGGGCGCCCGGGCGGCGAGGGGCTGCGGGTGCAGTCGCCCGGTCCAGGCGCTCTGCGCACTGTGCTCGCGCAGCAGGGCCAGCACGGCGCGCAGCACTCGCGGATCGTCCTGGTCGCCGTGGACCGCGATGTCGCCGTCCCGCCAGACGGCGCTCACGGCACCGCAGCGCGCACGGTCGCCGTCGACGACCGGCAGCGGGAACGGAGCGGTGAGCCGGGCGAGGTCCGGGAGGATGAAGGAGGGCCGACGGATCGGCTCTGCACGGAGCGCCTCCTCGATCCCGTCGACGCCGGTGAGCACGAGCAGGGACTCCATCCCTGCGCGCACCGCGCCTTCGATGTCGGTGTCCAGACGGTCGCCGATGATCAGCGGCCTGCGCGCTCGGTGCTCACGGGCCGCCACCTCGAACATGCCCGGCTCGGGCTTGCCGGCCACGGCCGGCTCCTTCCCGGTGGCATGGCGCAGCGCCGCGACCATCGCTCCGTTGCCCGGAGCGAGTCCGCGCTCGGTGGGCAGGGTGGCGTCGACGTTGGTGGCCATCCAGTAGGCGCCGTGGCGGATCGCATAGGCACCCTCGGCCAGGCGCCGCCAATCGAGGTCCGGGGACCAGCCCTGGACCACGGCCGCGACGTCCTCGGAGTCGGTGTCCACCGGGCTGAGGCCGACCTCGCGCATCTGGGCCGCCAGGCTCGGGCCGCCGACGACGAGCACCTTCGCGCCGGCGTCGAGGCGGGCGGCGAGCAGCCGGGCGGCGACCTGCGGCGAGGTGATGAACTCCTCCGGCTGCGCCGCAATGCCGACCACGGCCAGGTGCTCGGCGGCCTGCTGCGGGGTGCGCGAGGCGTTGTTGGTCGCGAAGACGACGGTGCATCCTGCCGCCCGCGCCGTCTCGACGGCCTCGGCGGCATGCGGGATCGGCTCAGCGCCGTGCATGAGGGTGCCGTCCAGGTCGAGGAGCAGCGCGTCGTGCAGGTCCAGCAGGGACGGATCCGGTCGACGGATCACGAGCTCTCCCCCGGCTGGTTCTCTGCAGGCGGCGTCGGCGCACTCTCCCGTGCAGCGGGCTCGGCGACCACGGCGTCCTCCGGGTCGTCGGCCTCCGCGGCCTCGTCCGCGTCGGCCGTCTCCTGCGTGTCAGCTGCGACCTGGTCGCTCCCCGAGTCCTCGGCATCGGCCGTGCTCGGGGTGGCATCGGCCGTGCTCGGGGCGTCGACGTCCGCCTCGGGATCGTAGGCGTCCAGTACGGAGACCTGCTCGTCATCGGCCCAGGTGGGCTCGTCCGCGGGAGCAGGTGCCGGGCGGCCGAGCCGCTCGGCGGCATCGGTGAGGCCCTCCGTGTCGGTGTCCGCGGCCAGAGTGAGCCACCGCGTGGCCTCGTCCTGACGCTCAGCGCGCTCGAGCAGATCGGCGTAGGCCACCCACAGCCGCACCTGCCAGCGCCCGTCCACCTTGTGACGCAGGGCCGGGATCTCGAGAGTGCGCAGCGCAGTGCCGATGTCACCGGTGTCCGCATAGGCGCCGGCCACCACGATCATCAGCTCGATGGCCGCGTCGACGCCCAGAGCCGCGGCGTCGTCCGAGGCGGCGATGTCCAGAGCCCGCTCCGGCCGTCCCAGACCACGCTCCGAATCGGCGATCATCGGCAGCACGTCGGTGCGTCCGGTGATGCGCACCGAGGTCCGCAGCTCGCGAGAGGCGGTGCGGAAGTCACCGGCACGATAGGCGAGGACGCCGTAGGTCTCGCGCACGACGCCGACCCGACCGCCGAGCCTGGCGGCGAAGCGCGCATGGGCCAGAGCGGTCTCGTTGTCGGAGTCCTCGAGCAGATGCGCGGCGACCATGTGGCGTGCGACCCGCTCGGCGGTCTCCTTGCTCAGACCGAACAGCTCCGAACGCGCGTCCTTGTCGAGCTCGCGACCGGTGATGCTCTCGGGGATGCGCGGCTCGAGTGGTCGATCAGCACGCTCCTCCTGGCCCGGCCGGTTCTCGCGCCGATCGTCCCGGACCGGACGGTCCGTCCTCAGCGAACGGTCATCACGGCGGGGGCGATCATCACGACGGGGACGATCATCACGACGGGCACGATCATCACGACGCGCGCCCGAGTCGCGCCAGGGGCGGTCATCTCGACGCGGGCCGTCCTCACGGCGGGGACGATCCTCACGGCGCGACGGATCCTGGCTCCAGGGACGGTCATCTCGACGCGGGCGGTCCTGGCGATCGCCGGCGGAGCGGGACTCACGGGTGCCTCCCGAACGGTCATCGCGCGGAGTGCGCTTCTCCCACGGACGATCATCGCGACGGCCCCGGGAGTCCGGCGTCGATCCCTGGGGTCTCCCGCTGCTGCGGTGGGGACGGGACTCGCCCGCACCGGAACGGTATCCGCGGGAGTCCTCGGAGCGCTGCGGACGATCGGACCTCGAGGAGACTCGCTCGTCGCGACGGGGCCCGCCGCCATAGCGAGCAGAGTCGCCGGCTGCCCCGCCGGTCCGGTCCGTACGCTCACGTCGAGGCCCGCGGTTCTCCCACGCACCCTCGGTGCGGGACCGTCCGCGACCGCCTCCCGACGTGCTGCGGGGCGCCCTCGTCGACGCGCGCTCATCGCGCCGCTGCCCACTCCGGCTCTCGTCGCCGTGGCCGCGGTCGCCCTTGCTGTTGCTGTCCTCAGCCACCCTGGACCGTCCGTCTCTTCGTTCGTCTCGCACTATGCCGTTTTCTCCCAGGATCCTAAGCGAAACCGGCAGATTGACCACCGGGTAACAGCGCTATCCGTGACAGCTTTCACCAGCTCCCACCGGGCACCAGGCGTCAGGAAGCGACCCTACGCCGGGCTGTGACCTGCACCGAAGCAGTACTCCGTGCCCGGCCTCCGCACTCTGCACGCCCGTGCTGCCCGAACCCGCTGCCCGACCGCGTGCGGGCATGAAAAAAGGGAGTGGAGGAGGCGAACACCCCGCAGGGGTTCCAGCACTCCTCCACTCCCAGTGAAGATGTCCGGCGGCGACCTACTCTCCCACACCCTTCCGAGTGCAGTACCATCGGCGCAATCGAGCTTAGCTTCCGGGTTCGGAATGGAACCGGGCGTTTCCTCGACGCTATGACCGCCGTAACACGTTGAGACTCACCAGCCCCCACACCCCACACAGCCCACAAGGGAATGCCCGGGTTGTCGAGGTTGTTTCTCGAGAACCGCACAGTGGACGCAAACACACACAGTAAACAACAAGCACGAAGAAATGTTGTTGTAAGTCATCAGCCATTAGTACCAGTCAGCTCCACACATTGCTGTGCTTCCACATCTGGCCTATCAACCCAGTCATCTACTGGGGGCCTCTCACACCCAAAGGGTGTATGGATATCTCATCTCGAAGCAGGCTTCCCGCTTAGATGCTTTCAGCGGTTATCCCTTCCCGACGTAGCCAACCAGCCATGCCCTTGGCAGAACAACTGGCACACCAGAGGTCAGTCCATCCCGGTCCTCTCGTACTAGGGACAGGACTTCTCAAATATCCAACGCGCGCAGCGGATAGGGACCGAACTGTCTCACGACGTTCTAAACCCAGCTCGCGTACCGCTTTAATAGGCGAACAGCCTAACCCTTGGGACCAACTCCAGCCCCAGGATGCGACGAGCCGACATCGAGGTGCCAAACCATGCCGTCGATATGAGCTCTTGGGCAAGATCAGCCTGTTATCCCCGGGGTACCTTTTATCCGTTGAGCGACACCCATTCCACAATGAGGTGCCGGATCACTAGTTCCTGCTTTCGCACCTGCCCGACATGTCTGTCTCGCAGTCAAGCTCCCTTGTGCACTTACACTCAACACCTGATTGCCAACCAGGCTGAGGGAACCTTTGAGCGCCTCCGTTACTCTTTAGGAGGCAACCGCCCCAGTTAAACTACCCATCAGACACTGTCCCTGATCCGGATCACGGACCGAGGTTAGGAATCCAGAACGACCAGAGTGGTATTTCAACAATGACTCCACACTCACTAGCGTGAATGCTTCCCAGTCTCCCACCTATCCTACACAAGCCGTCCCGAACACCAATATCAAACTATAGTAAAGGTCCCGGGGTCTTTCCGTCCTGCTGCGCGTAACGAGCATCTTTACTCGTAATGCAATTTCGCCGAGTTCGCGGTTGAGACAGTGGAGAAGTCGTTACGCCATTCGTGCAGGTCGGAACTTACCCGACAAGGAATTTCGCTACCTTAGGATGGTTATAGTTACCACCGCCGTTTACTGGGGCTTAAATTCTCAGCTTCGAACTCCGAAGAGCTCTAACCGGTCCTCTTAACCTTCCAGCACCGGGCAGGCGTCAGTCCGTATACAGCGTCTTACGACTTCGCACGGACCTGTGTTTTTAGTAAACAGTCGCTTCTCCCTGGTCTCTGCGGCCCTCACCGCTCTCACGGTTCGGGCCCCCCTTCTCCCGAAGTTACGGGGGCATTTTGCCGAGTTCCTTAACCACGATTCTCTCGAACGCCTCGGTATTCTCTACCTGATCACCTGAGTCGGTTTAGGGTACGGGCGACCGTATTCGTCACGCCGGAACTTTTCTTGGCAGTACAGGATCACTCACCTACGCCCATACGGGATCCCCATCACGTCTCACCCTCATGGCCCCAGCATTACCCGGGGCCGGGCTGCACGCTTAGACGGACTATTCCATTAAGTCCGCGGAAGCTACCTCTCTGCGTCATTCCTCGCGCTGACCTACTACAACCTTGGTTCCCAGCCTCACCACTCTCCACACCCCGAAGGGTATGGGAACAGCTCGGGTGGTTAGCATCGACTGCCTCGGTATGGGTCCTCCTACGATCGGTTCGGGAATATCAACCCGATGTCCATCGACTACGCCTGTCGGCCTCGCCTTAGGTCCCGACTAACCCAGGGCGGATAAACCTGGCCCTGGAACCCTTGATCAATCGGCGGACGGGTTTCTCACCCGTCTTTCGCTACTCATGCCTGCATTCTCACTCGTACAGCCTCCACCACTGGGTTCCCCCGCAGCTTCGCTGGCTGTACGACGCTCCCCTACCCACCCAGACACAAGGTCTGAGTGACACAGCTTCGGCGGTGTGCTTGAGCCCCGCTAAATTGTCGGCGCAGAATCACTTGACCAGTGAGCTATTACGCACTCTTTCAAGGGTGGCTGCTTCTAAGCCAACCTCCTGGTTGTCTCAGCAACTCCACATCCTTTTCCACTTAGCACACGCTTAGGGGCCTTAGCTGATGTTCTGGGCTGTTTCCCTCTCGACTATGAAGCTTATCCCCCACAGTCTCACTGCTGCGCTCTCACGTACCGGCATTCGGAGTTTGGCTAAGGTCAGTAACCCGGTGGGGCCCATCGCCTATCCAGTGCTCTACCTCCGGTACGAAACACGCAACGCTGCACCTAAATGCATTTCGGGGAGAACCAGCTATCACGAAGTTTGATTGGCCTTTCACCCCTATCCACAGGTCATCCCCTCCATTTTCAACTGAAGTGGGTTCGCGCCTCCACGCGGTCTTACCCGCGCTTCACACTGCCCATGGATAGATCACTTCGCTTCGGGTCTAGAGCCGGCGACTGAACGCCCCGTTCAGACTCGCTTTCGCTACGGCTACCCCACACGGGTTAACCTCGCCACCGACCACTAACTCGCAGGCTCATTCTTCAAAAGGCACGCCGTCACCCCAAAAGGCTCCGACGGATTGTAAGCGCACGGTTTCAGGTACTATTTCACTCCCCTCCCGGGGTGCTTTTCACCTTTCCCTCACGGTACTTGTCCGCTATCGGTCAAGAGGTAGTATTCAGGCTTACCAGGTGGTCCTGGCAGATTCACACCGGATTTCACGGCCCGGTGCTACTCGGGAACAGCATCACGCCATGCAGCAGTTTCGTCTACGGGGGTCACACCCTCTACGCCATCGCACTCAACACGACTTCGACTACCACTGCACGTCCACGCCGAACCGCCGGCAGACAGTTCTGATACGTCCCACAACCCCCGACCTGCAACCCCTGCCGGGTATCACACAGACCAGGTTTAGCCTCCTCCGCTTTCGCTCGCCACTACTCACGGAATCACTATTGTTTTCTCTTCCTGCGGGTACTGAGATGTTTCACTTCCCCGCGTTCCCTCCACACCACCTATACATTCAGTGATGGGTACCACGACATGACTCGTGGTGGGTTTCCCCATTCGGACATCCTCGGATCACAGCTAGGTTGTCAACTCCCCGAGGCTTAACGCAGACTCCCACGTCCTTCGTCGGCTCCTCTTGCCAAGGCATCCACCGTGCGCCCTTTAAAACTTACGGCAACACAAAGACTCTTCGCGCTCTACAAATATTGCTTACAAGATGCTCGCGTCCACTATGCAGTTCTCAAAAAACAACCCCACACCCACACCACCCCGCCACAGCGGCAGCGATGCAAGGGAGGACCAGCCACACACCCCAGAAAAGACCCACCCGAAGGTAGGCGTCGTCGGGGCCGCGTGCAGCCTCACAACCCAATAGCGTGTCTCCACCTCGAACCAGTCACACCACTCGTTCCAGACCCGAAGGCCGTACTGGAGCCGGTATGACCAGCGAAGTGCCCATTCATTGATGTTCCACCCTTGAGCAACCATCCCCACCACACTCGGGTGAGAAAATGGCCACCATAATTGGTGATGCTCCTTAGAAAGGAGGTGATCCAGCCGCACCTTCCGGTACGGCTACCTTGTTACGACTTAGTCCCAATCACCGATCCCACCTTCGACAGCTCCCTCACGAGGATGGGCCACTGGCTTCGGGTGTTACCGACTTTCGTGACTTGACGGGCGGTGTGTACAAGGCCCGGGAACGTATTCACCGCAGCGTTGCTGATCTGCGATTACTAGCGACTCCGACTTCATGGGGTCGAGTTGCAGACCCCAATCCGAACTGAGGCCGGCTTTTTGGGATTCGCTCCACCTCACAGTTTCGCAACCCATTGTACCGACCATTGTAGCATGCTTGAAGCCCAAGACATAAGGGGCATGATGATTTGACGTCGTCCCCACCTTCCTCCGAGTTGACCCCGGCAGTCTCCTATGAGTCCCCACCATCACGTGCTGGCAACATAGAACAAGGGTTGCGCTCGTTGCGGGACTTAACCCAACATCTCACGACACGAGCTGACGACAACCATGCACCACCTGTGCACCAGTCCGAAGAAAACCCCATCTCTGGAGCCGTCCGGTGCATGTCAAGCCTTGGTAAGGTTCTTCGCGTTGCATCGAATTAATCAGCATGCTCCGCCGCTTGTGCGGGCCCCCGTCAATTCCTTTGAGTTTTAGCCTTGCGGCCGTACTCCCCAGGCGGGGCACTTAATGCGTTAGCTACGACGCGGAGAACGTGGAATGTCCCCCACATCTAGTGCCCAACGTTTACGGCATGGACTACCAGGGTATCTAATCCTGTTCGCTACCCATGCTTTCGCTCCTCAGTGTCAGTAATGGCCCAGAGACCTGCCTTCGCCATCGGTGTTCTTCCTGATATCTGCGCATTTCACCGCTACACCAGGAGTTCCAGTCTCCCCTACCACACTCTAGCCTGCCCGTACCCACCGCACGCCCGAGGTTGAGCCTCGGGTTTTCACGGCAGACGCGACAAGCCACCTACGAGCTCTTTACGCCCAATAATTCCGGACAACGCTTGCGCCCTACGTATTACCGCGGCTGCTGGCACGTAGTTAGCCGGCGCTTCTTCTGCAGGTACCGTCACTTTCGCTTCTTCCCTACTGAAAGGGGTTTACAACCCGAAGGCCGTCATCCCCCACGCGGCGTCGCTGCATCAGGCTTTCGCCCATTGTGCAATATTCCCCACTGCTGCCTCCCGTAGGAGTCTGGGCCGTGTCTCAGTCCCAGTGTGGCCGGTCGCCCTCTCAGGCCGGCTACCCGTCATCGCCTTGGTGAGCCATTACCTCACCAACAAACTGATAGGCCGCGAGTCCATCCTTCACCGATAAATCTTTCCAGCACCCACCATGCGGCAGGAACTCATATCCGGTATTAGCCACGATTTCCCGAGGTTATCCCGAAGTGAAGGGCAGGTTACTCACGTGTTACTCACCCGTTCGCCACTAATCAGACAGGGCAAGCCCCGTCGTCATCGTTCGACTTGCATGTGTTAAGCACGCCGCCAGCGTTCGTCCTGAGCCAGGATCAAACTCTCCATGAAAAAACATGAAAAACAATATCCTGACAAAATAAACAAACAACCAGCAAATTAAACTGCTGTATCATCCGTATACTTGCCATTCAAACAAATGGCATCAATAAACAGACACGCTATTGAGATATCAAGCAACACGCGCACTCAGTGCTTCGAACCCTTCCGGGTCATCCGCTCCGAGGCAACTCCGCTAACTTACTGCGGCTCAGTTCTCCGAGTCAAATCCGTGCGGTGTGATCCGCGCCGCGATCCTCTCTCGGAAGACCAGTCATGCCTGGCCAGTGCGAGAATCTCGGTCCGGCACGCTGGCCGTTCCTGGTTCCCGTTGTCCGGGGCACGAGGAAGAACATTACGCACCCCCGACACCCCCGTCAAGCCAGAACGACCCTTTGGGACGTGTCCTCGACCACACCGCCGCAGGTTGGCTGTTCGTGCAGGTCACGACGCTGAACCGGGGTCGCGGGCCGCTCCGGGGTCGGCGCCGTCCGGGTCCTCATGAGACGGGCACGACACCGCGGTGGAGGGCGACGATCCCGCCGCTGAGATTCCGGTACTGGGTGCGTTCCATGCCGGTCTCTCGGAACCATCCGCGCAGCTCCTCCTGGTCCGGCCACTCGAGGATCGACTCGGCGAGGTACTCGTAGGCATCCACCGCGGTGGCGAACCGGCCGGCGACCGCCGGCAGCGCGCGCAGCAGGTACTTCTCGTAGACGGTGCGGAACGGTGCCCAGGCGGGGGTGGAGAACTCGCAGACCAGCACTCGTCCGCCCGGACGGACCACCCTCACCATCTCGGCCAGAGCCTGTCGCGGCTCATGCACGTTGCGCAGGCCGAAGGAGATGGACGCGGCGTCGAAGGAGCCCTCGGCGAACGGGAGGTGCTGCCCGTCGGCACCGACGAACGGGACCGGTGCCCCGCGCCGCCGACCCTCGCTCATCATGCCCAGGGAGAAGTCCGCGGCGACCACGCGGGCGCCGGCGCGGGCGATCGCGGCGGTCGAGGTGCCGGTGCCGGCCGCGAGGTCGAGGACCTGTGCATCGGGTTCGATCTCCAGCGCCTGGACCATGAGGTCGCGCCACATCCCGACCTGTCCCATCGCGGCGACGTCGTTCATCAGGTCGTAGCGCTTGGCGATGCCGTCGAACATCGTGGCGACGTCGTACGGCTGCTTCTCCAGATCAGCACGGCTCATGCTCTGATCCTCCCATGTCCGGTGAGCGCCCACGGACGGCTCTCGGCCGATCGGCGGTCCGCTGGAAGAATGGTCGCGGGCGTCCGTCCGGTCGGCGCCCTCGGCCCACCCATCATGAGGAGTCTCCGAATGACCGCAGCCCGCACCGCTCGCACCGATGCCCTCCGCGCCCTGACCATCCCCCAGCATCTGCTGCCCAGGGATGGTCGCTTCGGCTCCGGTCCCTCGCGCATCCGGTCGGAGCAGATGGACGCCCTGCGGTCCGTCTCGACCACGGTGATGGGCACCTCGCACCGCCAGGCGCCGGTGAAGGATCTCGTCGCTCGGGTGCGCGCGGGCCTCGCCGAGCTGTTCTCCCTGCCGGAGGGCTACGAGGTGGTGCTCGGCAACGGCGGGTCCACGGCCTTCTGGGACGTGGCTGTCTTCGGGCTGATCGAGCGCCGCTCGCAGCATCTCGTGCTGGGGGAGTTCTCCCAGAAGTTCGCCGCGGAGTCCGCTGGGGCACCCCACCTCGCCGAGCCCGAGGTCCTGCGTTCCGCGCCGGGATCCGTCCCGCAGCCGGTCGCCTCCGCCGAGGTCGACGCCTACGCCTGGCCGCACAACGAGACCTCGACCGGCGTGATGGTGCCGGTGCGGCGTCCCGAGGGCGCGGGAGCGGACCAGCTGGTGCTCGTGGATGCGACCTCGGTCGCGGGGGCGGCGAGCGTCGACATCACGCAGACCGACGCGTACTACTTCGCCCCGCAGAAGGCCTTCGCCTCCGACGGCGGGCTCTGGCTGAGCATCCTCTCCCCCGCCGCGATCGAGCGCGCCGAGCGGCTGGCGCAGGACACCTCGCGGTGGATCCCGTCCTTCCTCTCGCTCACCAGCGCGATCGACAACTCGCGGAAGAACCAGACCCTGAACACGCCTGCGGTCGCCACCTTGGTGCTGCTGGCCGAGCAGATCGAGTGGATGCTCGCGCAGGGCGGCCTGGCATGGGCCGATGAGCGCACGCGCACCACCAGCGGGATGCTGCAGGCCTGGGCCGCACGTCGCGAGGAGATCACACCGTTCGTCGCGGATCCGGCCGCGCGCTCCCAGGTGGTGACCACCGTGGACGTGGACGAGTCGATCGATGCCACGGCCATCACCTCGGTGCTGCGCGCCCACGGCGTGGTCGACATCGAGCCGTACCGGAAGCTCGGCCGCAACCAGCTGCGGATCGCGACCTTCCCCGCCGTCGGCGAGGAGGATGTGGCGGCGCTGATCACGGTGCTCGACCACCTGCTGGACAGCACCGCGGGCGCCTGAGGCGACCCCGGTCAGGGCCGGCCGGACTGCCACGGGACGCGGTCCGGCCATCCCTCCGCCGCTCGGCCGCGAGCAGTCAGTCCCGCGGTGGGATGAGCAGCTCGCGCAGCACCTCGGAGGCACCGCGCAGGGCAGCTCGCTGCGCGGGCGTGGCACCGTCGATCCGGTCGCGGAGCCAGGTGTGGCGGTGCTCCCGGCCCGCGAGCACCAGCTGCACGCCCTCCTCGGTGAGGGTGACCCTCACCTGGCGCCCGTCCACGGGGTGCGTGGCGCGGCGCACCAGACCGGCCCCTTCGAGCCGTCCGAGGCTCCGGGTCATCACCGGCGGGCTCACGTGCTCGAACTCCGCGAGCGCGCTCGGCGTCGACTCCCCCATCCGGTGGAGGTAGGCGAGGACCGAGAACTGCGGAGCGGAGACCTCCTCCGAGGCGGTGTGGGAGCGCAGGATCCGGGAGGAGACCAGCAGCACCCGCTGCAGCTCCGCGGCGAGCTCGGCCGCCTCCTCGCCCTCGGGCGCGGAACCGATCGGCTCCGTCGTCCCGTCCCCGGCGCCGTGCGAGCTCACAGCAGGACGCCCTCGATCGCCCCGCGCAGGAAGTACACGACGAACAGCAGCGCGATGAGGTACATCAGCCAGTGGACCTGGCGGGCCTTGCCGCGGACCACCCGGATGAGCACGTACATCACGAAGCCGGCGCCCATCCCGACGGTGATCGAGTAGGCGAAGGGCATCAGGATGATGGTGAGGAAGGCGGGCACCGCGACCTCGACGTCGGTGAAGTCGATATCGGTGATCTGGGTCATCATCAGGAAGCCCACCATGACCAGTGCCGGGGTCGCCGCCTCGTAGGGGACCATCGCGACCAGCGGCGAGAGGAAGGTCGAGAGCAGGAAGAGCGTGCCGACGACCACCGCGGCGAGCCCGGTCCGGGCGCCCTCGGCCACGCCCGAGGTGGATTCGACGAAGCTGGTGTTGGACGAGACGCCGCCGACGCCGCCCGCGATCGCGGCCACCGAGTCGACGACCAGGATGCGCTGGGAGCCCGGGATGTCGCCGCCCTCCTCGAGGAGGTCCGCGGCGGAGGCGACCCCGACCATCGTGCCCATCGTGTCGAAGAAGTCCGCCAGCAGCAGGGAGAAGACGATGACCGCGGCGCCGATGATGCCGGCGGCCGTGATGCCGCCGATCGGGTCGACCGTGAAGAGCGTGGCGAAGTCGGGCAGCTGGACCGGGGACCCCGTGATCGCCGGGACGTTCATCGCCCAGCCGCCGGGGTTGCCGGGATCCGTGCCGTCCGCCGGGGCAAAGGCGCCGAGGTGCAGCACTCGCTCGATGACCAGCGAGAGCACGGTCGCGCTGACGATCGCGATGAGGATCGCTCCCGGCACCTTGCGGATCCACAGCACCAGCATCAGCAGCAGCCCGGCGACGAACACGACGGTGGGCCAGCCGGTCAGCGAGCCGTCGTGGCCCAGCTGCACGGGCGTCCCGGCGGCGGTGGTCACGAACTTCGCGTTGAACAGCCCGAGGAAGGCGATGAACAGGCCGATGCCCACGGCGATGGCGGTCTTGAGGAACGGTGGGACCGCGTTGAAGACTGCCCTGCGGAAGCCGCTGAGCACCAGCACCAGGATGACCACGCCTTCGAGCAGCACCATGCCCATCGCCCCGCCCCAGGTCATGCCCGGCAGGGAGACCACGGAATAGGCGAGGTAGGCGTTGAGCCCGAGTCCGGCGGCGAGCGCGAGGGGGAACTTCGCCCAGGCTCCCATCGCCAGGCTCAGCAGACCGGCGATCAGCGCCGTGCCGGCGGCGACGGCGGGCAGGTTCGGCTCTGTGCCCCCGCCCAGATACATCCCGGTGGAATCCGGGACCGTCCCGATGATCAGCGGGTTCAGCACCACGATGTAGCACATCGAGAAGAAGGTGACGAGACCGCCGCGGATCTCCCGGCCCACCGTGGAGCCCCGCTCGGAGATCGCGAAGAAGCGGTCCAGTCCCGACCGGGGCGAGGTGTCGACCGCCGTGGGGAGCGTGGACGGGGAGGAGGGGTCGGCCGGCTGCATGGGAGAGATCGTATCCGCCCTCGGCGCCGGACACCCTGCGATGTCCGGGAGGTGCGCGGGCCCGCCCGGGCTCAGCCCAGGGCCAGGAGCGGGTGCTCTGCCTCGAGCCGTCGCGAGTAGCGGTAGTAGTCCGCGAGCTCGAGCTTCGAGGCGGCCGCCTCGTCGACCACCACGGTCACGTCCGGGTGCATCTGCAGCGCGGTCGCGGGCCAGCGGGCGCTGATCGCGCCCTCGGCGAGCTGGGCGACGGCCTCGGCCTTGCCCGCACCCGTGGCGGTCAGCACGATCCGTCGCGCCTCGAGGATGGTGCCCAGCCCCTGGCTGAGCGCACGGACCGGGACGTCGTCCGCGGTGTCGAAGTAGCGGGCGTTGTCCTCGATGGTGGAGCGTGCGAGGCCGATCACCCGGGTGCGGGAGCCGAGCGAGCTGCCGGGCTCGTTGAAGGCGATGTGGCCGTTGGAGCCGATGCCGAGGATCTGCAGGTCCACTCCCCCTGCCTCGCGCAGCCGGCGGTCGTAGGACGCCGCTTCGGAGACCGGATCGGCCGAGGCGCCGTCCGGGGAGACGACGGCGGCGTCGTCGATGTCGATGTGCGACGTGAAGTTCTCGCGGATGAAGTGGTGGTAGCTCTGCTCGTGACCGGCGGGCAGACCGATGTACTCATCGAGCAGGAAGGCGCGGCTGCGGGCGAAGGAGAGCCCCTCCTCGCGGTGGCGACGGATCAGCTCGGCATAGGCGGGGACCGGGGAGGAGCCGGTGGCCAGGCCCAGGACCGTGCCCGACTCCCCGGCCTCCTGCAGCGTGCGGACGAAGACATCCGCGACGACCTCCGCGCCCCTCTCGGCGTTCTGGACGATGTGGATCTCCATGCGGTCCTGCCCTTCTGCCCCGGTGCCGCGCCACGGCGCACCGTTGATCGTTCCCGCGTGTTCTCGCGTGCATCCGAGCATACCTGGTCATACACGTCGGCCCCGGGTGTGCGTCGGCACGTGAGACGGTCGACTCCTCACGCCGTGCGTGCGACGCACGAACGACGCACGAACACTGCCGCACAGCTCGTGTGCGGCAGCGTTCGCGTCACCGGGTCGGGTGCTCCGGCTCAGGCAGGAGAACCCGCTCGGCTCACTTCTTCTTGCCGGTGTTCGCGGCGTACTCGAAGGCCGCGCGCGGGGTCTGGGCCTCCGGGATGCCGATGATGTCGCGGCGCGAGATCAGGTTGGTCGCCCAGCCCGCGATCACGGAGGCCTTGCGGCCGAGGGTCGGCATCGCGTACACGTGGTACGAACGGGCCAGCACCCAGGCCGGCAGACCACGGACGTCGATCTCCTTCTCGCCCAGCTGCAGCAGAGCCACGCCCTTGTACATGCCGAGGGTGGCCATCACGCCGAGGTTGCGGTGGTAGTAGTCCACCAGCGGGCGGCCCTGGACGGAGCGCGCGATGTTGTCGGCCACGCGCTTGGCCTGACGGACCGCGTGCTGGGCATTCGGCGGGCAGAACTTGCCCTCGCCCGAGGCGAGGTCCGGCACGGCGGCGCAGTCACCGGCGGCGAAGACGTTGTCCAGCGGGCCCTCGGCGCCGTTGACTCGGAGGTCCGCGAGCGACTCGAGCTTGCCCATCAGCGGGCCGCGCTCGGTGACGATCGGGAGATCGGAGACCTCCGAGTCGGCGAGCACCGGGGCCGGCTTCACGCCGGCGTTCCAGACCAGCAGGTCGGACTCGAACTCATCGCCGTCGCTGGTCTTGATCACGCCGTTCTCGGCGGAGTTGAGGAAGGTCTCGAGCTTGACCTCGATGCCGCGCTCACGCAGCTGGTTCAGCACGTAGGCGCGCTGGTCCTCGGCGAGCTCGGGGAAGATGAACGGTGCGCCGTCGACGAGCACGAAACGGATGTCCGAGGCGTGGAGGTCGGGGTAGTAGCGCAGCGCATCGCGGACCAGGTCCTCGGTCTCGGCGACGGCCTCGCCGCCGGCGAAGCCGCCACCGATGAAGGTGAAGGTGAGCAGACGCTTGCGGACCGCCGGATCCTTGGTGGTCGCGGCCTCGGCGAGGTTGGCGAGGATGCGGTCGCGCACTGCGGTCGCCTCCTCGATCTGCTTGAAGCCGATCGCGTTCTCCGCGAGGCCGGGGATGGGCAGCAGACGGGGGACGGCGCCGAGGCCGACCACCAGGTAGTCGTAGGCGATCTCGAGCTGCTCGTCCTCCTCGAGGTCCACCACCACGGTGTTCTCGGTGCTGCGGATCGCGGAGACCGAACCGGTGACGACCTTGGCCCCGGGCAGGACCTTGCGCAGCGGCGCGAGGACGTTGCGCGGGTCGATGCTGCCGGCGCCGACCTCGGGGAGGAACGGCGCGTACGTCATGTACGGACGCGGGTCGACGACGGTGATCGCGACCTCCGCACCGAGGGTCTTGCGCAGCTCGGATGCCGTCGTCAAGCCGACGGAACCGCCTCCGAGGATGAGGACATGGGGCTTGCCGCCGAAAGTATTAGTCATATCTACAGAGTAGAACCGCGGAGGCTCGGACACAAAAGCGACCGCCCGGCGAACAGGTCGAGGTCAGGGCACTCGGTCCAGCAGATCCAGGGCGATCCCGTCGAGGATGTCATGCTCGCTGGTGCGTGCGGACGTGAGCGTCCCGGCCCCCGCGACACGGTCGGCGATGCGCGACCAGATCAGGGCACCGGCGCCGATGACATCCACGCGACCTGGATGGATGACCGTCCGCCGGGCGCGTTCGGCGCGGGTCTCGGTGAGCAGCGTGCGGCAGATGTCGCCCAGTCCATCGATCGTCAGGGACGCCCCGTGCGTGACGTCGGGACGATAGTCCTGGATCCCGGCCGCCACGGCAGTGACGGTCGTCACCGTTCCGGCGACGCCGACCAGCGAGGTCGCCTGGTCCAGGGGCACCTCGACGGCGGCCCGGTCCAGGAGGGCGTCGATCTCGACGGTGGCCGCGCCGATCTCGGCCGCAGTGGGCGGATCGGTGAGCAGATGGCGCTCGGTCAGGCGCACCGAGCCCATGTCCATGCTGATCCGGTGGGTCGGCGCCGCCTCGCCGAGCACCAGCTCGGTGGAGCCCCCGCCGATGTCCACGACCAGTCGCGGCCCCGCGGGCAGATCCGCGATGGTGCTGACGGCCCCGCGGAAGGAGAGCGCCGCCTCCTCGCCTCCGCTGATCACCTCGGGCACGATCCCGAGGATCTCGTGGATGCCCTCGATGAAGAGGTCACGGTTGGCGGCGTCACGGGTCGCGGAGGTGGCGACGAAGCGGATGTCCTGGGTGGCCACGCCATGGTGCTGGATCAGTGCGCGGTAGCGACGGGCGGCCTCCAGCGTCCGCTCGACGGCGACCGGGTCGAAGCGTCCGGTGCGGTCCACGCCCAGTCCGAGCCGGACCATCTCCAGCCGCCGCTCCAGGTCGACGAGAGCCCCGGAGGCCTCGTCCCGGCGAGCGATGAGCAGGCGGATCGAGTTGGTGCCGCAGTCGATCGCGGCGACGGGGGCGCTCATCGGGTCTCCTCCCCGTCCTCGCAGCGGCAGAGCAGCTCGGGCAGCGCTCCGTCGACCAGGAGCAGCACCTCGTCGGCGATCGGATTGGTCCCGGGCCCCTCGGCGAGGGCCTGACCGGCGAGGGCGTGCAGGCACTTCACCCGGGTGGGCATGCCGCCGGCGCTGACGTGTCGGACCTCCTGGGCATCACCGATCTCCGCGCGGCGGGCGAGATAGCGCTCATGCGCACCGCGGTAGGCGGAGGCGAGCGCGGGATCCTGCTCCACCCGCTCGGTGAGCTGGGCCATCAGGCCGGTCGCCTCCAGGCGCGAGATCTCCAGCGTGAGCCACGGGAGGGTCAGGTAGAGCGAGGTGGGGAACGGGGTGCCGTCCTCGAGCCGCGGGGAGGTGCGGACCACGGCGGGTCGACCGCAGCTGCAGCGCCGGGCGATCGAGATGACGCCGCGCATCTCCCGTCCGAGCTGCGCGCGCATCACCTCGTGGTCCCGTGCGGTGGCCGGGGACTCGAAGGGAAGAGGGGGAAGGGTGCTCACTGGTCGGTGTCCTGATCGGTGGTGTCGGCGGGGTCCTGCTCGGAGACGTCGTCGTCGGTCGACCCCGTCTCGTCGGGGATGTCCTCGGGGGTGAGCCGGCTGGAGCCCTCCACGCTCTCCCAGAGCACGGAGAACCACTCCCCCTCCTTCGCGGCCTCCTCGGCCTGCTCGGCCTCGGTGAGGGGGACGTCGTGCCCGGAGGTGTCGGTGAGCCGGTACTGGGTCTCCCCCGGCATCGCGAACAGCAGCCGCTCGCGGGCACGGGCGGCGACGTAGGTGGGGTCCTCCCAGCGGGCCACCTGCTCGCGCAGCGCCTCGACCTGCTGCTCCTGCCGGGAGACCTGCGCCTGCAGCTCGGAGAGCTTCTGCCGCTGGGCGACATAGGTGTTGACCGTGGGCACCAGCGCGGCCAGGGCGATCACGACCAGGGCCACCAGCGCGAGAGTGCGCCGGGTGATGGTGATGCCGGGGCCGTCCTCCTCCGTCGCGCCGGGCGGGGTCGCGGCGGGCCGGGAGGCCGCGGCGGGTCCTCGCGTGCGCGAGGCCCTGGAGGCCCCGCCCCGCGGGGTGCCGGCGGCCGGTCGCGAGGTGGTCCGTGCCCCGGAGCGCCTGCCCCCGGACGCAGGGACCGGGCGCCTCGTCGATCGCGGGGCGCCCGGTCGTCTGCTGCTCATGGCACGAGGCTACAACCTCGAACCTGGGGACTCAGGAGGTGAAACGCGGGAAGGCCGCGGCGCCCGCGTAGCGTGCGGCGTCGCCGAGCTCCTCCTCGATGCGGAGCAGCTGGTTGTACTTGGCCACGCGCTCGCCGCGCGCCGGGGCGCCCGACTTGATCTGACCGCAGTTGGTGGCCACGGCGAGGTCGGCGATGGTGGTGTCCTCCGTCTCACCGGAGCGGTGGGACATCATCGCGGTGAAGCCGGCGCGGTGCGCGAGGTCCACGGCGTCGAGGGTCTCCGACAGCGAGCCGATCTGGTTGACCTTGACCAGCAGCGAGTTCGCGGAGCCCTCGGCGATGCCGCGGGCGAGCCGCTCGGGGTTGGTGACGAAGAGATCGTCGCCCACCAGCTGGATCGTGGTGCCCAGACGATCGGTCATGGCCTTCCAGCCCGCCCAGTCGTCCTCGTCCAGCGGGTCCTCGATGGAGACCAGCGGGTACGCGTCGACGAGCTCGGCGTAGTACTCGACCATCTCGGCGGAGGTCTTCTTGGCGCCCTCGAAGGTGTAGGAGCCGTCCTCGAAGAACTCCGAGGCCGCGACGTCGAGCGCGAGCGCGACCTCCTTGCCGGCCTCGAAGCCTGCCTTGCCGATGGCCTCGACGATGAGATCGAGGGCGGCGCGGTTGGAGTCGAGGTTCGGCGCGAAGCCGCCCTCGTCGCCGAGGCCGGTGGCCAGGCCGCGCTCCTTGAGCACGGCCTTCAGGGCGTGGTAGACCTCGGCGCCGACGCGCATCGCCTCGGAGAAGGTCTCCGCACCGATCGGCGCGATCATGAACTCCTGGATGTCGACGTTGGAGTCCGCGTGGGAGCCGCCGTTGAGGATGTTCATCATCGGCACCGGCAGGAGGTGGGCGTTCGGGCCGCCGACGTACTGGTACAGCGGGGTTCCGGCGGAGTCGGCGGCGGCACGGGCCACGGCCAGGGACACGCCGAGGATCGCGTTGGCACCGAGGGAGCCCTTGTTCTCGGTGCCGTCGAGCTCGAGCATGGCGGCGTCGATCGCGCGCTGCTCCTGGACGTCCATGCCCAGGATCTTCGGCTGGATGTCGGCGATCACGGCGCTGACGGCGTCCTGGACGCCCTTGCCGAGGTACCGGTCCTTGTCGCCGTCCCGACGCTCGACGGCCTCGAAGGCGCCGGTGGAGGCGCCGGAGGGGACCGCGGCGCGGGCGAAGGTTCCGTCGTCGAGCAGGATCTCCACCTCGACGGTGGGGTTTCCTCGGGAATCGAGGATCTCGCGGGCGAGCAGGGCATCGATCAGGGCTGCCATGGGCTGTTCCTTCCTTCGGGTGAAGTGATGTCACGGCCGGTCGGCGCTGACCGTCCAGGGGTCAGTCTAGGCCGAGAGTCCCGGATCCTGCTCCGGGTCGGCGATGCGGGTCCGGGTGCGGGCCAGCAGCGTGCGCAGAGCCGTCTCGGGATCGTCGTCCCGGCACTCGGCGGCCACGGCGAGATCCAGCAGTGCCCGGGCCACCCCGGCGCCCCACTCCTGGGCGTCCTCGGCACGGGACGCCTCGTCCGCGGCCGCCAGCAGCTCCTCGAGCCGTCCCGCGGAGCGCGCACGGTGCACCGCCTTCGCGGCGGTCTGCAGGGCCGGCAGCCGGGCGGGGATGCCGTCGAACCAGCCCCTCTCGAGGGCCCCCGCGGACTCCTGCTCCGCGGCTTTGACCGCATGCCACTGGGCGATGATCTGTTCGACGTCCTCGGGGTCCGCCAGTGCCCGCTCGCGCTGCTGGCCGAAGACGTGCGGATTGCGCCGCTCCATCTTCGCGATGAAGGCGCGGGCCACGTCGTCGATGTCCCAGGCCGGCTCCTCCTCCTGGCCCACCCGGGCGTGGAACAGGATCTGGAACAGCAGGTCGCCGAGCTCATCGGCGAGCGCACCGGGTGCGTGGTCCGCGGGGTCGTCGATCACCTCGAGGACCTCGTGGGTCTCCTCGAGCAGGTAGCGGGCGAGCGAGGCGTGGCTCTGCTGATGGGTCCAGGCGTCGCCGGCGGGCGCGCGCAGCGCCTCCATCACCTCCACCGCCCGCAGCAGGGCGCTGCCGCGGACAGTGCGGTCAGCGCCGTCCCGCCGGAGGTCCGCCCGTCCGGGACCGCGCTGCTCGGGAGGCGCCGGCTCCGGGGTCGACCTCCCGGGTGCGGGATCGCGCTCGGGGATCTCGGGCACGGGGATGCTCTGCGCGTCGCTCACAGGAGCGAGGCTACTCGGCCGCGGTCCGGACCGCGGGTGCGCTGATCGTCTCCGCCGCGGCGGGGACGAGGGTGCGCAGCACCTCCCGCGCCCACTCCAGCAGGTCGTGGTCCCGCAGCTCGGTGCCTCCGAGGCGGGAGGTCATCGGGCGCGGCACCAGCACCTGACGCACAGCGGGCTTGAGCACGGTGCCCGGGTACAGACGCTTCATCCGCATCGCCGCGGAGTCCGGCACCTCCAGATGGGCGAAGCGGATCATCTTGCCCTGGGCCTGGATCTCGTCGACCCCGGCGGCGCGGGCGTCGATCCGGAACCTGGCCACGTCCAGCAGCACCTCGACCGGCGCGGGCGGGGTGCCGTAGCGGTCGATGAGCTCGGAGCGGATCTGGTCGATCTCGGAGCTCTCCCGCACTGCTGAGAGCTTCGAGTAGGCCTCCAGTCGCAGTCGCTCGGAACCGATGTAGTCGTGCGGGACGTGGGCGTCCAGCGGCAGCTCGACGCGGATCTCCTTCTCGGGCGCGGCGCTCTCGCCGCGGAAGGCCGCGACGGCCTCCCCCACCATCCGCACGTAGAGGTCGAAGCCGACGCCGGCGATATGTCCGGACTGCTCCCCGCCCAGCAGGTTGCCGGCGCCGCGGATCTCGAGATCCTTCATCGCCACCTTCATGCCGGCACCGAGATCGGTGTTGGTGGCCAGGGTGGTCAGGCGATCGTGCGCGAGCTCGGTGAGCGGCTTGGTCGCGTTGTAGAGGAAGTAGGAGTAGGCCCGCTCGCTGGAACGCCCCACCCGGCCGCGCAGCTGGTGCAGCTGGGAGAGGCCGAACTTGTCGGCGTGCTCGACGATGAGGGTGTTGGCGTTGGCGATGTCGAGGCCGGTCTCGACGATGGTGGTGCACACCAGCACGTCGAAGTCCCGCTCCCAGAAGTCGACGATGACCCGTTCCAGCTGGTGCTCGTTCATCTTGCCGTGGGCGACCCGGACCCGGGCGTCGGGCACCAGCTCGCGCAGGTGAGCGGCGACCCGGTCGATGTCCTCGACCCGGTTGTGGATGTAGAACACCTGCCCCTCGCGCAGCAGCTCGCGGCGGATGGCTGCGGTGACCTGCTTGTCCTCCTGCGCTCCGACGTAGGTCAGCACCGGGTGGCGCTCCTCCGGCGGGGTCGCCAGGATCGACAGCTCGCGGATGCCGGTGACGGCCATCTCGAGGGTGCGCGGGATCGGGGTCGCGGACATGGACAGCACGTCCACGTGCGTGCGCAGCGCCTTGAGCGTCTCCTTGTGCTCGACGCCGAAGCGCTGCTCCTCGTCGATGATCAGCAGCCCCAGGTCCTTGAACCGCACGTTCCCGGTGAGCAGACGGTGGGTGCCGATGACGACGTCGACGCTGCCGTCGGCGACGCCCTCGATGGTGGCCCGGGAATCCGCCGGGTTCTGGAAGCGGGAGAGACCGCGCACCACGACGGGGAAGCCGGTGTAGCGCTCGGCGAAGGTGTCCAGGTGCTGCTGCGCGAGCAGGGTGGTGGGGGCGAGCACGGCGACCTGCTTGCCCTCCTGGACCGCCTTGAACGCGGCGCGCACCGCGATCTCGGTCTTGCCGTAGCCGACGTCGCCGAGGATCAGCCGGTCCATGGGGACGGACTTCTCCATGTCCGCCTTGACGTCCTCGATCGTGGAGAGCTGGTCGGGGGTCTCGACGAACTCGAAGGAGTCCTCGAGCTCCCGCTGCCACGGGGTGTCCGGTCCGAAGGCGTGCCCGGGCGCGGACTGGCGGGCGGAGTACAGCCGCACCAGCTCGTCGGCGATCTCGCGGATCGCCCTGCGGGCCTTGGACTTCGTCTTCGCCCAGTCGGCGCCGCCCATGCGGTTGACGCTCGGCTCCTCGCCGCCGACGTACTTGGTGACCTGATCGAGCTGGTCGCTGGGCACGTAGAGCCGGTCGCCGGGCTGGCCCTTCTTGGAGGGCGCGTACTCGATGACGAGGTACTCGCGGGTGGTGCGCTTGGCACCGACGCCCACGGCACGGCTGGTCATCTCCACGAAACGGCCGACGCCGTGGTGGGCGTGGACGACGTGGTCCCCGGGGCGCAGCTGGAGGGGGTCGACGACGTTGCGGCGCCGCGAGGGCATCTTGCGCTCCTCGCCGCGACGCGCCCCGGACTTGCCGGTCAGGTCCCGCTCGGCGGAGAGGATCAGCTGCAGATCCGTATCGACCAGACCCTCGACGAAGGGGCCGACGGTGACCACGGCCTCGCCGGGCGCGACGGGTCCGTCGAGCTCGGCGGTGAAGACGGCGGGCAGCCCCTCGGCGCGGAGGTTCTCGGCGACGTGCCGCGCGCCGCCGGGCCCGACCATGGTCGAGATCACGGACCAGCCCTCGGTGCGGCGCCGTTCGAGGTCCTTCGCGGCGTCCCCGGGCTTGCCGGAGTAGCCGGGATGGGTGGAGGAGGCGGTCGTGAGGTCGACGTCGGTGTCGAGCCCGAAGGCGGCCAGCGTGAACCAGGCGCGGCCGCCCTCGCGGGCATGCCCCTTGGCCTCGGAGAGCGGCACGAAGCTCGCCGCGCCCACATCGATCGGCAGTCCGCCGCCGGCGGCGGCGCTGGACCAGGCCGCGGCGAGGAACTCCTCGGTGGTGGCGACCAGCTCGTCGGCCCGGGCGCGCGCCTTCTCCGGGTCCAGGACCAGGAAGCGGGCGCCGGCGGGCAGCACGTCGGCCACCTGCTCCATCTCCCCGACCAGCACCGGGCTGAGGGACTCCATGCCGTCGGCGGCGATGCCGTCCGCGATCCGCAGCAGCAGGTCCCGCACCCCGGGCAGCTCCTCGGCGCGGGCGCGGGCGCGCTCACGCACCTCGGGGGACAGCAGGATCTCGCGGCAGGGCGGGGCGTCCAGACCCCGCGGGGCAGGGTCCAGGGAGCGCTGGTCGGCGACGGAGAAGTAGCGGACGTCATCGATCTCGTCGCCGAAGAGGTCCACCCGCACCGGATGCGGTTCGGTGGGCGGGAAGACGTCGAGGATGCCGCCGCGCACGGCGAACTCGCCGCGCTTCTCGACCATGTCGACGCGGACGTAGGCGGCATCGACGAGGTCGCGCTCGATCTCCTCGAGGGGATAGGTGTCCCCGACCGCCGCGCGCACCGGGCGCAGGTCGCCCAGGCCCTTCGCGATCGGCTGCAGCAGGGAGCGCACCGGCATCAGCACCACGTGCGCCGGGTCCTCCGTCTCGGGATGCGCGATGCGGCGCAGGGTCGACAGCCGCTTGGCGACGGTGTCGGCGCGCGGGGAGAGCCGCTCGTGGGGCAGGGTCTCCCAGGCCGGGAGCTCGACCAGGTGCGCGGTGCCCACCAGGGCTGACAGCGCGGCCCGCAGATCCTCGGCGGCACGGGTGGTCGCGGTGACGATCACCAGCGGCTGCTCGGCGGTGGCCCGGCGGGCGAGATCCGCCACCAGGAACGGGAACAGGCCGGTGGCCGCGACGATGCTGCCGCCCTCGCCGCTCTCGGTGCCCTCGGCGACCAGGTCTCGGACCGCGGTGAGGTCACGGCCGCCGGCCAGCTGCTCCAGCAGCGGGCGCAGCGGGGGGTGCTCGGTGGTCGGCGCGGGGGCGGTGGTCTGCGTAGTCATCGGACCTCTCGGGAGTGGAAGCGCTGCTGGGCGGCGGTGAGGCCCTCGAGGATCACGGACTCGACGGCGTCGGCCGCATCGGAGACGAGCAGCTCCAGGGACCTGCGCTCGGTGGTGCTGAAGGGGGCGAGCACGTGATCGGCGGTGTCGCGGCCGCCGGCCGGTCGGCCGACGCCCACCCGCACCCGCAGGTAGTCCTTCGTGGCCAGGGCCCGGCTGATGTCGCGCAGGCCGTTGTGGCCGCCCTCGCCGCCGCCGAGCTTGAGCCGCACCGCGTCGAAGGGGATGTCCACCTCGTCGTGCACGGCGACGATCCGCTCCGGCGGGATGTCGTAGTAGGCGGCCAGCGCTTTGACGGGGCCGCCGGAGACGTTCATGAAGGTGGTGGTCTTGGCGAGGATCACGCGTGCATCGGCACCGGGGAGCCCGAGCCGCCCCTCGAGCACGACGGCCTGGGCGCGGCGGGCGGCGGCGAAGCGGCCGCCGGCGGCCCCCGCGATGTGGTCGAGGACCATCTGACCGATGTTGTGCCGGGTCCCGGCGTACTTCGGGCCGGGGTTGCCCAGGCCCACCACCAGGTACGGGCCGGGCCGGTGTGCACTCACGGTCATGGGCTGCTCCTCGCTGCTGCCTCGGTGCCGGCCGAAGCTGCTGCCGGCACGGCCTGATCCCGGTCGGCGCCGCCCGCCGATCCTGGTCCTCGCCGGGCGCTCCCCGCGGGGCGGTGCCGTTGGGCGGTGCCGCGACGCGGCAGGGTGCACGACCCCGGACACAGTACCGGGGCGCCGCGCTGAGCGCGACGCCCCGGTCCCTGGGGTGTGAGCAACGGAGCGGGCCGAGGGCAGGGTCTCCGCCTCGCGCGCTCCGCAGCGGTCACTCCTCCTCGGCGAGCGCCTCAGCGGCCTCCTCGGCCTCCTCGTCCTCGGACGCCTCGACGCGCGGCAGGGCCACGCTGGCGACCAGCAGCTCGACGTCGGAGATCAGCTCGCTGCCCGCGGGCAGGGTGACGTCGCCGGCGAAGACCTGGAAGCCGTCCTCGGTGCCCTCGACATCGATCTCGACCTGCTCGGGCACGTGGAGCGCATCGACCAGCAGGGTCAGGGTCTGCAGGTCGACGAAGGCCGCGGCCGGGGCGACGGGCTCGCCGGTGAGGATCACCGGGATCTCGACCTCGACCTTCTCGCCCTTGCGGACGGTGATCAGGTCGAGGTGGTTCAGGGAGCGCTTCAGCGGGTGGCGCTGGATCTCCTTGATGAGCGCGAGGTGCGTGGCGCCGTCCGGGAGGGAGAGCTCGAGCAGCGCGTTGGGATTGCGGGCCGCCAGGGCGGTGTCGTGCCCGGGGAGCGAGAGGTGGAGGGGGGCTTCGCCGTGTCCGTAGAGGACGGCGGGGATGCGGCTCTCGGCGCGCAGGCGACGCGAGGCGCCCTTGCCGAAGTTCTCGCGCAGTTCGACGTTCAGCTTCTCAGCCATGGGGTGTGCTCCTCGAAGAGGGGTGGCTCGACGATGAGCGACGCCACGGGGCACAGGGAGGGGTGATCCGCTCCCGGATTTCCGCACCGCGTCGATCACGGAGGGGCTGGCGCCCGCTCCCTCGCCGAAGTGACCAGGTGAGAGTAGCACGCTCCCCGAGCCGGGACGGAGGCGATGTGAGGGGCGCCGCCTCGGGGAGACCTCCGGCCTCGCCGTCCCGTCCCCTGGGGAGCGCTGCTCACACCTCGCCGTCGAAGATGCTGGTGACCGAGCCGTCGTCGAAGACGGCGCGGATCGCCCGCGCGAGCAGCGGCGCGATCGAGAGCTGGGTGAGGCGGTCGAACTGCTTCTCGGGCGGGACCGGCAGCGTGTTGGTGCAGATCACCTCCCGGACCGAGCTGGCCTTCAGCCGCTCGGTGGCGGGATCGGAGAGGATCGCATGGGTGGTCGCGATGACCACCGAGTCCGCCCCGTTGGCGACCAGGGCGTCAGCCGCCTGCACGATGGTGCCGGCCGTGTCGATCATGTCGTCGACCAGGATGCAGGTCTTGCCCTCGACGTCGCCGATCACACGCTTGGCCACGGCCTGGTTGGGCCGCTTGGGGTCGCGGGACTTGTGGATGAACGCGAGGTTGACGCCGCCGAGCTTCTTCGCCCACTGCTCCGCCACCCGGATGCGACCCGCATCCGGGGAGACCACGGCGAGGTCCTCCTGGCCGTACTTGTCCTGGATGTAGGCGGCGAGGATCGGCAGCGCCATCAGGTGATCGACGGGCCGTTCGAAATAGCCCTGCACCTGCGGGGCATGCAGGTCCACGGAGATCATGCGATCCACCCCGGCGGTCTCGTACATGTCGGCCATCAGCCGCGCGGAGATCGGCTCGCGTCCGCGATGCTTCTTGTCCTGACGCGCATACGGGAAGCTCGGCGCGATCGCGGTGATCCGCTTGGCCGACGCCCGCTTGAGCGCGTCGATCATGATGAGGTGCTCCATCACCCAGGTGTTGATCGGGGCGGGATGCGACTGCAGCACGAAGACGTCCGTGCCGCGCACGGACTCGCCGTAGCGCACGTAGATCTCGCCATTGGCGAAGTCCCAGGCGTCCATCGGCAGGACCTCGACGCCGAGCTCGTCGGCGACCTCCTGCGCGAGGACCGGGTGGGCCCGTCCGGACGCGAGGACCAGGCGCTTCTCCCCGGTGGTGACGATTCCGCTCATCGCTGCTCGTGCTCCTTGTGCTCGTCGGCGGCAGTTCCTGCAGGCGTCCTGGCAGCGGACTCATCGTCAGCGCCGAGGGCCGCGCGTGCCGCGGCCTCGGCCGCAGTCCCCGCACGGCGTCGCAGGGTCCATCCTTCCATGTTCCGCTGCGAGACGGCGCTGACGCCCAGCGCCCCCGCAGGGACGTCCTTGCGCACCGTGGTCCCGGCCCCGGTCGCCGCCCCGTCGCCGATCGTGACCGGCGCCACCAGGACGTTGTCGGCGCCGACGCGCACCTGGCGGCCGACGGTGGTGCGGTGCTTGTCCACCCCGTCGTAGTTCGCCACGATCGTGCCGGCACCGATGTTGGTGCCCTCGCCGATGTCGGCGTCGCCGACGTAGCTGAGGTGCGGAATCTTCGCACTCTCGCCGATCTTCGCGTTCTTCGTCTCGACGAAGCCGCCGATCTTCCCCGCCGCCCCGAGGTCCGTCCCGGCGCGGAGGTAGGAGAAGGGGCCGACGGCGGCGCGGGCGCCGATCACGGCCAGCAGCGCATGGGAGCGGACCACCTCGGCCCCGGCGCCCACCTCGGTGTCGCGGAGGGTGGAATCGGGGCCGATCACGGCCTCCTCACCGATGTCGGTGGCTCCGTACAGCTGGACGCCGGGAAGGATCATGGCGTCCTGCCCGATGCTGACGTCGGCGTCGATCCAGGTGGTGGCGGGGTCGACGATCGTGACGCCGGCGCGCATATGGCGCTCGAGGGTGCGGCGGTTCATCTCGGCGCCGAGCTGCGCGAGCTGGACCCGGTCGTTGACGCCCTCGACCATCATCACGTCGTCGGTGACCACGGCCCGCACCGAGCGGCCGTCCCTCCGGGCGATCGAGAGGACATCGGTGAGGTACATCTCACCCTGGGCGTTGTCGGTGCCGATGCGCCCGAGCGCGTCGCGCAGCACGGCGAGGTCGAAGGCGTAGATGCCGGAGTTGATCTCGTCGATCGCGCGCTGGGAGTCGTCGGCGTCCTTGTGCTCGACGATCCCGAGCACCTCGGAGCCGTCCTCGCTGCGCAGGATGCGCCCGTAGCCGGCGGGGTCGGGGACGCGGGCGCTGAGCACGGTGGCGGCGGCCCCGGCACCTTCGTGCGCGGAGACCAGCTCGCGCAGGGTGGCGGGGTCCAGCAGCGGCACATCCCCGTAGGTGACCAGGACGGTGCCCTCGCTCGCGGTGACCTGCTCGAGGCCGCACTGGACGGCGCGCCCGGTGCCGGGGATCTCGTCCTGGTCGGCGACGGTGACCTCGGCGGCATGCTCGGCGAGGTGCTCGGCGACGCGGTCCCGCTCGTGGCGGAGCACGACCACCAGCTCGGCGGGCCCGGTGCCCTCGGCCGCGGTGACGGCGTGCACGAGGAGCGATCTGCCCCCGATCTCGTGGAGGACCTTCGGTCTCCGGGATCTCATCCGGGTCCCGGCACCGGCGGCCAGAACGATCACGGCGGCGGGGGCGGTGGTCTCTTCGATTCCCACGTCAGCGGCTCCTCGAGGTCTTCGACGGGTGGGGCATGCGGCGTCGCCGCGGTCGTCCTGCGACATCACCCTCAGGGCGATGGGCGTTCCGCCATCAGGACTCGAACCTGAAACTTCAGAACCAAAATCTGAGGTGTTGCCGATTACACCATGGCGGATCGCGTCCCTCGGCGCGCCGTCGAGTCGCGTCCACCGGGCGCCGGTGGGACTGGCGGCGCCGCGGGCGCGGCCCGATCCTACCGCCCGGCCGGTGGTCGTCGGACCCCCTCCCGGGGCTCGCCCTCCCCCGGCCGCAGCGCCCCTCAGCCGGGCAGGACTCCGGGGCCGCGCCGGGTCGACGCCCACCGCCGTTCACGGTCGCTCGCCGTCGCTCGCCGTCGCTCGCCGTCGCTGACCGGTGGGTCACCTGTGGGAGACTCCCGCCATGGTGGAGAAGGAAGTCTCTCGCGCACGGACGACGCGCATGTCCGGCACGGAGCGCCGTGAGCAGCTGGTCACGGTGGGCCGGCGGGTGTTCGCCGAGAAGGGCTTCGACATGACCACCGTCGAGGAGATCGCGGCGCGCGCGAAGGTCTCCAAGCCGATCGTGTACGAGCACTTCGGCGGCAAGGAGGGCCTGTACGCCGTCGTCGTGGACCGTGAGGTCTCCACCCTGCTCAGCGATCTGGAGAACTCCCTCAAGGACCAGCGCTCCCATCCCCGGGTGCTGATGGAGCGGGCGGCGCTCGCCTTCCTCTCCTACATCGACGAGAACGAGGACGGCTTCCGGATCCTGGTGCGGGACTCCCCCGTCAGCCATGCCGTCGGCACCTTCTCCTCCCTGCTCACCGATGTCGCGCAGCGGGTCGAGGAGATCCTCGCCACGCAGCTGCGTCTGCACCGCTACCCGCCGCGCGATGCCACGCTGTACGCCCAGATGCTCGTCGGGATGGTGGCGTACACCGGCCAGTGGTGGCTGGAGACGCGCCGGCCCGCGAAGGAGGTCGTCGCCGCCCGCATGGTGAACCTCTCCTGGTACGGGCTCAGCGCCCTGCAGAAGAAGCCCTCGCTGCGCGAGAACGGGAGCAGCTGACGGGAGCCGGCGGCGGCCCGGCCCCTAGACTCGCCTCATGCCCACCACGCCAGACGCCGCCGCACCGCGCCACGACGAGGTCGACCGCATCGTCGCGGGCTGGCGTGCGGCACGCACCGATCTGGACGTCGCACCGCTGGCGGTGTTCTCCCGCATCTCCCGGCTGTCGCGGTATCTCGAGGTCGCCCGGCGCGGCGCCTTCACCGACGCGGGGCTGGAGGGGTGGGAGTTCGACATGCTCTCGGCACTGCGGCGCAGCGGCGACGACGCCCTCTCCCCCGGCGCGCTGATGCACGAGACGCTGGTGACCAGCGGCACCATGACGACGCGGATCGACAAGCTGGTCGCCCGGGGCCTGGTGAGCAAGAACCGCAGCCCGCATGACGGTCGCGCGGTCGAGGTGCGCCTGCGCGCCGACGGCGTCGCCCGGGTCGATGCGGCGATGGAGAAGCTGCTGGAGGCGGAGCAGGAGCTGCTCGCGCCGCTGGCCCCCGACGGGCGCTCCGCCCTCGCCGGCACCCTGCGCTCCCTGCTGCTGACCTTCGAGGTCGACGACCCTCCCCAGCGGTGAGCCGCGGCGGTGAGACCGTCGCCCCGTCCGTCCGCACCTTCCGCACTCCCTGAGGACCTCTCTGTATGGCTCATCTGCTCGGCACCCAGTCCCTGCACGTCTCCCTGCCCGACCGCGTGCTGCTGGATGACATCACCGTCGGCATCGACGAGGGCGACCGCATCGGCGTGGTGGGGCGCAACGGCGACGGGAAGTCGACGCTGCTGCGCCTGCTCGCGGGCCTGACCACACCGGATGAGGGCCGCGTCACCGTGCGCGGCGGGGTGCGGGTCGGGGTGCTCAGCCAGCAGGACGAGGCGACCGCCGACACCACCGTCCGCCACCGCGTGGTCGGCGATCGGCCCGAGTTCGAGTGGGCCTCGGACCCACGGATCCGGGACGTGCTGTCCGGGCTGCTCGAGGGCATCGACCTCGAGTCCCCGCTCACCGCGCTCTCCGGTGGGCAGCTGCGCCGCGTGCACCTGGCAGAGCTGCTGGTGGGCGACTGGGACGTGCTGCTGCTGGACGAGCCGACGAACCACCTCGACGTCGAGGGCATCTCCTGGCTCGCGGAGCATCTGCGTCGCCGCTGGAGCCGCAAGGACGGCGGCCTCGTGGTCATCACCCACGACCGCTGGTTCCTGGACGCGGTCTGCACCCGGATGTGGGAGGTGCACGACGGGATCGTGGAGCCCTTCGAGGGCGGCTACGCCGCCTATGTGCTGCAGCGGGTCGAGCGGGACCGCCAGACCGCGGCGATCGAGTCGAAGCGGCAGAACCTGATGCGCAAGGAGCTGGCCTGGCTGCGCCGCGGCGCCCCCGCCCGGACGTCGAAGCCGAAGTTCCGCATCGACGCCGCGAACGAGCTGATCGCAGGCGAGCCGCCGGTCCGTGATTCCGTCGCGCTGACCCAGCTGGCGACCTCGCGCCTGGGCCGGGACGTGATCGATGTGCTCGACGTGGATGCCGGCTACGGGGACGTGACCGTGCTGCGCGATGTCACCGTGCACATCGGTCCCGCGGACCGCATCGGGGTGCTGGGGCCCAACGGCGCCGGCAAGTCGACGCTGCTGGCCCTGATCACCGGGGAGCTGGAGCCGCAGGCCGGTCGGGTCAAGAAGGGCAAGACCGTCACCGTGCGGCAGGTGACCCAGCAGCTGGAGGGCCTGCAGCAGCATCTGGACTCGCGGGTCAGCGATGTGGTGGGCAGGTACCGCACCACCTTCCGCTCCGGGAAGGACGAGGTCACGCCCGGGCAGCTGCTGGAGCGGCTCGGGTTCACCCCAGCGCATCAGAAGGTGAAGGTCGGGGCGCTCTCGGGCGGTCAGCAGCGCCGCTTGGATCTGCTGCTGACCCTGCTGGACGAGCCCAACATCCTGGTGCTCGACGAGCCGACGAACGACATGGACACCGACATGCTCGCGGCGATGGAGGACCTGCTGGACACCTGGCCCGGTCCGCTGCTGGTGGTCTCCCACGACCGCTACCTGCTCGAGCGCGTCACCGACATCCAGTACGCGGTGCTCGACGGCACGGTCCGGCACGTGCCGGGCGGGGTGGAGCAGTACCTGGAGCTGCGGGCTGCGCAGACGGCGGCAGGGGCGCGGCCGACGGGCATCGGCGGTGCGGCCGGTTCCGGTGGCGCGGGCGGTGCCGGTGGTGCCGGTGGTGCCGGCTCCGGCGGCTCCGGCCGGTCACCGGCGTCCGCCCCCGCAGCCGGCTCGTCGGCCGCGGGGGCGTCGACCCTCTCCGGGCCGGAGTCGCATGCGGCGCAGAAGGAGCTCGGGGCCGTCGAGCGCCGGATGCAGAAGCTCGAGCGGCAGACGACGTCCCTGCACACGAAGCTGGCCGACCACGACCAGTCCGACTACGTGGGTCTCGCGGAGATCACGGCACAGCTGCGCGAGGTCGAGGGCGAGATCGAAGCTCTCGAGGAGCGCTGGTTGGAGCTGTCCGAGCTGCTCGGCTGAGCCGGACCGCCACTCACGCTGCGCCTCGTCGTCACTCCGGCTGCGCCCCGTCGCCACCTCGGATGCGCGTCGTCACTCCGGCTGCGCCTCGTCGTCACTCGCGCTACGCCGCGCCGGCTTCAGGACCGCGCCATGGCCTGCGGGAGATGAGCGTGAGGTGCGGGAGGAAGACGTGATCCCGCCGCCCCCGCGCGAGCCGGTGGCGGTCGCTGAGGGAATCGTGCTCCACCAGGTGCGGATCGATCAGTGCGAGAGCGCGACGGAGTGCGCCTTCGGGCTCGTCAACAGCAGTGCCCTGGATCTGGTCTCCGCTGTGGTCTCGGCGTGGAATACCGGATTCTCGGGACGTCCCTGGTGTCGGCTCGTCCTGGGGCGGGCCGGAGTCGGCATCGAGCGCGGAGTGCTCCGCGCCGGCGGTGCTGCCGAGGAGCCTCGCCCCCGTGCCGAGCGGGTCGTGATTGATGCCGCGGCGGTGGGACTTCTGCCCGTAGCGGGTGGTCCATTCGACGGTGCGGCGCTTCCCGTTCTCGTCACGGACGACGCGCGCGCTCTGCCCGGACTCCTCCTTCTGGTTGTCCGCGGCGCAGAGTCCGTTGCCGTTGTCCAGGGAGGTGGGACCACCCTGCGCCCAGGGGACGATGTGGTCGTTCTGGCGGATGCTCGCATCGCAGTGGGGCGCCCGGCAGGTCTGGTGGGCGATCCGGAGGAAGCGGGCGAGCGCCGGCGGGAAGCTGCGGGCAGTGGATTCGACGGCGACGAGCTGGCCGTCCTCCGGGTCGGTGTAGAGCCGGCGCAGCGCCGGCGCCAGCTCCGGATCCTGGTCCGCGGCGCTCATCGCCTCGCGCATCTCCTCGCGGATGTGCTCATAGGGCACCGCGCCGTAGCCCTCGATGGTGGCGGCGTCGGCATGGTCGGGGGCGAGGAGGGAGCGGTCGGTGATGATCACGCCGATGTCCAGAGTGGACGGATCGATCCCCTCGCCGCGACCGATCAGCGCATCGGCGAAGAGGTCCGCCATGATCTGCTGGTGGCCCCGCCGATCACCGTGGGCGCGGGCCTTCTCCGCGGCGATCGAGAGTCCCTTGCGGATGCGGGCGCCGTCGAGCCCGGACAGGTGCGCGGTGACCGTGCACATGCCGTGCTCGCCGCGGCGCACGGTGACACTGCGATCCTTCTTCGCCGTGCGATGACGGTCTGCGGCCCCGTGCGGATCCAGTCCGTGCAGCACCTTCTCCGCCTCACCGGCCCATTCCTCTGGACCGCAGTCCTCGAGGTAGGGAAGGTGGGCGGCGAGGATCTGATCGACCTGCGCGCGCTGCTCGGGGCTCGCCGGCGCCATCGTGCGCCCCACTCTGTGCGCGGAGCTGGGCACGATCCGGCCGTGGGCGAGTGCTGCGAGCATGCCGGGCATCGAGCGGACGAGGCGGCGACAGGAGGCCATCGACTGACCGGCGCAGGACCTGGACTGCTTCAGCGCCGTCGACACCTCGGACCGTGCGATCTTCAGCGCCTGCTTCGGCGTCTCCTCACGACGCCGACAGTCCTCCTTGACCGACTCCTCCAGGCGGATCAGCGCCCGTGCCTGGACCGCGGCCACCGCACCGGACAGCTCCTGGAGCCGACTCAGCACTGCGACGGTCTCAGTCGCCGACAGTCGATCGAGCGAGACGGCACCGTCCGCACCGATCTCGGCGAGCACGGCACGCGCAGCGGTCACGTCGACGTCACCGATCCGGAGTTCGCCGACACCCGCATCGATCGTCAATGCGCTTCGCGCTCCGGAGCGCTCCTGTGCAGCGATCGACCCCTCGGGGCCCCTCCCCGAGGTCGCACGCAGCGGCACGACCCCGGAAGCGTCGTGACCGACTCCCGGGGTTTCTTCGCTCGTGTCGTGCGGATCGTGTGCCATACCTCATATTTTCGCACAGAGATTCGATGAAGGGAAGGGCTCGGGAGAGCCTACTCGTGAGTAGCTACTTATTGTGGATAACTTCCACTGGGGAGGAACGGTGCGACGCCCCCGACATTCCTCCGCATTCAGGTGAGCACCGCAGGAGCCCATCGAGCGCTGCCCTCCGCTCGAGTTCCGAGACGTCGTCCATGGGCGGCGGCGCGACCGATGCCGAGCCCCGACCGCGAGCAGGAGCGCAGCCGGAGGAGGGAGCGGAAGTGCACGTCAGAGTGGAGGAAGGAGCGGGATGGGGACCAGCAGAGGGACCGGCTCCTGGCTTTCCGGGGCCGGGTCACCGACGGTCCGCCGCCTCTGCCACCCACGTGCAGCGCCGCGACGGGCACACCCGCGCTCGACCTGCACGCACTACTCCGGAACATTTCGCAGGAAACACGCGCTCATACCTGTTTCTCCGAGCGAATGAAGCACGTCATACAGCCTCATCATTCCTTTCCGGAGGAGTGCAGAGATCCCGTGCGAGATATTCACGAACCACCTCCTACCGTCGCGCCGAGGCTTGTCGGTGGTGCACCGAGGCATGTCGGTGGTGCACCGAACGGTGTGTCCCCACCCTCCCCTGCCTCGTCCGGGGTGCTCTCCTTCGCCGCCTTCTCCCCGGAGGTCGCGTCACGGGAGCGAGTGCGGGCGGGGTCCGCGCCGGGGAGGGATTGCACGGCGTTCGAAGATCCACGGATACTGGAGTCATGACGGATCCGCCGTTCCACCTTCGGCCCGCCACCTCCGGCGATGCCGAGGGATGCGCATTCGTGCACCGCACGGCGTGGGTCGAGACGTACTCCGAGCTGCTCCCTGCGCGGCACTGGGAGAGGGACACGCTGTCACGTCGCACGGAGAGCTGGCGGCGTCGGCTCGACGGCGGCGCGGCCGTCACCGTGGCGGAGTCCGCGGGACGGATCATCGGGTTCGCCATGACGACTCCGGCGCGCACGATCGGGGCGCACGAACCCGTGCGTGAGGTCGAGCTGTCATCCCTCTATGTCCTGACGGCTCACCACGGGACCGGAGCAGGGCAGGCGCTGCTCGATGCGGTGCTGAGGCCCGATACGCCGGCGCAGCTGTGGGTCCTCGAGGAGAACCCTCGAGCGCGTCGGTTCTACGAGCGCAACGGCTTCACCGCCGATGGCGCTCGCTGCGTCGAGGAGAGCCTGTCCCTCACCGAGGTTCGGCACGTCCGATGAGAGAGGGAGGACCGGTGATTTCGATCCCGGCCATCCACCGCGGGGAGACCGCGCCGGAGGACACCGGGGATCGCGGAGTCACTCCTCCTCGAGCACGCTCGCTCCCGGTGCCGACCCGCGGGCCACCAGGCACGACTCCACCAGCGACTCGCTCATCAGCCCCGCCGCGATCGAGCTGGCCTGCATCTCGTCCTCCACCAGCACCGCGATCGTCGGGCCCGATCCGCTGACCAGCGCGGCCGGGGCGCCGAGCTGCTCGGCGGCCTCGACCACGGGCTCCAGTCCGGGGTGCAGGGCGAAGGCCGCGGCCTGCAGGTCGTTGTGCAGGGTCTCGGCCAGCAGGTCGATGTTGCCGCCGCTGAGGGCCTGGAGCTGGCGCTCGTCGACCGTGGGTCGCGTGGCAGGGGTGCGCCCGCCACCGGCGGCGATCTCGTCGAAGCGGCGGAACACCGCCGGGGTGGAGAGGTGCCCGCCGGGGACGGCGAGCAGCCAGGTCCATTCCCCATGGGTGAGCACGGTGGTGAGGTCCGCCCCGTTGCCGCGGCCGAGCGCCGTGTGCCCGAGCATCGCGAAGGGCACGTCGGCGCCGAGCCGGGAGCCGAGCTGACGCAGCCGCTCGCCGCCCAAGCCCAGGCCCCACAGCCGGTCCAGGGCGACCAGGGTGGCGGCGGCGTCGGCCGATCCCCCACCCATGCCTCCCGCGATCGGGACCTGCTTGCGGATGTGGAGCGCGGCGCCGTCGCGGAGATCGCACTCGGTGCGCAGCAGCTCCGCCGCGCGCAGGGCCAGGTTCGACTCGTCCAGCGGGACGGTCCCCGGCACCTGGGAGCTGACCTCGAGACTCATCCCGTCGGCCCGGGTGGCGGTGATCGTCTCGTAGAGATCCACTGCCTGGAACACGGTGGCCAGGGCGTGATAGCCGCGGTCGTCGACGGCACCGACCCCCAGGGACAGGTTGATCTTCCCGGGGGCGCGCACCACCACCCGCTGACGCGCGGGCGGCATCAGGGAGTCTCCGTCTGCGCACGGGCGATCGCGCGGAACTCCTCGATGCCCAGGGTCTCGCCCCGGGCACCCGGGTCGATGCCGGCCGCCCGCAGGATCTGCTCGGACCGCGCCGCGGAGCCCGCCCAGCCGGCGAGGGCGGCGCGCAGCGTCTTGCGCCGCTGGGCGAAGGCGGCGTCGACCACGGTGAACACGGCCTCCCGCTCGGCATCGGTGCCGAGCGGCTGCTCGTGCCGGACCAGCTCGACGAGTGCGGAATCGACATTGGGGACCGGCCAGAAGATCTGCCGGGAGATCCTGCCGGCCTGCACCGCCCGGCCGTACCAGGCGGTCTTCACGCTGGGCCCGCCGTAGGTGCGTGAACCCGGGCCTGCGGTGAGCCTGTCCACCACCTCGGACTGCACCATGACCAGGGCGGTGCGCACTGCGGGGAAGCGCCCGAGCATCGTGAGCAGGATGGGGGTGGCGACGTTGTAGGGGAGGTTCGCGACCAGTGCCGTCGGCTGCCCGGCGCTCGGGAGCGAGGGGAGCTCGGTGACCTGCAGGGCGTCGGCGTGCACGAGGCGGAAGCGCTCGTCCTCGACGCCGCGGGCGCGGAGCGTGAGCGGGAGCAGCTCGGCCAGTCCCCGATCCAGCTCGACGGCGACCACGTCGGCCCCGGCCTCGAGCAGGCCCAGGGTGAGAGAGCCCAGACCCGGCCCCACCTCGAGCACCGCCTGACCCGGCTCCACCCCGGCCCGACCCACGATGGTGCGCACCGTGTTCGGGTCCATCACGAAGTTCTGTCCGCGCTGCTTCGAGGGCCGGATCCCGGCGGCCTCGGCGAGCTCGCGGATGTCCCGGGCGGACAGCAGCATCCCGGCGTGCGCGGCGTCGGCGCCGGTCATGCGGCCACGACCTCGGGCCAGCGGTACACGTCCTGGGTGGTGGCCCGGATCGTGCGGCAGGCCTGCTCGAGGTCGGTACCGGTCACCTCGGCGATCGTCGCCATCGTGTGCGGGATCAGGTAGGAGGAGTTGGGCCGGCCCCGGTACGGGACCGGGGTGAGGAAGGGGGCGTCGGTCTCGACCATGACCTGGCCGAGGCCCACCTCCGCGAGCGCACCGCGCAGGTCCGCGGCGTTCTTGAAGGTGACGGTGCCGGCGAAGGAGAGGAACCAGCCGCGGTCCACGCACTCGCGGGCGAACTCGGCATCGCCGGAGAAGCAGTGGAGGACGGTGCGCTCCGGGGCGCCGTCGGCCTCGAGCACCTCGAGCACGTCGCGATGGGCGTCACGGTCGTGGATCTGCAGCGGCAGGTCCAGCTCCTTCGCGAGCGCGATGTGTGCCCGGAACGCCTCGATCTGGGCGGTGCGGGCCTGCTCGTCCTGCCGCGAGGTGCGGAACCAGTCCAGTCCCGTCTCGCCCACGACGACCATCCCGGGTCCGCGCAGCAGCTCGGAGACCTCGTCGATCGCCGCGGCGAGCCCGATCAGCTCCCGGCCTTCGTGGTCACGCCCGCGCGCGTGCAGCGCCGCTTCGTTGGGGTGCACGGCGACACCGCCGCGCAGCGAGGGAGGGCACTGCGGGGAGGCGAGCAGCGCGGCGGTCCAGCGCACGGCCTCGAGGTCGGAGCCGATGGTGATCTGCGCATCGATGCCGACGGCCGCGGCCCGGGCGACGTGGTCGTGGACGCTGAGCTGCTCGTCGCCGTCGGCGAAGTCCAGATGGCAGTGGTTGTCGATCACCGGGACGGGCAGCGGTTCGGGCGCCGGCGGCCAGGAGCGGTCGCGCTTCTTCCCCCGGGGGTCGATGTCCTCGCGGTCGCGCACCGGTGGCGGGGCGGCGGGTGAGGACGGGGTCTCGTGCGGTGACGACATGCGACCATGGTAGGAGGGCCCGGGAGCGTCCCGGACCACGGTGGCCCTCCGGCCCCCGGGCGTGACCGGACCGTGCCCCTCGGGGCGGCCCCGACGGGTCCCGGGACCTGGCCGCCGTCCTGCGCGGTGTGATAGCTCACGGGCACGAAGCGGGCCTGGAGGGAGCGGAGGATCCCGGGATATGGCAAGATGGGGCGTCGTTGCGCGTCCCTTCGTGCACCCGAGCGCCCCGAGTCCGTTGGACCGGGTTCGGGTCGCTGCTCGGGCGGATGCCAACGCACGTTCACCCTCCGGACCGTCAAGGAGCGTCCCATGGCAGTGCCCAAGTTCAAGATGTCCCGTGCGCGCACGCACTCCCGTCGCTCGCAGTGGAAGGCCCACAACCCTGACCTCGTGCAGGTGACGGTCCGTGGCCGCACCGCCGCCGTGCCGCGTCGCCTCGCGAAGGCGTACCAGCGCGGCCTCCTCGAGATCGAGAACTGATCGACTGACTGATCCCGAAGACCCCGACACCTGGTGTCGGGGTCTTCGTCGTTCCTGGTGGCGTCGTTCCTGCGGCCGACGGGCGCCGGACAGGCATGCGCACCGCGACGCACCCACCTCCGCGTCATCCACCATCGCGTCGTCGCCGCGCTCACCTCCTCTGCAGCGCCAGGTCGTAGAGCTCGCTCGCGCCGACGCCCGCATGGGCCCGGGCGACCTCCTTCGCCGCGGCCTTGAGCCGCTCCCCCGCCGCTGCTCGGGCCAGCACCTGTGCGACCAGGTCCTCCGCGCTCGCCGCCACCGGCTCCGCGCCCGCCACCACGATCACCACCTCGCCGAGCACCTCGCCCTCCTGCGCCCAGGTGACGAGCTCGTCGAGGCTGCCGCGCCGGATCTCCTCGTAGGTCTTGGTCAGCTCGCGGGCCACGGCGGCCGGGCGCGCTCCGCCGAAGGCCGCCGCCATCGAGGAGAGGGTCGCGGCGGTGCGTCGCGGCGATTCGAAGAACACCATGGTGCGCTCCTCGGTCACGAGCGGTGCGAGCGCGCCGGCCCGACGACCCTCCCGGCGCGGCGGGAAGCCCTCGAAGGTGAAGCGGTCCGGGGCGATGCCGGAGGCCGCGAGCGCCGTCAGCACGGCGGAGGGTCCGGGGAGCACGGTCACCCGGTGTCCGGCCTCGGTCGCGGCGCGCACCGCACGGAATCCGGGATCGGAGACGACGGGCATGCCGGCGTCGGTGACGATCAGGACCCGCTGCCCCTCCGCCAGTGCCTCGAGCAGCGTCCCGGTGCGTTCGGCCTCGTTGTGCTCGTGGTAGGACAGGATCGTGCCGCGGGTGGCCACCTCGAGCTCCCGGACCAGGCGATGGAGCCGGCGGGTGTCCTCGGCGGCGATCAGATCCGCCTCGCCGAGGGCCCGCATCAGGCGCACCGAGGCGTCCAGCGGGTTGCCGATCGGGGTGGCGGCGAGGGTGAGGACTCCGGGCTCGAGCATCCCGCCATGCTAGCGATCCCCGCCGCCTCTGCTCGCTCCGGTCCCCGGCCCCTCTCCGGCCGACTCCCCGCGATGACCTAGCATGTCCGAGTGCCCACGGAGGAGGAAGCGACATCCCGCGCCCATCGCGTCGCCGTCGACGACGAGCCGGGGGCCGTGCTCGCCTCCTACCGTCGGCGGCTGCGGGCGTTCGACCTGCCCGCCTCCCGGCTGGCCTGGGCCGGCGCGATGGCCGTGTTCGGGCTCGCCCTGGTGCTGCGGCTGTGGGGCCTGGGCTCGATCGGCGAGCTGATCTTCGACGAGACCTACTACGTCAAGGACGGTTACACCCTCACCCAGCAGGGCGTGGAGATGTCCTGGCCCGAGGAGCCGGACGCCGCCTTCGAGGCCGGGGACGTGGACACCTACCTGCCCGAGGGCGCCTACGTGGTCCATCCCCCGCTGGGCAAGTGGCTGATCGGCGGCGGCATGCTGCTGCTGGGGGCCGACGATCCCTGGGGCTGGCGGATCTCCTCGGCGGTGCTGGGCTCGATCGCGGTGCTGCTGCTGGCCCGGATCGGGCGACGGCTGCTGCGCTCGACCACCGCGGGGCTGATCGCCGGCCTGCTGCTCGCCGTCGACGGGGTGCCTCTGGTCCACTCCCGCACCAGCCTGCTCGATCCCTTCTTGATGTTCTTCGCGCTGGCGGCGTTCGGCGCGCTGCTGATCGACCGCGATCGCTTCCGCGAACGACTCGCGCTGGCCAGTGCGAGCCTGCACAGCAGCTCCGCGGCATCGCCCCCGCTGGGGGTCTCCGGCGGTCTGCGCCCTTGGCGGCTGACGGCGGGCCTGCTGCTGGGCATGGCCTGCTCGGTGAAATGGTCGGGACTGTACTTCGTGGCGGTCTTCGGGATCATGACGGTGCTGTGGGACTGGTGGGCCCGCCGCACCGCCGCCCAGCGCGACTGGCTGCTCGGCGGGCTCCTCCGGGATGCGATCCCCGCCTTCTTCGCGGTGGTGGGCACGGCGCTGGTGACCTACGTGGCCTCCTGGACCGGCTGGTTCGTCTCCGCGGTCGGGTACAACCGCCACCTCGCGGCGGAGGAGGGCATGGCCACCGGCCACGGTGTCCTGGACTCGCTGCTGTCGCTGTGGCTCTACCACGTCCAGGCCTACAGCTTCCACGTCGGCCTCGACTCCGAGCATCCCTACGAGGCGAACCCGTGGGGGTGGCTGCTGCAGCTGCGGCCCACGAACTTCTACTACCGCTCCTACGACTTCGGCGAGCACGGCTGCGAGGTCGCCGAGTGCGGGGCGCACATCCTCTCGGTCGGCAACCCGCTGATCTGGTGGCTGGGCACCCTCGCGATCCTGGTGACGCTGGTGCTCGCGGTGGTGCGCCGGGACGGGCGCGCCTGGGCGGCGCTGTCGGGGATCCTCGCCGGCTATGTGCCGTGGCTGTTCTTCAGCGAGCGGACGATCTTCACGTTCTACACCGTCGCCTTCGCGCCCTGGCTGATCCTGTGCCTGGCCTACGTGATGGCGCTGGTGATCGGCCCGGCGGACGCGGAGCGGGAGCGACGGCTCGCCGGCGGACTGTTCGTCGGCTCGCTGCTGGTGCTGATCGTGCTGGTCTCGGCGTTCTTCTGGCCGGTCTGGACCGGCCAGGTGCTCGATCTGGAGCAGTGGCGCTACCGCATGTGGCTGCCGTCCTGGACCTGACCACGGCGGACGCCCCGCCTCGACCGCGTCCCCCGCCGGTTACGCTTGCCGCATGTCCCCGGATTCCTCAGCGCTGCGCGATCTTGCCCGCGACCTCGGCGTCAGCACCCAGTACTGGGGGTGGGACGGCGCGCTCAAGGACGTCGCCGACGACACCCTCCACGCGATCCTGGCCGCCCTCGGCGCGCCGGTGGCCTCCGACGAGGACATCGCGGCCGTGCGGCGCGAGCAGGAGCGCGGGCCCTGGGCCCGCACCCTGCCGCCGGTGACGGTGCTGCGCGAGGACGCCGCCACCACGGTGCCCGTCCACGTCGACCACGGCACCGCGGTCCGGGCCCAGCTGCTGCTCGAGGACGGCGGCAGCCGCGATCTCGCGCAGGCCGAGGACCACACCGCGCCCTTCGATCTCGACGGCACGCTGCGCGGTCGGGCCCGCTTCCACCTGCCCGCCGGGCTGCCGCTGGGCTGGCACCGGCTGGTCGCGGAGACCGCACAGGGCCCCTGTGAGGCGGATGTGGTGGTGACCCCGGCACGGGTGCGGGTCCCTCAGGAGTACGCCGCGAAGCGGGCCTTCGGGCTCCAGGCGCAGCTCTACTCGGTCCGCTCGCAGCGCTCGTGGGGCATCGGCGACCTCGCCGATATGCGCGATCTGGCCGCGATCGGCGGCGCCCGCCACGGTGCGGACTTCCTGCTGGTGAACCCTTTGCACGCCTCCTACCCGACCCCGCCGGTCGAGCCCTCCCCCTATCTCCCGGTCACCCGTCGCTTCACCAGTGCGCTGTACCTGCGCATCGAGGACGTGCCCGAGTACCGCGAGCTCACCGATCTCGCCCGCCAGCGGGTGGGGCTGCTGCGCGGCCAGGTCTCCGGGTGGAACGACCGCGTGGACCGTCTCGAGCGCGACGAGGTGCTGGGCGCGAAGCTGCAGGCTCTCGAGGAGCTGTTCGCGGTGCCGCTGACCGCAGGGCGCAGGGCGCTGCTGGACGCCTACCGCGCCCGCGAGGGTCAGGGCCTGGAGGACTTCGCCCTGTGGTCCGCGATCGCGGAGTCGGTGCGCGGCACGGCCGACGAGGCCTGCCTGCAGGACCTCGATCAGGCCACCCTCGAGCAGGCCCGTCGGGAGCTGCCGGAGCGGATCGACTTCCATGTCTGGACGCAGTGGCAGCTGGACGAGCAGCTCAGCGCCGCCCAGACCGCGGCCCGCGAGGCCGGGATGCGGATCGGGATCATGCACGACCTCGCCGTCGGGGTGGAGCAGGTCGGTGCGGACTCCTGGCGGCTGCGCCACGTCCTGGCCGAGGGGGCGGCCGTCGGCGCTCCCGCCGATCAGTACAACCAGCAGGGCCAGAACTGGCACCAGCCGCCGTGGCACCCCCAGCATCTGCGCGAGGCCGGCTACCGGCCGTGGCGGGACATGCTGCGCACGCTCATGCGCCACGCCGGAGCGCTGCGCATCGATCATGTGCTGGGGCTGTTCCGGCTGTGGTGGATCCCGGAGGGGCACGGAGCGGCCGACGGCGCCTACGTCTCCTACGACCACGAGGCGATGATCGGCATCCTCGTCCTGGAGGCGCAGCGTTCGGGCACGCTGGTGGTCGGCGAGGACCTCGGCACCTTCGAGCCGTGGGTGCGCGACTACCTCGTGGATCGCGGGATCCTGGGCACCTCGATCCTGTGGTTCGAGGACGACGGGGAGGGCGATCCGCTGCCGGCGGAGGACTACCGCACGCTGTGCATGGCCTCGGTGAACACCCACGATCTGCCGCCCACGGCGGGCTACCTGGCGGGTGATCATGTGGCCCTGCGCCACGAGCTGGGTCTGCTGGAGCGGGACCTGGCCGAGGAGCTCGAGGCCGACGCGGCCGGGCGCGAACGGGTGCTGGAGGTGCTGCGCCGCGACGGCCTGCTGGACGCTCGCAGCGAGGGCGGCGCAGACATCGAGCAGACGGTGCTCGCGCTGCACCGTCACCTGGCGCGCACCCCGTCGATGCTGCTGGGCGTCTCCCTCGTGGACTGCGTGGGCGAGCGGCGCATCCAGAACCAGCCGGGCACCGACGAGGAGTACCCGAACTGGCGGATCCCGCTGGCGGATGCCGCCGGCGCCCCGGTGTCGATCGACGACATCGCGACCGATGAGCGCACGGCGCGCCTGCTGGCCGCGGTGCGCGAGGGACTGGGCCGGGGCTGACCCATGGCCGGCCGGGCCCGCGGCCCCGGTCAGTCCGCGGTCACCCGGTCCCACACCGAGCGCTGGTCGAGGAACTCGCGGGCGGCTCTCTGCGCGCCCTCGAGGCTGTGGTGGGCTCCCCAGCCGCACTGGATCTCGTTGGCGGCGGGCACCTCGTCGGCCGCCAGCAGATCGCGCAGCGTGGCCTCGAGGACCGGGGCGAAGCCCTCGACGGTGCGGTCACCGCTCAGCAGCACGTAGAAGCCGGTGCGGCAGCCCATCGGTGAGACGTCCAGGACGTCCTCGGAGTGGTTGCGCATGTGCTCCGCCATCATGTGCTCGAGCGAGTGGACGGTCTCGGTGTCCAGGTGCTCGAGGTTGGGCTGGGTGAAGCGCACGTCGAACTTCGTCAGCACGTCGCCGCCGGGCAGCTCCTTGCGATCGGCGATGCGCAGGTAGGGCGCGGCGACGGTGCGGTGGTCGAGGTTGAAGCTCTCGACGTTCATACGGGGCTGCTCGGTCATCGGTGATGCTCCTTCGGGCTGTGTGCGTGAGTGCGTGTCAGGGGGTCTGCGGGGTGCTCAGCGGCTGGAGCGGGCGGTGCGGCCGCGCACGACGCCGACGAACTCCTGGCGCAGCGGGTCGTCCGCCTCTCGCGGCCAGGCGAGGGCGATGCGGGTGGGCTCCGCGTCGCGCAGCGGGCGGGAGACGGCGTCCTTGCGGTGGTGGAGCCGCGCCAGCGACAGCGGCACCCGGGTGAAGCCGACGCCCGTCGCGGCGACGGCGATCCGCTCGGCGGCGTCATCGGCGTGGGCGGCGGGGATCTCGGTCTCCCCCGCCAGGTCGTCCGGGCCGATCTCGTCGAGCAGGCTGAGCACGTCCTCGGCGCCCACCACGATCGCTGCCCGCTCCTCCCACAGGGGCACCAGGTGCAGCTCCTCGGCGCGCAGCGGCAGGCGGACGAAGCACATGTCGACCTCTCCGGCCGTCAGTGCCTCGTGCTGACGGGAGAGCGGGACCGGGACCAGCTCGAGCCAGGCACCGCAGCGGCCCGACTTCCAGCGGCGCAGGAAGCGATCGGGCTCGACGCCGGGGATGAAGCCGATGCGCAGCGTGGTGGGGTGCATGCCCTCAGCCTACGACCCGCGCGGCCACGACGAACAGGAGCTCGCCGCGGCGGGACCGGTCTCGGCAGCACGGCGGATCCGCGTGCTTGCAGCGTCCGGTCGACGGGCGTCGTGGTGTAGCCTCGTTGCTGGATAATGGGGTATTCGGTCGTGAGAGCGGAGTCGACGACGGTGTCGAAGAAGAGTCCTGGGCACATCGCCATCATCGGTGCCGGCATGTCCGGTCTCACCACGGCGTGGCATCTGCAGGAGCAGGGTGTCGAGGTCACCGTGCTGGAGCGGGACGACGTCGCGGCCGGGTCGTCCTGGGGGAACGCGGGGTGGCTCACCCCCGCCCTGACCCTGCCCCTCAGCGAGCCGTCGGTGCTGAAGTACGGACTCACCGCGATGCTCGACCCCACCTCGCCGCTGTACGTCCCGGTGACCGCCGATCCGCGGCTGCTGAGGTTCCTGGCCGGCTTCGCGCGCAACTGCACGCCGGGCAGGTGGCGGCGCGCCATGGGGATCTTCACCGAGGTCAACCGGGTCGCGCTGGACGCCTTCGACGAGCTCGACATCGCCGAGCCCACCCACCCCGCACGCCCGTTCCTGGCCGCCTTCGCCACGGAGGAGGACCGGCTGGCGATGGTGCGCGAGTTCGACGGGGTCGCCCGGTCCGGGGGCACGGTCGAGTACGACCTGCTCAGCGGTGACCAGATGCGCGAGCACGAGCCCGTCCTGGCCGATGGCGTCACCGCGGGCATCGCGCTGCACGGGCAGCGCTTCATCGATCCGCCGCGGTACCTGGCCGCGCTGGCCGAGGCGGTCGAGGACCGCGGCGGGCAGATCCGACGCGGCGTCGACGTCACGGACATCCGCCAGCGCGGTGCCGGGGTCGAGGTGCTGGACCGCTCCGGTGACTCGGTGCGCGCCGATCACGTCGTCATCGCCACCGGAGCGTGGCTGGGTCGCCTCGCCCGCCGGTTCGGTGTCCGCCAGGTGGTGCAGGCCGGTCGCGGCTACAGCTTCACCGTCCGCCCCGAGACGATGCCGACCCACCCGCTGTACTTCCCCACCCAGCGGGTCGCCTGCACGCCGCTGGGCGACCGTTTCCGCGTCACCGGCATGATGGAGTTCCGTCCCGCCGACGCCCCCCTGGACCCGCGTCGGATCCGGGCGATCATCGATGCGGTCCGTCCGATGTATCAGGGGATCGACTGGGAGGACCGTCAGGAGGAGTGGGTCGGGTCCCGGCCCTGCACCGCGGACGGCCTGCCCCTGGTGGGCAGCACCCGGGACGCCCGGGTCAGCATCGCGGGCGGGCACGGGATGTGGGGGATCGCGCTCGGCCCCCTGACCGGCAAGATGCTCGCCAGCCAGCTGACCGGCGGTCGGCCGCCGGCGGTCATGCAGCATTTCGACCCGCTGCGCTAGCAGCAACCGGCCCGGGCAGTGAGGGGCGGTGACCCGGTCGCGTGAGGCGGACGGACCCGTCCGCACCGGTCGTCCTGCCGCTGCCCCCATCACGCACCGCGAACCCGGGCAGGAAACGCCTGAGCCGCGTCATCGTTCGTGAACGATGACGCGGCTCAGGACGTGCGGTGGAGCTACGGGGATTCGAACCCCGGACCTTCTCATTGCGAACGAGACGCGCTACCAACTGCGCCATAGCCCCCTGTCGCGGTGCGACCAGAACAGATTAGCATCGCCGCCGCGGTGCTGTCGCATCGGGGACGCGCCCTTGACGAAGGTCACAGCGGCGATGCCACGACGCTCACCGTCCCGCGGTGCGCAGCTCCTGGAGCTCCTGCTGCAGCTCGTCCAGGACGCTCAGGCGCTCCTGCCCGGTGCAGGCCACGTAGGCCGGCTGCAGATGGTCGGGGCGGCGGACGACCTCGGTGCCCGGCCAGGTGCGCAGCGAGCCGCCGGCCCGGCGCAGGATGTGGAAGCCCGCGGCCACGTCCCAGGAGTTGATCGCGGTCAGCGCCGTCGCGTCGGCCCAGCCGGCGGCGACATAGGCGAGCTCGAGCGCGGCCGAGCCGAGGTGCCGCACCGCGGAGACCGAGTCCTCCAGAGTGCGCACCGAGCTCGCGGCGAAGGCCGGGAACTGAGCGCCGGTGCGCTGGCCGGGGTATCCGGAGAGCACCAGGGCGTCGGCCGGCGCCCTGGTGGCGCGCGGTCGCAGCACCTTTCCGTTCAGGGTGGCATCGCCATCGGCCGCGGCGAACACCTGATGCAGGACCGGGGCGTCGATGACGCCGGCGACCAGCTCGTCGTCGACGGCGACACCGATCGAGATGCAGAACAGCGGCAGTCCGGCGGCGAAGTTGCTGGTGCCGTCGATGGGGTCGACGAAGAAGCTCACCACCGGCCCGGTGTCCCCGGCCGCGGTCTCCTCGGCGGGACGCTCACCGCCCTCCTCGCCGACGATGCGGGCGGTGGGCAGCAGGCGACGCAGCTCGGAGACGATGATCTCCTCGCTGGCGCGGTCGTGCTCGGTGACGATGTCGTGGCTGGAGGTCTTGTACTCCCGGGCCAGGTCGTCGCGGTCCAGGCCACGGAGGTGCTCAGCGGCCGCATGAGCGGCGGCGAGCGCGATGTCCAGCAGGTGCGAGGGCGAGGGGACGGCGGCGGGAGAGGTGGGGGGCACGGAGGTGTTCATCCTCGTCAGGCTAGCCCGAACCGCGTGGACCCGGGCGGACGGACAGGGGGCGGACGGTCCGCTCCCCGGCCACCCGTGCCTGGTCAGACCAGCAGGTGGCGCAGGTACGGGCTCAGCAGCAGCCCGTCGGGGTCGGCGGCCGCGCGCACGCCGCGGAAGTCCTCGAAGCAGGGGTAGAGCTCCCTGAGCTCGGCTGCGCCCAGCCAGTGCATCTTCCCCCAGTGCGGGCGGGCCCCGAAGGCGGCGAGGGTGCGCTGCACCAGCAGCAGGTAGGGCCCGGCCTCCTCCGCGTGGTGGCGGTGGGCGGCGATGTAGACGGTGTCGCGGTGGTGGGCGGTGGACAGCCACACCTCGTCGGCCGCGGCGCGGCGGATCTCGAGCGGGAAGGTGACGCGCACTCCCTCCGCGTCGAAGCGGGCGCGCAGCGCCGCGAACGCCTCCTCGAACCGCTCGGCGGGCAGCGCCCATTCGGACTCGTGGAAGCGCACCCGTCGCGGCGCGGCGAAGACGGCGGCGGAGTCGTCGACCACCCGGGGACCGGCGAACACATGCGAGGCGAGCTCGGCGACAGGACGGCTGAGCGGCGGGACCAGCGCAGCACTGCGGCACAGCAGCTCCCAGACGCCGTTGCCGAGCACCTCCTGCTGCAGCAGCTCGACCGCGCGGGCAGTTCGGTGCCGGGGAGCGGCCGGGGGCAGCCGGCGCATGGTGCGCACGGTCGCCCGGTCGGTGCGGGGGAACCAGAAGAACTCATGATGGTCCGCGCGTGCGGAGTCGGCGAGGAAGGAGCGCACCGTCGGCCCGAGGGCCTCGGTGCTCTCGACCAGCTCGAGGCGATAGGCGGGGACGCACTGGAGGGTGACCTCGAGGATCACGCCGATGCTGCCCAGTCCGAGCCGGGCGGCCTCGAAGAGCTCCGGATCCTGGCTGGGCGAGGTGTCCACGACGGAGCCGTCGGCCAGCACCAGCCGCAGGGCGCGCACCATGCCGGCGAAGCCGGTGAAGGCCGCGCCGGTGCCGTGGGTGCCGGTCTGGATCGCGCCGGCGATCGACTGCCGGTCGATGTCTCCCATCACCGACAGCGCGAGCCCGTAGGGCGCCAGCAGCTCGGCGACCGCCCACAGCCGGGTGCCTCCGCGCAGGGTGACCAGACCGGTCTCGGGATCCGCGGAGACCAGGCCGTGGAGACCGTCCAGCGACAGCGTGATCCCGTCGGTCGCGGCGAGGGCGGAGAAGGAGTGGCCGCCGCCGATCACCCGCAGCGAGCATCCGCGGGTGCGGGCGGCCTGCACGGCGGCGACCACCCCCTCCTGCGAGGTGGGACGCAGCACCTGCTGCGGTGTCCACGACACGGCTCCGCTCCAGGTGCGCAGGGTCATGGTGCTCTCCGGCATCGGCCGCTCCTTCGGGGGCTCGGTGGGGTCGCGGTCCCCGGAGTCCCGGGTGGGAGAGGACCGCTCAGAGGAAGACTGCACCCTCTCCTCGGTACGTGGGGTGGGATCCGACGATCTCGTCGCCGCGGACCAGCAGATAGTGCGCGAAGTGTTCTGCGGGCTCCCCGGCCTTGGCGTGCCGCAGCCACACCGTGTCGCCCACCCGCAGCCGCTCGGCGGCGGGGCCGAGGACGGGGGTCTGCACCTCCCCCGCCGCTTCCTGCGGGGCGAAGGAGAGGCCGGGCGGATGAGCGATCGTGGGCAGGCGGTCCGGCCCCGGCACGCCGCTGGCGATCCAGCCGCCGCCGAGCAGGGTCGCCACGCCCGGGGCGGGGCGGCGCACCACGCTCACTCCGAGCAGCAGTGCCGGATGCGGAGCGAAGTCCCGATAGCGGTCGAAGAGGCCGGGCCCGATCAGTCCGGAGCCGGCCGCGATCTCCGTGACCGCCTCCTCGGCGGCGGTGGACTCGATCGAGCCGGTGCCGCCACCGTTGACGAACTCGAGGTCGGCGATCCTCCGCACCGCGGCCACCGCCTCGGCACGGCGCTCGGCGATGTCCGGACGGGACAGTCGCTTCATGGTGCGCACCGCCGCGCCGTATGCCGTGGCGGCCGCGTCGGTCACCCCGGCGATCTGCCCCTCGTAGGCCATCAGCCCCACCAGCTCGAGAGCGGGCCGGGCCTGCACCTGGCGGGCCAGCGCCACGGCCTGACCGGGGCTGCGCAGAGGTGAGCGCAGCGCCCCGAAGCGCACCCCGGGCAGCGGCGCATAGGCGACGTCGAGCTCGAGGGCGACCCGGATCGGTCGACTCACCCGGCGGGCGCGGAGGTCCGAGGTGGCGTCGAGGATCAGCTCGAGCTGCGCGGTCTCGTCGACCATCAGGGTGATGGCCTCCAGCGCGGCGGGGAGCATCGCGAGCCGACGCAGCGCCCCGCGCTCGACGGTCGGATAGGCGACGAGGACGTCGCGGGCTCCGTGCTCCACCAGCCACAGCGCCTCGGGCAGGGTGAAGGCGAGGATCCCGGCGTACCCGGGCCGGGCCAGCACCCGCTCGAGCAGGCCCCTGACCCGCAGCGACTTCGAGGCGACGCGCAGCGGGGTGCCGGCGGCGCGGCGGGCGAGGTCCGCCGCATTGGCGTCGAAGGCGTCGAGGTAGAGCACCGCCAGCGGGCGCTCGTGATAGCCCTCGCGGGCGAGCAGCGCCTCGAGATCGCCGATGGCGCGGCCGGCACCCGTCACCATGCCGCCCTCAGGCCCGGCGCCGCGCGAGGATCTCGTCGAGCTGGAGGTCCTGCGCCGGGGCGAAGTCCTCATCGACGGCCTCGAGCTCCTCGACCCGTCCGCTCTCCAGCGGCACGGAGGTGGCGAGCATGCTCCGGCGGTGGGCCGCGTGGCGACTGGCGAGATCATCGACCTCGCCGCGGAGGGCGTAGGTGGGCAGGGGCACCGGCCGCGGAGTCCACTCCCCCGGGCGGGACACCTGCTGCGCCGCCCGCTGGGAGGTGGTCTCCAGATCGGCGTGCGGCGGCTCGATCGCTGCGCCGGCAGCGGTCCCCGCCGCCGGTGCCGGGGTGCGCTCGCGCTCGCCGGACAGCCGGCGCCGCGCGGTCTCGGCCTCGGCACGCTGACGGCGCAGGCGGGTGGCGGCGCGGGTCGTCCGGGCGCGGCGCTCCAGCTCCACCCGGCGCAGCCCCACCAGGTACGCGCTCACGCCGACGACGGCGAGCGCCGGCACCCACCACACCACCACCTGCGCGATGGCGAGGACGACGAGGGCGGCGGTGGCCGCGAGCAGGGTGCCGAGCATGACGCCGAGGACCCGACGCGAGCGAGCACGCTCGTCGGCGGGATCGATGCGGGTGCCGGGCTCGGCGTCGAAACGCGGGCGGCTGGTGGGATCGGCGGGGCGCAGGAGCAGACGGTCCTGGGACATGGGCGGGTTCACCTCGGGGGACGAGCGGCGGGCGTGGACGGCCGCGGAGAGGTCCCGCGCCTGGGAGGACATCTCGGCCTCGTCGGCCGCGCGGGCGCGGCCCATCACCTCACGACGGTTCGCGGTGCGCGGCAGGGCATAGGCCAGCCACAGCAGCAGCAGGATGCCGAAGAGGACGGCTCCGAGATTGATCGACTCCACTCCCACAGCTTAGTGACACCGCTGTGATTCCCCTGGTCACGTTGTGGGCGTGTCGGCGGGAAACTCGCGTCGGAGTCGTCTCAGCACCCCGCGGCCGTCGTCCCCGGTGGCGACCTCCTCCGCGGTGAGCGCGAAGACCAGGTGATCGCGCCAGGCCCCGTCGACATGGATCGCCGACCGGCGCGCACCCTCCGGACGCAGGTGCAGCTTCTCCACCACGCGCAGACTCGCCGCGTTCTCGGGCCGCACGGTGACCTCGATCCGGTGCAGCCCGAGCTCGGCGAAGAGGTGATCGATCAGCAGCGCCACCGCGCGGGGCACCACGCCACGACCGGCCTCGTCCTGGCCGATCCAGTACCCGAGGACCGCCGAGCGCAGCGCACCGTACTGGATGGGGCCGGCGGTGATCTGGCCGGCCAGCCGACCCTGGACGGTGATCACCAGCGGCAGTGCGAGACCCAGCCGCGCCTGCTCCTGGCTCCAGCGGCGCAGGGTGCGGAAATCCATCGGTCGCGGGCCGTGCTCGGGATCTGTCGCGTCCCAGGGGCGCAGCCAGCGGGCGTTGCGCTCCCGCAGCCGTTCGAAGGCCGCGCGGTCGCGACGGCGCAGGGGGCGCAGCGTCAGCTCCCCGTCATGCAGGGCCAGCGGCCACACGTGAACCATCGCGTCATCGTAGACGGCGCCGGGCCGGTTCTCCTGCTCGCAGCACCCGGGACCCGGGCCTCTGTGCGAGTCTGGGGCCATGGACGAGGAGACGACGAGGTCACGCAAGCTTCAGCTGCGCCGGCAGCTGCGGTCCCGCCGGGCCGCCGCGTACGCCGGCGAGGACGGTGCCGCCCGCCGCGCACGGGAGGCTCAGCAGCTCCTCGCCCATGCCGCGCCGCTGATCGCCGAGGTGGAGCGGGCGGTGGGCGCCGCCTCCGCGGCGGGCGCTCCGGCCCCGCTGGTCGCCGCCTACCACCCCACCCCCTCCGAGGCGGATGTGCTGCCACTGGCCGGCCGGCTCGCACGCGCCGGTGCTCGGGTGGTGTTCCCGGCGGCTGCCGGGCGGGAGCTCGAGTGGATCTCCTGGGACGGCGACTCCACGTTCGTGGACTCCCCCGGTCGGGGCTTCGGACAGGAACCGACCGGCGAGAGGCTCGGCACCCGGGCGCTCGAGGAGGCGATGCTGGTGCTGGCGCCCGCCGTGGCGGTGGACCGTTCCTGCACCCGGATCGGGCACGGAGCCGGCTACTACGACCGTGCTCTGCGCACCCTGCCCGAGGGAGCGCGGATCATCGCGGTGATCCATCCCCAGGAGCTGCTGGCGCCGGGTGCGCTGCCGTGCGAGGCGCATGATGTGCGGATCCCGGAGGTGCTCACCGCCGACGGACTCGTCTCGCTGGTCACGTCCGCTCTCTCCTGAGCGGCCCGCAGTCGTAGACTCTGTCGCGCGGTCGCCTGCGCGCGGCCGAGCACTTCGACCACCCCGGAGGAACCCGCGTGCCCACGTACGTCTACGCCTGCAAGAACTGCGGACATCGTTTCGAGCAGTACCAGAGCTTCAGCGAGGACTCGCTGCGGGCCTGCCCCGAGTGCACCCAGGACGCGCTGCGCAAGGTCTTCGACTCGGTGGGCATCGTCTTCAAGGGGCCCGGCTTCTATTCCACCGACTCCTCGACCTCGGGCTCCTCGGCCGCCGCGGCCGGTGCCACCGCTGCAGGCGCCGGCGGCTCCACCAGCACCGGGGACTCCGCGAGCACGGGCGCCGCCGCGAGCACCTCCTCCGGAACCTCCGCCACGAGCACCCCGAGCACGCAGCCCGCCCCCGCGGCGTCCTGAACCGACGGGCCGCATCGCGCGGGAGGGGGTCCGCCCCGGCGGCGACCTCTCCTCCCCAGTGCCCCGTCGTCCACCGTCGCGGCGCACCGACCCGACCGGGCGGCCCTGCCGCCTAGCGTCGAGGCATGCTCTCCCGCTTCCGCGCACATCTGCCCGCCTGGCGCCGCGCCCTGCGTCGGCGCCGCAGGCTCCTGGCCGCCCTCGCCGTCGCGGCACTCGTGGCCGCTCTGCTGCCGGCGCTGCTGCCGCCGTCGGCGCGCGGGGTCGACGTGGTCATCGCCGATGCTGCGCTGGCACCCGGCACCGTGCTGGCCCCCTCCCACCTGAGCACCACCCGCATCGCTGAGGAGCTGGTCCCTCCGGGCGCCGCACTCGAGGTCGACGCCGTACGGGGCCGCACCCTGCGGATCCCTCTGGACGCCGGAGCGCTCCTGCTGCCGGGGATGCTCGTGGCCGCCGGCGCCCCCGCGATCCCCGAGGGGTCCGTGCTGATGGCGGTGCCCGTGCCCGCAGTGCTCGTGCCGCACCTGCCGCCCGGCGCGGGGGTCGAGCTGCTCTCGACGGATCCGACCCTCTTCGGGTCCTCGGGCATCGACGCCCGGGTCCTGGAGGTCCCGGAGTCCGCGGCCCCCGCGCCCGTGCTGGGGGCCGGCAGCACGGGCACGGCCGAGGTGCTCGTCATCGTCGCGCAGGAGCGGGCACGAGAAGTGGCTCATGCTCTGGGGGTCGGGGCTGTCGTCGTGACGGTCATCGGTTAATATCCGTCTCGGGCCGCTCTGCGGCCCCTCGCCCCTCGCCTCGTAAGGATGACCCCATGAAGGGTTTCAAGAGCTTCGTCATGCAGGGCAACGTCATCGACCTGGCCGTCGGTGTCGTGATCGGCGGCGCGTTCACCGCGCTGATCGGTGCATTCGTGGACAACCTGATCCAGCCCGTGATCAACGTCTTCGGCGGCGACAACCCTGTCGGTCTCGCGTTCGCGATCATCAAGGGCAATGACGCGACCATCGTCAACATCGGCGCGGTGCTCTCCGCGATCATCGCCTTCCTGATCACGGCGGCAGTCGTCTACTTCGTCTTCGTGCTCCCGATCTCCTCCGCGCGCAAGCTCGACCGCAAGCGCCGCGGCCTCCCCGAGGAGGAGGAGACCGCCGTCTCCGAGGACATCATCCTGCTCACCGAGATCCGCGACGCGCTGACCGCGCAGCGCGACGGGTCCAGCCCGCAGTCCTGAGCATCGTGAACGGTGCCTCGGCGCCTGATCCCACCGGTGTCGACGAGGAGTCCGTCGATGCCGTGATCACCTGGTTCTCCGCGGCGGGCCGTGACCTGCCCTGGCGGCACGAGGGGGTCTCGGCCTGGGCGATCCTGGTCTCCGAGGTCATGCTGCAGCAGACCCCGGTGGTGCGGGTCCTCCCCCGCTGGCAGGAGTGGATGGAGCGCTGGCCCGCACCGGCCGATCTGGCCGACGCCCCGACCGCCGAGGTGCTGCGCTGCTGGGACCGGCTCGGCTATCCCCGACGGGCGCTGCGGCTGCAGGACTGCGCACGCGTCATCGTGCGCGAGCACGGCGGGCGGGTCCCCCGCGGCCAGGAGGCTCTGCGAGCGCTGCCGGGGATCGGCGAGTACACCGCCGCCGCGATCACCGCCTTCTCCCACCGGGAGCGCGCGGTCGTGGTCGATACCAACATCCGTCGGGTGCTGGCACGGAGCGTGCGCGGTCGTGCCCTGCCCGACCGCTCCTACAGCGCTGCGGAACGCGTCGTGGCCACGCGCAGCCTGCCGGTCCCGCGCCGGCGGTCGGTGGCCTGGAACCAGGCGGTCATGGAGCTGGGCGCGCTGGTCTGCACGGCCCGCTCGCCACGCTGCCAGCAGTGCCCCTTGGCCGACGGCGGGTGTGCATGGTTCGCCGCGGGACGTCCTGCGCCCGCCGAGGACACCCGCCGCCGGCAGGCCTTCGAGGGCACGGACCGCCAGATGCGCGGCATGATCATGGCGCTGCTGCGCCGGGACGGCTCCGCGGCGGAGGACCAGCTGCTCGCGCTCGATGCGGAGGACGCCGACCGGGTGCGACGAGGTATCCGCACGCTGATCGCGGACGGGCTCGCGGTCCGCGAGGGGTCACGGCTGCGTCTTCCCTGAGGATCTCCTCGACGCGCAGCCGCCCTCGGCGCGCATCGACCCGTGGGCACCGGGCTCCCGTCAGCCGGGAGCGAGCAGTGCCTTGATCATGCGGGTGTTGCCGAGGGTGTTGGGCTTGACCCGGGCGAGGTCGAGGAACTCCGCGATGCCCTCGTCCGGGGAGCGCAGCAGCTGGCTGTAGATGTCGGGATCCACGGCCTCGCTCATCACCTCGAAACCGTGACGGGTGAAGAAGTCCACCTCGAAGGTCAGGCAGAACACGCGCTGCAGGCCGAGCTGGAGCGCCCTCTCGAGCAGGGCGTCGAGCAGACGGTGTCCCAGGCCGGTGCCGCGCAGGCCCTCATGCACCGCGAGGGTGCGCACCTCGGCGAGGTCCTCCCACATCACGTGCAGCGCCCCGCAGCCGAGCACCTCCCCATGCTCATCGGCCGCCACCAGGAACTCCTGGACCGCCTCGTAATAGGACACCAGGTCCTTGCCGAGCAGGACCCCGGTGTGGGTCATCGGCTCGACGAGACGGTTGATGGCGCGCACATCGGCGGGCAGCGCGGGACGGATGGTGATGCTCATCGTGAGCTGTCCTCTCCCTGTGACGGGCTGAGCGGCGACTCCGCGCTGGTCCCGATGGTCTGCGGCCTCTGGGTGGGTCGCTCGCCGCTCGGATCGGCCGCCTCGGCAGCGCCGGCCGAGGTGGGGGCTTCCCGCTGCTCCGCGTCGGCGGCAGCAGCCTCCGCCCCGAGCTCCGCCGCTGCCTCCCGGCGCTCTGTCCGGCGGTCCAGGACCCGATGCAGAGCGGTGATCAGCCGTTCGATGACCAGGGCCATCACGAGAGCGGCGAACAGCGCGACCGTGATGGCGACCAGGCTGTGGTCGTCGAACCAGGCGCCGGCGATCGCACCGATCGCGCACGAGTAGACGGCCCACACGAAGGTCGACAGCAGCGAGCGGGGCCAGAAGTTGCGGTGGGGGTAGTGCACGGCGCCGGCGACCAGGTTCACCGCAGTGCGGCCGAAGGGGATGTAGCGGGCGGTCATCAGGAAGACCAGGGCCCGTTTCTGCAGACCTCGGTCCGCGGCCTCGACAGCTCCGCGGCCCCGGCCCTCGCGCAGGAATCGGAAGCGTTCCCAGCCGACCTTGCTGCCGATCAGATATCCCAGGTTGTCGCCCGTCCAGGCCCCCATCCACGCCGCCAGTCCGACGAAGATGATCGAGGGCCGTCCCGAGCTCGACCACAGGGAGGAGAGGGTCACGATCGTCGACTCGCTCGGCACGGAGGGGAAGAAGCCGTCGAACGCGGCGAACAGGTACACCATGAGGTGGACCCACCAGGCATCGGCGATGCCGAGGATCCAGTCCTCCATCTGCCCCGTCAGGGACAGCAACCAGTCGATGGTCTCGCCCATGCGTCCTCTCCATCGAAGGCCCCGGCGCGTTCCCCCCGGACCTCCCGGGCTCGTCGAAGCGAGTGCCCGGACCCGATCAGCTCAGGCCCGGTGATGTCCGTGTCCCGGCAGCGGCGCCGGGACGGGTGGTGGGGCCGGCCCCGCCCGGGACGGGGCCGGCCCCACCGGTCAGGAGGTGCTGGCCTCCGCGCTGTCGGCATCCGGGGAGCTCGCACCGTCGGCGTGGGTGAGGTCCTCCGCACGCGCCTGGGTCATCGAATCGATGTCGATCTCCTCGGAGATCGGCATGGACTGACCCCCCTCGGCCCGGCGGGCGAAGGTCAGCTCGCCGAGCAGGCCCTCCCCCTCCGCGTCGACGATGATCTCGTCGCCGACATGGATCTGACCGAACAGGATCCGCTCCGAGAGCGTGTCCTCGATGTCGCGCTGGATGGTGCGACGCAGCGGACGTGCACCGAGCACCGGGTCATAGCCCTTCTCGGCCAGCAGATCCTTCGCGGCCGGGGTGAGGGTGATGGCCATGTCCCTGTCGTGCAGGCGGGTCTGGAGCTTGGCGATCTCCAGATCCACGATCTCGACGATCTCCTGCATCGACAGCTGCGGGAAGACCACCACGTCGTCGACACGGTTGAGGAACTCGGGCTTGAAGTGCTGCTTGAGCTCCTCGTGGACCTTCGACTTCATCCGCTCGTAGTCGGTGGAGAGGTCGCCGCCCGCGGTGAAGCCCAGGGACACGCCCTTGGCGATGTCCCGGGTGCCGAGGTTGGTGGTCATGATGATGATCGTGTTCTTGAAGTCGACCACCCGGCCCTGCGAGTCGGTGAGACGGCCGTCCTCCAGGATCTGCAGCAGCGAGTTGAAGATGTCCACATGGGCCTTCTCCACCTCGTCGAAGAGCACCACGGAGAACGGCTTGCGACGCACCTTCTCGGTGAGCTGACCGCCCTCGTCGTAGCCGACGTAGCCGGGGGGCGAGCCGAACAGGCGCGAGGCGGTGTGCTTCTCGCCGAACTCGGACATGTCGAGCTGGATCAGGGCTTCCTCGTCACCGAACAGGAACTCGGCGAGCGCCTTGGCCAGCTCGGTCTTGCCGACGCCGGTGGGGCCGGCGAAGATGAACGAGCCCCCCGGACGCTTGGGGTCCTTGAGCCCGGCACGGGTGCGACGGATCGCCCGGGAGATGGCCTTGATGGCCTCGTTCTGCCCGATGACCCGCTTGTGCAGCTCGTCCTCCATGTGGAGCAGCCGCGAGGACTCCTCCTCGGTGAGCTTCACGATCGGGATCCCCGTGGAGGCGGCCAGCACCTCGGCGATGACCTCTTCGCTGACCGTGGTCACCGCATCGGACTCGCCGTGCCGCCAGGCCTGCTCCTTCTCGTCGCGCTCGGCCTTGAGGGTCTGCTCCTGGTCGCGCAGGGAGGCGGCGAGCTCGAAGTCCTGCCCGTCGATCGCCTCCTCCTTCTTCTTGCGGGTCTCCTCGATGCGGGCGTCGAACTCCTTGAGCTCGGGCGGCGCGGTGAGACGACGGATGCGCAGGCGCGCTCCGGCCTCGTCGATCAGGTCGATCGCCTTGTCCGGCAGGAAGCGGTCGTTGACGTACCGGTCGGCGAGGTTCGCCGCGGCCACCAGGGCCGCATCGGTGATGGTCACCCGGTGGTGCGCCTCGTAGCGGTCGCGCAGACCCTTGAGGATCTCGACGGTGTGGGCGACCGAGGGCTGGTCGACCTGGATCGGCTGGAAGCGGCGCTCGAGCGCAGCATCCTTCTCGATGTGCTTGCGGTACTCCTCGAGCGTGGTCGCCCCGATGGTCTGCAGCTCACCACGGGCCAGCATCGGCTTGAGGATGCTGGCGGCGTCGATCGCGCCCTCGGCGGCCCCGGCCCCGACGAGGGTATGGATCTCGTCGATGAACAGGATGATGTCGCCGCGGGTGCGGATCTCCTTGAGCACCTTCTTCAGGCGCTCCTCGAAGTCACCGCGGTAGCGGGAGCCCGCGACCAGGGACCCGAGATCCAGCGTGTAGAGCTGCTTGTCCTTGAGCGTCTCGGGGACGTCACCGGCGGTGATGGCCTGCGCCAGCCCCTCGACGACCGCGGTCTTGCCGACACCGGGCTCGCCGATCAGCACCGGGTTGTTCTTGGTGCGGCGCGAGAGCACCTGCATCACCCGCTCGGCCTCGCCATCCCGGCCGATGACCGGGTCGAGCTTGCCCTCCCGGGCGGCCTGGGTGAGATTGCGGCCGAACTGGTCGAGCACCAGCGAGCCGGCGGGCTGTCCCTCCGTGGGACCGCCGGCGGTGGCCGGCTCCTTGCCCTGGTATCCGGAGAGGCGCTCGATGACCTCCTGGCGCACGGCCGACGGCTCCGCCTTCAGACGGGAGAGCACCTTGACGGCCGTGCCCTCACCCTCGCGCAGCAGGCCCAGCAGGATGTGCTCGGTGCCGATGTAGTTGTGGCCCAGCTGCAGCGCCTCGCGGAGGCTCAGCTCGAGCACCTTCTTCGCCCGCGGCGTGAAGGGGATGTGACCGGAGGGGGTCTGGTTGCCCTCGCCGATGATGTCCCGCACCTGCTCGCGCACGGCGTCGAGGGTGACTCCGAGGGCTTCGAGCGCCTTGGCGCCGACACCCTCGTTCTCATGGATCAGACCGAGCAGGATGTGCTCGGTGCCGATGTAGTTGTGGTTCAGCAGCCGTGCCTCGTCCTGTGCCAGGACGACGACGCGGCGGGCACGATCGGTGAAGCGTTCGAACATGGTCCTCCCCCGTCCGGTGGTGGTGATGGCTCGAGCGTACGCGCCGCTCCCGTCGAAGCAGAGCCTGTTCGCCGCAGGCGTGACGCCGGTTCGCCGCGGCATGATGACCCGCTCCGCCGTCGGCCGGCGGTTCCCGACACGGGTTCCCGACCCGTCGGTCGGATCCAGTGGGGCGGGTCGGCGCGAGTCGTATCATGGCGTGGGCCACACCCCCTTCCTCAAGGAGCACGTCATGGGCGCCATCGTCGGCGGAATCATCCTCTTCGTCCTGGGAGCCATCGCGCGCTTCGCCCTGGAGATCAACCTGCCGGGTGTGGACTCCGCGATGCTCGGCACCATCTTGATGGTCGCGGGAGCCGTCCTGTTCATCGTCGGGCTGCTGCTGATGCTGCGCTCGCGCAAGACCGTCGTGAACACCCAGAACGCCCCCGGGCACAGCGTCTCCGAGCGTCGGGATCCCCCGCCCACCGTGTGAGGGCTGCGACCGCTCCGGCCGACGGATGATCCCGGTGCGCAGGGCGTCGGCACCGCACCGGGGCGGCCCCTCCGTCACCCGGCCGCGACCTCCGGCTCCAGCCTGATCTCCAGCACGGGCAGTGCGACGTCCGGCCGGCGCACGGGGAGGGTGAAGGTGACCACGTCGCGGCCCAGGGAACCGAGCGTCATCTGCGACGCCTTCTGCTCCGGGTCGATGACCCGGTGGGCGACCTCCGAGCCGTCATGCAGCAGGCGCGCGAAACGCACGCGGTCGGCGGCCCCGGCGAGATGCACATGCTGCATCGGCCAGGTCGTCAGGTGCACGTACAGGCGGTCACCGCGCCGGGTGAGGACGGTGCCGCGAGGGGCGATGAACCCGTGCGCCGGACCGGCGCCGCGGACGGAGTCCTCGTGCAGCTCCATCCACTCCCCGATCCGGGCCAGGGCGGCGGTGTCCTCGCGGCGCAGGCCTCCGCGCCCGTCCGGCCCGATGTTCAGCAGCATGTTCCCGCCCGTCGACACCGAGTCCACGAGCATCCGCACCAGCAGCTCGGGGCTCTTGAACTCGAGGTTGTCCCGGTCGTAGCCCCAGGACCCGTTGAGGGTCTGGCAGGCCTCCCACCGCAGCGGAGCGCCGTCCGCGCCGGTCATGGGCCGGGCCGGCTGATACTGCTCCGGCGTGACCAGGTCCCCGGGGATGCCGAGCCGGTCGTTCACCAGGGCGTCCGGCTGCAGTTCTCGCACCATCGCCAGCAGGGTGCGGGCATCCCAGTCCTCCGCGCTCTTCCCGTCGGGGCCCGGATAGGTGAAGTCGAAGAAGAGATAGTCGATCTGCCCGTAGCGGGTCAGCAGCTCCCGCACCTGGCCGTGCAGATAGGTGCGATACCTGGACAGGTCGCGACCGGCATCGAGCGCATCGCGGTCGGGATGGTCCCGCAGCGGGTGGTTCTGGTCGATCGTGAAGTCGGGGTGGGACCAGTCGATCAGCGAATGGTAGAGACCGACGCGGAGCCCCTCGTCGCGCAGCGCCCGGACCCATTCCTCCACCAGGTCGCGGCCGCACACCGCCTGCGTCGTGTACGCGCTGAGGTCGCTGTCCCACAGGCAGAACCCGTCGTGGTGCTTGGTGGTCAGCACCGCGTACCGCATGCCGGCCTCCCGCGCACGGCGAGCGATGTCGCGGGCATCGAACCGATCCGGGTCGAACTCCTGCGCGTACCGCGCGTAGTCCTCGGGATCGCGGTGCTCCCGGCTCATCACCCATTCGTGACGTGCCGGGACGGCGAAGATCCCGAAGTGGACGAACAGGCCGAAGCGGGCCTCGTCGAACCAGTGGGCATCGTTCATCATGCGATCTCCTTCAGCTGAGGGATGTCGTCCATCCGCTCTGGAACATCGAGGGCGAGGCGCTGCTCGTAGGCATCATCCCCGGCCGGCGTCAGCACGTGGCAGCTGCGGCCGCGGTGCAGAACGTCCGCATCGCAGCCCTCCCTCGGTGCGCCGCGTCGCGCCGACGCGGGCCGGCAGTCAGTCCAGCGGGGCGTCGGTGGTCGCCCGGTAGGCCTCCGGCAGGGCGGGGACGGCGGCGTCGCCCGCGTCATGCACCGTGACCGCCTCGATCACCGCATCGGCGCCGTCGATCTCGATCCGGAGCGGACCGGTCCTCACCGGCTCCTCCAGCCGGTGGATCCGCCGCACCCCGATGGTGCCGCCCTCTGCCAGCACCGTGCCCTCGGCGTCGAGCACGCGGTGACCGCGCACGCGCTGCCCGGCGGTGACATCCTCACGGATCTCGAAGTGGTCCCACCGTGTCCCCGCCGGGAGCTCCGCGCCCACTGCGTCTCCCTGCGGCGTCAGCTCCGCGGGGATCGGAGCCCCGAAGCGGGCATCCAGTGCGGCGCGGAACTCCTCCAGACGTGCGATGTCCGCGGCATCGATCCGTCCCTGCCGGTTCGGCGGGACGTTCAGCAGCAGGTTCGCTCCCAGCCCGAGGGACCGATCGTGGATCGCCAGCAGGTGCTCGAGCGACTTCGGTCCCTCGTCCTCCTGCCAGAACCAGCCGCGATGCAGGGAGACATCGCATTCCGGCGGCAGGTACTGCGCCTCGGTCAGGCCGATGACGTCCTCGTCGTAGTTGTTCAGGTCCGTGGACCGCGTGACGTACTCGCAGGGGTCGGCCGCCAGGCCGTCCTCGTTGCCGATCCAGCGGATCGTGGCCGGTCCCATGTTGAAGACCATGGCGTCGGGCTGGAGCTCGTCCAGGACCGCGCCGATCGCCCCCCAGTCGTAGGTGCGGCCGGCCGATCCGGCGCCGTCGAACCACACCTCGACCAGGCCCCCGTAGTTCGTGCACAGCTCGCGCAGCTGGCGCAGGTAGAACTCGTCGTAGGCGGCAGGATCCGCGTACGTCGGCTCGTGGCGGTCCCAGGGCGAGAGGTACAGACCGAGGCGGAGGCCGTAGCGACGCGCGGCGTCGGCCACCTCACGGACGACGTCTCCCCTGCCGTCCTTCCACGGGGAGGAGGCGACGGAGTAGTCGGTGGTCTCCGTCGGCCACAGGCAGAACCCGTCGTGGTGCTTGGCGGTCAGCACGACATGGGCGGCGCCGAGATCGCGAGCGAGACGGACCCACTCGTCGGCGTCGAGAGCGGTCGGAGCGAAGGCCGAGGCGGGAATGGTGCCATCGCTCCACTCCTTCCCGGCGAAGGTGTTCACGCCGAAGTGGAAGAACATGCCGAGCCCGGCCTTCTGCCAGGCGAGCTGCTGCGGCGTGGGGGTGAGGATCTCGTTCGGTGCGGTGTCCACAGGAGTCACCCCCATATTCTGGCAGAGATCGGGTGTTTGCTGGCGGACGTCCACTCTCCAGCCGGCGCTCCCCGGAGGCTCCGCGCGGCCTGCGCAGTGATCCCGCGGTCGAGGATCCTGGCGGGTCCGGGGGCCGCCGTCCAAGCCGCCTCCACGCTGGTGGGCCGCCGCGTCGACGCGCTCCTGGACACTCCCGACGACGAGTGAGGGCCGGATCGGGCATGCCGGAATCGCCGGGACCCGGTCGTGAGGGCTAGGCTTCATGGGACCGATCGAGGGACCTGCGCCAGTGCGGGGACGAGGGACGGAGAGACATGGCAGACCTCAGGGTGGATGTCGAGCGCGCCGATGCGGTGATGATCGGGGGCGGGATCGCCAGTGCGACCCTTGCGGCCCTCCTCAGCGAGCTCGAGCCGACATGGGACATCCGCGTGCTCGAGAAGCTCGACACCGCGGGTCAGGAATCCAGCGAGGGCTGGAACAACGCCGGCACCGGACACAGCGCCCTGTGCGAGATGAACTACACGCCGCAGGATGTCGACGGCTCCGTCAGCCCCGCCAAGGCGATCACGATCAACGAGCAGTTCCAGATCTCCCGGCAGTTCTGGGCGCATCTGGTGGAGAACGACCGGATCGGTGACCCGAGCGAGTTCATCCACGCCGTCCCGCACATGAGCTTCGTGCACGGCATGGAGAACGTCGACTACCTGCGCCGGCGGCACGAGGCGCTCACCTCGAACCCTCTCTTCGACCGCATGGAGTTCACCACCGAGCATGCGCAGCTGGCGGAGTGGGCGCCGCTGGTCGCCGAAGGGCGACCGGTCACGGAGACCATCGCGGCGACCCGCTCGACCGACGGCACCGACATCGACTTCGGTGCGCTGACCCGTCAGATGCTCGGCTTCGCCACCCGCACCGGCACCACCGTCTCCACCGGGTCCGAGGTCGTGGATCTGCGCCGCATGGGCACGGACTGGGGGGTGATGGTCCGCTCCACCGCGGACGGCTCGATCAGCGTGGTGCGCACCCCGTTCGTCTTCGTCGGCGCAGGCGGCTACGCGCTGACCCTGCTGCAGAAGTCCGGGATCGACGAGATCCGCGGCTTCGGCGGATTCCCGATCTCCGGTCAATGGCTGCGCTGCACCGATCCGGAGACCATCGCCCGCCACGATGCGAAGGTGTACGGCAAGGCCGCCGTCGGCGCACCGCCGATGAGCGTCCCGCATCTCGACACCCGCTATGTGGGCGGGAAGCGGTCCCTCATGTTCGGCCCGTACGCCGGCTGGTCGCCGAAGTTCCTCAAGGCCGGCCGCTACACCGACCTGCTCGAATCGATGAAGCCCTCGAACATCACCCAGATGATGGCCGTCGCCCCGCCGAACCTCGACCTGATGGTCTACCTCGGCTCGCAGCTGGCGGCGACCCATCAGCAGCGTTTCGAAGCTCTGCTGGAGTACATGCCGGCGGCGCGCGCGTCCGACTGGGAGGAGGTCACCGCCGGTCAGCGCGTCCAGGTCATCGCACCGGACAAGGCCAAGCACGGCGTGCTGCAGTTCGGCACCCAGCTGGTCACCGCGGCTGACGGCTCCATCGGCGGCATGCTCGGAGCCTCCCCGGGAGCCTCGACCTCGACCAGCATCATGCTCGGCCTGCTGGAGAAGATGTTCCCGCAGCGCATCGAAGCCTGGCGGCCCTCGCTGACCCAGATGGTGCCGAGCTGGGGACGGTCGCTGTCGGAGCACCCGGACGAGGCCCACCGGCTGCTGGACCACACGGCCGAGGCGCTGGGCCTGACGCACTCCTGAGGGCATCTCAGGACCCACCAGTCCTCGACAGAGGGTGGTGGACACGATCGGATCGGGCCGGAACCGCGGCGAGGAGGAAGGTCGGCGGATGCGCATCTCTTTGATGACCACGTGCCTGGTGGATGTGATGGCCCCGGACGTGGCTCGGGCGACCGTGATCCTGCTGGAGCGGCTCGGCCACGAGGTGGTGTTCGACAGGCGTCAGACCTGCTGCGGCCAGATGCACACCAACTCCGGCTACTACACCGAGGCGGCGCCCATCGTGCGCTCCTTCGTCGACACCTTCGAGCCCGCGCTGGAGAGCGTCGACGCGATCGTGATGCCGTCCGGCTCCTGCGCCGGATGCGTCCGGGACCAGCACGAGCTGGTGGCCCGGCATGAGGGCGACAGCGAGCTCGAGCAGCGTGCCGCGGCGGTCGCGGCGAAGACCTACGAGCTCTCGGAGCTGCTGGTGGACGTGCTGAAGGTGACCGATGTCGGCGCGTACTTCCCGCACTCGGTGACCTACCATCCCACCTGCCACTCGATGCGCTTCCTCAAGGTGGGGGCACGGCCGCTGAAGCTGCTGCGCGCGGTCGAGGGCCTGGAGATGAAGAACCTGCCCGAATCCGACACCTGCTGCGGCTTCGGCGGCACCTTCTCGGTGAAGAACGATGCCACCAGTGATGCGATGGTGAGCGACAAGGCCGCGAACGTGGTGCGCAGCGGTGCCGAGTTCGTCGTCGCGGGCGATGCCTCGTGCCTGATGAACATCGGCGGCAAGCTGCGCCGCACCGGCGCCTCGCCGCGCTCCGTGCACCTCGCACAGATCCTCGCCTCGACCAGGGAGGACCCCTTCGTCCCGTCGGAGACGATCCTGGGCAGGGCATCATGAACGCCAGCGTCGGTCGACGGACTGCGAGGAACGAGCGGGAGGAGATGGCGCCGTGAACTCGGTGGATCTCGGCATCCCGACCGTGCGTCCGCAGCACGCCTCCCCGAGCTCGCTGCTGCGCGGCGATCGCGGCTTCCCCGAGGCGGCCCGTGAGGAGCTCGGCGACCGGACGCTGCGCGAGAACCTCCGCGCAGCCACCTCGACGCTCCAGTCCAAGCGCGCCTCGGCGGTCCGCGAGGTGCGTGACTGGCAGAAGCTGCGCGCTGCCGGCAGTGCCCTGAAGTGGCACGTCACCGACCACCTCCCGGACCTGCTGGAGCAGCTCGAGGCGTCCGTGACCGCAGCCGGCGGCGTGGTGCACTGGGCGCGCGATGCCGAGGAGGCCGGCGAGATCGTCACCCGCCTGGCGCTCGAGCGCGGTGCCCAGGAGGTGCTGAAGGTCAAGTCGATGGCGACCCAGGAGATCGGACTCAACGAGGTGCTCGCCCGCGCCGGGATCCGGGCGATCGAGTCCGACCTCGCCGAGCTCGTCCTGCAGCTCGCCGCGGACACCCCGTCCCATCACCTGGGATCCGCGATCCACCGCAACCGGTCCGAGATCCGGGAGATCTTCCTGGCGGCCATGCCGGACCTGGAGGGGTCGATCACCGACGAACCGGCCGAGCTCGCCGCGGCGGCCCGCCGTTTCCTGCGCGAGAGGTTCCTGGACCTGCCCGGCTCGGTGGCGATCTCCGGGGCGAACTTCGCCGTCGCCGACTCCGGCACCCTGGTGGTCGTCGAGTCCGAGGGCAACGGCCGCATGTGCCTGACGCTGCCGAGGACCCTCATCTCGGTGGTCGGCATCGAGAAGATCGTGCCGAGCTTCCAGGATCTCGAGGTGTTCCTGCAGCTGCTGCCCCGCTCCTCCTCCGGGGAGCGGATGACCCCGTACACGACCCTGTTCACCGGCGTCCATGAGGGGGACGGCCCCGAGGAGTTCCATCTGGTGCTGCTGGACAACGGCCGCTCCGCAGTGCTCGAGGACCCGGAGGGACGCAGCGCCCTGCACTGCATCCAGTGCTCTGCCTGCCTGAACGTCTGCCCCGTCTACAACCGCACCGGTGGGCACGCCTACGGCTCCACCTATCCCGGTCCGATCGGTGCGATCCTCTCGCCGCAGATGACCGGCATGCATGGCAGCGATGATCCGAACTCGACGCTGCCCTACGCCTCGAGCCTGTGCGGTGCCTGCTACGACGTGTGTCCCGTCAAGATCAACATCCCCGAGGTCCTGGTGCATCTGCGGGCGGAGGACGTCGACCGCCGTCGCCGGACCCGCGGCGACTTCCACAGCAGCTGGGACCTGGCGCTCCAGGGCGCGAGCAGGCTGATGTCCTCGCCCCGTGCGTACGACCTCGCGGTGCGCTCGGCCGGTCCGCTCAGCTCGGTGCTGCCCGGGAAGAACATCGGCACGCTACCGGGTGTGCTGCCGCTGATGCCGGGCTGGACCGACCACCGTGACCTGCCCAAGCCCGGTGCCTCCTTCCGCACCTGGTGGGACCAGCACGAGAAGGACCGGGCCGCAGCGGGGCCGGCGGCCGACGGCGGCACGGCCGAGGACGCACCGCCGGGGCGGCCCGACACCGGGGACGAGGAGAGCTCATGAGCGGGTGGACGGACTCCCGCCCCGCACGCACCCCGGGGATGAGCGCCAAGGAGGAGATCCTCGCCCGGGTGCGGACCGCATTGGCGGTCCCGCGCCGCGATGAGGTCACCGAGGCCGCGGACGTGCCGCGCACCTACCAGCGGGCCGATGACAAGCAGGAGCTCCGCACCGCTCCCGAGAAGGCGCGCAGCGTGCTGGTGCAACGGCTCGAGGACTGCACCGCCACCGTCCATCGCGCCACCGCGGACACCGCGCCGGCAGTGATCGCCGCCGCGCTGGGCGGGGCGCGCAGCGTGGTGGTCCCCTCCGGTCTGCCCGCCGCCTGGCACGAGCAGGTGGACGCCTCGCTGGTGGTCGACGACGGCACCGCCACGCCGCACCAGCTCGAGGCGATCGACGCGGTGCTCACCGGCTGCCATACGGCGATCGCCCTGACCGGCACCATCGTGCTGCGCAATGATGACCGGGCAGGACGTCGCGCGATCAGCCTGGTGCCCGACCACCACGTGGTGGTCGTCGAGTCCGAGCAGGTGGTGGTCGGCGTGCCCAAGGCGATCGAGCGCATGGCGGAGACCCCGGCGGCGGCCTGGACCCTGATCTCCGGTCCCAGCGCGAGCAGTGGCATCGACCTCGAACGGGTCGAGGGCATGCACGGCCCCCGGCGCCTCGAGGTGATCCTGATCGAACCGGAACCTGACCCCGCCCCGTCCGCGACACCGGGGACGACGCCCCGCGCCGCACCCGCCGACCCCCAGGAGAAGAGTCCATGAACGACGCCGCCCCGACTGCCGGCCTCGACCTGCCCGACAGGGGCACCGCCCGCGACCGCGGAGAGCTGTTCGCCCTCGAGGCCGGGACCTACCGCGCCGAGATCTCCTCGGTGGGAGCGACCCTCGAATCCCTCACCGTCGGCGGTCGCGACCTGCTGGTGCGCAGCCCCGAGACCGGTCCGATGCAGTTCCACCGCGGGGCGATCGTCGCGCCGTGGCCCAATCGGATCGGCGACGGCACGTACACCTGGGAAGGCCAGGAGCTCCGCACCGCGCTCACCGAACCGGAGCGCGGCAATGCGCTCCACGGCCTGATCTCCTTCCAGGCCTTCACCCCGGCGACCCTCTCGGAGGACGAGCTGGTGCTGCGCACCGAGCTCTTCCCGTCCCCGGGATACCCCTTCCACCTGCTGCTGACGGTGCACTACGCGCTGGATCCGCAGGAGGGCCTCAGCACCACCGTGACCGCCCGCAACCTCGGTGCCCGGGACGCCCCCTACGGAGCCTGCCCCCATCCGTATCTGGTCGCCGGGACGGAGCCGCTGGATACATGGTCGCTGCAGGTCACCGCCGGGACCGTGCTCACCGTCACCGAGGACCGACTGCTGCCCACCGGCACCGCCCCGGTCACCCCCGACGGCGAGCTCGACTTCCGCAGCGCGAAGACCCTCGGTGCGCTGTTCCTCGACCACGCCTTCACCGATCTCGGCCGCGACGCCCAGGACCGGGTGGTGGTGACCGTCTCCGCCCCCGGCGGCACCGGGGTGGAGCTGACCGCGGGACCGGAGTGCCCGTGGCTGCAGATCCACACCGGTGACCGTCCGGAGCCGGAGAACAACCGGCTCGGCCTCGCCGTGGAGCCGATGACCTGCCCGCCCGATGCCTTCCGCAGCGGCACCGATGTGGTGCGGCTGGCCCCGGGTGCCGAGCATGCCGCGTCCTGGACCCTGCGAGGCTGGTGAGCAGCGGCCCGATCCCGGCATGAGCACAGGCCCGTCACCGATCGGTGACGGGCCTGTGCCGTGCGCGTGCGCGCCCCGGTCGGGGAGCGCTCGCGATCACTCCGCGTGGGCCTCTTCGTACGCCTTGCGGATGGTGCCGGAGATGCGCCCGCGGTCCGGGACCTCGTAGCCGGCCTCACGGGCCCACTCGCGGATCCTTGCGGAATCGTTGGAGCTGGTGCGTGCGGGAGCGGTCCCGCGAGAACGACGACCGCCCACCCGGCGCGCCTTCTCCACCCAGCTGCCCAGCTCCTCACGGAGCTTCGAGGCATTCGCCTCTGACAGGTCGATCTCGTAAGCGACTCCGTCCAGGGCGAAGTTCACCGTCTCGTCGGCCTTGTCACCGGTCAGATCGTCGATGAGCTCCACGTAGGTCTTCCGTGCCATAGGGGTTCTCCCTTGCTGGTCTGATGACGTTCTTCGTGCGAACTCTGATGAGTTCGCCATCCGCACCCAGTATCAGCTGAAAGGAGCCGGATTTCAATACGGTTCCGATATCGATTCAGGCGGAGTGATTCTGTTCATCGTTGTCGTGCAGTTCACGGTATTCCTGCTCCGCTTCGCGTTCGACGTCGCGTTCATGTCTGTCCGCGCGCATCACCGCACGCATCACGAACCAGAAGAGAAGTCCCACACCGAGGGAAGGGAGCACCGCCCCGGCTTCGAACCAGAACCCGGAATCCATCTCACACCTCCGGCTTCACGAGCGGGAAGAGAATGGTCTCGCGGATTCCCAGGCCCGTCAGCGCCATGAGCAGTCGGTCCACGCCCATGCCCATGCCGCCCGTCGGCGGCAGTGCGTACTCCATCGCCTCGAGGAAGTCCTCGTCCAGGCGCATCGCCTCGTCATCGCCCTGGGCGGCGAGCTGTGCCTGCTGTGCGAACCGTTCACGCTGGATCACCGGGTCGACCAGCTCCGAGTACCCGGTGCCGAGCTCGAACCCGCGCACGTAGAGGTCCCACTTCTCGACCACACCGGGCTGCGATCGGTGCGCCCGCACCAGCGGGCTCGTCTCGACCGGGAAGTCACGCACGAAGGTCGGTTCGTAGAGATGATCGCCGACGCGATTCTCGAACAGCTCCTCGACGAGCTTTCCGTGGCCGAACTTCGGATGATCGAGATCGAGCTCGAGACCGCGGGCGATCTCGCGAAGCCGCTGCGGGGAGGTGTCCGGGGTGATCTCCTCGCCGAGAGATTCCGAGAGGGATCCGTAGATGGTGATCTGCGCCCACTCCCCCGAGAAGTCGTACTCCGACCCGTCGGCGAGGGTGACGGTCTGGGAACCGGTGGCATGCTCGGCCGCTTCCTGCACGAGCCGCCGGGTGAGATCACCGATCGTGTCGTAGTCCCCGTAGGCCTGATATGCCTCGAGCATCGCGAACTCGGGGGAATGCGTGGAATCCGCGCCCTCGTTGCGGAAATTGCGGTTGATCTCGAAGACCCTCTCCAAGCCGCCCACGGCCGCCCGCTTGAGGAACAGCTCCGGGGCGATCCGCAGATAGAGATCCAGGTCGAAGGCGTTCATGTGGGTGACGAACGGCCGGGCCGCGGCACCGGAGGGGATCACCTGCAGCATCGGCGTCTCGACCTCGACGAAGTCGCGATCGTGGAACGAGCTGCGCAGCGAATGCATGACCTGGGCCCGCTGGCGCACGGCGTCCCGGGCCTCCTGGCGCACGATGAGGTCCACGTAGCGGTGCCGGACCCGCGACTCCTCCGAGAGACCGGTATGGAGGACCGGGAGCGGGCGCACGGCCTTGGCCGCCATCTGCCAGGTCTCGGCGAAGACGCTCAGCTCCCCGCGGCGGGAGGCGCCCACCCGGCCGTGGAAGAAGACGTGGTCGCCGAGGTCGACGTCGGCCTTGAGAGCGGCGAGCCGCTGCTCGCCGATGACCGCCTGCGAGGCCATGATCTGCAGGCGTTGCCCGGCTCCGTCCTGGAGCGTGAGGAAGGCCAGCTTGCCGGTGTTGCGCTGGAAGACGACACGGCCGGCGACGCCGACGACGTCCTGGGTCTCCTCACCGGCGTCGAGGTGGTCGTACTGCGCACGCACCTCGGCGATGGTGGTGGTCACCGGCACCGAGACGGGATAGGCCTCCTCGCCGCGAGCCAGCAGCCGCTCCCGCTTGGACTTGCGGACCGCGACCTGGTCGGAGGTGTCCGTCGTGTCGAGGGCAGGGGGAATCTCGCTCATGGGCCGATTGTCTCATCACTGCCGCTGGGAACGCCTCTCGGATCAGGGTGCTGTCACCACCGCCACAGCGGCGTCCAGCAGTCGGGTGCCCTCGACGGTGCCGGCGAGCACCACCAGCACCTCCCCGCGGTGCTCGGGGCCTATCGGCTCGAGGGTGGCCGGGTCCAGGGCATGGGCGTAGTCCCAGTCGATCTCGGCACGCTCGAGGGCTTCGCGCAGCACGGACCGGATCGCTCCCGCCGAGGGCGCGGCGGCACGCGCGGCGGCGATCGTGCGGGACAGGGCCAGCGCCTGCTCCCGGCCCGCCTCGCCGAGATAGGCGTTGCGGCTGGAGCGGGCCAGGCCCGACGGCTCGCGCTGGATCTCGACGGGCTCGATCCGCACCGGCAGGTCGAGGTCGCCGACCAGGCGCTGGATGATCGCCAGCTGCTGGGCGTCCTTGCGCCCGAACACGCTGAGGTGCGGGGCCGTCAGCTGCAGCAGCTTGGCCACCACGGTCACCACGCCGTCGAAGTGGCCGGGCCGCGCCGCCCCTTCGAGGATCCTGCCCGCCGCACCGGCGGTGACCGAGACCATCGGCGGCAGCACCGGGTACAGCTCCTGGACCGACGGAGCGAAGACCACGTCGACGAGCCCGTCGACCAGGGCCAGATCCTGCTCGAGGGTGCGCGGGTAGGCCTCGTAGTCCTCGCCGGGGCCGAACTGGAGGGGGTTGACGAAGTCGGTGAGGATCACGTGGTCGGCGAGCTCCCGGGCCCGTTCGACCAGCGCCAGGTGGCCGGCGTGCAGCGCTCCCATGGTGAGCACCGCGGCGACGGTGCCGTCCATCGCGGCGCGCCGTGCGCGCAGCTCGGCCCTGGTGGTGATGAGCCTCGTGGCTGCGGGGCCGGCGTCCTCGCGCGGCGGGTCCTGGGTCATGCCTCGTCCTCCCTCGGCGGCCGGGCCTCCAGCAGCACCCGGATCCTCTCCCGGGTGTCCTCCGGGAGTCTGGCACGGGACAGCGCCGCCAGCGCCAGCGCCCGGTAGGTGTCGGAGACATCGCCCCGCTCCCCCGGCGTCCCGGTGGCGTCGAGGTCCGCCAGCGCGTCGAGGTGCGCGCCGACGGTGCCGGCGTCCCCCCGCACGACGGGCCCGGTCAGCGCCTTCGCACCGTGGCGCAGGGACTCGTCCAGCGCGGCCTCCAGCAGCGGGCGCAGATAGGCTCCGGGGTCCTCGATCCCCAGCCGGGACAGGGCCTCGCGCGCCTGGTCCACGAGCACGACGAGGTGGTTGGCGGCGTGTGCGAGACCGGCGTGGTAGAGCGGTCGGTCGCCCTCGGCGATCACCACGGACTCGCCGCCGAGCTCGACCGCGAGGGCGGCGGCGACGGGCAGCAGCTCGGGCGGGGCGGTGATCCCCATCGGGCAGCCGATCAGGCGAGCGAGGTCGGACCGGGTGCCGGTGAAGGTCATCGCGGGGTGCAGGGCGAGGGTCGCACTGCCTGCCCGCGCCAGCGGCGCCAGCACCTCGGTGCCGAAGCGTCCGGAGGTGTGCACGACCAGCTGCCCGCCGGGGACCATGCCGGTCGCCGCGATGCCGGCGGCCAGCGGTGCCAGCTGGTCGTCGGGCACCGCCAGCAGGAGCATCTCGCTGCGTTCGACGAGGGCGGGGACGTCGAGCAGCGGCACGCCCGGGAGCAGCGCGGCGGCGCGGTCCCGGGAGGCGTCGGAGACGGCGTAGGCGCCGGTGATCGCGTGGCCCTCGGCGCGCAGCGCGGCGCCGAGCACGGCCCCCACCCGGCCCGCTCCGATCACCCCGATGCCCAGCCGCGGCGGGGTCACTGCGGTCCCCCGGCCGGTCCCGCCGGGGCGCCGCCGATCGCCAGTGCGGGCTGCGGCCAGTGCTCCCGGTCCCGATAGCGGCGCAGGGTGGCGGCGTCGCGGGCGAGCACGGCGTGGAGCGCGAGGACGTCACGGCGGGGAAGGTCCGACAGCTGCATGGTCTCGCCGGCGACGCCGACCTGCAGGTCCAGGACCCCCAGCTTCCGGGCGAAGGGGCCGTCCTGGACGGTGAGGCCCTGGAGCCGTTCCCGGGGGATGATCTCCAGGTGCCGCGTGAGGATCCCGCTGCGCTGGATCAGCGCCCCCGGCAGGAGCACCGCCACGCGGGTCCGTCGGGCGATCCAGAAGCCGCGGACCGGCGTGCGCAGCCCGTCGATCTCCCGGGCCGGAGCGGAGAGCAGATGCTCGATGGTCCCGGGATCGTCCGGGGTGCCCAGCGGCGCGGCCAGGTGGCCGAGCGTCGCCCGCAGCTCCTCGCGGGTGCCGACCGGCAGCACGTGCGCGGCCCCGTTCTCCTCGCTGTCCTCGATGCCGGCGACGGTGACGCTGACCCCGGTCCAGTCGGGCCCGCGCCACAGCAGCGGCCGGCGCAGCGCGAAGCGCTGGATGCGCCCCGCGGCGATGTTGTCGGTGCGGGTGTTGGCCAGCCCGCGCCGCATCCGCAGGCCGCGCTCGGTGATGCGGGAGACGAAGCCCCACCCGGACTCGATGCGGCCGAAGACGTACTTCGGGATCGCGATCGCGGTGGGCAGCAGGGCCACCAGGATCGCGAAGGACACGCCGTCCTGCCAGATCGTCAGGCCGATCGCCGCCAGCACGCCGACGACGCCCACGAGGATGCTGAGGAGGAAGCCCGGGTCGCGCAGCAGCGAATGGACCAGGCGCCGGGTCGGGATCTGCGCGATCAGCTCCCCGTCGGTGACGTCATCGTGGAGGAATCCCTCCCGCGGGTGTCCGGCCGGTCCCTCCGCACCCGCCCGCGGGTCGGCTGCTGCCGGGGCCTGCGACGGAGCTCGCCGATCCCCCGCCGGCGAGGCCGCCTCCGAGCCGGCCGCCGGGTCCCGATCCGGCTCCCGTGCCGGGGCATCGAGCGCGGCGACGTCGAGGATGCCGCGGCGCAGCTGCTCGGCGTCCCCGGAGCGGATGTACTCGATGTCGAGGTAGGAGTCACCGCCGCCGGCGACCTCGACCCGCACCTTCGCCAGGCCCAGCAGGCGCGCCAGCAGCGGCCGCTCGACCGAGACCGACTCGATGCGGGCACGGGGGGCGTACTCCTGTGACCGGCTGATCATGCCGCGGTGCAGGGAGACCCCGGCCTCGTCGACCGCATAGGTGGTGAACCACCAGCTGAGCGCCGAGAGGACGATGGCGATCACGACGACCACCACCAGCACGCCCATCCCGATCAGGGCGCGCATCACGGTGAAGTCCTCGGCCAGGCGGGCGATGTTCTGTGCGGTGAGCACGGCGATGACGCCCACCACGATCTTCCATCCGGTCACCAACGGGGTGATCGGGTGGGTGCGGCGGCGCGCGGCCGTGGATCCGGGCTCGGCGGCGGGAGCCGGCGCGGACGGGGAGTCGGACTCGGCGGCACCGTGATCGGGGGTGCTCACAGCGCCGCCATGGTCTCGATGCCACGAGCGGTCAGCAGCGCGCGCAGGCGTTCCGCCTCCGCCTTCGGCAGTCCCGGCAGGACGACGGTCGAGGCGCCGTTGGCCGTGCTCACCGTCAGCTTCGCGAGCCCGTACCGACGATCCACCGGTCCCTCGTCGATCTTCACCGACTGCACCCGGCCGTACGGGATGGTCTGGACGGAGCGGAACATGATGCCGCTGGCGATGGTGAGGTCCTCCTCGGCGTCGAGATAGCCGATGGCCCGCACCCGGCGCGGCGTGAGCAGCAGGTGCTGGAGCAGGATCAGCAGCGGCAGCAGGCCCAGTGCGGCGAGCCACCACATCCCGGTCAGCGCGGCCGCCGTGATCGCGCCGGCGATCATCAGCGCCCAGATCACGTCGCCGACGATGCCCGCCACGTAGCGGGCAGGGATCAGCGAGGTCGAGACCGGCCGCAGGGCGCCCGCGCCGAGCAGCCCCTCGGGATCGTCCGGCAGCGCCGGACGGGGCGCCCCGGCATCGGGGCCGGCCGGCGGCGCGGTGGCCCGCGGCGTGCCCGGCACGGGGTCCGACGCGATGGCCGGGACGGTCGGCGCGGCGGGATCAGGGGTGGAGCTCATGGGCACCATCGTGTCATCTCCGGGCCCGTTCGCATCCTGCGCAGGGTCGGCGCCGGATCCGCCGAAGGTCGACGATCGGCGGCCGTCCCCCGGCTCAGCTGCCGGCCCCCGCCCGCTCACGGGTCCCGTCCCCGTCATCGGGCGGCAGCTGGCCCCAGCGCTCGACGACCACGCCCAGCACCCCCAGCACGATCCCGGCGAGAGCGGCCGCCGCGGTGGGCAGGATCCCCCGCCACGGATCCCCGGTGCCCGTCAGGAGCAGGAACAGCGCCTGCCCGACGAAGATCCCGCCGACCACGGCCCCGGTGTAGGCACAGGCCCGGGCGAGCAGCACGGTGCGATAGGCGGTGGGCAGGTCGATCTGGTGGCGGCGCGGGGCGAAGCTCGGATGCTCGCTGCGCTCGGCGCTCTCGAGCATGTAGCGCCGCAGCGGCAGGCCGAACAGCAGCAGCACAGCGCCCAGCACCAGCAGCACCACCGTGGTGAGCCAGCCGGCGATCGGCAGGGCATGGCCGCGGGCGGCCAGGGCCTCCAGCATCTGCGCCCCGAAGCCTGCACCGACCACGAGGATCAGCACCAGGACCGGCACGTTCAGGGGTCTCACAAGATCCCGTACCCCTCGACCTCGGGGCCGGGACGCAGCCCCTCGCGATCCTCGGCGGTCGCCAGCAGTGCGCCGATCGGGCCGTGCCCCGGCAGCTCGGCGTCGGGACGCGCGGCGTGCCAGGGGGCCAGCACGAAGGCGCGCAGGTGGGCGCGCGGATGCGGCACGACGAGGGCCTCGTCCGCGCTGGTCCAGTCGCCGTAGGTGATCACATCCACGTCGAGGGTGCGCGGCCCCCAGCGCACCAGCCGTTCGCGGCGGGCGGCGTGCTCCGCGCGCTGCGCCGCCTCGAGCAGCCCGAACGGGCCCAGGCTCGTGCGCACCCCGATCACGGAGTTCAGGAACGCGCCCTGGTCCGCCGGGCCGCCGACGGGAGCGGTCTCCAGCACCGGAGCGGTCCACTCCACCTCGATGCCGTCCGTCCCGGCCAGCAGCTCGAGCGCGCCGTGGAGGTGCCGGGCGCGGTCACCGAGGTTGGTGCCGAGCGCGAGCACCGCGTCGACCCCGGCGGCGTCCCGCTGGATGCTCACGGTGACGTCGCCGACGGGCAGCCCGACCGGTGCGGCCGGCTTGTGGATCCGGACCCCGACCCGACGCACCAGCGGATGGCCGGTGTCGGTGAGGATCCGCTGGGCGATCCGCTCCGCGAGGGTCTCGACCAGCGCATGAGGGCCGCCGGTGAGCTCCTCGTGGACGGCGTGCGCCACCTCGGCGTAGTTCACGGTGCGCGAGAGCGCATCGGTGCGGCCCGCCGGTCCGGTGGCCAGGTGGAGGGTGATATCGGCGAGGAACTGCTGACCGAGCTGCGTCTCCGCCTCCAGCACCCCGTGATGGCCCCAGGCGCGGATCCCGGTCACCTCGATGCGGTCCAGACGCTCCGGGCCGACGACCGGCCCTCCCCTCTCCGCGTTCATCGGCGGATGCTCCGGCGCAGCCTGTCGCCGACCCGCACCGCGGCGACGGAGGAGGCGACCTCATGCACCCGCACCGCCCACGCGCCGTGCTCGGCGCTGTAGGCGCTGATCGCCGCGGTCGCAAGATCACGGTCCACACCGAGGGCGCCCACGAAGCGCTTGCGGGAGGCGCCGATGAGGATCGGCAGATCATGGGAGGCGATCGCGTCCCAGCCCGCCAGCACCTCCCAGTTCTGCTCCCCCGTCTTGGAGAATCCCAGACCGGGGTCCACGACGAGGAAGCGGTCCTCGACCCCCGCCTCGCGCAGCGCCGCGAGGCGCTCGGCGAGCTCGGCCGCGCTGTCGCGCGCCACGTCCTCGTAGAGGGCCAGCTCGTTCATCACGTCGCTGTGGCCGCGCCAGTGCATCGCGATGAACACCGGCGGGGTGCCCAGGCGGGTGCGGAGCCGTGCCGCCTCGCCGCCCATGTCCACGTCCGCGCGCCCGGCGGAGACGTCGTTGACGATCAGGGCGCCCGCCTCGACGCTCGCCGCGGCGACGGCGGCGCGCATGGTGTCCACGCTGACCACGACATCCTCGGCGGCCAGCGCCGAGACGACCGGCAGCACCCGGCGCAGCTCCTCGTCCTCGTCCACGCGCGGGGCACCGGGCCGGGTCGACTCCCCGCCGACGTCGACGATCGCGGCCCCCTGGGCCACCAGGCGCCGGCCATGCGCGATCGCGGCGGGCGGGGCGTCGTGCGCACCGCCGTCGGAGAAGGAGTCCGGAGTGACGTTCAGGACGCCCATCACCAGCGTGCCCTCACCGTCCAGGCGGTCCGGGAGCCCGGCGGGGCGGCGGAGCGGACTGCTCGCTGTGCTCATGGCCCGGACGCTCATGACCCGTGCAGGAGCGCCATGGCCTCGCCGCGGGTGCTGGCGTTCTCCCGCAGCATGCCCCGCACCGCGCTGGTCACCGTGCGGGCCCCGGCCGCACGCACACCCCGCATCGACATGCACATGTGCTCGGCCTCGATCACGACGATCGCCCCGCTGGCGCCGAGCTCGTCCATCAGTGCGTCGACGATCTGGGAGGTCAGTCGCTCCTGCACCTGAGGGCGCTGGGCGTAGACGTTCACCAGCCGCGCGAGCTTGCTCAGACCGGTGACCACTCCCCCGCCGGGGATGTATCCGATGTGGGCGGCACCGTGGAAGGGCAGCAGATGGTGCTCGCACATCGAGTAGAACGCGATGTCGCGCACCAGCACGAGCTCCTGGTGATCGATGTCGAAGGTCGTCGACAGCGGGACGCTCGCATCCTGCTGCAGGCCCTGGAAGACCTCGGTGTACATCCGGGCCACCCGCGCCGGCGTCTGCTGCAGGCCGTCACGGTCCGGGTCCTCGCCGATCGCGGAGAGGATCTCCCGGACGGCGGCCTCGATGCGGGGCTGGTCCACGGCCATCTCAGCGCCCCGTCCCGTCGCCGGTGTCGTACCCGTAGCCGCCGCCGTAGCCGCCACCGCCCGGTCCTGGCTCGCCGCTGTGCGGGGCGCCGGGGATCTGCGGGTCGTCACCACCCGGGTGGGGCAGCTCGGGCGGGTTCGGCTGGAGCGGCTCGCCGGCGTCGTGGGACTCGGTCCCCGTCGCGGTGGTGGTGCTGCCGGCCGAGGGCGCGGCCAGTGCGGGACGCTCGGAGCTCGAGACCCACACGTCGCGCGGCGGCTGCTTCTTCACGTCCCGGAAGATCTCGGCGAGCTCGTGCTCGTTCAGGGTCTCCCGCTCCAGCAGCTCATCGACCAGGTGGTCCAGCACGTGGCGGTTCTCCACGATCACCGACCAGGCCTCGTCCAGCGCGGTGTCCAGCAGCTCGCGGACCTCCTGGTCGACCAGGCTCGCGGTCTCGGCGCTGAAGCGGGGGGGCTGCCCCTGCTGCATGCCGACGAAGACCTCATCCTGTTCGCCCGAGAGAGCCACCTGGCCGACGGTCACGCTCATGCCCAGCTGCATCACCATGGCGCGCGCGATCTTGGTCGCGTTCTGCAGGTCCGAGCTGGGCCCGGTGGTGACGTCGTGGAAGATGCTCTCCTCCACCGCGTAGCCGCCCATCGCGTAGGCGAGCCGGTCCAGCAGCTCGTTGCGGGACTGGTAGTTGCGATCCTGGGTGGGCACCACCATGGTGTAGCCGCCGGCCCGGCCGCGCGGCAGGATCGTCACCTTGGTGACCGGGGCGGAGTTGTTCATCGCCGCCGCGACCAGGGCGTGCCCGCCCTCGTGGTACGCGGTCATCTGGCGCTCGCGCTCGGTCATCACCTTCGAGTACCGCTGCGGGCCCATGGAGACGCGGTCGATGGCCTCGTCCAGGGCGCGGTTGTCGATGATCTGATTGCCGGAGCGGGCGGTGAGCAGGGCCGCCTCGTTCAGCACGTTGGCGAGGTCGGCGCCGGACATGCCGATGGTGCGCTTGGCGACGTGCTCGAGATCGACATCGTGCGCCAGCGGCTTGCCCTTGGAGTGCACGCCGAGGATGTGCAGGCGACCCTTCATGTCCGGTGCCTCGACGCCGATCTGACGGTCGAAGCGACCGGGGCGCAGCAGTGCCGGATCCAGGATGTCCACACGGTTGGTGGCGGCGATGAGGATGACGTTCTGGTTCTCGTCGAACCCGTCCATCTCCACCAGCATCTGGTTCAGCGTCTGCTCGCGCTCGTCGTGCCCGCCGCCCATGCCGGCGCCGCGATGGCGGCCGACGGCGTCGATCTCGTCGATGAAGATGATCGCCGGTGCGTTCTCCTTCGCAGTGTTGAACAGGTCGCGCACACGGCTGGCGCCGACGCCCACGAACATCTCCACGAAGTCGGAGCCGGAGATCGAGTAGAAGGGCACGTTCGCCTCGCCGGCCACGGCCTTGGCGAGCAGGGTCTTGCCGGTGCCGGGCGGGCCGTAGAGCAGCACGCCCTTGGGGATCTTCGCGCCGACGGCCTGGTAGCGGCCGGGGTCGACCAGGAACTGCTTGATCTCGTCGAGCTCCTCGACGGCTTCCTCGGCACCGGCGACGTCCGTGAAGGTGACCTTCGGGGCCTCCTTGTTGAACAGCTTCGCCTTGGACTTGCCGAACTGCATCGCCTTGCCGCCGCCCTGGGCGTTCATGATCAGGAACCAGAACAGGCCGATGAAGAGCAGCAGGGGCAGGAAGGTGAGCAGGAGCGAGGACCACCAGGAGCTGCTGGCGATCTCGTCGGTGAAGCCCTTCTCGGGAGCCGCCTCCGCGACGGCCTGCACGATCTCCTCGCCGCGGGCATCGACGTAGGAGAAGCGCACCTGGGTGCCCTTGCTCTCCTCGCCGTCGACGAAGTCCTCGGACAGGACCAGGTCGACGCGCTGCTGATTGCCGTCGATGATCTTGGCCTGCTCGACGGTGCTGCCCTGCAGCAGCTCGAGGCCCTGCTGGGTGTCGATCTGCTCGTAGCCGTCCCGCCCGAACAGGGAGAACATGGCCATGCCCAGGAGCAGGGCGATGATGATCCAGAGGGCGAGCCCGGAGAAGGGACGACGCTTCTTGCTGCCCGAGCTCTTGGGGTTCTTGGCGGAATCTGCCACGGGATCAGTCCTCGTAGATCGAGCGCAAGAGCACGCCCACGTAGGGGAGGTTGCGGTAGTTCTCGGCGAAGTCGAGGCCGTAGCCGATCACGAACTCGTTCGGGATGTCGAAGCCGATGTACTTCACGTCGATGTCGACGCGTGCGGCGTCGGGCTTGCGCAGCAGGGCCGCGATCTCGACGCTCTTGGGGCCGCGGGAGCGGAGGTTGGACAGCAGCCACTTCAGGGTCAGGCCGGAGTCGATGATGTCCTCGACGATCAGCACGTTGCGGCCGGTGATGTCCCCGGAGAGGTCCTTGAGGATGCGCACGACGCCCGAGGACTTCGTGCCCGAGCCGTAGGAGGAGACCGCCATCCAGTCCATCTCGACCTTGAGGTCGATCTGACGTGCGAGATCCGCCATCACCATCACCGCCCCCTTGAGGACGCCGACCAGGATCGGCGGTTCGTCCGCATAGTCCTCGGCGATCTGCTCTCCGAGCTCGGCGAGCCGTTCGCGGATCTGCTGCTCGTCCAGCAGCACGCGGTCGACATCGGGGTGGGGGTGCGTCTGGGGCACGCGGATCTCCTCCATGGAACGTGGTGGGGTGCGCGAGCCGCGGTTCACGAATCGATGCGGCGCCACACCAACAGGCCGTCGCGGCGAGCGACCTCGATCCTACCCGGAACGGGCACGGCTGCCTGACCGTGCCATGAGACCACCAGGGCATCGATCGCCAGCACCTGCCGTCGGAGCAGGGACTTCGAGGACCCCGGGTCGGAGCCCCGGCGTTTTGCGCGGTCAGCGGAACGTGAGGCGTCGCGCAGGATCCGGGTGCGCAGCGGGCCGGGGGCGGCCGCCAGCGCATGGACGTCCAGCAGCAGCAGGTCCCGCTCCTCGCGGAGCTCGCCGCCGTCGCGGCGCAGCGAGTCCGCCAGCGCGGTCGCCTCGGCGTCGAGGTGATCGGCGTCGGGGCCCACCAGATCGGCGGTGCGGGCGAGGTTCTCGTCGAGGTGCTCCCCGAGGATCTCCCGCAGCAGCGGCAGGGCCCGATGGCGCACCCGGGAGCGCAGCAGCGTCTCGTCGGCGTTCATCGGGTCCTCCCACCAGTGCAGGTCGTGCAGGCGGCAGATCTCCTCGGTGTCGGCCCGGCGCAGGGCGGTGGACTCGTCCCGCCCGCTGCCCAGGAACGGCCGCAGCAGGGCGCCGCGGGCGCGGGGGATCCCGGCCAGGGAGCGGGGCCCACCACCGCGCGCCAGCCCCATCAGCACCTGTTCGGCCTGGTCGTCGAGGGTGTGGGCCATCAGCAGTGCGAGCGCTCCGCGCTCCTCACGCAGCGTCTCGAGCGCCTCGTGCCGCACCGTGCGAGCGGCGTTCTCGAGTCCGCCGGACGCCTGGGCGTCCACCGTGACGCGCAGGATCCGCGCCTCGGCGCCGAGCTGCTGCGCCTGGACCAGCGCCCGCTCCGAGACCTGCGCGGAGCCCTCCTGCAGGCCATGGTCGACGATCGCCGCCTCGGTCTCCAGGCCCATCCGTGAGGCCACCCAGACGGTGGTGGCCAGCAGTGCGAGGGAGTCCGCTCCCCCGCTGAGGCCGACCAGCACCCGCGGCGCCGTCCGGCCGACGGCGGTGTCGTCGGCGAGCAGCGCGAGCCGGGTGGTCAGCGCGGCGCGGACGGCGGTGCGGGAGCGGGCGACGACGGGGGGAGGTCCGGGCATCAGTCCACCTGCACCATCTCGGCGGCGACCTGGTCGACCGCTGCGCGGGCGGCGACCGCGTCGACGCCGTCGAAGCCGTGCACCGCGATCGAGTAGCCGACGGTCCGACCGTCGGGCAGCACCGTCACGCCGGCCAGGGTCGCCGCACCTCCGAGGTAGCCGGTCTTGCCGCGCACGAGACCGCTCGCATCCTCGGTCCCCTCCGCATCGAAACGGTCGGCCAGGGTGCCGGACAGTCCCGCGATGGGCACGTCGAAGAGGATCTGCTCGAGAGCGGGCACCTCTCCGGAGGCCACCTCGGCCAGGACCGCCGAGAGCAGGGCGGGCGACACCCGGTTCTGCCGGGAGAGCCCGGAGCCGTCACGGATCTCGAGGGAGGCGACCGCCTCCGGCGCGACCCCGATCTCCGCGGCGAGCTCCCGGATCTCCGCCTCGACCGCGGCGGCGGCCGCGACCGGGGTGGTCTCCGCGCCGTGGGCGAGGGCCACCAGATGCGCGAGCAGCTCGGCGGTGGTGTTGTCGGAGATCAGCAGGGTGTGGCGCACCAGCTCGGCGAGCGTCTCGGAGTGGATCTCGACCGTCGGCGCCTCCTCCGGCGCCCGGGCACCGGTGATCTCGTCGGCGACCGTGAGCCCGGCCTCGCGGAGCAGCTCGGCGAAGCGTGCGGCGGCGTCCCGGGCCGGGGTGGCCGATTTGGGGCCGTACTGCTCGCCGTCGAGCCATCCCTCCTCCAGGGCGAGGGAGGCGGTGGGGGTCACCCAGCCGCCGTCCCGGCCGTTGTTCCCCCAGGCCGGGTTGGGGCCGCCGTCGAGATAGCTGTCGTCCAGGGCCACGGAGACCTCGCTGGTGCCCTGCTCCGCAGCCAGCGCCGCCGCCCCGGTCGCGAGCTCGCGCAGATCGTCCTCGCTGAGAGTCATGTCACCGCCGCCGACCAGGGTGATCACACCGTCCTGGACGGCGGCTCGGGTGTACAGGACCTCATCCCCGCTGTATTCGCGCAGCACCGCGGCGGCGGTGAGCAGCTTCAGGGTCGAGGCGGGCACCAGCGCGGTGCCGGCATCGCGCTCGGCGAGGGTCCCTCCGGTCTCGGCAGCGACGACGCTGAACGCCAAGCCTCCGGCGACCACCGGCAGGTCCGCTGGGGCAGCCATGCGTTCTTCGAGGTCAGCCGGATCCACCGGGGCCACGCCCGGGACCGAGGTCGGCACGGATTCCTCCGCCGCGACCCGTTCCCAATCCTCGGCGACCGCGCGCGGTCCGAAGCTCGGGCCCTCCGCCGAGCTCTGCACGGTGAGGACGCCGGGGAAGGCGTCCGTGATATCTCCGAGCACATAGAAGCTCGTCGGCACCGCCGCGCACATCACGATCGCGGTGGTGCGCCAGATCTGCTCGGTGGCGCTCGCTCCCATGGTCCCCACGATATGGTGTCGAGGTCTTTACCAGTGGCCTACGGGGCCCGAGCAATGGAGCGGTGTCGTGGAATTCGACGTGACCATCGAGATCCCTCGGGGAAATCGGAACAAGTATGAGGTGGACCACCACAACGGACGCATCCGGCTCGACCGGATGCTGTTCACCGCCACCCGCTACCCGGACGACTACGGATTCATCGAAGGGACCCTCGGCGAGGACGGCGATCCGCTGGACTGCCTGGTGCTGCTCGAGGAACCCACCTTCCCGGGCTGCCTGATCCGCTGCCGCGCGCTGGGCATGTTCCGCATGCGCGACGAGGCCGGCGGCGACGACAAGATCATCGCGGTGCCCGTCGGGGACCAGCGTCAGGTGCGACGCCAGGAGCTGACCGACGTCTCCGAGTTCCACCGCCTGGAGATCCAGCACTTCTTCGAGGTCTACAAGGACCTCGAGCCCGGCAAGAGCGTCGAGGGCGCGCACTGGGAGGGCCGCAGCGATGCGGAGGCGGAGATCCGCCGCTCCTACCAGCGCGCCGTCGGCACGGAGCACGCCAACGACTTCACCCTGGAGGTCTGAGCTCCCGGAGCGGTCCCTCGCGGACCGGGTCCCCACCCCGCACGGAGAGCCGGTCCCCGCGGGGACCGGCCCTCCGTGCACCGCGCCGTCGTGCGCAGGACCGTCGGGCGACCGTCAGCCGGCCGGCGGAACCGCTCTGCCCGCGAGCTCTCCCCGCTGATCGGTGAGCTCACCCTCGAGCGTCGCGCCGTGCGCGAAGATCTCCAGCATCGCCTCGACCACGGAGCGGGCGACCGCCCGGGCGCCGAGCCCGCCGAGCACGGCGCCGATGCCGAAGGGCAGCAGCCGCGCGAGCCAGAGCCTGCCGGCGCGCGCCACGACGCGGCGCCGCACGTACCGGGAGATCTGCGTGCTGACCAGGCCTGGCAGGAAGCCGGCCCGGCCCCCGAGCACGATGTTCCACTGCAGGCCCCGCCGGCCCATCGCCTTGGCGATGATCTCGGTGCCGCGCTCACCGCTGAGCACCCCCATCAGGACCAGGCGGCGGGTGCTGGGCGCCGCCATGTCCACTCCGTGGATATCCGCCGCGGCAAGCGTGAGGAAGGCGCACGCCTCCGCGAAGGACACCCCCTCGCCGATGGTCAGGCCGAGCGCGGCCACCGTGCCCAGCCCCGGCAGCGCCGCGACGCCGCCGATGCCCGCGCCGGTGGCCGTGGTGAGGCCGACGAACCGCTGGGTGACGTGCTCCAGCAGCTGGCGGTCGGTCGCCTCCGGGTGCTTCTCCCGCAGCTTCTCCACATAGCTGCGAGCGAGCGGCGCCTGCACCCTCAGCGCGGCGTCGAGCACCGAGAGCCAGCGCTCGTCGAGCTGTTCGATGAACTCACCGTCCTCGGTCAGCTCGCTCTGCGGGATGGGCGGGGTGCTCTGGTCGCTCTGGGCCACCGTCTGCTCCGTTCTGTCGGGTCGTGATCAGGGTCAAGGTACAGCGTCGGACCGTGCCCGGCCTGAGGGCTGGGCCAGGAGCTCGAGCCGGCGCTCATTGGCCGCTCTCCTACCGTTCGTCCGTCACAGCACGTCGATCAGCCGGCGCCCGCTGGCTGCTCTCCTACCGTTCGTCCCTCTGTGAGGATCGTTGGTGGCTGGTCTGGGACTGGCTGGCAGGCTGGTGTCGACCGTTCCGCGCTGTCGCGTGACTCATCGTGCCTCTGGCTCCGTGTGGATGCTCTTGCTGTGACTTGTCCGCGATGGTGTGGGGCGGCCGGCACCGTCCTGGTCCACTGCAATGGCCTGATCAGAAGATTGTCCGTCCCTCGTCCCGGAGGGTCGTGACTCATCACAGAGTTGCCTCGAAGTGATCCATCCCCAGGCCGGTGCCGACCGTCGACGGTCGTGCCCTTGACCTGGCTGAAGGAAGGACCACCGCCATGCCCATCGTCGCAGACGTCCATCCCTACGTGATAGGCGTCGACACCCACTCCCGCACCCACACCTACGCGATTCTGGCGGCCGATACCGGCGCGCTGCTGCATTCGCGCGAGTTTCCCACCACCGGTCCGGGCCTGGACCGCGCGATCGCCTGGGCCTCTCGTCGCACCGACGGTGACCTCGGGACCTTGTGGGTGATCGAAGGCTGCGCGGCCTACGGGGCGCAACTCACCTCCCGCGTGACCGGCACGGGGTACGTCGTGGTCGAAGCGCCGCGGATGGACAAACGCGCCCAAGCCCCGGCCGGAAAGTCCGATCCCCTGGATGCCCAGCAGATCGCCCGCTCGACATTGCCCCTGGCGATCGACCATCTCCGACACCCCCGCGCGTTCGAGGGGATCCGCAGCGCGCTCCAGATCCTTCTGACCGCGCGAGACCACATGACTCGGGAGCGGACCGCGGCGATCAATGCGTTGACCGCCCTGTTGCGGACCCAGGACCTGGGTATCGACGCGCGTCGTTCGCTGACCAAGGCCCAGCTCGAGACCATGACGGCATGGCGCGAGCGCCGGGAGGACATCGCCCTGGCTGTCGCGCGGCGGTATGCCCGCGACCGGGCCCGGCAGATCCGAGATCTCGGCCAGCGGATCAAGGCCAACGAGCGCGAGCTACGCGACCTCGTCGGCTCCTGCCCTGCCGCCGCACTGACCGAGGAGACCGGATTCGGGCCCGTCAACGCCGCGGTCTGCTACGTGGCCTGGTCTCATCCCGGACGCGTCCGGGACGAGGCCGCATTCGCCTCCCTCGCGGGCGTGAGCCCGCTGCCGGCAGCCTCGGGCAAGACCAACAAACACCGGCTGAACCGGTACGGCGACAGGCAACTGAACAGAGCTCTCTACAGCGTGATCCTGAACCGTTCCCAGCACGATCAGCGGACCCGGGACTACATCGCGACGCATGTCGACGAGCGCCACAGCACTCGCGACGTGCGTCGCATCCTCAAGCGATACCTCGCCCGCCATGTCTACCGACTCCTCAACCAAGCCGCCCGGCAACTCCAGCCGGTTTGACAGACATAGAAGAGTCACAGCACGTCGATCAGCCGGTCACCACCTCGCCCGGGGCGAGGTCGGCGATCTCACCGGTCAGCCCGAGGCGACGGACCGCCTCGGAGAGGTCGCCGTAGTGTCCGGTGTACGCGGCGTCGATGAAGGAGCGGGGCACGGACACGTCATGGCACAGGGTCCCGGCCAGATGGTCGGTCTCGTGCTGGAGGATCCGCGCGGTCCAGCCCAGGTGCTCCTCCTCGACCTCCACCAGTCGGCCGTCCCGCAGCAGCTCCACCGCACTCAGTCGCACCCGGCGCGCACGCGGGACGATCGACTGCCAGCCGTCGACGGAGAGGCACCCCTCGAAGGCGAAGACCCGCTGCGTCCCGAGCGGCTCCAGCACCGGATCCAGCAGCGCACGCAGCGCGAGCGGGCGCCGCTCGAGCAGATCGTCGTCCGCGTCCTCGCCCGGCTCGCTGGCGAAGCCGTCCTCGACCACGTAGAAGCTCAGCGGGAGTCCCACCTGAGGGGCGGCCAGCCCCACCCCCGGCGCTGCGCGCATCGTCGCGGTCATCGCCTCGGCCAGCTCGCACAGCAGCTCGATGTCGATCCGTCCGCGGGCGGGCACCGCACGGCGCCGCAGGGCGGGGTGCCCGGCCTGCACGATCCGCAGCGGATCGCCCTCCTTCGCACGACGATCGAGGATCTTCCGGGTCAGCTCGTTGATGTCCACCACGCCAGTATCCCGCAGCCTCCACCGCGCCCGGCGGTTCCACGCCTCAGAAGTCGGTCCCGACAGGTGAGACGCGCCGTGCGGCATCGCCCGCACAGAGGAGAGCTGCGCTACACTTCCCCGAGCCGGTGCGAAGAAGCACCTCCTGTGGGAACGACCTCGAACCGGCCGCTCATCACTTCACAACGGACCGTCCGGCACGTACCTGCCGGTGAAGGAGAACCACCATGGCAACAGTCACGTTCGACAACGCATCCCGCGTCTACCCGGGCCAGGAGCGCCCCGCCGTCGACAGCCTCGACATCGAGATCGGTGACGGCGAGTTCCTCGTCTTCGTCGGCCCCTCCGGTTGCGGCAAGTCGACCTCCCTGCGCATGCTCGCCGGTCTCGAGGAGATCGACGCCGGCCGCATCCTGATCGGCGATCGCGACGTCACCGACGTCCCGCCGAAGGATCGTGACATCGCGATGGTGTTCCAGAACTACGCGCTGTACCCGCACATGAGCGTCGCCGACAACATGGGCTTCGCCCTGAAGATCGCCGGCAAGCCCAAGGCCGAGATCCGCAAGCGCGTCGAGGACGCCGCCGAGATCCTGGACCTCTCCGAGTACCTGGATCGCAAGCCGAAGGCACTCTCCGGCGGTCAGCGTCAGCGTGTCGCCATGGGCCGCGCCATCGTCCGCTCGCCCCAGGTGTTCCTCATGGACGAGCCGCTGTCGAACCTCGACGCCAAGCTGCGCGTGTCCACCCGTACCCAGATCGCCTCGCTGCAGCGTCGTCTCGGCGTCACCACGGTCTACGTCACCCACGACCAGACCGAGGCGATGACGATGGGTGACCGTGTGGCGGTGCTCGATCGCGGCGTCCTGCAGCAGATCGATCCCCCGCGCCGCATGTACGACCACCCCAACAACGTGTTCGTCGCGGGATTCATCGGCTCCCCGGCCATGAACCTGTTCGAGGCCCCGCTGACCGATCAGGGCGTCGAGTTCGGCGGCGCGGTCATCCCCGTCGACCGCTCCACCCTCTCGGAGACCGATCAGACGAAGGTCACCGTGGGTGTGCGTCCCGAGGACCTGGAGATCGCCTCCGACGACCATGGTCTCGCCATCGAGGTCGACCTCGTCGAGGAGCTCGGCGCCGATGCGTTCATCTACGGCCGTCGTGCCGGAAGCGAGGAGACGGACAAGCCGTTCATCGCCCGGGTCGACGCCCGCCGTCCTCCGAGCAAGGGCGAGACGGTGTACTTCCGCCCCTCCCCGGAGCACGCGCACCTGTTCGACACGAAGAGCGGCCAGCGCCTCGGCGACTGACCACCTCCGCGGCACTGCGCGACGGGCGTCCGGCTTCTGCCGGGCGCCCGTCGCCGTCGTTCCGCCTCTCGACGACCACAGGCACAGGCACAGGCCCGAGGTGACCTTCGCGTCGAGATGACGTGAATTCTCGTCCCGACGGTGCGAAGCTCCTCGGCTCAGGAGACAATGGCCCCATGGCACCTCTGGAGATCACCGCTTCCCGCGCAGATCCGGCCCTGCTGGACCTGCCGTGGGAGACGCCGCTCGAGCAGTGGCCCGACGAGATCCTCGCCGCCCTCCCCCGCGGCATCTCCCGTCACGTCGTGCGCTTCGCACGCGTCTCGGGCCGCGTCCTCGCCCTCAAGGAGATCTCCCACGCCCTCGCGCAGCGCGAGTACGAGATGCTGCGGGTGCTGGGCCGCCTGGAGATTCCCGCCGTGGAGTCCTTCGCCGTCGTCTCCGGCCGGACCACACCGTCGGGCGAGGAGCTCGACGCGGTGCTGATCACGCGCCATCTGCAGTTCTCCCTGCCCTACCGCGCCGTGTTCAGCCAGGTCTCGCGCCCGGACACCGCCCATCGCCTGCTCGACGCGCTCGCGGTGCTGCTGGTGCGTCTGCACCTGGAGGGCTTCTACTGGGGTGACGTCTCCCTGTCCAACACGCTCTTCCGTCGCGATGCCGGTGCCTTCGCCGCCTACCTCGTCGACGTCGAGACCGGTTCCCTCCACGAGCAGCTCTCCACCGGTCAGCGCCACTACGACCTCGACCTGGCACGCACCAACATCATCGGCGAGCTGATGGACCTGCAGGCCGGTGACATGTTCGATCCCGAGGCCGATCCGGTCGCGGTCGGCGACGACCTGATCTCCCGCTACGAGGAGCTGTGGGAGACGCTCACCTCCCGCGAACGGTTCTCCGCCGACGAGCGCTGGAGGGTCTCCGCCCGGATCGAGAAGCTCAACGAGCTGGGCTTCGACGTGGGGGAGCTGGAGATCACCACCGACCTCGACGGCACCACGCTGTCGATCATGCCGAAGGTCGTCGACGCGGGGCACCATGCGCGCCGGCTGATGCGGCTGACCGGGATCGATGCCCAGGAGAACCAGGCCCGCCGGCTGCTCAACGACCTCGATCAGTATCGCGCCGACACCGAACAGCAGCTCGAGGACGAGGAGTTCGTGGCGCACGAGTGGCTCCAGCGGCAGTACGAGCCGGTGGTGCGCGCGGTCCCCCGGTCCATGCGCTCCAAGCTCGAGCCCCCCGAGTTCTTCCATGAGATCCTCGAGCACAAGTGGTTCCTGTCCGAGAAGCAGGGCCATGACGTCAGCCTCGACGAGACCGTGCGCCACTACATCCTCAACGTCCTCATCCACCGGCCGGATGAGAAGTCCCTGGTGACCACCGAGACCTCGGCGCTGCCGATCTTCGATTCCTGAGTCTCGTGGACGCTCAGGACTCCCGAGAGGAGCTCTCCGATTCCATGACCCGCGATCCTCGACCGTCGGCCGCCCGCCTGGACAACCTCAGCCTGCGTGACCAGCTGGGCGTGGATCGGCTGCCGCTGCGGGCCCTCCAGATGATGGTGGGGCTGACCGGGTTCGGATTCTCCCTCGCGCTGCTGCTGGAGTCCGGCCTGGGCGGGGCACCGTGGGACGTCCTGCACACAGCCCTCGCCGATCGGCTCGACCTCACCGTCGGCACGCTCAGCGTCAGCGTGAGCTTCGTGGTGCTGCTGCTCTTCCTGCCGTTGCGCGAACGGATCGGGATCGGGACGATCGCGAATGCGATCTGGGTGGGGGTGAGCATCGACCTGGGCATGCTGGTGCTGCCCGAGGCCCGCGGGCTCCCCCTCGCCGTGGCGATGATGCTCCTGGGGGTGGTCCTCAACGGCATCAGCGGCGCGGTCTACATCGGCGCCCAGCTCGGGGCGGGGCCCCGCGACGGGCTGATGACAGGGCTGGGCCGGGTGCTGAATCGGCCCGTCGGGCCGGTCCGCATCGTGCTCGAGGTGATCGTCCTGATCACCGGGACGCTGCTGGGTGGAGCGCTCGGCGTCGCCACGGTGGTCTACGCGCTCGGGCTCGGCCCGATCATCCAGCTGACCCTGCCGTACGTGACCATCCCGGTGCGCACGCTGAACGGACGGGCGATCGCGGCGCCGACCGTGCCGCAGTCGGAGCCGGCACCGGGGCCCGCACAGCCCCGCTGACCCGCTGCTCTCCTCCCGGCTCGTCCCTCGCCAGCACGTCGATCAGCCCCGCTGACCCGCTGCTCTCCTCCCGGCTCGTCCCTCGCCAGCACGTCGATCAGCCCCGCTGACCCGCTGCTCTCCTCCCGGCTCGTCCCTCGCCAGCACGTCGATCAGCCCCGCTGACCCGCTGCTCTCCTCCCGGCTCGTCCCTCGCCAGCACGTCGATCAGCCCAGGCCCTGGCCCTCGCGCACGCCGGAGATCTCGTAGAGGGCGATCGCGGCCGCGACCGAGGCGTTCAGCGACTCTGAGCGCCCGGCCATCGGGATCGACACCACCTGGTCGCTGATCTCGCGGGCCAGGCGGGACAGCCCCTTGCCCTCGGCCCCGACGACGAGCGCGGTCGGCTGGGTGCCCAGCTCGAGCCCGCGGGTGGTGACGTCGCCCTCGGCATCGAGGCCCAGCACGAACACGTCCTTCTCCTTCAGCGAGGTCAGGGTCCGGTTGAGATTCGTGACCTGCGCGACGCGGACCCGACCGGCCGCACCGGCGGCGACCTTCCATACGCTCGCGGTCATCGAGACGCTGCGGCGCTCCGGCAGGATCACGCCATGGGCTCCGAAGGCGTCGGCCGAACGCAGGATCGCGCCCAGGTTGCGGGGGTCGGTGATGCCGTCCAGGGCGACCAGCAGCGGTGGCTCGAAGCGGTCCGCGGCGATCCGCAGCAGCTCGTCGACCTCCGCGTACTCGTACGGCGGGATGGTCAGCGCCACGCCCTGGTGGACGGCGTGATCGGTCATGCGGTCCAGATCTGTGCGCGAGGCCTCCGCGACCGGCAGGCCACGGGCGGTGGCCAGGCGCATGATCTCGCCCACCCGCTCGTCGGTCTCCAGGCGGACCATCACCGTCAGCCGGGTGGCGGGCACCTCCTCACGCAGCGCCTCGAGCACCGCGTTGCGGCCGGCGACCTGGTCGCTGCCGGGCGTCTTCCGCACTCCCTTGCCCCCGCCGCCGCGCCGCGGAGCGGTGCCTGCGGAGGACGAGGCGCCCTTGTACGCCTTGTGGTTCGGACGGTCCTCGGCCTTCGGAGTCGGTCCCTTGCCCTCGAGCGCACGGCGACGCACACCGCCGGAACCGACGGTCGCGCCCTTCTTGCCCTTGCGCACCGCACCGCGGCGCGCGCTGTTCCCTGCCATCGTTCGTCTCCTCAGTCCTGCTCAGTCTCGGTTCACGAGGGTCCAGCGGGCGCCGTCGGCCCCATCCTCGATGCGGATCCCGGCCTCGCTCAGCGCATCGCGCAGCGCATCCGCCCGGGCCCAGTCCTTCTGCGCGCGTGCCGCCTCCCGGGCGGCCAACTGCGCGGTGATCAGTGCGTCCAGCGCCTCGTGCGCGCCCTCGGCGGTGCCGTCGGCCTGCCCCCACTGCTCGCCGAGGGGGTCCAGCCCCAGCACGTCGAGCATCGCCCGGAGCCGTCCCAGGGAGCCGGAGATCTCCTCCGGGTCCGCAGCGCCCCCCGCGGCCAGCAGCGTGTTGAGCGTGGACTGCTCACGATGGATGACGGCGAGCGCCTCCGGGACGGTGAGGTCGTCATCCATCGCGGCGACGAAGTCCTCGGGCAGCTCCACCGCGGCCAGCTCTGCATCGACAGCGGCGAGGGGGTGCGGGCCGAGCCGCTGGGCGGCCCGGACCGCGGTCGCGCGGAAGCGCTCCCAGACGGTCTCCGCCTCGGCCATCGCGGTCGCGTTGTACTCGACCGTGGCGCGGTAGTGCCCGCTGACCAGCGCGAGCCGCACCGCGGGGGTGGGGTGTTCGGCGAGCGCACGGGCAGCGGTGACGAAGTTGTCCAGGCTCTTGCCCATCTTCAGCCCGTCCACGGTGAGCACGCCGGAGTGCATCCAACGACGGGCGAAGCCGTAGCCGGCGGCATGGGACTGCGCCTGCTCGTTCTCGTGGTGCGGGAAGCGCAGATCCAGACCTCCGGCATGGATGTCGAAGGTCTCGCCCAGGTACTTGCGGCTCATGGCGGAGCACTCGAGGTGCCAGCCCGGCCGGCCGCGGCCGAAGGGGGTGTCCCAGGAGGCGGTGTCCGGCTCCGTGGACCGGGCGGCCTTCCACAGCGCGAAGTCGCGGCGGTCCCGCTTTCCGGGCTCCCTCTCCTCACCGGCGTCCTGCATGTCCTCGAGGGACTGGCGCGTCAGCGCGCCGTAGTCCGGGTGGGAGGCGACGTCGAAGTAGACCGAACCGTTCCCGTCCGCATAGGCGTGGCCACGCTCGATGAGCCGCTGCATCAGCTCGACCATCTCCGGGACGTGCCCGGTGGCGCGCGGCTCGTAGGACGGACGGCGGTTGCCGATGCGGTCCAGCACGTCCTGGAACTCACGCTCGAAGCGGAGTGACCAGGCCCACCACTGGTCTCCCGCCTCGGCGGACTTCACCAGGATCTTGTCGTCGATGTCGGTGACGTTGCGGATGTGGGTGACGTCGAGACCGCTGCGCTCGAGCCAGCGCACCAGCACGTCGAAGGCGAGGAAGGTGCGCAGATGACCCAGGTGAGGGGCTCCCTGCGTGGTGGGACCGCAGACATACAACGACACCGCCCCCTCGCGCACCGGGATCAGCGGTGCGGTGGTGCGGGTGGCGGTGTCGTGCAGATGGAGAGTCACGTGCCCCAGGGTACTGCCAGGTGGGACGACCGACGGTCCACGGCGCGCGTGGAGCTCGGACGCTCGGCGGTGCGGTCAGCCTCCGCCGCTGCTGTCACCCCGGTGGACTCTCACTCCGTGCGGGCGCTGACCTGCTTGCCGTAGAGCTCCTCGAAGGTGTCGTCGTAGGAGACGGCATTGTGACGACGCTTGCCCTGGACCGCCTGGACCGCCGACTGCGCGGTCTCGATCGTGGTCTCGGGTGCCTTGAGCTTCTTCGAGACCAGGAACGCGACCAGTCCGAGGATGGCGCTGATGACGACGAAGACGCCCGCGACGATCAGGTACGCCGCCCAGTACGGCAGCCCCAGCGCCTGGAGCCCGGTGGCCGCCGCGAACAGCAGCATCACCCAGGCCGAGAGCAGGAGGAACAGCAGCACCGCCGCGCAGGCGGCGATGATGCCGGCCTTGACCGCGAGGGCGGTGACCTCCTTCTTCGCGATGTCGATCTCGTGGTGGACGACACCGAGGAGCTCGTCGCGGATGGACTGGACGAGCTCGCCGATGGACCGCTGGGTGGGCGGCGTACTCGGGTCGTTCGTGGTGTTGATCATGGTCGGAGCCTATCGCAGGGAGAAGATCGTTCGCAGGTCGGACGCTCGGAGCCGTCGACGATCAGTCGACGGAGACCCGCTTGCGCCGGGTGGACTCGGGGCGGGGCCCCGCAGAGGTGGAGCGGCGCACCACGATCGAGGGTGCCACGGCCACGTCACGGGTCGTGCCCTCGTGGCCGGAGACGCGCTCGACGAGGAACTGGGCGGCGAGTGCTCCGAGGCGGTCGGAGTTGGGGTCGACGCTGGTGAGCTGGGAGACCCCGGAGGACGCCAGCGAGGTGTTGCCGTAGCCGGCCACCGCGAGCTCCTCGGGCACGGAGTGGCCTGCGTCGCGGGCGGCGGAGAGCACCCCGACCGCGGTGACGTCGTTGGCACAGGTGACGGCGGTGGGGACCTGGCTGCCGCGCAGCAGCATCGAGCCGGCGGTCTGGCCGACCTGCTCGGTGAAGTCGCCGGGCTCGACCCGGGCCAGTTCGTCGAGGCCGTGACGCGCCATCGCCGAGCGGAAGGCGTCCGCCCGCTCCCGGGCGACGGCCGCACCGACCCCGCCCACGTGCGCGATCTCGCGGTGGCCGAGTCCGACGAGGTGGTCGACCAGGAGCCCCTGGCCGACCTCGTCGTCGATGCGGACGGTGTCGAACCGGCCGGTGAAGCTCTTCGAGCAGCCGATGCCGACGAAGGGACGGCCGGCGGTGGATTCGAGCACGTGGTCCATGTCCGCCAGGTCCGAGACCATCAGGAAGCCGTCCACCCCGAGGTGGACCAGGTCCTCGATCGCATCGGTGTCGGCGGCGACCGGGTACTCGGGGATCCGGCGCCGGGTCGGGACCACCACGGCGGTGCGCCCGGTGGCCGCCAGCTCGATGCGGATGGCGCGGACCAGATCGGAGATCCAGGTGTTGCGCATCGTGTTGACCAGGACGGCGACGACGCCGCGATGCTCGGTCTCGCCGCTGAGCTCCTCGAGCGGGAAGCGGAGCCGTTCGGCGGTCTCTCTCACCCGTCGTGCCATCTGGGGCTTGATCTCGTCGGAGCCGCGCAGGGCACGCAGCGCGACCGCGCTGGAGATGCCCAGGGAGTTCGCGACATCGCGCAGGGTGCCGCGGTCCTCGCCATCGGCGGAGGATCCGGCGTCGACGGCGGGATCGAGGGAATCGTCGGAAGGAATGGCGTCACTGCTCATCTCCCCATTGAACCGCATCTGTCCGCCGCATCCCGCTGAATGACCACGGATGTGCGTCACGGATCCTCGCCGCATGGGGGATTTCCCCCACATCCCCGGAGGGCGGACCCGGTGGGAGAGGTTCCCTCGCGGGGCCTACTGTCAAGGCATGACCGACTCCCTCACCGGGCACGGGGACCGACCGCGCCCTCGGCTGTCCCCCGCCTCGATCGCCTCGGTGGCGGTCGGCGGGCTGCTGCTGTGCACCTGGTTCTGGGTCAGCATGGCACTGCTCGTGGCGGGGATCAGCACACTGCCGGCCCTGGGCAGCGGTCTCCTGCTGCTGCTCCCCTGGCTGCTGCTGATGCAGCTGATCGCGCGCATCGAGCGGCGCCGAGCGGTCGCCATCCACGGCCTGCGGGTGATCCTGCCGGCCCAGCGCCGCTCCCGCCGCCGGGGTGCCGCGGGCTGGCTGCAGAACCGCTGGTACGAGCTCGGGACCGGTGCGTTCTGGCGCGGGGTCCTGCATCACCACCTGGCGATCCTGGTCACCGGCCTGTTCTTCCTCGCCTTCGTGGCGCTGCTGTGGTGCGGCTGGAAGGGCGCGGAGATCTCCCTCGTCCACGGTCCGGTGGAGCTGGGGTCGCGGGAGCTGTCGCGAGTCGCTCTCGCGGTGCTCGCCTCGGTCAGCGTGCTGCTGGCCGCGGTGATGCTCGGCCTGGGGGCGCTGGCCGATCGAGGACTCGCCCGCGTCCTGATCTCCGGCTCGGAGGACGATCTGCGCGAGCAGGTCGCCGAGCTGGCCGAACGGCGCCAGGGCGCCGTCGACGCCGCCGCCCAGGAGCGGCTGCGGATCGAGCGCGACCTCCACGACGGCGTCCAGCCGCGCCTGGTCACCCTCGCGATGACGCTCAGCATCGCCCGGAGCGCGATCCGGGCCGACCCCGACCGTGCCGAACGGCTGGTCGGTGACGCGCATGCGGAGGCGAAGGCCGTGATGACGGACCTGCGCCAGCTGGCCCGCGGCATCCACCCCGCCGTGCTCACCGATCGGGGCCTGGACGCGGCGCTGTCGGCACTGGCCGCCCGCTCGCGGATCCCGGTCGGGCTGGAGGTGGACCTGAGCACCGCCGAGGGGCCGGTGCTGGATCGGGAGCGGGAGGCGGTGGCCTATTTCGTGGTCGCCGAAGCGCTGACCAACATCGCCAAGCACGCCGGGGCGACCCGGGCCGAGGTCACCGTCACCCGGGGCCCGGAGGTGCTGCACGTGCGGATCCGGGACGATGGGCGCGGCGGGGCGCGGGTCCACCGCGACGGGCTCTCGACCGGGCTGGCCGGGCTCACCGACCGGGTCCGCGCCACCGGCGGCGTGCTCGAGCTGTCCAGCCCGCCCGGCGTCGGCACCGACCTCCACGCCGAGATCCCCCTGACCAGCGGGCCGACCGCCGACCGGGCCCTGGCCCGGCCCACCACCGAGGAGACGTCCCGATGAGGATCGTGATCGCCGATGATGCCGTGCTGCTGCGCGCAGGTCTCGAACGGCTGCTGACCGAGGCGGGGCACGAGGTGGTCGCCGCCGTCGGCGACGGCACGGCCCTGGTCTCCGCCATCTCCCGTCACCGGCCCGACCTCGCGGTGGTCGACGTGCGGATGCCGCCGACCTTCACCGACGAGGGCGTGCGGGCCGCGATGCTGATCCGTCGCCAGGATCCGGAGGTGGCGCTGATGGTGCTCTCGCAGTACGTCGAGGAGCGCTACGCCTCCGATCTCATCGCCGACTCCCCGCGGGGCCTGGGCTACGTCCTCAAGGATCGCGTCGCCGATGTGGAGGACTTCCTCGAGGTGGTGGCCGATGTGGGAGCCGGCGGCACCTGGCTGGACCCCGAAGTGGTCCAGCAGATCTTCGTCCGCTCGAGGCGCCGCCGGACCCTCGAGGGCCTGACCCCGCGCGAGCGCGAGGTGCTGTCGCTGATGGCCCAGGGGCGGTCCAACCAGGCGATCGCCGACACCCTGTTCGTCTCCGCCGGCAGCGTCGAGAAGCACATCTCCTCGGTCCTGACCAAGCTCGACCTGCCACCGGTGGACGGGGAGAACCGCCGCGTGATGGCAGTGCTGCGCTACCTGGAATCCGAGGAGCGATGATGGCGGACGCAGGTCCTCTGCCGCAGACGGCGTCGGATGCGGGCATGGGGCGGCACCCGGGCACCGCGCAGGCTCCGCCCTCCGCACCGGCGCCCCTGTTCATCCCCGGCCACCGCCTGCCGCCCTCGCCCGACGGCGACCGCCGCCTGCGCCGCGCCACCACGCTGGTGGGCGCTGCGATCGTGCTCCTGGTGGTACTGGGACTCGCGCTGCTCTCGACCGCGACCTGGCTCGCCGGACGCGGCTTCACCGCGGTGCCCGCGATCTCCGAGCTCGGCAGCCCCGCGGCGTTGACCCTGACCTCCGGCATCGGCACCGTGCGCGTGCTGCCCTCCGGGGATGTCGATGAGCTGACCCTCGCCCTGGTCGCACCGGGCGCCACGACGCTCCCGGCCGCCGACGCCCAGGTGCCGGCCCGGGTCACACAGACCACGGGCGCCGACCGGACGACGGTGGAGGTCCGTCAGCCCACCCGCTCCTTCAGCCCGCCGTGGTCGGACGGCACCCGGGACGTGCTGCTGCTCGTCCCGACCGGTCTGGAGCTCGCGCTCGCCGTGCACACCGATGTCGGTGACGTGCTCGTCGACGGTGATCTCCTCTCGCTGGATGCACACAGCACCGCGGGCGACCTCCGCCTGGGACCGCTCTCGGCCCCCGACGGGGTGAGCGCGACCACCGAGGCCGGGAACATCGACCTCGAGCTCGACTCCCCCGCCCCCGCCACCATCGAGCTCGCCGCCGGGGTCGGCGACGTCGACCTGCTGCTGCCCACGGATGCCGCGGGTCAGGTCTCCATCACCACCGACCTCGGCGATGTCGAGGTCGCGGTGCCGGGCACCGCACGGTGGCAGATCCGGGCCGAGTCCCAGCTCGGCGAGGTGCACACGGCACCGGGCCTGTCCGATGGCGCCGGCGAGGCGGTCGGCACCCTCACCGTGGACTCCGAGCTCGGGACCATCGACATCACCCGCTGAGGCGCCGTCCCGGTCGCGCCTCAAAGGGGCGGGCGCCGCGGTCATCGACCGCAGCGCCCGCCCCGCTGTCACGCCGCGGGGCCCGGCCCGCGACGTCCGGCTCAGCTCTTGCCGGAGAGCCCCTCCTGGATCAGATCCATCACCGAGGCGTCGGCGAGGGTCTGGGTGTCGCCCACCTGACGGTTCTCGGCCACGTCCCGCAGCAGCCGCCGCATGATCTTCCCGGACCGGGTCTTGGGCAGCTCGGTGACCAGGAGGACCTTCTTCGGCTTGGCGATCGGGCCGATCTCCTTGCCCACATGGGCGCGCAGCAGCTCGGAGATCTTCTCGTCGCCGCCGGCTTCGGCGAGCTCCTCGTCGTTGCCTCCGCGCAGGATCACGAAGGCGACCGGGGACTGCCCGGTGGTCTCGTCGTTCGCCCCGACCACGGCGGCCTCGGCGACCCAGTCGTGGCTGACCAGCGCGGACTCGATCTCCATGGTCGACAGGCGGTGCCCGGAGACGTTCATGACGTCGTCCACCCGGCCGAGCAGCCAGATGTCGCCGTCGTCGTCACGCTTGGCGCCGTCGCCGGCGAAGTACAGGCCCTCGAAGCGCGACCAGTAGGTCTCCTTGAACCGCTCCGGGTCGCCCCAGATGCCGCGCAGCATGCCCGGCCACGGCTGATCCAGCACCAGGTAGCCGCCCTCGCCGTTCGCGACCGACTTCCCGGCGTCGTTGACCACATCCGCGCTGATGCCGGGCAGTGCGACCTGCGCGGAGCCCGGCTTGGTGTCGGTGATGCCCGGCAGCGGGGAGATCATGATCGACCCGGTCTCCGTCTGCCACCAGGTGTCCACGATGGGGCAGCGATCGCCGCCGATGACGCGGCGGTACCACATCCATGCCTCGGGGTTGATCGCCTCGCCGACGCTGCCCAGCAGGCGCAGCGAGGACAGGTCGTACTTCGCGGGGATGTCCTCGCCCCACTTCATCGCGGAGCGGATCGCGGTGGGCGAGGAGTAGAACAGCGAGACCTTGTGCTTCTCGATGATCTCCCACCAGCGGCCCTGATGCGGGAAGTCCGGGGTGCCCTCGTAGATGACCTGGGTGGAGCGGTTGGCCATGGGGCCGTAGACCACGTAGGTGTGGCCGGTGACCCAGCCGACGTCCGCCGTGCACCAGAAGACGTCCGAGGACGGCTTGAGGTCGAAGACGTTCCGATGGGTGTACGCGGCCTGGGTGAGGTACCCGCCGGTGGTGTGGATGATGCCCTTGGGCTTGCCGGTGGTGCCCGAGGTGTACAGGATGAACAGCGGATGCTCCGCCTCCACCGCCACCGGGGCGTGCTCGGCCGAGGCGCTCTCGCGCGCCTCGTGCCACCACACGTCACGGCCCTCGGTCCACTCGACGTCGCCGCCGGTGCGGCGCACCACCAGGACCTTCTCGACGCTCTTTCCACCACCGGCGAGCGCGTCGTCGACCGCGGGCTTGAGCGGCAGCTGCTTGCCGCGGCGGTTCTGGCCGTCCGCCGTGATGACCACGCGCGCCTCGGCGTCCTCGATGCGGGAGCGCAGCGCCTCGGCGCTGAAGCCGCCGAACACCACCGAGTGGGGGGCGCCGATGCGGGCGCAGGCCAGCATCGCGAACACCGCCTCGGGGATCATCGGCATGTAGATCGCGACCCGGTCGCCGGTCTTCACCCCGAGATCGGCGAGGACGTTCGCCATCTTCGAGATCTCGTCCTTGACATCGGCGTAGGTGAAGGTGGCGTCGGAGCCGTCCTCGTACTCGGCCAGCAGGGCGACCTGCTCGCCGTGGCCGGACTCGACGTGGCGGTCCACGCAGTTGTAGGCGACGTTCAGGGTGCCGTCGGCGAACCAGCGGGCGAAGGGCGGATTCGACCAGTCGAGGGTCTCGGTGAAGGGCGTCTCCCAGCTCAGGAGGCTCGCCCGTGAGCGCCAGAACGCGAGATGGTCCCGCTCGGCCTCCTCGTAGATCGCGGGACGGGCCACCGCGTTCTGGACGAACTCGGTGGGGGGAGAGAAGGTGCGAGTCTCCTGGGAGAGGTTCTCGATCCCGGTGGCGGCGTCGTCAGACATCAGTGCTCCTGCTTCGCGGGCCCCGGCTCACCGGGGCGGATGGACGCGAACACCGTATCGCAGGAGATGCACGTCACGCGCCCCCGTCGCACTCCGTGGTCATCGCGGGGCACGCCCTCGACGTGACGGTACCGGGCCGGCCAGAGCATCCGCGGCCCTCCGGGACCCACCCACGGACGCGCAGGCAGGAGCCGGTGGCGGCGGATACCGTAGGGGACCATGGTCCCCGATCCCGCAGACGCCCCGCGTGCCCTCCTGGCCCCGGCACGTCTGGGCGCGCTCGAGATCCGCAACCGCATCTGGCTCGCCCCGATGTGCCAGTACATGGTGGAGGAGCAGGACGGGATCCCCACCGACTGGCATCTGGTGCACCTGGGCGCGCGGGCCACCGGCGGCTTCGGTCTGATCATCACCGAGGCCACCGCCGTCTCCGCCGACGGACGGATCAGCCCGCAGGACACCGGACTGTGGAACCACGCCCAGGTCGCCGCCTGGCGCCGCATCACCGGGTTCTGCCAGGACCAGGGCGCGAGGATCGCCGTCCAGCTCGCCCATGCCGGCCGCAAGGCCTCGACCTGGCCCGCGCTGCCCCGGTTCCGCGGACGGCGCGGCACGGTGCCGGAGTTCGCCGCGGGCTGGCGCGCCGTCGGCCCGACCTCGGACCCGTTCCCGGGGCTCGACGCGCCCGATGCGCTGAGCCCAGCGGACATCGCCGGCGTGGTCGAGGACTTCGTCGCCGCGACGCGGCGTGCCGAGGAGGCCGGCTTCGACGCGGTCGAGCTGCACTTCGCCCACGGATACCTGGTCCACGAGTTCCTCTCCCCGCTGGTGAACACCCGCACCGACGACTACGGCGGCGACGGCCCGGGACGTCGCCGCCTCGCGCTCGAGATCGCCGCCGCGGTGCGGGAGCAGTGGCCGGCGGGCCGTCCCCTCATCGTGCGGCTCAGCGCGACCGACTGGATCGACGGCGGCTGGGACATCGAGCAGTCGGTCGAGCTCGCCCGGGAGCTCGAGGGGGTCGGGGTCGATGCCCTCCACGTCTCCACCGGGGGCGCGGTGATCGCTGACATCGCCGTCGGTCCCGAGTACCAGGTCGGCTTCGCCCGCACCCTGCGTGACGCGGTGACGATGCCGGTGGCCGCCGTCGGTCTGATCACCGAGCCGACCGGTGCCCAGGCGGTGCTGGACCGCGGCGATGCGGACTTCGTCGCGGTGGGCCGGGCCGCGCTGCGCGAGCCGGGGTGGCCGCAGCGGGCCGCGCACGAGCTCGGGGTGCGCGATGCGGCGCTGTACCCCAGCGCGTACCGACGGGGCTCGTGGTGAGCCCAGCGAGGTGCCGGCGATGAAGCTGCTCCCCGCCGCGGCCGTCCTGCGAGCCCGCGTCGCCCTGCGTCCCCGGACGATCGTCCTCGAGGACTGCCACGGCACGCTGGATGCGGGCGAGCTGCTCGATCTGGTGCAGCTGCACCGGCGTCGCCGGCGCCGGCCGCACACCGCCCTCAGCAGTCTGCCGGCCACCGCACCGCTGCGGCAGGTGCTGGTCACGGTCCTGGCGGGCAACGGCGTGCTCACGCACCGCTCGGACGGCGGCGCCGGCGCTCCCCGCCTGCAACGACGGGGACCGCTCACCCCTGCCCAGCTGCTGACCCTGTCCGATCTCGCCCGACGCATCGGACTGGGGCCGGGACGCCGCGTCGCCTGCCTCACGCCCGGAGTGCACGGCCATGGCCTGCTGGTCGCCCTGGGCGCCCTCGCGATCGGCGCACCGCTGGTGGACCTCAGCCATCTGCCCGGGCCCGAGCGGATCGCGCTCCTGCATCGCGCCTGCCCGGACCTGCTCTCCGGCATCCCCGTGCACCTGAGCGACCTGCTGCTGGCGGAACGGGAGCAGGGACGCGGTCGCCCGCTGCACATCTCCCGCGTGGTCTCGGGCTCCGATGCCCTCTCCCCCGCCCTGCGCGCGGATCTCGCCCGTCAGTTCCGGGCCCGCGTCCACGACGTCTACGGCAGCGATGCGACCGGACCGCTGGCGGTCGACGGCCGGCCGCTGCGTGGGGTGCACCTGCGCGAGATCGACGGTCTCCTGCGTGCCCGGACCCCGTTCACCGGCGGGCGCGAGCTGGTCACCGATCCGGGAACGCTCACCGCCGGGGTGATCACGCAGGTGCTCGGGAGCTCTGAGGGGGCGCTGTCCAGGTCGGCGATGCTGCCCGATCCGGGCGCGGTGGTGCGCGTCCTGCGCGCCCATCCGGCCGTGACGCAGGCGCGCCTGCGGATGGTCGGGGATGAGCGCACCGGGATGCGCACGATCGCGGAGGTCGAGCTCGCGCCGGCGCCCGACGACCTCGCGCTCCCCACCCCGGAGTCGCTGCAGTCGCTGGTGCGGGACCGTCTGGGCCCGGCCTCGGTGCCGTGCGAAGTGCGTCTTCGTCGCTCGGGGACCCGTCGGACGGGACCGGGATGAGCAGTTCTCAGCAGTCCGGCACGCTGACCGGGACCGCGGTGACCGCGAGCCCGCCCATCGCGGTCTCCTTGTAGCGCTCGTTCATGTCCTTGCCGGTCTGGCGCATGGTCTCGATGACCGTGTCCAGGGACACGAAGTGCTCGCCGGTGCCGCGCAGCGCGAAGCGGGCCGCGGTGATCGCCTTGACCGCTGCCATGGCGTTGCGCTCGATGCAGGGGATCTGCACCAGCCCGCCGATGGGGTCGCAGGTCAGGCCCAGGTTGTGCTCCATCGCGATCTCGGCGGCGTTCTCCACCTGGGCGGGTTTGCCGCCCATCGCCTCGCACAGGGCCGCCGCCGCCATCGAGCAGGCCGAGCCGACCTCGCCCTGGCAGCCCACCTCGGCGCCGGAGATCGAGGCGTGCTCCTTGTACAGCGAGCCGATCGCCCCGGCGGTGAGCAGGAAGCGCACCGCGATCTCGTCGGGATCCACGCCCTCGATGTACGTGGTGGCGAAGTACAGCACCGCCGGGACGATGCCGGCCGCACCGTTCGTGGGCGCGGTGACGACACGGCCCCCGGCGGCGTTCTCCTCGTTGACCGCGAGCGCCGCGAGGGAGACCCACTCGAAAGCGTTCATCGGCAGGCGCACCGGGTCCTCGGCCGAGAGCGAGTCGTACCAGGAGGAGGCACGACGCTTGACCTCGAGGCCACCGGGAAGGGTGCCGCCGGTACGGGTGCCCCGCTCGATGCAGTCGTGCATGGCGCGCCAGATGGTGAGCAGGCCCTCACGGATCTCCTCGTCGCTGCGCCACTGCCGCTCCCGCATCAGCATCGCCTCGGAGACGGAGATCCCCCGGTCCTCGCACACCCGCAGAAGCTCGTCCCCGGTGGTGAAGATGGTCTTGCCCTCGTCCTCGGCGGCGACCTCGGCGATCGACCGCTCCATGTCCGCCTCGTCGACCACGAAGCCGCCGCCGACGGAGAACATCGGCCGCCGCAGCAGCTCCTCGCCGCGGTCGTCCAGGGCGAGGAAGGTCATCCCGTTGGAGTGCTGCGGCAGGAAGGTCAGCGGATGCAGCACGATCGAGGAGGGCCGCAGGCTGATCGGGAGCGTCCCGTCCAGTCGCAGCCCGCCCTGCTCCTCGATCCGCGCGACCCGTTCGAGGCCGGCGACGGGATCGACGGTCTCCGGGTCCTCCCCCTCGAGCCCCATCACCACGGCGTTCAGGGTGCCGTGGCCGGCGGCGGTGGCCGCGAGCGAGCCGTACAGATGGACCGCGACGTCCGCGACGCGCGCTCCGAGCGCGGGGTCCGCGAGCGCCTCCCGGGCGAACATCGCCGCGGCGCGCATCGGTCCCACGGTGTGCGAGCTCGACGGTCCGATGCCGATCTTGAACATGTCGAACGTGCTGATGCTCATCGCGTGCCTCCTCGGCGTCCCGGCCGCTCGTCAGTGCGCGGCCGCTCGTCTCCTCATCGTCCGCCACGGCGGCGCGGGGCGCGCGACGGCGCGCCCGAGCGACCGCGGCCCTGGCCCTTCCCGGTGCTCGCGGAGCGTCCTCGACCCTCGCCACCGCTCTGCGAGCGCGCCCCGCCCTGGCGCGAGCCCGCCGCCGCGGCACCTCGGCCCCGGCCGCCGCCGGACGTGCCGCGTCCACCTGCGGTGCCGCGTCCGCCTGCTGCTGAGCCACGGCCGCCGCCGGTTCCCCCCTGCCCGTCGCGCCGGTCCCGACCGTCGGGCTCCTCCTCCCAGGAGGCGCGCCGCTCCTCGTTCGCGCGGCGCTCGTCCGCCTTGCGCGCATCGGCACCACGGGACCTGGTGAGGTCGAGCTTGCGGGGTGCACCCTTGTACTTCACCGCGGCCGGATCCGCAGCCGGCTCCCCGACCGGGGCACGGCCGCCGAGCTCGGTGAGTGCCGGATGCTCGGCGGAGGTGACGTCTTCGACCCAGCGGGGCTCGACCTCCGCCTCACCGAGGATGCGCCGCGAGGAGCGCAGCTGGTGGGGCAGTGCGAGCGTGACCACGCTGCCGGCGGCGCCGGCGCGGGCGGTGCGGCCCGAGCGGTGCACGTACTCCTTGACGTCGTCGGAGGGATCGACGTGGACCACCATGGAGATGTCGTCGATGTGCAGGCCCCGGGCGGCGACGTCGGTCGCGACCAGCACCGGGAAGGCACCCTCGCGGAACCCGGCCAGCACGTTGGTGCGCAGGCCCTGCTGCTTGTTGCCGTGCAGCGCCGCGGCGGGGACCCCCACCTCGATGAGCTCCTGCGCCACGCGCTCGGCCCCCAGCTGGGTGCGGGTGAACATCAGGGTGCGGCCCGTGCGGGCCCCGAGCTGGGCGGTGACCGTCCGCTTGGCCTCGGGGGCGATCGCGAGCACGTGATGGTCCATGGTCTTCACGGCGGCGGTGACCGGCGTGGTCTCGTGAGTGACCGGATCGACCAGGAAGGCGTCGACGATCCCCTCGACCTGCCCGTCCAGGGTCGCGGAGAAGAGCATCTTCTGGGTGCCCATCGGGATCGCGGCGAGGATGTCCCGCACGTCGGGGAGGAACCCGAGATCGGCCATGTGGTCGGCCTCGTCGATGACGGTCGTCTCCACCAGATCCAGCTGGAGAGCTCCCCGCTCGGCGAGGTCGATGAGGCGGCCCGGCGTGGCGACGACGATCCCGACCCCGCGGGCCACGGCGTCGGCCTGCTTCTCGATGTTCATCCCGCCGGAGACCAGCTGCGCGGACGTGCCCACGGCCCGGGCGAAGGGGTGGATGGTGTCCACGACCTGCACGGCGAGCTCCCGCGTGGGGACCAGCACCACGCCCAGGGGCCGACGCTTGTGGACCTTCCTGCCGCGGAAGCGGGCGGTCATCGCCAGGGTGAACGCCAGCGTCTTGCCGGAACCGGTCTCGGCCCGTGCCAGCACGTCGCGCCCGGCGAGGGCGTCGGGCAGGATCGCCGACTGGATCTCGAACGCGCGCTCGAGCCCCTGACCGGCGAGGACTCCCAGCAGCTCATCGGGCAGCGCCATGTCCTCGAACCGCTCGGAGCGGTGAGCTGAGCGGCGACGGGCCTTGGGCATGGTGATCCTCCTGACGAAACGGACACCCCCATCATCCAGCATCGACCATCAGTGGGATAATGGAAGCGATGTTGCGCACTCTGATGTCCTCGAAGATCCACCGAGCCACCGTCACGCAGGCAGACCTGCACTACGTCGGCTCGGTCACGATCGACCCCGTTCTCACCGAGGCCGCAGGCCTGGTCGAGAACGAGCAGGTCACGATCGTGGACATCACCAATGGTCACCGCCTGGTCACCTACGTGATCGAGGGCGAGCGCGGCACCGGCGTGATCGGCATCAACGGCGCGGCGGCCCATCTGGTGGCGCCCGGCGACCTCGTGATCATCATCGCCTACGGGCAGCTGGACGAGACCGAGATCGCCGACCATCGCCCCCGGGTGGTCCACGTGGACCGCGACAACCGCATCGTCGCACTGGGCGCCGACGGCGCCCAGCCGGTCCCCGGCATGGCCGACCAGATCGACGGTCGCACCTCGCACGGCATGCGGTGACTCCCCCGGGTGCGCACCGATGCGCACCGGGCAGTCACACACCGCACGGCCGGAGATCGCGGGTCCGGGTGACGACCCCGGGGGAAGGCCCTTTCCGCCGGCGCGCTAGGATCACTCGGGTGACTGCCCTCCGCTCCTCCGCACCGCTGTGACCGGAGTCCTCGCCGGGTTCTTCATCGTCTGGTCCATGATCGGCGCGGGCTGGGTGGTGGGCCGCACCGGTGTGCTCGGACCGCATGGCCGCTACGTGCTGAACCGGTCCACCTTCTTCATCGCCTCACCGGCCCTGGTGCTGGTGGGGCTGCTCGAGTCCGATGTGGGCGAGGTGCTCTCGCTGCCGATGGCCGTGGCCGGCATCTCGGGTCTCGCCACCGGCGGCATCCTGCTGCTCGTGGTGTCCCTGTTCACCTCCCGCCGCGGGCCCGACCTGGTGATGACCGCCATCAGCGGCTCGGTGGTCAACGGGGCGAACATGGGCTTCCCCATCGCCCTGTACGTGCTGGGCGACATCTCCCACGCCCTGCCCGTGATCCTGTTCCAGCAGGCGGTGTACACGCCGCTGTACCTGTTCGTGCTGCACCGGGTCACCGAGGAGGACGCCCCCGGAGCTGCCGGCGTGCTGCGCAGCATCGTCGCCAACCCGACCATCATCGCCTCCGCCGTGGGCCTGCTGCTGGTGGTGGCGGGGGTGAGCATCCCGGACCTGGCGCTGGAGCCCGTGCGCTCGTTCGCGAACATGGCGATCCCGGCGATGCTGCTCGCCTACGGGCTGTCCCTGTACGGCTCGCGCCCGCTGGCGAAGGACGACGGCTATCGCGGGCTGATCGCCCTCGCCTCGAGCGCGAAGCTGCTGCTGATGCCGATGATCGCGCTGGGGGTGGGGCTGCTGCTGGGCCTGCGCGGCAGCTCCCTGTTCGAGGTCGTGGTGATGGCCGCCCTGCCCACGGCGCAGAACGTGTACGTCGCGGCGGCCCGCTACCGGGCCTCGGAGAACCTCGCCCGTGACACCGTGCTGATCACCACGATCGGCACCGTGCTGGTGCTGCTGCTGATCTCCGCCGTGCTGGGGGTCTGAGTGCTCGAGGCGCGGGCGCTCGGCGTGCGGGACCCCGGTGCCCGGCCCCGATCCGGGGCACCGTCCGCGGCGCGGTAGGATGGCCGGGTGACTCGACGGCTCCTGCTTATGCAGCCGCGTCGGACAAGGCCCGCGCCCACCCCGCGCTCCTGAGAGCGTGAGCGGTGCACACGTGAGGCACCGATGCGGCTCCCCTCGCCTGCGCGAGGGTTTTTTCATGTCACGAGACGCCTGGCGGCATCTGCCGCACTGATCCTTCGGAGGACGATTCCCCATGAGCGAGGCCCCGCACCGATACACCGCCGCCGTGGCGGACGAGATCGAGCGCCGCTGGCAGCAGCGCTGGGACGAGGACGGCACCTTCCACGCCGACAACCCCGTCGGCGCGCTGCGGGGCTCGGCGGAGTCGCTGGAGGAGGCCGCAGCCACCTCGGGCGGCGCGGCCGCCGAGAAGATGTACATCATGGACATGTTCCCGTACCCCTCGGGGGCGGGCCTGCACGTGGGGCATCCCCTGGGCTACATCGCGACCGACGTGGTCGCCCGCCACCAGCGCATGCTGGGCAAGAACGTGCTGTACACGATGGGCTACGACGCCTTCGGCCTGCCGGCCGAGCAGTACGCCGTCCAGACCGGGACCCATCCGCGCACCACCACCGAGGCGAACATCGCCACCATGCGCCGCCAGCTGCACCGGCTGGGCCTGTCCCATGACCCGCGACGGTCGCTCTCGACCACGGATCCCGAGTTCGTGAAGTGGACGCAGTGGATCTTCCTGCGCATCTTCGACTCCTGGTACGACCCCGAGGCGCCGAACACCGACGGCGACGCGGGCCGCGCGCGCCCGATCGCCGAGCTGCGGGACGCACTGCGCGCGGGCGCCGTCGACCCGTTCGTCCTCGCGGACCGGCAGGGCATCGAGCTGCCCGCCGAGTGGACCGACCGCAGCGCCGCCGAGGTGCCTGCGGCCTCCGCGGAAGAGATCGCGCAGCTGGCGGACTCCTTCCGCCTGACCTACATCTCCGAGACCCCGGTGAACTGGTGCCCCGGTCTGGGCACCGTGCTGGCCAACGAGGAGGTCACCGCCGAGGGACGCTCCGAGCGCGGGAACTTCCCGGTGTTCACGCGCCGACTGCGGCAGTGGAACATGCGCATCACCGTCTACGCGGACCGGCTGCTCGAGGATCTGGACCGGGTGGACTGGCCGGAGTCGATCCGGGCGATGCAGCGGAACTGGATCGGTCGCAGCCATGGCGCTCAGGTGACCTTCCGCGCCTCCGGGCTGGAGGACGGCGGGGAGGCGAGCTTCGACGTGTTCACCACCCGCGCCGACACCCTGTTCGGTGCGACCTTCTGCGTGCTCTCCCCCGAGCACGCGCTGCTGGCTGACGGCGCGGCACTGCCGGAGCAGTGGCCCGCCGGCACCAGGGAGGCCTGGACCGGTGGGGCGCCGGGCCCGCGCGCTGCGGTCGCCGCCTACCAGGCCCGGGCGGCCTCGATGGACGAGGACGAGCGCACAGCGGACGACCGCGAGAAGACCGGGGTGTTCACGGGTCTGTTCGCGACGAACCCCATGGACGGCCGTGAGCTGCCCGTGTTCACCGCGGACTACGTGCTCACCGGGTACGGCACCGGGGCGATCATGGCCGTGCCGGCCGAGGACGCGCGGGACTTCGAGTTCTCCGCCCGCTTCGACCTGCCGGTGATCCGCACCGTGCGCCCGCCCGCCGATTTCGAGGGCGGCGCCTGGACCGGAGAGGGCGAGAAGATCAACTCCGCCAGCGCCGGCCTGGATCTCAACGGCCTGGACAAGGACGAGGCGAAGCAGCGGGCCACCGCGTACGCCGAGGAGCAGGGCTTCGGCCGCGCCCGCACCACCTACCGCCTGCGCGACTGGCTGTTCTCCCGCCAGCGCTACTGGGGTGAGCCCTTCCCCATCGTCTACGACCCGGACGCGCCCGAGGTGCCGATCCCGCTGCCGGACTCGATGCTGCCCGTGGACCTGCCGGAGGTCGCGGACTTCTCCCCCACGACCTTCGACCCGACGGATGCGGACACCGAGCCGCAGACCCCGCTGTCGCGCGCGACGGAATGGGCCGAGGTCGAGCTGGATCTGGGCCAGGGTCCCAAGCGCTACCTGCGCGAGACGAACTCGATGCCGCAGTGGGCGGGATCCTCCTGGTACCACCTGCGCTACATCGACCCCACCGAGGACGAGGTCCTGGTGCGCCCCGAGAACGAGAAGTACTGGCTGGGTGCCCGCGAGGACGGCGGCGTGGGCGGGGTCGACCTGTACGTCGGCGGGGCGGAGCACGCGGTGCTGCACCTGCTGTACGCCCGGTTCTGGCACAAGGTGCTGTTCGACCGCGGGGACGTCTCCAGCCAGGAGCCGTTCCACCGGCTGTTCAATCAGGGCTACATCCAGGCCTTCGCCTACACCGATGCCCGTGGCGTGCACGTCCCGGCGGAAGAGGTCGTGGCCGAGCCCGACGGCACCTTCACCTATCTGGGCGAGAGCGTCACCCAGGAGTACGGGAAGATGGGCAAGTCCCTGAAGAACGCGGTGGCGCCCGACGACATGTACGAGGAGTACGGCGCGGACACGCTGCGCGTGTACGAGATGTCGATGGGCCCGCTGGACCTGTCCCGGCCGTGGGAGACCCGTGCCGTGGTCGGCTCCCAGCGCTTCCTGCAGAGGCTGTGGCGCCTGGTGGTCGATGAGGAGACCGGTCGCCTGACCCTCTCCGACGATCCCGCGGATCTCGCCACGCTGCAGGCCACCCACCGCGCCATCGACGGAGTCGTCCGCGACATGGAGCGGATGCACTTCAACACCGCGATCGCGAAGCTCATCGAACTGGTGAACCAGCTGACCAAGCGGCTGATCGCCACCGGATCCGCGCCCCGGGAGGCGGTCGAGCCGCTGGTGCTGATGGTGGCACCGTTCGCGCCGCACCTGGCCGAGGAGCTGTGGACGCGACTGGGGCACACCGGGAGCATCTCCCGCGTCGCCTATCCGATCGCGGATCCGGAGCTGCTGAAGGCCGAGCGCGTCACCTGCGTGGTCCAGGTCAAGGGCAAGGTGCGCCACCGCATCGAGGTCGACCCGGAGATCTCGGAGGCCGATCTGGAGGCGGCCGTGATGGCCGAGGCACGGGTGCAGGAGCTGCTGGAGGGTCAGAGCGTCCGGAAGCTGATCATCCGCGCCCCGAAGATCGTCAACATCGTGGTGTGAGCATGGCCTGACCGTGTGCGCGGTCGCCCGCGACCCCCGACGGGGACGGTTCCTCCCCACGGCCGGGCCGTCCACATTCATCGGCATCGTCCGGTGGCCGGGGGCCGAGGGTGCCTACGGTCGCGCCATGAACACTTTCTGGGGATGCGAGACCGAGCGCCTGACCGAGCTGTCCACCGTCGTCGATGCCCGTGCCGAGCGGCTCCGAGCCCTGATCCAGCAGGTGGCGCTGTGCACGCGCATCACCGACTGGTGCGGCCCCGACGCGGAGGAGCACCGCCGGCGCACCCTCGACCTCGTCGAGTTCGTCATCGATCTCATCGAGCGGCTCCGGGAGCTCGGGGAGCTGCTCGGGCAGGAGGCCGCGGAGCAGGACCTCTGCTCCCAGGCGGAAGGGTCCCCCGCCCGGTCCGGGGTCGGGGATCCGCTCGGCGTGCGGGCCACCCCGCCCTGGATCCTCGAGGACTTCGATCACCTGCCGGACCTGAGCGGCCCGCCTGCGGGCGATCCCGTGCCCGGGATCGGCGTCCCCATCATGGCCGAGGACCCGTTCGCCTTCCCGAAGCACCGACCGGAGCTCCCGGACGGTGAGGATTTCGCCCTGGACCCGGAGATCCTGGCCGAGGCGGAGCGGCAGCGCAAAGGCCTGCTGGGCGACGTCCCCATCGTGGGGATCGCTCAGACGCTGATGAGCGGCCATGAGGCGATCGGCGAGGTGTACGACCGGGTGGAGACCACCCTCGTGGACAACGGCTACGGCGCCTTCACGCCGTTGGTCTCCCTGGCCCGCGTTCCGCACGACCTCTCCGGGGTGATGTTCGGGGAGAAGTCCGTGCTCGGGCAGGTGACCTCCGCCGTGGACCGCGGGCTGGCCAATGTGGCCCAGACCGGTGGGGAGGTGCTCTCCGAGATCGGTGAGGGCGATGCGGGCGGTGCGGTCCGCGCCCTCGAACGAGGGCTGTTCAGGAACGCCGGGATGTCCGCGGACCTCCTGACCGCGACCGCGGCCCCCGCCATCGCGGACACCGCCTCGGATCTGATCGGGACCGGCGCTGATCTGACGGAGCCGTTCAGTCCCGGATCCGCCGAGACCCTCCGGACGGTGGAGGAGTCGCTCCGCGAGGTCGGTCAGGGCTGGGAGCAGACCCAGGAAGAGCTCACCGATCCCGAGTTCTACTATGACCTGCGCCGGACGTACGCGCCGATGCCCTGGGACCCGCAGGCCTGAGACGCCGGCCGGGGCACTGCATGCGCCCCGGCCGGGAGCCTCACTCCCGCCGGGCGGGCTCCGCCTCGCCGTCGTCCCCGGCCACGACCAGCCGCAGGCCGTGGTCCCGCTCATCGACGGTGACCGCGACGCTCTGCCCGTCCTGCACCTCGCCGCGCAGGATCAGCCGGGCGAGACCGTCGCCGATCTCCTTCTGCACCAGGCGCTTGAGCGGACGCGCCCCGTACAGCGGGTCGAAGCCCTCCGCAGCGAGCCAGCGGGTGGCGGACTCCTCCACGGCCAGCGTGATGCGGCGCTCCCGCAGACGCTCGGCGACCTCCTGGACCTGCAGCGCGACGATGCTGCCCAGCTCGTCCCGATCCAGGGCGTCGAACATGACGATGTCGTCCAGGCGGTTGAGGAACTCCGGCTTGAACGAGGCCCGCACCACCTGCATCACCCGATCGTGCTTCTCCTTCTCGGTGAGGGTCTGGTCCTGCAGGGCGACGGCCCCGAGGTTCGAGGTGAGGATGAAGATCGTGGAGCGGAAGTCCACGGTCCGTCCCTGACCGTCGGTGAGCCGACCGTCGTCGAGCACCTGCAGCAGCACGTCGAACACGTCCTGGTGCGCCTTCTCGATCTCGTCGAGCAGCACCACCGAGTACGGCCTGCGCCGCACCGCCTCGGTGAGCTGCCCGCCCTGGTCGTAGCCCACATATCCCGGAGGCGCGCCGACCAGCCGGGAGACGGTGTGCTTCTCGCCGTACTCGGACATGTCGATGCGGATCATGGCCCGCTCGTCGTCGAAGAGGAACTCGGCCAGGGCCTTGGCGAGCTCGGTCTTGCCCACGCCCGTGGGTCCGAGGAACAGGAAGGAGCCGGTGGGGCGGTGCGGATCCGAGATCCCCGCCCGGGCCCGGCGCACGGCGTCCGAGACCTCGGCGACCGCCCGCTGCTGACCGATCAGGCGCCGACCGATGATCTGCTCCATCTGCAGCAGCTTCTCGGTCTCGCCCTGCAGCAGCCGGCCGGACGGGATCCCGGTCCAGGCCTCGACCACCTCGGCGATGTCATCGGGCCCCACGTGATCGGCGACCATCGGCCGCTGCTGCTCGCTGTGCTCGTCGGACTCCTGCTCCTCCGCATCGCGCAGCTGCTCCTTGAGCGCCGGGATGTCCCCGTACAGGATCTTGGAGGCGGCGGTCAGATCACCGTCACGCTGCGCCCGATCGGCCTGCATGCGGAGCTGCTCGAGCTGCGCCTTGAGATCGCCGACGAGGTTCAGGCCGGCCTTCTCCCGCTCCCAGCGGGCAGAGAGCTCGTCCATCTGCTCGGTCCGGTCGGCCAGCTGCGAGCGCACGGACTCCAGCTGGGCGAGGCTGCCCGGGTCCTCGCTGCCGGCGAGCGCGAGCTCCTCCATCTTCAGCCGATCCACCTGGCGGCGCAGGATGTCCAGCTGCTCGGGCGAGGAGTCCAGCTCCATGCGCTGACGAGAGGCCGCCTCGTCGACCAGGTCGATGGCCTTGTCCGGCAGCTGCCGGCCGGAGATATAGCGCGAGGACAGGGCCGCGGCCGCCACCAGCGCGGCATCGGTGATGGTGACCTTGTGGTGGGCCTCGTACTTGTCCTTGAGACCGCGCAGGATCGTCACCGTGTCCTCGACGCTGGGCTCGCCCACCAGCACCTGCTGGAAGCGCCGCTCGAGCGCGGGGTCCTTCTCGATGTTCTCGCGGTACTCGTCCAGGGTGGTGGCGCCGACCATCCGCAGCTCGCCGCGGGCGAGCATGGGCTTGAGCATGTTGCCGGCGTCCATCGAACCGTCGCCGGAGCCGCCGGCTCCGACCACGGTGTGCAGCTCGTCGATGAAGGTGATGATCTGACCGTCGCTGCTGCGGATCTCGTCGAGCACGGCCTTCATCCGCTCCTCGAACTCGCCGCGGTACTTCGAGCCGGCGACCATCGAGGACAGATCGAGAGAGACCAGGCGCTTGCCGCGCAGGGAGTCCGGGACGTCGCCCGCGACGATCCGCTGTGCCAGCCCCTCCACCACGGCGGTCTTGCCGACTCCCGGCTCACCGATCAGCACGGGGTTGTTCTTGGTGCGGCGCGAGAGCACCTGCACCACGCGGCGGATCTCGCCGTCGCGGCCGATCACCGGGTCCAGCTGACCCTCCCGGGCCAGCTCGGTGAGGTCGACGCCGAACTTCTCGAGGCTCTGGAAGGCGCCCTCGGGGTGCTGGGAATCCATCTGGGTCATGCGGTCATCTCCTGTGGTCAGTTCCTGGACGGCATCGCGCAGGGCTCTCGGTGTCGCAGCGACCGCGGTGAGCAGTCGGGCGGCCGGGTCCTTGCCGAGCGCGATGCCGATCATCAGATGCTCGGTGGACAGGTAGGTGCGGTGGGCGGCATCCGCCTCCCGGCGGGCCGCTTCGAGGGCGTCGAACCCGGTGCCGACGAAGGTGGGGGACGATCCGCCGCTGGCACGCGGCAGCGCATCGATCGCCTGGGCGCTGCGGCGGATCACGTCCCCGGGCTCCGCGCCGACCTTCTCGAGGGCGGCACGACCGATGCCGTCGGCCTGCCCGGCCAGCGCCCACAGCAGGTGGAGGGAGCTGATCTGAGGATTGCCGAGCTCGACGGCCTTCTCCGCGGCGGCGGTGACGGCCTCCTGTGACCGGGTGGTGAACTGGAACTCCACGGGGCTCCTCTCCTGAGTGCTCTGGCGTCGTGGACCTGAACTCCACGACATCTGACACGGTCAACGACAGGCAAGTTGAGTCTATTCCACTCAACCTATGTGCGGTCCGAGCAGATCTCGGTCCGATGCTGTCCCTGCGTCCACATCCCGTCCCCCGCCGCTGTTCCTCTCGGCGATGAGGGGAGCGCACGCCTGTAGCATCGCACTCGCACCAGGAGCCGTCGTCCCGCGGCACCACCGGCGCCGACCTCGCGCCCCTCCTCCCTCGTCCCGCCGCCGTCGAAAATGAGGCCCCCATGACTCAGCCCCCGACACCGCCGCAGAACAGCCAGTACATGCCCAACGGCCGTCCGCGGCCCGGCGCCCCCGGGGGCGCTCCCGGTGCGCCGTCCTCCCAGCCCCCGCCGCGCTACCTCGACTACGGCAACCCCCGCGCGTACGACACCTCGGTACGGCCCGCATCGGGGCTCACCGCAGCCCGCTTCGCACCGGCCCAGATCCAGCGCCCCGCTCAGGCCCAGCCCCAGTCCGCCTGGTCGACCCAGACCCGCCGGGTCCAGGACGTCACCCAGAATGCCACCCGGACGCCCACCGTGAACATCATGGTGTGGCTCGCCGTCCTCGTGCTCGGCATCTCCCTGCTGCTGGTCCTGGGCTACCTCTTCCTCCAGTTCGTCACCACGTCGAGCTCGAACCCGGTGTGGTGGCCGGTCACCGCCTTCCTCGCCTCGATCTCCCTGCTCACCATCGCGCTGGTCATGTTCCTGGCAGATCGCTGGGATCCGCAGCCTGTGCCCCTGCTGCTCGTGGCGGTGTTCTGGGGTGCGGCCATCGCCGCCGGCATCAGCTACATCCTCAACACCCTGAACGGGCTCCTGGTCTACATGGTCACCGGCAGCGAGGCCGCCGCGGAGTTCGTCGGCCCCGTGCTCAGCGCACCCCTGGTCGAGGAGATCACCAAGGGTCTCGGGCTGCTGCTGCTGATGCTGCTCGCCCGTCGCTACTTCAACGGGCCGCTGGACGGCCTGATCTACGGCGCGCTGATCGGCGGCGGCTTCGCCTTCACCGAGAACATCCTCTACTACACCCGCGGACTCGAGGGGGCCGGCGCCGAGGGCGTGCTGTTCAGCTTCTTCTGGCGCGGCGTGATGGGCATCTTCGGCCACGCGATCTACACAGCGGCCACGGGCATCATCGTCGGCGTCGTCGTGCGCAAGTGGGGCAGCGTCATGGGCTTCCTGGTGTTCCTGCCGGCGCTGATCCCCGGGATGCTGCTGCACGCAGTATGGAACTTCTCCGCCGTGCTCGGGCTCCCCACGGTGCTGATGTACGGCGGGCAGGGCCTCCTGGTGCTGCTGTGGCTGATCGTCATCGGCGTGCTGATCTGGGACGAGTCGCGACTGACCAGGGTCCGGCTGGGCGACTACGCCAACCAGGGCTGGCTCACCCATGAGGAGGTGGACATGCTCGCCACCTGGAGGGGTCGGGCCGAGGGCAAACGCTGGGCCTCGCAGATCGGTGCCAAGCCCGTGATGAAGAGATTCATCCGGGAGAGCGCGGACCTCGCCTCGATCCGTCAACGACTGCTGGCCGACGGCGCGAACCCGAAGGTCGTCGGGATCGAGCGGAACCTCCTGCTGCGGCTCACCGCGAACCGGCAGGAGCTGCTGGCCTTCGCACGCTGAGCCTCGGGGCGCTCTCCCGCTCAGTGCTCGTGGTGCGGATCCGAGTCCGGGCCGCGAGAGGAATCGCGGCCGCGCAGCCGGTCGAACTGCCGGCGCTCACGCTTGGTGGGCCTGCCGGTGCCGCGCTCCCGGCGGGGCGGCGCCGCGGCCAGCTGGGGCGCCGGCTCCGGGCTGTGGTCCTCGTACGCCTCGCGAGCGATCGGCGCGCCCACCCGGGTGGTGAGGATCCGGGTGACGATCACGATCCGCTCCCGGCCCCGGGAGCGCACCCGCAATTCGTCTCCGACCACGATCTTCTGCGCCGCCTTGACCGGCTCCCCGTTGCGGCGCACGTGCCCGCCCCGGCAGGCGGCCGTCGCCGCGGAGCGGGTGGGCAGCAGCCGGGCGCTCCACAGCCACACGTCCAGGCGGATGGTCTGCGGCCCGTCCGCTCCGGCGAGGCCGCTCATGCGCCGTGCGGCGTGCGCACCAGCGGCCACGGGTCGTGGGCCTCCAGCTGCGCGGCCACGGACAGCAGCAGGGCGTCGTCTCCGTGCCGGGTCGCGCCGAGGTGCACGCCGAACGGCAGCTCGGCCCCGTCGACGACCTCCCGGTGCAGCGGGATGGCGATCGCGGCGGCACCGAGCATGTTCCAGGTGCTGGTCCAGGGCGTGAAGGCGCGCTGGGCGTCGAAGTCGGCGCCGCCGTCGGCCAGCTGCAGCTCCGCGGGGCGGGCAGGAGGACCAGCCAGTGCCGGGGTGATCACGACGTCGAAGGGGGCGAAGGCCTCCAGGGTGCGCCTGGAGAGCGTCTGCACACCGGTGAAGGCTCGGGCGAGGTCGACGCCGCTGTACCTGCGACCGCGCTCCCGCAGCCAGCGGGTGAGCTCGAGGAGCGTCCCCTCCTGCGCCTCGTCCAACGGGATCGAGGCCGCGCCGACGGTCCACAGAGGCATGAAGGCGGTCCAGTCCTCGGGGGTGAACGGGGCCGGGATATCGGTGAGCTCATGGCCGAGCCCGCGCAGCACCTCGAGTGCCCGCTCGAGGCCGCGCAGGGCGGCCGGGTGGACGGTGGTCTCCGCGGCCAGCGGTGCGCGCAGCACGCCGATCCGCAGCGGCCCGCTCGGCGCGCCCTCACTGTCGAGGCGGGTGAGGTAGGAGTCCGGAGCGGGGGCCGCGGGGGCGAAGTCCCCGATGCGCGGACCGGCGAGCAGATCGAGCCCGGCGGCGGCGTCCCGCACGCTGCGGGTCAGGATCCCGTCGGTGACCAGGCCCATCCCCTCACTGCCGTACGGGCCCGGGGAGATGACTCCGCGAGAGGGCTTGAGACCGACGATGCCGCAGCAGGCGGCGGGGATGCGCACCGACCCGCCGCCGTCGGAGCCGTGGGCGAGCGGGACGATCCCGCTGGCCACCGCTGCGGCCGCGCCGCCGCTGGACCCGCCGGCAGTGCGGTCCAGGTCCCAGGGGGTGCGGGCGGGAGCCCCGGTGGCCGGCTCGGTGTAGCAGGGCAGTCCGAACTCCGGGGTCGAGGTCTTGCCGATGGTCAGGGTGCCGCCGTCGAGGATCTGCTGGGCGACCCCGTCGGTCAGCGTCGCGATGTTCCCGGCGAGCGCCGCGCTGCCCGCCTCGAAGGGTGCCCCGGCGACCTGGGTGAGGTCCTTGATCGGCAGCGGCACCCCGAGCAGCGGCAGCCGGTCGGCGAGCTCCTGGACAGCCCCGCCGCGACGGGACTCCTCGAGCCTTTCGGCCACGGCTCGGGCCTGCTCGCGGGTGAGCTCCTCCAGGAGATGGGCGAAGGCCCCCACCGCGGCGCCCGTCGATCGTGCGGCGTCGAGGGTGTGCTCGGCGAGATCCTCGACGTCGAGCTCTCCGGTGCGCAGGGCGGCGGCCGTCTCCAGCGCGCCGCGTGGTGTCTCGGGCTGCCCGCTCACCGCTGCTCCCCCGCTCTGCGCCGCTCCGCCTCGGGCACGGCGCTGCGCACGTGGTCGACGATCCCGGCGAGCGCGTCGTCGATCTGCTGCCAGGCGGTGTCGAAGTCGCCCTCGTCCCCGTACCAGGGGTCGCGGATGCCGGTGTCCTCGACGGGGCGCGGCGCGAAGTCCCGCACCATCCGCACCGTCTTCGCGGCCCGGGAGGTGCCCAGCGCCTGCTGCACGGGGCCGACGTGGTCGTGGTCGAGCGTGAGCACGAGGTCGGCCGCCTGCAGCTCGGCGCTGTCCATCTGCCGGGCCCGGTGGCCGTCGGTTCCGATGCCGTGACGGCGCAGCAGGTCACCGGCGCGGGGGTCGATCGGGTTCCCGACCTCCCAGCCGGAGGTGCCTGCGGAGGCGACCTCGACGTGTTCTGCCAGGCCCGCCTGCTCGATGGCCTCGCGCAGGGCGTACTCGGCCATCGGGGATCGGCAGATGTTGCCGGTGCAGATGGTGAGGATCCGGTAGGTCATCGTCCGCCTCCGTCCTTCGGGTGGGCGGTGGTCTCCAGCAGGTCCGCGTACTCGCGGTGGCGTTCGATCCATCCGCGCACGAACCAGCAGGTGGGACGGACGGTCATGCCCAGGCCACGGATGTCGTCGAGAGCGAATCGCACGATCGCAGAGCCGATCCCGGCACCGGAGCGCTCGGGGGCGACCACGGTGGAGCGCAGGTCCCGCAGACGCACGCCGACGGCCAGGCCGTCGCCGTCCGGCGGATCCTCATCCTCATGGGCGAGGACGGCGACGACCTCGTCCCCGTCCAGCGCCTCGTAGCGGTCCCGATCGGCATTGTGGACCAGGCGCACCGCGCCCGGCTCGGCGGAGGTCTCATCCATGCCGATCACGGTACACTGCCGGTCATGCCCGCGCCCCTGATCTGGCACATCACCGAACTGTCCGCCTGGGAGGCGGCGGTCCGGTCGGGCTCGTACACCCGCGCCACGCGCGATCGCGAGCTCGCCGACGAAGGTTTCCTCCATGCCTCCTGGCCCGAGCAGGTCTCGAAGGTCGCCAAGCGCGTCTACCCGGATCGCCCCGCAGCTCTGGTGATCCTCGAGATCGACGTGGCCCGTGTCGAGGCGGCCGGCATCGCCGTGGACATCGAGGCCGATGTGGACGGCAAGGGTCGCGGCTACCCACACATCAAGGGCCCGCTGCCGGTCAGCGCCGTGGTCCGGCTGCGCCGCACCAAGTGGATCGGCCGAGAATTCGTGGTCGTCGCCTGATCGACGTGCCGAAAGGCTCCGGCGTACCATCGGGTATGGCCAGGTCACGTCGCTCCGCGAAGTATCTCGATATCCATCCGCAGGATCCGCAGCCACGCCTGATCGAGCAGGCGGTGGCGGTGCTGGAGGAAGGCGGCCTGATCGCCTACCCGACGGACTCCTGCTATGCACTGGGCTGCACGCTCGGCAACGCCGAGGGGCTCGAGCGCATCCGCCGGATCCGGCAGGTCGGCAAGGACCACCATTTCACGCTGGTGTGCGCGGACTTCTCGCAGCTGGGACAGTTCGTGCTGGTCTCGAACCCGACCTTCCGCCTGGTCAAGAACTCCACCCCCGGTCCGTACACCTTCATCCTCCCGGCCACCCGGGAGGTGCCGCGGAAGATGGCGCATCCCAAGAAGCACACGGTCGGGGTGCGGATCCCGGATCACCGGGTGGCGCATGCCCTGGTCGAGGCGCTCGGCACACCGATCGTCTCCTCCACCCTGATGCTGCCGGAGCAGGAGGAGCCGCCCACGGAGGGCTGGGTGGTCCAGGACCTGCTGGGCGAGCAGGTCGAGGCGATCATCGATTCCGGTGAGGTGGGCACGGAGCCGACCACGGTCGTCGACCTGTCCGGCGGCGACCTGGTGATCGCCCGGGAGGGTGCCGGGGACGTCAGCCGGTTCTGACCCCCCGGTCCGGGAGCGGAGTGCTCAGGCCGCTGCGTGCCGATCCCGGGTGCTGAGCACGGTGGAGAAGAGCAGGATGCCCAGCGCGTACACCGGGACCATCCACAGCGCATAGCGCAGGGTCATGGCATCTGCGAGGGCTCCCACCAGGGGCGGTGTGAGGAAGAAGCCGAGGCGTGCGAACCACCCCACCACCGTGATGCCGACGCCGGGGGGTACGCCCGGGAGTTCGTCGGCCGCACGGAAGGCGGCGGGGAACAGGGTGGCCACGCCCCAGCCGGCGGCGGCGAAGCCGATCACTGCCATGGCGGCTGAGGGCATCAGCAGCGCGAGGCTCATCCCGGTCATCCCCACCAGGGCCCCCAGACGGGCGGTGGCACGGTCCCCCAGACGGTCCACGACGGCATCCCCGGTGAAGCGGCCGATGGTCTGCGCTCCCTGCATCGCGACGAAGGCCATGCCGGCCAGGAAGGGGGCGGCTCCGAAGGTCTCGGTCATGAACAGGGCGCCCCAGGTGCTCCCGGCATCCTCCGTGGAGCCGGCGAACACCAGCACCATGCCGAGCGCGCTCACCAGCACCAGCGCATGCAGGCTCATCCCCGCGATGCGCAGCCCGTGCGGGGAGGCATCGGCGGGCACCTCGCCCGCGGAGGCGGCCGACGGGCCGGCGGTCCCCGGCGCGGGCGTGCGCTCTGCGGAGTCGTGACCGGGCAGCAGGAAGCGGAAGGATCCCGCGGCCAGGGCGCCGAACAGGAGCAGCCCGATCATGCCCTGGCCCCACAGCGGGAGCCCGAGCTGGGCGGCGGCCGCACCGAACAGACCGCCGACGACCGCCCCGAGGGACCACCAGCCGTGGTAGCTGTTCATGATCGAGCGGCGGTAGCGACGCTCGACGCGCATCCCGTGGGAGTTCATCGAGATATCGGTGATCGCATCGGCGGCGGCCGCGAGGGCGAGGGAGAGCGCCAGCCACAGCCAGCTCCCGGCGGTGTAGACCAGCAGATGGGAGGTCGAGGCGATGATCTGTGCGGCCACCGCGACACGCGCCGAGCCGAAGCCGCCCATCAGTCGCGCCGCGAACAGGCCCGAGAGCAGCCCGCCGATCGGTCCGAGCCCGATCGCGAGTCCGAAGGCGGTGTTGCTCAGCCCGATCGTGTCCACCAGTTCCGGGTAGCGCGGCATGATCGCGCAGAACGAGGCGCCGTTGAGGAAGAAGACCAGGGAGACGGCCCAGCGGGCACGGCGCACTGAGGCGGGGACGGCGGGTCGGGTGAGGTCGCCGGAGGACGGCGCGTGAGCGTTCACGAGACACCATTGTGGACCATCCGCTCGTCGTCGACCAGCAGGCGGGGGCCTCGTCGCCGGTGCCCGGCCGCACCGCCCCGCGCCCCGGCGCCTGCGCCCGACGCCGGAGCGCCCAGCGCCGTACCCTGGCACCATGTCGACACATCTTGGCGCCGCGCCCGGCCAGATCGCCCCCTACGTGCTCATGCCCGGCGACCCCTATCGTGCCCGCTGGATCGCCGAGACCTTCCTCGAGGATCCCGTGCAGTACAACGACGTGCGCGGGATGCTCGGCTTCACCGGCACCTATCGCGGGGTCCGCGTCTCCGCCCAGGGCTCGGGCATGGGGCAGCCCTCGATGGCCATCTACGCCCAGGAGCTGTTCCAGGACTTCGACGTGGAGGCCATCGTCCGCGTGGGCACCTGCGGCGGGCTGTCGGAGACGGTGAGCGTGCGCGACGTCATCCTCGGCGTCTCCGCCTCCACCGACTCCGCGATGAACGTGCCGCGCTTCGGCCAGGTCTCCTTTGCCCCGACGGCGGATTTCACCCTGGCGAGGCTGGCGGCCGAGGTCGCCGAGGAGCGGCTGCTGCCGGTGACGGCCGGTGGGCTCTTCTCCTCCGACCAGTTCTACAGCCCCGACACGGAGATCACGGAGACCCTCGCGGGGTACGGGGTGCTCGGGGTCGAGATGGAGACCGCGGCGCTGTACACGCTGGCGGCGCAGTTCTCCCGTCGCGCGCTCGCGCTGTGCACCGTCTCGGATCATCTCCTCACCGGGGAGAAGACCAGCTCGCAGGAGCGTCAGGAGACCTTCGAGGACATGATCGTGGTGGCGCTGGAGTCGATCGTGCGTCTCGAGGCGGTGCGGCCCTCCCGCTGAACCGCAGCCGCCGCGCTCGGGGACCTGCCCCGGACATGCTCGTGCCCGGTCGCCGTGAGGCGCCGGGCACGAGGGAGGTTCAGCGGGTGGTCACCGGTTCAAGAAGCGCGGCACCAGGTCGAAGGTGGCGTACAGCGAGACCATGCACATCGCCAGGCCGCCGCAGAAGACGAGCACATGGGGATCCTCCATCGTGATCAGGCTCATCACGTACAGCCCACCGGCGAAGAGGCAGAACAGCACGGCGAACAGCACGATCGACAGGCCGACGCTGTTGCCCTTCGAGGTCACGTTCTCGTCCTCGTGCACCTGTGCGCGGGGCCCGTCCGTGACGTGCTCGTTGCTCATGATCCCTCTTCTTCCGACTCAGATCCGCTCGATCCCGCACGTGCTGCGGGCGATCGTGCCCATCCTAGACCAGGGAGCCCACGGGAGCGGACACCTCGCGGTGGTGGATCGCCGTGAGCAGGCTCTCGAACAGCGCCGCGCCGCACTCCCCGTCGATCTCCGGATGCCACTGCACCCCCAGGACGCTCGAGCCGGTCTCCGCCTCCACGGCGAGCGGGAGACCGCTGGCGTGGCGGGCCACGATCCGCAGGTCCCCGCGCACGGCACGCACGCCCTGGTGGTGGAACGCGGTGACCTCGGCGCGGGTGCCGAGGGCGAGGGCGAGGTCGCTGGCGGCCTCCACCTCGGCCTCGACCGCGGTGGGCTCCAGGCCGGTGGCAGGATGCGCCGGCAGATCCACGGGCAGGTGGCGGTGCAGCGCACCGCCCTCGGCGACGACGATGATCTGCAGTCCGCGGCAGATCCCCAGCACGGGCACGTCGTTGCGGCGGGCGGCGCGGTACAGCGCAGTCTCGAACGCGTCCCGCTCCGGATCCGGGATCATGTCGGTGGCCAGGGCGTCCGCGCCCCAGGCGGCCGGATCGAGGTCGGTCCCGCCGGTGAGCACGAGACCGTCCAGCTCGGCGATCTCCTCGTCGCTCCACTCGTCCTGCACAGCGAGGATGACGGGACGGGCACCGGCCTCGCGCAGGGCGCGCACGTACTGCTCGTTGACACAGACGGCGTCATGGCCCGACCAGGCGCCCGACATCATCGTGCGGGTCCCCGCGGTCACGCCGATGAGCGGGCGACGAGTGCGCTGCGCCATGATGTTGTCCTTTCCGCAGAGGAGCGAGGTTCCGGGCCGCCGGTCGACGACTGGACCCAGTTCACCGCACCTGCGGGACGTCGGGCGAGCTCTGTGGCGGAATGTGACAGCGGCTCGGGGCGGCGCAGGCCGGGGTGTCAGCGGAGCGCTCCGATGCGTCCGTGCTGCTCGATCGCCTGGAGGTAGTAGCCGCGCAGCTGCTCGGCGACCACCGGCCAGATGCGTCGGCGCACGGACTCCTCGGCCGCTCTGCCGAAGGCTCTCCGCTTCGCGTCGTCGAACAGCAGATCGCGCGCGCGGTCGCGCAGCTCGTCGAGCATGCCGGGGGTAAAGAGCCAGCCGGTGCGGCTGGGGGCGACCAGGTCCACCGGTCCCCCGCGGCGCGGGGCGATCACCGGCAGTCCGGAGGCCATGGCCTCCTGGAGGGTCTGGCCGACGGTCTCCAGCTCGCCGGGGTGGATGAACAGATCGGCGCTGGCGAGGTGGGCGGCCAGATCGGTGCCGGTGCGGAACCCGGCGAAGTGCGCCCGGGGCAGCAGCCGTCGCAGCCTGTCCTTCTCCGGTCCGTCGCCCACGATCAGCAGACGCACCCCGGGCATGTCATGGATGATCCTGAGGTCCGCGACCTGCTTCTCGGGAGCGAGGCGACCCACGTAGGCCACCAGCTTCTCCTCGGGCCGCGCATAGGCGGCGCGCAGCGATTCGCTGCGCAGCGCCGGCGAGAACAGCGAGGTGTCCACGCCGCGCCGCCACAGGTCCACCCGCTCGATGCCGTGGCTGAGCATCTGGTCGCGGCTCGCGTGGGACGGGGCTAGGTTCACCGTCGCCCGGTTGTGCACGTCCCGCAGCAGCTGCCAGGTGGCGCTCTGGAGGAACGGCATGCCGTACCGCGCGGTGGACCCGGGGACATCGGTCTGATAAGCGGCGACCGTGGGGACGCCGGCCCGCTGCGCCGCGACCGCGGCGCGGCCGCCGAGGATCATCGGGGAGGCGAGGTGGATGACGTCGGGCCGGAACTCGTCGATGCGTCGGCGCAGCGCCGAGGCGCTGGTGGTGGCGATGCGCACGTCCCCGCAGCCGGGCATGGGGGCGGAGGCGATGCGGCGCACCGGCACCTGCCGGCCGCAGGAGGTGGGCAGGGAGGTGGTGGCACCCGGCCACCGCGGGGCGATGACACCGAGGTCGTCGCCGGTGGCGGCGAAGTGGTCGAGGACGCGGAGCACCGAGCCCGTGACGCCGTTCAGGTGCGGCAGGAACGATTCGGAGACGACGAGGATCCTCACGCCCTCGATGATGCGCCAGCAGGGTGTCGGTACGGTCACCGCGACCTTGCCCCCGGACGGCGCCCGGGTGAACTCCTCGAGAACTCCGGCCCGGTCCCGGCTGCGTGCTGTGGTGACCGCAGCACAGGACTACGCTGGGACTCCCAGGTGGACGGCTGCAGCCGTCCCCGTGCCGCACAGCAGGTGAGCGGATATGCACACTCCTCCGGGTCGGGACCGCACGACGGCGGTCGGGGCCGACGGAATACGCCTCGGCCTCCGCACCATCGGGGACGGGGCCGCCCTCCTGCTGGTCCATGGCGGCATGGGCACCGCGGACCGCTGGGACCCCCTGCTGCCGCTGCTGACCGAGCACGTCGAGATCACCGCGATGGACCGGCGCGGGCGCGGATCCAGCGGGGACGGGGAGCAGTACTCCCTCGCGGCCGAGCAGCGCGATGTGCTCGCCGTCGCCGAACACCTCGCGCACCGGCAGGGGTCACCGATCGATGTGCTCGCCCACAGCTTCGGTGCGCTGTGCGCGCTCGGGGCCGCGGCCGCCGGGGCCCCGATGCGGCGCCTGGTGCTCTACGAGCCGCCCGGACCGCCGACGGTCACCGCGGACTGGCTCGAGCGGATGCGCGCTCTCATCGCCCAGGACCGGCCCGGCCCGGCGATGGTGAGCTTCCTGGTGGACGTGATCGGCTACAGCCCGCAGGAGGTCCAGGCGTTGCGTGAGCGAGCCGGCGGCGGCGACCCGTTGCCGATCGTCCGGCGGACGATGGTGCGGGAAGCCGAGGCGCTGCGCGGCGCGGACCTCACCGGTCTGGCCGTGGACGTCCGCCAGCCGGTGATGCTCCTGCTCGGCACCGAGAGCAGGCCCTGGGCGTCTGCGGTGACCCGGCAGCTGGCCGCCGCGCTGCCGAATGCCGAGATCGTCGACCTGCCCGGCCAGGGGCACGAGGCGATCGACAGGAATCCGCAGCTGGTCGCGGAGCGGGTGCTCGCCCATCTGGGTGCGACCTGACCGTCGGCCGTCGCACCGCCGCGGGGCGGCCGACGGGCGCGGAGGTCCTCAGACCCGCCGCGAGGCGATCTTCGAACCCTCCACGAGGGACTCCAGCTTCGCCCAGGCGATCTGGGGGTGGATGCGTCCGCCGAGTCCGCAGTCGGTCGAGCCGATCACGCGCTCGGGCCCGACGAGCCGCGCGAAGCGCTCCAGGCGCTGGGCCACCAGCTCCGGGTGCTCGACGACGTTGGTGGCATGGGAGACGATGCCGGGCACCAGCACCTTGTCCTCGGGCAGGGTCAGCTCCTGCCACACGGTCCATTCGTGCTCGTGGCGCACGTTCGCCGCTTCGAAGCTGACGTACTTCGCGTCGATCTCCAGCAGCAGCGGAGCGAGGTGGCGCAATTCGATGTCCGTGGTGTGCGGTCCGTGCCAGGAGCCCCAGCAGAGGTGGAAGCGAGTCTGCGCCGTGGGGACGTTCACCAGGGCGCGGTTCACGGCGTCGACCCGCTTGCGGGTGAAGGCGAGGTAGTCCTCGACGCTCGGCTCGGGGTTGATCTGGTCCCAGTTCTCGGCGATCGAGGGATCGTCGACCTGCACCGTGAGGCCGGCGGCGGCGATCGCCTCGTACTCGGGCCGCATCACCGCGACCCAGGCATCCAGGAAGGCGTCGACATCTCCGTAGTGGGCATCGACGATGCGGCTGCCCGAGCCGGGTGAGAGGGAGTTCAGGAAGCCGTGCTCGTAGCCGGCGGCGTCGAAGGCCGCGCGCGCGTTGGCGATGTCCTGGGCGATGAGCGCACGCCCGGTGTCCGAGTAGCCGACCGCGCCGGTCGCGGCCGGGAAGGTGGGCTGGGAGCCGACGGTGATGCCGGAGGTCGGATCCTGGTAGGCCTCGGCGAAGAGGGTCCAGTCGCGGCGGTCCGGGAAGGTGGTCAGGCGCACGTCGCCGGGCGCGGAGCGCACCGGCTCGGAGGAGAAGATGTCCTCCCCGGTGATCTCCAGGCCGTTGACGCGGTCGAAGATGTAGGACCACCAGGAGCCGAAGTTCACGGCCGAGCCCATCAGGTGCCCGTACTCGCCGTCGTTGGGGATCGCGATGCCGATCTCCCGCTGCCTCGCCACCACGTCCACCACGGCCTGCCGCAGCACCTCGCGGAACTCGGCGGTGGGTTCGGGGGTGAGACCGTCGGCGCCGACGGGGCGGGCGGCGTTGGCCTCGATCAGCTCGGGGCTGCGAGGGAGGGAGCCGGCGTGGGTGGTGAGGATCTCGGTCATGGACCGAGCCTACGAAGGGTGACGCCCCGGTCGGAAACCGGGGCGTCACAGGTGTTCACACGGGCCGGGTCTCAGTCACGCGGCCAGGTGGGCACCAGGTTGCGGTCGCCGAAGGCCTGCTCGACACGGCGCACCGGCGGCCAGTACTTCGACTGGATCCGCATCTGGGCGCTGTCGTGGACGGAGTCGTCCTCGAGCGCGGTCCAGCTGCCGGGGTAGACGGCGACCTCGCGCGAGTAGGGATGGGTCCACTCCCCCGTGGCGATCGAGGCGGCGGTGTGCGGGGAGTTGACCAGCGGGTTGTCGTCCGCCGGCCAGGTGCCGGCCACGACCTCCTCCGCCTCTTTGGCGATCATCAGCATCGCGTCGACGAAGCGGTCGATCTCGGCGAGGTCCTCGGACTCCGTCGGCTCCACCATCAGCGTGCCCGCCACCGGGAACGACATGGTCGGGGCGTGGAAGCCGTAGTCGATCAGCCGCTTGGCCACGTCGTCCACGGTGATCCCGGTGCGGTCGGTGAAGGGGCGCAGGTCCACGATGCACTCGTGGGCCACCAGGTCGTTGTCCCCCGTGTAGAGGATCTCGAAGGACTCGGAGAGGCGGCGGGCCATGTAGTTCGCCGCGAGCACGGCGGCACCGGTGGCATGGCGCAGGCCGTCCGGTCCCATCAGCCGGATGTAGGTCCAGGTGATCGGCAGGATCGACGCGGAGCCGTAGGGAGCCTGCGAGACCGGCGGGCCGCCATGGGGGCGGCTGCCCTGGCCGATCACCGGGTGCTCCTCCTGCTGCATCTCCGGGTGCCCGGGCAGGAAGGGCGCCAGGTGCGACTTCGCCGCCACCGGGCCGACCCCTGGGCCGCCGCCGCCGTGCGGGATGCAGAAGGTCTTGTGCAGGTTCAGGTGGGAGACGTCGCCGCCGAACTCGCCGGGACGGGCCACCTGCAGCAGTGCGTTGAGGTTCGCGCCGTCGACGTACACCTGGCCGCCGGCATCGTGGACCAGCTCGCACACGGTGCGCACCTCCTCCTCGTACACGCCGTGCGTGGAGGGGTAGGTGATCATGATCGCGGCGAGCTCGTCGCCGTGGTCCTTGATCTTCTGCTTCAGGTCGTCGAGGTCGATGTTGCCCCGGGAGTCGGAGGCGACCACCACCACCCGCAGCCCGGCGATCACGGCCGAGGCGGCGTTGGTGCCATGGGCGGAGCTGGGCACCAGGCAGACCTCGCGGCCGCTCTCCCCGCGGGAGGCGTGGTAGGCGCGGATCGCGAGCAGTCCCGCGAACTCGCCCTGGGAGCCGGCGTTGGGCTGCAGGGAGACGGTGTCGTATCCGGTGAGGTCCGCGAGCCAGGTCTCCAGCTGGGTGATCATCTCCAGATAGCCCCTCACGTCCTCGCGGGGCGCGAGCGGATGGACCGCGTTGAAGCCCGCCCAGGTGATGCCGGCCATCTCGGTGGCGGAGTTGAGCTTCATGGTGCACGAGCCCAGCGGGATCATCCCGCGGTCCAGCGCGAAGTCGCGGTCCGCGAGGCGGCGCAGGTAGCGCATCATCGCGGTCTCGGAGCGGAAGGAGGAGAACACCGGGTGCTGGAGGAAGGGGTCCTCCCGCACCAGGGAGTCCCAGCCGCCGCCCGAGCCGACCTCGGCCAGCTCCTGGCCCGGGGTCGGGGCGTGCGGGGCGAAGGCGGCGGCGATCTTCTCGAGGTCCGCTGCGGTGATGGTCTCGTCCAGCGAGAGGTGCACCAGGTCGTCGCCCACGGTGCGCACGAGGAACCCGGCGTCGCGGAGGGACGCGCAGATCTCGGTGGCCTGGCCGGTGGTGCGCACCTCGAGGGTGTCGAAGAAGCTCTCGCCCACCAGCTCGAAGCCGCTGCGGCGCAGCAGATCGGCCAGCGAGGCGGTGCGATCGGCGACGGTGCGGCCGATCCGGGTCAGTCCCTCGGGGCCGTGGTAGACGGCGTACATCGCCGCCATCACGGCCAGCAGCACCTGGGCGGTGGTGATCGCGCTGGTGGCCTTCTCCCGGCGGATGTGCTGCTCGCGGGTCTGCAGGGACAGCCGGTACGCGGGATGTCCGTCGACATCCTTCGACACGCCCACCAGGCGGCCGGGCAGCTGGCGCTCGAGACCCTTGCGCACGGCGACGAAGCCGGCGTGCGGGCCGCCGAAGCCGAGCGGGATGCCGAAGCGCTGCGAGGTGCCGACGGTGACGTCCGCGCCGAGGGAGCCGGGCGAGGCGAGCATGGTCAGGGCCAGCAGGTCGGCGGAGACGATCGCCAGAGCCTTGGTGGACGTGATCTCGGCGATGACGTCGCGCGGATCCCAGACCCGTCCGGAGGCGCCGGGGTACTGGATCAGCGCGCCGAAGTACTCGCCCTCCGGAGCACCGTCGACGGCGAAGTCGACCTCGCGCAGCTCGATGCCGAGGCCGTCGGCCCGGCCCTGCAGCACCGTCTTGGTGGCGGGGAGGGTGTCGGCGTCGACCAGGAACACGTTGCCGTTCCGCTTGACGCTGCGGCGGGCGAGCAGCATCGCCTCGGCGGCGGAGGTCGCCTCGTCGAGGGTGGAGGCATTGGAGATGTCCATCCCGGTGAGGTCGCAGATCATGGTCTGGAAGGTCAGCAGCGCCTCGAGGCGGCCCTGGGAGATCTCCGGCTGGTACGGCGTGTAGGCGGTGTACCAGGCAGGGTTCTCCAGCACGTTGCGCTGGATCACCGCGGGGGTGTGGGTGCCGTGGTAGCCCAGGCCGATCAGGGAGCGGTGGACCGTGTTGCGGTCCGCGAACGTCCGCAGCTCGTCGAGCGCGGCGGTCTCGGTGATGCCGGCGGGCACCACGGACTCGATGCTCCGGGGTCCTGCGCCCTGGTCCAGCAGGATCGTGCTGGGCACGGCGGCGGTGAGCATGGCGTCCAGGGACTCGTAGCCCAGGACCTCGAGCATGTGACGCTGCGCGTCGGGATCAGTGCCGACATGGCGGCGGACGAAGGAATCGTGAGCGTGCGCAGACGATGCGGTCATGGAGTGGGGCCCCTGGGAGTTTCGTGTGTGTGGTGATGCGTGGCGGCCGCACGGCGGCGCGTGGCACCGGCGGGAGGCGGCCGCGCACGGCGGCCGCCTCCGCAGCGGTCAGGACTGGGTGAAGGCGGTGTAGTCCGCGGCGTTCATCAGGTCGTCCGGGAGGGCCTCGTAGCTGACCTTGACCAGCCAGCCCTCCTCGAAGGGCGAGGAGTTGACCAGCTCCGGGGAGTCGACGACGGCCTGGTTGACCTCGGTGACGGTGCCGGAGATCGGCGAGAAGAGATCGGAGACCGACTTGGTGGACTCGATCTCGCCCATCTCGGTGCCGGCGCTGATCTCGTCGTCGACCTCGGGCAGATCCACGTAGACGACGTCTCCGAGCTGCTCGGAGGCGAAATCGGTGACGCCGACGACGGCGACGCCCTCGGAGTCGACGCGGACCCACTCGTGGTCCTTGCTGTAGAGGAGTTCTGCGGACATGGGAAAGGTCCTTTCTGGGGACAGGAGATCTCGGGGAACGGTGGGGTCGATCGGGGGCGTGCCTCAGTCGCGGGAGTAGAACGGCGTCGTCACGACGCGCACCGGGAGGTCCTTGCCGCGCACGTCGGCCACCAGAACGGTGCCGACCTCGGCGGCGCTCGCGGACACGAAGCCCATCGCGATGGGGTGGCCGAGGGTCGGGGACAGGACACCGGAGGTGATCGCTCCGACCTCGTGTCCGTCCGCATCGCGCACCTGGGCACCGGCCCGCGCGGCCCGACGGCCGTCGGCGGCCAGGCCCACCAGGACCGGGCGGTCGGACATGTCCGCGGCCTCGATGCCGGCGCGGCCGACGAAGTCGCCCTTGGACGTCAGCGCGACCACGCGGCCCATGCCCGACTGGGCGGGGTACAGGTCGCGGCCCAGCTCGTTGCCGTACAGCGGCATCCCGGCCTCGAGGCGCAGGGTGTCGCGGCAGGCGAGTCCGCACGGGACCAGGCGGTCGCCGCCGGCTGCGGTCAGCTGCTCCCAGAGCCCGGCGGCGAGCTCGTTCGGGACGTACAGCTCGAAGCCGTCCTCACCGGTGTAGCCGGTGCGGGCGATCAGCATCGGCTCCCCGCGATAGGTGCTCTCGGCGAAGCGGTAGTTCTTCATCCCGCTGAGGTCCGCGGCAGCCAGGGACTCGACCCCGCTGTCGCTGCCGAGCAGTGCGTCGCCCAGGATCTGCTCGCTCGCCGGACCCTGCACGGCGATCAGCGAGGTGCGGGCGGAGGCGTCGTCGACCTCGACGTCGAAGCCCTGCGCACGGGCGCTGAGCTCGGCGGCATCGACCTCGGCGTTGGCCGCGTTGGCGACCACCAGGAAGTGCTCCGCGGAGAGCCGGTAGGTGATGACGTCGTCGATCACACCGCCGTCCTCGGTGAGCAGCAGCGAGTACTTCGCGCGCCCCACGGACATCGCCGAGAGCTTGCCGGCCAGGGCGTGGTCCAGGGCGTCCCCGGCCTGGGGGCCGCGCAGGTGGATCTCGCCCATGTGGCTGAGATCGAAGATGCCGGCGCTCTCGCGCACGGCCCGGTGCTCGGCGAGATCGGAGTCGTACCGCACGGGCATGCGCCAGCCGGCGAAGTCGGTGAACGTCGCGCCGAGCGCCTCGTGGACCGCCGCGAGGGCGGTGCTGCGCAGGTCCTGGTCGGGCATAAGGCTCCTTACTCGTCCGTGGGCGGTCGGCGGGCAGGCTCTTCATCGCCCTTCACGCAGTCGCGGCGACCGGTGCGCCACCTCGCTGTGGCGCAGACTCACCATACCGTTCGTGCGCGGTCCCCGTCGCCGGTGCGCTGGGACCGGAGCGGAACCTGAGCAGGCTTCGGTGAGGAACCCCCTCGCCGACCGGACGGCCTGCGGTGCCGGCCCGGGAAGCGGGTACCGTGGGGATCGTGACAAAGGAAGGCACCACGGAGTGGCCGGTACGGATCCACAGCCCGCGGCTGGTGATCCGGCCGCCGGGCGATGACGATCGCGGATCGGTCATCCGGCTGATGACCGATCCGGTGACCCGTGAATACCTCGGCGGTGCCGTGGACTATGCGTCCCGGCAGGCGCTGGAGCTCTCGCCGCTGGGCCTGACCTGGGGGCGCTGGGTGCTCGCCCTCGCCGAGGACGACATCATGATCGGCTCGATCACCCTCGGCTACGACCGCGGGGAGCTCGAGCTCTCCTATGCGCTGCTCCCGGAGTGGACCGGCATGGGGTATGCGGCGGAGTCGTGCATCGCCCTGCTCGGCTGGGCACGCAACGAGCTCGAGGACGAGCAGGTCATCGCCATCACCCAGACCCGCAACAAGCGCAGCGTGGCCCTGCTGCGCAAGCTCGGGTTCACCGTGCGCAAGGGGCTCGAGGAGTTCGGCGCCCAGCAGCTGCTGCTGGAGCGTGCTCTGCACGATCCGCTGCCGGAGCACGCCCAGCCTCTGCAGACCGCGGCCGATCCGCCGCCTCCGACCCGGCGCTGAGTGCCGGCCCCGAACATCCGCGGCTGGCCGCTTCGCACCGGGCCACAGCGGCTCTCAGCCGCGCGCGACGGGACAGCTCATGCAGCGGGGACCGCCGCGACCGCGCCCCAGCTCGTCGCCGTTGAACTCCAGGACCTCGACGCCCTGGGCGCGCAGGTACTCGTTGGTGGCCGCGGCGCGCTCGTAGGCGACGACCTTCCCGGGGGCCAGGGCGAGCACGTTGCAGCCGTCGTCCCACTGCTCCCGGGCCGCGGCGTACGCATCCAACGGCGGGGTCAGCACGCGCAGCGCGGGGACCCCGAGCCCGCGGGCCAGCACCTGGTCCATCTCGGCGGCGGGACGCGCACGGGAGACCAGCCGGTCCCCGGGACGCTCGATCTCGAAGGTCTCCAGCGGCTCCAGCGCCCCGAACCGGAGCATCGACTCCTCGTCGACGAGGGTGGTGACGGTGTCCAGATGCATCATCGAGCGACGGTGCGGCAGGGCGATCGCGACCACCCGCTCCACGGAGCCGTCCGCGAGCAGATCCGCAGCCAGCCGTTCGACGCCGACGGTGCTGGTGCGCTCCGACATGCCGACCGCGACCACCCGCGGGGACAGCATCATCACGTCGCCCCCCTCCACCGTCGCGGCTCCCGCGCCGTCCCGGCCGACGATGCGGCGGGGCCCGGAGGCGCCGGCGAACCGGGGGTGGTGGCGGTAGATCATCTCCAGATGCAGGCTCTCGCGGCGCCTGGCGGGATGGCGCATGGGACTGGCGGAGACCACGTCCCCGATCCAGGCCGAGGGGTCCCGCGTGAACATGTGATTGGGCAGCGGGTCCAGGACCAGCTGCTCCTCCCCCGCCCGGTGCAGGGCGATCGAGCGCGGCCTCACCCCCAGGGCGCCGAGCTCGCCGACGGTGATGCCGCCGATGAGCACGTCGACCAACGGACCGGGGGCGAGATCGGCGAGGGCCTCGTGGAGGTCCTGCACGGCGATGTCCCCCAGGACGCCCGGGTCCAGGGCGCGCGTCAGCAGCTCCTGGCGCAGGGCGGGATCCTCCAGGAGGTCGGTGAGCAGACGCGTCAGCTCGAGCACCTCGACGCCCTCGCCGCGCAGCAGATCGCTGAACTGCCGGTGCTGGGCCCGGGCCCGGTCGAGCCAGAGCACCTCGTCGAACAGCAGCCCTTCCCGGGAATCGGGGGTCAGCCGCTCCAGCTCCGGCCCCGGTCCGTGGACGATCACGCGGCGCAGCGGTGAGATCTCGTCGTGCACTCCGGTCCGGTGCTCTGCTGCCACTGCCATACGAACTCCTCGGTTCTCGACCTGCGCACCCTCGGCGGTGAGGGCACGTCCTCTCGGCGCTGCGTGCACGCTAACAGAGCGCAGCACCGCAGGCGGGCGGCACGGCGTGCACGGTCGAGCGCACGATGGCTACGCTGGTCGGGTCCGTGACCACCCGCCCCAGGAGGACCCTGTGACTGCGACCGCGCCGTCCATCCCCACCACCACGCTCGCCGACGGCACCGATTTCCCGCTGATCGGCTTCGGCACCTCCAGCATGAAGGGCGTCGAGGGTGCCCGCGCGATCGCCGCGGCCCTGCGCGCGGGCTACCGGCTCATCGACTCTGCGGCCCAGTACGGCAACGAGGCCGCGGTGGGCGCGGGGCTGCGCGACAGCGGCGTGGATCCCGACCAGGCGCTGGTGACCACGAAGATCGCCGGCGGGGACCAGGGCCGGGAGGCCGCTCGCGAGGGTTTCCTGGCCTCGCTGCGCCGACTGGGTCTGGAACGGGCCGCGCTGGTGCTCATCCACTGGCCGAACCCTTCCCGGGGCCTCGCCCTGGAGACCTGGCGCACCCTGATCGACCTCCAGGAGGAGGGTCGGGCACTGCACATCGGGGTCTCGAACTTCCGGCCGGAGCAGCTGCAGGAGCTGATCGACGCCACCGGGGTGACCCCCGCGGTGAACCAGATCCAGCTCTCCCCCGCCCTGCCCCGTCCCGAGGCCGTCGCCTTCCACCGCGAGCACGGCATCGTCACCCAGGCCTGGGGCCCGCTGGGCGGGCGCGAGGGGCTCTCCGGGCAGTTCGCCCTGCAACGCATCGCGCGCAAGCACGGCGTCACCCCCTCGCAGGTCTCGCTGCGCTGGGCGGTCGATCAGGACATCGTGGTGATCCCGAAGTCCCAGGATCCCCAGCGCCAGCGGGACAACGCGTCCCTCGAGGCCCTCCGCCTCGACGCGGAGGACCGCACCCTGCTGGCCTCGCTCGATCTGGGCGAGGACGCCGCCTGGGACTCCCGCGAGCACGAGGAGTGGTGACCGCAGGGGGCCGCTTCACCCCGGGCGCGGCGCACCGGGAGATCGTCTTCCTCACCGGATCCGGGATCAGCGCCCGCACGGGTCTGGGCACCTTCCGGGGTCCGGACGGTCTGTGGGCCCTCGAGCCCGAGACCGAGGAGGCGATGCATGCCGACCTGCTGCCCGGCTCGCTGCCGCAGCTGTGGCGGGTGTGGGGCGGGATGGCGCGCATCGCCCGTGGCCACGGTCCCACCCCGGGCCATCGGGCGATCGCCCGGCTGGGCGCCCCGGTGATCACGCAGAACATCGACGGCCTGCATCAGGCGGCCGGCAGCGAGGTGGTCGCCGAGCTGCACGGCAGCGCGCTGCGTGCGGTGTGCCTCGAGCTGCGGTGCACCTGGTCGGCGCCGCTGTCGCCGGGCGAGGGAGCGCGCGCCGAGGACCACGGGGTGCCCGGCGCCTGCCCGCTCTGCGGCGCACCGACCCGGCCTGACGTGGTGCTCTTCGACGAGCAGCTGCCGCAGCACGCCCTCGAGCTCGCGATGCGGCTGGCGCAGCGGGCGGATCTCTTCGTGGCCGTCGGCACCAGCGGGGTGGTGTTCCCCTCCGCGCAGCTGGCACCGCTGGCGGCCTCCCACGGCGCCACCACGGTGCTGATCGACATCGCTCCTCCCGTCGGCTCCCGCACGCTCTTCGACCACGTCATCGCCGAGGACGCCCACGAGGTGCTGCCGGACTGGGAGCGACGGCTCCACCGCGTGGGCGGCACCTCGTTCCTGGATCCCTTCCTCGCCTGACGGGCCCGGTCCCGGAGGATCGCCTCAGATCCAGATCGCGGGATCCATCTGCACGTCGGGGTGGGCGCCGCCCGCCCGCACGGTGGCGGGGATCCCGACGGCGGTGGCCCCGGCAGGCACGTCCTTGACCACCACGGCGTTGGCGCCGACCTGCGCGCCCTCGCCGAGGACCACCGGTCCGAGCACCCGGGCGCCCGCCCCGATGGTCACCCCGCTCTCGACCGTGGGGTGGCGCTTGACGCGATCCATCGAGCGGCCGCCGAGCGTGACCCCGTGGTAGAGCATGACGTCGTCGCCGACCTCGGCCGTCTCCCCCACCACCACGCCCATGCCGTGGTCGATGAAGAAGCGGCGACCGATCCTCGCCCCGGGGTGGATCTCGACCCCGGTGACCGACCGGGCGCCCTGGGCGAGGACCAGTGCCGGCAGCCGCGCCCCGCGCGCCCACAGCCGATGGGCGACCCGATGGGTCCAGATCGCGTGCAGACCGGGAGAGGTCAGCAGGATCGCCAGGTCATCGGTGGCGGCGGGGTCGCGACGGTGCGCCGCCGCGAGGTCCTCCCGGACCGTCGCGACGGCGTCCATCACCCGATCCAGCGGGTTCTTCGCCATGGGTGCGGCCGTCTCGTCAGTCCGCGTACTCGGCGTACAGCGGGGTGGAGAGGTAGCGCTCGCCGAAGGACGGCACCACCACCACGATGGTCCTGCCGGCGAACTCCTCACGGGAGCCGACGCGGACGGCGGCCTCGATGGCGGCGCCGGAGGAGATGCCCACCAGCAGACCCTCGGTGCGGGCCACGGAGCGGGCCCGGTCCATGGAGGCCTCGGCGTCGATGTCGATGACCTCGTCGTAGATCTCGCGGTCCAGGATGCTGGGCACGAAGTTCGCGCCGAGGCCCTGGATCTTGTGGGGGCCGGGCTGGCCGCCGGTGAGGATCGCGGACTCCGCCGGCTCCACGGCGATGATCTTCACCTCGGGCTTGCGCTCCTTGAGCACCTGGCCGACGCCGCTGATGGTGCCGCCGGTGCCGATGCCGGCGACCACCGCATCCACGGTGCCGTCGGTGTCGTTCCAGATCTCCTCGGCGGTGGTGCGGCGGTGGACGTCGACGTTGGCGGGGTTGTCGAACTGGCGGACCTGGACCGCGCCGGTCTCGGCGGCGATCTCCTCCGCCTTCTCGACCGCGCCCTTCATCCCCTTGGACGCCTCGGTGAGGATCAGCTCCGCGCCATAGGCGCGCAACAGCATCCGGCGCTCCTTGGACATCGACTCGGGCATGGTCAGGACCACCTTGTAGCCGCGGGAGCCGCCGATCATCGCCAGCGCGATGCCGGTGTTGCCGCTGGTGGCCTCCACGATGGTGCCGCCGCTGTGCAGCTGGCCGGATGCCTCGGCGGCATCGATCATGGCCACGCCGATGCGGTCCTTGACGGAGCTGGCGGGGTTGTAGAACTCGAGCTTGGCGACGATGGTGGCCGTGACCTCGTCGCCGAGGTGGTTCAGCTTGACCAGCGGGGTGCGGCCGACCAGTTCGGAGACGTTCTCGTAGATGGGCATGCTTCTCCTCGACGTTGCACGAGCCGGCGGCTCTAAGGTGACCTTTGTTCGATCATAACCTTTTCGTCCGTGCAGATGCTGGGCGTCGCAGGATCCGCGTCGCCGAGGTGCCCGATCAGCGCCTCAGTAGACCATCCCCATGAACTCGCGGACCTTCGCGAGCGTCGCCTCGGCCTCGGCGTTCGCCGTCGCGTTGCCCGCGCGGAGCACCTCGAAGAGGTATCCGGGATCCCGCTCCAGCTCTGCCCGCCGGGCGCGCACCGGCGCGAGATGCTCGTTGAGCACCTCGGCGGTGCGGAGCTTCAGGGTGCCGGCGCCGCGATCGCCGATCTCCTCGGCGATCTCCTCCGGGGCCCGACCGCTGGCCTCCGCGGCGATGGTCAGCAGGTTGGCGACCTCGGGGCGGCCCTCCGGGTCGTAGGTGATCCGCCGGTCGGCGTCGGTCTTGGCCTTCTTGATCTTCTTCAGCGTCTCGTCGGCATCCATCCGCAGCATGACGGTGTTGCCGCGGGACTTGCTCATCTTGTGCTCGCCGTCCAGCCCCAGGATGGTCGGGGCCTCGGAGAGCAGGGCATCGGGCTCGGGGAAGAACGCCTCCCCGCCGGCGTAGCGCTCGTTGAAGCGGCGGGCGATGACGCGGGTCTGCTCGATGTGCGGCAGCTGGTCCCGGCCCACCGGCACCAGGTTGCCGTGGCAGAACAGGATGTCGGCGGCCTGGTGGACGGGGTAGGTCAGCAGCAGCCCGCCCATCGCGGACTTCCCGGCGGCCGCGAGCTCGGCCTTCACCGTGGGGTTGCGCTCGAGCTCGGGCTGGGTCACCAGGGAGAGGAAGGGCAGCATCAGCTGGTTCAGCGCCGGCACCGCGGAGTGGGTGAAGATCGTCGAGCGCTCCGGATCGATGCCGACGGCCAGGTAGTCGGTCAGCAGCTCCCGCACCGACCCCCTGATGTCGCCGATGACCTCGCGGTCGGTGATCACCTGGTAGTCCGCGACGATCACCCACGTCTCCACCCCGGCGTCCTGGAGCCGGACGCGATTGCGCAGCGAGCCGAAGTAGTGGCCGATGTGCAGGGCGCCGGTGGGGCGGTCGCCGGTGAGCATGCGCAGCCCCGAGGGGTCGGACCCGATCTGGGACCAGATCCTGTCGCTGCGCTGCTGGGCGGTGTCGTAGCTGGTGCGGGTGTCGTTCGGTGCGGTCACCACACCATGCTAGCGGCCTCCTCGGGCGCCGCCGCGGTCGAGCCGCGCACGATCAGCTGGGGTCGCACCACGACCTCGGTCCGTGCCGGGCGGCGCGAGTCCTCGCCGCCCCCGAGCGCGGTGCGCACGGCGGCGCGGGCGATGGAGCCGACGGCCTGGCGCACGGTGGTCAGCGGCGGGCTGGTCAGCGATGCCCAGAAGACGTCGTCGTACCCGGCCACCGAGACGTCGCGCGGGACGCTGAGCCCCTGGGAGCGGACCCCCTCCAGCGCGCCGGCGGCCATCACGTCGGACCCGCAGAGGATCGCCGTCGCCCCGCGGTCCACGAGATCCCTGGCCGCCTCGTATCCCCCGGCGTAGGAGAAGTCGGTGAAGGAGACCGGCTGAGGCCGCTCGCCCCAGTCGGCCGTGACGGCCTCGAAGACCCGCAGCTTCTCGCGCACCGGCCAGGTGTGCTCATCGCCCACGGCCAACCCCACCTGCTGGTGCCCGAGCTCCTGCAGGTGGGTGAGCACGGCGCGCACCGCGTGCTCCTCGTCGCTGGAGAGGAAGGCGGCGTCGAGCTCCTCCCGGACCCCGTTGATGAGCACCAGCGGTGTCCCGCCGGCGATGATCTCGCGATAGTGGTCGACCGGCCCGCGGTGCTGGGCATGGTGCCCGGAGACGACGATGATCGCGTCGACCCCGCAGTGCAAGAACCTCTGCAAGAATTCTCGCTCCCGTTCCACGGTGCGGGCCCGAATGGCCACCAGGGCGGTGGCGCCGCGCTCGAAGAGCTCGGCCTCGATGCGCTCGGCCCAGGCCGCGAAGACCTGGTTGTCCAGGTCCGGGACGAGCACGCCGACCAGCGGCCCCGAACCGCTCGCCCCCGGGCCCAGATCCCGTCCCAGACGACGTGCCACATCCAGCACGGCCTGGCGGGTCGCCTCGTTCACCCCGGCCTTGCCGTTGAGCACCCGCGAGACCGTCGCCTCGCTGACCCCGGCGGCCCGGGCGATGTCGATGAGTCGTGCCATGCCCTCCCCCTCCCGGACCGCGCGCGTCGTCGCCCGTGGCCGAATCGATACCTGCAAGTTCTTGCGCATTCTTGCACAGGGAGGGGTCCTCGTTCTAGTGTGGGGGCATCGAGCGCCGCCACGAGAGGCGGCAGCTCCACGATTCAAAGGAGAAGACGTGCAGATTCGTCGAAAGAGCTTCCTCGCCCTCAGCGGCCTCGCCGCCGGCACCACCCTGCTCGCCGCCTGCGGCGGCTCGGACACCGATGGCGGCACCGGCGATGGCACCGGTGGCGGTGCCTCCGACGGCGGCGGGGCCGCCGGCGGTTCCTCGGCCGGCCAGCTGGTCATCTGGGCCGACGAGGAGAAGGCTCCCGCGCTGGAGCCCTCCGCGAAGGCCTGGGGCGAGGAGAACGGCATCGAGGTCGTCGTCGAGGTCGTCCCCGGGGACGAGCTGCAGGGGAACTTCGTCACCGCCAACCAGGCCGGCAACGGCCCGGACGTCACCATGGGTGCCCACGACTGGATCGGCAACCTCGTGCAGAACGGCGCGATCTCGCCGGTGCAGCTTCCCTCGAACGTGGCGGACACCATCGCGACGGTCGGCGTCGAGGCCGTCACCTACGACGGGCAGACCTACGGCGTGCCCTACGCGGTGGAGACCCTCGCGCTGTTCGCCAACAACGAGCTGACGGACGTCGCGGAGCCCGGTTCGATCGAGGAGCTCATCTCCGCCGCCGAGGCCGGCGGCGCCGAGAACATCCTCTCGCTCCCGATCGGCGAGTCCGGCGACCCGTACCACATGCAGCCGATCTACACCTCGGCCGGCGGCTACCTGTTCGGCAAGGACGCCGAGGGCAACCTCGACCCCTCCGATCTGGGCGTGGGCAAGGAGGGCTCCCTCGTCGCGGCGGACAAGATCTCCGAGCTCGGCGAGAAGGGCGTGCTGAAGAACTCCATCACCGGCGACAACTCGATCTCCCTGTTCGCGGAGGGCAAGGCGGCGTATCTGATCTCCGGCCCGTGGGCCCTGGCCGACGTGCGCGATTCGGGCATCGACTTCACCGTCTCCCCTGTCCCCGGCTTCGAGGGCATGGAGCCGGCGGCGCCGTTCGCGGGTGTGAACTCGTTCTACGTGGCCTCGAATGCGGCCAACGCCGGCTTCGCCCAGCAGTTCATGACCGACATCGCGAGCTCGCCCGACGTCGCCAAGGCCATGTACGAGGCCAATCCCCTGCCCCCGGTGAACCTCCAGCTGCGTGAGGAGATCGCGAGCTCGGACGAGCACGTGATGATCTTCGCCGAGGCCGCCGAGTCCGCGGAGCCGATGCCCGCCATCCCGGCGATGTCCGCGATCTGGGAACCGCTGGGCATCGCCCAGGCGAACATCGTCGGCGGCGCGGACCCGCACCCGACCATGGAGTCCGCGGGCGAGGAGATCACCGCCGCGATCGGCTGATCCGACCGGAGTGATCCGCCGCCCCCGCCGCCCTGCGGCCGGTGCGGCGGATCGCTCCGCTGCCTGCCCCACCACCCGCCACCCTGACTCCTCTACTGTCCCTCGAAAGGCAGAGTCGCCTCATGACCTCGACGCATGCCCCCGCGCACCGGACCCGGTCCACCTCGGTCCCGGCCGTGGTCACCCGCATCGCGGTGCTCGGCATCACCCTCGCGGTGACGGTCTTCATCGCACCGGTGCTGATCTCCCAGCAGTCCTGGATGTGGCTGGCGGTGCTGGTGCTCGCCGCCATCGCCATCTTCGCCCTGTACTCCACGAAGCGCTTCGTGCCAGGCAAGTACCTCTTCCCGGGCACCTTCTTCCTCTCCGTGTTCCTGATCCTCCCGATCGTGCTGACGATCGGGTACTCGTTCACGAACTACGGCGACGGCACCCGCGGGACCAAGGAGCAGGCGATCGGCTCGATCGTCGCCAGCTCCGTCCAGCAGTCGGCCGACTCGCCGCGGTACACGATGACGGTGGCGACCTCCGGCTCCCCCACCGAGGGACCGTTCGAGCTCTACCTGGTGAATCCCGACGACGGCACCGTCTACCACGGTGATGCCGAGACGCCGCTCGAAGAGGTCGACTCCGGAGCGGTCACCGTGGCCGACGGCCGGGTCACCGAGGTCGAGGGCCTCACCGTGCTCGACGCCGGCCAGGTGAACACGATCTACAACGAGCTGATGGAGCTCGCGGTCCCGGTCGACGACTCCTCGGCCGTCCGCCCCCTCGGCGTGAACCAGGCCTTCGTGGGCACCACCGTGCTGCAGTACGACGAGGCGACCGACACCATCACGGACACCTCGACCGGCGAGGAGTACACCGTCGGGGAGGTCGGGGACTCCCAGTACTTCGTGGACTCCTCGGGCGAGCGGGCGTTCTCCCAGGGCTGGCTGCAGAGCGTGGGCCTGTCCAACTACGAGCGGCTGTTCACCAACGCCACGGTCGCCGGGCAGTTCTTCTCGGCCTTCGTGTGGACCCTGGTGTTCGCGGGCGGCTCGGTGCTGCTGACCTTCGCACTGGGCTTCGCCCTCGCCGTGATCCTCAACGATCAGCGGCTGAAGGGCCGCCGGTTCTACCGGTCGGTGCTGATCATGCCGTACGCGATCCCCGGCTTCATCTCGCTGCTGGTGTGGTCGAACTTCTACAACCGCGACTTCGGCCTGATCAACGAGATGCTCGGCCTGGACCTGGACTGGTTCGGGGATCCGAGCCTCGCGAAGGTCGCGGTGCTGCTGACGAACCTGTGGATGGGCTTCCCCTACATGTTCATCGTCTCCACCGGCGCGCTGCAGGCGATCCCGGACGAGCTGACGGAGGCCGCCAGGATGGACGGCGCCTCGCCCCTGCAGGCCACCAGGAAGATCGTGCTGCCGCTGCTGCTGGTGGCCGTGGCCCCGCTGCTGGTCTCGTCCTTCGCCTTCAACTTCAACAACTTCAACGCGATCGAGCTGCTCACCGAGGGCGGTCCGTTCCCCGACGGCTCCGGCCGCGGCGCCACGGACATCCTGATCTCGATGGTCTACCGCATCGCCTTCGGCGGCTCCGGAGCCGACTTCGGCTTCGCCTCCGCGGTCTCGGTGTGCCTGTTCGTCCTCACCGGCGTCCTGGCCGCCATCCAGTTCCGATTCACCAACGTCCTCGAAGACATCAACTGAGCCCGCGGAAGGGGTCCACCATGAGCTCCACCACAGCTCCGCAGCGCGGTGCGAAGCATCGCATGCCCTTCAGCCGCTGGTTCGCCGAACTCGGCTGGCGGCACGTCGTCGGCGCGGCGGCGATCGCCTTCGCCATCTTCCCGATCATGTTCGTGATCTCGGCGTCGCTGAACGAGAGCGGTTCGATCGCCGCCGCCGGCCTGCTCCCCACGGAAGGGGTCACCCTCGAGCACTATGTCGCGATGCTCAGCGGCGAGCGCGCGAACTTCCTGCGCTGGTACCTCAACACGATCATCGTGTGCGGCGTCGTCGCCACCGGCCAGGTCTTCCTCTCGCTGCTGGCCGCCTATGCCTTCAGCCGTCTGCGCTTCCGCGGTCGACGCGGCGGCATGCTCGCGGTGCTGCTGATCATGATGTTCCCCGCGATCCTGTCGATGATCGCGGTGTACACGATGATCGCGGGCCTGGGCGAGGCGGTGCCGATGCTGGGCCTGAACACCCTGGCCGGCTACATCGCGGTGCTGATGGGCGGCGCCTTCGGCCAGGTGTGGCTGCTCAAGGGCTTCTTCGACACGATCCCGAAGTCGCTGGACGAGGCGGCGATCATCGACGGGGCGACCCACTGGCAGACCTTCCGCAAGATCCTGGTGCCGTCCATGACCCCGATCCTGGCCACCACGCTGCTGCTGGCCCTGGTGCTCTCGTTGAGCGAGTTCCTGATCGGCTCGATCTTCCTCACCGACGATTCGAAGAAGACCCTCGCGGTGGGCATGTACGGGATGTTCTCCTCGGACCGCTCGAACAACCTGGGCGTCTTCGCCGCCGGCTCCGTGATGGTCATGATCCCGGTGATCATCCTCTACCAGTTCCTGCAGCGGTACATCGTCGGCGGCTCGACCGCCGGTGCTGTGAAGGGCTGATCGACGTACTGCGACGAAGGAGCGGTAGGAGACCAGCAAGAACACCGAGGCTGACCGCCGGCCCTGCGACATCCGCCGCCCCGCCGTCCTGCCGCCCCACCTCCGCGCCGGCGCCCTGCGGCTGCGCCTGCGCGCAGCGGACGCCGGCGCGAACATGATCCGCGCCTCGCGCGCCCCCTGAACCTCGCCGTCACCCCCGACCCGCCGACGCGGGCCGGGAGGAGACGGTGCCCCGCACCCCCTGCACCACCGGAAGGACCCTTGATGACCACGTCGCCCCTCACCGCTCCCCTCGCCGCTCCGCGGCCCTCCGAGCAGGAGAGCACCCCCGAGAAGCAGTGGTGGCGCGATGCCGTCGTCTACCAGGTCTATCCCCGCTCCTTCGCCGACTCGAACGGCGACGGCATGGGAGATCTGCCCGGCGTCACCGAGCGTCTGCCCTACCTGCGCGATCTCGGCGTCGACGCGATCTGGCTCTCGCCGTTCTACACCTCTCCGCAGAAGGACGGCGGCTACGACGTGGCCGACTACATCGACGTCGACCCCCGCTTCGGTTCCCTCTCCGACGCCGACGAGATGATCGGCCGCGCCCACGAGCTGGGGTTGAGGGTCATCGTCGACATCGTCCCCAACCACTCCTCCGATCAGCACGTGCTGTTCCAGGAGGCGCTGGCGGCGGGCCCCGGCTCCCCCGAGCGCGACATGTACGTCTTCGCCGAGGGCAAGGGCGAGGACGGCGAGCTGCCGCCGAACAACTGGACCTCGATCTTCCACGGCCCCGCCTGGACCCGGATCACCGAGGCGGACGGCACCCCCGGACAGTGGTACCTGCACATCTTCGACACCAGCCAGCCGGACTGGAACTGGGAGAACCCGCGGGTGCACGAGCTGTTCCGGGACGTGCTGCGGTTCTGGCTGGACCGCGGCGCCGACGGCTTCCGCGTGGATGTCGCCCACGGCATGGTCAAGCCCGAGGGCCTGCCCGACGCCACGGTGAACGCCGAGGGACTGATCGACATCCCCGAGGGCGAGGTGCCGGTCTACTTCGACAACGACGGGGTGCTGGACATCTACCGCGAATGGCGGCCCATCCTGGACTCCTACGAGGGCGATCGCATGCTGGTCCTGGAGGCATGGATCCCCGAGCAGCGGCTGCCCCTGTACATCGGCGACGACAAGGCGCACCAGTCGTTCAACTTCGGATTCCTGCAGGCGCGCTGGGGCGTGCAGACGATGCGCGCGGCGATCGAGAAGCCGCTCGCCCTGGCCGACGCCGTGGGCTCCCCCACCACCTGGGTGCTCTCGAACCATGACGTGATCCGCCACGCCAGTCGCTACGGGTTCGCCCCCGACCACGCGTTCGGCGAGGGTCTGGCCCGCGACGAGGTGCCCGATGCGGAGCTGGGACTGCACCGGGCCCGCGCGGCCACCCTGCTGATGCTGTCCCTGCCCGGGGCGGCCTACCTCTACCAGGGCGAGGAGCTCGGCCTTCCCGAGGTCCGCGACATCCCCGACGAGCTGCGGGAGGATCCCGCCCACCTGCGTGCCGGAGTGCCCGGCCGCGACGGCTCCCGCGTGCCGCTGCCCTGGGTCCGGGACGCACCGGCCCTCGGCTTCTCCTCCACCGGTCGGAGCTGGCTGCCGCAGCCGGAGGTCTTCGGGGAGCTGGCCGTCGACGCGCAGGAGGGCGTGGCCGGTTCGACGCTCGAGATGTACCGCACCGCGCTGCACCTGCGTCGCGAGCTCGGCCTGGGCCGCCCCGACGGCGGCGTCACCTTCCTCCGGGACCTGCCGGGCGGCGTGCTCGGGGTCTCCCGCGGGGAGGTCACCGTCCTGGTCAACACCACCGACGCCGCCGTGGTCCTGCCGCCGGGGCCGCTCGCCGCGGCCGAGGTGCTGGTGGCCTCCGCCCCCCTCGAGCCGGGCACCCTGCCCGCCGACACGGCGGTCTGGCTGCGCACCGAGTGAGCCCCGGGTCCGCTTCCCGCCACGGGAGTCGGACCGGTCACGCCGGGCCGCGGACGAGCGAGCGTCTCCGCGGCCCGACGTGCTCGCGCCGCTAGGATCGCCTCCATGCGCCCGCCCTCCTCACCGGTCGACCCCGGGTTCGACGTCGTCGTCCTCGGGGCCGGACTGAACTCGCTGAACCTCACCATCGCCTTCCACCGCCAGTACGGCATGCGATGCACCACGGTGATGCGGGTCCCCGTCGCGATGAACCAGCACACGGTCACCAGTGACCAGCTGGTCCTCGGCGCCGACGCCACCGACGAGCAGATGCGCGACGCGCTGCTGGAGCTGGCCGCCGCACGTCCTGCCGGACGCCCGGCCCTGCTGCTGACCAACGCCGACTCCCTGATCGAGTTCATCGACCGCTTCCGCGGCGAGCTCGAGGAGCACTATCTGCTCGCCCAGGTGGACGGCGCGCTGCTGTCCCGCCTGGCCGACAAGGCGGAGTTCGCCGAGATCTGCGACGGGCTCGGCATCGGCACGGTGCCCACCGTGATCGTCGACTTCGCCCGCGCGGAGGAGGCGGGCTGGAACGGGGAGCAGGAGCTGCCCTGGACCTTCCCGGTGGTCGGCAAGGCCGCGAACACCGCCGAGTACCACCACGTCGACTTCCCCGGCAAACGCAAGGTCTTCTTCCTCGAGAGCCGCGAGGAGCATCTCGACCTGGTCCGCCGACTGCGCGCAGCCGGGTTCACCGGACGCTTCCTGTTCCAGGAGCTGATCCCGGGGGACGACACCGCGCAGCGCTCCATCACCGCCTACCGCTCCGCGCGCGGGAAGGTCACGCTGCTGTGCGCCGCCCAGGTGCTGCTGGGCGAGCACACCCCCGAGGCGCTGGGGCGCCCTGCCGCCATGGTCACCGGCGACTTCCCGAGCCTCACCGCGGCCGCCGAGCGCTTCCTGGACGCCGTGGACTACGTCGGCTTCGCGAACTTCGACGTGAAGATCGATCCGCGCACCGGCGCTGAGTGCTTCTTCGAGATCAATCCCCGCATCGGCCGCAACAACTACTACGTCACCGCGGCCGGGGAGAGCGTGGCGCGCCACGTGGTCGCCGACCGCATCCACGACCGGGACCTCGGCCGGGTGGTCGTCACCCGCGAGATCCTCTACTCGATCCTCCCGGTGGCGCTGGTGCTGCGCTACCTGCGCGATCCCGCCCTGCGCGGGCACATCCGCCGCGTGGCGCGCACCGGGCTGCGCAATCCCTTCCGGTACCGTCCGGAGGGCCTGTGGATGCGTGCCTACTCCGTCGTCTCGGGCCTGAACTTCGTGCGCAAGTACCGCGCCGTCTATCCCCGACCCACCGACACCGGATTCTGATCCGGGAAGGACCCGCTTCGATGCCCGATACCCCCGCCCCCTCCTTCGCCGACGCCCCCACCCCGGGGGTGGACCTGGTGCTGCTCGGCGGGGACATCGGGATCTACGCCCTCGCCCGCGCCTTCCACGAGAAGTACCGGACCATCGCCACGGTGGTCACCCGCAAGGTCGCCGGTCCCGTCGCCGATTCCTCGATCCTGCGCACGGTCGAGCTGGGCATGGACGCCACCGAGGACGAGATGGTGCGGGCGCTGGTGAAGGTCGGGGCGGACAAGGCCTCCCGGCCCGGCGGCACCCGTCCGATCCTGCTGGCCAACGCCGACTTCCTGGTGGCGCTGCTGGCCGCGCACCGGGAGCTGCTCGGCACCTACTTCCATCTGCCGCTGCTGGCCGACGAGGTGCTGCATGCGGTCGCCGACAAGGCGAGCTTCTCCGAGGTGTGCACGGAGATCGACGTGCCCACCCCGCGCACCGTCGTGCTGGACTTCGCCGCCGGCACCGCCCCCGAGGTGCCGGAGCTGGAGCTGGGCTGGCCGCTGGTGGCGAAGGCGTCCCGCTCCTCGGCGTACAACGACGTCTCCTTCCCCGGCAAGCGCAAGGTCTTCGAGATCGCGGACCGCCCGCAGCTGCTGGACCTGGTGCAGCGGCTGACCACGGCCGGATACCGGGACCGCTTCGTGCTCCAGGAGATGATCCCCGGCGACGACACGGCGATGCTGTCGGTGACCGCCTACGTCGACACCCGCGGCGAGGTGACGCTGCTGGGCGGCGCGCAGGTGCTGCTCGAGGAGCACACCCCCGGCGCGCTCGGGAACCCGGCCGCGATGTTCACCACCGATCTCCCCGAGGTCTTCGCGCAGTCGGTGCGCTTCCTCGAGCACACCGGCTACCGCGGGTACGCGAACTTCGATGTGAAGATCGACCCGCGCGACGGGGTGGCGAAGTTCTTCGAGGTCAACCCGCGCATCGGCCGCAACAACTACTACATGACCGCGGCCGGGGCGAACGTCGCAGAGCCCGTGGTCGCCGATCTCGTCGAGAATCGCGCGCTGCCGCGTATGCTCACGCACCGCGAGGTCCTGTACTCGATCGTGCCCTGGGCGCTGCTGCGCCGGTACCTCCTCGATGCCGACCTGCGGGCGCGCGTGCGGGCGATCGGAAGGCAGCGCACGGTGCACCCGCTGGCCTACTCCGTCGAGGGCGTGAAGCGCCGCGCGTACGTGCTCGCGGCCCAGGCCAATCAGGTCAAGAAGTTCCTCCAGCACTACCCGCGTCCGTCGGCCGACGGGTTCTGAGCCGACTGCCCCCGCACCGTTCGCACGCCGGTGTGGCGATGGTTACACTGCAGACATGCCTGCTCAGGATTCCTTCGCCATCCGTTCGAACGCCACTCCCGACGGCACCGTGGTCGCTCCCCAGCAGCTGGTGGAGTCGCTCGGCGGGGAGAACCTCTCCCCCGACCTCAGCTGGTCGGATGCTCCGGAGGGCACCCGCTCCTTCGCCGTGACCTGCTTCGACCCCGACGCCCCCACCGGCTCCGGGTACTGGCACTGGGTGGCCTGGGACATCCCTGCCACGACCACCTCGCTGCCCCTCGGGGTGGCCCGGGACGACCCCTCGCTGACCCAGGCGGTGAACGACGTCGGCAACCCCGGCTACGACGGGCCCGAGCCGCCGCCCGGCGGCCCGCACCGCTACCAGTTCTCGGTGCACGCCCTGCCGATGCGGACGCTCGGGGTCACCGCGGACACCCCGCACGTCACGGCCCGCTTCGCGATCTTCTCCCAGCAGCTCGCCTCGGCGACGTTCACGGCCCGCTACCAGGTGTCGGGGTGAAATACTAGGGGGAAACTCTCCGCGACCGGTCGGGCGTGCCACGTGTCCCGCCCCGGGTACCGATCGTAGGCTCGACCCATGGAGGCCAGGACTACCCGCAGCATGCGGCGAGCGCAGAGATCAGACCATGGTCTGAGCCCTCTCATGCGCTCGGGGGACGCGGTGCCCCGCACCGGGTGCGAAGCTCGAGGGGTGAACGTGAACAGGATGCGCCCCGACCCGTCGGCGACCGGCTCCGGGCGCCCGTTGCGGGTGCTGCTGACGACCGACTGGTGGGAGCCCGTCGTCAACGGTGTGGTCGCCTCGGTCCAGACGCTGCGGCGAGAGCTCCTCGCCCTGGGCTGCGACGTCCGGGTGCTGACCCTCTCGCAGGGGATCCGCACCCGGAACGAGGACGGGGTCTACCGCCTCGGCTCAGTCTCCGCGTCGATGGTCTACGACCGCGCCCGCATCGGCATGCCCTCCGGTCGCCGCGCCCTGCGCGACATCCTGCGGTGGAGCCCCGATGTCGTCCACTCCCAGGCCGAGTTCTCCACCTTCGTGTGGGCCCGTCGCATCGCCCGCACCCTCGCGGTGCCGCTGGTGCACACCTACCACACCATCTACGAGGACTACACGCACTACTACTCCCCCAGCCGCACCATGGGCCGCAAGGTCGTGGAGTCCTTCTCCCGCCGGGTGCTCTCGAGGACCGATGCCGTGATCGTGCCGACCACCAAGGTGGCCCGGCTCCTGGCCGGCTACGGGGTGCACCGCCCGCTGCACGTCATCCCCACCGGGCTGGACCTGGACCGGTTCCGGCCGGCTGGCAGCGAGGAGGAGCACGCCGATGCCCGCGCGCTGCGCGCCGCGCTCGGCATCGGTCCCCGCCAGCGGGTGCTGCTGTCCGTCTCGCGCCTGGCCAAGGAGAAGAATCTCGACGAGGTCCTGGAGCTGATCTCCGTCGCGGACCGCGCGGACACCGTGCTGGTCCTGGTCGGCGAGGGACCGTACCGGGCCGAGCTCGAGGCTCGTGCGCAGGCGCTCGGCATCGCGGACCGGGTCCGCTTCACCGGGGTCGTCGCCCCGGCCGACATCCCGCGCTGGTACCGCATGGGGGACGTGTTCGTCGGCGCGTCCCTGAGCGAGACCCAGGGGCTGACCTTCATCGAGGCGATGGCCAGCGGTCTGCCGCTGCTGTGCCGTCGCGACCCCTCGCTCGCGAGCGTCGTGGTCGAAGGCGTCACCGGCTGGCAGTTCGAGGGTCCCGCGCAGTTCACGGCCCGGCTGAACGCGCTGCTCGACGATCCGCGCGGTCGCACGCAGATGGCGCACGCGGCCCTCGAGCACGCCCGGGCCACCTGCGGCGCGCAGGAGTTCGGCCGCAGCGTGCTCGGCGTCTACCAGCAGGCGCGTGAGCGGCGGGCGCCGCTGCTCCTCGGGCGCGAAGCGGTGCCTGCGTGAGCACCTCCACCGGGACCATCCCCCGCCTCCGCACGGCGCCCCCTGCCGAGATCGGCGCGGCGGCACGGCCCGCCGTCCCGTCCCCGGCGGCGGCACGGCCCGCCGTCCCGTCCCCGGCGGCGGCAGCGCCCGTCCGTCGCGATCCGCTGCGGCTGGCCGCACAGCTCTCCCCGCTGCTGGGGCTCGGGCTCGCCATCGCGCTGGTGTGGTGGGGTCTGGACACCGGGGTGCTGCGGTCGCTGGCGAACCTGCAGCAGTTCATCGATTCCCTGGGCGCCTGGGGGCCGGGTGCCTTCCTCCTCGCCTCCGCCGCCTCCGTGGTCTTCCCCCTCGTGCCCGCCGGGCTGCTGGTGATCGCCGGCCCCCTCCTGTTCGGACCGGTCGAGGGGACCGTGTACAACTACCTCGCGGTCAGCGCCGGCTCCCTGCTGAACTTCGCGATCGCCCGGCATGTGGGGCTGGGACTCATCGAGCGCCTCTTCCGCCCCCGCACGGTCGAGAAGTTCCTGGGATGGACCCGCAGCGGCCATTTCACGCGCGCCTTCGCCCTCGCGATCACGCTGCCGGTCGCCCCCGACGACCTGCTCTGCTACCTCGCCGGCACCACCCGGATGCGGTGGCGCACCTACGTGCTGATCATCCTGCTGTGCAAGCCGTGGGCCCTGATCGCCTACGGACTCGGCATCAGCGCCCTCGTGCTGCGCGTCCTGCCCTGGTGAACGGAAACCCCGAGATGGTCAGAAGATCCCGCGCCCGTCGGCGCCTCCGGGCCGGCCGCGTCACCCCGGAACAGGCCCGGGGCGAGACTCCGCCGCTGCGGGTGCTGCTGCCGCGCGGCCTCGCGTCCCTCGCCCGCGAGTCGGGCATCGGCGCAGCGATCCGCCACCAGGAATCGGCGGTGCGGTCGCTGGGCCACGAGGTGGTCACCAACCCGCTGCGGCCCTTCGACGTGGTCCATCTGAACACCCCGTTCCCGGACACGCTGCTGCTGGCCCGCTGGGCACGGCTGCGCAGGCGACCGGCGCTGGTGTGGGCGCACTCCACCGAGGACGACTTCCGCGACTCCTTCCCCGGCTCGAACGCCCTGGCGCCGCTGTTCCGGCGCTGGATCGCGCACCTCTACCGCCGCGGGGACACGGTGGTCACGCCCAGCGCGTACTCCAAGGAGCTGATCTCCGCGCCGAAGTACGGCCTGCGGGCACCGATCCGGGTGCTCTCCAACGGGGTCGACACCGGCTTCTTCCACCCGGACCCCTCGGCCCGGGAGCGGCTGCGGTCCTCCCTCCGGCTCGCCGCGGACGCCCCGGTGGTGATCAGCGTCGGGATGCAGCTGCGGCGCAAGGGGATCCTGGACTGGGTGAAGGTGGCCCGGGCGATGCCCGAGGTCACCTTCGTCTGGTACGGGCGCACCGATCCGCGGCTGCTGACGGCCGAGGTGCAGCGGGCGCTGGCCGGTGCTCCCGCGAACGCGCTGTTCCCCGGGTACGTGCAGGCCGAGCAGCTTCGTGAGGCCTACTGCGGCGCCGATGCCTTCTGCTTCCTCACCACGGAGGAGACCGAGGGGATCGTGCTGTGGGAGGCACTGGCCTGCGAGATCCCCGCCCTGGTGCGCGGCATCCCGCTGTATCGCGACGCGATGCCGGACGGGGTGCTCACGCATCAGGTCACCGGGGACGGACCCGAGTTCGCGGGCCAGGTGGTCCAGAGGCTGCGAGCCCTGCTCGACGGGGAGCTCGCGGATCTCACCGCGGCCGGTCGCCGCGCCGCGGAGGGAGTCGACCTCGACCAGGTGGCGCAGCAGCTGCAGGAGATCTACCGCCTCGCCGGGGTGCTTCCCGCGAACCCGGTCACGAGCGACGCGTAGGCCGCCACAGCACCAGCGCGCTGCTGCTGCGACGCTTCGGTCGCTCGCCGCGGCGCAGGGCGTTGATCTCCCCGTCCCGGTCGGCGGAGAACACCCGGCGCTGGGCGGGGGTCATCCTCTCCAGCCGCTCGCGGACGCTCTCGAGCTGGTCCTGCATCGCGCTGACCTCGTCCTGCAGCTCGAGGATCCGCTTGATCCCGGCGAGGTTGATGCCGTCCTCCTGGGAGAGTCCCTGGATCTCCCGCAGGCGCGCGATGTTGCGGGTGCTGTAACGGCGGCCGCGGCCGCGCGTGCGCTGCGGGATCACCAGCCCCAGCCGGTCGTACTGGCGCAGGGTCTGGGGGTGCATCCCGGAGAGCTCCGCCGCCACCGAGATCACGAACACGGGGGCCCGGTCGTCCAGGCGGTGCGAGCTGTGCATCGGGGTGCTCCTCTCGAGGATCCGGTGGTGGCGATCGGGGCTCAGCGGGCGGCGACCTCGCTGAGCCCGGCCCGCGGATCCTCCTCGGCCAGCGCCGTCCGCAGGTCCTCGACGGCCTGCTTCGCGGCGCCCTCCACATGGGTGGGGACCGCGACCTGGACGGTGACGTGGAGGTCCCCGGTGGACTTCTTGGTCACCAGGCCCTTGCCGCGCACCCTCAGGGTACGGCCGGAGGGCGTGCCCGGCGGGACCTTCACCGAGACGGTGCCGCCGTCGAGCAGCGGGACGGCCAGGGTGGTACCCAGCACCGCCTCGTCGAAGGCGATCGGCACGGTGAGCTTCAGGTTGGTGCCCTCGGCGCTCCACACCGGGTGCTCCTCGACCTCGAGAGTCAGCAGCAGGTCGCCGGCGGGGGCGCCGCCGGGGCCGGGCCGTCCCTTGCCGCGCAGGCGGATCTTCTGGCCGTCGTGCACTCCGGCGGGGATGCGGGTGGTGACCGCGCGGCCGTCGACGGTGAGCTTCAGATCGGTGCCCAGCGCCGCATCGCGGAAGCTGATGCGGGTGCGGGCGGAGGTGTCCGAGCCCTTCGCCGGGGCGCGGTTCGGGGCGAATCCGGCCGCGCCGCCCCCGCCGCCGAAACCGCCGCCCTGGCCGCCGAACATCTTCAGCAGATCGTCGATGTCGGGATTGGCGCCGCCGCCCCCGGGAGCGGGACGGGCCCCGGGATGGGCACCGCCGCCGAACATCGAGGAGAAGATGTCCTCGAAGCCGGCACCGCCGGGGCCGCCCTGGCCCGCGGAGAAGCGGGCGCCGCCGGAGCCCATGGCACGGATGGCGTCGTACTGCTGGCGCTGCTCCGGGTCGTTGAGGACCGAGTAGGCCTCGCCGATCTCCTTGAACCGCTCCTCGGCCTTGGGGTCGTCGGGGTGGTGATCGGGGTGGTACTTCCGGGCCTGCGTGCGGTAGGCCTTCTTGATCTCGGCCGCGTCGGCGTCCTTGGAGACGCCGAGGACCGCGTAGAAGTCCTTGTCGAGCCAGTCCTGTCCGGACATGTGCGTCTCCTTCCGGGAGCCTCAGCTGCGGGATCGAATGTATGGGGTGGAGCGGGTGCGGGGCCTGCCGGGGACCGACAGGCCCCGCACCGTGGGTGAGCGGATCGCTCAGGAGGTCGCCGTCAGGCGGGACCGCGGGTGCCGACACGAGCGGGTCGCAGGATCCGCTCGTTCATCGCGTAGCCGGGCTGCATGACGAGCGAGATCGTGGCGGTCTCGACATCATCGGCGGCTTCGTGCATCAGCGCCTCGTGGCGGTTCGGATCGAACTCCTCCCCGACGGCGCCGAAGCGCTTCAGGCCGTGCGAGCCGAGCACCTCCTCGAGCTTCTGCGCGATGGCGTGGAAGGGCGTGCCCTCGACGATGTCGCCGTGCTGGCGGCCCAGCTCCACGTCGTCCAGGACCCCGATCAGCGAGCCGAGGACGCCGGCGATCGCCGCTTCCTTGCTCACCTGGGCGGCGCCCTCGATCCGGCGGCGCGAGTTGACGTACTCGGCCTGGTCGCGCTTGAGCTGCTCGGTGAGCTCGGTGATCTTGCCCTCGAGCTCGGCGACCCGCCCGGCGTCGGCCGGGAGCGAGGAGTCGTCCCCGTCCTGGGCGGCCTGCTCGAACAGCGCCGCCGCCTCGGCGTCGAAGGGGTCGACCGGTTCATCGGCCCCCTGGCCCTCGGCTGCGGGGGTGCCCCCGGAGGGACGGACGGAGCCGTCCTCCGGGTTCACCTTGCGCTTGTCGGTGAAGGAGAACCTGGGCTCGTCCTCGGGACGCTGCGCGTCGTCAGGCGTGCTCGGGTCCTCGGTCATCACTTCTTCTCCTCGTCCTCGTCCACGATCTCGGCATCGACCACGTCGTCGTCGGACGACGAGGCGTCGGCGTTCTCGGCACCGGCCTCGGCGCCCTCGGCACCCTCAGCGCCCTCGGCCTGCGAGTAGATCGCGGTGCCGACGGCCTGCAGGGCCTCGTTGAGGGAGTCGCGCTTGGCCTCGAGGTCCTCGGTCGAGGCATCCTCCTTGGCCAGCTCGTCCTTGGACTCCTTGATGGCGTCCTCGGCCTTGGTCTTGTCAGCGTCCTCGATCTTGTCCGCGTTGTCCTTGAGGAGCTTCTCGCCCTGGTAGACGAGCTGCTCGAGGGTGTTGCGGGCGTCGGCGTTCTTGCGACGCTCCTCGTCCTCGGCGGCGTGGGTCTCGGCGTCCTTGACCATGCGGTCGATGTCCTCGTCGGACAGGGCCGAGCCGCCGGTGATCTGGATGGACTGCTCGTTGCCGGTGCCGCGATCCTTGGCGGTCACGTGCACGATGCCGTTGGAGTCGATGTCGAAGGTGACCTCGACCTGCGGGATGCCGCGGGGTGCCGGGGCGATGCCGGTGAGCTCGAAGGTGCCGAGCATCTTGTTGTCCCGGGTGAACTGGCGCTCGCCCTGGAACACCTGGATCGCCACGGAGGGCTGGTTGTCCTCGGCGGTGGAGAAGACCTCGGAGGTCTTGGTGGGGATGGCCGCGTTGCGCTCGATGAGCTTGGTCATCACGCCGCCCTTGGTCTCGATGCCGAGGGAGAGCGGGGTGACGTCCATGAGCAGGACGTCCTTGCGCTCACCCTTGATGACCGCGGCCTGGAGGGCGGCGCCGACGGCGACGACCTCGTCCGGGTTCACGGACTTGTTGGGCTCCTTGCCTCCGGTGAGGTCCTTCACGACCTCGGTGACGGCCGGCATGCGGGTGGAACCGCCGACCAGGACCACGTGGTCGATGTCGGAGACGGAGATGCCCGCATCCTTGATGACCTGGTGGAACGGTGCCTTGGTGCGATCGAGCAGATCCGAGGTCATGTCCTCGAACTGGGCCCGGCTGAGCTTCTCGTCCAGGTGCAGCGGACCGTTCTCGGTCATCGACAGGTACTGCAGCGAGATCGACGTGGAGGTCGAGGCGGACAGCTCCTTCTTGGCCTGCTCGGCGGCCTCCTTCAGGCGCTGCAGAGCGATCTTGTCCTTGGACAGGTCCACCCCGTCCTTGTTCTTGACCTGCGAGACGAGCCAGTCCACCAGCTTCTGGTCCCAGTCGTCGCCGCCGAGGCGGTTGTCACCGGCGGTGGCCTGGACCTGGATGGTGGAGCCCTCCTCGTCCTTGCTCACCTCGAGCAGGGAGACGTCGAAGGTGCCGCCGCCGAGGTCGAAGACCAGGATCTGCTCGTCGTCCTTGCCCTTCTCCAGGCCGTACGCGAGCGCCGCAGCGGTGGGCTCGTTGATGATGCGCAGGACGTTCAGGCCGGCGATGGTGCCGGCATCCTTGGTGGCCTGACGCTCGGAGTCCGAGAAGTACGCCGGGACGGTCACGACCGCATCGGTCACGGCCTCGCCCAGGTAGGACTCGGCGTCCTTCTTGAGCTTGCCCAGGATGCGCGCGGAGATCTCCTGCGCGGTGTACTTCTTGTCGTCGATCTCCTGGCTCCAGTCGGTGCCCATGTGGCGCTTGACGGAGGCGATCGTGCGATCGACGTTGGTGACGGCCTGGCGCTTGGCGACCTCACCGGTCAGCACCTCGCCCTGCTTGGAGAAGGCCACGACCGACGGGGTGGTGCGGGAGCCCTCGGCGTTCGCGATGACGGTGGGCTGGCCACCCTCGAGGACGGCGACGGCGGAGTTGGTGGTACCGAGGTCGATTCCGACGACACGGGACATGGGGGCCTGCCTTTCTGCGACGGGAGCGCCGCAACGGGTTCGTGCACTGCCGACCGTGGGGCCGGCGGCACACCGTGAGCTGTACGGGCTCAAGTAGAGAACTCCGGATCGATGTTGTCAATCTGAGGATCACTGAACTTGAGTACACCAGGCTCAACTCTGGGTCGACCAGGTTCATTCCCGTGCGCCGAAGATGTGACGGAGGGCACCTGTTGCGGGTTCCGGGTCTGCTCGGCAACTTCCGGGCATCCCGGCCGGCGCGTGTCAGGTCCCCGGCATGTCGGTCCGACCGAACGTGACTGACCTCCTGGTGCCGGCCCTCGCCACAGCCGCCGCTCATGGCTAGATTGAAGGCACTCCCGGTTCCTGCCCAGTAGGACATCTTCATGGCGTCTCCCCCCGCCACCCCCTTGCGACACCGCCGCACACTGCCCCCGGTCCACGAGCTCACCCGATGGCAGCTGATCCGTATCACCGTGCTGCTGGGCATCATGACCGGGCTCGGACCGGCCACCGTGGACATGTACCTGCCCGCGCTGCCGCAGCTGGCGGACGAGTTCCTCACCTCCACGGCGAGCGTGCAGGCCACGCTGACCGGGTCGCTGCTGGGGATGGCGGCCGGACAACTGGTGATCGGCCCGCTCTCGGACTCCGTGGGCAGGCGCCGACCGATGATGCTCGGTGTCAGCGTGCACGTGCTCTCCTCGCTGGCGATGATCGCCGCACCGTCGATCAGCGTGCTGATGGCGCTGCGGGTGCTGCAGGGATTCGGGGCCGCGGCCGGAGCGATCACCGCGATGGCGATCGTGCGGGACCTGTTCACCGGGCGCGGCGCCTCCACGATGTTCTCCCGGCTGATGCTGGTGACCGGGATCGCGCCGGTGCTGGCGCCGGCGGTGGGCGGGTTCATGATGTCCTTCACCGGCTGGCGCGGCATCTTCCTGGTGCTCGCCGCCACGTCCCTGGTGGTGGTGATCGTCTGCGCCGTGGCGCTGCCGGAGACGCTGCCGGCGCACGCCCGCATCCCCGCCCGGCCGCGTGCGATGGCCCGCACTCTCGGCACGCTGCTGCGCGACCGGATCTTCATCGGTGCGCTGCTGACCCAGGCGCTGATGTTCTCCGCCTCGTTCTCCTACGTCTCCGGGATGTCCTTCATCCTGCAGGACGGCTACGGCCTGGGTGCCGGTGAGTTCGGCTATCTGTTCTCCGCCGGCACGATCGGGATGATCGTGATGAGCCAGGTGAATCCGGTCCTGCTGCGCTGGCTGTCCACCGGCCAGGTGCTCATCCTCGGGCTGGGCGGGGTGATGGCCTGCGGGGTGGTGATGACCGCACTGACCGCATCGGGCATCGGAGGGATGTGGGGGCTGCTGATCCCGGTCTGGGGCGCGCTGGCCTGCCAACAGCTGATCATCCCGAACAGTCAGACGATCGCGCTGTCCCACCACGGCGAGCGCAGCGGTACAGCCGCCGCGTTCCTGACTGCCAGCATGAGCCTGGCCGGTGCCCTCGCCGCCCCGTTGCTCGGGTTCGTCGGCTCGACGGCGGTCGCACTGTCGGTGGTGATGCTCACCTTCTACGTCCTCTCGGCGACGGCGACCGCCACCCTGATCCGCCGGTCCGGGATCCGGGCCAGCGGCGGGATCGGCACGGACACGGCGACCTGAGCTCGACAAGGTGCCGCCCGTGCAGCACTCTGTCAGCGGCGGCGGGGTACTGACTGCTGTGGCGCGTCTCCCCCACGGCTGCTGTCGGCATGAGCCTCGCGGGCTCACGCCCACCTCCGCTTCCCCTCCTCGCCCCCGTCGTCTGCGCGCTGCCGGTCCTCGCGGTCGAGGACACCGAGTGGAGGACGAGCTCCTCAGCCGGCGCGCCCGCGGCGGACCATCTCATCGATCCAGATCGGCGCGAACGGTGAGGTGCAGTTCGGCGGTGTCGGGTAGTCCTTGAGCACCTCCAGGCGCTGCCCGATGTCCCGCGCCCGTGCGCGCAGCTCGGGGTTCGTGATCCCGATCTGCGCCAGGCACTCGTTCATCGCCCACTGCAGACGTTCCGGCGCGTCCTGCATCTGCACCTCGATGAGGTCCAGCAGCGCGACCTGATCGATCCCCTCGGGCTTCTTCACCACCCGGTCGCTGGTCAGCGCCCAGCCGGCGCTCGCGACCACCGGATCGGAGTCGGCGAACCATGCCTCCCGCAGAGCCTCCCGGTGGGGGCTCTTCTTCACGAGGTAGTTCACCAGCCAGTCCTGGACCTTGGGGGTGCCGGCCTCGCGCAGCATCGCCTCCAGCTCCTGCTCGGTGTACTGCTTCGGGCGGGAGATGAGCAGCGCGAGCAGCTTCTCGGCGGAGCCGCCGCCGTGCCACAGGACTCGAGCGAGCTCAGGCTGCGTCCTGAGCCGTTTCGCGATCCCGCGGAGCGCCGTGAGGTTCACGGCATGGTCATCGCCGCGCTTGGCGTTGATCTCCCGGACCCGCTCGTTCTCGAGCCCGGCGAGCTCCTCACGGAGCGCCGCGGCCGTGGCGTCGAGGTCGGCGGGCTCCTGTGGGCTGTCGGCCATGATGTGCCCTTCGTCGGCGATCCGGTCCCTGCGAGCCTACGACGGGCATCCGGGCCGACGCTCCCCCGTCGGCCCGGATGCCCGCCCACGGGCCCTGCGCTCTCAGCTGACGCTCGCGCGCGGCGCCCCGATCCCCGGATCGATCCTCGGCACCTCGCCGCTGCCGGGTCGGATGTCGATGTCGAAGATGTCCAGCGGCAGGTAGACCGTGGCACAGGCGTTGGGGATGTCGACCACGCCGGAGAACCGGCCCTCGATGGGCGCCGCCCCGAGCAGCAGGTACGCCTGCTCCTTCGACCAGCCGAAGGTCGAGAGATAGTCGATCGCGTGCAGGCAGGCTCGCTGATAGGCGAGATGCGAGTCCAGGTAACGCTGCTCCCCGTCCAGAGTCACCGAGGTGCCGGAGAAGGACAGCCACTGACTGTGCTGCGGGGCAGTGTTGCCCGGCATGAAGATCGCATTCTCGGAGACGTTGTACTTCTCCATGCCTCCCGTGATGACGTCGACATGGAGGTCCAGGAACCCGCCCATCTCGATGCCGCCGCAGAAGGTGATCTCGCCGTCGCCCTGGGAGAAGTGCAGATCGCCGACGGAGAAGTTCGCCCCGTCCACGAACACCGGGTAGAAAATCCGGGTGCCCTTGGTGAGGTTCTTGATGTCCTGGTTACCGCCGTTCTCGCGCGGCGGCGCGGTGCGGGCACCCTCGCCGGCCACCCGGTCACGGTCAGCCTCTCCGACGCCGCCGAGGATCGCGCCGTGGGGCTCCGGTGGCAGGGCCAGGGCGGGCACCCGGTCCGGATCGGTCGCGATCAGCGCCGCCTCGCGGGAGTTCCATGTCTTCAGCAGCTCGGGCGAGGGGGCGGTGCCCATCAGGCCGGGGTGGATCATGCCGGTGAACTCGACGCCCGGGACGTGCCGTGACGTGGTGCTGTCACCGCGGAAGTCCCAGACCGCCTTGTAGGCGTCGGGGAACTGGTCGGTGAGGAAGCTGCCGCCGTTGCGCTTGGCGAAGATGCCGGTGTAGCCCCAGCCCTGCCCGGACAGCGGACCGGAGTCCTCCTGCGGGATCGGGCCGACGTCCAGGATGTCCACGACCAGCAGGTCCCCGGGCTTCGCCCCCTCGATGCGGAACGGTCCCGAGAGGGTGTGGACGGTGTGCAGCGGCGCGGTGGCGATGTCCTCGGCGGAGTCGTCGTTCTTGATGTAGCCGTCGAACCATTCGCGGCAGTCGATGCGGAAGACGTCGCCGGGGTTGACGCTGACGGCCGGCGGGATGTCCGGGTGCCAACGGTTGTGACCGAGGATCTTCTGCTCGGTGAAGGGTTTCGCGGAGTCGAGGGGGAACACGTTCTTGGGCATGCTTCTCCTTCCACAGCGACGGGTCCTCTGCACGGCCCCGTCAGGTCCGATGCCGGCTCAGGGGCGCGGCAGGCGAGCGTGGCGCGGGTCAGTCGTGACGGGGGTCCCCCCGGTCCGTCGGGAGCCGGGGACGCGGTCGACGACGCCGGGTGCATGCGCGCTGGCGGCCGTGCTCTCCAGCAGCTTCCCGGCCGACGAGCCGAGGGTGCCGAGCCGGGGCGCGCTGATCCGTCTGCGCGCCTGCGCTCCACAGCGGGGGCAGCTGAGGTCCTGGTCGCGGGCGCTCATCGGGACAGAGCGCTCGTACTCGTGCGCGCTCTCGCAGCGGAACTCGTAGATCGGCATCCCACACTCCTTGTCACCTGCGTCACATCCTGGGGTTGCCGCCACCATAGAGCGCCCAGCAGGGGCCCGCTGGCGATATCCGAGATCGCCCGCGGCGCTGGAACGACGGGCATACTCGAGGCATGCCCGCACCACTGTCCGTCCCTGCCTACCGCGGCACCGATTTCTACTGCGACGTCGCGATCCCGAACCCGGGAGCGCTCGAGGTGGTCCACGAGGACGAACTGGTCCTCGCCTATCACCACACCCGCCCGTTCTGGGAGGTGCACCTGGTGGTGGTCCCGAAGCGGCACATCGCCTCGCTGACTGCGGCCGGCGCGGAGGACGAGGCCGATCTGCGGGCGCTGCTGCGGGTGGTGGCGGAGGTGGCGCGAGAGGTGGAGCACGAGCACGGCGCCGCCGCGGTGCTCACGAACCTCGGCGACTACCAGGATTCGAAGCACCTGCACATCCACGTGCGTTCCGGGCCGCAGCGCTGAACCGCAGGGTCCGGATCACAGGGGCAGCTTGAATCCCACGTGGCTCGGCACATAGCCGAGCCGTTCGTAGAAGCGGTGCGCATCGGCGCGCGAGGCGTCGGTGGTCAGCTGGGCGAGCATCGCTCCCTGCGCCCTGCCCCAGTCGTGCGCCCAGGAGAACAGGGCTGTGCCGAGGCCGCTGCCGCGGGTGGAGCCCGCGACGCGCACGGCCTCGAGCTGGAGCCGAGTAGCGCCGCCTCGGGACAGGGAGGGGATGAGGGTGAGCTGCATCGTCGCGACCATCGCCGTCTCCTGGTCCCGGACCGCCAGCAGCAGCTGGTTCGGATCACGATCGATCCCGGCGAAGGCCTGCTCATAGGGTGCGAGGTCGGTGCCCTCGCGCTCCCGGCCCAGCACGTCATCGGCCAGCAGCGCGACCAGTTCCGGCAGATCCGCGGCGACCGCGCGGCGGAGGGTGAAGCGTCGGCCGGCGAGGGTGAGGGTGTGCATGGCCCCATTGTTCCCGGTGACGGGGCTGACCACGGGCTCCGAGACTGCGAACGTCGCGCACAATGTCCTGATGGCCTCCCACGACTTCCTCCCCGGCGCGCAGCGCAGTGCTCAGCTGAGCGTCTCCGACCAGCCGGCCTGGATCGTGAAGGACGAGATCTCCGGAGGGTGGGTGCTGCAGATCGGTGACATCGAGCAGTCGCATGTCGACCTCGAGGACCCCACGCACCTCGTGCACGAATACCTGCGGCGGATGGCCAACGTGCTCGATACGGCATGGCCGCGCAGGCGACCGATCCGGATCGCACACCTGGGTGCCGGGGCGCTCACACTGGCCCGGTACGTGCAGGCCACCCGTCCGGGGTCCGCCCAGGTGGTCGTCGAGATCGAGCGAGAGCTGCCCACGCTGGTCACCACCGCACTGCCGATGCCGGAGGGCACCGACCTGGAGATCGTGATCGGCGATGCCCGCGAGGAGCTCTCCGCGATGGAGGGCCGACGGTTCGATGCGATCGTGCTCGACGTCTTCTCCGGCGAGGAGTCTCCCGGGCACCTGGCCACCAAGGGCTTCTATCTCGAGGCGCTCGCACATCTGGAGGCCGACGGCCTGCTGCTGGTCAATGTCGGCGACGACGCCGGGCAGCGTTTCCTCGCCACGCAGGTGCGTGAGCTCGAGGACGCCGCAGCCGAGGCGGGCCTCTCCGGCGTGTGGACCCTGACCCTCGCCTCGCTGCTGACCACACCGGCCGACGGGAACATGGTGCTGGTGGCGGGCGGAGCGCTCTCCTCGCCCGAGGTCGGAGAGTGGCGGGAGGCCTGGATGAAGGCCGGCCCCCACCCCGGAGCGGTGCTGGATCCGACGGAGACCGCGGAGGCGTTCGGACGCTGAGGTTGTCCACAATCTCGCTCAACCCGTGCGCGGAGGGTGGTTCCTGGATACCGTTGGCGTGATCTGACGCACTCCCGGAAGAGTCCCCATGCACCGCCGCCTCCTCAGCGCCGCCGCGACCAGCGCCCTTCTGCTGGGCCTCGCCGCGTGCGGCGAACCGACCGACGGCCCCGTCACCACTGCCCCACCGAGCATCGACATCGGCACACCGAGCGATGGCGGGGGCGACGCCGAGCCGAGCGACGGGGGCGGCGAGCCGACCGATCAGCCCAGGGCCGAGGCACCTGACATCCCGGCACCGGATCCGGCCAATTTTGCGGGGATGGATGAGCACACGCCGGAGGGGGCGGAGCAGGCGTTTCGGTACTACATCGCTGTGTCGATGTGGGCTCACCAAACGGGAGTCACCGACGAGCTGGCGAAACTCCAGGCCCCTACCTGCAGTGGTTGCGACGACCTGAATCAAGATCTCGCGGATTTGCATGAGCACGGGCAGTACTGGAGCGAGTTCACCATCAATAATGTCGACACAACCCTGCATCAGTCCACAAAATATGAGCACGAGGTCGGGTACTTCTTCTCCATCACGCCCCATACACGACCCGATGAAGACTTCACAGGGCGCATAGAAGCTCCCCAGATTGAGTACATCACCGTCGGCGGCATGGATTGGGTCGACGGTCAGTGGATCGTCGGAGGACTCGACGCTGAATGGGGGACAAACAAACATGCCTGATAGAGCGGGCACCAAATCCTTCCTTCGCGCCGCCAGCGTTGCTTCGGCAATCATTGCGACGATCTGCGTCTCCCCGCACGCTCATGCGGACGAAGACTTTGAGGGATCTACCAATAAAGATGCGAGTTCAACCGAGGTTTCCGCGAGAGAGGCGTGGAACGGTCGACTCGATACACCAGACACAACATCTGATAGGCCACCTGCAAGCACCGCCTCAACCCCTCCCGAACTACCCCGCTACAGCTACATCTGGACCCCGGTCTCGCAGTTCTCCGGCTGCGGCGCGAACCTCAACGGCGGGTCCTGGTCCTGCACTCCGCACCCCGACTCCTGCGAAGCCGACAGCGGCAGCCAGATCGCTGGCCAGGGCGACGTCCTGGAGATCGGCAACGTCTCCACCACCCCCATCAAAGGCGTCACCCAGCGCGGCACCCGCATCGACAACAACAATCCGGATGCCGAGCCCGTCGACCTCGGGGTCCGTTGCGCCCTGCCCGGTACCCCCGAGTACGAGGAAGCACCACCAGTCGTCATCATCGTGACTCAGGAGGACTTCGCCCGGCTCCCCGTGAAGCCCCTCCAGGCCCACGCCGGACCGCCCGAAGGCTGGCTCCCGGTGAACATGGTCAACGTTCTCTACGCCGATCCTGAGCCCCAGTTGCTGAACACCGAGCTGCTCGGCACTCCGGTCGCGATCCGCGCCACCCCGGTCTCGTACCACTGGGACCTCGGCGACGGAAACACCATCACCACCACCAATCCCGGAAAACCGTTCCCCTCCGAGGTCGTCTCCTCCGCCTACGGCCAGGAGGGCTGGTACGACATCACCCTCACCACCACCTTCTCCGGGCAGTTCTCCGTCGCCGGCGGCGGATGGCAGGACATCGACGGCACCATCGAGGTCATCTCCGACCCCGTCCCGGTCTTCGCCAAGTCCCTCGAATCCCGTCTCGTCGACGGCGATGTCCCCGTCGACGAGAGCGAAGACCCCTGGATCCCCGAGCGGGCCCCGGACACCGAAGGTCCCCCGGACCCGGACGCCACGCATCGGAAGATCTGAACCCACTCCTCTTGTATACAAAGTTGCGCATCCTGGCCCGCTTTCTCGAGCAACCCCCTCGTTGGGCCTTCCGCTGTATACACTGGGATGCATGCGTGCCAGCGACCGCGCCCACTCGACGCTCCGTCAGGAGATCGTCGACGGCCTCCTCGAACCCGGCACCGTGCTGGGTGAGGTCGAGCAGTCCGCACGCCTGGGGATCTCCCGCACCCCGCTGCGCGAAGCCCTCGCCCGCCTGATCGCCGACGGCCTGGCCGAGACCTCTCGCGGACGCGGACTCGTCGTCAGCGCCGTGTCCCTCGATGAGGCCCCGCGGCTCTTCGACCTCCGCATCGCACTGGAGACCCTCGCCGGGCGTCGCGCGGCCGAGCGCACCGAAGATCCCGAGGACGGTCCCGGGCTGCGCACTCGCTTCACCGCTCTCGCTGCGCGCTTCGAGCAGGCCACGGCCCAGCTCGCCGCCGGCACGGATCCCCGCCGTTACTACGCCCTGACCGCCGAGCTCGACGCGGAGCTCGATGCCGCCTGCGGCAACCCCTACCTCGCCGAGTCGCTGCGCGGACTGCGCCTGCACCTGGGCCGTCTGCGCCGCCTGGCGCGCAACTCCCCCGGGCGCCTCGCCGACTCCGCGCGCGAGCACGCCGCGATCTCGCGCGCCATCGCCACCGGCGATCCCGACCTCGCCGCCGCCACCACGATCGTCCACCTCCACCAGGCACTCGCCCATCTGCAGGGCGAGGGCACCGACCACCCGACACCGTCCCCGATCACCCAGGAGTCCGCATCATGAGAGACCACGACGTCCGCGTCCACCGCTCCGACGAGAACCTGCCCCACGAGGGCCAGCTGGCCTGGAAGATGGCCGAGGTCGCCGTCGACCCCGTCGAGGTCGAGAGCGATGTCGAGGAGATGATCATCAACCGGATCATCGACAACGCCTCCGTCGCGATCGCCTCGCTGAACCGCGCCCCGATCGTCTCCGCCCGCGCGCAGGCGCTCAGCCACCCAGTCTCCACCGGCGGGTCCGGGGCAGGCGTGTTCGGCGTCGCGCAGCACACCTCCCCCGAGTGGGCGGCCTGGGCCAACGGCGTGGCCGTGCGTGAACTGGACTACCACGACACCTTCCTCGCCGCGGACTACTCCCACCCCGGGGACAACATCCCCCCGATCCTCGCGGTCGCCGAGCACACCGGCCGCTCCGGCCGCGACCTGATCCGCGGCCTCGCCACCGGGTACGAGCTGCAGGTGGACCTGGTGCGTTCCATCTGCCTGCACGAGCACAAGATCGATCACGTCGCCCACCTCGGCCCGTCGGCCGCCGCCGGGATCGGCACCCTGCTGGGCCTGGACACCGAGACCGTGTTCCAGGCGATCGGCCAGGCCCTGCACACCACCACCGCCACCCGTCAGTCCCGCAAGGGAGAGATCTCCACCTGGAAGGCCCACGCCCCCGCCTTCGCCGGGAAGCTGGCCGTCGAGGCCGCGGACCGGGCGATGCGCGGCCAGACCTCCCCGGTGCCGATCTACGAGGGGGAGGACGGCGTGATCGCCTGGCTGCTCGACGGCCCGGGCGCCCGCTACACGGTGCCGCTGCCGGAGAGCGGCGAGTCCAAGCGTTCGATCCTGGATACCTACACCAAGGAGCATTCCGCGGAGTACCAGGCACAGGCCTGGATCGACCTGGCCCGCAGGCTCCACAGCGAGCACCCCGAGGCCACGGATCCCACGAACGTCGCCTCGATCCTGATCCGCACCTCGCACCACACCCACTACGTGATCGGCTCCGGCGCGAACGACCCGCAGAAGTACGACCCGACCGCGTCGCGGGAGACCCTCGACCACTCGATCCCGTTCATCTTCACCGTCGCCCTGCAGGACGGTTCCTGGCACCACGCAAGCTCCTACGCCCCCGAGCGCGCGGCCCGTCCCGACACCGTGGCGCTGTGGCACAAGGTCACCACCGAGGAGGACCCGGAGTGGACTCGGCGGTACCACTCCCTGGATCTGACCGAGAAGGCCTTCGGCGGCACCGTGGTCATCACCCTGAGGGACGGCACCGTGATCGAGGACAGCATCGCCGTGGCCGACGCCCACCCGCTCGGCGCCCGACCCTTCGGTCGGGAGCAGTATGTGCACAAGTTCCGCTCCCTCGCCGACGGACTGGTGGAGGAGACCGAGATCGACCGCTTCCTCGAGACCGCGGCGCAGCTCGCGCAGCTGCCGGCCGGGGAACTGGGCAGGCTGAACATCCAGGCAGCTCCCGGCGTGATCGATCCGTCGGCCGGGCCGAAGGGACTGTTCTGATGCTGTCCAGCACGAGGACCCCCGCACAGAAGCGCCAGGACCTGCGCGCCCTCCTCACCCCCGGAGCGGCGCAGCCGTTCCCCGGCGCCTTCACCCCGCTGTCGGCGAAGCTCATCCAGGAGAAGAACTTTCCCGGGGTGTACATCTCCGGCGCGGTGATCGCGAACGAGCTGGGCCTGCCGGACGTGGGCCTGAGCACCCTCAGCGAGGTCGCCGGACGCGGTGCCCAGATCGCCCGCGCCACCGATCTGCCCTGCCTGATCGATGCCGACACCGGCTTCGGCGAGCCGATGAACGTGGCCCGCACGATCCAGGAGCTCGAGGATGCGGGCCTTGCCGGGTGCCACATCGAGGACCAGGTCAACCCCAAGCGCTGCGGCCACCTCGACGGCAAGACCATGGTGGACCTGCCCACCGCCACGAAGCGCATCCGCGCCGCGGCCGACGGTCGCCGCGATGAGAACTTCCTGGTCATGGCGCGCACGGACCTGCGCGGCACCGATGGCCTGGACGCCGCCATCGACCGGATGAAGGCGCTGGTCGACGCCGGGGCCGAGGCGATCTTCCCCGAGGCCCTGCGGGATCTCTCCGAGTTCGAGCAGGTGTGCGCGGCGCTCGAGGTGCCGGTGCTGGCGAACATGACCGAGTTCGGGAAGTCCGCACTGTTCACCCGCGAGCAGCTCGGCGAGGCCGGGGTCGCGATGGTGATCTATCCCGTCACCCTGCTGCGCACCGCCATGGGCGCGGCCGAGCGCGTCCTGGACACGATCGCCGCCGAGGGCACCCAGGAATCGCAGGTCCCCGAGATGCTCACGCGTGCACGTCTGTACGAACTGGTGGACTATGAGTCCTACAACCGTTTCGACAGCTCGGTCTTCGATTTCACCGTCCCCACCGCACATCACACCGGCCAGACACCGCCGTCCACGAAGGAGTGAGAGATGAACGCCGAGACCATAGACGGCACCGAGATCCACAGGGGTCTGAACGGCGTCGTGACCGATACGACCGCCATCTCCAAGGTGAACCCGGAGACCAACTCGCTGCTCTACCGCGGCTATCCGGTCCCGGACCTGGCCGCGACGCAGCCCTTCGAGGCGGTCGCACACCTGCTGTGGACCGGGGAGCTGCCCAGCACCGAGGAGCTCGCCGAGGCCACCCGCCACGAACGCAGCCACCGCGACCTGTCGCCGCAGGTGCGGGCCGCGATGGATTCGCTGCCGACCACGTGCCACCCGATGGATGCAGTGCGCACTGCGGTCTCCGTGCTCGGCGCGATGGACGGCGCAGCACAGGATTCCTCGTCCGAGGCGGAGCTGGAGAAGGCACGGCGCCTGTACGCGCAGCTGCCCTCGATCATCGCCTACGAGCAGCGGCGCCGCCGTGCCGGCGGGCCGACCGAGCCGATCGCTCCGCGCGAGGACCTGGACTACTCCCAGAACTTCCTGTGGATGGCCTTCGGCGAGGAGTCCGCCCCCGAGGTGGTCGACGCCTTCCGCACCTCGATGGTGCTGTACGCGGAGCACTCCTTCAACGCCTCGACCTTCACCGCGCGCGTCATCACCTCGACCCTGTCGGATATGCACTCGGCCGTGACCGGTGCGATCGGCGCGCTGAAGGGCACGCTGCACGGCGGGGCGAACGAGGCCGTGATGCACACCTTCGACGAGATCGGCATCCGCCCCGAGGAGTCCGAGGCCGAGGCGAAGGCCCGGGCGAAGGCCTGGATGGAGGACGCGCTCGCGCAGAAGAAGAAGGTGATGGGCTTCGGGCACCGCGTCTACAAGCACGGCGACTCGCGGGTGCCCACCATGAAGGAGGCGATGGATGCGATGATCGCCCACTTCGACCGGCCCGAGGTGCTGGGCCTGTACAACGGCCTGGAGCAGGCGATGGACGAGGCCAAGGGCATCAAGCCGAACCTCGACTACCCCGCCGGCCCCACCTATCACCTGATGGGCTTCGACACCGAGCTGTTCACCCCGCTGTTCATCGCCGCGCGGGTCACGGGCTGGACCGCCCATGTGATGGAGCAGCGCGCCGCGAACGCACTGATCCGCCCGCTGTCGGCCTACGTCGGCCCGGACGAGCGGCCGGTGCCCGGCGCGTGACCCGGCGTGCACAGGCACACCGCAAGGGAGAAAAGCAGGAGGTGCGATGACAGCAACGGGAGCCCGTCACTACACGCAGCCCGCCGCCTATCAGTCCGTGCCCGGCGGGCCGCTCGATCTCGACACCGCGCTGTACGACCGCATCGCCGGCGCCGACCGCACCAGCATCGACCAGTTCGAGGTCCCTGTCCGATCCGGCAGGGCCTGGGAGGTCCCGGCCGGTGCGATCGTGCGCCTCTCCTCGGTGGAGGGCCCGCAGGTCGGTGACCTCAACCTGTGGAATCTCCACAATCCGCGAGAGCGCTTCTGGGCGGCCCGGACGCGCCAGCTGCACCGTTCCTCGATGACCACGCACGACCGCTTCTGGTCCACGCTCCCGTCCCTGCGTCCGCTGGCGACCGTCATCGCCGATACCCTCGCCGATCATCCTGACGCCGAGGTCATCCATGACCTCCTGGGGACTCGCTGCGACCCGTACATCAACCGGTTGCTCACCGGAAACGATGTCGACTACCACTGCCACTCGAACCTGACCCGCGCGGTCCAGCAGCATGGGCTCACCGAATTCGATATCCATGACGTGCTCAATGTCTTCCAGTTCGCAGGACTGAATGCCGACCATGAGTACTTCATGGACACCTGCCCCGCCGGTCCGGGAGATCATTTCGAGTTCTTCGCCGAGATCGACCTCCTCTGCGCCCTCTCCACCTGCCCGGGCGGCGATCTCTCGGTGCACATGTGGGGGCCGGAGGCGGCGAGCACCGAGGAGCAGCTCCAGCACTGTCATCCGCTCGGCGTCGAGATCTTCACGGTCGACGAGGCGGCGCTCGAGGGCTGGCAGCCGCCCGCGATCGCCGCGTACGAGGGGGTGCACGGCCGGCACGGCCTCAGTGCCGCACCGTTCCCCCAGTCCTGAGAGATCCCGCGCTCCCGATGTCGCAGCGGACGGTGCTCAGCTGCCGGCTCGGTCCGTGCCCAGCTCCGGCAGCGCGGCGACGGCATGACGGATGTGCGCGGCGGTGAGCTCCGCCGCCTCCTCGGCCCGTCCCTCCGAGATCGCCCGGAGGATCTCGTGATGCTGCGCCCTCAGGGAGTCCGCGATCTCCTCCCAGCGCGCGACCTCGGTGAGCGCATCGAGGATCGGGGCGCGCAGGGAGGCGCGGATCGCCCCGGTCATGGCGGAGAACAGCGCATTGCCCCCGGCCTGGGCGATCGCGAGGTGGAAGGCGGTGTCCGCATCATTGAAGTCCTCGCGGCTCACGCCGGGATCGTCCATCACCCTCAGCAGTCGTTCGAGCTCGGCGAGGGCGTCGGCGTCGGCGCGCTCCGCGGCGAGCGAGGCACTCGCCTGCTCGAGCAGGATCCGTGTCTCGATGACCTCGTGCCGGCCGAAGTTCGACAGGGCCACATGGAGACGGAGGAATCGTTCCAGGGCGGCGCTGGGCATCGCGGCGACGAACGTTCCCGCGCCGCGACCGGATCCCACCTCGGAGCGGAGCACCCCGTAGGCCTGGAGGACCCGGATCGCCTCGCGCACTCCCGCACGGCTCACCCGGAGGCGGGCGGCGAGCTCCCGCTCGGGCGGCAGCAGGTCGCCGACGGCGAGGGCGCCGCTCATGATCTGGTCCTCGATCGCGTCGATGACCAGCTCGTAGGTGCTGCTGCGGGTGACCGGGGTCCAGGCGGCGTCCGCCGCGGCGGAACGACCAGCCTGCGGTCTGACCTCATCGCCATTCGTCGTGTCGACCATGGCCCTGTTCTAGCACAGAGGGCTCCGCGGCACGGCCGTGCCCTCCGCAGCCTTGCCCTCCACGCCGTGCTCTCCGCCGCCTTGCCCTCCGCCGACGAAGGATCTAGCATCCGTGGTGATCGACATGTGGTCAGACCACAGCGCGGTCGGCACGATGATCAGCCCCGCCCGCACCCCCAGCAAGGAGAACCCCGTGGTCCAGCGTCAGGTGCCCCGCCCCGCAGAGCTCCTCGAACTGATGAAGTTCAAGAAGCTCGACCTCGATCCGAAGCACCGCCGACTCAGCGCGGCACTGACCATCGACGACCTGCGGACGATCGCGAAGCGCCGCACCCCCGCCGCCGCGTTCGACTACACCGACGGTGCCGCCGAGGGCGAGATCTCGATGGAGCGCTCCGTCCAGGCCTTCGAGGACATCGAGTTCCATCCCTCGATCCTGAACGACGTCTCCCAGGTGGACACCACCGCCCAGATCCTGGGCGGGAGCTCGGCGCAGCCGTTCGGCATCGCCCCGACCGGCTTCACCCGCCTGATGCAGACCGAGGGCGAGGTCGCCGGGGCCGGTGCGGCCGGGGCCGCCGGGATCCCCTTCACGCTCTCCACCCTCGGCACCTCGTCGATCGAGGAGGTGCAGGCCGCGAACCCGCTGGGCCGCAACTGGTTCCAGCTGTACGTGATGAGGCAGCGGGAGATCTCCTACGGGCTCGTGGAGCGGGCGGCGAGGGCCGGCTACGACACGCTGTTCTTCACCGTGGACACCCCGGTGGCGGGAGCCCGACTGCGCGACTCCCGCAACGGCTTCTCGATCCCGCCCCAGCTGAGCGCCGGCACGGTGATCAACGCGATCCCGCGCCCCTGGTGGTGGTGGGACTTCCTGACCACGCCGAAGCTCGAGTTCGCCTCGCTCAGCGAGACCGGCGGCACCGTCGGGGAGCTGCTGGACTCGGCGATGGATCCCAGCATCGACTTCGACGATCTCGCATATATCCGCGAGCTGTGGCCCGGGAAGCTGGCGGTCAAGGGCGTCCAGACCCTCGAGGACGCGAAGAAGCTCGCCGATCTCGGGGTCGACGCGATCGTGCTGTCCAACCACGGCGGTCGCCAGCTGGATCGCGCCCCGGTGCCCTTCCATCTGCTGCCCCAGGTGGCCCGCGAGGTCGGCAAGGACCTCGAGATCATCGTCGACACCGGTATCCGCAGTGGGGCCGACATCGTCGCCGCGATCGCCCTCGGCGCCGACTTCACCCTCATCGGCCGGGCCTACCTCTACGGCCTGATGGCCGGCGGCCGCGCGGGCGTGGACCGGACGATCGAGATCCTCTCCGACGAAGTGGAGCGGACGATGAAGCTGCTGCAGGTCCAGACCCTGCAGGACCTCACGCCGGAGCACGTCACCCAGCTCAGCCGCTACAGCCGGCTGGAGACGGGTCGCGACAGCTCCCTGCGGTGAGCCGTCGGGCTCCGCGATCGGCGCGACGGCGCGGCCCCCGCTGTTCCCTTCCCCCTGTCCGCGGCCGAGGCATAGAGTCGATCCATGACCACCGACGATTCCTCTGCCCCCGCCCCTGCCGCCGACGCCACGTTCTCGGCCCCGGACATCAAGCCCCGCAGCCGTCAGGTCACCGACGGGCTCGGCGCGACCGTCTCCCGCGGCATGCTCCGTGCGGTGGGGATGGGGGACGCGGACTGGGACAAGCCCCAGATCGGTATCGCCAGCTCCTGGAACGAGATCACGCCCTGCAACCTGTCGCTGGACCGGCTCGCACAGGCGGCGAAGGAGGGCGTGCATTCCGGCGGCGGGTATCCGCTGCAGTTCGGCACCATCTCGGTCTCCGACGGCATCTCGATGGGCCACGACGGCATGCACTACTCGCTGGTCTCCCGCGATCTGATCGCCGACAGCGTCGAGACGGTGATGAGCGCCGAGCGGCTGGACGGCTCGGTGCTGCTGGCCGGCTGCGACAAGTCCCTGCCGGGCATGCTGATGGCCGCCGCCCGCCTGGATCTGGCCAGCGTGTTCGTCTACGCGGGCACGATCATGCCGGGCCGGGTGAGCCTCTCCACCGGTGAGGAGAAGGAGGTCACCATCATCGACGGCTTCGAGGCCGTCGGCGCCTGCGCGCGCGGGCTCATGAGCCGTGAGGACGTCGGCCGCATCGAGCGCTCCATCTGCCCCGGCGAGGGCGCCTGCGGCGGCTACTACACCGCCAACACCATGTCGACGGTCGCCGAGGCGATCGGGATGTCGATCCCCGGCTCGGCCACTCCCCCGTCGGCCGATCGTCGGCGCGACGCGGATTCGCGTCGCGCGGGAGAGGCGGTGGTGGAGATGCTGCGGCAGGGCATCACCAGCCACGACATCATGACCAAGGCCGCCTTCGAGAATGCGATCGCGGTGGTCCAGGCCTTCGGCGGCTCCACCAACGCGGTGCTGCACCTGCTCGCCATCGCCCACGAGGCCGATGTCGACCTCAGCCTCGACGATTTCGCCCGCATCGGCGCGAAGGTGCCGCACCTCGCCGATCTGAAGCCCTACGGCCGGTACGTCATGAACGACGTCGACCACGTGGGCGGCATCCAGGTGGTGATGAAGACCCTGCTGGACGAGGGGCTGCTGGACGGCGACTGCCTGACCGTCACCGGCTCCACCATCGCCGAGAACCTCGAGGTGCTCGCCCCGCGCCCGGCCGACGGGAAGGTGCTCCGTCCTGCGTCGGCGCCGATCGCCCCCACCGGCGGGATCACGATCCTGCACGGCAGCCTCGCCCCGGAGGGCGCGGTGGTGAAGTCCGCCGGCTTCGAGGCCGATGTCTTCGAGGGCACCGCCCGCGTCTTCGAGCGCGAGCAGCATGCGCTGGACGCCCTGAACGACGGCACGATCACCCACGGCGACGTGGTGGTGATCCGCTACGAGGGCCCCAAGGGCGGACCGGGCATGCGCGAGATGCTCGCGATCACCGGTGCGATCAAGGGGGCGGGGCTCGGCAAGGACGTGCTGCTGATGACCGACGGCCGCTTCTCGGGCGGCACCACGGGGCTGTGCGTCGGCCACATCGCGCCGGAAGCGGTGGACGCCGGGCCGATCGCCTTCGTGCGCGACGGGGACCGGATCCGGCTCGACGTGGGCACCGGCAGCCTCGACCTGCTGGTCGACGAGGACGAGCTCGCCGGTCGCCGCGAGGGCTGGGAGCCGCTGCCGCCGAAGTTCACCAAGGGCGTGCTGGGCAAGTACGTCAAGCTCGTGAAGTCGGCCTCGACCGGAGCGATCCTCGGGGACTGAGGGCCGGGGCGGCCCCCGGCTCAGATCCCGGGCCCGCGGACTGTCCCACCCCGTCCCTAGGCTCGGGACATGTCTTCCTCGGGTTCGATCCTCGCGCACCCCGCCTCGGGCGGCACCGCCCACACCGAGCGGGAGACGATCCGCGCCCTCCTGCTGGAACGACGGCCTGATCTCGACCATCGCCTGCTGGTCGGCCCGAGCGGTGCGCTGCTGATCCCGCTGCCCGCGGGGCGCAGCATCGAGATCGGCCGGATGCGCCGGCGCGGGGAGCCGCGCTGGGTGGTGGTGTCCCCCTCGGCGGACGGCGCGACGCTGCGGGAGCCGACGAGCCTCGGCGCCGTCGTCCGCACGGCGCTGAGCGCCCTGCGGGAGGTCGAGGCGCGGCGCTGACGCCCACCCGTCGGCCGCCCCTGCTAGCGTCGCCGACATGAACGACAGTGCACAGCAGATCGACGACGCGACGGCCTCCGCCGACGCCTCCCGCCATCTCGACATCATCATCGAACGCCCCTGGCGCAGGGTGTACGAATTCGCGAGCGACCCGCGGAACCTCCCGCGCTGGGCCGCCGGACTCGCCGGCGGTGAGGTGCAGCGCGAGGTCTCCCAGTGGTCGATGAACTCCCCGATGGGACGGGTGCTGATCAGCTTCGTCCCGGAGAACGAGTACGGGGTCATGGACCACACCGTCACCCTCCCCAGCGGAGAATCGGTGCTCAACCCGCTGCGGGTGCTGGCGCTGGACGATTCCCGCTGCGAGGTCGTGTTCACCCTGCGCCGGGGCACGATGTCCGCGAGCGAGTTCGCGGAGGATGCGGAGGCGGTCGCCGAGGACCTCGCCACGCTCAAGGAGATCTGCGAGCAGGGCTGAGCAGGCGGAGCGTCACCGATGTCGGGCCAGCCCGACATCGACCGGCCCGGTGCCAGGATGGGACGCGCGGCCCCGCCCCCGCAGAGTGGAGACATGACCACCGTGACCGTGCCCGACTCCCTCCAGGGGCAGACCCCGCCCACCTCTGCTCCCGCCGCGCCTGCTCGGCCCTGGTCGATCCGCCGCTGGGCGGCCCGGATCGGACGGTTCCTCGCCTACGGCTTCCTCGCCACGGTGCTGGGAGCCGTCGGCTTCTCCCTCGTGATCGGCCTGCTGTCCGCCGGCGCGGCCACCGTCGTCGTCTGGATCGGGCTGCCGATCCTGGTGGCCGGGGTGCTGGTGGCGCATGGTTTCGCGAAGGCAGAACGAACTCTGCAGTCCACGATCCTGGGCACCGTGCTTCCCACTCCGGCACCGGTCCGGGCTCCGGCGGGCGCCGGCAGGGTGCGCCGCCTGCTCACGCCGCTGACGGACCCCCAGAGCTGGCTGGATTCGCTCTGGGTGCTGGTCAATTTCCTGCTCGCGCTGATCACCGTCCCGCTGGCGCTGGCCTGGACGGTGGGCGCTCTCGCGACGGTGGGCGGGCCGGTGGCGACCCTGGTCCTGGAGCAGACCCTCCCACCCGCGGAGGACAGCGGCCTGGCTGCGCTGATGGGGGTCGCTGAGCCGTACACGCTGGCGGTGGATGTGAGCCTGCAGTTCCTCGCCGGGCTGCTGTTCCTGCTCACGCTGGGTCCGGTGGTGCGCGGGCTCACCGCGCTGCACCGATCGGTCGCGCGCGGTCTGCTGAGCTCGCGGTACCGGGATCAGCAGCGCCTGCTGCGCACGGAGCAGTCCCGCGCCGCGGGCCGCTCCGCGGAATCCGCCGCTCTGCGGCGTCTCGAGCGGGACCTGCACGATGGGCCCCAGCAGCGCCTGGTGCGCGCCTCGATGGACCTCGCGCGGGTGGAGTCGCTCGCCCAGAAGGATCCTGAGAAGGCACGGGCAGTGCTGCGGGAGACCCGTGAGCAGCTGGGCCTGACCCTCGATGACCTCCGCCGCCTCTCCCGCGGCATCGCTCCGCCGGTGCTGGTGGACCGCGGGCTCGCCGCCGCCCTCACGGAGCTCGCGGCGATCTCCCCGATCCCCGCCACGGTCGAGGCCCCCGAGCTGGAGCTGCCCGAGCATGTCGAGATCGGTGTGTACTACGTCGTCTCCGAATCGTTGACCAATGCCGCCAAGCATTCCGGGGCCCGGAGCGTCCGGGTGGAGCTGGCCCGGATCGGCGATGATGCTCGGGTGAGGATCGAGGATGACGGGCGCGGGGGCGCCGAGATGCGCGCCGACGGGGGTCTGGCCGGCCTCACCGGCCGCGTCGCCTCCCTGGAGGGCCGGCTCACGGTGACGTCGCCGCCGGGCCACGGCACGCGGATCGAGGCGGTGATCCCGTGCGCGTCCTGATCGCGGACGACTCCGCGCTGATCCGGGAAGGCCTGCGCCTGGTGCTCGAGGAGGCCGACCACGAGGTGGTCGGCACCGCCGCGACCGGGACCGAGCTGGTGGCGCGTGCGCTGGAGCTGCGCCCGGATCTGATCATCTCCGACATCCGGATGCCCCCCCACCCATACCGATGAGGGCCTGCGGGCTGCCCAGCAGATCCGCGCGCAGTGGCCGCAGGCGCCGATCGTTCTGCTGAGCCAGTACGTGGTGGTGGGCTATGCGACCGAGCTGATCGAATCCGGGGTGCAGTCCACGGGCTACCTGCTCAAGGACCGCGTCTTCGACATCAGGGCCTTCCTCGAATCGATCGAGCGGGTGGCCGCCGGCGGCGTGGCGATCGACCCGGACGTGGTCGGGCAGGTGATCTCCTCGCGTCGGCGCACCCCGTTGGACGAGCTCACACCGCGCGAGCGCGAGGTCCTGGAGCTGATGGGTGAGGGGCTGACCAATGCCGGCATCTCGCAGCGCCTGTACATCAGCGGCGGCGCGGTGGAGAAGCACACGCAGCGCCTGTTCGCGAAGCTCGGGCTCAGCGAGGATGCGGGCGTGCACCGCCGGGTGACCGCGGTGCTGACCCTGCTGGCTCGCTGAGAGACTGCTCGCCCGGAGCGCGATCCTGCCCGGTGGGAGATCGCACGATCATTCCTCCCCACCCCTGCATCATCCACAATCCTCACCGGCATTCTTGACAGCGCCCCGAAATTGTTCTCTCACCTGTATTCGCGCTGCTCCTCGTGGTGGGGCTGCACCGTCGAAGCGATCTCCCGCACCCACGAACCCTGCGGGCACTGCGCCCACCGAGATGACCGTTCCTCCACCGAGCATCTTCATCCACATTCTTTTCCACACTTTCTTCCACATTCTGTGCCGTCGTGCGGAGTTATCCACAGATTCCGCGCTGGGGGTGGCAACGCATATCGCACGTGACTACGATTACGGGTATGGAATCGACGACACCGAGCGACGACGGGGACCGCCCCGGTGAGGATGCGCCTCACCGGGACGGCGCTTCGCCCTCGGTGGACGTCCTGGCCTCCGCGGCCTCCACCCTGATCGACGTCGAGGCGAGCCCGGCGGCGCGGGTCGTGCTCGCACAGGTGCTCAGCGCCACGCTCGTGGCCTTCACCCGTACCCGATCGGTGCGCGACCCCCTGCCCGACACCGCCGCCGGATCCGCTGAGGAGGCGCTCGCCGTCCTCTCCGGGATCGATCAGCTGCGCTCCTCGCTCTCCGCGATGGATGCGACCTGGCAGGTCGCCGCGGAGCAGCGCATCCGTCGCGCAGATGCCCAGCGCGGGCTCCCGGCGTCACACCAGGGCAGAGGTGCCCACAGCGAGATCGCGCTGGCCCGCCGCATCTCCCCAGCCGCGTCCTCCTTCTCCCTCGCCTCCGCTCGGCGTCTCCTCCAGCACATGCCCGGCACGGTCGACTCCCTCTGGGAGGGCGCCGTGACCGCACAGCAGGCCTCCACGGTCGCGGGCGCGCTCTCGAAGGCCTCGCCCGAGACCTGCCGTCGGATCGACGAGCTCATCCAGCAGGATCCGCAGACCCTCCAGGGGAAAGGGCACAAGCGCCTGCGCTCGGACATCGAGAAGATGGTCCAGCGCCTGGAGCCCGAGACCTCCCGGGAACGCGCGGAGCGCGCCGCGCGGGAGCGGCATGTGACCATGACACCGCTGGCGGACGGGATGGCCCGGGTCACCGCCGTCCTGCGCGGCATCGATGCCGTGGGGATGATGCAGGCCCTGCACTCCGGTGCCGGATCCCTGCGCGCCGCCGGGGAGAAGAACTCCGTCCAAGCCCTCGAGGCGGACCTGCTGGTCGACGCCGTGCTCACCCGCGGCCCCTCCGCAGTCCCGGTGCCCTCTCATGAGGCGCCACAGGCTCCTCGCCGTCCGCGGCCGCAGCCCGGGCTCGACGTCGGCATCGTCATCTCCGACACCGCCCTGCTGGGACGTGACGACGACGCCGAGAGCGCTCACCTCGAGGGGTACGGCATCATCCCGGCGCACATCGCCCGTGATTCCCTGCTCGGCAGGCCTCCGGGGCACCTGCGCCATGGTGAGGACGAGCATCCCGACGAACAGGTCTCCGCGTTCTACCGGCGCCTCTACACGAGCCCGACCACCGGAGAACTGGTCGCGATGGAGTCGCGCTCCCGAGCGTTTCCCGCCGGGCTGGCCCGCATGATCCGCTGGCGGGACATCACCTGCCGCACCCCATGGTGCAATGCGATGATCCGCCAGAGCGACCATGTCCTCCCCTTCCACCGCGGCGGGGCGACCAGCTACGCGAATGGTCAAGGGCTGTGCGTGCGCTGCAACCTGCTCAAGGAGCACGGACTGTGGGTGCTCGCGCCCCTGAGCGGCGAGAGCGCACCGAGCACGGCATCGGCCCCGACATCCGACGGCACGCCGGGCACGCCGGGCACGCCATCGGCGCCGCCCCCAGCATCGTCGCCGCCCACGGCCTGGTTCTGGACCAGTCCGCACGGAGCGCAGGGAATCTCCTGGACTCCCCCGATGCTCGCCCCGCCACCACCGGAGGCGCCACCGGGCCCGGCACCGGCCTCCGATCCTCCGCCGGATCCGCCACCGACATAGGGTTGGTCATCACGGCCGCGGCGATCTGTCGTCACGCGCCTCGTGACCCTCGTGGAAGAAGCACCATGTCCGTCCCCCTCACGATCCGTATCCTCGGCGCCGGCGTATCGGGGCTCGCCGCCGCGATCCTGCTCGCCACGGACGGGCACCGGGTCGAGCTGATCGACGAGCACTTCGCGACTCCCGCCGTCGGGACCGCGCTCGCGCTGTTCCCTCCCGCACAGTCCGTGCTCGCCCGGCTCGGAGTGCTGCGGGAGGTGCGGACGCTCTCAGCAGCCCCCGAGGTCGGCACGCTCCGCACCTCCGACGGGCAGGTCCTCGCAACCGTCCCGGCGGGCGATGCTCTGCTCACCTCCCGCTCCGAGCTGGTACGCATCCTGCTGGACGCCCTCCCTGGTGCCGTCACCACCACCAGGCGACGCGTCGAGGACATCCGTCCCCTGCGTGAGGGGGCCGACCTCCTGATCGGGGCCGATGGCGTCCACTCCCTCGTGCGCCGCTCCGGCGGGTCCGGCTGGGCGGCCGCCCGCTCCCACGGCGTGACCGTGCTGCGCGGGACCACGCCGCTCGCCCCGCCGGAGATCTCGGAGACCTGGGGGCGGGGCTGGCTGTTCGGCATCACTCCCCTGGCCGGGATCGGCACCAACTGGTTCGCCTGCGTGCCCGAGCACCGCACCGGCTCCCGGCGCGAGGACCTCGCACATCTGCGACGCACGGTGGGCGGGCATCGCGCGGTGATCGACGCGGTCCTTGCGGCGGCCACCCCGCAGCGCACCCTCGTGCACGGCATCCACACGGTGGGGCCGGTGTGGCCCGTCCGGCAGAACGTCGTGCTGCTGGGCGATGCGGCGCACGCGATGGCACCGAATCTCGGACACGGCGCGAACACGGCCCTCCAGGATGCGCAGTCCCTGGCCCTCGCGGTGCGTGCGCAGCGGGGGCGCGGATCCGCTCCGTACGCAACGGCGGCAGGAGTGCGCCGTTCGCTGCGGAGGCATGCTGCACGCCGTGCCCTGCCCGATCAGGGGTGGCGGCTGGCCTCGGAGGCGACGCTGCGAGTGGCCATGACGTCATCGGCCGCCGGATGGCGCGATCGGATGCTCACCGCGAGCCTCGGGCGGCTCGGCCCGCGCTCCGGATGAGCGGTCGGCGGGGCCCGCTCAGCGGAGCTTGCGCGCGAGGGTGGAGATGACGTGCCAGTGCTTCTTCTCGGACAGGAAGCGGCCGTCCTCGTCACGCATCGAGCGATCGATCACCTGGAAGTCGCTGAACATCGCGTCGATCTCCTCGAGCGGCAGGGTCGCCACGTCAGGACGCTCCGCCCAGGAATCGTTGGTGCCGAAGAAGTCCACCGCCATCACGCCGCCGCGCGGCAACGAGGCCACGAGCTTGCGCCACACCTCCGGCAGCGCCGTCGGGCCCAGCAGGCCCAGCGTGTAGGTCGAGTACACGATCTGAGCGGAGGGGAAGACCGGGACGTCCGCGATGTCGGTGTGGTGGAACTGGACCGAGCCGGACATCCGCTCGTTCTCCACCAGTCGGGCGGCGAGGGTGTCATCGCTGTCGTAGGCATGCACCGTCCAGCCGTGACGGGCGAACTGCAGGGAGTCGGCACCGGCACCAGCGCCGAGGTCGAGCACGACCCCCGGTTGGCGGTCGCCACCGACCGCTGCGATCGCCTGGGTCACGAGGCGGCGAGCGGGGCGGCCCGCCGCATGGGCGTTCAATGCTGCCCAGTCAACTTTCTCCGCCGTCTCCATGCATTTCAGGCTCTATCATGCAGATGCCCATTTCAACTTGCCGTGACGCAGGACGCGTCAAGTTTCGTCACTGGCGAACACCCGGGCATACTGCGCCCTCCCCGGAATCCGGACGGCGACCGGATCCCCGCTGTGCCGACCCTGGGCCGCACCGCCCGCCTAGGATGGCGGGCATGTCGGCCCCCTCCCTGCGCATCGCTGCGGTCTCCCTGCACACCTCCCCCCTCGAGGATCCGGGCGGGGCCGATGCCGGCGGCATGAACGTGGTCGTGCTCGAGCAGTCCCTCGCGCTCGCCCGCCTCGGGCACCGCGTCGACCTCTTCACCCGGCGCAGCGATCCCCTGGCCCCGGACATCATCGAGATCACCACCGGGGTGCGGCTGCACCATCTCGACGCGGGCCCTGCAGCGCCGCTGGCCAAGAGCGCGATGGAACAGGCGATCGCACCGTTCCGCACCGCCCTGCACACGGTGCTCACCGCCGACGACCCCGCCGGGGGCTGGGACCTCGTCCATTCCCATCACTGGTTCAGCGGGGTCGCCGCCCTCCCCGTCGCACGCGAGCTCGGCATCCCGCATCTGCAGTCCTTCCATTCGGTGGCGGCCCCGGAGGGGGCCGGGTCGCTCGATGCCGGGGAGCCCGCCGAGTCCCACGGCCGCATCCCGGGCGAGCAGTTCGCCGCCACCGGCTCCGACCTGGTGGTCGCGGTGTCCGAGGCCGAGGCCCGCACGGTCGGTGAGCGGTACGGGGTCCCGGGCTCCCGGCTGAGCGTGGTCCGTCCCGGCGTGGACATCGAACGCTTCTGCCCCTGCCCCGATGTGGAGGAGCGACGGCTCGGTCCCACGGTGCTGTTCACCGCCCGGCTGCAGCCGTTGAAGGGGCCCGATCTCGCCCTCGAGGTCCTCGCCCGCCTGGATCCGGCGCTCGGTGCCCGACTCGTGCTCGCCGGCGGCACCTCGGAGGACTTCGCGGACTACCTCGAGGAGCTGCGGGCACTGGCGGACGAGCTCGGGGTCGGGGACCGGGTGGAGTTCGTCGGCTCCCTGGGTCGCGACGAGCTGGCCGAGGCGATGCGCTGCGCGGGTGCGCTGCTGCTGACCAGCTGGTCCGAGACCTTCGGACTGGTCGCCCTGGAAGCCCAGGCCAGCGGCACACCGGTGCTCGCCTGGCGCTGCGCGGGCGGGGTGCAGGAGGCCGTCGGTCCCGAGGGGCTCGTGCTCGAGAGCCGTGACCCCGACGTCTGGGCCGAGGCGCTGCAGTCCCTGCTCGGTGACGCGGGCCGCTACCGCACCGCGGTGCGCTCCGCTCGGGAGTTCGCCGCGACCCGTACCTGGGATGCCGCGGCGGAGTCCCTCGCCGGACTCTATGCCGCCGTCATCGCGCATCCCGCGATCCAGGCCCCGGTCCCGGTCCCCGATCCCTGGCGGGTGCTGGACGAGGCCGCGACGGTCCTCGCCGTGCACGCGCACCCGGACGACGAGTCCCTCTCGACCGGGCCCCTTCTCGCCTCGCTGACGTCGGCCGGGACCCGGGTGGTGCTGGTCACGGCGACCCGCGGGGAGGAGGGCGAGATCGTGCCCGGGGCGCTCGACGCCGAGGAGTCCCGGCCTCTCGAAGAGGTCCGCGAGGCTGAGATCGCCGCCGCGGCCTCCACCCTGGGCGTCGCCGAACGGCACTGGCTCGGCACCGCCCCGGCCCTGTCCCCCGGTGCCGCGCCGCGCCGGTACCGGGACTCGGGCATGCGGTGGGTGCAGGAGGGCCTCGCGGGCCCCTCGGAGAGCGCCGGGCCCGACAGCTTCTCCCTCCGCCCGCTCGAGGACGCCGTCGCCGACCTCGTGGCGCTCCTCGAGGCGGTGCGGCCGGATGCCGTCATCGGGTACGACGACGAGGGGACGTACGGGCACCCCGACCACGTCCGGGCGCATCACGTCGCCGTCACGGCCTGTGCCCGCGCCGGGATCCCGCTGGTCGAGATCGCCAGCGTGCTCCCGGACGGCTCCGGGACCGGGGCAGGGACCGGGTCAGGGACGGGGGCCGGCTCCGGCATCCGGGAGCGCGACCATCCCGGCACAGCGGAGGTCGTGCTGCGCGCGGTGGACTCCTACCGCACCCAGCTCACCGTCGTCGGCGAGGAGCCGGGCGGCATCGCGATCCGCCATGTCGGCGGGCAGGACGACGTGGTGCGGCTGCGCACCGGACTGCACGTGCGGGACTGACGGGCCGAGACTCAGAGCGAGACGTCCACCAGCGTGGGCAGGTGGTCCGAGGCCCCGGCGAGCCGGGCCTCCTCGACCGTGCGGGTGGAGTGCACGGCGCGGGCGTCCTGCACCCGGATCCCGTCTGTGACCAGCACCGCGTCGATGCGACGGCTCGGGGACGCGGCCGGGAAGGTGTGGCCTGCGGGATCTGCATCGTCCACCGGATCCCTGAGCAGCGGCGCGAGGAAGCGGCGCGCCGCGCCGTCGGCCGTCTCGTTGAGGTCCCCGCCGACGATGACCGGCGCCCCGGCACCGCGCACCAGCGCGGCCAGGTGCTCCGCGTGCCGCTGCCGGTTGTCCTCCTGGAGCGCCAGATGCGTCGCGGCGACCACCACGGCGCCGCCGCCGGGGACCGAGAGCCGCACTGCGGCGATCCCGCGCGGATAGGTCGAGTTCAGATCCGACACCGTCTGCGCCACGGGGTGCGCGCCGCGGCGGATCACCTGGGCCGCGACCTCGTCGGTGACGAGGATCGCCAGGCCTCGACCGCCGACGCCGCCGAGCAGCACCCGTCGGCCGATGCGGCGGGCCAGCCACTGCAGCCGGGCCGTGGGCAGCACGAAGCGCGGCGCCTCCTGGATCAGCAGCACGTCCGGCTGCAGGTCCTCGGCGGCCCCGATCAGCGCGGCGAGGTCCCCGCGCAGCTCCCACAGGTTCCAGCTGAGGATCCGCAGCTCCCACGACGCCCGCCTCACGCGCGATTCCCCTCGCCGTCGTCGCGGACCATCGGCGCGATCACGCGCTCGACCAGGCCCTTGAGCTCGTCGACCTCGTAGCTCGGCCACCCGAAGAGCATCCGTCGCCATTCCGGCAGCACCGCCTTGGGACCGAGCGCCGCCCCCATCAGTGCCCCGGTGATGCACGCGATCGTGTCGGTGTCGTAGCCGGCGCGCACCGCCGACCGCAGTGCCGCGCCGAGCGCATCCCGCTGGGCGAACTTGCCCTCCGGGATCGGGCTGACGCCGGCGATCGCCGCCCAGGCGGCCTGGAAGGCACCGACCACCCAGCCGTTGCGGCGGAACATCACCGGCGTCGAGAGCTCCGCCTCCTCGATCCGTTCGAGCCACACCGCGCGGCGGTCGGCGGGAAGCCGCTGAAGCCCCACCCGCACATCGATCTCGCCGGTGCGGACGGCGTGGCGCACGGCCAGTCCCCACAGGACGTTCGCCTCGATCGTGTCGGGATGCACGTGTGTCAAGCGGCACACCGCGGTGATCGCCTCGACCGCGTCCTCCACTGGGGACAGCAGGTACGGCAGCACGGTCACGTGCACCCGCATCAGCGACCCGTTGCCCGCGGAGGCCGGAAGCTGCTCATGGGCGGTGGCCGCGGCGCTCCGGAAATCCTTCGCCCGCGGCGCGTAATGACCGTCCTCCCGGGCCAGCTCCGCCGCGGTGCGGACCACCTGCGAGGTGAGCGTGCCGATGTCCGGGGTGCCCAGCGACCACGAGTACCACTCCCGTGTGATGTGGTCCTGCGCCGTCTCGACCCGCAGGTCATGCCCGTCGGAGGCGGCGAGGGACGCCTCCAGCACCACGATCGCCATCGCGGTGTCGTCGGTCCACTCCCCCGGCTGCCAATCGAGGACCCCGCCCCCGATCATGTCGATGTCCTCGGAAGCGGGCACCGGCGGCTGGAACTCGTAGGGGGCACCCAGTGCATCTCCTGCCGCCGCTGCCACGACGGTGCCGACGGCACGCTGGCGCTGGGCCGGAGAAAGGCCCTCCGAGGGGGAGTTCATGGCATCCGTCGTCACGCGCCCATGGTTCCACACCGGTGGCAGCGGACTGCACACGGTCCGGCCCCGGTACCCTGGTGAGGACCCAGAAGGAGCCCCATGACCGACACCCCCGCGGCCTCCGCACCGCACTTCGACGACCCCCACGACCACACCGGCCACGACCATCCGCCCACCGGCGCGGACCTGGTCCGGGACCTCGTCAAGGGCCTGTCGATCCAGGCACTGCTGATCCCCGTGCTGGCGCTCGTCCTGGTGCTGGCGATCCTGCCCTTCGCGCCGCTCACCCCGGTCCCGCTGCTGCTGGGCATCGGGCTGGGTGCCGCGCAGCTGATCTCGTTGGTGGCCACCAGCCTGTTCGTGGCTCGCACCCGCACCCAGCTGGCCGTGAACCCGGGCCTGCTGGCGGTGCGCAGCGCGGTCGAGGAGCTGCTGCGGGTCGCGGCGGTGCTGATGGCGATCCTGCTGTGGCCGGCGGACGTCCGCCCGGAGCTCGGCATCTGGGTCGGTGCCGGCTGCGCGCTGGTCTGGCTGATCCTCGCCACCGCCCAGACCATCACCACCCGGCAGCGGATCGCCCGTCCCGGGGAGTGGTCGAAGGAGGCGATCTCCACGATGCTGGCGCACCGGATCGGCGCCCGCTCCACCGTGCTGATGCGCCTGCTCGACGTGGCCGGCACCGTGATGTTCCAGGTCGGTGCCACGGTGCTGGTGATCCTCTCGCCGGTGCTGGCGATCGGCACGATCGTGCTCTCAATCGGCGTGGGGCTCTCCACGCTGGTGCTGCACCGCCGCTCGCCGGCCGAGCGCTCCCGCAGCCCCTGGGCCTATGTACCCGTGGGCCTGGGGCTGCTCACCCTGGCGCTCGCCGCCTTCGGGCTGCTCGCCCTCTGATCCTTCCCGTCCGCCCCACCCCGCAGGAGCCAATGATGACCACTGCCCCCGCCCCCTCCACGCCCGCCCGCCGCTCCGGACTCTCCCTCGACCAGGTCGATACCTCCGTCCGCCTCCAGGACGACCTCTTCGGTCACGTCAACGGCCGGTGGCTGCGCGAGCACGAGATGCCCGCGGACCGCTCGAGCGATGGCGCCTTCCACGCCCTGCGCGACCTCTCCGAGGAGCGGGTGCGGGAGATCGTCGAGGAGGCCGCGGCCGATGAGGAGACCCGCGATCCGCGCGGTGACAGGGTCCCCGCCACCGACCATGCGCGGGTGGGCGCCCTGTACCGGATGTTCCTGGACACCGAGGCGATCGAGCGGGCCGGCCTCGCCGTGCTCGAGGACCTGCTGGGCACCGTCACCGCCACCACGGATCTCGAGGGGATCGTGCGTGCCATGGCCGCCCCGGACTCGGGCGCCTCCGCGCTGCTGGCCTATGTCTGGACGGACGACATGGACTCGACGAGCTACCAGGTGAAGATCCACCAGGGCGGGCTGGGCCTGCCGGACGAGTCCTACTATCGCGAGGAGCGCTACGCCGAGATCCGCACGGCCTACGCCCGGCACCTCGCGAACCTCGCCCGCCTCGCCGCGCTCCCCGGACGCGACGGGCTGATCGCCGGGAGCGCCGAGGACCTCGCCGCCGCCGTGATGGACTTCGAGACCCGGCTGGCCGCGTGCCACCTGGACGTGGTGCGACTGCGCGACCGGGAGAAGTCCTACAACCCGATGGACGCCGCGCAGCGCGGTGAGCTGGCTCCCGCCTTCCCCTGGGACGCCTATCTCGAGGGCACCGGCGCTCCGGCCCCGGTCCTCGAGGTGATCTCGATCGGTCAGCCCGAGTTCGTCGCCGCCGCCGCCGAGCTGCTGGCCGGGGAGGACCTCGCGGTGCTGCGCTCGTGGCTGGCCGTCCACGCCGTCTCCTCCTACGCCCCCTACGGCCCGGCAGCCCTGGTCGACGAGGACTTCGCCTTCTCCGGGAAGATCCTCTCGGGGGCTGAGGAGCTGCGGGAGCGGTGGAAGCGCGCCGTCGCCTTCGTCGAGGGTGCCGTCGGATTCGCCGTGGGCCGCGAGTACGTCGCCCGCCACTTCCCGGCCTCCCACAAGGAGCGCATGACCGAGCTGGTCGACGCGCTGATGGATGCCTACCGCGACTCCATCGAGGACCTGCCGTGGATGACCCCGGCCACCCGCCAGAAGGCACTGGCCAAGCTCGAGAAGTTCACCCCGAAGATCGGCTACCCCGAGCGGTGGCGCGAGTACGACGGCCTCGAGATCGTCCCCGGCGACCTGGTCGCCAGCGCCCGCGCATCCCGCCGTTTCGAGGCCGCCTACGAGTTCGCCAAGGTGGGAGGGCCGATCGACGAGACCGAGTGGCACATGACCCCGCAGACGGTCAACGCCTACTACAACCCCGGCGCCAACGAGATCGTCTTCCCCGCCGCGATCCTGCAGCCGCCGTTCTTCGACGCCGAGGCCGACGACGCCGTGAACTTCGGGGGGATCGGCGCGGTGATCGGGCACGAGGTGGGCCACGGCTTCGACGACCAGGGCTCGAAGTACGACGGCGACGGCAACCTGCGCTCCTGGTGGACGCCCGAGGACCGCGAGTCCTTCGACGCGCGGGCCGCGCAGCTCATCACCCAGTACTCGGCACTCTCCCCCCGGGAGCTCGATGACGCCCACCGCGTCAACGGTGCGCTGACCATCGGTGAGAACATCGGCGACCTGGGCGGGCTGTCCATCGGGGTGAAGGCCTACCTGGCCAGCCGCGACGCCACCGAGGTGGAGACCGAGATCGACGGCTTCACCGGCCTGCAGCGGGTGTTCTGGTCCTGGGCCACCGTGTGGCGCGGGAAGAATCGCACCCAGGAGGCGATCCGCCGTCTGGCGGTGGATCCCCATGCCCCGATGGAGTTCCGCTGCAACACGGTCGCCGGCCACCTCGAGGAGTTCCACACCGCCTTCGACGTCCGTGAGGGTGATGCGATGTACCGCGCCCCCGAGGAGAGGGTGAGCATCTGGTGAGGCCCGAGCCCCCGTTCTACGTGGGCCGCACGCGGCCCTCCTCCATCGGCTGGACCCGCATCGCGATCACGCTGGTGGCCGGGGCCGTGCTCGCGATGCTGATGGCTCAGCGCTCCACGCCGACGGGCGTCCTGCTGGTGGCGGTGCTGTTCCTGGGCCTCGCGGTGTGGACCTGGATGGGGCAGTGGACCCGCTTCATCGTGGACGAGCACGGGCTGACGGTGAGCCTCGGAGGGTTCCTGCCCCGCAAGCCCTGGCCGCTGGCGGACTTCCGCACCGTCCAGCTGCGCGAGCTGCCGCGCTCGCGGGTGGGCGTGACCCTCGGCGGCTATGGATGGCGTCGCAGCCGGGCGACGACCCCGCAGCCCGCGGAGCTGACCCCCGTCGGGTCGCGGAAGATCTTCACCCTCGATCAGGTCCAGCAGCCCTACCGGATGCTGGTCACCCGGTCGGGGACGATGGTCGAGATCATCGGCCGCGGCTCCACCCACTACATCCTCTCCCCCGAGGACCCGCAGGCCACGGCGGCCGCCGTCGACCAGGCGATCCGCGCCCGGCGCTGAGCGGGTAGACTCACCTCTCGTCATCCACTGACAGGGGAGCACCGCGAGGTGCTGAGAGTGCGCATCCTGCGCAGACCCTCGAACCTGATCCGGCTCACACCGGCGTAGGGAGTCGGGATATCCGTGGAGCGCCGCCGGTGCCCGCGCCCCTTCCAGAGGGAAGGAGAAGTGATGACTCGTTTCCGCACCGTGGACCTGCTGGTCACCGTTCTGATCGGCGCCGCCTTCGGCGTCGCGTACCTGGGCTACGGCCAGCTGTACACGCTGATCGGGCCGCTCACCGCGGCGTTCAAGCCCGCCGAGGGCCTGCTGGCCGGGATCTGGTTCCTGCCGGCGATGCTCGCGGGGCTCATCGTGCGCAAGCCCGGTGCCGCCCTGCTGGCCGGGATGATCGCCGCCGTGCTCTCGATGCTGCTGGGCAGCCAGTGGGGCTGGGGCACCGCGATCTCCGGTCTGATGCAGGGCGGCGGCGTCGAGCTCGCGTTCCTGCTGACCCGCTACCGGCGCTTCACCCTGCCGGTCGCCGTGCTGGGCGGCGTGCTCGCCGCGCTGCTGGAGTGGGGATGGGAGAAGTTCGCCTACTACCAGGAGATGAGCTGGGCCTTCTCCGGCGTGATGCTCGCCTGCTTCGTGCTCTCCGGGGCGCTGCTGTGCGGCGGGCTCGGCTGGGCGGCGACCCGGGCGCTGGTCTCCACCGGCGCGGTGGACGCCCTCGCCGCCGGCCGCGAGCACGCCCGGGTCGCCGAGGCCTGAGCAGGCGGCCGCGATCGCCCTCCCCCGCTCCCCCGCCACGACCGGTCGGCAGCTGACCGGTCTGAGCTGGCGACCCCTGACGCGCTCCCGGCCGACGATCGCCTCGCTGGACCTGACGATCCCGGCCGAGCAGCGGGTGCTGCTGGCGGGTGCCAGCGGCAGCGGGAAGTCGACCGTGCTGCGTGCCCTCGCCGGGCTGCTGGACGAGGAGTCCGGCGAGGGCACCGGTCTGCTGTCCCCGCCGTCCCGGCCCGGGGAGGCCGGGCTGCTGCTGCAGAACCCCTCCCATGCACTGGTCGCCGCGACGGTCTTCCGCGATGTCGCCTTCGGGCCCGAGAACGCCGCGCTGCCCCGGCCGGAGATCCATGAGCGGGTGGCCGCGGCCCTCGCAGCGGCGCAGGTGGGGCTGGATCCCGAGCGGGGGCCGCTCGAGGTCTCCGGCGGGCAGCAGCAGCGCATCGCGCTGGCCGGCAGCCTGGCCCTGGGCCCCGAGCTGCTGCTGCTGGACGAACCCACCAGCATGCTCGACCCCGAGACCGCCGAGCTGGTGCGCGAGGCGATCCTCGCCGCCGCCGACGGAGCCGGACTGGTCGTCGCCGAGCACCGGCTGGGGCCCTGGCTGGCTCATGTGGACCGGTTGGTGGTGCTCGGCGAGCAGGCGCAGATCCTCGCCGACGGGGCGCCGAGCGATGTGCTGCGCGAGCAGCGCGAGCTGCTGCAGGAGATCGGGGTGCTGGCCCCCGAGGAGACGCGCGCTGCGCGATCAGCCGGGGCGCGATCAGCCGGGGCGGGGCCGGTCGTCGCCTCGCTGTGCGGCGTCACCGTCCCCGCCCGCGGGCTGACCTCTCCCCTGGACCTCGAGGTGCGCGCCGGTCGCCTCAGCGTGCTCACCGGCCCCTCCGGGGCGGGGAAGACCACCGTGCTGGGCACCCTGCTCGACGCGGACGCCCCTGCGACCGGCGAGGTCCAGCGGCCGGAGCCCGCACGGATCGCGGCGGTCCCCCAGAACCCCGAGCATTCCTTCGTCGCCACCACCGTGCGGGCGGAGCTGAGCGCCTCCCCCTGGGCCACCGATCCCGAGCTCGCCGCTCAGCTGCTGGAGCGCGCCGGTCTGGCGCACCTCGCCGGTGCCCACCCGCACCGCCTCTCCGGCGGGGAGCAGCGCCGACTCGCGACCGCCGCCGCCCTCGCCCAGTCCCCGGACCTGCTGGTGCTGGACGAGCCCACCGTCGGCCTGGACGCCCGGCGGCGCCGGGATGTGCAGGCGCTGCTCGCCGACGCCGCGGATCGCGGCTGCGCCGTGCTGGTCGCCACCCACGACCCCGAGCTGATCGCGGCCGCCGCCGACCGGTTCGAGCTGCCGGCCCCGGATCCCGCCGGACCGCCTCCTGCCCCGCGCCGCCGGATCCCGGCCGACGCCCTGAACCCGCTGACCCTGTCCCTGATCGGGATCCTCGCCGCGATCGGCTCCTTCGCCGTCCAGACCTGGCAGGGCGGACTGCTCGCCCTGCTCCCGACGGTGCTGCTGGCGCCGCTGGCGGTGCGGACGCTGCGCGGCGGCGCCCTGCGGCTGCTCCCGATCCTGCTCTCGGCGGCGGGACTCGCCTGGACCACGGCCCTGCTGGGCGATGCCCCACCGCTGTCGACCCAGGCGTGGCTGCTGGGGCTCAAGGAGGCCGCCCGGATCACGGCCTTCGTGGCCCCCGGGGTGCTGGCGCTGGGCAGTGTGGAGGCCACCGCGCTCGGTGACGCGCTGGGGCAGCGACTGCGCCTGCCCGCCCGGCCGGTCGTCGCCTCGGTGACCGCGCTGGTGCGGGTCGGCCACCTGGGCCGGCAGTGGGACATCATCGCCCGGGCCCGGAGGCGGCGGGGCCTGGGCGGCGCGCGGTCCCCGCGGCTGCTCGCCGGGACCACGCTCGCACTGCTGGTGGACACGCTGCGCGGGGCGGAGCAGCAGGCCCTGGCGATGGATGCCCGCGGGTTCGCCGGGGCGGACCGCCGCACCTGGGCCGAGCCCAGCACGCTGGGCCGCGCGGACCTGCTCGGCGCCCTGATCGCGGGAGGCTTCCTGGTCTGGCCGCTGATCGCGGGGATCCTGGCGGGATGAGCACGTCGTACCCTGGAACGGTGAACGAGGACACCCCGCCCCAGCCCACCAGCCCTGAGAACCCCGCCGGCGCCGAGGACGAGGCCGTCATCGCCCTGGCCCACTCGCTGCTCGACGCCGCCCGCACCGGCGACGCCGCCGCCCTCCTGTCGCTGGTCGACCAGGGCGCCCCGGTGAACCTGCGCGACGGGGCCGGGAACTCCCCGCTGATGCTCGCCGCCTATCACGGGCATGCCGAGCTGGTCCGGGAGCTCGCCGCCCGCGGAGCCGATGTCGACCTCATGAACGACCGCGGCCAGAGCCCCCTCGCGGGCGTGGCCTTCAAGGGCTTCACCGACGCCGCCCGGGTGCTCCTGGAGGCGGGAGCCGATCCGGACCTGGGCCGCCCCAGCGCACTGGAGACGGCGACGTACTTCGAGCGCGCCGAGATCCTCTCCCTGATCCAGGCGCGCCGGGCATAGGCCGGGTTCTCGGCCCGGGTCAGGCCCGGGAGGGCCTCAGCACCATCGCGACGTGCTCGATCCCGGCCTCCATGAACGGCTCCCCCACGGTCTCGAAGTCCATCGCCGCGTACCACTGCTCGAGGTAGGCCTGCGCATCGATGTGCACCCCAGCGCCCGGCGACGTCGCCCGGAGGTGCTCGAGCGCTCCGGTCATGAGCTGCCGTCCATACCCGCTGCGGCGGTGCGCACCGTGCACCGCCACCCGACCGATCCGCACGATGCCGTCCGGCTCATGCAGCACCCGAAGATGCGCGACCGGTGTGCCCGCGAGGCCCATCGCCGCGGCCTCCGCGCTCGGCAGCTCGAGCCACATGAGCGTGGTGCCGGGCTCGAGGTCCCGGCCGTCGAGATCCGGATCTGTGGCCCTCTGCTCGATCGCGAAGACGTCCTGGCGCAGCTTCGCCAGCAAGTACAGGGTGCGCGGGTCGATCTCGGCGAGGGCCGCCCGGCGCAGCACCGCGCAGGTGCTGGAGTCCGTGTCGTTCATGCGGTCACGGTACGGCACCCCGCCCCCGGACGTATCCTGCAGGGACGCCGCTCCACCGTCGAGAGGACCCCCATGGCCCAGTCCCCCACCGCCGAGGACGATCAGCGCTTCCTCGACCTCGCGATCGAGCAGGCGTCCATGAGCTGGGACGAGGGCGGGGTGCCGATCGGTGCCGTCCTGGTCCACCAGGGCAGGGTCCTCGCCGCCGGGCACAACCAGCGGGTGCAGAAGGGCTCCGCGATCCTGCACGCCGAGACCGACACCATCGAGCGTGCCGGACGGCTCAGCGCCGGCGTCTACCGCGAGAGCGTCCTGTACACGACCCTGTCGCCGTGCCTGATGTGCGCAGGCACCGCACTGCTGTACGGGATCCCGCGCGTCGTCGTCGGCGAGAACCGCAGCTTCGAGATGTCCGAGGCGCTGCTGCGCGAGCGCGGGGTGAGCGTCGATGTCCTGGACGATGCGCGCTGTCGGGCCCTGATGGAGCGGATGATCGTGGAGCGTCCGGAGATCTGGAGCGAGGACATCGGGGTGGAGAGCTCGGAGCTCGATCGCTGAGGAACGGACGTGAGAGAACGGTGGGCCGTCATCCGAGGAGACGGCCGAGGGCCTCTCGCCAGGCGTCGACCATGAGCGGTCCACCGTGACCCTCCTCCTCGACGAGCACCAGCTCGCTGTCCGGCCAGGCGCGATGCAGCTCCCACGCGGTCAGGGCCGGGCCCGAGACGTCGCGGCGGCCATGGATCAACACGCCGGGGATCCCGGCGAGGCGGGGCATCCCGCCGAGCAGTCCTGCGCCGGGCGAGGCACCCCAGTCCCCCGCCCAGTCGGCGACGAACCCGTCGTGGGCCCAGTAGTGGCTGACGAGCCGGGCGAAGCCGCGCTCGTACTCGGACACGCTCCGATCCCCCTCCACGGGATGCGGCTGTGCGGGACCTCCCCCGCCGATCCCGATGTGCGCGTCCTCCCAGGTCATCCAGGCCCGGGCGGCGTGATCGACGAGGGCCCCGTCCGGCCCGGTGAGCATCCGCCGGTAGGCCTCGACCAGGCGCAGCCGCTGCGAGGAGCGGTCACGACGGTCGAAACCTCCGTGGGTCTCGGCGACGGAGGCGAGAGCATCCCACGCCTCGGGATAGAGCGCGCCGACCCCCTCCGTGATCCAGTCGACCTCGCGACGGGAGGTAGAGGTGACGGCGAACAGCACCACGCCCAGCACCCGCTCGGGATGGGCCTGGGCGTAGGCGAGGGCGAGGGTGCTTCCCCAGGAGACGCCCTGGACGACCCAGGACGTGACCCCCAGATGCTCACGTAGCCGCTCGAGATCGGCGACCAGGTGCGCGGTGGTGTTCGTGCTCAGGTCAACAGCTCCGGGCGCTCCCGCCCCGGGCACGGAGCGGCCGGCGCCCCGCTGGGACACGCCGATGACCCGGGCACGGCCGGCCGGGGACTGCCGCCGATAGCCGGGGGTGAGCCTGCCTCCCGGCCCGCCGTGCAGGTAGAGGGTGGGCACGCCGTCGGCGCTGCCGGACTCCTCCCAGAAGATCTCGTGTCCGTCGCCGACGGGGAGGAATCCCTCTGCGGTCGTGGCGGGCGGGGGTGGAAGCGGTGGGGTGCTCACGCAGCTTTCCCGTCGGCCGTCTCCGAGGCCAGCGCCCAGGGAGCGGCCGGGTTCTCGCGGGTCCAGCTCGCCCGGCGGCGGCGCCGGCTCTGGCAGCGCGGGCACCAGAACACGGTGCGGGCGGCGAGGTCCGCCGAGCGCACGGTGGTGCCGCACAGCCGGCAGGGCAGGGTCTGGCGGTGGTAGACGTAGAAGGATTCTTCCCGGGGCACCACGTCCGGGTCCTCGTCCCCGTTCTGCCGGGTGCCGCGGGAGCGCTCGACGATCCGCGCCTCGAGCTCCCGGTGCTCCGGCTGGGTGGTGACGATCCGTCCGGTGCGGGCGCCGTAGGTCATCAGCGCGACCAGGTCCTCCCACATCTGTGCGAGCATCCCGGTGCTGAGGTCCTTCCCCGGCACCAGCGGGTCGAGGCGGGCCCGGAACAGCAGCTCGGCGCGGTAGATGTTGCCGATCCCGGCGACGACCTTCTGGTTCATCAGCAGCGCTCCGATGGTGGTGCGGGACCGGCGCACGGCCTCGATGAAGCGGCGGCGCTCCCGGCCGACGGGATCGGGGCGCAGAGGATCCGGGCCCAGCCGCTCCAGCACGGCCCTGCGCCCGTCGGCGTCGAGGATCTCGCAGGCGGTGGGACCGGTGAGGTCCGCGAGCCCCCGGGCCCCGGCGATGCGCAGGCGCACCGTCGGCCGGGGCACGAGGCGGCGCCAGTCGGTGACTCCCGCAGCGTCCAGCTCCTCCTCCTGCTCGCCCCTCCGCAGCCGCGGCGCGCCGATCGCATGCGCGTCCGCGAAGCCGGGCTCACCGGCGAAGGTCCAGGAGCCGTACAGGCCCAGGTGGATGTGGACGTGCCGCACCACCGGCGCGCCCGGGTCGACGTCCTCCGTGGGGGCCAAGGGCAGGAACAGGTGCTTGCCGACCGCCTCCGCGCCCAGCAGCACCATCTGGTCCAGCTGGGCCGCCTCGGAGAACCGGCCCTGCGGGCTCGAGGTCCGCACCCGCTGTCCGCCGAAGGCGCGCTCGAAAGCGGCGGCCAGCCGGTGGACGGTATGCCCCTCCGGCATTACTCGGTCGTCGACGAGGCGGAGCTCGCGTACCCGCCGGTGCGCTCGTAGAGGCCCACGAGGTCGATCCTGCGCTGGTGGCGCTCCTCGCCCGGGAACGGCTCTGCGAGGAACAGATCGATCAGCGCCTCGAGCTCGTCCTCGGAGTGCTGGCGCGCGCCGACGGAGATGACGTTGGCGTCGTTGTGCTGACGAGCCAGGCGGGCCGTGTCCTCGTTCCACACCAGGGCCGCGCGGACGCCGGCGACTTTGTTCGCCGCGATCTGCTCGCCGTTGCCGGAGCCGCCGATCACGATGCCGAGGGATTCCGGGTCCGCGACCACGGCCTCCCCGACGTCCGTGCAGAACGGCGGGTAGTCGTCCAGGGCGTCGTAGGCGTGGGCGCCGTGGTCGGTGACCTCGTGCCCCTTCTGCTGCAGCACCGCCACCAGGCGGTTCTTGAGCTCGAAGCCGGCGTGGTCGGTGCCGATGTGCACGCGCATGTCAGGGGGTCTCTCTCTCGGTGGGCCGGAACGGGCGCGGACGCGGGGGTCAGCTGAAGTCGACGCCGTCGCCGCGGGAGCGCTTGAGCTCGAAGAAGCCCTCGAGCGAGGCCATGGTCGAGAGCGCATCGAGCAGCTTCCCGGCATCCTCGCCCTTGGGCGCGGGCGAGACCACCGGGCCGAAGTACGCGGTGCCGTCCCCGAAGGAGATCACCGGGGTGCCCACGTCGTTGCCGACCTGCGAGATCCCCTTCTCGTGGGAGGCGCGCAGCGCGACGTCGGTCTCATCGCCGGCGACCGGGTCGTAGGCCTCGATCAGGGACGCGGGCAGCTCCGCGTCCGCGAGCGCGGCCACTGCCGTCGCCCGGCGGTCTCGGTGCTCCCCGCCGACGTGGTAGCGCTCGCCCCAGGCGGTGTACCAGCGGGAGAAGGCCGCATTGCCCTCGGCGCGGTCGATCGCGATCGACAGGCGCGCCGGGCCCCAGGAGTCGTCGAGCATCGCCCGGTAGCCGGAATCGAGCTCGGCGCCCTCGTTGAGGACGGACAGGGACATCACCGAGTACTTCGGGGCGATGTCGCGGACCTCGGCGGCATGCAGCAGCCAGCGGCTGGTCATCCAGGCGTAGGGGCAGACGGGATCGACGAACAGCTCGACGGTGCGCACAGACAAGGAGACTCCTCGGTTCGGGGGTGATGCGGCCATTCTGTCACTGGTCACCGCTGCGCGGGCGCTGGTCGGTGCGGTGACCGGGCCCACACCGCCGGGAGACAAAAAAGATTGCACTGCACCGGTGGGACGGGTTGGATCATGAGGTGCTCGATTCCCGCTCCGCCGCCGTCGCGGCGCCCGCTCCGCCCCGCGCCGCCGCGCCCGGGGTGATGGCCTCGATCGTGCGCGCCCATCGCCGGATGCTCGCCGTCGTGCTGCCGCTGGCGACCCTCTCCGAAGGGGTCGAGCTGCTGACACCGATCGTGCTGGGCCTGGTGATCGACCACGGCGTGCTCGCCGGGGACCTGTCTCTCACGCTGCTGGGCGCGCTGGGGCTGATCCTGCTCCGTCTGGCGGGCGTGGTCCTGTGGGCCTGGTGCTTCCTCCAGACGCAGAAGGCGTGCATGTTCGAGCGGCATCGCCTGCGGGTGGGACTGACCGGCGCGGTGCTCGACCCCCGCTCGCGCCCGGTGCGGCGCCCGGCCGGCGAGGTGCTCTCGATCGCCACCTCCGACGCCGACAAGGCCTCCGACCTGATGGACATGCTCCCGTGGGTGGTGCCCTCGCTGCTGACGGTGCTGGCCGCGGCCGGATACCTGGCGGCGATGGACGTGTGGCTGGGGCTGGCGATGCTGCTCGGGATCGCGGTGATGGTGGTCGTGATCCGGGTGATCACCCCGACCCTGTCCGCCCGCTACGACGACCAGCAGTCGCAGGCCGCGGAGGCCGCCGCCACCGCCACGGACCTGGTCCACGGACTGCGTGTGCTGCAGGGCCTCGGCGTGCAGCGCCGGGCCCGGGCCACCTACCGTCGCCGCTCGCGCTCCGCGCTGCAGGCCGCGCTGATCAACGCCCGCTACTCGGGGATCTCCTCGGGGCTGACCACCCTGGTCACCGGGGGCATGCTCGCCGTGGTGGTGGTGCTCGCCGCGCTGCGCACCCTCGAGGGAACGCTCTCGCTCGGCGTGCTGATCTCGGTGGTGGGCGTGGCCCGCTACGTGATGGGCATGCTGCAGGGTCTCTCCGGCGCCCCGGTGTGGTGGGCGGGCATGTCCACCTCGGCGCGACGCGTGCGCGACCTCTATACGGACCTCGGACGCACCGTCGACGAGCCGGAGCTGGCACTGGCAGTGCTGACCACCCAGCGCGACGACCGCGGCGAGACCGGTGCCCGGCAGGGTCGACGCGGTGCCGCCGGCGGCCTGCACCTCCCCCAGCTCTCGGTCGCCGACGGCGAGATCGTGGCGCTGGCCTGTGCCGACGCCCGGGATGCGGACGCCGTGGTCGACGCCGTCAACGGCCGCGCCGAGGCCGGGGCACGCATCGGCGATACGCCGCTGACACCCGCGGGCAGGCTGGGCCTGCGCGCGGACCTGCTGGTCGAGCCCCACGTCGTGGATCTCTTCGACGGCACTCTGCGCGAGCAGCTGGCGACCCGTGCCCCCGAGGGCACCGCGATCGAGGACGACGCCTGGGCGGACGCCGCCCTGCACGCCGCCGGCGCCGGGGATCTGCTGCGGATCCTGCCCGAGGGCTATGACAGCCGCATCCTGGATCGCGGCACGAACCTCTCGGGCGGGCAGCGCCAGCGCATCGCGCTGGCCAGGGCGGTGGCCGCGGACGCTCCGGTGCTGGTGCTGCACGATCCCACCACCGCCGTCGACGCGGTCACCGAGCAGAACATCGCCGAGGCGCTGATCGCCGCCCGCCGCCGCACCGACCGGGCGACACTGCTGGTGACCCGCGCGCCGGCCCTGCTGCAGGCGGCGGACCGAGTGGTGTTCCTGCGCGACGGCCTGGTCGTCACCGAGGGGGACCACCTGGACCTGATGGGGCACGAGGAGTACCGGGAGGCGGTGCGGCGATGAGCGAGCTCGACTGGAACCGCCCGCTGCAGGAGGTGCTCGGCGATGACGCGACGGCCCGCCGCCAGCTGGCCGAGCATGCGCAGCTGCTGCCGATCGCGGATGCCCGCACCTCGCTGCGGTTCATGGCGGCCCGATTGCGGGAGCACCGGGTCGCCACGCTGCTCACCCTGGTGATCACGATCGGCGGTGCGGTCGCCGCGGCGATCCTCCCCCGCCTGATCGGCTCGGCCGTGGACGTGGTCACCGCCGGGGGGCCGACCGACCGGATCTGGACGCTCGGCGGGCAGATCCTGGCCGTGGGTGTGATCCAGGCGGTGCTGATGGCGCTGGGCTGGTCGATGATCTCGGCGCTCGGTCAGCGCATCCTCGCCGGGATGCGGGAGGACGTCATCGATCGCGCGCTGGACCTGCCGGCGCAGACCATGGAGGCCACCGGGATCGGCGATGCCCTCTCCCGGGTCGCCGATGACGTGGACGTCGCCGCGCGCGCGGTGAACAACCTGGTCCCGAACCTGATCCAGCTGGGCTTCCTGGTGCTGATCACCCTGGTCGGGATGGCGACGCTGTCCCCCTGGCTGCTGCTGATGGTGGTGATCATCGTGCCGATGTACGTGCTCGCCGCCCTCTGGTACCTGCGGCGCACCGGGCCCCTCTACCGTCGGGAGCGGATCGCGATGGGAGCCCGGGCCCAAGGGCTGCTCTCGGCGATCCACGGCATCCCGACCGTGCACGCCTACGGCATCGAGCGGCGCGAGACGCGCCATGTCGCAGTCCTCTCGGAGACCGCCTCGCTGCTGAACATGCGGGTGATGTTCCTGGTCAGTCGCCTGGTGATGGGCCTGAACGTGCCCGAGAACCTGGCGTTGGCGATGGTGCTGCTGTTCGGCTTCGTGATGGTGCAGGTCGGCGGGGTCCCCATCGGGCTGGTCACCGCGGCAGCGGTCTACCTGGTCACCCTGTTCTGGCCGATGATGGCGGTGATCTTCAACCTCGACGAGGTGCAGTCGGCGCTGGCCAGCCTCGCGAGGATGATCGGGGTGATCACCTCGATCGACCCCGCCTCCTCCCCCGGCACGGAGCGTCCCGCCGACGCCTCGATCCGGCTCGAGCAGGTCTCCCACGCCTACGGCGAGGATGCGGACGGGGCCGAGCGGATCGTGCTGCGACCGATCGACCTCGACATCGCCGCGGGTGAGGTGGTCTCGCTGGTGGGCGCCTCGGGCGCCGGCAAGTCGACCCTCGCCGCGATCCTGGCCGGCACCCTGGCCCCGCGTCACGGCCGGGTGCTGCACGGCGGTGTCGACCTCGTCCATGCCGATCTCGAGGCCGTGCGCGCGCACGCCGCGATCGTCAGCCAGGACGTGCACGTCTTCCGCGGCACCCTGCGCGAGGACCTGCAGCTGGCCGCACCCGGGGCGGAGGACGAGGAGCTGCGCCGGGCTCTGCGCCGGGTCGACGCGCTGGCCTGGGTGGACCGGCTCCCCCACGGTCTGGACACGGAGGTCGGCGAGAAGGGCGAGCGCCTCACCGCCGAGCAGTCCCAGCAGCTGGCCCTGGCCCGGGTCGCCCTGCGGGACCCGGCGGTGCTGATCCTCGACGAGGCCACGGCCGAGGAGGGCTCCTCCGGGGCCCGGGTCCTGGAGCGCGCCGCGCTCGAGGTCGCCCGGGGCCGCACCACGATCATCGTCGCCCACCGCCTCTCCCAGGCGCGGATCGCCGATCAGATCCTGGTGATGGCCGACGGTGCCGTGGTCGAGCAGGGCACCCATGACGCGCTGATCGCCCGCGGCGGGGACTACGCACGCCTCTGGGAGGCGTGGACTTCCTGATCGACGTGCTGTGAGGAACGAACGGCAGGAGACCAGGCAGAGGCCGCAGCCTGATCGACGTGCTGAGGCACGAACGGCAGGAGAACAGCCAACAGACGCCGGCTGATCCTCAGCCGCGGCGCATCCGCAGCACCAGCATGCCGGCGATGCCGGTGAGCAGGCCGAGCAGCGCCAGCAGCCCGGCGCCGCCGAACATCGCGAGCCGGCCCCACGAGGCGTCGATCCCGACCGAGGACAGCGGGCCGGTGGTCACGGTGGTCTCCCCGAGCTCGAGCACCGATCCCTCGGGAGCGTCCTCGGCCACCGCCCCCGCGACCTCGAGCGTGAGCACGACGGTGACGGGCTCGGCGCCGGCCGCTTCGGCGTCGGCGGGGCGCTGCAGGCGCTGCAGCGTGACGTAGTGGGTGCCCGGCAGCCAGGCCGTCGCGACCGAGGGCAGCTCGGAGCCGCGGTTGCCGCGGTCGACCGGGGTGGTCATGCCCCCGCCGGTCACCCGGTCATCAGGGGACATCACCCAGCTGCCGCCGTGGACGGTCACCTGCTCCCGCACGGCGTTGAAGGCCCGCAGCGCGAGCTCCCCGGCGCCCTCGGGCTGGGATGTCGTCTCGACGCGCCAGCGCAGCCGCTGGCCCTCCCGGACGTCGATCCGCACGACCCCCACCTCGCCGGGCACCAGCTCCATGACGTAGGAGCCCGGTGCCACCTCGGGCGCCGTCGCGAAGGAGCGGCCCGCCTCGAAGGGCTCGTCCCGGGCGGGCGGCACCGGGCCGGCACCGGAGTCCTCGACCTCCTCGGTGACCGCGGGCGATCCGCCGCCCACCCCGGCGGGCTCGACGGCGACCTGGATCTCGACCGGGAGCGGGCTGTCCCCTGCGCGCGTCCCCGTCCGGGTGACCCGCAGGAACAGCTCCTCCCCGGGACAGCCGTCCCAGCCCACGACTCCCGAGACGGCGCTCGAGGTGATGGGGCCGTCCCCGGTGCGCCACGGGCCGTTCCCGTCCTCACCGCTGTCCTCACAGGCCTCTCCGCCGGCGGTGAGGAAGGTGATCTCCATCGACAGCTGGTCCGCGGTCTCGGGGATGCCGTCGGCATACGGCGGGGCGGCCACGGTCGCGGCGGCATGCACCCGCTGACCGCTGCTGACGGCGATGCGGTAGTACTTCGCGGTCCCGGTGCTCTCGTCCTCGCTCTGCCCGCCGAGCGCGAAGGTGTCCAGATGGACCCCGGGCAGGAGCAGCGGCGCCTGGGCCTGGGAGGCGGCGCCGGCGACCTCGGGACCGGCTGCCTGGTACGCGTGGGCCGGTGGCGTCGCGGCCTCGTCGGCCGGGTCCGCCTGCGCCGCGGGCACGGCTCCGCCCAGGGCGAGCGCGAGGGTCAGTGCCAGCGCCGCCACCGGTGCGGCCGCGACCGTCCCGGTGGCGCGGGCGAGTGCTCCGCGTGCTCGCGCTGGGCGGGTCATGCGTACTCCTGGGGTCGGGGACGACGGCCGGACGGCTCAGGGCCCAGGGTGCCAGATCCGATGCTCCCGGAGCGCCCGGGGCGCACCGGTGCCCTAGCATGACGGTCATCATGTCCGATGTCATCGCCGGCCGTATCGAGCTGCTCCATCCCCTCGCCCGGGGCGCCTCGGGCTCCCTGTGGCGTGCGATCGACCGCCGGTACGGAGCGGTCTGCGCGGCCAAGGTGATGCGTCAGCGCGACGGCGCCGACGTGCTGCGCTTCGTGCGCGAGCAGACGGTCGGCTCCGCGCAGGGCCTGGGACGCCACCCGCACCTGCTGCCTCCGTACACCTGGGTCGCGGAGGACGACACGATCGTGCTGGTGATGCCGCTGGTCCATGGCGGCACCCTCGCCGGGGTCCTCGCCGAGCACGGTGCGCTGTCCCCCTCGCTGGTCGCGCAGCTGCTGCGCCAGCTGCTGGACGCGCTCGCGGCGATGCACGAATCGCACTGGGTCCATCGCGACCTCAAGCCCGCGAACCTGCTGCTGGAGGCCACCGGCGACGGCGCCCCGCACCTGCTGCTGGCCGACTTCGGGATCGCGCTGCACGAGACCGATGTGCGGCTGACGGAGACCGGCTTCGCCCACGGCACCCCCGGGTTCATGGCCCCGGAGATCCTCGAGGGGGCGGGCACCTCGGCCGCGCAGGACGTCTGGGCGGCCGCGGCCTGCGCGCTCGAGGCGCTGGGACCGCTGCCGCCGCGGGAGCGGCTCGAGCCGACTGAGCTCCCCGCCCGTCTGCGCGAGGTGCTCGCACACTGCACCGACCCGGCCGCCCGGCCCCTCGAGGCGCTGCTGCAGCGGATGCTCCTCATCGACCCGGCGGCACGCCCCACCGCGGCACAGGCCCGGGACCACATCCCCCTGCCCACGTCCCCGCCGGCGGCCTGGGTGCGCACCGCCGACGGCGGGCCCGTCCTGATCCTCGACCAGATCGAGGCTCCCGATGCGCTGCCGGAGGTGCCCCTGGAGGGCCCCGAGACCCTCGCCGGGATGGCACCGCGCCTGCATGAGCGGCTGGTCGCCAGATCGAGATCCGCGACCTCGCCCCCGCCGGCCCCCTCCGCCGCCGGTGCCCCGCCCGTGCAGCAGCCGGCCGCGGCCGTGGGGACGATGACCCCTCCGTCCGGGAACACGACCGAGCGCTTCGTCCAGGGCCCGACACGGGCGACTCCCGCACCGCAGTCCGGCCCTGCGCCCCGCCGCGGCGGGGTGACCGCGACCGGGGTGGTGCTGCTGCTGATCGCGGTGCTGTCCTTCGCGGGCGCCACCGCACTGCTGTGGTCGGCGCTCAGCTGAGCGCCGGCTCACTCCCCCGGCCGCACCAGCCCGGATTCGTACGCGGCGACCACCAGCTGGGTGCGATCGCGCAGCATCAGCTTGCCCAGGATCCGCGAGACGTGCGTCTTGACCGTCTGCTCCGCCATCACCAGCGAATCGGCGATCTCCCGGTTGGCGAGACCTCGCGCGACCAGTCGCAGCACGTCCAGCTCCCGCTCGGTGAGCACGGACAGGTTCGCCTCCCCACCGTGGGAGCGCTCGGGGCGGGCCACGAAGTCGGCGATCAGCGCGCGCGTCACCCGTGGGGCGAGCAGCGACTCCCCCGCGGCCACCACCCGCACCGCCTGGACCAGCTCCTGGGGTGTGGAATCCTTGAGCAGGAACCCGCTGGCCCCGGCGCGCAGGGCGGCGAAGACGTACTCATCGGCATCGAAGGTGGTCAGCATGATGATCTTCGGCGGGGTCCCGGGCAGCTCGAGCACCGTCCGGGTGGCCTCGAGCCCGCCGACCTGCGGCATCCGGATGTCCATCAGCACCACATCGGGTCGCAGCTCCTCCACCACTGCGGCGATGCCCTCACCGTCGGAGGCGGTACCCACCACCTCCATGCCGTCCTGCGCGTTCAGCAGCGCCTCGAAGCCGCCGCGGATCATCGACTGGTCGTCGACGATCAGCACCCGGATGAGGGGGATGTCTGTGCGCGCCGGCTGCTCCATGGCGACACCGTATCCCCGCCCAGCTGGAAGGAGCGTGGATGTTCCTGATCCCTGATCGTCACGCGCTGCGCCGGCTCCGCCATGATCTGGCCCTGGTGATCCCCGGACTGCCGCTGACGCTGTTCGCCGCCCTGATGCTGCTGCCCCTGATCGCGGTCTCGGCGGCGCTCTCGATCATCTGGGCGGGCGTGCTCCTGCTCCCCCCGGCGCTGACCCTCGCCTCCGCCTGGGCCCGGCTGGACCGCGCCCGGCTGCACCGCTGGGGCATCGAGGTCACCACGCCGCGGTACCGGCCCCGCGGCCGCGGCGCCATCGGGATGCTGCGGCTGGTCACGGACTCCCGGCGCTGGCTCGATCTGGCCTTCGAGGCCGTGATCGCGCTCCCGGTCCGGGTGCTCACCGCCGGGGTCACGATCGCCTGGATCACCGGCGCGGTGGGCGGGCTGACCTGGTGGGCGTGGTCGCCCCTGCTCCCGGAGCGGAACGACGTCCTGCCCGGCCAGTGGGCACTGGTCATGGTCGTCGGCCTGGTGCTGGCCCTCTCCTTCCCGGCGATGGTGCACGCCCTGGCGCTGCTCGACGTCGTGGTCACCGCGCCGCTGCTCGGCGGGGCGGTGCCCGGCTCCAGCCTGCGCGGGGCGATCCCGCCGCCGCGCTCGGCGGAGGCCGACGCCCGCCTGCGGGAGAGCGCCTGGACCCGGATGACGATCGCCTTCCTCGCCTTCGTGCTGGCAGTGGTGGCCTGGCCCGTCACCGCAGCCCTCTACGAGGTGCATCCGGCACCGGCGATGCTGGTGACGGTCGCGGCCGCGGTCGCCGCCCTGCTGGCGGTGCGCTGGCCCTGGGCCGGGCTGTCGCTGTCGGTGGTGGCGATCGCGGCGATGATGCTCGTGACCCTCCCCGCCCAGGCGGCCGCGCCCTGGCCGTGGCCGGTCACCGCCCTGCTCGCCCACTGCCTGACCCTGCTCGTGCTCGCCGTGCTCCACCGGTGGTACTGGACCGTCTCCACCTGGTCCGCCGGGGCGCTCCTCACGTTCGTCGCGCTGCTGCTGACCGATGCCTCCGCGATGCCCGGCGGCAGCCTGCGCGAGGTGATGACCAACGGCGTGGTGCTGCTGGCGGTCAGCGGCGGCGTGGTGCTGCTGGGCATCACGGTGCGACAGTGGGTGCTGGTCAGCGGGCAGATCGAGCGGGCGCAGACGCTGAGCGCCGAGGAGGTGCGGCGCCGCTACGAGCTCGAGGAGCGCAGCCGCATCGCCCGCGAGCTGCACGACGTCGTCGCCCACTCCATGTCCGTGATCACGGTGCAGGCGGGCACGGCGAAGTTCCGACTGCCCGGCCTGGATGCGGGCACCGAGCGGGAGTTCGAGGACATCGCCGCCTCCTCCCGACAGGCCCTGGGAGAGATGCGCTCCCTGCTGGCGATCCTGCGCACCGACGAGGTGCTCGACGAGGTGCCGATGCCGGGGCTCGAGGACCTCGCGGAGCTGCTCCGCTCCACCCGTGCCTCGGGCGCGACCATCACCGCCGAGATCTCGCCGCCGGAGGTGACGCCCACCGTGGGCCTGACCGCGTACCGGGTGGTCCAGGAGGGGCTGAGCAATGCGCTGCGCCATGCCCGCGGGGCGGCGATCCGGGTGCGGGTCGCACCCTCCGGCGGCGCCCTCCTGGTCGAGGTGAGCAACCAGCGCCCCCACGATCCGCAGGAGTCGATCCCGGGCTCGGGGCTGGGGCTGTCCGGCACGCAGGAGCGGGTCCGGGCGCTGGGCGGCACGGTCGAGGTGGGGCCGACGGCCGACGGCGGCTTCGCCGTCACCGCCCGGATCCCGCTCGCCGACCCCCTACCCCGGTAGGGGGTGCAGGTTCGCTCCCGCGAGGGACGCGCATGCCTCGCCCGGCGCTCTAGCGTCGAGGGCATGACCACCACTGCTACATCGCGCCCCACGCGCGCCACGCGCGTCGACCGCGCCACCCCTGCCCGGGGCCCTCGGGCCGATGCCCAGACCCGGGACTACTTCGAGCTCTCCGAGCGGGTGAAGGACGCCGGGCTGATGGGGCGCAACGTGCGGTCCTACATGGTGCGCACGGCGGTGCTCGCGCTCGCCCTCGTCGGCGCCTTCGTGCTGCTGCTGACGCTGGGGAGCACCTGGTGGCAGCTCGCCGTGGCGGCGCTGTTCGGGATCCTGTTCACCCAGGCCGCGTTCCTCGGCCATGACGCCGCGCACCAGCAGGTCTTCTCCTCCGGTCGCCGCAACGCCTGGTTCTCCCGCATCATCGGGAACCTCGTGGTGGGCCTGGCCATCGCCTGGTGGACCCGCAAGCACAACAAGCACCACGCGAACCCCAACACCGTCGGCCGCGACGGCGACATCGCCGCCGGCACCCTGGTGTTCGACCCCGCGGACATGGCCGACCGCACCGGCTTCCTGGCCTGGTTCGCGAAGCGACAGGGCTGGGCGTTCTTCCCGATCCTCACGCTGTTCGGCTTCGTGCTGCACTACGAGGGGATCACGGCGCTGGTCCAGAACAAGAAGGCCAAGCACCGCCGGATCGAACTCGCACTGGTGCTGGTGCGCGTCATCGGCTTCCCGGCCATCGTGCTGGCCACCCTGGGACTGGGCATGGGCGCGGCGTTCCTGGGCGTGCAGATGGCCGTGTTCGGCATCTACATGGGCTCCTCCTTCGCCCCGAACCACAAGGGCATGCCGCTGATCCCGAAGGGCCTCCAGGTCGACTTCCTGCGCCGCCAGGTCCTCACCAGCCGCAACATCAAGGGCGGTCTGCTGATGAACTGGGCGATGGGCGGGCTCGACCTGCAGATCGAGCACCACCTGTTCCCCCGCATGCCCTCGGCGAACCTGCGCCGGGCGAAGCCGATCGTCAAGCAGTTCTGCGCCGAGCGCGGGATCATCTACACCGAGACGAACCTGCTGACCTCCTACGGGATCATCATCCGGTACCTCAACCGGGTGGGCCTGGGACATGCCGATCCCATGGACTGCCCGCTGGCGGCGCAGCTGCGCGGAGCCTCCATCTCCTGACCGGGCCCGGACCGGCGAGTCGCCCACGAGGTCCCGGGGCAGGCGGTATGGTCGGCCCATACGCCTACCCCTTCACGGGCAGCGCAGCCCCTCTCCGGTGGCCGGTCGGCACGGGGCGTCCGTGGAGGCCGATCCGGCCGGGACCCCACCATGTCTTCCACCCCGCGCTGGTCGCCCGGCGACCAGGTGACCTGGACCTACTACACCCCTCAGCACCCCACCCGCACCGTCCGCCCCGGCACCGTCGTGCTGGACGACGACCGCGGAGTGGTGGTCTGGATCGCGCCCGGCACCGAGGTGCTGCTGCCCGTCCTGGAGACCGGTGCGGCGCTGCGCCGCGCCGGCGACGAGGGCATGTTCACCGCCCCGCGCGTGCAGTCCAAGCAGCTGTGGACCGGCAACGGCATCCTGATGATCGGCCTGCCGGAGACTCCCTATTCGATCTGGCTGTTCTTCAAGGACGACGGCACCCTGGGCTGCTACTACGTGAACCTCGAGACCCCGTACGAACGGACCGAGGAGGGGGTGTGCACCCGCGATCTCGTCCTGGACCTGGTGGTGCTGCCGCGTCGCGACTGGCACTACAAGGACGAGGACGAGCTCGAGGGCGCCGAGCGCACCGAGTACTTCTCCGCCGAGGAGATCGACGGGATCCGGGCCGCGGGCCGGGAGGCGGAGCAGCACATCGCCGACTGGCGGTACCCCTTCTCCGCCGGCTACGAGTACTTCTTCCCGGATCCCTCCTGGCCGCTCCCCCGGCTCCCCGAGCACTACTCCTGGGATCTCGACCTCACCAGGCGCTGAGCGCGCGCTGACCGGACAGCGGGGCACAAGGGTCTTCTCCACCGCCGTCGGGTGGCAGGATGGAGCCCATGTCATCCGAGAACCTCACTCGCGACGAGGCCCGCAGCCGCGCCTCGTTCCTCAGCACCGACTCCTACGACATCCGCCTGGATCTGACCACCGATGAGCGGACGTTCCTCACCGAGACCACGATCCGCTTCTCCTCCACCGCCGCCCGACCCACCTTCGTGGACCTCATCGCGGCGTCCGTCGAGGAGATCGAGCTCAACGGCGAGCTGCTGTCCGATCCGGCCTCCCGCTTCGACGGCGCCCGGGTGCAGCTGCCCTCCCTCGCCGAGGGCGAGAACGCCGTGCGGATCCTGGCCACCGGCCGGTACATGAACACCGGTGAGGGGCTGCACCGCTTCGTCGACCCGGTCGACGACGAGGTCTACCTCTACTCCCAGTTCGAGGTCTCCGACGCCCGGCGCATGTTCGCCTGCTTCGAGCAGCCCGACCTCAAGGGCGCCTTCGCCCTGACCGTCACCGCCCCGGCCCACTGGCGCGTCATCTCCAACGCCCCCACCCCGGAGCCGAGCCCCGTCGGGGACGGCGTCGCCACCTGGGCCTTCGATCCCACCGAGCGGATCTCCACCTACCTGGTCGCGCTGATCGCCGGGAACTACCAGGGCGGCACCGGGGAGATCACCACCCGCGACGGGCGCACGATCCCGATGGGCGTCTTCGCCCGCGCCTCCCTCGCCGAGCACGTGGATGCGCAGAACGTCATCGACGTGACCGCGGCCGGCATCGACTTCTACGAAGCGGCCTTCGACCGGGACTTCCCGTTCCGCAAGTACGACCAGGTGTTCGTCCCGGAGTACAACATGGGCGCGATGGAGAATCCCGGGGCGATCACGTACGTCGAAGCGTATGTGTTCCGCTCCGAGGTCTCCGATGCGGTGCGCGAGCGCCGCGACCTGACGATCCTCCACGAGCTGGCCCACATGTGGTTCGGGGACCTGGTCACCATGCGCTGGTGGGACGATCTGTGGCTGAACGAGTCCTTCGCCGAGTACGCCTCCACGCTCGCGAGCGCCGAGGCCACCCGCTGGAGCGATTCCTGGACCACCTTCGCGCTGTCCGAGAAGGGCTGGGCCTACCAGCAGGACCAGCTGCCCTCGACCCACCCCGTGGTGGCCGACATGGTCGACTTCGAGGCGGTCGAGACCAACTTCGACGGCATCACCTACGCCAAGGGCGCCTCCGTGCTGCGCCAACTGGTCGCCTATGTGGGGCGCGAGGAGTTCTTCGCCGGAGTGCGCGCCTACTTCGCCAAGCACGCCTGGGGGAACACCGAGCTCACCGACCTGCTGGTGGAGCTCGAGGCCACCAGCGGCCGCGACCTCTCCCGCTGGGCCGATCTCTGGCTGCAGCGGGCCGGGGTGAACACCCTGCGCCCGGTGATCGAGCGCGACGGCGAGGGCACCGTGACCCGGTTCGCGATCTCCCAGAGCGCCCCCGAGGAGCACCGGACCCTGCGCCCGCACCGTCTGCAGGTGGGCGGGTTCTCGCTGCGCGGCGATGCCCTGGTGCGCACCGAGACCGTCGAGCTGGACGTCGACGGCGAGCTCACCGAGGTCCCGGAGCTGACCGGGAAGCGCGCGGACCTCTGGCTGCTCAACGACGGCGACCTCGCCTACGCGAAGGTCCGCCTGGATCCGCAGTCCCTGGCGGTGGCGATGGAGCACCTGCGCGACCTCGACGACTCCCTGGCCCGCACCCTGCTGTGGTCCGCCGCCTGGGACATGGTGCGCGACGGGGAGCTGCCCAGCCGCCGCTACCAGCAGCTGGTGCTCGCGAACCTCACCGGGGAGGACTCCTCCTCGGTGGTGCGCACCCTGCTGCAGCAGCTGGAGACGGTGGCGGGCGCCTACGCCGCGGTCGACCAGCGGGAGCGGCGCACCGAGAGTGCGGCCACCGCCGTCTGGGAGCTCACCCGGGCGGCCGCGGACGGCTCCGACGAGCAGCTGCAGTACGTGGAGTCCTTCGCCCGACTGGCCCGCTCCGAGGAGCACCGCCACACCCTGGAGGGGCTGCTGGGCGGCACGATCGCCCTGCCCGGCCGGGACATCGACACGGACCTGCGCTGGAAGCTGGTGATCTCGCTGGCGGTCCTCGGCGGGATCGATGCCGCCGGGATCGACGAGCAGCTCGCCGCGGACGACACCCAGTCGGGCCGGAAGCACGCCCTGACCGCCCGGGCCGCACTGCCCACCGAGGTCTCCAAGGCCAAGGCGTGGCGTCGCACGGTCGAGAAGGACACCCTGGCCAACGAATCGGTCACCGCCGTGATCCAGGGCTTCCGCCGGGTCACCGACGAGACGCTGCTGGCCCCCTACCGCCAGCGCTACTTCGACGTGATCCGGGCGGTGTGGGCGGAGCGCTCGAACGAGATCGCGACCCGTCTCGTCAGCGGCTACTTCCCGCACTCCTACGGCGGGCAGGGCGTGCTCGACGCCGCCGACGCCTGGTTGGCGGACGCCGAGGAGGCGCCCTTCGGCCTGCGCCGCATCATCATCGAGGGCCGGGACACGGTGGCCCGGCAGGAGAAGGTCCGCGCCGCGGACGTCCAGTGAGGTGAACGCCCTCGGGGGCGAGGCGGGACGGTGACCCACCTCGCCCAGGACGGACCCAGACATCAGCATCGTCGGGCACTATCGTCGAGGGCATGTTGGACGACCCCCAGGACCTCGGCCCGCTGCTGGCCGCCCCCACCGCCGACGACGCGCTGAGCCTGATGGACCAGCTGATGCGATGGCTGCTCAGCAGCGGCATCAAGATCGTGATCATCATGCTGGCCGCCACGCTGCTGAGCCTCGCCGTCGGCTGGTTCCTGCGCCGGTTCTTCCGGACCATGGTGCAGTCCGGGGCGAAGATCTCGACCGTGACCGGCACCGTCATCCGCCGGGACCCGAAGTCGCAGCGGGCCGCCCAGGCCCGCCGTGAACAGCGCGCGAGCACGCTGTCGAACGTCGCGCGGAACATCGCGCACGTGATGATCTGGGCGATCGCCACGATGATGATCCTCTCCGAGATCGGCGTGAACATCGCACCGGTCATCGCGAGCCTCGGCGTGGTCGGCCTGGCGGCCGGCATCGGTGCGCAGACCATCATCAAGGACGTGGTCGCGGGTGTGGTCATGCTCTTCGAGGACATCGTCGCCGTGGGCGACTGGGTCGACCTCGAGTACGCCGAGGGCACCGTCGAGTCGATCAACCTGCGCGCCACCCAGGTGCGCGGCATCGACGGGGTGCTGTGGACCGTGCGCAACGGCGAGATCATCCGCGTGGGCAACTACGCCCGCGGCTTCTCGACCGCCGTGGTGATCCTCGACATCGACGCGGAGGCCGACGACGAGCAGGTCACCCAGGTGGTGGAGAAGGTCTCCGCCGAGATCTTCGAGGATCCCGAGTGGAGCGACACCGTGCTCGCCCCCGCAGCCCTCACGGGCATCCTGGACGTGGACGGCAACCGCTACCAGCGCCGGGTCACGATCCAGACCGCTCCCGGGCAGCAGTGGGGCGTGGAGCGCGAGCTGCGTGCCCGCATCCGCGCCGGCTTCGCCGCCTCCGACATCGCCTTCGCCCTGCCCCGCTTCGTCGAGACCGTGCGCTCCTGATCTCCCCGCTCCCCGCCCCCGTCATGGGAGGATCGTGCACATGACCAGCTCCACCCCGCAGCCCGCACGGATCAGCTTCTATGAGGCCGTCGGCGGCCACGAGACCTTCGCGCGGCTCGTGGACCGCTTCTACGAGGGCGTCGCCGAGGATCCCGAGCTGCGCCCGATGTATCCCGAGGAGGACCTCACCGGCGCGAAGCACCGCCTGTGCACCTTCCTCGAGCAGTACTGGGGCGGCCCGAAGACGTACGGCGCGGAGCGGGGCCACCCGCGACTGCGGATGCGCCATGCCGTGTTCCCGGTCTCCCCCTCGGCGCGGGATGCGTGGCTGCGCCACATGCGCACCGCGCTGGACACCCTGGAGCTGGCGCCCCTGCACGAGCAGACGCTGTGGGACTACCTCGAGCGGGCCGCGCACTCGCTGCTCAACACCGTCGACGGCGGCCGGGCCCCGGCCGCCGGGCAGGACGTGCCGGGCAGGCTGAGCTGAGGCTCCCCCGCCTCAGTCGCGGAAGCGCAGGGGCTCCCCGGAGAACCGCTCGAGCATCCGTCGGGTCTCCTGCTCCAGCCGCACCGGTGCCCCGGAGGCCGCGTCGACCATCACCACCACGGTGCGGGCGCGGGCGTAGGGCGCGGCGGCCTCGGGATCATCGCGCGTGAGCACCAGGTAGTCGACGCTCAGGCTCGCCCCGCCGATCCGGGAGAGCCACAGCCGCACCAGCACGCCGTCGCGGCGGTGGCCGAGGGAGCGGGCGTACTCGACCCGCTGCGAGGCGATGACGGTGCTGAGAGCATCGCCGGCACCGCTGATCGGCAGCGCCGCCGGGGGCCGCGGGGCCCCGAGCGCGACCTGCTCGGCGGGCGGCTGCCAGAAGGCGGCGATGCGCGCCTCCTCGAGCAGACGCACCATGGCGGCGTTGTTCACATGGCCGTAGGCGTCCAGATCCGTCCAGCGGACCGGGATCGGGATGTCCAACGGTCCGGGCGTGAGATCGGGAGCATCGGCAGCGTTATGGGACGACATGGTGCTCATCGTAAGCCGCACGACCAGTACGATCGGGCCCATGACGTTCCCCCGCACCGACCCCTCGGAGATCGCCGCCGGTCTGGTGGACCTGCTGGACCTGCGCGAGGTCGCGCCGTCCGGAGAGTTCTCCACTCCCGCCACCGTCGCCGCCTACCAGGGCGATTCCTCACCGCATCCCGGCGGGCACGTCTTCGGCGGCCAGGTGATGGGCCAGGCGGTGACCGCCGTGGGGCGCACGGTGTCCGCGGAGCGCCGGATCCACTCGATGTACTCCTACTTCCTCGCTCCGGGCGACCCCGCGCATCCGATCCGCTTCCAGGTCGATGCACTGCGGGACGGCGGCTCCTTCTCGGTGCGGCGCGTGCTGGCCACCCAGCCCGGGAAGGAGGCCGATGAGGAGGAGCGCACGATCCTCGCGATGACCGCCTCCTTCCAGGAGAGCCAGGACGGCCTGGAGCACCAGGAACGGGCACCGGAGGCACCGGACCCCGAGGGGCTGCCCACCACGGCCGAGGCGCTCGCCGGGATCGACCATCCGGTGGCCCGGTACTGGGCCACCCAGCGCCCCATCGACATCCGGCACGTCACCGATCCGATCTACCTGCGGCCCGATCCCGCCTCCGACACCGCAGATGCGCAGATGGTGTGGATGCGCACCCTCGCCCCCGTCGAGGCCGAGCCGCTGCTGCACGATGCGATCCTGGCCTTCGCCAGCGACTACACGCCCTTCGAGCCGATCCTGCGCCGCCAGGGCCTGAGCTGGATGACACCCGGGCTGAAGATGGCCACGATCAACCACGCGATCTGGTGGCACCAGCACGTCAGCGCCAACGAATGGCTGCTGTACGTGCAGCGCTCCCCGTCCGCCTCGGGCGGGCGCGGGCTCACCCACGGTCAGGTGTTCGACCGCAGCGGCGACCTGGTCGCGACGGTCACCCAGGAGGGCATGATCAGGACGCGGCAGAAGGGCTGAGCTCAGCGATCGTGGTGCTCGAGCGCGTCCTGCAGCCAGCGGCCCAGCTGGACGTCCTCGGCCAGCACCCGGGGCTCCACCTCGAGCCAGCCCTCCCCCATCGTCCGCTCGGTGCCCATCACGGCCTGGCGGGCACCGTCCCGGGTCAGCAGCTCGGCGTGCCGTGCCGGGTCGATCCGCACCAGCAGCGAGCCGTCGCGTCCGGCGGAGACCAGCATCGCCTCCTCGAGCATCACCGCCCGGCCGCCGAACATCGCCACCTCCCGGACGGGCCTGCCGGGCGGGAGCAGGGAGCGGATCCGGGCCAGGAGGGCCTCCTGGGCGGGGTGGGATGCTGCGGGCATGGCGGGTCCTCCCTCAGTGCTCGGACGGTCGTGCACCCGAGTCTTCCCGATCGGAGCAGGGCTGTCACGCCCCCTCGCCGCCGCACCCCGGCACTCAGCCCATGGCCTCCCGCGCGGCCTGCTGCGCGCGGGGCAGGGCCTCGGCGGCGTCGGTCTCCCCGAGGAAGACCTCGGCGATGATCGGCATCGCCGTGCCGGTCGCGATCGCCGAGCGGTCCCCGATCTCGGGCAGGGCGACGGCCTCGGGGACCTCGATCACCGAGACGTCCACGCCGGCGGCGTCCCAGCTCTTCTCCCACGCCCCGCGCAGGTCCCGGTGGGCGGGGATCCCCAGCCGGTTCTCGGCCAGCGGACGCTGGCCCTCCACGCCGCCGAGCCAGCGCAGCAGCTCGCCGATCGCCGCCTCCCGGTCCTCGTCCCCCGGGTCGACGCCGAGAGCGGCGATCGAGTGCACCAGCGGACGCGCCCCCTCGGGTCCCGCGACCACCGGATGGATCCCCCAGGTGAAGGCGTCGTCGATCTCCTGGGCGAGGGCGTGCAGATCGTAGGTCCCCGTCTGCAGCAGTCCGAGCTTGCCCTGCAGGAACAGCGTCCGGCACAGCGTCGGGTCGGCGACGGTGTCCTTCCCGGCCGGGGCCAGGTGGGACGAGGCGAGATCGGCCAGGTACTGCACGGCCGTGATGCCCTCGTCGGAGGCGAAGATGGGGGTGCCGTCCTCGTCCTGCCAGCTGCCGCCCTGCGCGGCGATGAACGGGCCGAGCACCGCAGTGCGATCAGGATGGGCGCTGAACCCGAAGGTCTTGCGGGCGGCCGGGTCGAAGTCCGCCTCCCCGGGCCTGCGTCCCTCGCCGTCGACGGTGAGGGCGCGGGAGAGCTCCCGCAGCGGATCCGAGGCGGCTCCGGCATCGAAGGTCAGTGCCGAGGCATCACCCTCGACCGCGGCGACGAGACCCTCGTGGGCCACCAGGATGCTCTGCTCCCACAGCTGCGGCACCCCCCACAGGCCCTTGTCGAGCCGGTAGAGGTCCGTCGCCGCGCTCTCCCAGTCCGCGGCACCGTCGCCCACGATCTCGCCGATCTCCAGCAGCGCCCCGCTGCCGTGCGCCTGGGCGAGATTGGCGGTGTTCATCCAGAGCACATCGGGCAGCTCACCGGAGGCCACGTCCAGCGGGAGCTGGGTCCAGTAGTCCGCCCAGCCCAGCACCTCGAGTGCCACCTCGATGCCGGTGGACGCGGTGAATGCGGCGAGGGAGTCCTCGTAGGCGGTCGCCGCGGACTCGCTCCACACCCGCATCCGCAGCGCCTCCCCGTCCTCGAGCTCGACGGGCGCGTCGTCCGCGCAGCCCGAGAGGGCCCCGACCCCCGCCAGGGACATCGCAGCGGTGGAGAGCAGGAGCTGGCGACGGGTCGGCACGGGGTCGAGTCCTTTCGAACGGGGCGCTGCGGAGCCTCTCGGACAGAGGCGCCGCTCAGGCGGTGACCACCAGCCCGAGCTCGGCGCGGGAGGCCAGCACCGGGTGCTGCGGGGTGATCCGCACGGTGAAGCCCACCTCGCCGGGAGCGGCGAGCGCGAAGCGGGCGGCCCAGCGGCCGTCCTCCCCGCGCTGCAGCGGGATCAGCTGAGGCTCGATGATCTCATCCCCGGCACCGATCTCACCGAGGACCGCCTCGATCAGCACGTCCGTGTCGCGCAGCCGGCCCAGCTCGACGTCGGCGACCAGGGTGAGCTCGTCGCCGGTGGAGGCTGCGGCGCCCCGGGCGCCCTCGAGGCTGACGTGCTGGATGGACACGGCCGACCAGGCGTCCTGGACCTCGGCCCTCCAGGCGGTGAACTCGCCGGCCCGCGCGGGGTCCGCGGTGAAGGCGGAGGCCGCCCTGGCGGCAGGCAGGTACAGGTCCGTGACGTAGTCGCGGACCATGCGGGCCGCGGTGATCTGCGGCGCCACCGTCACCAGCGAGGAGCGGACCTTCGTCATCCAGCCGCGCTGCATGCCGCGGGCATCGCGCTCGTAGAACAGCGGCACGATCGACTGCTCGAGGATCTCGTAGAGGGCCTCCGCCTCGACCGCATCGCGATGGACCTGGTCCTCGACGTCCGCGGTGGGGATGGTCCACCCCGCGTCATCGTCCTTCAGCTCGTCCCACCAGCCGTCGGAGACGGAGAAGGTGAGGCCGCCGTTGAGGACGGCCTTCATCCCGGAGGTGCCGGAGGCCTCCTCCGGACGGACCGGGTTGTTCAGCCAGACGTCCGAGCCGGCGATCAGCACGGAGGCCATGCGGATGTCGTAGTCGGGCAGGAAGACGATGCGATGGCGGACCCCGTGGTCGTCGGCGAACTGCACCAGCTGCTGGAGGAACTCCTTGCCGGGGCGGTCCGCGGGGTGCGACTTGCCCGCCACCACGATCTGCACCGGACGCGTCTGGTCGAGCAGGATCCGCTGGAGGCGCTCGGGATCCGAGAGCATCAGGGTCAGCCGCTTGTAGGTCGAGACCCGTCGGGCGAAGCCGATGGTCAGGGCATGCGGGTCGAGGATGTGGTCGGTCCAGGCGAGCTCGGCCTCGACGGCGCCGCGACGCAGCCACGAGTCCCTGACGTGACGGCGCGCCATCGTCACCAGCTCCGCGCGCAGCGCATCGCGGGTCTCGGTGAGCTCATGATCGGTGAGGGTCGACAGGGCGCTCCAGTCGCTGAGCGAGGAGATGTCGACGTCGCCCAGGGCCTTCGTGTACAGATCGTCCATATGGTCGGAGGTCCAGGTGCGGCGGTGGACGCCGTTGGTGACCGAGCCGATCGGCACCTCGGGCACGTCGAAGCCCGGGTAGAGGTCCTGGAACATCGCGCGGGAGACCGCACCGTGGAGCTTGGCCACACCGTTGGAGCGCTGCGCGATGCGGAAGCCGAGCTGGGCCATGTTGAACACGTCCCCGCCCTCCTCGATGCCGAGGGCGAGCGCCGCCTCGACGGGCAGGGAGGGGATCAGGCGGGACAGACCCGATCCGTCGGCGTCGAGGTGGCCGCGCAGCTGCGCGGCGTCGAAGCGGTCGATGCCGGCGGGCACCGGGGTGTGGGTGGTGAACACGGTGCCCGCCCGGACCTCGGCCACGGCCTCGGAGAAGCCGGTGCCGGCCTGCATCCTCCGTCCCACCCGCTCCAGGCCGGAGAAGCCGGCGTGGCCCTCGTTGAGATGGAACACCGACGGCGCCGGGGCGCCCCCCAGCGCGCTGTACGCCTCGACGGCGCGGACGCCGCCGATGCCCAGCACGATCTCCTGGAGGATGCGATGCTCGTGATCGCCGCCGTAGAGCCGGTCGGTGATCTGCCGGTCCTGCTCGTCGTTGACCTCGACGTTGGTGTCCAGCAGCAGCAGCGGGACCCGGCCCACCTGCGCCGTCCACACGGCGATCGCGACCTCGCGCGCCCCGGGCAGCGTGACCGCGACCGTGAGCTGCTCGCCGTCGGCGCCGCGGACGGGCTCGACGGGCAGCTGCGAGGGATCGTTGAGCCGGTACTCCTCCTGCTGCCAGCCGCTGCGGTCCAGCGACTGGGAGAAGTAGCCCCACTGGTAGAGCAGGCCGACGGCGACCAGCGGCACGCCGAGGTCCGAGGCGGACTTCAGGTGGTCGCCGGCGAGGATGCCGAGTCCTCCCGAATAGATCGGCAGGGTGGGGGTGATCCCGAACTCCATGGAGAAGTAGGCGACCGAGGTGCCGTCACCGCCGCCCTGCGCCCCCGGGACGGTCCGCTGGAACCAGCGGCCGGAGTCGAGGTAGGTGCGCAGGTCGCCGACCTCGGAGCGCATCCGCGTGAGGAAGGCCTCGTCGCGGGAGGCCTCGGCCAGACGGCCGGCGGGCACCAGCGAGAGCATGGCGATGGGGTTCTCGCCGCTGGCCACGAAGGCGCGGGGGTCGAGGGAGCGGAACAGATCGACGGTCTGTCGACGCCAGGTCCAGCGCAGGTTCAGCGCCAGCTCGCGCAGCGGCGCGAGGACATCCGGGAGGTCGGAGGAGACCGTGATCGTGGAGAGCGGCTTCATGGCCCCAAGGTACCCGACCGGCGCGCGAACTTGCGGCGAACTTGCGCCACGCAGACTCCAGGTCACACTCCTCATGTTCCCGATTCACCAGCGGTGATGGGAGTTCGCTGTGATGCTGGGCGCCACGGGCAGCTCAGGGTCCGTCAGAACTTGCAAGAACTTTCTGGAGGCTGGTGCCCGCCCGCTGCCGCGCTCCGTCCCCCGGGCCTCCGCGCCCGGGTGCACTGCCTGCGACAATGGTGCGGCACCGCGGGGGGCGGTGCCCCGCACTGAGCACAGAACGCACGGAGGCGCCCGATGGGGAGCGACGCACGCACCGACGAGATGCCGGCCATCTGGGAGGACACGGTCGATCTCGGGGAACGACTCGACCCGGTCCGGACCCTGCTGCGACGCACCGCGGCCGGGGATCAGCGGGCCGCCGCGGCCCTGGTCGACGTGCTGGGCCCGCGCATCCACGGGCTGGCCGTCCATGTCACCGGCTCCGCCGCCCGTGCGGAGAAGCTCGCCGTGAGCGTGCTCCGCTCCTGCCTGCGGGATGCCGGGCACCTCGCCACCAGCGGACTGCCCGGGGAGGCCGCGGTGCTGGATCGCGCCCGACGTGCCGCCGTGGCCACCCGCCCCACCGGCGACGTCCGCTCGCTGGCCGGTCCGGGCCCGGCCACCGATCGCACCAGCGACCGGCGGGAGGTCGACGTGCTGCGGGTGCTGCTGGAGCTTCCGCCGGCGCAGCGCGCCCTGGTCGAATCCGCTGCTCAGGGGCGGTTCCCCTTCATGGGCACCGCGCGACAGCAGCCGGCTGTGACCCTCTCCCGGGTGCTCGATGCGCTGGTGCCCTTCGGCGGCCCTGGCGATGCCGAGACCCGGGGGCTGAGCTCGCTGGACGCGCTGGCCCTGGCGGACGCGGGCGAACGGCTGCGCCTGCGTGAGCTGACGCGGTCCCCGGAGACGGCCGGCATCCACCGCCGTGCGATCGAGGCCGCCGCCCGTCTCGCCCTGCTCACCGCGGTGCCCCCGTCGAGGGACCTGCGCCTCGCCGTGCTCGAGGGATTCGGCACCTCCGCGACGTCGACTCCGGCGGACGCCGAAGCGGCCTACCGCGGCACCTACTCCACCCCGGTGCTCGGCACCGACACCCAGCGCCGCGTCGTCGGCCCCCCACCGGTGGCGGGAGGGCTGCACGGCAGCGCCGCAGAGCCGTCCGCCGGCTCACCGCCCACCCCCGGTTCTGCGGCCGCACCGCCGCAGGGCTCGCAGCCGGCTGCGACCGCCCCGGCCTTCGCCTTCCGCTCCACCGATGAGAAGGAGCGCTCCCGGCGCAGCCGACGGCGGGAGCAGCGGCGGGCCCGGGGCCTCCCGTGGATCTCCCGATCGCTCGCCGCCGCAGCCCTGATCGCCGCGCTCGTGCTGGGGGCACTGCTGCTGGAGAGCCACCGTCAGCTCGAGGCCTCCGAGGCCTTCACCGCGACCTGGGCCGATCGCGCCCTGACCCCCGGGGCTCAGCTCATCACGGGGATCAGCGACAACGGCACCTGGCAGGCGGTCCTCACCGAGGACGGCCTCGCGCTGCGCGCCGAGGGGGTCGCGGGCCGGCAGGGCGAGGTCCTCGAGCTGTGGGGCGAGACCGACGGTGTCCAGCGCAGCCTGGGCGTGCTCGAGCTCGGGGAGGACGGGACCATCGAGTTCACCTCGACCACGACCGACCAGCGCCTCTTCGTGACCCGGGAGATGGCCCCGGGCAACGAGTCCGGCTCCCCCTCCGCCAAGCTGGTCGCGAGCCTGGACCCGCAGGCGGGCGATCCCGCACCGGTCTGAGCAGGCTCCGGGACCAGACGGCCCCGGACGACGACGGACCCCTGCTCACGCCCGGTGAGCAGGGGTCCGTCGTCTCCGATGACCGGCGGCCGGCCGCGGGGTCGCCGTCAGTCGCGGGTGAGGCGACGGTAGGTCACGCGATGCGGGCGCGCGGCCTCCTCGCCGAGACGCTCGACCTTGTTGGCCTGGTAGGCCTCGAAGTTGCCCTCGAACCAGTACCAGTTCGCCGGGTTCTCCGCGGTGCCCTCGAAGGCCAGGATGTGGGTGGCCACGCGGTCCAGGAACCAGCGGTCGTGGGAGACGACCACGGCGCAGCCCGGGAACTCCAGCAGGGCGTTCTCGAGCGAGCCGAGGGTCTGCACGTCCAGGTCGTTCGTGGGCTCATCGAGCAGCAGCACATTGCCGCCCTGCTTGAGGGTCAGCGCCAGGTTCAGGCGGTTGCGCTCACCACCGGAGAGGATCCCGGCCTTCTTCTGCTGGTCCGGGCCCTTGAAGCCGAACTGGGAGACGTAGGCGCGCGAGGGGATCTCGACCTTGCCGACCTGGATAAAGTCCAGGCCGTCGGAGACGACCTCCCAGAGGTTCTTGTCCGGATCGATGTTCTCGCGGTTCTGGTCGACGTAGCTGAGCTTCACGCTCTGGCCGATCTTCAGCTCCCCCTCGTCCAGCGGCTCCAGGCCGACGATGGTCTTGAACAGCGTGGTCTTGCCGACGCCGTTGGGACCGATGACGCCGACGATGCCGTTGGGCGGCAGGGAGAAGGAGAGCCCGTCGATGAGCACCCGCTCGCCGAAGCCCTTGGTGATGTCCTTGGCGTCGATGACCTGGTTGCCCAGCCGCGGACCGGGCGGGATGGTGATCTCCTCGAAGTCGAGCTTGCGGGTGCGCTCGGCCTCCGCGGCCATCTCCTCGTAGCGGGCCAGACGGGACTTGGACTTCGCCTGACGGCCCTTGGCGCTCGAGCGGACCCACTCCAGCTCCTCCTTGAGGCGCTTGGCGAGCTTCTGGTCCTTCTTGCCCTGGACGTTGAGCCGCTCCTCCTTCTTCTCCAGGTAGGTGGAGTAGTTGCCCTCGTAGGGGTAGAGCTGGCCGCGGTCGACCTCGGCGATCCACTGGGCGACGTGGTCCAGGAAGTACCGGTCGTGGGTGACGGCGATGACGGCGCCCTCGTACTGCTGCAGGTGCTGCTCGAGCCAGAGCACGCTCTCGGCGTCGAGGTGGTTGGTGGGCTCGTCCAGCAGCAGCAGGTCGGGCTTCTGGAGCAGCAGCCTGCACAGCGCCACGCGGCGACGCTCACCACCGGAGAGGTGGGTGACGGGCTCGTCGCCGGGCGGGCAGCGCAGGGCGTCCATCGCCTGCTCGAGCTGGGAGTCCAGGTCCCAGCCGTTCGCGGCATCGATGTCGGTCTGGAGCGAGCCCATCTCCGTCATCAGCGCGTCGAAGTCCGCATCGGGCTCGGCCATCTCCTCGCCGATGGCGTTGAAGCGCTGGACCTTCTGGAAGAGCGCGCCCATGCCCTCCTGGACGTTCTCCAGGACGGTCTTGGACTCGTCCAGCGGCGGCTCCTGCAGCAGGATGCCGACGCTGTAGCCGGGGCTGAGGCGGGCCTCGCCGTTGGAGGGATGGTCCAGCCCCGCCATGATCTTGAGGATCGTCGACTTGCCGGCGCCGTTGGGGCCGACCATGCCGATCTTCGCCCCCGGGTAGAAGCTCATGGACACGTCATCGAGGATGACCTTGTCGCCCACGGCCTTCCGGGCCTTGTGCATGGAAAAGATGAATTCAGCCAACTCGTGTTCCTGTTCGGGAGTGGGGGTTCTGCGGATTCTCACCGGCGCGCCGCAGAGCGGTGCCGCACGGGATACGTCACGACGTCCGACTCTACCCGCATCCCTGCGCGTCCCGGCGCCGCGGAGCCCGGAACATGACGGGGACGACCCTCCGGGCCGTGCGGGCTCGGATCAGTCCAGGGAGATGCCGCGTCCGGCGAGGACGCGGCGTGCCGTCGCCGCGCCGTGCTCCGTGCCCTCGGGGTGCTCCTCGCCGTTGCGCGGCCACAGGTGGGCGTCGATGCCGAGCGCCCTCGCGGCGTCGACGTTCTCCTGGCGGTCGTCGAAGAAGATGATCGCGGAGGGGATCGACACTCCCCCGGTCTCGTGCGCCAGGACGTCTAGCAGCACCTCGAAGAGCTCCCGGCCCGGCTTGACGGTCCGCTCCTCGCCGGAGATGACGGCGAGAGTGAAGGCCTCGAACCAGTCGGCGCGGCGCACCGACTCGCCGAAGGCCTCGGAGGCATTGGACAGCAGTGCCAGGCGCACCTGGTTGCGGGCGAGGTCATGGATCAGCGAGCGCGCTGCCGGGTCCAGGCGCAGGAAATAGCGGTCGTCCGCGGCCTGCAGCTCGGTGATCTCGTCCGCGGAGAGCTGCTCGATGCCGACGGCGGCGGCGACCGCGCTCCAGTACTCGGCCGCGCTGACCGCGCCGCGGTCGTAGGCGTCGCGCTGGGTCCACAGGGCCTCGCCCAGCACCTCGGCATCGCCGCCGAGGAGCTCGTGGACGTCCGGCACCGGGTCGTGGCCGGCGCTCAGCACTCCCCCGAAGTCGAAGACCACGGTGGGCCTCGGGGGTGTGCGGCGACGGTTCTTCTTGCTCATCGGGTGGTCACGTCCTCACAGGTGGGAAGGCCTTCGGTGCTGCCGGTGTCGGCGATGGTCTCGGTGGCGGTCAGCGCGTCCTCGAAGGTGGAGACCGCGACCACGTCCAGCTCGTCGGGCACGTGGCCCACGGCCTCGTCGCAGTTCTTGCTGGGGGCCAGGAAGAACTCGGCGCCGGTCTCGGACGCGCCGACCATCTTCTGCCGGATGCCGCCGATGGGGCCGACGGCGCCGTCGGCGGCGATGGTGCCGGTGCCCGCGATGTCGTGGCCCCCGGTCAGCGCCCCGGGGGTCAGCTCGTCGTAGACGGAGAGGGAGAAGATCATCCCGGCGCTGGGGCCGCCGATGTCCCCCACCGAGATCTCGACGTCCATCGGGAACTCGTGGCCCGGGGCGAGGATCACGCCCATCCGGGGAGCGCCGTCGACCGGCGCCGTGGGGACCTGGAGCGCGAGCTCCTCGCCGTCGCGCCGTACGGTCATCGGGATCGGCTCCCCGTCCGGGACGGCTTCGATCAGCCGCTGGTACCCGTCGACCCCGCCGGCGCTCTCGCCGCCGACCGAGACGATCACGTCGCCGCCCTCGAGGGTGCCCTCGGCCGCGCCGTCGGTCAGGACTCCCGCGATCATCACCACATCCCGGTACTCGATGCCCAGCTCGTCCAGGGCGACGGCGACGGCTCCCTGCTGGGAGGAGCTCATCGCCGCGGTGTTGGCCAGGGTGGTCTGCTCACGGGTGCGACCCTCGGGGAAGACCACCTCCTTCGGCAGCACCGTCTTGGAGCGGTCGAACCAGGCGGCGACGACCTCCACGGGGGTGACGCGGAACCCGGGCCCGCCGTCCACGGAGACGGTGGTCATCATCAGCGCCCCCTCGGTCGGGTGGGTCTCGGCACCGTCGATGACCAGGATCTCCTCGTCCTCGTACTCGCCGAGCACGTCGATCGCCGGGCCCGGCCGCTCGATGACATAGGGCACCGGCAGCAGCGATCCGCCCAGGATCATCACGCACAGCACCACCAGGGAGAGCAGTGCCGTCACCGGCCGGGCGAGCTGCGCATCATCGATCGAACGGGCGAGGAGCGCTCGAGCTCGTCGGGCGCGGGCGGGACGGGCGGGGGCATCGATCACCCCGACATTGTGCCCCACTCGCCGCTGACCCCCAGGAGGGATCGGTAGGCTGGCGGTCCCACGGACTGCTGGAGGTGGCCATGAGTGATGCCCCGATCCCGGGTGAACCCGGTGACATGGACGAAGAGGCGCTGAAGCGCTTCCTGAAGGAGACCTTCGGGGACGCCCTCCCCGAGGGGGCCCTGGACGGGCTGGACCTGTCGGCGCTCGCGCAGCAGGCGAACCTGCCGCAGGATCCCGCCCAGCTGCGGGCGGCCGCCGCGCAGATGCAGAACATGTTCGCCGCCCAGGGCGAGAGCCCGGTGAACTGGGACATGGCCGAGGACATCGCGCGGCGGACCGCGGCCGGCCAGGCCGGGATCCCCGGCGCGCCCGACCCGAGCGGCACCCCGGGCGACCCGGGCCCGACGGACTCGACGATCACCGAGCTGCGCCAGGCCGCGCAGGTGGCGCGGTTGTGGCTGGACCCCGTGATCTCGGTCGACGTGCCCTCGACCGAGCTGGGCGTGTACAGCCGCGGGACCTGGCTGCACCGCACGCTGCCGCGCTGGAAGCCGATCGTCGAACCGGTCGCGAAGTACATGGCCGGCGCCATCGGCGAGGCGATCGCGGCCCAGCTGGGCCAGATGGGCGAGCTCGGCGGAGCCGGGATGCCGATGCCCGGCGGGGATCCGGCGGCCATGATGGAGCGCATCGGGGGGACGATGTTCGGGGTCCAGTTCGGACACGCCATCGGCTCCCTCGCCCGGGAGGCGGCGGGCACCACGGACCTCGGCCTGCCGCTGGGTCGCGACGGGGAACCGGCGCTGGTCGCCGCCAACGTCGAGGACCTGATCTCCGCGCACTCCCTGGACCCGGGCGCCGCCCGCATCTTCCTGGCAGCGCGCGAGATCGCTCATGCCGCGCTGTTCGCCTCCACCCCCTGGCTCGGCAAGGCGCTGTTCTCCGCGATCGAGGACTACTCCCGCGGCATCACCCTGGACCTCGATGCGCTCGACGAGATGGTGCGCGACCTGGACCTGTCGGACCCGGAGGCGATGCAGGCCCGCCGCCCGGAGGAGATGTTCGTGTTCACCCGGCGCGCCTCGCAGGAGCGTGCGCTCGAGGAGCTGGCCACCACCCTCGCCCTGGTCGAGGCATGGGTGGATCACGTCACCACCGAGGCGCTGGACGGGAAGCTGCCCGATCTCGAGGCGATGCGCGAGGTGCTGCGGCGGCGCCGCGCCTCCGGCGGGCCCGCCGAGGAGATGCTCTCGAAGACCGTCGGCATCGAGCTGCGACCGCGGCGCGTGCGGGAGGCGCTCTCCTGGTGGGAGAGCGTGCGGGACACCGAGGGCGAGGCCGGCCGCGAGGCGAAGTGGGACCACCCGGACCTGCTGCCCACCCCGGAGGTCCTCTCGGGCCGTCCGCAGGCCCCGCAGCCCCGGGCCTCCGAGGACGAGGTCGATGGGCTGGCGGATGTCGCCCTGCCCGAGGACTTCGATGCCGAGCTGGAGAAGCTGCTGTCCGGCGACGGGCAGGAGCGCGCGCCGCGCGAGGACGAGCAGGGCGGACTGCACCGCTTCGACGACGACCGCGGTGACGGGGACGAGGGACGCGGCACCTCCACCGACGGGGACGATGAGCGCTGAGCCCGACGGCCGGGGCCCCTCGGCCAGGGGCCCTGCGGTCCCGGAGGCGGCGCTCGCCGAGCTGGTGCGCGCCGAGGCGGCGGTCTCGGGGCCGGCGGTCGCCCAGGAGTTCCAGGAGCTGCTGGCCGGCGATCCCCGGCTGATGCACCGCGACGGCGGTCCGCGGCATCTCACCGCGAGCGCGATCGTGATCGACCGTCCCGGGGATCACGTGGCGCTCCTGTGGCATCGCAAGGGTCGCTTCTGGGTGCAGCCCGGAGGCCACCTCGAGGAGGGCGAGACCAGCTTCGAGCAGGCCGCTCGCCGGGAGGTCGCCGAGGAGATCGGGCTCGGCGGTCTGCAGCGGATCGGCGACGGACCGGCGATGCTGCACCGGCACGCCCTCGAGGCGGCCTTCGGCGCCTGCTGGGAGCACTGGGACGTGCAGTACCTGCTGCGCGCCCCGGCACCGGCCGCCGAACTGCCGCTCACGATGAGCGAGGAGTCGCCCGCGGTGCGATGGGTGCCGTGGCCCCTGCACGGGCTCGGTCCCGAGCGCGAGACCGCGCTGCCCGACGGGACGGTGCCGGATCTGGCCGGGACCCTCGAAGGGCTGGCGCTCTACCTGGCGCGCCGGGCCGACTGAGCCGGCGACGTGCCCGCGGCCGCCCCAGCGGCCCCGTCGTCGGCCCCGTCGTCGACCCCGTCATCGGCCTCGGGGCCGCTGCCCGGCAGGTTCTTCGACCAGGAGACGCCGTCGAGGAAGCCCTGTGCCTTCTCCGCCAGCGGATAGTTCGCCATCAGGGCCCTGAACTCCGGTCCATGTCCCGGCACCAGCAGGTGGACGAGCTCGTGCATCATCACCGAGCGCACCACGTAGTCCGGCATGCCCTGGAGCTGATGCGAGAGCCGGATGGTGCCGTCGGTGGGGGTGCAGGAGCCCCAGCGCTGATTCTGCCGTGAGGACCAGGTCACCGAGGAGGGATGTGCCCGCCCGCCGAGGTGGAGCTCGCTGACCTCTCGCGCCATCCGCAGCAGGGCGTCGTCGCTGCGCCGCGCCGGTGCCCGACGGGCCTCCTTGCTGACCAGCTGATCGACCATCTTGGTCACCCACTGCCGCTCCTGCCGCGCGCTGAAGGTCGCAGGGATCGCGATCAGCAGATCGCCGTCCCGACGGGAGATCGAGACGGTGCGGCGACGGCGGGCGCTGCGGCGCACCAGCACCCGTTCACCGCGAGGACCGGCGACGTGCTCGTGGAGGACCAGATCGTTCATGGGTCACAGCCTCGCACGTGCTGCCGACGAAAAATATTCATCCACATCTGTGCATCGGGATATGGCCGGTCAGAACGTCGTGACCGGCGAGATCATCTGTTCCTCCACACTGTGCACACGCTCATCGACACACTGTCCACAGGAGGAGACCTGTTGTCCACAGCCGGTCCCCTGACGCACTTTGACCTGTCGTGACCGCAGGGGCTAAGTTTCCCTCCACGTGGGATCCCGGGATAACTAGCAGGACGCACACGGGGAAGGTGCGCGTGGTGCTGAGCGCCCCCGGGGTTCCACGGCCCTTCGAGGCCTGATGCCGTCCACGGGGCCCCCGATGTCGGCTCGTCGCGCGCACTTCCTCGGCTCCTCGCAGAGCCCCTTGCCCCCGAAGCGCGCGGCGGGTCGCCCCGATCGGGCCACATCCGACCGTCCCGATTCGTGCAGCGAGTTCCCGCGCCGTTACAGTGGATCGGTCCCGGCGTCGCAGCCATCGCCGCGCATCCGGGAATGCACATCACCGACAAGCAACGAGGAGCGGATATGGCCGACGAGACCTATGCCGGAGAGTTCTACTGCGTCAAGTGCCGTGAGAAGCGGGAGGCCGAAGGCAACGTCGTCGTCTCCAACGGCCGCCGCATGGCCAAGGCTGTGTGCCCGGAGTGCGGCACCAAGCTGAACCGGATCCTCGGCAAGGCCTGACGCACCGCTGAGCGATGTGCTGCCTCGTGCAGCATCGACGAGGGCCCCGGACCGTGCGGTCCGGGGCCCTCGTCGATGTTCGCGATGGGCAGGGACCGGGTGAGCCGGAGCTCGACCCGGGTCATGCGACCTCCTGGTCCCGGTTCTTCCGGGGCCGGCCGCGGCCGCGCTTGACGGCGATGATGCGGCCGTTCTCGAAGATCGCGCCTCCCCACACACCCCAGGGCTCGGCCCTCTCGAGGGCGCCCTGACGGCACTCCTCGATGAGAGGGCAGCCGGCGCACAGGGACTTGGCCCGTTCGAGGTCCGCGGGGCGCTCGGAGAAGAAGAGGTCGGCGGCGTCCGCGTCATGGCACGGGAGCATCGTCGCGGAGGTGTCCGCGGGGTTCGGGAAAGTGGTCAGAAGAGAAGTCATCGTCTCGCTGCTTCGGAGGTCCGTCAGGATGGACCCGCCCGAGGGGCGGGGGCGCGGCAGCGGTGCCGCACCCGAAGCGAGGGAGGACCTCGTCAGCTCAGGCTGAGCACCGCGGGGGCATGGCCCCGTTCGCGCGACAGGAGGGAGGGCGCGCCGAGGGGGCGCAGGCCTGCTCCTGCGAGATTCCGGATATCGATCACTGAGGCCACCCCCTTTCAAAAGCGCGCGTCCCGGTGTCCCGGGCCACGACTGCGGACGATTGACGAGTGTGACTCTACACCCGTTCACGGGAAGGCGAAACTATTTTTTGACCTGCGGTTTCAGGATTTCTCGGCGTCCGTCGCGAGCAGCTCGAGCAGCTCCGTGCCGAAGCTCGCGACCTTGCCGGGGCCGATCCCCGGCACCTCGAGCAGCTCCTGCTCGCTGCGCGGGGCACGCTCGGCGACCGCGGTCAGCGCGGCATCGGTGAGGATCGCGTAGGGCGGGGTCCCGCGCAGCCGTGCCTGCTCGCGCCGCCAGGCGCGCAGCGTGGCGTGCACCCCCTGCCCGGCGGTCGACGGGCAGCCCTCATGGCGGCCCAGCCGCTGCTCCCGCGGCGCGACCAGGCCCTGCCCGCACACCCGGCACTCCGCATAGACGGTGGCGGAGCGGCGACCGGTGCGGCGCGGTCCCGCACCCGGCGAGGTCCGCGGGGACTCGGGATGGGCGAGGACCCCGTCGAGGAAGCGGGAGGCCCTGCGCGAACCGCGGGCCCCGGGGGTGCGGGCGGCCGACCAGCTCACCGTGAGCAGATCCCGGGCCCGGGTGAGGGCGACGTAGAGCAGACGACGCTCCTCCTCGACCTCGGCCGGGGTCTTCGCCATCGAGATCGGCAGCAGGCCGTCGCTGGCGCCGACCACGAACACCACCGGCCATTCCAGGCCCTTGGCGGCGTGCACGGAGGCGAGGGTGACCCCGTCGACGACCGGGGCGGCCTGCGACTCCGCCCGTTCCTCCAGCTCGCGCACCACCTCGGTCATGGTGGTGCCCGGCCGGGCGGTGATGGTGTCGGTGAGGCCGACGAGGGCGTTCAGCGAGTCCCAGCGGTCGCGGACGGCACCGGTGGTCTCCGGGGCCGTCGGCGTCCACCCCTGCTGGGAGAGGATGTCGCGCACCGCGCGGGCCGGATCGAGCTGCTCGACCCGGGACGCGGCGCGGAGGGAGACCATGGCCCGGCGCACCTCCTGGCGTTCGAAGAAGCGGTCGCCGCCGCGCACCAGGTAGCCGATGCCGCGGGAGGTCAGCGCCTGCTCGAAGGCCTCGGACTGGCTGTTGGTGCGGAACAGGATCGCGGCCTCGGAGGCGCTGCGCCCCTCGGTCATCAGGTGGACGATCCGCTCGGCGATGCCGTCGGCCTCGGCGGAGTCGTCGGGGAAGGACTCGACCAGCGGCGGCGGGCCCGGCTCGCGCTGGGAGGCCAGGGTCAGGCGGGTCTCGCGGGTGCGGCCCTGCGCCCCGTCCAGCACGGTGTTGGCCATCCGCACGATCTCCGGGGTGGAGCGGTAGTTCCGCTCGAGCCGGATGACGTGCGCGCGCTTGAACTCGGAGCGGAAGTCGAGCAGATACGAGGCTCGGGCACCGGCGAAGGTGTAGATCGTCTGGGCGGCGTCCCCGACCACGCAGAGATCGTCGGAGGTGCCCAGCCAGAGCCGCAGCAGGGCGTGCTGGAGGGCGGAGACGTCCTGGTACTCGTCGACCACGAAGTGCTTGTACTGCTCTCGCACCTCCCGGGCGACATCGCCGCGCTCGGTGAGGAAGCCGACCATGTGCAGCAGGACGTCCTCGAAGTCGATCACCCCGCGCTCCTTCTTCACCTCCTCGTACTGGGTGAGGATGCGGGAGATGGAGCGGGCGTCGAAGCCCGCGACGCCCGGCCGGCGGGCCTGCTGGGCGGCCTCCGGGTAGGACTCCGGGGTGAGCATCGAGACCCGTGACCATTCGACCTCGGAGACGATGTCGCGCAGCGCCGCACGGTCGACGCTCAGGTGCAGCCGCTGACAGGCCTCCCCGATGCCCGCGAACTTGTTCGTCAGCAGCTCGGGCATCGGACCGCCCACCACGCGCGGCCAGAAGTGGCGCAGCTGGCGCAGGGCGGCGGAGTGGAAGGTGCGCGCCTGGACCGCGGGCACACCGAGGTCACGCAGCCGGGAGCGCATCTCGGCCGCGGCTTTCGCGGTGAAGGTCACCGCCAGCACGTGGCGGGGGTTCAGCTGGCCGGTCGCGACGCCGTAGGCGATGCGGTGGGTGATGGCGCGGGTCTTGCCGGTGCCGGCACCGGCGAGCACGCACATGGGGGCGCCGAAGCTGCGGGCCACCTCCCGCTGCTCGGGATCGAGCGCGGTGAGCAGGGACTCCGCGTCGGTGGGCGCCGGCGCACTGCTGTCGGCGCCGCCGGCGGCGCGGTCGGTGGGGGCGGCGTGGTCGGTCATCACCGATCATCCTGCCAGGACGGTGCGACATCCTGCGGGCCGCTGTGGACGGCGGGTGCCCCACCCCACCCCGTCGAGCATCCGCCGAGACCTGAGCTCACCGCTGCGCGGAGCGGCCGAACCAGTCGTCGATCAGCGCGCGGCCCATCGAGGCCGTGCCGGGCAGTGCGATCTCCCCCGCCTCCAGGGCGGCGGCGAGCTCCTCGCGGCTGAACCAGCGGGCTTCGGCGATCTCCTCCTCCTGCAGCGCGAGCTCGCCGGCGTCCGGCGCCCAGGCCCGGTAGCCGAGCATCAGCGAGCGGGGGAAGGGCCAGGGCTGGCTGCCCACGTACTCGACCTCCTCGACCGTGATCCCGACCTCCTCGGCGACCTCGCGGGCCACCGCGTTCTCGAGGCTCTCGCCCGGCTCGACGAAACCTGCCAGCACCGAGTGGAAGCCGCTGGGGAAGTGGGCGTTGCGGGCCAGCAGGAGGCGGTCCTGCCCGTCGCGCACCGCCATGATCACGGCGGGATCGGTGCGGGGGAACTGCTCGGTGCCGTCCTCGCGGCAGCGCAGCACCCAACCGGCCATCTCCGGCTCCAGCGCGCTGCCGCACTGCGGGCAGTGGCGCATCGAACGATGCCAGGCACCCATCGCCACGGCGGCGGCCGCGAGGTCCGCGTCGCTGTCGGCCAGCTGATCGGCGACGCGCCGGAGGTCGCGCAGATCACGACCCGGGGCGTCCAGCTCGGGGCTGGGCTCGGCGATCTCGGCGGCGAGCACGCGGAATCCGTCACGCCGGCCCAGCAGCACCAGCGGCTGCAGGGCGCCGTCGCGGGGATCCGCCTCCGCCAGGACGGCATGGAGGGTGCCGTCGTCGTCCTCGCGCAGGGTGACCGCCCCGGCCCGGGTGACCAGGTAGCGGGCGTCCTCACCGGGGGCGACCGCTCCCGGGTCGCTGCGCTGCAGCGCGTCCCGGTCGGAGCCGAGGAGGGTGAGGGGGGTGCTGAGATGGGGACCACGGAGCTTCGCCATGCTCTGAGCCTACGTGGAGCAGGCACCCTGGCCGGGTACGGTGGTCGCGTGCATCGCAACTCCTATTCCCTGGCTGCTCTTGCGGCGGCGGCGGTCCCCGGGCTGGTCCCGGCACGGACCATGCCGATCGCCACCCCCGCCGAGGATCTCGACGTCGCCGGCATCGTGGGCGAGGACGGCCGACGCGTGATGGTCCTCTCCCCCGGCTCGACCGCCGCCGGGGTCCGTCTGGAGCGGGACCTGAAGGTCGCCGACACGCTCACCGGCACCTCGCTGCGCAGCGTGATCCCTCCGGTGCTCGGCTTCGTGAAGCTCTCCGAGGGCGGGCGCTGCGCGGTCACGGAGGCCCCCGTCGGTCGCCCGCTGATGCTCGATGATCTCGCCGGCAGTCCGGTGCTCGCCGGGTCCCTGGGCCAGAAGCTGGCCCGGATCCACACCGTGCCGCGCTACGCCGCCGAGGCGGCCGGGGTGGAGACCTTCACCCCGGAGGCGATGCTGGCCGCCCATCGCGCCCGGATCGACACCGTCACCGCTGCCGGGCACCTGCCCGCCGCGGTCTCCCAGCGCTGGCAGGCGCTGCTCGAGGACCAGGAGCTGTGGGAGGTCACCCCGCAGTTCGTGCACGGGGACCTCTCCGAGGAGAGCCTGTTCACGGCCGACGAACAGGTCAGTGCGATCCGCGACTGGTCCTCCTCCAAGGTCGCCGACGCCGCCTCCGACCTCGCCTGGCTGATCTCCTCGCTGGCCCCGGAGCGGTTCGACGAGCTCTACGCCGCCTACCGCGAGGAGCTGCCCACCCCGACGCATCCGCGGCTGGTGGAGCGGGCACAGGCCCTCGGCGAGTTCGCCGTCGCGGAATGGCTCGCCCACGGTCTGGAGGTGGGCGATGAGGAGATCGTCGCCGACGCCCGCGGCATGATCGCCGACCTCGATGCCGATCTCGCGCAGCTCGCGCGGGAGGAGGCCGAGCGGGCCTACGAGGAGATGCGCGCGCGGGAGGACGGGTCGGTCTGAGCGACGCTCACTCCCCCGCCAGCTGCTGCGCGATCCGTTCGCGCGAGGGATGGCGGCGCACCTCGTGGGTGACCCCGTCGGCCACGAAGTGGAAGGCGGTGCGGATGCGCGTCAGCGGCAGGCCGGTGCGCTCGTGCCAGGCGAGCCGGTACAGCGAGAGCTGCAGGGCGCGCTGCCGCAGCTGGGCGGGTGGGGGCACGCGGCCGGTCTTCCAGTCCACGATGAGCACGCCCGCGCTGCCGTCCGTGCCCTCGGGATCGGCGAAGACGGCGTCGATGATGCCGCGCACCGCGATCTGTCCGACCCGGGTGTGGACGGGCTGCTCGACCGCGAGCGGGGAGCGCTCGGCCCACTCGGAGGCGGTGAAGGCCTCGCGCAGGGCGCGGTCGTCGAGGCCGGTGCCGTCTGCGCTCTCCGTCTCCTCGAGGTCCGGCAGGTCCTCGAGATCCAGCAGGGTCGCGCCCTCGAAGCGGGACTCCAGCCAGGCGTGGAAGGCGGTGCCGCGCGCCGCGGCGGCGGAGGGCCGGCGGGGCAGGGGGCGCAGCAGCTCCAGTGCCGCATCCCGGGGGCTGCGGGCCTGGTGGACCACCTGGGAGGCGGAGAGCCGGGGCGGGGAGTGGACCACGGGCGGGGCCGCCTGCTGCTCGAGGTCCACCACCGCGCGCCGCACCAGCTCCGCGAGCTCAGGATCCTCCGGTGCCCGTTCCTGCCCGGCGACGGAGGCGAGCAGCTCCGCCGCACGGGCCCGGGCCTGCTCGCTCTCTCCGGGGGCCGGGGGCCAGGACGACTGCGGTCGCTCGCTCTCCAACGGGTTGTGCTCGGGGACCTCCTGCACGGTGCGGAAGGACTCGGGCACCAGCTCGGTGACCTCGGCGAGGTAGCGCGAGCGGGGCCGGGCGGAGGCCAGGCCGCTGCGCCAGGCGGCGGAGCTCAGCAGCAGGCGGCTGCGGGCCCGGGTCACTGCGACGTACATCAGCCGGCGGTCCTCGGCCAGCGACTCCTCGCCCTGGGCGAAGCGGTACTCCTGGATCAGGGACTCGGCATCGACCTGCGTGTCCGCCTCGGCCCAGGCCAGCTCCGGGAGGGTGTCCGCGTCGCCGCGCAGGGCGGTGGGCACCGCGGCGGAGGCGAGCTTGCCGAGCCAGCCGTCGGCCGGGACCCGCACCCGTCCGGCCTCGTCGGTCTTCGCACGGCGCAGGTCGTAGGAGGGGACGCTGCCCTCGGTGAGACCGGCGACCGCGACCAGATCCCATTCCAGGCCCTTGGCCGAGTGCAGGGTGACGATCGTGACCGCGGCGGGATCGCGGGAGGCCTCGGGGGCCGCGGTGACGGCGAGAGAGGCCTCCTCGTCCTCGCTGATCTCGAGCAGGTCGAGGTAGGCGCCGAGCCCGCCGCGGCGCGCGGTGCGGTCGAAGGCGGCGGCATGGTCGCGGAAGGCCTCGAGATCTGCGAGCGCCCGGGAGTCCGGTTCCCGCTCGAGCAGCGCGAGGTCCACCTCCAGCAGCCGGGTCGCGGCGGTGACCAGGTCCGGCAGCGGCAGCGGCAGCAGCCGGCGCATCTCCCGCAGGAGCTGCTGGACCTGCGCCAGCCGCTCCCGGCCGGTGGTGGACAGGCCGCGTCCCGAGGGATCGGTCCAGTCCTGCGGCGGGAGGTCGTCGACCGCATCGACCAGCGAGACCGTCTCGGCCTCGTCCTGGCCGCCCGGTGCCTCCCCCTCCCGGCGCAGCCGGGAGCCCATCCGGTCGCGCCAGCGGCCCAGCACTGCGAGGTCCCGGGCGCCGAGACGGAGCCGGGGCCCGGTCAGCAGGCGCATCAGGGCGTCACCGCGGCCGGGGTCGTGGGCGCATTCCAGCACCGCGCGGACATCCGCCACCTCGGGGCGGTGCAGGAGCCCGCCGAGCCCCACCACCGCGACCGTGAGACCGCTCGCCTCGAGCCCCTCGACCAGCGCGGGGATCTGACGGCGGGCCCGCACCAGCACGGCGGCCGAGGCCGGTGGGTCATCCTGTTCCTGCTCGGCGCGGCGGGCGAGGATCCAGCGGCCGATCGCGAGGGCCTCGGCGCGCTCGTCGGCGGCCTCGACGATCTCGCAGGCGCCCTCCCCCGCCCCGGGGCGGGGCTGCAGCTCGGGGATGGTCACCCCGGAGTCGGCGCTGCGCAGCGGGCCGGCGAGCCGGTTCGCGACGGCGAGGACCGCCTGGTCGTTGCGCCAGGAGGTGGACAGCGTGCGCTGCAGGACGCTCTGCTCGGTGGTGGCGAAGGCGCCTGCGAAGCCGGCGAGAGAGGCGGCAGAGGCCCCGCGCCAGCCGTAGATCGCCTGCTGCGGGTCGCCGACGGCGCAGGCGGCGTGGCCGGGGCCGAACAGGTCGGTGAGCATCTGCAGCTGGGCGACGGAGGTGTCCTGGAACTCGTCCAGCAGCACCACCCGGTGCATGCGCCGGGCCAGGGCGCCCGCGGCGGGCACCTCGCGCGCCACCCGGGCGGCGAGGGAGACCTGGTCGGCGAAGTCCAGGGCGGAGGACTCGGTGCGGATCTCGGCGAACCGCTCCAGCAGCGGGATCAGCGCGAGCCGCGACTCGAGCGCTCCGAGCACCTTCGCGACCTCCTTGGGGGTGGTGCGGCGCCGTCCCTCGACCTGCAGCGGGAGCTGGGAGAGATGGTCGCGGATCTCGCGCAGGTGCGCGGCCAGCCGGTCCGGCGTGACGAGGTGGTCGGCCAGCGACGAGGAGAGCGAGAGCAGGGCGGCGGTGAGCGTCGCCGGGGAGGCCTCCAGGTCCAGGGAGTCGTCCCAGCCCTCGACGATCTCGTGGGCGAGCTGCCAGGAGGCGGAGGTGGACATCATCGTCAGCTCGGGGTCGATGCCGACGGCGAGCGCGTGCTCCCGCACCAGGTCCAGGGCGAAGCCGTTGTAGGTGTGGACCAGGGGCCGCTGCCCCACCAGGTCATCGCCCCCGCGCTCGAGGCCGCGCGGCAGGGTGAGCCCCTCGGCCCGCAGCGCGGTGGCGAGCGTGCCCAGGCGCGCGCCGATCCGTTCGCCGAGCTCGTGGGCGGCCTTGCGGGTGAAGGTCAGGCCCAGCACCTGGCGGGGTTCGACGATCCCGTTGGCGATCAGCCACACCACGCGGGAGGCCATGGTCTCGGTCTTGCCGGAGCCGGCCCCGGCGACCACCAGCATCGGGGCCAGCGGCGCCTCGATGACGGCCACCTGCTCCGCGGTGGGCGGGGGCTGCTCGAGCAGGGCGGCCAGGCGGGCGGCGGAGTGCTCGGGACGGGCCGCGGCGGGGCCCGGCGAGGTGGGGCGGGGGGTGGTCACAGCTGGTCTCCTTCGGGCTGCAGGGGGCAGCTGCTGCGCACGGAGCAGTGCGTGCAGTGGGCGTTGACGCGGGCGGTGACCTGATCACCGGAGACCTCGCGGGAGACCTGCTGGACGAGGTCGTCGAACCAGGCCGGATCCTCCGCACGGGTGAGGGCTCCCTGGGTGCGCACCGCGGCCTTCTTCCCGCCGGTGCCGATATAGACCAGCTCGGCGCCGTTCAGCCGGTCGGGGGCATCCGCTCCCAGCTGCTCGGTGAGGGCGCCCTCGCGCACCGCGGCCTGGTAGGCGGCCAGCTGCAGGTCCTCCTCGGCCTTCGCGGCGGACTTGGCGGCGCGGCCGGATTTGAGGTCCACCACGCGCAGCCCGGTGGCATCGCCCTCGATGCGGTCGATGCTGCCGCGCAGCTGCACCCTCCCCAGCGTCACCTCGAAGGGGGCTTCGACGGCGAGCGGCTCCCCGGCGCGGCGCAGATGCTCGGCGAGCAGACGGGCGGCGTCCTCGGCGCGGCGCACGCGGCGCCGGCCGGACCAGGTCTCGGTGCCGGGCACGGTGCGCAGCAGCGCGTGCAGCTCGTCCAGCAGGTCCTGTTCGCCGCCTGCCGGGCCGCTCGGATGGACCTGGGCGAGGTGGTGCAGGGCGGTGCCGATGAGCTGGGCGGGCCCGCCGCTGCGGGTGCCGCCGGCGCGCTCCATCAGCCAGGACTGGGGGCAGTCCACGGCCCGCTCCAGCGCCGAGGGGGAGAGCCGGATCGGGGTGTCGTCCTCGTGCAGGGGCGCGCTGGAGCTGGGCTCCTGGTGGTACCAGCGGGCAGGATCCGTGCCGGGGGCACCGGCCCGGGCGAGCGCCTCCAGGGCCAGGGCGGCGTCCCGGGCACCGGGGGGATCCTCCTCGCGCAGCCGCCGGCGCAGCGCCGCGACCAGGCGGCGGGCGTCCGGGGCGGGCCCGGGGTCCCGGCGCAGGGTCTCCAGAGTGATCCAGGGCTCGGCGGCAGGGTCCTCGGAGTCGGCGAGGGCGGCCAGCTCGGCGAATGCGTCGAAGAGGGCGGAGGGCTCGCTCTGCTCGTCCTGGACCGCCGTGACCAGCACGCGGTGCCGGGCCCGGGCGAGAGCGCTGACGGCCAGGCGCAGCTCGTCGGCGATCACCTGCTCGCGCTGGAGGGCGCGCAGGGCATCCGGCTCGGGCGGGAGCTCCGCACCGCGCCGTGCCCCGGCCCGCAGGGACAGCTCCGCGGCGCCGAACAGCGTCGAGCGCAGGCGCAGATCCGGCCAGGCACCCTCCTGGAGGCGGGCGAGGACCACGGTGTCACGGTGGTCTCCGGCGAGCTGCGCGGGGGTGAGCACGGCGATGCGGCCGCGGGCGGCGGCGGCCGGTGCGAGCGTGTCCTCGACCACCGCCTGGGAGCGGACCTGCTCGACGAGGTCCAGGGCGCCGGCCCCGGGCCGCCGGTCCGTCAGCCGTTCCGCGGCGGCGAACAGCTCCAGCAGCGCGTCGAGCCGGGACGCGGCCAGGCGCGAGCGGGCGCCGTCCACATCCCCGGCGACCCCCAGGGCGGCGCGTCGCCAGCCCGCTGCCAGCCCCGAGGCGTCCCAGGCCTGCCAGAGCACCAGCTGTGCATCGGCCTCCCGGTGCTCGCGCACCGCGGCGATCATCTCCCGCACCCGGTGCACGGGTGCGGCGGCACGGTCCCGGGCGTCGGCCGCGGGCAGCCCCGGCACCTCCTGATCGACCAGCGCCCGGGCGAGCAGCTGCTCGCTGGTGGTCCCGCTGTCGGGCTCGGCGGTGCGGTGGGCGCTCAGCAGGAGGCGGCGGATGCGGCGCAGGCGGAGGGTGTCGGCATCGCCGAAGGGACCGCGGAGCAGCTCGGCGGCGGCACGGGCATCGAGCGGCGCGGTCGGTGGGGCCAGCCCGATCTCGAGGATCGTCAGCAGATCGGCGATCGCGGGGACCTCGCGCAGCGGTTGCGGTCGGTGCGGGATGCGCACCGGCAGGCCGGTGCGGGCGAGCAGGTCGGCGAGATCGGCGACCGCGGCACCGGAGCGGCACACCACCGCCATCTGGTCGTAGTCGACCTCCTCGCGGTGGTGGAGGTCGCGCAGGGCGGAGCCGATCAGCCGGGCCTCGTCCAGCGGGTCCTGGGCCCGCAGCGCCACCAGCGCGCCAGGGCGTGCGGCCCGGGGGCGGCGCACCTGCGCGGGGGCGCCCGCCAGGGGCAGCCGTCCCCGCAGCGCATCGACCGCGGCGGTGAGGCCCTCGACCTGCGCATGCGCTCCGGTCAGCACGATGCTGCCGACAGGGCGCGGGAGGGCCTCGCGCAGACGGTCGGCGGCGTCGGGCAGAGCACCGCGGAAGGTGTCCACCGCGGCGTCGGGGCAGCTGCACACCAGCACCCGTGCCCCGGCGGCGGCGAGCGCGACGACCAGGTCGATGCCGGCGGCGGTGAGGTCCTGGGCGTCGTCGACCACGACGGCGCGGAAGGGCGGGGGCGTCGCAGGGTCGGCGAGCAGATCCGCGGCGCGGCGCACGAGGGCGCCGGAGTCCAGACGCGGTCCGGCATCCAGGGCGGCGGAGGCCTCGAGGTCGAGCACCCCGAGGTAGTCCCGCAGCAGGGCGGCGGCGTCGAGCCAGGCGGGCCTGCCGTGCTCATGCCCGAGCGCTGCGAGCTCGGTGGGGCCGAGTCCGAGCTCCGCCGCCCGCGTGATCAGGTCCCGCAGCTCGGTGCGGAAGCTCGGCAGCGAACGGGCACCGGGGTCGATCTCCAGGTGCCAGCGCTCGCGCTGCGCGATCAGCTCGGCGAGCAGCGCGTCCTGCTCGGCACCGGTGACCAGGGTCGGCTCACCCAGGCCGCGGCGCAGCGCGTCAGCGCGCGCGATCGCGTGCCCGAGAGCCGGCGGGGTCATGGCGCGCACCTCCCCCGTGCCGTGCACGGCGAGGGCGTCGCGCAGACGGCCGGCCGCGGCGCGCCGCGGAGCCAGCAGCAGCGTGCCCTCCCCGGACGCCTCGGCCGCGGTCAGGGCGAGCGCGGTGCGGCCGCTGCCGGGGCCGCCGTGGACGATGACATCGCTGCCGGCCAGGAAACGGTCCAGGGCAGCGCGCTGAGCGTCATCGAGGTCCTCCCCGCGCTGCAGCGCGGGCAGCGCCGCGAGATCGGGTCCGAGCAGACGGATCCCCTCGCCCGTGATCGTGCCTGTCCCTCGCATCCCCCTATTCCACCCCACCGCACCGACATCTGCTCCCCTCGGCTCCGGCGGGTCGCGGCGGTAGAGTGGCCGGGATCACGAGGATCCTGACATCTGCCCCGCAGTGCCTTCCTCACGCTGCGATCGGATTCGGAGGCTGACGCCATGTCCACCCCATCCACGGCCAGAATGCCGCGTGCACAGCGCCGGGCGCAGCTGCTCGAGCTCGCCATCCGGGTGTTCACCGAGAAGGGCTTCCAGTCCACGTCGATGGACGACATCGCCGCCGCCGCCGGTGTCACCAAGCCCGTGCTCTACCAGCATTTCGACTCCAAGGAGAAGCTCTACGTCGAGGTGCTCGACGTCATCGCGACCTCGATGATCGACGAGGTCCGCACGATCGGCGAGGGCGCGGGGGACACGATGTCCCGGGTGCGTGCCGGTCTCCACCGCTTCTACGAGTTCGTGGCGCTGGACAACTCGCTGCGGCTGTTCACCGGTCACGAGCAGATCTCCGAGGTCGTGCAGCAGAAGGTGGTGACGGTCCTGGACCGGATGGCGATCGAGCTGGCCGGGGTGCTGACCGCCTCGCGGCACATCAGCGCCGAGGAGTCCCGGGTCCTCGGGCGAGGGGTCATCGCCGTCACCCAGACCACCGCGCAGCTGCTGCAGGGCGCCGCGGACGAGGCGGAGCGCGAGTCGATCCTCGACACCATGACCACCACCGTCGTGCATGGCCTGACCGGCTTCGCACCGCGGGAGAACGCCCGGATCTCCGGTGTTGTGCTGGCGGCGGACGACGCCTCCGCCCCGGACGCGAACGCGTAGACTCGGCGGAGCACTGCAACGAACGTCCCCGCCCCCGGGGCGGAGGAAAGGTCAGGTCATGGAGATCCGTATCGGCATCCAGCACTCCCCTCGCGAGATCGTGATCGAGTCCGAGGAGAAGTCCGATGCGCTGATCGAACGGCTGAGCGGCGCGATGGCCGACGGCTCCCCGGTCGCCCTGGTCGATGACAAGGGCCGCACCGTGCTGGTCCCCGGCGCGAAGGTCGCCTACGTCGAGGTCTCCACCGAGGAGCCACGTCGCGTCGGCTTCCTCGGCTGAGACCCCGGTGACCCGGCACGAGGGCCACCCGCCGCAGGACGCCACCGATCCGCCGGAGGGCGACGCGGCGGAGAGCGACGATGCGACGGCTCAGGACTCCCCCACCCGGCATCGACAGCTCCGGCGGCGGCTCCGGCAGCGTCGCCAGCGATTGCTGCACCTGACCACCACGACCGTGGTGGCGGTGCTGGGGGCGATCGTCGGCCTGCTGCTGGTCCCCGCCACGACGGTCGAGGTGGGGCCGCTGACCGCGAGCGTCCACCTGCGCCCCTCCCTGTCCTCCCAGACCGTGCTGCTGCTCCCGCCGGTGGGCCAGGTCGCCTTCGACTCGCACACCGCGCCGGTGCGCATCGAGGCCAGGGTCAAGAGCGTCGACGTCGAGAAGGCGGAGGCGCTGTTCTACGCGGACTCCGGCTTCGCCGAGCTGCAGCGGACCGCGCCCGAGACCCTGGCGACCGCCGCGGCGAAGAACGCCGCGCTGAACGCCCTGTTCGCCGCCGCCGGTGCCGGGCTCGCCGTCGGCCTGACGTTCCGACGGGTGCGGCGCGCGCTGCTCGCCGGCGGCAGCGCGGTCGCCGTGGTGGGTGCTTCGGTCGCCGCCACCTCGGTGACCTTCTCCCCCGCCTCCCTGGAGCAGCCGAAGTTCGAGGGGCTGCTCTCCCAGGCCGCGTACATCGCGGACCTCGGCCACGGCACGGTGATCGACTACCAGGGCTACCGCGACACGCTCGCCGAGTTCGTGGGTCAGGTCTCGGCGCTGTACATCGCCGCGGACTCGCTGCCGGTGGGGCTGGACCAGGAGAACGTCATCACCGTCCTGCACGTCTCGGACATCCACGACAACCCGCAGGCCTACGACGTCATCGACCAGCTGCACACGCAGTTCGCGATCGATGCGGTCGTCGACACCGGCGACATCGTCTCCTGGGGCACGCCGCTGGAGACCGAGCTGCTGCGTCGCATCGGCACGCTCGACGTGCCCTACGTCTACGTCAGCGGCAACCATGACGGGGCCTCCGCCGCGGCCATGATCGAGGCGCAGCCCAACGCCACCGTGGTCGACAACGAAGTGGTCGAGGTGGCGGGGCTGCGGATCGCCGGCATCGGCGACCCGCGCTTCGCGGCCGACGACGACTCGGACGCGGGCGGCTGGCGCGAGGGCGACGCGGCCGTCAGCGCCAGCGCCTTCCAGCTGGGCGACACCATCGAGGCGTACGACGCAGCCCATCCCGAGAAGCCGGTCGACTTCGCCATGATCCACGATCCGACCCAGCCCGAGGGGCTGCTCGGGCGGACCCCGCTGGTGCTGTCCGGACACATGCACACCTCGGAGGTCGAGCTCGATCGCGAGGGCTCCGGCACGGACTGGATGATCGTCGGCTCGACGGGCGGGGCGCTCGCCTCGGGCGGGATCGCCCCGGTGCTGAAGGGCGAGGACCCGCTGGACCTCACGGCGCGGATGCTCTACTTCGACGAGGACACCCGCCGCCTGGTCGCCTACGACGACATCGTCATGGGCGGTCTCGGCCTGGTGTCGGTCTCGATCGAGCGCACGCAGATGCCCGAGGAGGTCCCGGAGCTCGAGGTCCCCGAGGAGGCCGAGACCCCGGAGGGCACGATCCCGCCGGAGCAGGAGGTCGAGCCGGGCGAAGGACTCCCGGACGAGGACCGCGTCACCCCCACCGACCCCGTCAGCCCGCCGCCGGAGACCCGCGAGCCGGTCCCCGCCGGCAGCGACGGCGGCGTCGGCTGAGCCTCCGACCCCTCACCGTCCGGCACCGGACCGGCCGGACCGATGTCACCTTCTGCACCCTCCGGCGGTCCCGGGAGGGGCGCGGGGGCTACGATGGCTGTGCTTATCCATGACCAGAGAGTTGAACGGTGCCTGAATCCACCCCGCACACCGACGAGGCCGTGTCGGCCTCCCCCGCCGTCGAGCAGAGCTCCGGCACCTCCGCACAGCCCGAACAGGTCCAGACCTTCGCCGATTTCGATGTCCGCACGGACATCGTCGACGCTCTGGCCGCCAAGGGCATCACCACCCCCTTCCCGATCCAGTCGATGACCCTGCCGATCGCGCTGCGCGGCCGCGACATCATCGGCCAGGCCAAGACCGGCACCGGCAAGACGCTCGGCTTCGGCATCCCGCTGCTGCAGAACTCCGTCGCCCCGGGCGAGCCGAACCCGAAGGACCGCCCGATCGGCAAGCCGCAGGCCCTGGTGGTGCTGCCCACCCGTGAGCTCGCCGTCCAGGTCGCACACGATCTGGAGACCGCATCGGCGAAGCGACCGATCCGCATCCTCACCGTCTACGGCGGCCGCGCCTACGAGCCGCAGATCGAGGCGCTCGAGAAGGGCGTCGAGGTGGTGGTCGGCACCCCGGGCCGGCTCATCGACCTGATGCGCCAGAAGTACCTCGATCTGTCCCAGGTGCGCACCGCCGTGCTCGACGAGGCCGACGAGATGCTCGATCTGGGCTTCCTCGAGGACATCGAGAAGCTGCTGCAGGCGGTGCCGGAGGACCGGCAGACGATGCTGTTCTCCGCCACCATGCCCGGTCCGATCATGGCGCTGGCCCGCCGCTTCATGAAGCAGCCCACGCACATCCGGGCCCACGACCCGAACGACGGCGCACGCACCAAGGCGGATATCAAGCAGGTCGTCTACCGCGCCCACCAGCTCGACAAGATCGAGGTGATGGCCCGCATCCTGCAGGCTCACGGCCGTGGCCTGTCGATCATCTTCATGCGCACCAAGCGGCAGGCGGACCGCGTCGCCGGTGATCTGGCCGATCGCGGCTTCGCCGCGGCTCCGCTGCACGGCGACCTCGGCCAGGGCGCCCGTGAGCAGGCGCTGCGAGCCTTCCGCAACGGGAAGATCGACGTGCTGGTGGCGACCGACGTCGCGGCCCGCGGCATCGACGTCACCGACGTCACCCATGTCGTGAACTGGAACTGTCCCGACGACGACAAGACGTACCTGCACCGCACCGGCCGCACCGGCCGCGCGGGCAAGAAGGGCACAGCGGTCACGTTCGTGGACTGGGAGGACCTGGCGCGCTGGGCGCTCATCGCCCGCCAGCTGGGACTGGAGTCCACCGAGGCCCAGGAGACCTACTCGACCTCCGAGCACCTGTTCGCCGACCTCGACATCCCCGCAGGCGCGAAGGGCACGCTCCCCCGCAGCGCCCGCACCCGTGAGGGCCTGGAGGCCGAGGAGCTCGAGGATCTGGGCGGTCCGGAGGGTGCCCGCGGCGGCCGGGAGTCCGGCCGCAGCGGCCGTGACGGCGGGCGCGGTGAGCGCGGCGGCCGTGGTGAGCGCAGCGGCCGGAGCCGCGGCGGCGAGCGCGATGGCCGTGGCGGCAGCGACCGCAGCGGTCGTGACAGCGGCGGTCGTGACGGCGGCGGTCGTGGCAGCGGCGGTCGTGGGCGGTCGCGCGACGACTCCCCCAGCGGTCGCGACGGCGGTCGTCAGGACGGCGCCACGAGCTCCGCTCCCGCCGATCGCACCGGCGCCGAGGAGAGCTCGGGCGAGCGTCCCCGCCGCAGCCGGTCCCGCTCCCGCACCCGCCGGGTCAACGGTGAGGTCACCGACGCTCCGCAGAGCGAGACGCAGAGCGCATCCCGGAGCACCTCGCCGGGCGAGCCGCAGGGCACGGACACCTCGAGCGAGGACCGCCCCCGTCGGCGCCGCTCCCGCGGAGGCCGCGGCCGCTCCGGTGGAGCGGCCGGCCAGGGCTCTTCCCCGCAGGAGGGCTGACCGAGGTCCTGCGCCGCGGCGCAGCCCGTCCCACGGCACAGTTCAGCGGCTCGTGTCCCGGTCTCCGGGGCACGGGCCGCCAGTGCTTTGCATCCAGTGGCGCTCAGCCAGCATCCGCACCTGTATACGGGGTCGCATGCTGAGAGTGCGCCCGTGGATGGCATCGTGCTGCGCTGGGACCGGATGGAACATCCGGTCAGGCACGGCGCACCCGCTCAGGGTCGGAGGATCCGGGTGCCGCTGGTGGCCCGGGCGGCGATCTCCTCCAGCACCTCCGGGGCGGTGAGGTTCTCCGCCAGCCGGTTCTCCTTGCCGCTGCCGTGGAAGTCGCTGCCGCCGGTGATCAGCAGGTCGTGGCCGTGCGCGAACTCCCGCAGCCGGGTCCGCTCGACCTCCCCGTGCTCGCGATGATCGACCTCGATGCCGTCGAGCCCCGCCGCGACCAGGGACTCCAGCAGGGTCAGCGGCAGATCGTCGTCGCGGGTGACCGAGCCGGGATGGGCGAGGACCGAGACGCCCCCGGCCTCCCGGATGGCCCGCACCGCGGACAGCGGCGAGGGGGCGTAGTAGGGGACGTAGTACGGACCCGAGGGGCGCAGGATCTCGGTGAAGGCCGCCGAGCGGTCCGGGACCACGCCCGCATCGACCAGGGCGTCCGCGATGTGCGGACGACCGATGACGGTGCTCTCCCCCGCGACCTGCGCCTCCACGTCCTCCCAGCGGACCGGGTGGTCGGTCGAGATCAGCTCCACCATGTGCCGGGCACGCTCCACCCGCGAACTGCGGGCGCTGGCCATCTCGGCGGCCAGCGCCGTGTCCGGGGAGGGATCCACCAGCAGTGCGAGCAGGTGCACGCTGCGGTGGTCGTCCTCGCTCGAGACCTCGATGCCGGGCACGGCTGCGACCCCGCTCGCGGCGACCGCCGCGGCGAGCTCCGCCCAGCCCGAGACGGTGTCGTGGTCGGTCAGCGCCAGCACGTCGAGGCCGGCCGCGGCGGCCTGGGCGAACAGCTCCTGGACGCCGGTGGTCCCATCGGACCACGAGCTGTGCGCATGCAGGTCGATCCGCTGTGCGGCGCCGGCGTCAGTCCTCTCACTCATAGGCCCAGGGTAGACCGCGTCATGAGACCATCGAGGGGTGAGCACCGAGAACACCAGCACCGAGCACAGCACCACCACCGGAAGCACCGGGGGCAGCGAACGGATGAAGGATCTCGCCTCCCGCGGCGACTCCCGCTCGCAGCGCCCCAGCAACGACGCCTTCCGCGAGTTCATCTCCTCCGGCTGGGACGAGACCGTCCCCGATGCCGCGCGCCGCGAGTCCGCGGACTTCACCCCGGAGCGTCGCGATGCGCTGGTGCGCCGCGTGACCGGGTCTCGGCTGGTGCTGCCGGCGGGCGTGCTGAAGGTCCGCTCCAACGACACCGACTACCCCTTCCGCCCGGATTCCGCCTTCGCCTACTACTCAGGGCTGGGCACCGACGAGGAGCCCGACAGCGTGCTCGTCGTCGAGCCCTCGACCGAGGACCCCACGGTCTCCGAGGCGACGTACTTCTTCCGCCCCCGCGCCGGCTTCGACACCAGCGAGTTCTATGCCGACGCCCGCTACGGCGAGATGTGGGTGGGGCGCCGGCCCACCGTCCCCGAGGCCGCCCGGCGACTGGGCATCGAGGTGCGTCACATCGACGAGCTGCGCGACCACCTCGCCAAGGACGTCGGCGCCCAGCTGTCGCTGACCGTGATGCCGAGCGTGGACGCCTCCGTCGAGGCGATGGTCGAGGAGATCCGCTCCCAGAACGGCCTGCCCGGCGGGGACGAGGCCGCAGCGGAGAGCGCCGCCCTGAAGGAGGCCGCGAGCGAGCAGCGTCTGGTCAAGGATGCGTACGAGATCCGCGAGCTGCGCAAGGCCGTGGACGCGACCCTGCGCGGCTTCGAGGACGTCATCCGGCACCTGCCCAGCGCCGTCGGCCATCCTCGCGGCGAGCGGGTCATCGAGGGCGTCTTCGCGGCGACCGCGCGGGCCGACGGCAACGGCGTCGGCTACGACACCATCGCAGCCGCCGGCGACCATGCCTGCACCCTGCACTGGACCCGCAACGACGGCGTGGTCACGGCGGACGAGCTGGTGCTGATCGACGCCGGCGTCGAGGTGGACTCGCTGTACACCGCCGACGTCACCCGCACCCTGCCGGTGTCCGGCACCTTCTCCCCCGCCCAGCGGAAGATCTACGACGCGGTGCTCGAGGCGTCCGACGCCGCCTTCGCGGTCGCCCGGCCCGGACTGCGCTTCCGTGAGCTGCACGCCGCCGCGATGGACGTGCTCGCCCACCGTTTGGCGGAGTGGGACCTGCTGCCCGGCACGGCCGAGGAGTCCCTGGCCGCCGAGGGCCAGTGGCATCGCCGCTGGATGCCCCACGGCACCAGCCACCACCTGGGCCTGGACGTCCACGACTGCGCCCAGGCCCGCCGCGAGATGTACCTCGACGCGGAGCTCGAGCCGGGGATGGTCTTCACCATCGAGCCCGGGCTGTACTTCAAGGAGAACGATCTGCTGGTGCCGAGCGAGCTGCGCGGCATCGGCGTGCGCATCGAGGACGACGTGCTGGTGACGGCCGACGGTGTCGAGAACCTCTCGGCCGCCGCACCGCGCCGGGCGGAGGACGTCGAGCGCTGGATCTCCGAGCTGCAGCGGTGAGCACCAGAGCGCGGCCGCGCTTCTTTGCGGCACGGCTGGCCGGCACCGCCGTCTTCGACCCGATCGGAGACGCGGTGGCGACGGTCCGTGACGTGGTGGTCGTGCCGCAGACCCGCACCAGCGCCCGGGCCGTCGGCCTGGTGGTGGAGGTCGGTGGGAAGCGTCGAGTGTTCCTCCCCATCACCCGGGTCACCTCGATCTCCCCGGGACAGGTGATCTCCACCGGGGTGCTGAACGTGCGCCGCTTCGAGAAGCGTCCCGGCGAGCTGCTGGTGATCGGCGACCTGCTGGACCGCGCCGTGACGCTCGAGGACGGCACCGGCGAGGCGACCGTGCTGGACATCGCCCTGGACCAGGACCGCCATCGGGACTGGAACGTCTCCCGGCTGTATCTGCGCCGGCAGCGCCGGGGCGGGTCGCTGAGCCGCCTGGTCTCCCGCGGGGAGACCCTCACCGTCGAGCTGACCGAGGTCTCCGGGCTGTACGGCACGCAGGCCGAGCAGTCCGCGCATCTGCTGGCGGCCTCCTACCAGGACCTGAATCCGGCGGATCTCGCGGAGATCATCCAGGAGCTGGAGCCCAAGCGCCGCATCGAGCTCGCCGGCGAGCTCGCCGACGAACGCCTCGCCGATGTGCTCGAGGAGCTGCCCGAGGACATCCGGGTCGAGGTGGTCACCGGACTGGAGGCCACCCGCGCCGCCGACATCCTCGACGCGATGGACCCCGATGACGCCGCCGACCTGGTCCAGGAGCTCCCGGAGTCCGTCGCCGCCCATCTGCTCAGCCTGATGGAGCCCGAGGAGGCGGAGGACGTGCGCCGCCTGCTCGCCTACGACGAGTACACCGCCGGCGGCATGATGACCACCGAGCCGCTGATCGTCGCACCCGAGACGCCGGTGGCGCACTGCCTGGCGCTGATCAGCCGCGAGGCCATCCATGCCGCCCTCGCCTCGACGGTGCACGTGTGCCGTTCCCCGCTCGAGACCCCGACCGGGAAGCTGCTGGGCATCATCCACTTCCAGCAGCTGCTGCGGGAGCGTCCCGACCGGCCCGTCGGCGAGATCCTCGATGCGGACACGGCCGCGGTCGCGCCGACCGTGCCGCTGTCCACCGTCACCCGGGAGATGGCCACCTACAACCTGGTCTCGATCCCCGTGATCGACGGGGACGGTCGCCTGCTGGGTGCGGTGACCGTCGACGACGTGCTGGACCACGTGCTGCCCGATGACTGGCGCGAGCAGGACGAGCCGCCGCCGGCGACCGGCCAGATCGATCTGTCCGAGATCGCCCGGGCCACGGCCCGGGATGCCGAGGACCCCGCCCCGCCCGGTGGAACGAGGGGATGAGCATGGCAGAGCACAGTCACAGCCCGCTCGACGACCCCGCGCCGGGCAGAGGCCCGCTGCTGCGCAACCCCTTCCGCGGCGACGCCTTCGGACGCGCCGCCGAGGGTTTCGCGCGGATGATGGGCACCCCGGCCTTCCTGGTCGGGATGACCCTGTTCTGCGCGGTCTGGCTGACCTGGAACTCGCTGGCCCCGGAGTCCGCGCAGTTCGATCCGCGCGCGCTGAACTTCACCCTGCTCACGCTGATCCTCTCCCTGCAGGCCTCCTACGCCGCGCCCCTGCTGCTGCTGGCGCAGAACCGTCAGGACGACCGCGACCGCGTGCAGGTCGAGCAGGATCGCCAGTCCAACGAGCGCAACCACGCCACCACCGACTTCATCACCCGGGAGATCGCCTCCCTGCGCCTGGCCCTGAACGACGTCGCCACCCGTGACTTCGTGCGCAGCGAGCTGCGCGACCTGGTCGAGGAGCTCGAGGAGCCGCCGACCCAGGATGCCGAGGACCTGCGCACCCTCCTGCGCGAGGAGGTCGAGGCGGCGCTGGATCGCCGCACGGCCGAGGCCACCACCACGTCATCGAAGGAGCAGAACAGCCAGTGAACACGCAGTCCGTCCCCGAGCCGAGCACATCCGGGCGGAACGAGTCAGCGCCGGCCGAGTCCGTGCCGGCCGAGACCGGGCAGAGCACGCCCGGACCGACCGCCGACGACGAGCGCGTCGCCCAGATCCACGAGGCGCTGAGCGGGGTGATCGACCCCGAGATCCACCGCCCCATCACCGAGCTCGGCATGGTCGGCTCGGTGACGGTCGATGCCGAGGACACCGCCCATGTCACGGTGCTCCTGACCATCGAGGGCTGCCCCATGCGCGACCGCATCGAGCGCGAGACCGCGGAGGCGACCGCGACCGTCCCCGGCCTGTCCCGGGTCGAGGTGTCCACCAGCGCGATGACCGAGGAGCAGCGCCGCGAGCTCACGAACCGCCTGCGTCAGGGCCGCCGTCAGATCCCCTTCAACCAGCCCGGCTCGCTGACGCGCATCTTCGCGATCTCCTCCGGCAAGGGCGGGGTCGGCAAGTCCACTGTGACCGCGAACCTCGCCGCGGCGATGGCGGCCGACGGGCTGCGCGTGGGCGTGATCGACGCGGACATCCACGGGTTCTCGATGCCGGGCATGTTCGGGATCACCGACCAGCCCACCAAGGTCTCGGACCTGCTGATGCCCCCGGCGGCGCACGGCGTGGCCGTGATGAGCATCGGCATGTTCGTCCCCGAGGGGCAGGCGGTGGTGTGGCGCGGGCCCAAGATGCATCGCGCCATCGAGCAGTTCGCCTCGGACGTGTTCTGGGGCGATCTGGACGTGCTGCTGCTGGATCTGCCGCCCGGCACCGGCGATGTCGCGATCTCGGTGGCCCAGCTGCTGCCGAGCGCGCAGATGGTCGTGGTCACCACGCCGCAGCAGTCCGCCTCCGGGGTGGCCGAGCGGGTCGGCTCGCTGTCCACCTCGACCGAGCAGGAGATCGCCGGCGTGGTCGAGAACATGGCCGGGCTGACCCTGCCGGACGGCACCGTCATGGACGTCTTCGGCACCGGCGGCGGGGACCGGGTGGCGCAGACGCTGGCACGGGCCGTCGGCCACGACGTGCCGGTGCTGGGCCGGATCGGGCTGGACCCCGCACTGCGCGAGGGCTCGGATCAGGGAGTCCCGCTGGTGGTCTCGGACCCCGACTCCCCCACCTCGATGGCCCTCACGGGCGTCGCCCGCGCGCTGGTGCACAAGCCGCGCGGGCTCGGAGGGATGAAGCTGCCGCTGACCGTCGCGCGGTCCTGAGGGGCGCGAGGCGCCAGGACTCGGCTCAGGTGGCCTCGTCGTCGAAGGGCGCGCGCTTCGGGCCCTTGGCCTTCGCGGACTTCTTGCCGGACTTCGCTCCCGCGGCGGCGGCCCCGGCCGCAGCCCCACCGGTGGCGATGTTCATCGAGTCCTTGCTGGGGATCAGCTCCTCGAGGTCGGTGTCGCCCCAGGCCTCGCGGATGATGCGCCGCGGGTCGTACTGGCGCGGGTCGTACTTGCGGAGGTCCTCGATGGCGATGCCCATCTCGTCCTCGACCGTGGAGCGGGAGTCGTCGACCCAGCGGCGCGCCTGCCGCACCCACTGCACCAGCTGCCGGGTGAGGTCGGGGAGCCGTTGCGGCCCCACGATCACCAGGAACACGACGAGCAGGATCACGATCTCCCAGCCGCCGAGGCCCATGAATCCGGTGCCGCCCATTGTCCACCTTGCATGTCTCGAGGTCTGCTGATGCGTCGCCATTATTGCATCGCGGGCCCGAGGGGGCTCACAGGGGCGGCGGCTGTCGTAGGATCGGCCAGATCGCACTGTGAACGGAGAGGATGCGCTGATGTCGTCGGGAAAAGTGGCCAGCTGGGCCCACGGTGAGGAATTCGTCGACGAGACGACGCTCTTCTCCGACGACGGGGTGCTGGCCCGCGCCAGGGACCGCGGCAACGAGCTCGGCGCCACCCCGGTGCTGCCGGGGGCCGGTGCGCTGATGCGGGTGCTGGCGGCCTCGGTGCAGGCGCGCTCCGCCGTCGAGATCGGGACCGGCAGCGGAGTCGGCTCCCTCTACCTGCTCTCGGGCATGCACCCGGACGGGGTGCTGACCACCATCGACCTCGAGGTCGAGAATCAGCGCGCCGCCCGTGAGGCCTTCGCCGAGGCCGCGATCCGGTCCCCGCGGGTGCGCACCATCGCCGGCCGTCCCCGCGACGTCGTCGGCCGCCTCACCGATCACGCCTACGACCTGGTGAGCTTTCCCGCCCACACCCCGCATGCCCTGGATCTGCTCGAGCATGCGCGGCGCCTGCTGCGGCCCGGCGGGGTGCTGATCATCCCCCACGCCCTGTTCCACGACCGGGTCGCGGATCCCACCGCACGGGATGCCACCACGCAGGCCGTGCGCGCATTGCTGAAGGCCGTCACGGAGTCCGAGGACCTGGTCTCGGTGCTCACCGGCAGCGGTGACGGCGTGCTCGCCGCCGTGCTGCGTCCCTGACCAGGGCGCCGCTGACCGCGCCGCACACCGGGCCCATGACCGGCCCTGCGGCGCACTGCTGAGATGAAGACAGCCCCGCACCGGAGGGTGCGGGGCTGGCATCTGGGCTGGTATCTGCTACTTGATGACACCCTCGAGGGCGTCGCGCAGCTCCACGGCTTCCGATGCGGCGATCTCGACGACCAGACGGCCGCCCCCTTCGAGCGGGACCCGCATGATGATGCTGCGACCCTCCTCCACGACCTCGAGCGGACCGTCACCGGTGCGCGGCTTCATAGCAGCCATCGTGCCTCCTTGATGTGTCACTGCCCTTGCGTGGCACCCCCGGACGGGGCCTCGGACAATGCGCGTACGGTGGCTATTATCTCAGGTCTCGCGACCGGCGCGCACGTCGAGCTCTGCGCGGCCTGTCCGGGAGGTCGATCCCGCCCCCGATCCACCCGGTCGCCACCCCCACCATCAGCGCTCCGACCAGCAGCGCGACCAGCAGCAGGAGGATCACGACCGGTCCCACGGCGCTCATGATTCGATCGACGTCCCCATCGCGAGCGGGGCCTTGCGGGCGTGCTCCCGCAGCACGTCGAGCGCCTCCTGCGGGGTGTCGACCACTCTGATCAGGTCGATGTCCACAGGGTTCACCATCCCGCCGTCGACGACCGCGGTGCGCAGCCAGCCCAGCAGTCCCTGCCAGTAGTCGCGGCCCACCAGCACCACCGGGAACATGTCGATCCGGTGGGTCTGCATCAGGCACAGCGCCTCGAACAGCTCATCGAGCGTGCCGAAGCCGCCGGGCATCACCACGAAGCCGCTGGAGTACTTCACGAACATCGTCTTGCGGACGAAGAAGTACCGGAAGTCGACCCCCAGGTCGACGTAGTCGTTCAGACCCTGCTCATGCGGCAGCTCGATGCCGAGGCCGACGGAGATCCCGCCGGCCTCCTGGGCGCCGCGATTGCCGGCCTCCATGATCCCGGGCCCACCGCCGGTGATGACCGCGTAGCCCAGGTCCACGACGCCCTTGGCGATCTCCACCGCGCAGTCGTAGAAGGGGCTGTCCTCGGACAGCCGGGCCGAGCCGAAGATCGAGATCGCGGACCCGAGCTCGGCGAGCGCACCGAAGCCCTCGATGAACTCGGACTGGATGCGCAGCACCCGCCACGGGTCCGCGTGGACCCAGTCCGTCTCGCCGTCCTCCTCCAGCAGGCGCTGGTCGGTGGTGCGGTCGGGTCGCTGGGAGCCGCGCAGCGTGATCGGGCCCTTGCGGTGGCGGTCTCGTTCCTCAGGCGTCATGGACCGAGCGTAACGCTCAGGGGGCCAGGAACCGACGCAGCCCCGCGAGCGCGATCTCGAGATCCTGCAGCGGGACGTGCTCGTCGTCGGTGTGGGCGAGCAGCGGATCCCCCGGGCCGAAGTTCACCGCCGGGGTGCCCAGCGCCGAGAAACGGGCCACATCGGTCCAGCCCTGCTTCGCGGCCACGGTGACGCCCTCGCCCAGAGCGGAGAGGAAGCCGCGGGCCGCGGCGTCGTCCAGTCCGGGCAGGGCGCCGCCGGCGGCGTCGACCACCTCGATCTCCAGGTCGAGCCCCGCCAGGACCTCGCGCACGTGCGCCTCGGCCGCGGCGACGGAGGTGTCGGGCGCGAAGCGGTAGTTCAGCAGCGCGGTGGCCCGGTCGGGGATGACGTTGCCGGCGATGCCTCCGGCGATCGTGACCACGTTGAGGCATTCGCGGTACTCGAGCCCGTCGATCACGGCGCGACGGGCCTCGTAGGCGGCGAGGCGCTCCAGCACCGGGGCGAGGCGGTGGATCGCGTTGTCCCCCACCCAGTCGCGGGCCGAATGCGCGGCGATACCCCGAGCGGTGACCTCGAGCTTCATGGTGCCCTTGCAGCCACCCTCGACGCCGGCGGAGGTGGGCTCGCCGAGGATCGCGAAATCCGCCTCGAGATGCTCGGGGTGCTCGGCGGCGATCCGGGTGAGGGCGTTGTCCGCCGCGGCGACCTCCTCGTGGTCGTAGAAGATCCAGGTGAGGTCCACGGGTGCGGCGGCGGCCTCGACGGCGAGCTTGAGGAACACCGCGAGCCCGCCCTTCATGTCGCAGCTGCCGCGGCCCACCAGCTCCTCCCGGCCCTCGCGCACGCGGCGGGTCGAGGGCAGGTTGTCCGCGAGCGGGACGGTGTCCAGGTGCCCGGCCAGCAGCACCCGCTGGGGAAGCCCGCGGTCGGTGCGCGCGATGACGGTGTCCCCGTCACGGAGCACCTCGAGGTGGCCGGCGTGCTCGCGCAGCGCCTGCTCGACCGCGTCGGCGAGCGCCTGCTCGTTCCCGGAGACGGAGTCGATGTCGACGATCGCCGCGGTGAGACGGGCGATATCGACGCGGGGATCGAGGACCGGGGCCGTCTGGTTGCTCATGGCCGTCATCGTGCCACGTCCGGGCGCGGCAGGACCGACGCGGACCCGCTCAGCGAGGGCTCACGGACCGGACAGCGCCCCTCCGGCACGGGCCAGCCGCAGCGCGACCGCCTCGGCGTGCCGCAGCAGCTGCGCCCCGGTGCCGGGCTCCGCGGAGATCGAGGAGCCCGGCTGCGCCGTGCTCACCGGCACGCCGACCAGCAGCCGTCGCTCGAAGACGGTGCCGTCGGCCCCGACCGGTGCGTACAGGCCGTCCACCGCGATGGAGCCGGTGAGCATCCGCCGCCTGGTGCCGCGGGAGGCCCAGGAGTCCTTCTGCACCTCGCCGCGCTCGCGCCAGGCACCCAGCAGGGCGCTGCGATAGGCGGGCAGGTCCACCGGCGGCAGATGCGCCTCGAGCACCCCGTCGCACAGGGTGGCCGGTCCTTCGCCGCCGCGCACCACGTACCGGCCGGCCTCGTCATCGATCTCCAGATGCATCCGCGGGCCGGTGAACTCCAGCAGCCCCGCCTCCCCGAGGGCGAGCACCTGGCGGGCGCGCAGCACCGGCGGGCCCGAGGCCCAGGAGGCGAAGGCGTTGCGCAGGTGGCCGTCGATGTCGCGGCGCACGGAATCGGTGGTGTAGGCGCCGAGGTCGGTGAGCCGGTTCACCTGGATCCGCAGGGCGATCAGCACCCGGTAGATCAGCACCCAGGCCGGATCGGGCTCGGAGGCGGCCCGCAGCGCCTCGCGCAGCACGTCACGGGTGCTCCGCGGCGGCACCGGGCTCTCCCCGCCGCGACGGCCGAAGGGGAACAGCAGCGGGAGCAGGATCTGGTCGTCCGCGAGCTCGGGGAATCCGCCGTCCCGCAGCGCCCGGCGCAGCTCGGCGAACATCAGCGGCATCACGTCGCGCTCGTGGTCCACCCCCGCGGCGCGGACCGCGAGCTCGAGCACCCGCTCCCCTGTGAGCACCGCCGGGAGGTACGGCTGCGGCATCCGGTCGCCGAGGTCGGGTTTGGGCCGGTAGACCATGCCGGAGCGGGAGCCGACCACCAGGCGCGGCTCCCCGCCACCGGGCAGGTAGCGCAGGCCGGAGGGGGCGGAGGCGTCGGTCTCGAAGCGCCCACCGGCCGCCTCGGTGAGCATGCCGATCGCGTCGTAGAAGTTCAGCCCCATGCCCTGGACCGCGACGGCCTCCCGTCCCAGCAGCGAGGCATAGTCCACCTCGAGCGGGTTCGCGGGCCCGAGGTGGACCAGGCCATGGCGTTCGGCGGCGTCGGCGAGCTGCTGCGAGCGGGGGCCGAGCGCGGTGGGCAGGTGCCCGAGCGCGAGCGCGACCGCCTCGGCGCGCAGCACCCGTCCGTCGCTCAGCCGCACCCGCTGCGGACCATCGGCCCCGCCGGTGACGTCGACCGCCTCGGCGGCGTGCTCGACGATCCGCAGCCGGGCCGGGTCGGCGTCCCTCCGTGCCGTCTCCAGCACGTGGGCCAGGTAGCGGCCGTGCGCGGCGCGGGAGGCGAAGTCCGTGGGGGCGAGACCCTCCCCTGCCAGATGATCGGCGAGGGTGTCCGTTCGCGGCGCGGGCAGCAGCGCATGGCAGGTCTCGTCGGGGTACATCGTGGTCTGGCAGGTGGTGGTGTTCATCAGCAGCACCTCGGACTGGTCGTGCCGCCAGACGGCACCTCCCCGGCCCACCAGGGGGTCGATCAGGTGCACGGTGAGGCCGCCCCGCCAGTGCGGGCCGTTCGAGGCGGCCACCAGGCGTTCGATGATCGCCGTGCCCCGCGGCCCTGCCCCGACGACGGCGACGGTGCGGAGGGGGTCGGCGGCTGCGATCATCGCTCCAGTATGGCGCGCCGGTCGCCTGCGGCCGCCCTTGATCGCGCCGCCGCGCCCGCACCGCCCCCACCGATCTGGGACGATGACGCCATGTCGACTCCCGCCTCGTCGCCCAGACATCTCCCGCCCAGCGGTCCCTCGACGCCCCCGGGACTGTTCGGCGGGCGCCAGGCGGCGAAGCTGCGCGCGGCCGTGAGCGCCGATCTGCTGCCCGAGGAGCGTGCCTCGGCAGATGCGCTGGTGATGACGGCCTGGCTCACTGCGGCGCAGCGTGCCCGGTACGCCCCGTCCCTCCGCTCGGGCCCGAGCACCGAGGAGTTCGCCCAGCGCCTGGCGGACGAGCGCCGGGTGGTGCTCGAGGAGGGGGCCGATCAGGTCCCCGACGAGCTGGACTCCGCGGCGCACGCGGAGCGGCAGGCACGGCAGCTCCCGCTGCGACTGGTGGAGGCCGGACTGCTGCTGGTGGCGTTCACGCTCCTCGCAGTCACGATCATCCAGAGCATCCGCTCCGAGGCAGCCGGGATCGCCGAGCGCGTCCCGGAGCAGGGACCGATTCTGCTGGCGGTCGCTGTCGTGGCCGGGCTGCTCGCGGCACTGGTGGGCGCGGTGGCGACCCGGCGACGGGACCATCTCCTGCTGGGCTGGGCGGTCTCCCGGCCCGGGCAGCTCGGCCGGGGTCTGCCGCTGCGCCGCCCGCTGCAGGGAGAGTCGGCGGGGCCCGCCGTCGCACGCTCCCTCGGGCCGGCGCTGCTGGTGGGCGCCGGGGTGCTCGCGATCGTGGCGGGGGCGGCGCTGCTGCTGATCTCTCCGATGCTCGGTGACGTGGGTGGGGTCTCGCACTGGGCGCCGTGGCTGCTCGGCGGCGGGGCCGCCGCCCTGGTGGCGGCGGTGCTCCTGATCTACCTGCGCTCCCGACGCCTCCGCAGGATCGTGCGCCGGTCCCGGGCCGCGGAATGGATCGGGCCGACGCCGCAGGTGGAGGAGCCGCCCGCGGTGTGAACGGCCCGATCTCTTCTCCGCCGCGGCTCAGCGCTCGGAGGAGGACTCCTCGTCCTCCTCGACCGCGAGCCCCTCCTGACGGGCGTAGACCTCCCACCGCGGGGCGGTGGGGATCCGGCGCAGATCCGGCCCGAGCATCCCCACCAGGGCTCCGAGCGCCAGCACGGAGGCGAAGACGAGCATCGTGGGCATGACGCCCAGGAGGTCCAGCCCCCAGCCGGCGACTGCCGGGGCCAGCGGCATCAGCGCCGAGGAGACCACCCGCATCAGCGAGCTGACCCGCCCCTGCATCGCCACGGGCGTGATGTGGGTGAAGAAGCCCTGGCTGGAGGCATTGATGGCCGGTATCCCGACCCCCAGCACGGCGTAGGCCACGCCGATCCAGATCATGCCGGGGTCGACGGCGAGGAACACCCCGACCAGCGCCATCAGCACGACGGGAGCGATCGCGAGCATCCCCGTCGGGACCGTGTCCACCAGGCGCGGTGCGAGGACCGCGCCGAGCAGGATCGCCGCGGCCAGCACCGTGTTCAGCAGGCCGATCCGGGTGGCCGAGACCCCGTCGGAGGCGAGACTCAGCAGCACCGCGAAGATCAGGCCGTTGGCCCCGAGGTTCACCGAGGACGCGATCGCGAGGATCTGCAGGCGCAGGGGCTGGGAGATCATCCAGCCGAGCGCCTCGCGCAGGTCCTCCCCCACCTTCGTGCGCTCCGTGCCGGCGACCCGCGGGTGGTACCGGCGCCGCATGCTGAGGGTCGCGATGACCGAGCCGAGGTTGCCCAGCAGCTGGGCCAGCGGCGGGAACACGATCGACAGGCCGAGCAGCGCACCGCCGGCGGGGCCCGCGGCCATCTCCACCGCGGCCTGACGGCCCTGGTTCACAGAGACCGCCCGGGGCAGCTGCGTGGTGGGCACGAGCTGTTTGAGCATGGCGTTGGAGGCGCTGCCCAGCAGCGTCTCGCGGAACCTGTCGGCGAACGCCAGGGCGGCCAGCACCACGGCCCCGGCCACCCCGGTCAGCAGCACGATGACCAGCACCGCCTGGACGGCGGCACCGAGCACCCCGGCCAGCAGCCGCAGGCGCCGCCGTTCGGCGCGGTCCGCGAGCAGTCCGCCCGGGATCAGACCGACCAGCGCGCCGAGTCCCTGGACCAGTGCGACCAGCCCCGTGATGCCGAGATCCTCGGTGACCATGAAGGTCACCAGGGGAAAGGCGAAGGCTCCGATCCCGGTGCCGATATCCAGCAACAGGTCGCCGATCAGCCACCGCAGGTACTCGGGGTTGCGGCGCAGCGGGGTCGGGACCTGCTCCGCCGCCATCAGCGCCGGCCGCCGGGCACCGATGTGCGGTTCGCCCCGGGCGGGGCGTCACGCATGACCTGGCACCCCGGAAGTTCGTAGACTCCGGAGATGACCACGACGACTTCGGACTCCCCCGCCTCGAAGGCCTGGGGCATCGCACTCACCACCCTTGGTGCCGACGGCTCCGTCCTGGATGCATGGTATCCCTCGCCCCGGCTCGGGGAGGCTCCTTCGCAGATCCGGAGCCATCCGCTGCATGCCCAGCTGACCGCCGCCGCCCGGGCCGACGAGGTGCGGGGCACCACGCAGGAGGTCGTGGTCCGCACGATCTCGCTGGCCGAGGCCCCTGCCGACGCGGTCGACGCCTACCTGCGCCTGCACCTGCTCTCCCATCGGCTGGTCCAGCCCAACGCGCAGAACCTCGAGGGGCTGTTCGGGACGCTCACCAACGTGGTGTGGACCTCCGAGGGGCCCTGCGCCGTGGCCGGCTTCGAGGAGACCCGCCTGCGCCTGATCGCGGCGGGACGCACTCCCACCGTGTTCAGCCTCGACAAGTTCCCGCGCATGGTCGATTACGTGCTGCCCGCCGGGGTGCGCATCGGTGACGCGGACCGGGTCCGCCTGGGCGCGCATCTGGCCGAGGGCACCACCGTCATGCACGAGGGCTTCGTGAACTTCAACGCCGGGACCCTGGGCGCCTCGATGATCGAGGGCCGCATCTCCCAGGGCGTCGTCGTGGGCGACGGCTCGGACATCGGTGGCGGCGCCTCGACGATGGGCACCCTCTCCGGTGGCGGGACCGAGCGGGTGAGCATCGGCCGCCGCTCGCTGGTGGGCGCCGAGGCGGGCGTGGGCATCGCGCTCGGCGACGACTGCGTGGTCGAGGCGGGGCTGTACGTCACCGCCGGCACCAAGGTGGAGCTCGTCGGCGAGGCCGGTGCCGGATCCGACCAGCCGCAGGTGGTCGCGGCGCGGGACCTCTCCGGCGTGGCGAACCTGCTGTTCCGTCGCCACTCGCTGACCGGTGCGGTGCAGGCGGTGGCCCGCGCGGGGCAGACCGTCGAGCTCAACGCCGCGCTGCACGCGAACTGACACCGGGCCTGGGGGAGGCGAGATGGCCGCACGCGCGCGTCGGCGCACCCGGAGGCGGGAGCGTTCGGTCGCTCGGCACCTCGCGGTCCCGCTGGTGATGGTGCTGCTGTTCGCCGGCATCGCCGGGGGCAGCTATGTGGCGCTGCAGCGCTACGGCTCCCCCGCGCATGAGGGCACCTGCGTGGCGACGGGCCTGGGCACCAGTCATCGCTACTCCACCGACCGGGTCTCCAACGCGGCGCTGATCAGCGCGGTCGCCGTGGACCGGGAGCTGCCGCCGCGGGCGGCCTCCATCGCGCTGGCGACCGCCTACCAGGAGTCCCAGCTGCAGAACATCGACTACGGGGACCGCGACTCCCTGGGCCTGTTCCAGCAGCGGCCCTCCCAGGGCTGGGGCACCGAGGAGCAGATCCAGGACCCGGTCTTCTCCACCAACGCCTTCTACGACGCGCTGGTGACGATCCCCGGCTACCGGAACGCGGACATCAACGACGTGGCCCAGCAGGTCCAGCGCTCCGGCCATCCGGAGGCCTACCGGGACCACGAGACCGAGGGCCGGCTCTATGCCTCGGCCCTGACCGGGCAGAGCGGGCCGAACCTGGTGTGCACCCTCGGTGCGGTCGGCGCGACCGTCTCCCCGGAGCAGGTCCGGGCCGAGCTGGAGCGCCAGTTCCCGCGTTCTGTCGAGTCCGGCCGGTTGAGCGCGGGCCTCGACGCCGCCTCGAGCACGGCCCCGCAACTGCCCGAGCATGCGGGCGCGATGGCGCTCGTGATCGATCCGGGCGGGGACGACGCGCTGGGCTGGGCGGTCGCGAACTGGGCGGTTGCCCGCGCCGCGGACGACGGGGTGGTCCAGGTGTCCTACCAGGGACGGGTCTGGGACCGCTCCGTGCGCGGCGAGGAGGCCGGGAGCTGGGGCACCGCCGAGGGCGGCAGCGCGGAGCGTGTGGTGGTGCTGGTCAGCGGGCGCTGAGCCCGCGCGGGCTCAGCCCCGGTTCGCGATGTCGGACTGCAGGGCCGCCAGGCGCAGCTCGCTGGTGCCGGTGCGCTCGCCCATCTCCTGGTAGGTGCGCTCCGCGTGCCCGGTGTAGATCTGGCGGGGCCGGCCGATCTTGGTCTCCGGGTCGTGGACCATCTCCTCCCACTGGGCGATCCAGCCCGGCAGGCGGCCGATGGAGAACAGCACCGTGAACATCTCGGTGGGGAAGCCGATGGCCTTGTAGATCAGGCCCGTGTAGAAGTCGACGTTCGGGTAGAGCTTGCGCTCGACGAAGTAGTCGTCCTCCAGCGCGATCTCCTCGAGCTTCATGGCCAGCTCGAGCCGCTCGTCGTGGACGCCGAGGCGTTCGAGCACATCGTCGGCGATCTTCTTGACGAGGCGGGCGCGCGGATCGTAGTTCTTGTACACCCGGTGGCCGAAGCCCATCAGGCGGATCCCGTCCTCCTTGTTCTTGACCTTCTCCATGAAGTCGCGCGGATCGATGCCCTCGGCCTGGATCTGGTCGAGCATGTCCATCACCGCGGCGTTGGCGCCGCCGTGGGCGGGGCCCGAGAGCGCGCCGATGCCGGCGGAGATCGAGGTGAACAGGTTCGCCTGGGCGGAGCCGACCAGGCGCACAGCGGAGGTGGAGCAGTTCTGCTCATGGTCGGCGTGCAGGATCAGCAGCTGCTCCATCGCGCGCACCACGACCGGGTCGGCGATGTAGTCCTCGACCGGGAAGCCGAAGGTCAGGCGCAGGAAGTTCTCGATCAGCGAGAGCCGGTTGTCCGGGTAGAGCAGGGCGTGGCCCTGGGCGATGCGGTGCGCGTAGGCCGCCATCGTGGGCAGCTTCGCGAGCAGCCGCACGGCGGAGATCCGCACCTGCTCCTCGTCGAAGGGGTCCAGGGTGTCCTGGTAGAAGGTCGACAGCGCCGAGGTCCCGGCCTGGAGCACGGCCATCGGGTGCGCATCCCGCGGGAAGTTGTCGAACATGCGCTTGAAGCGCTCGTCGAGCAGGGTGCGGTGCTCGACCTTGGCCTCGAAGTTGTCGAGCTGGCCCTTGGTGGGCAGCTCGCCGTTGATCAGCAGGTACGCCACCTCGAGGTAGCTCGACTTCTCGGCGAGCTGCTCGATGGGGTAGCCGCGGTAGCGCAGGATGCCCTCGTCGCCGTCGATGTACGTGATCGACGACTTCGCGTTCGCGGTGTTCATGAAGCCGGGGTCGTAGGTGACGTGACCGGTCTGCTTGCGCAGCGGACCGATCGAGATGCCGGCGTTGCCCTCCACGGCGGGAACGGTGGGGAGGTCGAGTGTCGTCTCCCCCAGGCTGAGCTGAGCAGACGTCGTCGCGTGATCCATGGGCTCTCCGTTGTGCGTGGTCGGCTCGGTGCGGCGCCCGCGGGCGCCGAAGATTCTACTGGCGCTCGAGGCGCCGGGCGGCGGCAGCGATCCGCTCATCGGTCGCGGTGAGGGCAACCCGGACGAAATCTCCACCACCGCCACCATAGAACATCCCGGGTGCCACCAGGATGCCGCTGGCTGCGAGGCGTTCGACACTGGTCATCGCGTCCTCGCCGAAGGTGGTCCACAGGTACAGCCCCGCCTGGGAGCCCTGGATCGATCCACCGGCGGCCCGCAGCGCGGACCCGAGCAGCGTGCGCCGGGCGCGATAGATCTCACGCTGGGCGGCCGGGGCCTCGTCATCGTCGAGAGCTGCGGTCATCGCGGTCTGGAGCGGTCCGGGCAGCATCATCCCGGCCTGCTTGCGCACCGCCACCAGCTCGCCCACCAGAGCGGGATCCCCGGCGACGAAGGCCGCCCGGTAGCCGGCGAGGTTGGACTGCTTGGACAGCGAGTACACGCACAGCAGCCCCTCGAGCGCACCACCGCTCACGCGCGGGTCCAGCACCGAGGGGACCTCGTCCACGGTCCATGGCAGCAGTGCGTAGCACTCGTCGGAGGCGACGACGATCCCCCGCTCACGGGCCCAGCGCACCACGGCGGCCAGCTGCGTGACGTCGAGCACCTCGCCGGTGGGGTTCGACGGGGAGTTCAGCCACAGCAGCCGGATCCGCGGTGCGACCGCCGGGTCGGGCAGGGCCGCATCGCCATGGGCCGCTAGCTGAGCCATGTCCACCGGCAGCGGCTCGGCGCCGATGAGGCGCGCACCGATGTCGTAGGTGGGATAGGCGATGTGGGGGAACGCGACGACGTCCCCGGGGCCGAGGCCGAGCTGGAACGGGAGGTGCGCGACGAGCTCCTTGGAGCCGATGGTGGGCAGCACGCCCTCGACGCCGAGCGACTCCGGCGCGCCGCGGTGGCGACGGACGAAGCGCGCGAGCGCCTCGCGCAGGGCCGGGGTGCCGAGCGTGGTCGGGTAGCCGGGGCTGTCGGCCGCGCCGGCGAGGGCCGCCTGCACCAGGGCGGGCGTCGGATCCACCGGGGTGCCGACGGAGAGGTCCACGATGCCGTCCGGATGCGCCGCGGCGCGCTGCTTGGCCGGGAGCAGGGAATCCCAGGGGAAGGCGGGCAGTCGCTGGGCGAGCCCCGTGCGGGCGGTCGCCCGGCGCGGCGCGGCCGAGCGGGGGCCGGAGGTCACCGCCATGGCTCAGGCCAGAGGGTTCGGCTGCAGCGGAAGGGCCTCGATGATCGGGTGGTCCTTGTCGATCACGCCCATCTTCGCCGCGCCGCCGGGGGCCCCGAGATCGTCGAAGAACTCGACGTTGGCCTTGTAGTACTCGGCCCACTGATCCGGGGTGTCGTCCTCGTAGAAGATCGCCTCGACCGGGCAGACGGGTTCGCAGGCACCGCAGTCCACGCATTCGTCGGGCTGGATGTACAGCATCCGATTGCCCTCGTAGATGCAGTCCACCGGGCACTCGTCGACGCAGGCGCGGTCCTTCACGTCGACGCAGGGCAGGGCGATGACGTAGGTCATGGGCGGCTTCCTTCGGTCGGAGACGGCACCCATCATCTCATCCCGGCCGCTGACCGGAGGGCGCGACGAGGAGGCGGCCCGCGGAGGTGACAGGTTGCACAGCCGGGCCCGGGGCCGGGGATCGGGGATAGCCTCGGAGGATGACGTCGCCCGATGAGCCCCGGCCCCGCGCCGGCTGGGCGCCCTTCCTGCGGGAGGGGCGCCGGGTGGTGCTGCGCTATGCGATCGACGCGGAGCGCTCGCCGCACGGGGAGTCGATGACGGACGCGCTGGGCACCATCGTGAGCAGCGACCAGGCCGCCGTGCAGGTGATGACCCGCCGCGGGCAGATCCGGGTGCCGCGGGCACTGGTCATCGCGGCGAAGGAGGTGCCTCCACCGCCGGTCCGGCGGCGGGGGCCCGCCGCGCCCTGAGGATGTAGTCGATCCCCGAGACCGTGTGGAGCACCACGCCGAGCCAGATCAGCGCCTGCGCGGCCGGGATCAGGTCCGGCCACCAGGCGGCGGCGGCGACCAGCAGGAACACCGAGGTCATCAGGACGAAGGTGCGGACCTTGCCGAGCCAGGACACCGCGATCCGCCCGCCGAGCGCCGCCCCGGTCGCGAGCACCACCATCGCCACGTCCAGGACCACGATGAGCACGAGCGCCGCCCAGGGCAGCAGGCCCGCCACGGCCAGGGACAGCACGATCGCCGCCAGCCCGATGCGGTCCGCGATCGGATCGATGATCGCCCCGACGCGGCTGCTCTGGTCCAGCGCCCTGGCGAGCATCCCGTCCACCCAGTCGGTGCACGCCCACACCAGCAGCAGCACCACCGCGAGGGTGTCGGGACCGTCCAGCAGCAGCAGGCACACCGGCGACAGCAGCACGAACCGCAGCAGGGTGATGAGGTTCGGGACGGTCGCCCAGTCGGGACGGGGGGAGGCGCTCATGTGCTCAGCGTGCCCGAGGGACGAGCTTCCCGAGAACCGTGATCACGGCCGCCGCGAGGAAGGGGATCGCGATGCCGAGACCCTGGACGATCCATCCCGACAGCTGCGGGACGTCGCCGATCATCGCCGGCAGCAGCACCCCGCCGCCGACGCTCCTGCCCAGGAACGGGGTGGCCAGCATCCCCCACAGGCAGCCCAGCACCAGCAGCGGGAACCGCGAGCCGGTCGCCGACCACAGGAACACGCAGGTGACCACCTGGAACGCCGCCCCGAAGAGCATCCCCACCGGGACATCGAAGCCGAACAGCCCGAGCTCCAGCCGATGCGTGGTGAGCATCAGGAGCACCGAGATGATCGCGAGCACGATCGCCATCGCGGCCTGCGCGCCGCGGGCCGCGAGGGAGTCGGTGTCGACCCTGCGGGTCGACCCCGACGGCGACGGCGCGGGGGTCACTGCGTCACTTCCCCGACTTGGCCTTGGAGTGCGCACGACGACGCTCGTTCGCATCGAGGATGACCTTGCGGATGCGGACGATCTCGGGGGTGACCTCGACGCACTCGTCCTCGGCGGAGAACTCGAGGGACTCCTCGAGGGTCAGTCGGCGCGGCGGCACCAGGTTCTCGAAGGAGTCCGAGGACGCGGCGCGCATGTTCGTCAGCTTCTTCTCCTTGGTGATGTTGACGTCCATGTCCTCGTTGCGGGAGTTCTCCCCCACGATCTGACCGGCGTACACCTCGGAGGTGGGCTCGACGAAGAAGGAGCCGCGCTCCTGGAGGTTGATCATCGCGAAGGGGGTGACCGTGCCCGCGCGGTCGGCGACCAGGGAGCCGGTGGAACGGAACTCGATCTCGCCCAGCCACGGCTCGAAGCCGTCGGCGTAGGAGGAGGCGATGCCGTTGCCGCGGGTCTCGGTCATGAACCGGGTGCGGAAGCCGATCAGGCCGCGGGCGGGGACGACGAACTCCATGCGCACCCAGCCGGAGCCGTGGTTGCTCATGGTCTCCATGCGGCCCTTGCGGGAGGCCATCAGCTGGGTGACGGTGCCCAGGTACTCCTCGGGCACGTCGATCGTCATCCGCTCGACGGGCTCGTGGACCTTCCCGTCGACCTCCCGGGTGAGGACCTTCGGCTTGCCGACGGTCAGCTCGAAGCCCTCGCGGCGCATCTGCTCGACCAGGATCGACAGCGCGAGCTCGCCGCGGCCCTGGACCTCCCAGGCGTCGGGGCGCTCGGTGGGCAGCACCTTCAACGACACGTTGCCGACCAGCTCGGCATCGAGGCGATCCTTGACCTGGCGGGCGGTGAGCTTGTGGCCCTTGCCGTTCTTGCCGGCCAGCGGGGAGGTGTTGATGCCGATCGTCATCGAGATCGCGGGGTCGTCGATCGCGATCAGCGGCAGCGGGCGCGGATCGGAGAGGTCAGCGAGGGTCTCGCCGATCATGATCTCGGGGATGCCGGCGACGGCGACGATGTCACCGGGCAGGGCGACCCGGGTCATCGGCACGCGGGAGAGCCCCTTGGTCTCCAGCAGCTCGGTGATCTTGACCTGCTTGGTGGTGCCGTCCTGGGTGCACCAGGCGACCTGCTGACCCTTGCTGAGCTCGCCGTTCTTGATCCGCAGCAGCGCGAGGCGGCCCAGGAACGGGGAGGCGTCGAGGTTGGTGACGTGCGCCTGCAGCGGCACCTCGTCGTCGTACTCCGGCGCGGGGATCTGCTCGAGGATGGTCTTGAACAGCGCCTCGACGTTCTCCTCCTCGGGGAGGGTGCCGTCGGCGGGCTGGGTGGTGGTGGCGCGGCCGGCCTTGCCGGAGGCGTAGACGACGGGCACATCGAGCACGGCGTCCAGATCGATGTCGTCCATCTCCTCGGAGAGGTCCGAGGCCAGGCCCAGCAGCAGGTCGGTGGCCTCGCCGACGACCGCTTCGATACGGGCGTCGGGACGGTCGACCTTGTTGACCACGAGGATCACCGGCAGCTTCGCCGCCAGCGCCTTGCGCAGCACGAAGCGGGTCTGCGGGAGCGGTCCCTCGGAGGAGTCCACCAGCAGCACCACGCCGTCGACCATCGACAGGCCTCGTTCGACCTCGCCGCCGAAGTCGGCGTGACCGGGGGTGTCGATGACGTTGATGGTGATGCCGTCGGGCTCACCGATCGCCGCGGCCGACGGTCCGGTGTATCGGATCGCCGTGTTCTTGGCGAGGATCGTGATGCCCTTCTCGCGCTCCAGCTCGCCCGAGTCCATCGCCCGATCGTCGTGCTTGTCGCGATCGCCGAAGGCTCCGCCCTGGGTGAGCATGGCGTCGACCAGGGTGGTCTTGCCGTGGTCCACGTGGGCGACGATGGCGACGTTACGCAGATCGGTGCGGTGCTGGGTGGTCATACGCAGATGCTCGTTTCAGGTTGCGCGGCGGGTCATGGACCGAGCAGCGCCCGGCCGCACGAGACGTGCGGCCCGCTCCAGGGCCCCGGCGAGTCTATCCGCCCACCGCCCCCCGCCACAGGGGGCGCGGTGAGACCTTCGACGCGCTGCTCGGGGAACGGATCGGACCAGAACGGTCCGGAGGCGGACGGGCTCGGTGGCTCCGGGCTCAGCGGCCGGAGCCCGCCAGCGGGATGGAACCACCGGGGATGGCGTCCAGCAGACGGCGGGTGTACTCCTGCTGCGGGTCGCGGAAGACGTCCTCGGTGGCACCCTGCTCGACCACTCGACCCGTCTCCATGACCATGGTCCGGTCGGCGATCTGCCGGACGACGGCGAGGTCGTGGGTGATGAACACGTAGGAGAGGTGCAGCTCGGCCTGGAGGTCGTTGAGCAGGGCGAGCACCTGGTCCTGGACCAGCACGTCGAGGGCAGAGACGGCCTCGTCGAGCACCAGCACCTCGGGTCGCAGCGCGAGCGCCCGGGCCACCGCGATGCGCTGACGCTGCCCGCCGGAGAGCTCATTGGGGTAGCGCTGCATGGTCGCGGCCGGGAGCGACACCTGGTCCAGGAGCTCGCGGACCCGCGCTTCACGCTCACCGCGCGTGGCCGTGCCGTGCAGGCGCAGCGGCTCCTCGATGGTGCGGAAGATCGAGTAGGTGGGGTCGATCGACCCGTACGGGTTCTGGAACACCGGCTGCATGCGTCGGCGGAGCGCGAACATCTCCTTGGTGGACTTCGCCCCGATGTCCTGGCCCTCGAAGAGGATCGTCCCGGAGGTCGGGGGGAGCAGGCCCAGCACCATCTGCGCGACCGTCGACTTCCCGGAGCCGGACTCCCCCACGATCCCGAGGGTGGTGCCGCGCTTGAGGGTGAAGGAGACATCGTCGACCGCCGTGAACGGTGCGGCCTTCACCCACGGCGCACCACCGCGGATGTCGAAGACCCGCGTGAGGTTCTCGGCGACGATGACGTCGTCGGTCCGCGCCTGGGTCGCAGCGGACTGCTCTGCGCCGGCGGGCTCCTCGCCGCGGCTGCTGTAGGAGGAGACCATCCGCTGGCTGGACAGCGACGGGGCGGCCGCGATCAGCCGCTGCGTGTAGGGGTGCTGCGGGTTCTGGAGGATCTCCAGCGCCGGACCGGACTCCACCACCTGCCCGCGGTACATCACCACCAGGTGCTGAGCGCGCTCCGCGGCCAGACCGAGGTCATGGGTGATCAGCAGGACCGCGATCCCGAGCTGCCCGGTGAGGACGTCGAGGTGGTCGAGGATCTGCCGCTGGACGGTGACGTCCAGCGCACTGGTGGGCTCGTCGGCGATGAGCAGGGACGGCCGGGCCGCGAGGCCCATGGCGATCAGCGCGCGCTGGCGCATGCCCCCGGAGAACTCGTGGGGGTACTGCTTCGCGCGACGGGCCGCATCCGGCAGCCCCGCCTCCTCGAGCAGCTCGACGACGCGCTTGTCCGCCGCCCTGCCCGTGGCGACCTTGTTCGCGGTCAGCGACTCCTTGATCTGGAAGCCGATCTTCCACAGGGGGTTGAGGTTCGACATCGGGTCCTGCGGGACCATGCCGATCTCATCGCCCCGCAGCTGGCGGACGCGCTTGCCGGAGGCCTTGGAGACGTCCTCGTCCTGGAAGAGGATGCTGCCGCCGGAGACCCGACCGTTGGAGGCGAGGAGGCCGGCGACCGACATGGCGGTGGTGGTCTTGCCCGAGCCGGACTCGCCCACGATCGCGACGGTCTGGCCGGGATAGACGGTGAGGTTCGCCCCGCGCACGGCCGGCACCTCGCCGCTGGAGGTGGTGAAGGTGATGTCGAGGTCCTTCACCTCGAGCAGCGGGCGGTCCGGATCCCATTCGTGGACGGCGCCGGAGGTGCCGCCCGCAGTCGCATGGACCTGCGTGAGATCGGCCTCCGCCGCGTCCGCGGCCCCGTCGTCCCGAGGACCGACGGGCTCGGTGGTGGGCTCCTCGGCGCGCTCGCTGGAGGTGTGCGGGAAGTTCGGGTCGTAGCTCATCGCTTCTTCGTCTTCGGATCGAGTGCGTCGCGCACGGCATCGCCCAGCATGATGAAGCTGAGGATCGTGATGGCGAGGGCGCCGGAGGGATAGAACAGCAGCTCGGGGCGCGTGTACAGCCCTGTCTGCGCATTGGAGATGTCCGCGCCCCAGGAGATCGTGGACTCGGGAAGTCCCACTCCCAGGAAGGACAGGGTGGCCTCCAGGACGATGTACATGCCCAGGTTGACCATCGCCGTGACGATCACCGGGGCGACCGCGTTGGGCACCACGTGCCGGAACAGGTTCTGGGAGGAGGAGGCGCCGAGCGCCTTGGAGGCGGTGATGAACTCCGAGTTCATCACGCTCATGACGCTGCCGCGGGCGATGCGCGCGATGGCGGTCCAGCCGAACAGGATCAGGATCATCGCCAGGGTGAGCGCGTTGAGCTCGAAGAGCTGGCCGACCACGATCGCGGCGAGGATCAGCGGGATCGCGAAGAAGACGTCCGTCAGACGGGACAGGATCGCGTCGATCCAGCCGCCGAACCAGCCCGCCAGCGCACCGATCACGCCGCCCAGCAGGAAGACGCCCAGCGTGGTCACCACACCGACGATCACCGAGGGGCGGGCCCCGTAGATGACCCGGGAGTACACGTCGCAGCCCTGCTGGTCGAAGCCGAAGGGGTGCCCGGGGATCGGGTCCCCGTAGCTGTTGGTCAGGCGGCAGGCGCCCTGCGCGTACGGGTCGAGGCTGCTGAACAGCTGCGGGAACGCGGCGACGGTGACCACCACCGCGATGAGCACCGCGGAGACGATGAACATCGGATTGCGTCGCAGATCGCGCCAGGCCTGCGACCACAGCGATCGCGGCTTGACGTCGGTGTTCAGGGCATCGACCGCCTGCAGCGGGGTCTCGTCGACCGGAGCGACGAAGTGCTCCTGGCCGCGGCGCGTCGTGGCGCCGCCGGTCTCACTTGCGTGCGTCATACCTGATCCTGGGGTCGAGAAGTGCGTACAGCAGATCGATGAGGAGGTTCGAGATGATGAAGATGATGACCAGCAGCGTCACCATCGAGACCATCTTCGTGCTCTCACCGCGCTGGATGGCGTCGAAGAGATGGAAGCCGAGTCCCGGGATGTTGAAGATCCCCTCGGTGACGATCGCCCCGCCCATCAGCTGACCGAGGTCCACGCCGAGGAAGGTGACCACCGGGATCAGCGAGTTGCGCAGGATGTGCACGGTGATCACGCGCGGGCGGGAGAGCCCCTTGGCGGTCGCGGTGCGGACGTGATCGGCGGTCATCGTCTCGGTGATCTGGGTGCGGGTCAGGCGCAGCACGTAGGCGAAGCTCACCGCACCCAGCACCATGCCCGGCAGCAGCAGGTTCTGCCAGGTCACGTTCGCACCGACGTTGATCGTCACCCACCCCAGCTTCACGCCGAAGATGAACTGGGCCACGAAGCCGATCACGAAGGTCGGCACCGCGATCACCAGGATGGAGGTGACCAGCAGCGTGGAGTCGATCCAGGTGCCCTTGCGCAGACCGGAGATGACGCCGCCGACGATGCCGAGGATGGCCTCGAAGGCGATCGCGACCAGCGCCAGGCGCGCGGTGACGGGGAAGGCGCTGCGGATGTCCTCGATCACCGGACGCCCGGCGAAGGTCGTGCCGAAGTCACCCTGGGCCAGGCCCTGCAGGTAGAGCAGATATTGGACGATGAAGGGTTCGTCGAGGTTGTACTCCGCGCGCAGACGATCCTGGACGGCGGGCGAGAGCGGCTTGTTGCCGCCGAGGGCCGCGATCGGGTCACCGGGCATCGAGAACACCAGGAAGTACACCAGGAACGTCGCGCCGAAGAAGACCGGGATCATCTGCAGCACGCGCCGGAGGACGTACCAGGCCATGCGTTGCACCTTAGGGGAGGGAGGGCGCCCCGGACCGATCAGGCCGGGCGGGGCGCGGGGGAATCTGGAACACCATAGCCACTTGCGGGGCTGCGGCACGCATCGGCGCCGGGCGGCGTCGTGCGGACCCGATGCGGGGCGGGGGCGGCTGCCGAGCCGCGTCCCCGCCCCGTCGGGTCAGGGCCTGAGGATCAGGCCGTCTTGGTGATCTCGTGGTACTGCGGCTGGCTGTCCCAGCCGAAGACGACGTTCTCCACGGTCTCCGCGGAGCCGCCGGTGACGTTGTCGTTCCACAGCGGAATGGCCGGGAGGTCGCGGAAGAGCAGCTCCTCCGCGGCCTGGGCCTTGGCGAACGCGGTCTCGTCATCGGTGGCCGAGAGGCCGTCGGCCAGCAGCTGGTCGAACTCCTCGTTCATGTAGTCGGCGTCATTGGACCCGCGACCCTCCGCCGCGGCCGAGCTGTACAGCGGGCCGAGGAAGTTGAACACGGAGGGGTAGTCCGCCTGCCAGCCGCTGCGGAAGCCGCCGGTGATCGTGCGGTTGCCGACCTCGTCGCGCAGTGCGGCGAAGGTCGGGTACGACTTGCCGGTGGCCTCGATGCCGAGGTTGTTCAGCATCTGGTTGGTGACCGCCTCGACCCAGGTGGCGTGGTCGCCGTCGGCGTTGTAGGCGAGGGTGAAGGGGCCCTCGAAGGGCTGCATGCCCTCGGCCTCCTCCCACAGCTTCTTGGCGCCCTCGGCGTCGAAGTCCAGGACCTCGCTGCCGGGGATCGAGTCCGAGTAGCCGTTGACCACGGGAGAGGAGTAGTCCGTGGCCGGGGACGAGGTGCCCTGGAAGATCGTGTCGCAGATCTCCTGACGGTTGATCGACTTGGACAGGGCCTGGCGACGCAGGGACCCGGCCTCGCCGCTGAAGTTCGGATCCTCCATGTGGATGGTGAAGGACTGGAAGATCGCGGCCGGCTGATTGACCGCACGCTCCCCGAGATCCTGCTCGAAGGAGGTCAGGCGGCTGGCGGGGATGTTGTCGATGACGTCGAGGCCGCCCGAGAGCAGGTCGTTGTAGCCGGTCTCGATGTCCTGGTAGAAGGTGAAGCGCACGCCGTCGTTCTTCGGGGCGCGGGGGCCCTTGTAGTCCGGGTTCACCTCGAGCTCGGCGGAGACCTCGTGCTCCCAGGACTTGAGCGTGTAGGGGCCGTTGCCGATCGGCTTCTCCCCGAAGCCCTCCGGGTCATCGAAGAACGCCTGGGGCAGGGGCGCGAACGCGGTGTAGCCCAGGCGGATCGGGAAGTCGGACTGCGGGGAGACGAGGGTGACGGTGAACGTCTGCTCGTCCTCGACGGCGAGACCGGTGAGGGTGGCATCGGCGGCCACGTCCTCGCCCTGGAGGTCCGCGAAGCCCTCGATCGGCTCGAAGAAGTAGCCCGAGAGCTGGGCGTTGGAGGCATTGGCGCCGAAGTTCCAGGCGTCCACGAAGCTCTGGGCCGTGACCGGATCGCCGTTGGTGAAGGTCCACCCCTCGGCGAGGGTGATCGTGTAGTGCTGGCTGTCCTCGGTCTCGATGGACTCGGCCACCTCGTTCTGCGGGGTGCCCTCGGCGTCGTAGGAGACCAGGCCCGCGAAGATGTTCTGGACGATGCGGCCGCCGCCGACCTCATTGGTGTTGGTCGGGATCAGCGGGTTCTGCGGTTCGGTGCCGTTGGCCAGGATCATGCCCCCGCCACCGCCGCCGCCGCCCTCGCCGCCACCGGCGTCCCCGGACCCGCCCTCGTCGCCGCCGCAGGCGGCGAGCGTCAGGGCCGCGGCGCCGCCGGCGGCGGTGCCCATCATCATCGAACGGCGCGAGATGGTCATGAAAACTCCTGTGGTGTCTTGGGGTCGTGAACCGCACGACCGTGTGCAGCATCACCGACAAGTGTGCACCCTTCCCTGTCAACAGCATCCCATCTGGTGGTAACACTTCGGTCTCAGGACGCTGTCCGTCCCCTGACACCCGCGCCGGGAACACCCGGGCCGACCCTGCACGTTCGACGCCCGCGGTGTTCAATGGCCGTATGACTGCTCCCACCTCACCCGCCGCCCCGATCGACCCCACCACCACCGACGCCTGGGCCGAGCTCGAGGCGCACCACCTCGAGATCGACGGCTCGCTGCGCGAGTGGTTCGCCGCCGACCCCCAGCGCGCCGAACGCTTCACGCACGACGCCGCCGACCTGCACGTCGACCTCTCCAAGAACCTCGTCACCCCGAGGACCGTGGAGCTGCTGCTGCAGCTGGCCCGCGAGGTCGGGGTCACCGAGCGTCGCGACGCCATGTTCGCCGGCGCCCACATCAACACCACCGAGGACCGCGCGGTGCTGCATACCGCGCTGCGCCGACCGGCCGGCTCCTCCCCCGCGCTCGAGGTGGACGGCCAGAACATCGACGAGGACGTCCAGCGGACCCTGCAGCGCGTCTACGACTTCGCGGATGCGGTGCGCTCGGGAGAGTGGACGGGCGTGACCGGCAAGCGCATCGAGACGGTCGTGAACATCGGCATCGGCGGCAGCGACCTCGGCCCGGTGATGGTCTACGAGGCGCTGCAGCCGCTCGCGCAGGACGGTCTCGAGGCCCGGTTCATCTCGAACATCGACCCCACCGACGCCTTCGCCACCACGCAGGGCCTCGACCCCGAGACCACCCTGGTGATCGTGGCGTCGAAGACCTTCACCACCCAGGAGACCCTCACCAATGCGCGCCTGGTGCGGCAGTGGCTGCTGACCGGCCTGCGGGAGAACGCGGCCCTGACCGCCGAGCAGGAGCCGGAGGCCATCGCCCAGCACTTCGTGGCCGTCTCCACCGCGCTGGACAAGGTCGCGGACTTCGGCATCGATCCCGACAACGCCTTCGGCTTCTGGGACTGGGTGGGCGGCCGCTACTCGGTGGACTCCGCGATCGGCACCGTGCTCGCCACCGTGCTCGGACCGGACGCCTTCGAGGAGCTGCTGGCCGGCTTCCACGCGATGGACGAGCACTTCGCCACCGCCCCGGCGGAGCAGAACGTGCCGCTGCTGATGGGGCTGCTGAACGTGTGGAACGTGAACTTCCTGGAAGCGGAGACCCACGCGGTGCTCCCCTACTCGCAGTACCTCCACCGCTTCCCCGCCTATCTCCAGCAGCTCACGATGGAGTCCAACGGCAAGGCGGTGCGCTGGGACGGCTCGCTCGCCACCACCGAGACCGGCGAGGTGTTCTGGGGCGAGCCCGGCACGAACGGTCAGCACGCCTTCTACCAGCTGATCCACCAGGGCACCCGGGTGATCCCCGCGGACTTCATCGCCTTCGCGACCCCGAACCATCCGCTGAAGGACGGGGACCAGGACGTCCACGAGCTGTTCCTGGCGAACTTCTTCGCCCAGACCAAGGCGCTGGCCTTCGGCAAGACCGCCGAGGAGGTCCGGGCGGAGGGCACCGAGGGCGCGCTGGTCGCGGCCCGGGAGTTCTCCGGCGACCGGCCCACCACCTCGATCATGGCCCCGCAGCTCACCCCGGCGGTGCTGGGACAGCTGATCGCGCTGTACGAGCACATCACCTTCGTGCAGGGCGTGGTGTGGGGCATCAATTCCTTCGACCAGTGGGGCGTGGAGCTGGGCAAGCAGCTCGCCAAGGATCTCGCCGGCGCGGTCGCCGGCGACGAGACGGCCATCGCGGCCGAGGACCCCTCGACGGCGGGGCTGATCCGCTACTACCGCGAGCAGCGCGCGCAGCGCTGACCGGTGGTCCCGGGGGAATCCGGCGCGCGGCCGTAGTGTGGGCAGCGGACGCACCCCTGCCCCGCCGGCGCTCGACGAGAGAAGGAATCCTGCCTCATGAAGATCGGAATCCTGACCTCCGGCGGCGACTGCCCCGGCCTGAACGCCGTGATCCGGGGGGCGGTGATCAAGGGAGACCAGCACTTCGAGGACGAGTTCATCGGGTTCCGGGACGGCTGGCGCGGCGTGATCGAGAACGACTGGATGACGCTGCCGCGTCGGCGCGTGCGCGGCATCGGTCGCCTCGGCGGGACGATCCTGGGCACCTCCCGGTCCGATCCTTTCGCCGAGGGCGAGGACGGGGCGGACGTCGTGCGCCGTCACCTCGACGAGAACGACATGGACGCGCTCATCGCGATCGGCGGCGACGGCACCCTGTTCACCGCCAACCGGCTCTCCGAGGCGGGCATCCCGGTGGTCGGGGTGCCCAAGACGGTCGACAACGATCTCGATGCCACCGATTACACCTTCGGGTTCAACACCGCGGTGGAGATCGCCACCGAATCCCTGGACCGGCTGCGGATCACCGGAGATTCACATCACCGCTGCATGGTCGCCGAGGTGATGGGCCGCAGCGTCGGCTGGATCGCGCTGCACTCGGGGATGGCCGCGGGCGCACATGTGATCTGACTGCCGGAGTTCCCGCTGAGCATCGACGAGATCTGCACCCAGGTGGAGTCGGCCTTCGCCCGGGGCCGGGCACCGCTGGTCGTGGTCGCCGAGGGGTTCGTGCCCCGGGACGCCCCGGAGGGCTTCATCGACTACGAGCCGGACGAGTTCGGACGGCCCCGCTTCGGCGGGGTGGCCGAGGTGCTGGCCCCGCTGATCGAGGAGCGGCTGGGCATCGAGTCCCGGGCCACGGTGCTGGGACACATCCAGCGCGGCGGGGAGCCGACCGGCTACGACCGGGTGCTCGCCACCCGGCTCGGAACCGCGGCGGTGGATCTGGTCCACCAGAACCGTTTCGGCCGGATGGTCGCGCTGCGCGGCACCGAGATCGTGGACGTCCCGCTCACCGAGGCGATCGACAGCGTCAAGCGGGTGCCGGAGTCCCGCTGGCGCGAGGCCGCGGTGCTGTTCGGCTGATCGGCGTTCCGCGGGCGTGCGAGCGGGATCAGCCGGGCAGCAGGTCCGCGAGGGCGCCGTCGAGCTGCGGATACCGGAATCGGAATCCCGCCTCGTCCAGCACGCGCGAGGTGGCATGGCGGCCCGTGAGCCCCAGCGCCGGGTCCGTGCGCAGCAGCACGGCCCCGAGTCGGAGCAGCGGCGCGGGGGTGGGGAGGCCGCGGCTCCGGCCGACGCCCCGTCGCAGGAGGCGCATCATCTCGGCATTCCGCACCGGGTGCGGGGCGGAGGCGACCACGATCCCCTCGGGCAGCTGCGGCTCCTCGAGGCCGAGCGCCGAGAGCACGATCCGCACCCAGTCCTCGACGTGGATCCAGCTCACCCATTGCCGGCCGGTGCCCACCGGTCCGCCCAGACCCCAGCGAGCCAGCAGCGCGAGCCTCTCGAGCGCCGGGGTCCCGGCCTCCAGCACGATGCCGGTGCGCAGCACCACCTGATGGTCGCAGTGCGCTCCCTCGGCCGCGCGCTCCCAGCGCTCGGCGACCCCGGTCATCTGCGGCAGCCCCACGGGCACGGGGCTCGTCTCCTCCAGCAGCCGGTCCCCGGCGTCGGACCAGATCGCGGTGGTCGAGGCCTGCACCCAGTGCGTCAGCGGCTCCTCCCGGCGGCGGGAGGCCTCGACCAGCGCGGCGGTCGCCTCGACGCGGGAGCGGGCGAGGTCGGCGATGTTCTCCGGCGTGGGCCGGGCGTCGACGAGCCGGCCGGCGAGGTTGACCAGGGCGGTCCCCGGTGCTGCGAGCTCCTGCGTCCAGGGCCCGAGGGTGCGGCCGTCCCAGTGCACCTCGCGCACGCCCGGGTACCGGGACGGAGACCGCGGCGCCCGGGTGAGGACCACGACCTCGTGCCCGCGCCTCACCAGCTGGGTGCTCAGCGCGCGGCCGAGGGTGCCGGAGCCTCCCGCGATGACGATCCGCAGCGCGTCGCTCACTGCGGCAGCGCCGGACGGGACGCACCGATCTCGCCGAGCAGGGCCTTGGCGTAGGAGGCGTGCACGGACTCCTGGTCGGAGGGGTGGTACATGCCGGCGCGCACATCCCGGGAGAGCCGCTCCAGCTCGCTGCGCCGGAAGTACTGGGCGCCGCCGCTGGCGCGCAGCACCTGGTCCAGCGCAGCGATCGCCGTCTCGGTCGCCCGGGACTTCACGCCGGAGAAGTGCAGGAACCAGCGCGGGCCGTGATCGCTCAGGCCCCTGCCCTGCTCCCCCGCGCCGAGGGCATCGAGATCTGCCATGATCTTCTCGATCTGCAGGATCGAGCCGTCCACCGCGATCGCCGCATCGGCCAGACGCCAGCGGATGTCGGGGTCGTCGGCGTGGACGATGTCCTTGGTGGCGTTGCGACGAGTGGTCGCGATCCGGGTGCCGACCGTGATCGCGCGCTCGGCGATGCCGGTGTAGACGGACGCGATCAGCAGCTCGAAGGCGCCGAAGATGCCCATCACGAACGGGTCGGGGTTCGGGCCGACGGGGGTGCGGGTGAGCACCTGATCGCCGAGGATCGGGGCGCCGTGCAGGCGGGTGGTGCATGACTGGGAGGGACGCATCCCGTGGGTGTCCCAGTCATCGAGGGTCTCGACCTCGTCGGTGCGCTCGATGACCCCGAAGACGAGCCGCGGCTCCGCCTCGGAGGCCTCGGCGACGCGACCGTGCACCACCAGCCGGTCCCAGACCGGGGCGAGCGAGGTGAAGATCTTGGTCCCGGTGAGCGCGAATCCGCCGTCATCCTGCTCCTCGGCCCGGGTGGAGGAGTCGAAGAGCATCGCGTCGTTGCCGGGCTCGGAGATCCCGAAGGCGAACAGCTGCTCCGCGGCGGCGTCCTCGAGGATCGTGCGCACCTCGCCGACGCCGAGCCGGTGGGCGTGCAGCGCCGCCCCGGTCACCACCAGGTGCATGTTCATCGACAGCGCTGTGGCGGGAGCGGCCTGGGCGAGGCGGCGCTGGATCCGCGTGGCCTCCAGCAGCGAGGCGCCGAGCCCGCCGAGCTCGGTGGGCACCAGCAGACGCAGGTAGCCGCGCTCGCGGAGATCGGCGAGATCGTCCCGGGGGAAGGTGTTCTCCCGGTCGTGGACCGCCGCGCGCTCGCGGAAGGTCTCCAGCAGGGAGTCGGGCAGCAGGTCCTCGGCGGTGGGGCTCATGAGGCAACGCTAGTCCAGGCCGTCCCGCTGGGGGCGGCGGTCTGCGCGGTTCCCGCTGCGGTCTCCCGGCGTGTCAGTGGGGGGGGTGCACAGGGTCACGCTCACCGGGCGGTGGTCCGAGGCACCTCGGGGAGCCACCACCGGGGGACCGTTCTCGATGTCGCCGCTTATCCAGAGCGAGTCGATCCGTCGCAGCGGGAACCGGGCCGGATGGGTGGCTCCTCCGCGGGTGCGCAGCCACGCCATGGCGGCACCGATCCGTTGAGAAAGACTCGGGCGCAATGGGTCGCCGCCGTCACGCGAGGCGTTGCATGCGGTGTCCCGCCACCCGGCGGTGGCCAGCGCTGCCAGCTCCGGCGCGGTGGGACCGGCATTCATGTCCCCCATCAGCACCGCCGGGCCCTCGAGGTCCCGGGTGCGGCGGAGGATGCCCTGCACCTGGGCGGTGCGATGCATAGTGCTGGCATTGTCGAGGTGCGTCACCAGCACGTCGAGCTCCTGGCCCCCGGCGCAGCGGACCCGCGCGTGCAGCATCCCGCGCGGCTCCGGCGGCGGCGCATCGTCCGGAGGGACCGGCAGCAGATGCAGGGTGTGCGCGAGGATCGTGTGCCGGGTCAGCAGGGCGAGCCCGTAACGCCGCCGCGGGGCACCGGCCAGCGGCGGCGGGAGGTCGAGCGCGGCGCCGAAGCAGACCCGCATACCCAGCATCGCAGCGAGCCGTGCGGGCTGGTCCTCGTGAGCGGAGCGGGGCCCGAACCCCTGGTCGACCTCCTGCAAGCCGATCACGTCGGCGTCGAGCTGCCGGATCTCGCGGGCCGTGCGCGCGAGATCCACCCGAGAATCGGGTCCCTGACCGTGGCGGATGTTGAAGGTCGCGACCCGCCACGTCGTCAGCGGGGTGCGGCATCTCATCCGGGCGAGCGGCCGGCGCGGCGCGGGGCCTCCCGGCGCGATGCCCGCAAGCCGCGGCGCGTCAGGAGGTCCTCGACCTCCAGCACACTCCAGAAGACGACTGTACAAACCACGATGGTGAGGATCTCCTCCGGTCCGACGCGACTCATGCCGCCCCAGAAAGCGGATGTCAGCGCCGAGCTGAGAAGGACCGCGAGCACGGCACCCACCGCGGCGACGATCCCGTGCACCAGATGCCTCATGATGTTCACGCTCCTTCCCGCGTGGGGACCCTCCCGCCCGATGTCAGCGACGCGCCGCCCCGGAATCGCCCTCCGATCATGAGGAGACGCCCCGCCGGCTCAGCACCTCATTGCAGGCAGCTCGGTCCCAGCAGTGTCTTCAGCGAGGCGTACAGGGCGGCCGACGGCGTCACCGAGAGCCGCTTGTCCAGCTGCATCAACGTGGTGCGGCCGGGCTCCTGCAGGCGCAGGCGCACCTCGCTGCCACCGGGGTTGTCCTCAAGCACGCCACGCAGGTCCGAGACCACGCGCTCGCTGGCGCGCATCGCGGGCAGGGCGATGACCACGGGGCCGTCGGCCCCTCCCCCGGTCTCCGGGATGGACATCTCCATGACCTTCAGCTCGGGCATGCCCTTGGAGGTGTCCACCCGTCCCTTCATCGAGACGATCAGGTCCTCGGCGAGCTCGGTGGCGACGGTCTGGTAGGTGGAGGGGAACATCAGGCAGTCGATCGAGCCCTCGAGGTCCTCGACGGTGGCGATCGCCCACATGTCGCCCTTCTTGGTGGTCTTGCGCTGCAGGGAGGTGATCAGCCCCGCGATCGTGACCATCGCCCCGTCCTCCACCGCGCCGTCATCGGCGAGCGCGCTGATGGCGGTGGAGGAGTTCTGGGCGATGACGTGCTCGAGCCCGTACAGGGGGTGGTCCGAGACGTACAGGCCCAGCATGTTCCGCTCGAAGGCGAGCTTCTCCTTGCGGTCCCATTCGGGCAGATCAGGGACCGTGATCGTCGCGGCGGAGCCGGAGGCCATCTCCCCCTCGCCCCCGCCACCGGCGCCGCCGAAGACGTCGGCGAACAGGTCGTACTGGCCCTGGGCCTCCTTGCGCTTCACATCGACCACGGAATCGACGGCGTCCTCGTGGATCAGCACCAGGGAACGGCGGTTCGCACCGAGCTCGTCGAAGGCACCGCCCTTGATGAGGGACTCGATCGTGCGCTTGTTGCACACGCTCAGCGGCACCTTGTCCAGGAAATCGGTGAAGGAGGTGAAGGCCCCCTTCTCCTGGCGGGTCCTGATGATCTCCTCGACCACGTTCGCGCCGACGTTGCGGATCGCCGAGAGGCCGAAGCGGATGTCGTCCCCGACGGCGGAGAAGTACAGATCGGACTGGTTGACGTCCGGCGGCAGCACCGTGATCCCGCGGTGCCGGCAGTCGCCGAGGTACAGGCCCAGGCGGTCGCGGTTCTCCTGGGTGGAGGTCAGCAGCGCGGCCATGTACTCGGTGGGGTGGTTCGCCTTGAGGTAGCCGGTCCAGTAGGAGACCACGCCGTAGGCGGCCGAGTGCGACTTGTTGAAGGCGTAGTCGGCGAAGGGCATCAGGGTCTCCCACAGCGCCGTCACCGCGGCGGCGGAGTACCCGTTCTCCTGCATCCCGGCCTCGAAGGAGGCGAACTGCTTGTCCAGCTCCGCCTTCTTCTTCTTGCCCATGGCGCGGCGCAGGATGTCCGCCTGTCCCAGGCTGTACCCGGCGACCTTCTGCGCGGTCTGCATGACCTGCTCCTGGTAGACGAGCACGCCGTAGGTCTCGCCGAGGATCTCCGCGAGCGGCTCCTCGAGCTCGGGATGGATCGGCGTGATCTCCTGCAGGCCGTTCTTGCGCAGCGCGTAGTTGGTGTGGGAGTTCATGCCCATCGGGCCCGGCCGGTACAGCGCCGAGACGGCGGTGATGTCCCCGAACTGGTCCGGTTTCATCTGCCGCAGCAGGGTGCGCATGCCGGAGCCGTCCAGCTGGAACACGCCCAGCGTGTCCCCCTTCTGCAGCAGCTCGTAGGTCTTCGCATCGTCGAAGGGGAGCAGCTCCAGGTCCGGCGGGGTCTTGCCGTTGCGCTCCATGTTCGCGATCGCGTCGGAGAGCACGGTGAGGTTCCGCAGCCCCAGGAAGTCCATCTTCAGCAGCCCGAGAGCCTCCAGGGTGGGGTACTCGAACTGGGTGATGATCTGGCCGTCGGAGGGGCGGCGCATCATCGGGACGATGTCGATCAGCGGATGGCTGGACATGATCACGGCGCAGGCGTGCACGCCCCAGCCGCGGGTCAGGCCCTCGACGCCCTGGGCGATCTCGACGACCTTCTGGACGTCGGGGTCCTCGTCGTGGATCCGCCGGAACTCCCCCGCCTCGGCGTAGCGCTTGTCCTCGGGATCGAAGATGCCCTTGACCGAGATGTCCTTGCCCATCACCGTGGGCGGGAGCGCCTTGGACAGCCGGTCGCCCATCGCATAGGGGTAGTCCAGCACGCGCGCGGCGTCCTTCAGGGAGTTCTTCGTCTTCATCACGCCGTAGGTGATCACCTGGGCGATGCGGTCATCGCCGTACTTGCGCTCGACGTACTCGATGACCTCGCCGCGGCGACGATCATCGAAGTCGACGTCGAAGTCCGGCATGGAGACACGATCGGGGTTCAGGAACCGCTCGAACAGCAGGCCGTGCTCGAGCGGGTCGAGGTCGGTGATCCGCATGGCGTAGGCGACCATCGACCCCGCACCGGAGCCGCGGCCGGGGCCGACCCGGATGTCCTGCTCCTTGGCCCACTTGATGTAGTCCGAGACCACCAGGAAGTAGCCGGGGAAGCCCATCTGCAGGATGACGGAGACCTCGTAGTCGGCGCGCTTCTGCACGTCCTCGGGGATGCCGCTCGGATAGCGGTACTCGAGCCCGCGCTGGACCTCCTTGACGAACCAGGACTCCTCGTCCTCCCCCGCCGGGGTGGGGAAGTTCGGCATGTAGTTCGCGCCCTCGTCGGTGGTGCGGAACTCGACCTCGCTCATCTCGGCGATGCGCAGGGTGTTGTCGCAGGCCTCGGGGAACTCGCGGAACAGCTCACGCATCTGGCGCGCGGACTTCAGGAAGTAGCCGGAGCCGCCGAACTTGAAGCGGTCGGGGTCGTTCAGGCGGGAGCCGGAGTTGATGCACAGCAGGACGTCCTGGATCTGGGCGTCCTGCTCGGTGACGTAGTGGAGGTCGTTGGTGGCCACCAGCGGGGCGCCCACGGCCTTGGCGACCTCGAGCAGGTCCTTGGTCACCCGCTTCTCGATGTCGAGCCCGTGGTCCATCAGCTCGATGAAGTAGTGCTCGCGGCCGAACATGTCCTGGTACTCGCCGGCGGCCTTGACCGCCTCATCGAACTGGCCCAGGCGCAGGCGGGTCTGGACCTCGCCGGAGGGGCAGCCGGAGGTGGCGATCAGCCCGTCGGAGTACTGGGAGAGGATCTCCCGGTCCATGCGCGGCCATTTGCCCATCTGCCCCTCGAGCGAGGCGTAGGAGCCCAGGCGGAACAGGTTGTGCATGCCGGCGGTGGTGCGGGAGAGCAGCGTCAGGTGCGTGTAGGCGCCGCGGGCCGAGACGTCGTCCCCGGCGAGCTGCTGCTCCCGGGTGCCCCACTGCTGGCGGGTGCGGTCGTGGCGGCTGGTCCCCGGGGTCACGTAGGCCTCGATGCCGATGATCGGCTTGATGCCCGCGCCCGTGGCCGCCTTGTAGAACTCATAGGCGCCGAAGAGGTAGCCGTGGTCGGTGATCGCGACGGCCTGCTGGCCCTGTCGCACCGTCTCCTCGACCAGCTTGTCGATCTTCGCGGCCCCGTCCAGCAGGGAGTAATCGGTGTGGACGTGGAGGTGTACGAAGTCATCGGAATCCGCGGGAGCCATGCGCTCCAGGGTAGCCCTGCCCGCGAGATCCGAGATGCTCAGGGAGGGGTCGGAGAGGTCACCTCAGCGCGCCCGGCGTGTCGCCGTCGGGGGCCGTCGCCGGCCCGGGTCTCACCGCGTCGCGGCGACCTCCGCATGGGTGCGCAGGATCCCCTCCGTGGTGCCGGCGGGGGCGCGGCCGATGCCGCATTCGGTGGCCACGCCGACGTCCTGACGGACGCAGGAGCTCGCCGCGGCGAGGCGGCGGCGCGCGCCCTCGGCCCCGTCCTCGCGGTGGATGAGTCCGAGATAGAGCTCCGCGACCTCCGTGAGCTCGGCGAGCGGGACGAAGTACGCCTCGTCGTCACGGTCGATCGGCACCGGCAGGTGCAGCCAGGACAGCTCGCGGCCGGCCGCGTCGATGACGGCGTTCGCGACCCGCACCAGGTTCGCGGTGTCGGTCGGTTCCACGAAGTGCTTCTCCCCGGCGTCGCCGTAGCACAGGTGCATCCCCACCTCGACCTCGGGCGGGACGGAGTCCACCAGCGCGGCCAGGCGCACGACGATCCCGTCGAGCACGTCCCCGGCCCACCAGTGCTCCATCACCGCACCGTAGCCGGAGGCCCCCTCGAGGATGCCCATCTCGCTGGCCACGTCCCACTGGATCGCGAGATCGGAGGGCGGGATGTCCTCGAGGATCTGCGCGAGCTCGCCGAGGATCGCGTCGGCGTAGACGGGCTCGAAGGCGGCACGGTCCTCACCGCGGAAGAAGCTGGAGATCACCGCGACGGGGGTGGGCAGGGAGACCTGGAACCTGAGCCCGGCAGGGATCGTCCCCTCGGCGCGCAGTCGGGTGAACAGGGCGTAGGACTCCGCTGCGGCGCTCGCATACCCCAGCGGAGGCAGGTCGATGCGCGCGGGCTCCGCACCGCTCGCCAGGCGCAGCGGGCGGATGTCGAGTCCGGCGCCGAAGGGGATCGGCTCCTCCCCCACCCGCTCGACGCCCTCGGCCTCGCCGAGCACGTCGGGTTGGAACATGATCCAGTGGAATCGCTTCCCCACCTCGCCGTCGGGGAGGCGGCGCACGTGCGCGCCGAGGATCTCGGCGACGGTGCGCATCGTGGTCTCGGCATCGTCGAAGTTCACACTGCCCACCAGCTGGGCGCCCTTGGTCTCGGTCATGGTGTCAGCGTACGCGGCGGGATCAGCCCTTGATCGCGCCGTCCTCGACGCCGCGGAAGAAGAACTTCTGGAAGAACGCGAAGAAGACGATGATCGGGATCAGCGCGATCATGGTGCCGGCGGCGACCACGCGCGGATCCGATCCGAAGTTCGAGTTCAGGTACTCCATGCCGACGGTGAGGGTGTACTTCGCCGGATCGGTGAGCACGATCAGCGGCCACAGGAAGTCGTCCCATCCCCCGATGAACGCGAAGATCGCGACCACGCTGGCCATGCCGCGCACACTCGGCCAGACGATGTTCCGCAGGATCTGCCAGGTGCTGGCGCCGTCGATGACGGCAGCCTCGATCAGCTCCTTGGGTATCGACCGGCACGCAGCGGTCATCAGCAGCACGTTGATCGCTCCCACCAGGCCGGGCAGGATCACGCCGCCGAGGGTGTTGGCCAGACCGAGGGTCTTGATCGTGAGGAACTGGCTCATCAGCGTGACCTCGCCGGGCAGCAGCAGCGTGGACAGCAGGATCACCATGGCGAGCCGCTTCCCGCGGAAGCGCAGGCAGCCCAGGGCGTAACCGGCGAGGGTGCCGAAGACCACGTTGGCGACCGCGAGGGTCACCGCGACGATCAGGGAGTGCCAGGCGTAGTCGATGATCGGGATCGTGCCCGCCACGCGCGCATAGTTGTCCAGGGTGAGGTCCCCGGGGATCAGCTCCGGCGGGAAGGAGTAGATGTCATCGCGCGGCCCCTTCAGCGAGGTGGACAGCTGCCAGATGAACGGCCCGATCGCGACCATCAGCATGATCAGGAGCAGCACGTACCGGGTGATCAGCCCCGCCAGGGTCGGCTTGCCGAAGCCGCCGGCGCCCTTGACCTTCCAGGGGCGGTCGGTGCGCACGGGGCGCCGTTCGCGGGCAGGGGGTGCGATGGGGGGCTTCTGTGCGGGCACGGAGTCTTGGGGGGTCACGCTCATCTCAGGCCTCCTTCGCGGGCTTCTCGCCGCGGTTCAGGTATGCGACCAGCAGCAGCGGGCCGATGGTGAGCAGGAACAGGGCGACGCTCACCGCGGAGGCGTATCCGAGCCGACCCTGCAGGCCCGAACCGGTCTGCTGGACCAGCATGACGACGCTCGCCGCCGCGCCGCCCGGACCACCGGACCCGTTGGACAGCACGTACAGCTCGGTGAACACGCGCATAGCACTGACCGTGATCAGCACACTGACCAGGAACATGGCCCCGCGCACGCCGGGGATCGTGACCGAGAACAGTCGGCGCAGACCGTTCGCGCCGTCCATCGCGGCGGCCTCGTGCAGCTCACGGCCGACGTTCCCGAGCGCCGCGAGGTAGACCACCATGTAGTAGCCCAGGCCCTTCCACACGGTCAGGAGCACGGCGGTGAGGATCAGCCCCCAGCGGCTCGCGAGGAACGGGATGGGTTCCTGGATCAGGCCGATGAACTCGAGCGTCTCGTTGATGATGCCGCGGGAGTCGAACAGCCAGGTCCAGATCAGGCCGACCACCACCACGGAGGCGATGACCGGGAAGTAGAAGGAGGTGCGGAAGGCGGAGATGCCCGGGATCTGCTTCTCCACCAGCAGCGCCAGCAGCAGCGGCAGGAAGGTGAGGAAGGGGACGCTGAGCACCACATAGGCGAGGCTCGTCACGATGGCGTTCCAGAAGCGCTGGTCACCGAGCAGGTCCAGGTAGTTCTCCAGGCCCACGAAACTGCCTCCGGTCAGCGGCCGGGCATCGGTGAACGACAGCACGATGGTGTTGAGGAACGGCCACAGGGCGAACACGATGACCCAGATCAGGGCCGGTGCCACGAGGACCCACGGGATGTACCAGCGGAACGCGCGCATGCGAGAACACTCCTTCGCGTCGACCTGTTCGAGCCGCACGGTGGGGATGCGACCCCTCGGTCGCATCGGGGAAAGCGAGTACCGGTCCCACGACGGGGCGCGGGACCGGGTCTCCGGTATCAGGCGAGGTTCTGGTTGCCGTACTCGACAGCGGCGTCGAGGGCGGCCTGCGCCGTGATCTCGCCCAGCATCGCCTTGGCCATCTGCTGGACGAGGTTGGTATTCATGTCCTCCGTCCACAGCACGTTCGTGGTGTCCACGGCGGTGTCCATCGACTCCGAGGCGACCTGGACCGCCTCGTTCTGCAGCTCGATATCGCTGGCCTCCGCGAACGTCGAGGGATCGGCGGCGGCCTCCTGGGTGCCGGGAAGGAATCCCTGGGCGAGGGTGCAGAACGCGATCTGGTTCTCGTTGTTGGTGAGGAACTCGGCGAAGGCCAGGGCCGTCGCCGGGATCGCCGACTTCTTCGAGACGCAGATGCCCTGGACGAACAGCGGAGGCTTGCCGAACCGCGGGCTCACGGTGGTGGCCTCGAGGAGGGAGGGCGCCTCCTTCTTGAGGTCGCCGGCGAAGGAGGAGGTGGCGGTGGTCCACAGGACCTTGCCCTGCTTGTACAGCGCGGCGTTGCCGGTGTAGTCGTTGTTCAGGACCTCCGCGGGCATCGCCCCGTCGGCGTAGAGGTCGACGTACTTCTGCAGCAGCGCGGCATTCTCCGCGGTGTTGAAGGTGAACTCACCCTCCTCGGAGGTGATCACGAACTCCGGCATGTTCGAGATGACCGGGTTCTCGCTGCCCTCGTCGTGCACGCGGCGGGCGAGCTCGAACATCTCGTCGAGGGAGGTGGGCAGGGAGGCCTCGTCGATGCCGAAGCCGGAGAGCTCACCGAGGTTCCACCAGTTCATGTCCGTCCCCAGGTACCAGGGGAACCCGAAGGAGCCTTCCACCTCCGGGAACTGGTAGCCCTCGACGGCACCGGGCACATAGGTCGAGGAGAGCTCGGGGACCGCCTTGGCCAGGTCGAGCAGGAAGTCGGTCGAGGCCAGGGGGTAGGCCAGGTTCGGCGGGAGGTTGATGACATCGGGGAGCGCCTCGGAGTTCGCCTGGGCCAGGACCTTGTCCTGGTAGCCCTCCCCGGGCTGGTCCATCCAGTTCACGGTGGTGCCCGGGTACTTGTCCTGGAAGTCCTGGATGACCTGCTCGAAGAAGGGCGTGAACTTCTCGTTCTTCAGCGACCACGACTGGAAGGTGATCTCCCCGGTGATCTCCCCCGACGCGGCCTGCTCGGCGACGTCGTCGCTGTTCCCGCCGCCGCCGGAGAGCCCGCATCCTGCCAGAGTGGCAGCGGCGGCTCCGGAGCCGGCTGCGAGGAATGTGCGTCGGGTAGCTGACATGACTGGACCTCTTCTGTGGTGCACAGCTCTTCAACAGCGTGCGTGGACCGCGCGATGGGGAGGAGACTCCCGAGAGCCTGGAACTAAAGCGCTAAAGTGATCGTGGCACCCCGCCTGCCGCCTGTCAACACCCGCGCCGTCCGGGCGCGTCGGACCGACAGCCTGGGGCGGCCTTCCGCCCCAGGCCACCGGGGCTTCGGACGCAGAGAGCGGCGCCGGGGCTCCCGCAGGATCCCCGGCGCCGTCGTGCATGTCACCTCAGAAGCGGACGCGCACGCTCGTGATCTCGAAGGGCTTCAGCGCGAGAGCCATCGACGAGCCCTCCGCAGCGGCGGCCCGATGCCCCAGCGGGGACTCCTCGGTCAGCGGCCGCTCGAGCAGGTCCACCACCGTCAACGACGTCGCTCCGGGCACCTCGAGCGTCTCCGCGGTGCGGCGCCCCGCGGACTCGTACAGCCGGACCACGAGGTCCCCCGAGCGGTCCTCGGCGAGCTTGACGGTCTGGATCCGGGCGCTGCCCTGGCCGCCCTCGGACGCCGCGAGGCGCGCCACCGGCGCGAGCTCCTCCGCCCGGTGGAGCCGGCGCAGGGGCTGGTTGAGCTCCTCGCCGAGATCCACCGCGTCCCCGAGGTCGGCGTCCGGACGGATCGCGTAGCGCAGGGAGTACTGCCCCTCCTCGGCCAGGGGATCCGGGAACTCCGCCGCCCGCAGCACCGTCGCGCGGACCACCGTGGTGGTCCCGCCGTCGTCCTCCCGCAGCACACGCCGCACGTCGTGCCCGTAGGAGGAGTCATTGGCCAGCGCGATGCCGTAATCCGACTCGGCCACACGCACCCAGCGATGAGCGCAGGTCTCGAACCGGCCGAAGTCCTCGTTGGTGTTCACGGGGATGGGCCGGTCGATGTGGCCGAACTGGATCTCGCTGCTCATGACGGCGGCACGGACATCCAGCGGGAAGGCCAGCTTGAGCACCTTCTTGCGTTCGTGCCAGTCGACGTCGAGATCGATGCCGAGGGCGTCGGCGCCGGGAGCGACCGAGTACGTCAGCGTGATGCGTGATCCGGTCCCGATCGACGGCATCCCCTCGTGGGGCCGCTCGACGGCGCCGTCCTCGCGGGTGCGGTGGGTGACGGAGATGCGCACGGTGCCGTCCTGCTCGTGCCTGACCTCGGGGGCGTCCTCGGCCACCAGGTCGCGGTGGACGTGACGGTAGAACTCGTCGATGTCCCAGGAGTCCCAGGCGTTGGGTGCGTCCCGGTGCAGCTGGAGCAGGGCCCCGGAGGCACCCGGGGCGATCGCCTCCCGGCCGTCGGCGCCGGCGCGCAGCGAGGTGAGCAGCCCGCGCTCGTCGATCTCGACGTGGAGCTCGGGCGTGGTCACGGTGAGCATGCCGCCCGCCTCGCGCACCGTCGGCGCGGCGCTCGGACCGCTCGCGGCGGCGATCGCCAGCGGCGCGACGCCCTGGCGCGGTCGGGACGCCGCGTTCGCGGTCGCGAGGGTGTCGGAGCCGTCATCGAGCGCGTCGAGCGCGGCCGCGACCAGTGCCTCGCCCCGCTCGGTGATGTAGTCGTAGGACTGCTCGGCCTCGCGATGCACCCAGGCGATCGACGAGCCCGGCAGGATGTCGTGGAACTGCAGCAGCAGCAGCTTGTCCCACAGAGAATCGATCTCCTCGTAGGGGTAGGCGAAGCCCTCGACCAGGCGAGCCGCGGTGGCGCTCCAGAGCTCGACGTCGTGCATCAGCACCTCGGTGCGGCGGTTGCCCTGCTTGCCGAGGATCTGCGAGGAGTACGTGCCGCGGTGCAGCTCGAGGTAGAGCTCCCCGTTCCAGACGGGAGCATCCGCATACTCCTCGCGGGCACGGGTGAAGAAGTCCTGCGACGTGGACCACTCGACCTTCGGCGCGCCCTCGAGATCCGCGAAGCGCTCCTGGGAGGCGAGCATCTCGCGGGTGGGGCCACCGCCCCCGTCCCCCCAGCCGGTCGGGGTCAGACCGAGGTGGCTGGCGCCCTTGTCCTTGAAGTTCTTCTCGAAGTAGGCGAGCTCGGCGGCGGTGAGCTGGCCGTTGTAGGCGTCGATGGGTGGGAAGTGGGTGAACTGCGTGGTCCCGTCGATGCCCTCCCACTGGAAGCTGTGGTGGGGGAAGGTCGAGTACTGGTTCCAGGACACCTTCTGGGTGAGGAAGGAGTCGTTGCCCGCGAGCGCGCAGATCTGCGGCAGCGCGGCGGAGTAGCCGAAGGAGTCCGGCAGCCAGGTCTCCTTGGTCTCGAACCCGAACTCCTCGAGGAAGAACTTCTTGCCGTGGAGGAACTGGCGGGCCATGGCCTCGGACCCGGGCATGTTCGTGTCGGACTCGACCCACATGCCGCCCACCGGCACGAAGCGGCCCGCGGCCACGTGCTGCGCGATGCGGCGGAACAGACCGGGGTACTCGTCGCGGATCCATTGGAACTGCTGCGCCGAGGAGCACGAGAAGACCAGCTGCGGGTAGTGCTCGAGCAGCCAGCAGACGTTGGAGAAGGTCCGGGCGCACTTGCGCTTGGTCTCCCGCAGCGGCCACAGCCAGGCGGAGTCGATGTGGGCGTGGCCGGTCGCGATGACGGTCAGCGCTGAGGCGTTGGCCGGGGCCTCGAGCACGCCGCGCAGCCGGGCGCGCGCCTCCGGTGCCGTCCCGTGCAGGTCATCGGGATCCGCAGCATCCAGGGCCGTCCCCAGGGCGTGCAGGATGTCGAAGCGGCGGGCGGACTGCTCGGGCAGGGTGTGCATGAGTCCGTTCAGCGCGGTCACGTCCTGCTCGAGCTCCCAGACCGCCGTCGAGCGCCAGGCCAGGCGCAGCATGGTGAGGTCGTAGATGGGGTCCTCGCCGGCGGTCGTCTTGTCCCCCAGCGCGGTGGTGGCGAAGGTCCAGTCGCCGGGCACGTTGGGGTTCGCGGCGCACTCGAGGTAGAGATCGACCTCCTGGCCGGCCTCGAGGGTGAGGTACTGGTTGAAGGGGTTGATCGCCTTGACGGTCTCCCCCTCGGGGGTCCAGATCAGCGCCTCGGCCTGGAAGCCGGGCATGTTCGTGAAGGACAGGTCGAGCTGGAGCTCGATGTCGCGGTCCTCGCCGGCGGTCCAGGAGCTCGGCACCTGGCCCGTGACGTGCAGCCACAGGGTCGACCAGGGGCGACCCCAGCGGTCGCCGACGGACACGGGGGTGTACCTCTGGCGCCGGGCCTCCTCGAAGGGGACCGGCTCGTCCGGCACCTCCCAGGCCTCGATGGTCAGCGGCGCGGTGGCCAGGTGGCGGCGCGCCGGCAGCATTTCGCGGAGGAACCGGCGGACCCGATCCTCGCTGGTGGGACGGTTGTCGTGCATGAGAGCTCCTCGAAGAGCGTTGGGAGAGCGCCGGAGGCGGCCGCTGACCGGGCATAAAGCGGTTGAGGAAGCGTAGCACCGCCACGGTGCCGGCTGCTGCTCGCCCCGTCTCTGCCGGGGCTGCTCGGCCCGGGCTGCTCAGCCCGCGCCCCCTTCCGCGTCCTGCTCGCGCCGCATGTCTGCCAGCAGGGTGTTCATGAAGTCGTGCACATCCTCGAAGCTCAGCGAACGCTCGTCGCGACGGGGCGGTATACCGCCCACGAAGGCCCCGCCGTGCCAGGCCATCGAGTCGTCCGGAAGCGTCGGGTCATCGTCCTGCCACAGGTCGATGGGGACCGCGTGGGCGGCCAGGTCGCGGGCGACCTCGTCCGCCTGCGCGGGGCTGCCGGAGCGCTGCAGCACGGAGACCAGCAGCGACTGCGCGGCCCAGGCGATCGCGTCGTCCGCGCCGTCCTGACCGGGATCGATCGACTCCTGGACCAGTGCGAGGTAGCTCGCGGCGAGCTCGTCCGCACCGTCCTGGTGATGGTCCTTCGCGACCCGCAGCGCGACCTGCGGCACGAGGTCCCGGGCGTCGAAGAGCACTGCGGCGCCCACGAGCGCCATGCCCACCCCGGTCGGGAAGTCCGGATCCAGGGCCAGCGCGGTGGACGGGCCGCGCCCGGCGCGCCGATCGTCATCGGCCGCGAGGAACTCCTGGATCGAGCGCGCGATCGCTGCCCGTGCCCTGGCGTCGTCGCGCAGGACGACCTCGGCCTCGGCGGGGTCCACGCCCAGTCGGCGCGCGACGCGCGCGAAGGGGAAGTCCGGGCGGGCCAGGGCCGCGTCGCGGGTCGGAACCAGTGCGCCGGTCGTCTGTTCATCGCTCATGCCTGGACGCTACCGCTCGCGAGCCGCCTCCCGCGAGGCGCAGTCCCGGCTCAGCCGCGCAGCGCCTCCAGCGCCTGCTGCAGGTCCGCGGGGTACTGCGAGCGGTAGGTGACCTCCTGCCCGGACACCGGATGGAGGAAGGTCAGCTCCATGGCGTGCAACCACTGGCGGGTCAGCCCCACCTTCTCGGAGAGCGTCGGGTCCGCCCCGTAGAACGGATCACCCACCAGCGGATGGTGCAGTGCGGACAGGTGCACCCGGATCTGGTGGGTGCGGCCGGTCTCCAGGCCGATCTTCAGCAGGGTCGCGCCCTGGAGGCCCTCGAGGGTCTCGTAGTGGGTGACCGAGTGCTTGCCGTCGTGGCGCACCGCGAACTTGAAGTCATGCTGCGGGGAGCGGCCGATGGGCGCCTCGATGGTGCCGCGCGGCTGGTCCGGGGTGCCCTGACAGACCGCGTGGTAGACCTTCCCGACCTCCCGGGCGCGGAAGGCGTCCTTGAGGGTGGTGTAGGCGCGCTCGGTGCGGGCGACGACCATCAGCCCGCTGGTGCCCACGTCCAGGCGGCTGACGATGCCCTGCCGCTCCGGGTCGCCGGTGGTGCGGATCTCGACCCCGGCGGCGGCCAGGTGCCCCAGCACGGTGGGGCCCCGCCAGCCGGCGCTGGGATGCGCGGCGACACCCACGGGCTTGTCGATCACCACGATGTCCTCGTCCTGATGGATCAGGCTCATGCCCTCGGCGATCTGCGGGCGCACCTCGGCGGCGGGCTTCTCGTCGGGCAGCTCGACGCGGACCACCGCTCCGGGCTCGAGCCGGGTGGAGCGGGCCGGCATCTCGCCGTCGACGAGCACGTGCCCGGCCATCACCAGATCGGCGGCGCGGGTGCGGGACAGGCCCAGCATCCGCGAGACGCCCACATCGACCCGCTCACCGGCGAGGCCGTCGGGGACCAGCAGGGTGCGGGAGGCGCTCACCGCGGCTCCTCGGGGGTCGTGTCCCGGCTCTCCTGGGACTCCGGTGCCGGAGCATCGGCGGCGGGATCGGCGGCGACGCCGAACAGCCCCAGGGCGATGATCAGGATCGCTCCGCCCACCACGGCCATGTCGGCGATGTTGAAGACCGGCCAGTGGGGCAGCTCGAGGAAGTCCACGACGGCGCCGTGGAAGGGCGCGGGATCACGCAGCAGCCGGTCGTGGATGTTGCCGAGCGCGCCGCCCAGGATGAGGCCGAGCGCGAGGGTGTATCCCGGGGAGCGGACGGCCTTCAGCGCGAAGACGATCACGCCGATGACGATGGCGATCTGCAGACCGGTGACCACCGGTGTGATCTCCGACCCCAGCCCCCAGGCCGCACCGGTGTTGTACAGCAGGGTCAGCTGCAGGAACTCACCCAGGAAGGGCTGGGGCACCAGCTCCTCCAGGTTCGCCACGGCCCAGTTCTTGGTGATCTGGTCGATCACCGCGAGCACCGCGGCGATCGCCGCCATGATCCCCAGGACCGTGCCCCGGCTCAGACGGCGGCGAGCGCCGGACCTCTCGGGCCCGGCGCTCGCCGACTCGGTGGCAGCGTTGTTCACAGACCGAAGTTCGCCTGCTTGTCCTGCGTCTCGCTGGTGTCGAGATCGCGGAGCTGGTTCTCCAGGTAGTTGCGCAGACGGTTGCGGTAGTCGCGCTCGAAGTTGCGCAGGCCCTCGATGGTCTTGTCGAGCTCGGCCTTCTTCTCCTGGAGCTCGGTGAGGGTGAGGCGGGACTTCTCCTCGGCCTCGCCCACGATCCGCTTGTGCTCGTCGTTGGCCTCGGTGATCAGGCGGTCGCGCTCGTCCTCACCGTTCTTGACGTGCTCGTCGTGCAGACGGTTCGCCAGGGCGATGATGCCGGCCGCGGACTGGTCCGGGGTCTCCTGCACGGGAGCGGCCTCGACGGCGGGCTGCGGCGCGGTGGCGGCGTCCGCGGAGGCGGTCTCCTGCACGGCGGTGTCGGCGACGACGGTGTCCTCGTCGGCCGCGACCGCGTCCGTCTCGTCCGCGGTCTCATCGGCGTCGGTGACCGGGGCGGTGTCGATGATCGCGTCGGTCTCGCCGGTCGCGGACACGTCCGCGACGGGGGCGACGGCGGTCTCGCCGGTCTCGAGCTCGGCGATGCGGTTGTGCGCCTCCTCGAGCTCCTTCTTCAGCCGCTCGTTCTCGGCGATGAGTTCCTTGAGACGAGGTTCCACGTCGTTGTCGAGGAAGTTGTCCACCTCGTCCATGTCGTAGCCCTCGGAGAACCGGACGGGGGTGAACCGCTGATTCTGCAGGTCTTCGGGCATCAGAGCCATGGGTCACCTTTTCCTAGTGATTACGTCAGAAGCGCGGTGCGCGCAGTGCCGTCAGCCTAGCGGATGCCGCGGAACTTCCCGAACCGGAAGGTCGTCACATCGCCAGGCTGCCGAGGACCCGCAGCAGGATCCATCCGACGATCAGCAGGAGCATCAGGCTCAGGTCCAGGGAGACGGCGCCGATGCGCAGCGGCGGGATCAGGCGCCGGAGCCCCTTCACCGGCGGGTCGGTCAGCGTGTAGACGACCTCGAACAGCACGAGCACCAGTCCCGAGGGCCGGTACTCCCTCGCGTAGGACTGGATCCATTCGAGCACCAGTCGCGCGATGAGCACGATCAGATATATCAGGACTGCGAGGTACAGCGCTCCCGCGATGAGCTGCACGGGATCTCAGCTCTGGTTGTAGAAGCTGCCCTCGTCGGCAGAGCTGTCTCCGTCGACCTGGACGAACTCCGGGGAGAGCAGGAACACCTTGGAGGTGACGCGCTCGATGGTCCCGCGCAGACCGAACACCAGGCCCGCCGAGAAGTCGACCATGCGCTTGGCGTCGCCGTCCTGCATGTCCGTGAGGTTCATGATGACCGGCACGCCGTCACGGAACGACTCGCCGATCGCCTTCGCGTCGTTGTAGGACCGCGGATGGATCGTGGTGATGCGGTGCATCGACTCCTCCACTGCCGGGGCCATCGAGACCACGTTGGAATGCTGACGGATCGGGGTCACCTGGGCCTCCCGGTCTGGTGCGGGCTCAGGGCCTCGCTCGGTGCGGCGGGGCGCAGCGACGGCCTCGTCATGGCGGAGCCGCTCGTCCTCGTAGTACTCGTCGTCGACCTCGTTGGCGAGGCCGAGGGCGACCATGGCGTTGCGCCAGTTTCCCATCGCAGATCTCCCAGTCTGTTGTTCACGCTGACCTGGGCTCCAGGGAAGCACGGGGAGTGCGCGGGAGCCCTTGCCCACTGAAAGTACCGTAGGCATTTCCTCCGCGACGGGAGGCGACCGGCGTGTCGTGGGCGTGTCCGGTGCGGCAGGGCTCACCCGGCCGGCGCCGCCGGGCCCGCGGGCTCACGCGCGGCGGAGCACCCCGGCGAAGCGGCCGGTGCGCGCAGCGCGGCGGTAGGAGAAGAAGCGTTCGTCCTCGAGGGTGCAGGGATGCTCCACATCGAGCGCGGCGCGCGCCACCCCCGAGGCTTCGAGCACGGCAGCCGCTCCGGCGCGCAGGTCCAGTGACGGCGTGCCCCAGGAGGTCCGTGCCCAGGTCTCGGGCAGCACGGCCGCGGCCTCCTCGCGCATGGTGGCGGACACCTCGTAGCAGGCGCCGCAGATCGAGGGGCCGATGCTCGCCTCGAGATCCCCCGGGTGCGCCCCCAGCCCGATCAGCGCCTCGACCGTGCGCTCGAGCACCCCGGTCAGCAGGCCCTGGCGGCCGGCGTGGGCGACCGCCACGACGCCGGCGACGGGATCGGACAGCAGCACCGGCAGGCAGTCGGCGACCATGATCGCCAGGGCGACGTCGTCCCGGTCGGTGACGATCGCATCCGCTGTGCGCACCGGCACCTCCCCCGTCGCCGGCAGCACGTGGACGTCAGCGGAGTGGACCTGGTCGACGAAGACCAACGGTGCTCCGATCTCCGCGGCGAGCAGGGCGCGGTTGTGCTGGACGCGGTCCTCGACGTCCCCGACGTGGCGGGCCAGGTTCAACCCGGCGTGGTCCCCGGTGCTCACTCCCCCGTCCCGGCCCGTGAACAGGGCACGGGCCCCGCGAAGACGCGGGGCCCGTGCGGTGAGCGGTGAGCTCACTTGAGGAACGAGGGCAGATCGAGATCGTCGTCGTCCGACGGCGGCTCCTCGATGTGCGGCGGGCGCGCGGGCTCCCGCTCGGGGGCCCGCGGTGCCGGCTGCGGGGCGGCCTGGCTCTGCGCCGCGTCCTGGCCTCCCTCGGTGTCCGCGGCATCCATGACCTCGGTCTCGGCTTCCGCGGCGCTGCCGCGCGACGGGGAGAAGGCCTGCTGCGGCAGACCCCAGGCGCCGGGCGCGGCGCCGTGCCCGCTCTGGGCGGGGCGCTGCTCCTGGGCCGCCGGGCGGGGCTGGGCGGCACGCGGCGCCGCGGCCTGCTCGACGCGCGGGGTCGCGCGCTGCTGGGGGGCGATGTCATGGCGCGGGGCCGGACCGCCGCCCTCGAAGCCGGCGGCGATGACGGTCACGCGGACCTCATCGCCCAGGGCGTCGTCGATGACGGAGCCGAAGATGATGTTCGCATCCGGGTGCGCGGCCTCCTGCACCAGGCGGGCCGCCTCCGAGACCTCGTACAGGCCCAGGTCGCTGCCGCCCTGGATGGACAGGAGCACGCCGTAGGCGCCGTCGATCGAGGCCTCGAGCAGCGGGCTGGAGACCGCGAGCTCGGCGGCCTGCAGGGCGCGGTCGTCGCCGCGCGCCGAGCCGATGCCCATCAGGGCGCTGCCGGCGCCCTGCATGACGGACTTGACGTCCGCGAAGTCGAGGTTGATCAGGCCCGGGGTGGTGATCAGGTCCGTGATGCCCTGGACACCGGAGAGGAGGACCTGGTCCGCGCTCTTGAAGGCGTCGAGCATGGAGACCTGCTTGTCCGCGATGGACAGCAGCCGGTCGTTGGGGATCACGATGAGGGTGTCGACCTCGGCCTGCAGCCCGGCGATGCCGGACTCGGCCTGGGTGGAGCGACGGCGGCCCTCGAAGGTGAAGGGGCGGGTGACCACGCCGATGGTCAGCGCGCCGAGGCTGCGGGCGATCTTGGCGACCACGGGGGCGCCGCCGGTGCCGGTGCCGCCGCCCTCGCCGGCGGTCACGAAGACCATGTCGGCCCCGCGCATGACCTCTTCGATCTCCTCGGCGTGGTCCTCGGCGGCCCGCTTGCCGACCTCGGGGTCGGCGCCGGCGCCGAGTCCACGGGTGATGTCCTTGCCGACGTCGAGCTTGACGTCCGCGTCGGACATCAGCAGCGCCTGGGCGTCGGTGTTGATCGCGATGAACTCGACGCCCTTCATCCCGGACTCGATCATGCGGTTGACAGCATTGACACCTCCGCCGCCGACGCCGACGACCTTGATGACTGCGAGTGAGATCTGGGTTCCGGCCACGTTTGGGTCCTTGCTCTTGTCGTTCCTCCGCGGAGAGGGGCCTGCGTCGCACCTGGTCGTGGACTTCCAAAACCCTCGACCTCGAGTTGAGGTTCGGACTTCGGGGCGCCTCTCCTTTCCTCTGACGCTAGGGACCGGTGCACGTGCACGCAAACACAAAGGGTGCGTGTCGTCGCCCGGGGCGGGCGAGATCACCGTGGCGAGCTCGGCCGGCGTCAGCGGGTGACGGGGGCGACCGGCGAGGAGACGTCGATGACGGAGCCCGGCCGGCCGAGCAGCGCCTGGACCACCTCGGCCTTGAGCTCCGCGTCACGGGCATCACCCCACACGACGGTCTTGGCACCCCCGCCCTCGAGGGCGAGCTCGAAGGTGACGTCGCTCGTGCTGGAGGCCGAGACCTCCCGGATCGCGCCGCGCAGCGAGGCGGGCATCTCCGCGAGGACCTCGCTCATCGCGGCGGCCGCTCCCTCGGGATCGGTGGAACCGCTGGTGACCGTGAGCGGGACCAGGCTCTGCCCCTCCCCCGCCGCGGCGGGCAGCTCCTGCCCGTCCTCCCCGACCACCACCGAGGTGCCGTCGAGCTCGGTGAGCAGCGCGATCGGGGCGGCCTCGGTGATGCTCACCCGGACCCCGTCCGGCCAGACCCGCTCGACGTCGACGGAGGCGACCCCGGGCACCGCGCCGACCTGCTCGGCGATCTCCCCGGAGGGCAGCAGCAGCACGCTGCCGTCGGCGCCGGGCCCCATCGCGGCGCGGATGTCCGCGTCCTCGACGTAGCCGGTGCCCTCGACCTCCACCTCGTGGACCTGCAGCGCGGGCAGGAAGATCGCGGTGACCAAGGCGGCGACCACCAGTGCCGCGGTGATCGCGATGCCGATGACGATCGCGCGGCGGCGACGGCGCCAGGGACGGCCCACCACCAGCTCGCGGAAGCGGCCGGCGGCCTGGACCACCCGGCCGCCGTCCGTCGGCTCCTCAGCCGCCGCGGCGACGGGGCGCGGGCGGCCGACGGTCCGGGAGCGGGGAGCCGGTGCGGGCGACGCAGCCGACGGGACAGAGCGGGTCGCGGGGGCGGAGCGCGCGGGCGCGGACGATGCGGAGGGGGCGGAGCGCGCCGAGGCCGACGGGGCGGCGGCCGACGAGGCCGGGGACGCCGGCGCAGGGCGTGCCGGACGCGCCGGACCCGCCGTGCGCGAGGGCGCGGGAGCGGGTGGGACCTCGGGCGCGCGCCGCCGGGCGGCCGGGGTCTTCGAGGTGCGCTGCGAGCTCGCCGACGCCGCCGGCCGTCGGGGGCTCTGCCGGGGCCGAGGGGCGGTGGGGCGCCGGGCCATCAGGGGCGTCCTCGGGCGGCGTCCAGCGCGGCCATCAGCCCGGGGGTGATCTCCACGATGTCCCCGGCACCGAGCATCAGCAGCAGGTCATCGGGGCGGGCGGTCGCGACGACCCGTGCCACGAGGTCCTCGTCCCCGGCGACCGGCTCCACGGCCGCGGCCGCGAGGTCGGTGATCGTGCGCGCATCGACCGTCGGATCCGGGTCCTCACGGGCCGCGTAGACGGGCAGCACCCAGGCCAGATCGGCGGCCGAGAGCGCGGCGGCGAAGTCGACCGCGAAGTCGCGGGTGCGGGAGAACAGGTGCGGCTGGAATCCGACGAGGACCCGACCCGGCACCGGCTGCGCGGCGACGATCCCGCGGGCGGCGGCGATGGTCGCGGCCACCTCCCGCGGATGGTGGGCGTAGTCGTCCACCACGGTCACTCCCCCGGCGGTCCCGGCCACGTCGAAGCGGCGGGAGGCGCCCGTGAAGGTCCCCAGCCCGGCGGCGAGGGCGGTGAGGTCCGCCTCCGGCACGGCGGCGGCGCTCGCGGCGAGCGCGCCGAGGGCGTTGAGCACGTTGTGGTGCCCGGTGACCGACAGCTGCGCGGTGAGCTCCCCGCGGGGCGTGTCGATCACGATCTCGGCGCCGCGGGGGCCGCTGCGCTCCTGCCGCAGCGCCCACTGGGCGTCCTCGCCGGTGCCGTAGCCCACGACGCTGAGGCCGCGCTCGGCCGCGCGCTGCCCGAGCGCGCGGGCGCCCGGGTCGTCGGCGCACACCACGAGCGTGCCGCCCGGGGCGAGCTGCGTGGTGAGGGCATCGAACGCCGCGGTGAGGTGCGCCGCGTCGCCGTGGAAGTCGAGGTGGTCGGGCTCGAGGTTGGTCACCACCAGGGAGCGCGGGGCGAAGGCGAGGAAGGAGCCGTCGGACTCATCGGCCTCGACCACCGCGAGCCCGCTGCCCGTGGCGCGATCGGACGGTGCGGGCGGCAGGGACGCCTCGGCGCCGAGGCCGGCGTTGCGGCCCAGATCGGGCACCGCCGCGCCGAGCGCCCAGGCGGGGTCGTGCCCCGCGCCGCGCAGCGCGGTCACGGCCATCCCCGTGGTGGTGGTCTTCCCGTGGGTGCCGGCGACGGCGACCAGGTCGCGGTCGCGGAGCAGACCGGCGAGGGCGGCGGCGCGGTGGATGACGGGGATCCCCCGCTCGCGGGCGGTGAGCACCTCGGGATTGTCGGCCCGCACGGCGGTGGAGACGATCACCAGGTCGAGGTCCGGGGCCAGCAGGCCTGCGTCGAAGCCGATGCCGATGCGGGCACCGGCTGCGCGCAGCGGGGCGATGAACTGGCCCTCCTGCGAGTCGGAGCCGCTGACGGTGAGCCCGGACTCGAGCGCGAGACGGGCGACGGCGCTCATCCCGGCTCCGCCGATGCGCACCACGTGCACCGAGCGCACGTCCTCCGCCGGCCAGCCCGGCTGGGTGACCACGTCGCCGGCACGCAGGATCGTGCGCGGGGTCACCGGCGGCAGGGAACCGTTCTCGGGGGCAGAAGTCATGTGCTCACCGTAATCCGCTGGGCGCCTCGCCCGCGTCACGCCCGGCGTGCGACGCCGGTCACCACGTCGGCCATGACCTCGGCGGCGTCGGTGATCCCGAAGGCGCGCGCGGCCTCGCTCATCCCCTGCAGCCGGTCCCGGTCCTGCAGCAGGGGCAGCACCTGCTCGGTGAGGCGCGCGGCGTCGAGCTCGGCGTCCGGGATCAGCAGGGCGCCGCCGGCGGCGACGACCTGCTCCCCGTTCAGCGCCTGCTCGCCGTTGCCGATGGGCAGCGGGACCAGCACGGCGGGGAGGCCGACGGCGGTGAGTTCGCTGACGGTCCCGGCGCCGGAGCGGGTCAGGGCGAGATCGGCCGCGGCGTAGGCGTCCTCCATCGCGGTCACGTACTCGAGCACGCGGTAGCCCTCGTGCTCGGGGAGGTCCTCGGCCTTGCCGCGACCGGAGACGTGCAGGATCTGCGCACCGGCGTCGACGAACGCCTGCGCGGCCTCCGCCACGGCGGCGTTCAGACGCTGGGCGCCGAGGGAGCCCCCGGTGACCAGCAGCACGGGGCGGGCGGGGTCCAGGCCCATGCTGCGCACCGCCTCCTCACGGCGTGCGGCGCGGTCGAGATGGGCGATCGCTGCCCGCATCGGCATGCCGATGCGGCGGGCGCCGGGCAGGCTCGAGCCCTCGAAGGCGGTGAGGACGGCCGCGGCGCGGGGCGCCCCGAGCCGGTTGGCCAGGCCCGGCCGCCGGTTCGCCTCATGGACCACCAGTGGGCGCCGCAGCGAGGCGGCGGCGAGGTAGGCGGGAGGGCAGACGTAGCCCCCGAACCCGGCGACCACGTCGATCTCGCGCTCGCGCAGCAGGGTGCGGACCTCGCGCAGCGTGCTCAGGAAGCGGCCCGGGAAGCGCAGCGCGGCACCATTCGGACGACGGGGGAAGGGCACCTTGTCGATGGTGACCAGCTCGAAGCCGGCCGCGGGCACCAGGTCGACCTCGAGCCCCTGCGGGGTCCCCAGCACGGTGATCTCCGCCTCGGGACAGCGACGGGCGATCTGGGCGGCGGTGGCCAGCAGCGGCGAGACGTGCCCGGCGCTGCCGCCACCGGCCAGGAGGATGCGCGGCGTGGTGGAGGACATCAGGACCTTCGGGAGGGAGCGGTGCCGCGGCCCGAGCGCCGCGTGCGGGAGGACGAGGAGCGCGGCGTGCCCGTGGCCGGGCGCTTCGCGGCAGCCTGACGCGGCGTGCCCTTGGCCGGGTGCTTCGCGGCAGCCTGACGCGGCGTGCCCTTGACCGGGTGCTTCGCGGGGGCGGAGCGGGCGGTCGCGGGCGCGGCGGAGCGCCCGCGCGGAGCGGGCAGCACGCTGATGGAACTGCGCACCGAGCTCAGTCGGGCACCGATCGCCTCCGCCGCGCCCGGCTCCCGCCGCGCGAAGGAGATCAGCACGCCCAGCGCCGTCATGGAGGCCAGCAGTGCGGAACCGCCCGAGGAGATGAACGGCAGCGGCACCCCGATGACGGGCAGCAGCCCGGTGACCACCATCATGTTCACGAAGGCCTGTCCGAGCAGCCAGGCGCTGATGCCCGCGACGGTGATCTGCATGAAGTGGTCGTCGAGCCGGGTGATCATCCGGAACATGAGCAGCGCCAGGGCGGTGAACAGCGCCAGCACGCCGAGGGTGCCGATCAGACCGAGCTCCTCGCCGATGATCGCGAAGATGTAGTCGTCCTCGGCGGCGGGCAGCCGACCCCACTTCTGCCTTGACTCGCCCAGACCCAGGCCCCACCAGCCGCCCTCGGCAAGACCCATCAGCCCCTGCTCCGACTGGAGGCAGGTGTCCCCCGGGCAGGTGCCGTGGAGCCAGTTGTTGATGCGGGCCATGCGGTTGCCACTGGTGATGGTGAGCGCGATGACGCCCGCCAGCCCGGCCAGCCCGACGCCGACGAACCAGCGTCGCGGCACCCCGGCGACCCAGACGGCGCCGGCGACGAGCATCGCCATCACCAGCATGGTGCCGAGGTCGTGGCCGAGGATCACCAGACCGAGCGCGACGCCGGCGCCGGGGAGCAGGGGGATGATCAGATGGAAGGGGCGGTGCAGCAGCGGTCGCTTCATCGCGAGCACGGCTCCCAGCCAGACGGCGAGGGCGAGCTTGAGGAACTCCGAGGGCTGCAGGCGCTGGGAGCCGATCTGGATCCAGTTGCGGTTGCCGTACACCTCCACGCCCAGGCCGGGCACGTGCACCAGGCACTGCAGCGCCAGGCCGAGGACGAACAGGAACCAGGCGGCACGGCGGTAGAAGCCCGGCGGCATCAGCGCGGCGACCGCCAGCGCGACCAGGCCCATGCCGGCGAACGTGCCCTGGCGCAGCAGTCCGGCGAAGCCGGAGTCGCCGCGGGAGATGTTGCTCACCGAGCTGGAGGACAGCACCATCACCAGGCCCACGCTGATCAGCAGCGCGCCGACGACGATGAGACCGTAGAAGTCGAGCGCCGGGGATTTCAGCCAGCTGCCGACGCCCTGGCGCACCCTGCCGCCGATATTGCCCAGCGGGTGCTCCTCGTCCGGCCGCACGACCTCGGCAGAGCGACGCGCATCCCGACGGGGCTCCCGGCGGGTGTCCTCCATCGTCATGCGTGCTCTCCTGGCAGTCGGGACACGGCCGCCGCGAACAGATCCCCCCGTTCCGCGTAGTCACGGAACTGGTCGATGGAGGCGGCGGCGGGCGCCAGCAGCACCACGTCACCGGCGGCGGCGAGCGAGCGGGCGGCCCGCACCGCATCCTCCATCAGCCGGGATCGCCCGGCGTCGTCGCCAGTGTCACCCGGATCGATGCGCCGCAGAGGGATCTCGGGCGCGTGTCGCGACAGTGCGGTCGTGAACGGACCGGCGTCGAGGCCCAGCAGCACCACGCCGGCCAGGCGGTCGTGCACCGCGGCGATCAGCGGGTCGAGGTCCGCGCCCTTGACGTCGCCGCCGGCGACCCAGACCACGCGCTCGGCGGAGCGCAGGGAGGCGGCCGCGGCGGCGGGATTGGTCGCCTTGGTGTCGTCGACGTAGTCGATGCCGTCGATGGTGGCGAGGTGCTGAGCTCGGTGGCTGCCCATCCGATAGGCCCGCAGCCCGTCACGGATCGCGGCGGGCTCGACCCCGTGGGCCCGGGCGAGCGCGGCGGCGGCCAGCGCGTCGAGCACGAGGTGGGGGCCGGCGCCCTGCGGACCCAGGTGGGCGAGGTCCTCGAGGGTGGCGAGCTCGGCGGCGGCCGAGCGCCGCTCGGCGAGGAAGGCCCGGTCCACCAGCACCCCGTCGATCAGCCCGAGCTCGGAGAGGCCGGGAGGTCCCAGGGTGAGGCCGACGGCGCGGGCGCCCTCGACCACGTCCGCCTCCTCGACCAGTTCTCGGGTGACGGGGTCGGCGACGCTGTACACGCAGGCGGTGCGCACCCCCTCGAAGATGCGGCCCTTGGCTGCGGCGTAGGCCGCGGCGCCGCCGTGCCAGTCCAGGTGGTCGGCGCTGACGTTCAGCACCACGGCCGCCTCGCAGTCCAGGTGCTCGGTCCAGTGCAGCTGGAAGCTCGACAGCTCGAGCGCGAGCACGTCGAAGCCCTCGGGGTCCAGTGCGGCCTCGATGACGGGCAGGCCCACGTTGCCGCAGGCGACGGCGCGCAGCCCGGCCTGGACCAGGATCGACTCCAGCATGGTGACAGTGGTGGTCTTGCCGTTGGTGCCGGTGATGCCGAGCCACGCGGGGCCGTCGGCGGCCTGCATCCGGCGGGCCAGCTCGATCTCGCTCCAGACGGGGATCCCCGCGGCCTGGGCGGCGACCAGCAGCGGCTGGTCGGGGCGCCAGCCCGGGGAGGTGACCACGAGGTCGATCTCGCGATCCTGCGGCAGCTCGAGGGTGTGGACGGTGCCGAGACGGAACTCCACCCCGAGCACCTCGAGGATCCGGGCCCGTTCCCGCAGCTGCGGGGTATCGGCCCCCTCGACCACGAGCACCTGGGCGCCGCGCTGCAGGGTCTGGTCCGCGATGGCGTAGCCGGAGACCCCGAAGCCGGTCACCAGGATCCGCAGCCCGCTCACGTCCAGGCCCGGCCAGGAGCGCTCCAGGGCGGGACCCCCGGGCGCGGGGATGCTCATGAGGTGAGCCTCGGCAGGGCGTCGAGGTAGAAGATGCCCAGCCCGATGCCGGCGAGGATGCCCGCCACGATCCAGAAGCGCACCACGATGGTGACCTCGTTCCACCCCTTGAGCTCGAAGTGATGCTGCAGCGGGGCCATCCGGAACACGCGCTTGCCGGTGAGCTTGAAGCTGGCGACCTGGATGATGACCGACAGCGAGATGATCACGAACAGACCGCCGATGACCGCGCCGACGATCTCGGTGCGGGAGGTGATCGTCAGGCCCGCGATCGCGCCGCCGAGGGCCAGGGAGCCGGTGTCGCCCATGAAGATCTTCGCGGGCGAGGTGTTCCACCACAGGAAGCCGACGCAGGCGCCGATGATGGCCGCGCACAGCACGGCGGTGTCCAACGGGTCCCGGGCGTCGTAGCAGTGCACGAGGCCCCCGGCGTCGAGGTCGACGTTGCACACCTGCCGCCACTGCCAGAAGCTGATGATCAGATAGGCACCGGTGAAGATGATGGTCGCACCGCTGGCGAGGCCGTCGAGGCCGTCGGTGAGGTTCACCCCGTTGGACCAGGCGGCGACCAGGAAGTTCGCCCAGATGGCGAAGAGCAGGAAGCCGACCACGGTGCCCAGGAAGGCGAGGTCCAGCCAGGGGACGTCGCGCACGAAGGAGACGTGCATGGACGCCGGGGTCAGCCCGTTCTCGTCCGGGAACAGCAGGGCCATCACGGCGAAGGCGGTCGCGACCAGGAACTGGCCGACCAGCTTGTACCGGGGGCGCAGGCCGGTGCTGTCCTGCTGGGAGATCTTGAGGTAGTCGTCGAGGAAGCCGACGATCCCGAGGCCGACGGTCAGGAACAGCACCAGCAGCACGGAGACGCTGGGAGAGGTCCACAGCACCAGGTGGGTGAGGAAGTAGGCCGCCATCACCGCCAGGATGATCGCGACGCCGCCCATGGTCGGGGTGCCGCGCTTGGTGGCGTGCGTGGTGGGACCGTCGTCGCGGACGAACTGCCCGTAGCCCCGGCGCTCGAGGACCTTGATGAACAGGGGCGTGCCGAAGATCGACAGCACGAGTGCGATCGCCCCCGAGACGATGATCGCGATCACTGATCGGCTCCTGTCTGCAGTCCGTCGTGGTCGGCGCGCCGCCCGAGGTGCTCCACGAGGGGGCCCGCGATACGGCGCAGTCCCGCATCACGGGACGACTTCAGCAGCACCGCGTCCCCGGGCCGCACGGTCCGTTCCAGCTCGGCGATGGCCTCCTCGACGGTGTCGAGGTGCTCGGACTCCCCGCCGAAGCTGCCCTCGAGGCTCGCCCCGTGGTGGATGGGCGCGGCACCGTCGCCGACCACGTACAGCTGGCCGATGTTCAGCCGCACCGCGAGGCGACCGATCTCGTCGTGCAGCCGCACGCTGTCCGGGCCCAGTTCCAGCATCTCGCCGAGCACCGCGATGGTGCGGTGGCTGCGACCGAGGTGCGCGAGCGTCTTCAGCGCCTGCTTCATGGAATCGGGGTTGGCGTTGTAGGCGTCGTCGATGATCAGCGCACCGCCGGCGCGCAGTGCCTGCATCCGCTGCGCAGAGGCGAGGGTGGCCCCGTCGAGGGCGGCGGCGGCCGCGGCGGGTGCGACCCCGGCGACCAGGGCGGCGGTCAGCGCCGCCAGCACATTGGCGGCCTGGTGCTCGCCCAGCAGATCCGGGCGCACCGGGAAGCTGCCCGCGCCCACCGGGTCACCGTCCAGGGTGGTCAGGCCCTCCGGGATCTCGAGCGCGAAGCTCACCCGGGCCTGATCGTCCAGGGAGAGCTCGCCGCCACGGACATCACCGGTGGTGAATCCCCAGGTGACGACGGGGGCGCAGGAGCGCTCGGCCATACCGGCGACGAGCCGGTCCTCGGCGTTCAGGACCGCCCGTCCACCGGGTGCCAGGGCCTCCACCAGCTCGCCCTTGGCCTGTGCGATGGCGTCGATGCTGCCGAACTCGCCGAGGTGGGCGGAGCCGACGTTGAGCACGAGCGCGATGTCGGGCCGGGCGATCGCGGTGAGCTGGGCGATGTGCCCGATGCCGCGAGCCCCCATCTCGAGCACCAGGAAGCGGGTCTCCGCGGTCGCTCGCAGCACGGTCAGCGGCAGGCCGAGCTCGTTGTTCAGGCTGCCGACGGGGGCCACGGTGGGCCCGGCCGCACCGAGGATCGTGCCCAGCAGGTCCTTGGTGCCGGTCTTGCCGGCGCTGCCGGTCACCGCGAGCACCACCAGCTGTGGGTTCTCCTGGCGAGCACGGGCGAGCTGACCGCGAGCGAGTGCGGACAGCGCCTCCCGGACGTCGTCGACCTGCACCGCCGGGATCCCGTGGTCCTCGCTCACCAGGGCGAGGACGGCTCCGGCCCGTCGCGCGGCGTCGAGGAAGGCATGGCCGTCGACATGCTCGCCGCGGAAGGCGGCGAACAGGTCGCCGGGGCCGATGTCGCGCGAGTCGATACCTGCGGTGCCGGTGACGAGCTCATCGCCGGTCGCACCTCCCACGAGTGCGCCGCCGGTGAGGTCGGCGATCTCCCGTGCCGTGGTCTGGAGCATGTTCAGCGTCCTTCGTCCATGTCGTCGGCGTCTCCGCGCGCCGTGTGCGCATCCCGCAGTGCATCCCGCAGTCGGAGGCGGTCATCGAACGGCTGGACGATACCGCCGATCTGCTGCCCGGTCTCGGCGCCCTTGCCCGCGACCAGGATGGTGTCGGACACGTCCGCCAGATACGCGGCCAGGGCGATCGCTTCTCCGCGCCCACCCACCTCGTGGACCTGCGCGTTCGTGCGGTCAGGGATGCCGTCGAGCACCTCGCGACGGATCGCTGCCGGATCCTCAGTGCGCGGGTTGTCGTCCGTGACGATCACCACGTCCGCGAGGCGTGCTGCGACCTCCCCCATGCGGGGGCGCTTGCCGCGGTCGCGGTCGCCGCCGGCGCCCATGACCACGAGGACGCGGCGGGTCCCGGGGACCCCGCGGAGGGTGGAGAGCGTCTGTTCGAGGGCGTCGGGGGTGTGGGAGTAGTCGACGATGCCGCGGATCGGGTCGAGGGCCACGGGCTCCATCCGCCCGGGGACCGTCCCGGCCCGGCCGAGCGCCTCGGCGACCTCCTCGCCGGTGTGTCCGATCGCGGCCAGCAGCAGCTCGGCGGCCAGGGTGTTGGCGACGTAGTGGCGTCCGGGCAGTGCCGCCTGCAGGGTGCGGGCACCCTCCGGGCCCTCGACCTCGAAGGTGGAGCCGTAGCCCTGGGGACGATGAGGGCCGGCCCGGTGGTCGGCCTCGACGTCGGCCCGGGTGGTGAAGGTCGTCACCGGGATCTGCGCCTCGCGGGCCAGCCGGCGACCCCATTCGTCGTCCACGCAGACGATGCCCCGCCGTGCGTGCGCAGGGGTGAACAGCAGCCGCTTGGCCTGGAAGTAGTTCTCCATCGTGCCGTGGAAGTCGAGGTGATCCTGGGTGAGGTTGGTGAAGCAGGCGACGTCGTAGACGACCTCGTCCGCGCGGTGCAGGACCAGGGCGTGGCTGGAGACCTCCATGGAGACCACCTCGACGTCGTCCTCGACCATCCGCGCCAGCAGTCCGTGCAGCTCAGGAGCCTCGGGAGTGGTGCGGACGGTGCCGATCGCGTGGTCCGCACCGCGCGCGTCGCGGTAGCTGGTGCCGCTGGTGCCGATCGCCCCGGCCGGGACCGCGAGCTCGAGCAGGGTGCGGGTGATCGCGGTGGTGATGGAGGTCTTGCCGTTGGTGCCGGTCACGCCGATGGTGGCCAGGCGATCGGCGGGTCTGCCCTGGACCACGGCCGCCGCGGTCGCGGTGGCGGTGCGCGGGTCCTCGACCACGAGCACGGGCAGTCCCGCGGCCTCGCAGCGCTCACGACCTGCGGGGTCGGTGAGCGCCATCGAGGCGCCGAGACCGGCGGCCTGCGCGGCGAACTGCGCACCATGGGCATGGGCGCCGGGCAGCGCGCACCAGAGATCACCGGGCTCCACGGAGCGCGAATCGAGCGTGACGCCGAGCAGCATGCGCTCGGCTGCCCCGCCGGCCACGTCGGGCACGGGGGCGCCGAGCAGGTGGGCGAGGTCCGCCGCGCTCGCCCCGCGGGCACGCCGCGGACGCGCCGGTTCGGGGACGGGTTCGGTCATCGAGGTCATCATGCGCTCACCATTCGTTCTCGAGCTCACGACCGGGCACGCCGGTCGGGGCGATGCCCTGGTTCTGGAGCGCGAAGGTGGTCAGCTCGGAGAAGGCGGGGGCCGCGGCGCGGCTGCCGGAGATGAAGGAGCTCAGCCCGAAGACGAACACGCCCACCACCAGATCGGGGTCGTCCGCGGGGGCGAAGCCGATGAAGGAGGCGGTGTAGGTGCCGTCGCCGACCTGGGCGGTGCCGGTCTTGCCGGCGACCGCGTAGCCGTCCACCGCGGCGGAGGACGTCTCCTCGTCCACCGAGTTGTCCATCAGCGCGCGCATGGTCGCGGCGGTCTCGCCGGAGACGACGCGCGTGCTCTGCGGCTCGCCGAGCGGTCGCACGGAGCCGTCATCCTGCTGGATGCCCTTGATCAGGGAGGGCTGGACCCGCACGCCGTCGTTGGCGAAGGTGCCGACGGCGGTGACCATCTGCAGAGCGTTGACGCTGTATCCCTGGCCGAAGGCGGTCGTGTAGCGGGTGCGCCCCTGCCACTCCTCGACCGGATGGACGACCCCGGCGGACTCGCCCGGCAGCTCCACCCCGGTCTTCGTCCCCAGGCCGAAGGCCTTGAGGTAGTCGTAGCGCACCTCGGGCGTGAGGGTCTCGGCGATCTGCACGGTGCCGACGTTCGAGCTGTACCTGAGCACGCCGGCGAGGGTGAGGCGCTGGTCCGGGTGCTGATGCGAATCCTTGACGCGGTGGCCGTCGAACCACATCTCATAGGGGATCTCGTACTGCGACTCGGCAGTGACCGTCCCCTCCTCGATCGCGGCGGCGAGGGTGAACAGCTTCCCGGTGGAGCCGGGCTCGAACACGTTGGAGATCGAGCGGTTGCCGAGGTCCTCGGGCGCGAAGGCGCCGGGCGTGTTGGGGTCGAAGCTGGGGTGCTCGGCGAGGGCGAGCACCTCACCGGTGTGCGCGTTGTAGACGACGGCGCTGCCCCCGGTGGCGCCCCACGTCTCGACGGCGCCGGCGACGATCTGCTGCGCCTTCCACTGCAGATCCCGGTCGATGGTGAGCACCACGTCCTCGCCGTCGACCGCCGGGGTGGTCTCCTGCCTCCCGGTGGGGATGATCTGGCCCTGCGCTCCGCGCTCGTAGGTGGTCTTGCCGTCGGTGCCGCTGAGCTCGTCGTCGAACGAGAGCTCGGTGCCGGCCAGCGCGGCGCCGTCGGCGCCGACGAATCCCAGGATGTTCCCGCCGACGGAGCCGGCCGGGTAGATCCGCTCCGCCACCCGATCCGCACCGATGCCGGGGATGCGCAGCGAGAGCGCGGCATCTCGCACCTCGGGCTCGATGCTCTTGCGCAGATAGGAGAACCCGGCGTCGCCGGTGAGCGCCTCCTCGGTCTTCGAGACGCTCCAGCCGAGGACCGGGGCGAGATCCTGCGCGGCCGCCTTCACCCCGGTGACCTCGGCGGTCTTCGAGTTCTCGAGGTATCCGTCGACCTGGAGCTGGTTGACCCACAGGTCGTAGCGCTCGACGGAGCTGGCCAGGGTGGTGCCGTGGCGGTCGGTGATGTCGCCGCGGAGGGCGGGGATGGTGCGGGTGACGGTGCGCTGGGCGATCGCCTCCTCGGCACGGGCGCTCGCATCCAGGCCCTGCACCCAGATCAGGCGTCCGGACAGTGCGAGGACGGCCACCAGGATCACGCTGATGAGCAGCCGATGCCGGGTGGAGGGGTCGCCGACCCTCGCCGGCGGGATGAGGGCTCGTCCCGTGCCACCGGAGCGGGGCTTGCGAGCACCGCCCGTGCTGCGGGTGGTGGTCCGCCTGCTGCTGTGCGGTGGCGTCATCCTCAGGCCCCTTCGTTGCCCATGCCGTGGTAGGCGGTGGGCTCGTCATAGATCTGCGCCGGCGGCACGGCGACCCTCTCGGGCACCTGCGTCAGCTCCGGAGTGGCACCAGTCTGCGCCGCCGGGGACGTCTCCCCGATGATCTCGCCCGTGTCGAGGTCGATATATGCCGGATCCGACACCGGGACCATGCCGATCTCACGCGCCTGGCGTGCGAGCTCCTGCGGCGTGCCCAGGCGCTCATCGGTCTCGGCGAGCGCCTGGCTCTCCTCGGTGAGCCGCTGGGACTGACCCTGCAGCCGGGTGATCTCGTAGCTCGTGTCCGACATCTGGATGTTGAGGTAGAGCAGTGCGGCGAGGGTCGCCACGACGATCAGCGTGCACAGCATGGTGAACGGCATCGAGCTGCCCGCGGTCCTGGGCGTGGTGACGACCGTCAGCCCGGGTCGCGCAGCGGAGGAGCGCCGGGTCCCTCGAACCGGGCGGATCGCGGGTGCATGAACGGCAGACGTGCTGGCCATCTCAGTGTGCTCCCTGGTCGGGTCGGGTGCGGGTCAGGGCACGCAGCCGGACGGAGGCTGCGCGGGAGTTGGTGGCGCGCTCGGCGTCGTCGGCCTGGAGGGCGCCGCGCACGAGCGGGGAGAAGGTGGGCTTGTGCTCCTCCAGCTCGACCGGGAACCCGGGTGGCGCGGAGGAGCGGGTGCGACGGGTGAACGCCGTCTTGACCAGCCGGTCCTCGCCGGAGTGGTAGGACTCCACGACGATGCGGCCGTCGAGGTGGAGACAGTCGAGGGCGGACTCGACCGCCGAGGCGAGGATCTCGAGCTCCTCGTTCACGGCGATCCGCAGCGCCTGGAAGGTGCGCTTGGCCGGATGCCCCCCGCTGGCCTTGGAGGCCGCCGGGATCGCTCGTTCCAGGAGCTCGACGAGCTGGCCGCTGCGGGTCAGCGGCGCCTCCTGGCGCTGCTCGACGAGACGGCGCGCGATCCGTTTCGCGAAGCGCTCGTCGCCGAGGTCGCGCAGGATGCGGGCGATCTCCGCCTCCGGCAGGTCCCGCAGCAGGTCCGCGGCCGTGGGCCCGTCGGACGACGGGTCCATCCGCATGTCCAGCGGCGCGTCGACGGCATAGGAGAAGCCGCGGTCCGTGGTGTCGATCTGGAAGCTGGACAGACCCAGGTCCATCATCACGCCGTGCGCGCCGGGCAGTCCGAGATCCGCGAGCACCTCGGGGATCTGGTCGTAGGTGGCATGCACCAGCGTGGCCCGCTCCCCCACCCCGTCGCGGTCCAGCCGCTCCCGTGCGAGGACGAGCGCCTGGGGGTCGCGGTCGATGCCGACCAGTCGCGCGCCCGGCGCGGCCCGGAGCACGGCGGAGGCGTGGCCCCCCATCCCGACCGTGGCGTCGAGGTGGATCGCTCCCGGCTCCTGCAGCGCTGGGGCGAGGAGCTGGACCGAGGTGTCCAGGAGGACGGGGACGTGCCGGTCCTCTGCTGACCGGCCGCTCTGCGTCTGATCCATGTCACCCCTCCCCTGGGTCGGTGCTGCCGTGCTGTCTGTGGTGGTCCGGGTCCTGCACCTGCCCGGCTCCGCGAACTCTCCGCGATGCCGTCCTGCCAGATTCCTCGTCGTTCCCGACCCGCCACCGGGGAAGTTGCGTCGGGGCGGGAACGACGAGAGGTCTCACAGGACGGAGATCCTTCGGGCCGAGCTCAGAACAGGCCGGGGATCACCTCCTCGGAGGTCTCCGCGAAGCCCTCCTCCTTCTGCTCGAGGTAGGTCTCCCAGGCCGGGAGCGACCAGATCTCGAGCCGGTCCAGAGCACCGATGACGGCGCATTCCCGGTCCAGGTCCGCGTAGCCGCGCAGATGGCCCGGGATGGTGATGCGGCCCTGCTTGTCCGGGATGACGTCCTCCGCGCCGGAGAGCAGCACCCGCAGGTAGTCACGGATGCGCTTGTCGGTGGTGGGCGCCCGACGGGCGTCCTCGAGCTTCTGGCGGAACTCCATGAGCGGATACACGGCGATGCAGTGCTCCTGTCCACGTGTCATGACCAGTCCCGAGGCGAGCTCGTCGCGGAACTTCGCCGGGAAGATCAGGCGGCCCTTCTCATCGAGCTTGGGCGTGAAGGTGCCGAGAAACATCAGCGCCCTCCTTCACCTGCCGCGACTCGCGATCCGGACTCCCTCTCCTCCCAACGCACTCCACTTTACCCCACTACCCCCCACCACTGGACCCAGAAACCCCAGAATCGTGCCCTCGACGCGATAACGCACCAGGTCAGAGAGGTGGTGTGAGGTGGGGGGAAATTCCCGTCGGGCATGTCTCCCAGGGAGCTCCAGCTCCGTCCCCCACTGCCCTCACGCCAGCTTCGCAGCATCGCGGTCGACAGAACCGCAGGCCAGAGCGCCCCCGGCGGGGATGCTGAGAGGCAGGGAGCGAGGTGGAGGGGCGGGGAGAGCCGCGGTGGAGGAATGTGGGGAGTCGCGGGGAGGACGCGCGGCGGCGAGCTCTGTCACCCCACCGGAGTCGCCCCTGCCGGAGTCACCGCTGCCGGAGTCGCCCCTGCCGGAGCGTCGACCGATCGGTCACCTGCCGGCTGCGGACATGACGATGCCCCGGCGCAGAGCCGGGGCATCGTGGTCCGTCAGTGCGGTCGTGCCGCATCGCCGTGGCGGGCGATCAGGAGCGGGGGTCGTCTCCTGCCCGCTTCTCCCAGCGCTCCTCCATCTTGCGCATGAAGGTGCCGCCGTCGTCCCCGCCGGGAGCGGCGGGACCGGATCCTCCGCCGCCTCCGTCGCCGTCGGCGGTGCCCTTGCCCTCCGAGGAGCTGCCGGATCCCGTGACCGCGTAGACCGCACCGGCGAGCATGCCGATGAAGGCGATCACGCCCAGCCAGATCGCCGGGAGGCTCACCGCCAGCACGAGGACGATGAGTCCCACGACGACGGCGCTCAGGCCGATGAGGATCCGACGCCCGCTGCGTCGCGGCGGCGTCTTCGGTGCGAAAGCTCGTGCGAGGCGCGGATCATCAGCGAAGAGCTGACGCTCCATCTCGTCGAGCATCCTCTGCTCGTGTTCAGACAGCGGCATGATCCCGCTCCTTGTCCCCGTCCTCTCGCGCCGGTCGGCGCACATCCACCGAACGAGGAACCTGGCCCTCATCGGTGGTGCCTCCAGTTTAGATCCTGTTCCTGGATTATGTGAACAGTCACGGTACGGCATCACACGGGGTCACTGCTGCGCCCTCATCGACCGCCGCGCTCTCGGGGGTGCGGCCCGTCCTCGGCGGGGTGCCCCGGCGAGGACGCAGCGGGATCCGGGACGGGGTCCGCCGGGCCTCGCTGCGCGCCGTCGGCGGCGGAGAGCGTCGATCCCCGGCCCAGGCTGTGCGTGCCGAAGCGCTCGAGCGCCCGATCCATCGCGGCCTCCAGGTCCTGCCAGCCCGCTGCCCGGGCGGTGAGCTCCGATTGCACGGGCGTGCCGGCGGCCGGCTCCAGATGCGAGGCACGCACTCCGACCAGTCGCACACGGCGCATCCTGGAGCGCTCCCGCTCCCACAGCGAGACCACCTGTTCGCGGAGCCGCTCACCGCTGGAGGTGGGCTGATCCCACGTCGAGGAGCGGGTGATGGTGGTGCCGTCCGGGGCGCGGAGCTTGAGCACGACGGTCCGTGTCACGAAGTCTCCGCGGCGCAGCTGCCGGGCGACATCGTCCGCCATCTGCGTGATGCACCGCCGCACCTCTGCGGGGTCGGTGAGGTCCTCGTCCCAGGTCCGCTCGGTCCCCAGCGACTTGTCCCGGGTGCGGTGTCCCAGCCCGGTGCGGTCGCTGCCGTCGGCGAGCGCCAGGATCTCCGGCGCCCGGGGGCCCACGGCCCGCGCCAATGCGGAGCGGGGGATCTCCCGCAGCTGGCCGATGGTGCGCACGCCGATCCGGTCGAGCGCCTCCTGCGCCTTGGGACCGATGCCGGAGATCACGGAGACGGGCAACGGGGCGAGGAACTCGGCGGTGCGGGCGGCGGGGACGATGAGCAGCCCATCGGGCTTGGCTCGGGCGGAGGCGATCTTCGCCACGGCACGGGAGACGGAGCCCCCGACCGAGCTCGGCAGGCCGAGCTCCTCCCGGATCCGGCGTCGCAGCAGGTCGGCGATCTGCTCCGGGGCGCCGAACAGCCGACGCGCGCCGCGCACGTCGAGGAAGGCCTCGTCGACGCTGATCTGCTCGATGTCGGCGACCACGTCGCCGAGCAGCTCCATCACGCGGGCGGAGATCCGACGGTAGTGCTCGATCCGCGGTGGGACGATGACGAGATCCGGCGCCAGTCGCCGCGCCGAGGCCATCGGCATCGCGGAGCGGATGCCACGGGTCCGTGCGGGATAGCTGGCCGCGGCGACCACACCGCGCGCACCGGCACCGCCCACCACCACGGGCAGGCCCCGCAGCCGGGGGTCGTCACGCACCTCGACGGAGGCGAAGAAGGCATCCATGTCCAGGTGCAGGATGCCGGGGATCTCCTGCGTCGACCCCGCATCACCGCACTCGTCCATCGGCACCTCCCTCGTGGGAGATCCTACCCGGGTCGCCGCCCTCCTTCCCGCCGCGATCAGCCGACGTCGGCGAGCTCGGTGACGTGGCTGGGAAGGTCCTCGAGCAGACGCTGCGCGACCGTTTCGAGATGTGCACCGGTCCCCTCGAGGTGACGGTGCAGCAGCACCGGATCGGGCAGGGAGGCCCCCTCCCGATCCAGTCGTGCCCTCTCGGCCACCAGCGGGTCCAGCTGCTCCGCCCGCTCGGCGTCCTGCCCGCCGAGACGCTCGAGCGCGGTCCACACGTTCAGCGGCAGCGCCCGGCGCCGCTCTCGGTTGGCGCGGGAGACCAGCACCCCGGCTCCTCGCAGTGCGGCGCGATGGATCAGCTCGAAGGCCGCGCGCGGATCCGCCTCCAGCTGGGATCGGCCCTGGCGCAGCAGCTCCCGGGCGCGTTCGAGGTCCGCCTGATCCTGATCCAGGCGAGCCAGGCGCAGACGCAGGGCGCGGGTGCCGGCGCTGACCGGTCTCGCGGCTCCTCCTGGGCGGGACATGGTGCGCGTCATCGTTCTCCTCCTCCGTGGGCACGGGGCGCTCTCTGCGCGGATTCGATGACGGGAACGCTATGCGCGGGGGCCGACAGACGAAGAGGGTCCACGGACGTGGTGGACGAGCACGGGATGGGGAGGAGCAATCGCCGCCCCCGGCGGTCTCACGGATCTCCGCGGTGTCCGTGCTGCCGGTGGTCTCCTAGAGTGGGGCGATGCCCCGCCGCGATCGCTCGCGCCGCGCTGCCTTCACGCATCTCGGCCCCCTGGACACCTCGATCCCCGTCTCCACCGGGACCGCACGCCTGACCCTGGAGAACGACGGCTCGGTGCTGCTGGACGTCAACGGGGTCCCCTCCTCCCATCTGCATCCCGATCCCGAGCACCTGGTGTTCGAGTACATGCGCTGGATGCTGCTGGTGATCGACCGCCACCTCGCAGAGCTCCCGGCACCGGAGGGCTCGGGCACCACGGTCACACCGGGCGGCACCCCGACCTCCGCGCCCCAGCTCGCGCACCTGGGCGGGGGCGGCTGCTCGCTGCCACGGGCGATCGTCGCCCGCCATCCGCGCACCCGGCAGACCGTGGTGGAGATCGACGAGCTGCTCGCCCAGCAGGTGCGGGACTGGTTCGACCTTCCCCGTTCACCACAGCTGAGACTGCGCACCGAGGACGCGCTCAGCGCCCTCGCCTCCTGGCGCGAGGATCGGTTCGACGTCCTGGTCAGGGACGTCTTCAGCGGGATGGTCACGCCTGCGGAGCTCACCACGTCGGAGGCGGCCGCCCACGCCGACCGGGTGCTGCGCGAGGGCGGGATCTATCTGGCCAACTGCGCGGCGCCGCCGGGCAGCGGCCTGATGGCGGACGAGGTCGCCACCCTGTCCGCCGTCTTCCCGCACGTCGGCGTCATCGCCGAGCCCGCCCATCTCTCGGGCAAGCGGCGGGGGAACTGCGTCCTGCTCGCCTCCCGGCGCCCGCTCCCCGAGGGCATCGACCGCGACCTGCGTTCTGATGCGGTCTCGGTGCGTCTGGCGAGCCGGCCCCAGGTCGAGGCGCTCGCCCGTGCCGGACGCGTGCTGCGGTCACGCTGAGATCAACGGGTGAGATCACCCGGTGAGATCACCCGGTGAGCGCGAGCGGCCCGGACGACGACGGACCGGGCAGGAGCGCATTGCTCCTGCCCGGTCCGTGATGTTGACGGAGGTGCCGTCGATCAGACGGGGCGAACCTGCTCGGCCTGAGGCCCCTTGTCGCCCTGGCTGACCTCGAACTCCACGCGCTGACCCTCGTCGAGGGCGCGGTAGCCGTCCATGTCGATCTTGCTGTGATGCACGAAGACGTCTGCGCCGCCTCCGTCGATCTCGATGAATCCGTAGCCCTTTTCGGCGTTGAACCACTTGACCGAGCCCTGTGCCATACCTGTCACCTTCTGTGTCGTCCTTCATCGATCGCACGACGCGATCGCGGTGCCGCGTGAAGCCGTCCCCCGCCGGAGCGGGTGGCGTCAGGTGCAAGCCGTACTGCTGTGCCGAGGCACCGTCGTCGGACTGTCCTGCCGGACCTGCATCACCGCAACGACTCCATTCTGTCATGACCGTGGCCCGGTTCACACGGAGTTGATCACGACCGGATCACGAAGAGGTAACGAACTGCGGTCGATCGGGGCCCTCACGGCCGCGGACCGCTCCGCACCGGCGCTCACAGCGACGGGGGATCCTCCGGGGAGTCGCTGTCGTGATCGGCGAGGAAGCGCTCGAAGTGCTCGCCGATCTCGTCGGCCGTCGGGAGGTCCATCGTGGTCGCCAGCGGCGAGGAGTCCTCGCTCTCGCCCAGCGAGTCGTACTGCTCCTCGAGTGCGCCGACGATCTGACGCACCTCCCCGTTCTGCTCGAGGGACCCCTGCAGCGCCACCGTGGCGGCATCGGTGAGGTCTCCGAGGTGGACCAGCGGGAGGTCGAGCCCGGCCGCCTCGCTGACCCGCCGCAGCAGTGCCAGCGCGCCGGCCGGGAAGTCGGTCCGAGCCAGGTAGTGCGGGATCTGGGCGGCATAGCCCATCGCGGGGTGACCGGCCCGGCCCAGCCGGTGCTCGAGCAGAGTGCTGAAGGCCGCCGGGATCACCAGCTCCGGGGTCCCCTCCTCCCCGAGGTCGGGAGTGGTCCCGGGGGCCGGCGTCGCCCCGGCGCCCGGACGGCCCAGCAGGGAGGGGTCGTTGGCATGCGCGAACAGACCGATCGGGCGGGTGTGGGGCACGGCCATGGGCACCCCCTGCATGCCGACCACTCGTTCGACGTCGAAGTACTCCACGAGATCGATCAGGGCCTCGGCCAGGCGGCGCCACTGCAGGTCCGGCTCCGGGCCGTCGAGGAAGAGGAAGGGCCGGTCCTGCTCGTCGTACATCAGCGAGAGCGTGAGCTCGGGGACCTCCACCTCCACGAAGGAGGTGCCGTCGAAGGTCGCGTGCGGGCGGGCACCGCGATAGTCGAGCAGCTCATCGGTGTCGAAGGAGACCAGGCGCAGGTGGCGCAGCTCGTCCCGCAGATAGGTGGCGGCGATGCGGCAGGCGTTGCCGGCATCGACCATCCCCGGCAGAGCATGCACCAGCGTGAGCCCGGAGCGCGGAACGGCCTCCAGGACCTCGGTCGACTCGAACCGATACAGATCGCGAGGGTCTCGCATCGTGGCTCCTCCCTCGCGGCCGATTGGACGTGGATCACCTGATGGCGCGCGCACCCAGGCCCGTCCACCATAATGGACCACCGTGCTTCGCCGATCCGGGGTCCGCCGGAGACGGGCACCGCTAGAGGACGCACAGGGTGAGAGGCAGGGCCGTGGACGACGCTGAGGAACAGATCGCCCGGGAGATCGCACGTGAACAGACGTACGCCGACCGTCTCTACCGACGGCTGGACGAGCTGATCGCCCAGATCGAGCACAATCTCGACACGATCCAGGGATCACAGCACGCCTCGACCCACCAGAACCGCTCCGAGCGCGATTCCTTCATGGCGCTGTACGAGGACCGACTCGCGCTGCTGCGCTCCGTGTCCCGGAGCCTGGTCTTCGGCCGTCTCGACATGGATGATGCGGCCCGCCACTACATCGGCCGCATCGGCCTGTTCACCTCCGAGCGGGAGCAGCTGCTGGTGGACTGGCGCGCCCCCGCCGCGGCCGCGTTCTACCGAGCCACCAGCACCGACCGGCTCTCGGTCCGGCTGCGGCGACACCTGATCAACCGGGGCCGCACCGTGTCCGGCCTCGAGGACGACGTCCTGGACCCCTCCGTGCTCGCGGATCCCGACCACGATGTCGTGCTCCAGGGCGAGGGTGCGCTGCTCGCCGCCGTCTCCGGGAAGCGCACCGGCCGGATGGGCGACATCGTGGCCACCATCCAGGCCGAGCAGGACCGCATCATCCGCTCCGAGAACCGCGGCGTGCTGGTGGTCCAGGGAGGGCCCGGCACCGGCAAGACCGCCGTCGCCCTGCACCGGGCGGCGTACCTGCTCTACACCCACCGTCGGCGGCTGGAGCACACCGGCGTGCTGATCATGGCCCCCACCCCGGGCTTCCTGCGCTACATCGAGCGAGTGCTGCCGAGCCTCGGCGAATCCGGAGTCGTGATGCTCACGCCCGGCGAGCTGTTCCCCGGGGTCCAGACCTTCCTGCATGACCAGGACGCCACCGCCCGCCTCAAGGGCGATGCCGCCATGGCCGAGCTCCTCGGCCGAGCGGTCAGGCAGCGTCAGGTGATCCCGCAGGCCGAGGTCGAGCTGCGCATCGACGGCACCCCGATCACCCTCACGCCGGACGCGGTCCGCTCTGCCCGGCGCGAGGCCCGAGCGTCCCACAAGCCCCACAACGCCGCCCGTGCGGTCTTCGTCCGTGCAGCGATGGACCGCCTGGTGGAGAGCTACGAGAAGTCCCTGCGCAGACAGGGCCACACCGTCATCCCCGAGGATCGCCCGGACCTGCTCTCGGATCTGCGCCACGATCCCGAGGTCAAGCGCCAGCTGAACCTGGCCTGGCTCCCCTACACCCCGCAGGGCTTCCTGCGGATCCTGTTCTCCCGTCCCGAGCGGCTGCGGGAGGCCGCCCCACGGTCGCTGGCGGCTCAGGTGGACCTGCTGGTCCGCCCCAAGGACTCCCCCTGGACGGTCGAGGACGTCCCGCTGCTGGACGAGGTCGCCGAGCTGCTCGGCGAGGACGATGCGCCGAGCGAGGCCCGGGCCCGGGACGATGCCGAGCGCCGACGGTCGGAGGTCGAGTACGCCCGCAAGGTGATCGAGAACATCGACACCTCGGGGATCATCCGTGCCGAGGACCTCGCCGACCAGGTCAGCCACATCCGCGACGGCCGGACCCTGGCCGAGCGCGCCTCCTCGGAGCGGAGCTGGACCTACGGGCACGTGGTGGTCGACGAGGCGCAGGAGCACTCCCCCATGAGCTGGCGGGCCCTGATGCGACGGGCGCCCACGAAATCGTTCACGGTGGTGGGCGACGTCGCCCAGACCTCCTCCGCCGGCGGCACCGACTCCTGGGCCGCCGCGCTCTCCCCCTACATCCAGGATCGACTCCAGGTCGAGCACCTCACGGTCAACTACCGCACGCCGAGCCGGATCATGGATCGCGCGGTGGCGATGGCGCAGGCCCACGAGCTGCCGGTGACGCCGGTGAGCTCCGTGCGCGAGGGCGACCGGGGCCCGCTGATCGAGCGGGTCCCAGCCACCGGGCTCGCCGCAGCCACCGCCGAGGCGGTGGTGGCGGTGCACGGGCAGCGACTGGGACGGATCGCCGTGATCGCGGCGCAGGAGCGGCTCGACACCCTCGTCGGCGCCCTGCGCGCCCGCAGGTCGCTGCCGGTCATCGGTGCGGGCTCGGCGGGCGTGGACGACGAGATCGCGGTGATGACCGCTCAGGATGCCAAAGGCCTCGAGTTCGACGCCGTGGTGATCGTCGAGCCGGCGGAGCTGATCGACGCCCACGGCGCCGGGGACCTGTACGTGGCGATGAGCCGCTCCACCCAGCATCTCGGCATGGTCCACGCCCGGGAGCTGCCTGCCGGCATCGCGGAGTGAGTGCGGTGGGGCGAGTGCGGCGGGGCGAGTGCGGCGGCCGCCTCCCCGGACCGCGATCGGCGGCCGTGGCTTCCCCTCCACGACCGCCGATCAGTTGTGCGCTGCATGAGCGCACGAGGCATATCTTATGCACATCCGCCGGTGCCCCCGCACCGCATCCGAGATGTGGCAAGATTCCGCCCGCATCACGTGCCATCGGACACGTCCCGCGCTGTGGCGGACGGCCTCAGACGCTCGACTCCGCTGCCGGGTCCCCGTCCTGCGGCATCTCCGCGCGCAGCCGTGCGATCGCCGCCTCGAAGTCCTCGAGCGATTCGAAGCCCCGGTAGACGCTCGCGAAGCGCAGATAGGCGACCAGGTCGAGCTCCTGGAGCGGCTGCAGGATCGAGAGGCCGACCTGATCGCCGGCGATCTCCGCGAGGCCGCTGGAGCGGATGCTCTCCTCCACCCGCTGGGCGAGCATCGCCAGCTGGTCATCGCTGACGGGACGCCCCTGACAGGCCTTGCGCACCCCGGAGATCACCTTGGCTCGGCTGAACGGCTCGCTGACCCCGGAGCGCTTGAGCACGGAGAGGGAGGCGGTCTCCGACGTCGAGAAGCGTCGGGAGCAGTGGGGGCACTGTCGCCGACGACGGATCGTCGCGCCGTCGTCGGACGTGCGGGAGTCGACGACGCGGGAGTCGGGATGGCGGCAGAACGGGCAGTGCATCCGCCCAGAATACCGGCCCCCGACCGGCTCAGCGGGCCGCATCCTCCAGGAACGGCAGCTCGATCTCCTGACCGGCCGTGACGCGGCCGGTGGGCAGCTGGTTGTGCACGCGCACCTCGGTGATGAACTCCTGTGCGCTCACGCCCTCCGGCGCGTACTGCTCGGCGAAGCCCCACAGGGTGTCGCCGGCCTCGACGGTGATCGTCACGGGCTGCTCGCTTTCGGTGCCCGCCAGTGCGGGCAGGTCCACCGACAGCAGCACGGCACCGGCGACGAGCAGGCCGAGGACGAAGGCGAGCGCGGTGATCAGCAGGCGCCCGCGACGGGTCGGCTCGAGTCGAACGCGCGCTCGAGGAGCGACGTCGTGACGAGACGTGACCCGCGACGGGATGGGAAGGACCGTGGCGATATCGGTACGCATATCCGAACTCCTGTTCGATCGAATGTCTGTGCGACTGTAACCCGGGCAGCTCGCGACACGCAACAGAAACCTCGAACACATGTTTGGCTTCCGGGGTGCACCGCTCTACCCTGGGTGACAGGACAACGGAACCGCACGGGTCCGACAGACGACGCCAGGAGGCCGCACGATGACGCCGAGCACCCCCCAGCCGATCCCGCTGCGCGACGACGCTCCGGCGGATGAGCGCACCGCGGGCCTCACGCGTCGTCAGCGGCTGATCCTGGAGACGATCAACGAGGCGGTGGCCGCGCACGGCTACCCGCCCACCATGCGCGAGATCGGTGACGCGGTCGGGCTGACCTCCTCCTCATCGGTCGCCCATCAGCTGCAGTCGCTCGAGCGCAAGGGGTTCCTGCGTCGCGACCCCAAGCGACCGCGTGCGATGGAGGTGGTGATGCCCGACGCGGACGACGCCCCGGCTCCGCCGTCCTCCGCGCCGGAGCCCGAGATCATCCCGAACTCCGTGGCCGTCCCCCTGGTGGGACGGATCGCCGCCGGAGTCCCGATCACTGCCGAGGAGCACGTCGAGGACGTCTTCACCCTCCCCCAACGACTGGTGGGTGACGGTGACCTGTTCCTGCTCCAGGTGGTCGGGGACTCGATGATCGACGCCGCCATCTGCGACGGCGACTGGGTGGTCGTGCGGTCGCAGAGCACCGCGGAGAAGGGCGAGATCGTGGCCGCGATGATCGACGGCGAGGCGACGGTGAAGACCTTCGTGCAGCGCGACGACCACGTCTGGCTGATGCCCCACAACCCGGCCTTCGCCCCGATCCTCGGCGATCACGCCGAGATCCTCGGCAAGGTCGTGGCGGTGCTGCGGGCGGTCTGAGCAGCCCTGGCCGCCCTCCGGACGGAGTGGCCCAGCGCTCCGTCGTCCGCGAGGTCAGCCGTCCGCGAGACGGCGCAGCGCCGCCAGGGCGATCTCCGGGTCCGCGGTCGGCCACAGCGGCGGCATCGACTCCCGCAGGAAGCTCCCGTAGCGCGCCGTCGCCAGGCGCGGATCCAGCACCGCGACCATGCCGCGATCCTCGTCGGAGCGGATCAGGCGCCCGGCACCCTGGGCGAGCAGCAGTGCGGCGTGCTGTGCCGAGATCGTCATGAAACCGTTGCCGCCATGGCGCCCGATCCGCTCCTGCCGCGCCGCGGTCAACGGATCATCCGGGCGGGGGAACGGGATCCGGTCGATGGTGACCAGCCGCAGCGACCGTCCCGAGACGTCCACGCCCTGCCACAGGGTGAGGGTGCCGAAGAGGCTCGCGTCCTCGTCCTCGCGGAAGGTCCGCACCAGATTCGCCATCGAGTCCTCGCCCTGTACGGCGATCGTCAGATCCAACCGGGCGCGCACGTGCTCGGCCGCGAGCTCCGCGCCGCGGCGTGAGGAGAACAGGCACAGCGCTCCGCCCCGGGAAGCCTCCACCAGCTCGGTGAGGTGATCCAGCATCGCCGGGGAGGGCCCGTCCCGGCCCGGCTGCGGCAGATGCCGCGCGGTGTAGAGGATGCCCTGGCGCCGGTACTCGAAGGGGCTGCCCACATCGAGCCCGGCCCATGCGCTCGTCTCCGCCCGCGGCGGCAGCTCGTCCTCGGCGACCCGATCCCGGCGGGCCAGGCCCACCTCCCCGGCCGCCGGCTCGAAGCGGCCGCCGAGCGCGAGGGTCGCGGAGGTGAGCACCGCGGTGCGCTCCTCGAGGATCGCCCCGCGCATGGCCGCCGCGACGCTGAGCGGCGCGACCTGGATGCTGGAGCGTCCCGTGGCCGGGGAATGCGAGATCGAGACCACGTCATCCTCGCCCGGAGAGGCGAGCCGTTCGCAGACGTCGATGATCTCCTGCAGGTTCGCCCGGACGGTCTTGCGGGCCCCCGCGGAGGTGTCGTCGCCGGCGTCCTTCGCCTCGGAGTGCGCCGTGCGCGCCTCGACCCGCAGCTGGGTGACCGCGTCGTCGAGACGCTCGGGCAGCTCGCCGATGACCCGCCCGTCGGGAGCGAGCTCGAGGGACTCGCGCAGCTCCTCGGAGGCGTCCTCCAGAGCGGTCCCGGCCACGCCGAGCCCGCGGAGGTCGCGGACGGTGCCACGCAGCATGCCCGGCGTCAGCACATCGGTGACGGCGCTGGTGACACGGGTGGAAAGGTCGTGAGCCTCGTCGAAGACGACCACGTCGTGGTCGGGGATGATGCCGTGGTTGTCGAAGGCGTCGATGGCGAGCAGCGCATGATTGGTCACCACCACGTCGACCTCCCGGGCCAGTTCCCGGCTGCGTTCGGCGAAGCAGTCCTCCACCATCGGACAGCTGCTGCCGATGCACTGGGTGCCGGTGACCGAGACCTGGCGCCATGCGCGGTCGGAGACGGCGTCCTCGAGGGAGTCGCGATCTCCGCTGTCGGTCTCCTCGGCCCATTCGCGCAGGCGTCGCACCTGCTGCCCCAGCCGCTCCCCACCACCGCGCGCAGGATCCGCCGAGGCCTCCGCGAACAGCGCGCCGGGTTCGATATCGACCGGGTAGCCGCCGGCGATCTTGTGCTTGCACAGGTAGTTCGCCCGGCCCTTGAGGAGCGCGAAGGTGGGGGTGCGGGGCAGATGCGGGGCGAGCGCCTCGACCAGACGCGGCAGATCCTTGCGGACGATCTGGGTCTGCAGCGCGATGGTGGCGGTGGAGACGACCACCGGTCGGCCGCTGACCAGGGCGTGGCGCATGGCCGGGACGAGATAGGCGAGCGACTTGCCGGTGCCGGTGCCGGCCTGCACCAGCAGGTGCCGACCTCCGGACATGGCCAGGTCCACTGCCTCCGCCATCGTCTGCTGGCCCTCGCGGGAGGCCCCGCCGATCGCCGTCACCGCAGCATCCATCAGGGTGGACAGCGGGATGTCCCCCGCCGTGGGAGCGACGGGGTGGGTGGACGGAGCGGTCATCCGCTCAGGGTATCCGCGCCGCGGCCGCGCACCGCTCAGGACGCGCTGCGCAGCTCGGCGGCGAGGGCCTCGTCCACCCGGGCACGGAGGTGCGTGCCCTCCATCAGGTGCTCCTCGGCGAGCACCTCGCCGGTGGTGTGGACCCGGGAGATCAGGTCCCCGCGGGAGTAGGGCACCACCAGGTCCACCTCGACGGCGGGACGGGGCAGCCGCTCGGCGATCAGATCGCGCAGCTCCTGGAGCCCCAGGCCGGTGCGTGCGGAGACCACGACGCTCTCCTCGACCTGGCTCCGGATCCTGGCGATGGTCTCGGGCTCGGCGAGGTCGGCCTTGTTCAGCACCACGATCTCGGGCACGTCGAAGCCCTCGAGCTCGCCGAGCACCGTGCGCACCGCGGTGATCTGACCCTCCGGATCGGGATGGGAGACATCGACCACGTGCAGCAGCAGGTCGGAGTCCCCGACCTCCTCGAGGGTGGAGCGGAAGGCCTCGACCAGCTGCGTGGGCAGGTGTCGCACGAAGCCGACGGTGTCCGCGTAGGTGAACTCCCGGCCGTCCGGCGTGCTCGAGCGCCGCACGGTCGGGTCCAGGGTCGCGAACAGCGCGTTCTCGACCAGCACCCCGGCACCGGTGAGCCGGTTCAGCACGGAGGACTTCCCCGCGTTGGTGTAGCCCGCGATCGCGACGGCCGGGATCTTGTGGCGCTTGCGGTCCGCACGCTGGGCGTCGCGGCCCGGGGCCATCGCGGAGATCTCGCGGCGCAGCTTGGCCATGCGGTCGCGGATCCGCCGACGGTCCAGCTCGATCTTCGTCTCGCCCGGTCCGCGCGACCCCATGCCGGCGCCGGCGCCGCCCACCTGGCCACCGGCCTGACGCGACATCGACTCGCCCCAGCCGCGCAGTCGCGGCAGCAGGTATTCGAGCTGAGCGAGCTCCACCTGCGCCTTGCCCTCGCGGGACTTCGCATGCTGGGCGAAGATGTCCAGGATCAGCGCGGTGCGGTCGATGACCTTGACCTTGACGATGTCCTCGAGGGCGCGGCGCTGGCCGGGTGCCAGCTCGCCATCGGCGATCACGGTGTCCGCACCGCTGGCGGCGACCATCTCGGCGAGCTCTGCGGCCTTGCCCTTGCCGAGGAAGGTCGCCGGGTCCGGATGCGCACGGCGCTGCAGGACCCCGTCGAGCACCTCGGAGCCGGCCGTCTCCGCCAGTGCGGCGAGCTCGAGCAGGCTGGTCTCGGCCTGCTCGGCATTGCCGGACGTGAACAGACCGGCGAGGACCACGCGCTCCAGGCGGAGCTGGCGGTACTCGACCTCGGTGACGTCCTCGAGCTCGGTGGACAGACCCGCGACACGTCGCAGCGCCTGCCGGTCGGCCAGGTCGTACTGCTCGCCGTCGGCCTCGGAGCCGTAGGTGGCCGCCGCGAGGGAGGCGTCGCCGCGGGCGAGGATCCGTGCGGTCAGCGGGTCGCGGGCAGGTGCGGGTCGGTCCGCACTGCTCGAGTGCTCCACGGCCCCGGTTCCTTCCGCGCTGGTCCCGTCGACGTCGGCGTCGGAGGCGGGTTCGGGATGGAAAGCGATGGGCACGGTCGGGGCACTCCTCGGGTGGGGGATACGAAGGTCTCCAGAATCCCACGTCCCGGCCCGGGGGTCGAGGGATTTTGCGCTGGGCGGAGCGGAGCGCACTCACGCGATGGCCGCGCCGGCCCCGGAGCGCCCGCGGGCTCCGTATCCTGCTCGGGTGGACGAGCACTACTTCACCCCCTCCCCCGCGACCGACGACCGCCGCTTCCCGTTGCGGGTGCGCCTGGCCGGTCGTGACCTCGACCTGGTCTCGAGCGCCTCCGTGTTCAGCGGACGCGGCCTGGACAAGGCCACCGCGGTGCTGCTGGACCGTCTCGACGAGATCACCGTCCCGCCGCCCGGGGCGACGATCGTGGACCTCGGCTGCGGCTGGGGTCCGATCGCCCTGACCGCCGCGCTGCTGCATCCGGGCTCGCAGGTGTGGGCGGTCGACGTCAGCGAACGTGCACGGGAGCTCACGGCGGAGAACGCCCGGCGAGCGGGGCTGACCAATGTGCGGGTCCTCGCGCCGCAGGAGGTGCCGGAGACTCTCGCACCGGAGGCGATCTGGTCGAACCCACCGATCCGCATCGGGAAGGAGGCACTGCATGCACTGCTGCAGGAGTGGACCGCGCGACTGGCCCCACAGGGCACCGCGGCGCTCGTGGTCGGCAGGAACCTGGGAGCCGATCCGCTGGCCCGCTGGCTCGGCGAGCAGCTGCCCGACCGTCCGGTCGCGAAGGTCGCCAGCGCGAAGGGGTTCCGGGTGATCGAGGTCGGGCCCGCCGGCTGAATGCCCGCGCCCCGGCCCCGGTCAGCGGGTGCTCATACCAGGGTGGTCCCGTCCGCCACCAGCTGGGCCGGCCCGGTGAGCAGCACCTCCCCCTCCGCGGACCAGCCCACCTGCAGCCTCCCGCCCGGCACGTCGACGGTCCACGGCGCGCGCGAATCGTCCCCGGCGCGCCGCGCCGCAGCGACCGCGACAGCGGCCACCCCGGTCCCGCAGGAGCGGGTCTCCCCCACCCCGCGCTCGTGCACCCGCATCGCCACGTGCCGGGGACCTCGCTCGCTGACCAGCTCGATGTTCGCCCCGTCGGCGGGTTCGGGGTCCAGGGCCGGGCGCCGGGTCAGGTCGAGCTGCTCCAGCACGATCCCCTCCGGGAGGAAGGCGACGGCATGGGGGTTGCCCATGTCGACATCCGTCGCGGGCAGGCGCTGCCCGGCGATCTCGACGAGACGGGCCTCGGGCGTGCTGCGGGAGGCGCCCATGCCCACGCGGACGCTCCACGGCCGGCCCGGGCTGGTGGGGCGATCGAGGATCTCGACGGTGCGCACTCCGGCACGGGTGAGGATCGCGAAGCGCGCGTCGGCGACGTGTCCCGCGCGCTGGAGGTGCGCGGCGAGCACCCGCACCCCGTTGCCGCACATCTCGGCGATCGAACCGTCGGCGTTGCGGTAGTCCATGAACCACTCCGGGGCGTCGGGTGGGGCATCGATCCCGGCGCTGCGGGAGCGGACTGCGCGGATCACGCCGTCCCCGCCGATGCCGGCGCGGCGATCGGTGAGCCCGGCGACGGCGGCCGCGTCGAGCGTGAGGAGGCCCTCGGGGTCATCCAGCACCACGAAGTCGTTCTCGGTGCCGTGCCCCTTGGTGAAGTCGATGCGCTCGCTCATGGCACCGAGCCTACGACGGGGGCGCGCTGCTCATCGCGGCCGCGGCCGCGATCTGCGCCAGCGCCCGCTCGACGAGCCCCGCACCGGCGTCGGCCGGGAGCCAGCGGACCCTCTGGTCGCGGCGGAACCAGGTGTCCTGCTTGCGCACCAGGCGCCGGGTGCCGGCGATCGTGTCCTCGATCGCCTGCTCACAGCTCAGGGTGCCGTCGAGCACCGCGAGCCCCTGCTCGTAGCCGATCGCCCGGCGCGCGGTGCGCCCCTCGTCCAGACCCCGCGCCCGCAGGGTGCGGATCTCCTCGAGCAGGCCCTGCTCGACCATCCGGTGCACGCGCGCCCGGATCCGCTCGTGCAGCAGCGGACGGTCCAGGCGCAGTCCCAGCTGCACCGTGGAGGGGTCGTGGTGGTGGGGTCGGGGAAGGAAGGCCGTGAAGGGGCGCCCGGTGAGCTCCCCCACCTCGAGCGCGCGCACGATGCGGCGGGTGTCGTGGGACCCGATGGTGCGTGCGGCCTCGGGGTCGGTGTCCCTGAGCTGTCGGTGCAGGGCCTCGGCGCCCTCCCTCTGGGCCCGCTCCTCGAGGCGGGCGCGGACCTCGGGGTCCGTCGGCGGGAACTCGATCTCGTCGAGGGCGGCGCGGACGTACAGCCCGGAGCCGCCCACCAGGATCGGGACCCGGCCCCGGGAGCGGATCCCGGCCACCGCGGCGCGGGCGTCCCGCTGGAAGGCGGAGACGCTCGCCTCCTCGGTCACCTCCAGCACGTCCAGCAGGTGGTGGGCGATGCCGCGACGCTCCTGCGCGGTGACCTTGGCGGTGCCGATGTCCATCCCCCGGTACAGCTGCAGTGCGTCGGCGTTGACGACCTCGCCGCCCAGTCGTTCGGCCAGATCGATCGCGAGGTCGGACTTGCCGGTGGCGGTCGCGCCCACCACCGCCACCAGCGGCACGGTCGCGCCCGTCGCGGCGGCGGCGGGCGGTGCGGCGGGGGCGTCCATGGCAGGCATGGTAGCGGCGTCCCCGCCGGCGCGGATCGGCCCGGCCGGCGGAGCGTCAGCGGGATCACGACGGCCGCGGCGGCCGTTCCGAGGCCGAGGGAGTAGGGTGATCGGCGATCCGAGCCCTCGGATCGCCATGGACCCCTGTACCGAACGCCCGAGGTGGGAAGTGACTGCACCGAACGAGTCCCCTGTTCAGCTGGGCAAGGACTCGGCCGACGAGTTGGCCCCTCTGTCCCTGTCGAGGGTCGAGGAGAGCCTCACGCGGCATGGCTACGCCTTCGTCGAGGACGAGGAGCACCCGGAGATCCTGCGCGCTCGTTTCGACGACTACCGCTTCCAGTTCATGATCTCCGGCGACGAGCACGGCGTGCTCCAGACCCGCGGCCGCTGGAGCCACTCGGTGGATGTCTCCCGCAAGGTCGAGATGGTCAAGCTCTGCAACGAGTGGAACATGAACCGGATCTGGCCGAAGGTCTACGTGCGCCGCGAATCCGAGGGGCTGCTGGGCGTCTACGGCGAGCTCGCCGCGGATTACCGCGCCGGTGCGCTGGATTCCCAGATCGACAATGCGATCACCTGCGGGCTGAGCACCGTGATCGCCTTCTTCCACAGCCTCGAGGAGCGCCTCGGCGCGGAGCTGGACGATCTCGACAGCTGAGGACCCGCGACCGGGACCCCGTGCCCGGCTCGACCCCGACTGCCCCGCCCGGCAGCCCCGCCTCGTCCCGGAGGTGGGGCCGCAGAGCTCTGCGGGAGGTCCCGGTTCAGCGCGGACGCAGCCCCGGCATCCCCAGCGTGATCGGTCCGCCGGTCCCTGCGCCGCCGGTGCCGCAGGAGCCGCCGACGTCCGGCCCCGGCTCGCCCGCCTCCCAGGCATCGCCGGAGCGGGTGCGCCGCACCGAGAAGCGTTCACCGCCGGGGCGGCCCGCACCGGCCGGCTCCAGCGCGCTGTCGGCGATCAGGTAGTGCGGGGCGGCATGGGTGACGGTTGCCGTCACCAGGTCGCCGGGGCGCGGGCGCTCCGTCCCGGTGATCCCCTCGGGCAGCGAGAAATGGACCAGTCGGTGGTCGCGGGCCCGGCCCGAGAGGCGGTCGGTGCGCGCATCCCGCGTGCCCTCCCCCTCGGCGACCAGGATCTCGACCGCCCTGCCCTCGAGGGCGAGGTTCTCCTCATGGGTGATGCGGTCCTGGAGCGCGGTCAGGCGCTCGAAGCGCTCCTGCACGATCTCCTTGGGCAGCTGGCCCTCCATCGTCGCCGCCGGGGTGCCGGGCCGGATCGAGTACTGGAAGGTGAAGGCGCTGGCGAAGCGGGAGGCCTCGACGACCTCGAGCGTCCGCTGGAAGTCGTCCTCGGTCTCCCCCGGGAAGCCGACGATGATGTCGGTGGTGATCGCCGCCTCCGGGATCCGCTCCCGGACCCGGTCCAGGATGCCCAGGAACTTTCGGGACCGGTAGGAGCGCTTCATCCGGCGCAGCACGTCGTCGCTGCCTGACTGCAGCGGCATGTGCAGCTGCGGCATCACGTTCGGGGTCTCCGCCATCGCGTCGATGACATCGTCGGTGAACATCGCCGGGTGCGGGGAGGTGAAGCGCACCCGCTCCAGGCCGTCGATCTCACCGCAGGCCCGCAGCAGCTTCGCGAAGGCGCCGCGGTCCCCGAACTCCACACCGTAGGAGTTCACGTTCTGCCCCAGCAGTGTGACCTCGAGGGCCCCGGAGTCGACGACGTCCCGCACCTCGGCGAGGACCTCCCCGGGACGGCGGTCCTTCTCCTTGCCTCGCAGCGAGGGCACGATGCAGAAGGTGCAGGTGTTGTTGCAGCCCACCGAGATGGAGACCCAGGCGGCGTAGGCGGAGTCGCGCCGGGTGGGCAGGGTGGAGGGGAACACCTCGAGGGATTCCAGGATCTCGACCTGGGCCTCGGCGTTGTGCCGCGAGCGGTCCAGCAGCACCGGGAGCGAGCCGAGGTTGTGGGTGCCGAAGACGACGTCCACCCAGGGTGCGCGCTCGACGATGGTGTCCCGGTCCTTCTGGGCGAGGCAGCCGCCGACGGCGATCTGCATGCCGGGATTGGCGTCCTTGCCGGGCCGCAGAGAGCCGAGGGTGCCGTACAGCTTCTTGGCCGCGTTCTCCCGCACCGCACAGGTGTTGAACACGATGACGTCGACCTCGCCCCGGCGGGCGTCGGACTCCGCGGGAGCGGCGACGTAGCCGGAGTCCTCGAGCATGCCGGTGAGGCGCTCGGAATCGTGGACGTTCATCTGGCAGCCGAAGGTGCGCACCTGGTAGGTGCCGCGGGGTCGGGGAGCGGCGCCGTCGATGGGGGAATCCGGCGCCGGGTGCGGGGCGAGCGAGCTGAAGGACATAGTGAGGCGAGTTTACGGCGCTCAGCCCGTCGACACCTCCGCGGCGGTGCGCAGTTCGCCGGAGATCACGTGGACGGCGAGGGAGCCCGGGTATCCCTTGCGGGTCAGCAGCGCGTCCAGGCGCCGTGAGAGTCGCCGACGGTGGGTGCCGTCACGTTCGCTGCGGAGCTGCTCCCGGTCGCGGTGCCCGATACGGGAGCGCACCAGGTCCCGGCAGCGCCGCTCCTCGTCCGTGTCGCCGCTGCCCAGGGCGCCATCGATCCACTGCGCATCGACCTGCTTCGTCTCGAGCTCTCGGCGCAGTGCCGCGTCGCCGAGGGCCCGCAGGTCACGACGCTGCTGCACCCAGTCCCGGGCGAAGGCCTCGTCGTCGATCAGGCCTGCCCGGTCGATGCGGGCCATCGCCTCGTGGGCGATCGCGCCGGGCACCTCGCGCTGCCGGAGCCGTTCCCGCATCTCCCCGGCCGACCGGCGCCGCGAGGCGAGCAGCCGCATCAGGTACCGACACTCGTGGACCACGGCCTTCTCCTGCGCGGCCCGCTCCGGGTCCGGGGCCGGCCGAGGCGCCTCGAGGATCTGCCGGGTGCGGTCGGCGAGGCGCGCGGCGACATCCCCGGAGGCGGCGCTGTCCGAGGGCGAGCCGGGCACGGGGACGCCGGCGGCGGGGACGACCGGCTGGTCGTCGGCGCCGCCGGCGCGGGGAGACGGGGACATCACTCAGATGGTGAGGGGAACGTCCTCGTCGAGGAACTCGTCCTCGCCGAGCGGCGCCGCGACCTCCGGAGCCTCCGAGGCCTCCGGGGCCTCCGGCTCGGCCGCGTACTTGCCCACACCGAGGGTGCGCAGGATCTTCTCCTCGATCTCGGCAGCCAGATCCGGGTTGTCCTTGAGGAACTGGCGGGAGTTCTCCTTGCCCTGTCCCAGCTGGTCCCCTTCGTAGGTGAACCAGGCACCGGACTTGCGCACCACGCCGTGCTCGACGCCGAGGTCCAGCAGGCCGCCCTCGCGGGAGATGCCCTCTCCGTAGAGGATGTCGAACTCGGCCTGCTTGAAGGGCGGGGCCATCTTGTTCTTCACCACCTTGACGCGGGTGCGGTTGCCGACGGAGTCGGCACCGGCCTTCAGCGTCTCGATGCGGCGGATGTCCATGCGCACGGAGGCGTAGAACTTCAGGGCCTTGCCGCCGGTGGTGGTCTCGGGGCTGCCGAAGAACACACCGATCTTCTCGCGCAGCTGGTTGATGAAGATCGCGGTGGTGCCCGAGGCGGAGAGCGCACCGGTGAGCTTGCGCAGCGCCTGGGACATGAGGCGGGCCTGCAGGCCGACGTGGGAGTCGCCCATCTCGCCCTCGATCTCCGCCTTCGGCACCAGGGCTGCGACCGAGTCGATGACCACGACGTCCAGCGCGCCGGAGCGGATCAGCATGTCCGTGATCTCCAGGGCCTGCTCACCGGTGTCCGGCTGGGAGACCAGCAGCGCGTCGGTGTCCACGCCGAGCTTCTTCGCGTACTCCGGATCCATCGCGTGCTCGGCGTCGATGAACGCGGCGATGCCGCCGTTGCGCTGGGCGTTGGCCACCGCGTGCAGGGCGAGCGTGGTCTTGCCGGAGGATTCCGGGCCGTAGATCTCGACGATGCGGCCACGGGGCAGCCCGCCGATGCCGAGCGCGGCGTCCAGCGAGACCGAGCCTGTGGGGATGACCTCGACGGGCGGCCGGGTGTCGTCACCCAGGCGCATGATCGAGCCCTTGCCGAACTGGCGGTCGATCTGCGCGAGGGCGTTGTCGAGCGAGGAGCTGCGGTTCTTCTCGGTCGATTTCGAGACCGGGGGCTTGGACGCGGACTTCGGTGCAGCCATGTGCTTGTTCCTTCCTGAGGGCCGGGAGTGCCGACGCGGGTGACCAGTGCGGCCACACTAGGCGCCGACCCCGACATTCGCCGTCGTCCCCGCCGCGCTGTGGACAGCGGGGCGATGGGGAGGGGAGATCGGTACGTGGAGGTGGTGCTGGAGGGACCGTCAGGGGACATCCTACCGAACAGGCGTTCGAACACGAGGGAGATCTCGGCGTGTCGCGCGCTGCGGTCTCAGCGGCGCCGCTGCTGCGCGGGGATCTCCCAGCGCGCGGACTCCGGGACCTCCATCGCCTCGCACAGCGCAGTCCACACCGCACGCACGGCGACCCCGTGCTCGAGGGCCTCCGCGGCACTCAGGCCGCCGATCTCCTCGAGCACGAGGTCGTGCGTATAGGCGCGGGCGAGGGCAGGGCCGAACACGTGGTCGGCCAGCTCCGAGAACTCGCTGCGCCGCACCTCAGCGGGCGCCGACGAGCGGCGCGGTGCCGTCCGCGAGACCCTCCGGGACCGTGTCCGGGATCGTCACCTGCTCGGCGATCGCGATCCTCTCGGACACCTCGCGGAGGACGAAGGACAAGGGGAGACCCAATGCGTCGGTCACCGAGACCAGCAGCTCGCTGGATGCCTCCTTCTGACCTCTCTCGATCTCACTGAGGTAGCCCAGCGACACACGGGCATCGGAGGACACCTGTCGCAGGGTGCGGCCCTGCGTGCGGCGCGCGTCGCGCAGCACGTCGCCCAGCTCCTGGCGGAACAGGATCATGGACCTGCCTCCTCTCCTCTGACTCGGGGTGAACACGTGGTGCAGTGCGGGATTCCGGTACGTCGATGTCATCACGAACAGTCCAACGCGGTGGACCACGGAAGTGTTCCCCCGAGTGTAGTGGCCCACCCCCGACAGTTCGCTGAACCGTGTGCATGGTGGGACGGTGGGGAGGAACCCTCCGCCGTCCGCAGCTGAGCTGGGGAGCCGTCTACTCCGTGAGCGCGACGGACAGCATCTCGATCGCGGCGTCGACCGTCAGGGCGCGGATCCGGGCTCTCCCGCCGCTGAGACGGAGTTCACGGATGAGCGTGGGCAGGCCCCGTCGGGCGAGCCCGAGCACGACGGTCCCCTCGGCGGCCCCGCGCTCATCCGGACCGGGGCCCGCCACCCCCGTGGTGGAGACGGCGAGGTCCGCGCGGTACAGGGACAGCGCGCCCTCGGCCATGGCAGCGGCGACCTCCGCGGTGACCGCGCCGGTGGCGGCGAGCAGAGCCGCATCCACGCCGAGCACCCGCGTCTTGGCCTCCAGGGAATAGCAGGCCGCTCCCCCGGCGATCACCGCGCTGGCGCCGGGGACATCCACCAGACGGGCCACCACGGCTCCGGCGGTCAGGGACTCCGCGGTCGCGAGCGTCCATCCCCGCTCCCCGGCCCGCCGGATCACGTCGACGGGATCGGGGCCCGTCGCGGACCCGGTCGTGTCCTCGGGGCCCGCCGTGGTGCCGTCGGGCATCAGGCCTCGGCACCGCCGGCCAGGGCCTCACGCCGCAGCCGCAGGCCGTCCTTGAGGTTGACCAGTCCGGACCACACGGTCAGCACCACGGCCAGCAGCATCATGGCCAGCCCGATCCAGCGTGCCGGGGCCCACCACACCTCGAACGGGATCAGGCAGAAGGTGATGGCGATGGTCTGGACCATGGTCTTGGCCTTGCCCGCCATGTTCGCCGGCAGCGCGCCGTACTTCAGGATCGTGAACCGCATGACGGTGATCCCGATCTCGCGCACCAGGATCAGGATCGTCATCCACCACGGCACGTACTCCCAGACCGACAGCATGATCAGCGCCGCGCCGGTCATCGCCTTGTCCGCGATGGGGTCCATGAGCTTGCCGAAGTCGGTGATCAGGTTCCGGCTGCGGGCCAGGTGGCCATCGGCGAAGTCCGTGATCATCGCGAGCACGAACACCCCGGCGACCAGCAGCCGGCCGGGCACCGTCTCCGGGTACAGGATCGCGAGGACGACCAGCAGCGGGACCATCGCGCACCGCACCATGGTGAGGATGTTGGCGATGTTCCAGAGCGGGACCTCTGCGGTGCGCGGTGCGGTCATCAGGAGCTCCTGGGCTGGTGGTGGGGTGAGCGGCGGGACGGGTCAGGGTGGCGCAGGGTGCTCAGCGCCCGGTGAGGCTCCAGGCGTCCTCACCGTCCTCGCCGGAGTCGTCGTCGTAGTAGTCGGTGTCCGGCTCCGAGTCGTCCTCGGCCAGCGGGTCCTCGCCGTAGCGGTCGTGGGGCTCTCCCGCCCCCTCGGTCCCGACCGGGGTGCCCGGGGTGAGATCGACGGCCTGGTCCGCGCCGTAGGGCTCCTCCCCGGTGTCCTCGGACGGCACGTCCTCGCCGCGGATGCGGGCGATGGCGGTGCCGAGCTCGTCGGGATGGATGAGCACGTCGCGGGCCTTGGACCCCTCGGAGGGGCCGACGATCTCGCGCGACTCCAGCAGGTCCATCAGGCGGCCCGCCTTCGCGAAGCCCACCCGCAGCTTGCGCTGCAGCATCGAGGTGGAGCCGAACTGCGTGGTCACCACCAGCTCGGTCGCCTGCAGCAGCACGTCGAGATCGTCGCCGATGTCATCGTCGATCTGCTTCTTGGCGGCGACGACCTGGACGTCCTCGCGGTAGTTCGGCTTCATCTGGGTCTTGACGTGGTCGACGACCTTGTGGATCTCCGACTCGTTGACCCAGGCGCCCTGGACGCGCATCGGCTTGGCCTTGCCCATCGGATGGAACAGGGCATCGCCCTGACCGATGAGCTTCTCCGCGCCGACGGAGTCGAGGATGACGCGCGAGTCCTGCAGCGAGGAGGTCGCGAAGGCCAGCCGGCTGGGCACGTTGGCCTTGATGATGCCGGTGACGACGTCGACCGACGGGCGCTGGGTGGCGAGGATCAGATGGATCCCGGCCGCGCGCGCCAGCTGGGTGATCCGCTGGATCGACGCCTCGACATCGCGCGGGGCGACCATCATCAGGTCCGCGAGCTCGTCGACCACGACCAGCAGGTAGGGGTACGGGGCCAGCCTGCGCTCGCTGCCCGCGGGCACCTGGATCTCCCCGGCGCGGACGGCCTTGTTGAAGTCGTCGAGATGCTTGAACCCGAAGGTGGCGAGGTCGTCGTAGCGGGCGTCCATCTCCTTCACCACCCATTCGAGGGCCTCGGCGGCCTTCTTCGGGTTGGTGATGATCGGGGTGATCAGGTGCGGGATGCCCTCGTAGATCGTCAGCTCGACACGCTTGGGGTCCACCAGCACCATGCGCACCTCCTCGGGGGTGGCGCGCATCAGGATCGAGGTGATCATCGAGTTCACGAAGCTGGACTTGCCGGCGCCGGTGGCGCCCGCGACCAGCAGGTGCGGCATCTTGGCGAGGTTCGCGACCACGTAGCCGCCCTCGACGTCCTTGCCCACGCCCATCACCAGGGGGTGCTCGTTGCGGCGGGCCACCGAGCTGCGCAGCACATCGCCGAGGACCACGGTCTCGCGGTCGGTGTTGGGGATCTCGATGCCGATGGCCTTCTTGCCGGGGATCGGCGAGAGGATGCGCACGTCAGCGCTGGCGACGGCGTAGGAGATGTTCTTGTCCAGGGCCGTGACCTTCTCGACCTTGGTGCCGGGGTGGAGCTCGACCTCGTAGCGCGTGACCGTCGGCCCGCGGGAGAAGCCGACCACCTCGGCGTTGACGCTGAACTGCTCGAAGACCTCGCCGAGCGCGGCGACGACCTGGTCGTTGACCTCGGAGCGGGTCTTGTGCGGCGGTCCCTCCAGCAGGAAGGAGGACTCCGGCAGGGTGTAGACGACATCGCCGGCGAGCTCGAGCTGCTCCCCGGCGCGCGGGAGGTCGCCCATCGGCGGTGGGACCAGCTCGGGCTTCTCCTGCGCCGCCGGCTTCTGCGCGGTCGTCGTGGCGGGCACCGCCGCGGTCCGCCCCGCGCCCTTGCCCGGGGTGGGCATCGGCGTGGTGGCATGGGACGCGCCCGCAGCGCCCTGGGCGGGGAACGTCTTCGCGCGATGGTTCTCGTCCTGGACGCCGTCGACGACGTCCTCGGAGTCCGTGGCGGCGCTGCGGCGGGGCGCGGAGCGGCGGCGCTTGCGCTTCGCGGTCGCGGTGGCCGCGGCGTCCTCGTCCACGCCCTGCTCGAAGGCCTCGTCGCCGACGTAGCCGAAGCTCTCGTGGTCGCGCTCGGCGGCCTCGGCCTTCTCCTTCCGGGTGCGGCGACGGGGGCGGCCCGTCGGCTGCGCCTCGGTGGACTGCTCGTGGACGGCGGGATCCACCCGGCGCGGACGCAGGCCGAAGGCGATGCGCTCCTCGTCCTCCTCCTCGCTGCGGCCCACCATCTCCTCGTACACGCCGCGCAGGCGCGACGGGATGGACTCGACCGGGGTGGCGGTGAGCACCAGGACGCCGAAGGCGATCAGCACCGAATGGAGGACGATCACGGCGACCGGGGGCACCAGCGCCTGAAGCGGCGCGGCGGCGAGGTAGCCCAGCACGCCGCCGCCGCGGGCCAGGGCATCGATGCCGTCGGCCGGGGCGGGCAGCCGGGCGGAGACCGAGGCGATGGCGGAGAGGGCGGTGAGCAGGATCGCGATCCCGATCGCGATGCGGGAGTTGGCGCGCACCTGGTCGGGACGGCGGAACATCCGCAGCGACCAGCCGGCGGCCAGCAGCGGGATCACCATCGAGGAGATGCCGAAGGTGCCGGCCACCACGGTGTGGACCGCCCCGAACACGGGGCCGGCCGACTGCCACCACTCGACGACGGCGACCAGCGTCGCGATCAGCAGCAGGAACAGTGCGTAGCCGTCGCGCCGCTGCTCGGGCGCCACCTCCCAGCGCTGCACGCCGATCGAGCGGACCATGCCACCGACCATCCGGGCGATCGCCAGATAGCCGGAGCGCACTGCGCGCACCGGCAGGGGGAGCGTCGAGGGGTCGTTCGCCGCGGAGCCGCTGGTGCGCGAGGTGCCGGCAGCAGAGGTCCGCGAGGAGCCTTTCGACGCACGTGCGGGGGAAGACGTACGTGTCGCCATGGCCCCGATCCTACCGCCCGCACCGCCTCGCACCCGGGAGGCGACGCGGACGGCACCATCCCGCCGGGCACAGATCACGTGGGGGCGGAGGCCCGGGGACGGTGTCCTCAGGACTCGATGACGAGGGGGATGATCATCGGTCGGCGGCGCAGGCGCCGACCGACGTAGCGCCCCACCACCCGGCGCATGACCTGCTGCAGCTGCTGGGTGTCGCGGCGGTATGCCTGATCCGCGACGGCCTGCTCGAGCGCCGCGATGATCTCGGGGCGGATCGTCTCGAAGACCCGCATGTCCTCCGCCACGCCGCGGGCGTGGATCTCGGGGCCGGCGACGAGCGCCCCGGTCTCGGAGTCGACCACGGCGAACAGGGAGATGAAGCCCTCGTCCCCCAGGATCCGGCGGTCCCTCAGGTCGGCCTCGGAGAGCTCTCCGACGCTCGAGCCGTCGACGTACACGTAGCCGCTCGGCACCTGGCCGACGGTCCGCGCGATCCCGTCCTTCAGATCGACCACATGGCCGTCCCTCGCGAGCACGATCCGCTCGCGCGGCACTCCGGTGGCCTCGGCGAGCTTCCCGTTGGCGACGAGGTGGCGGATCTCGCCGTGGATCGGCATCACGTTCCTCGGCCGCACGATGTTGTAGCAGTACAGCAGTTCGCCTGCGCTCGCGTGGCCCGAGGTGTGGACCTTCGCATTGCCCTTGTGGACCACCTCGGCGCCGAGCGCCAGCAGTCCGTTGACCACCCGGAACACGGCGTTCTCGTTGCCGGGGATGAGGGAGGAGGCGAGGATGACGACGTCTCCCGGGCCCACGCTGACCCGGTGGTCGCCCTGCGCGATCCGGCCCAGCGCCGCCATCGGCTCGCCCTGGCTCCCGGTGCACATCAGCACCACCTGCTCCGCGGGCAGGCTGTCGATCTGCTTGACGTCGATCACGGTGTGCTCGGGGATGTCGAGGTACCCCAGCTCTGCGGCGATGCCCATGTTGCGCACCATCGAGCGGCCGACGAAGGCGACCTTCCGTCCGTGCGCGGCGGCGGCGTCCAGCACCTGCTGGACGCGGTGGACATGGCTGGAGAAGGAGGCGACGACGATCTTCTGCCCGGCCCGGGCGAAGAGTGCGTCCAGGGTGGGACCGATCTCCTGCTCGCCGACGGTGAAGCCGGGGACCTCGGCGTTGGTGGAGTCGGTCATGAACAGGTCGACCCCGGCCTCGCCGAGACGGGCGAAGGCGCGCAGGTCCGTGATCCGGCCGTCCAGCGGCAGCTGGTCCATCTTGAAGTCGCCGGTGTGCAGCACGGTGCCCGCCGGGGTGGTCACGTGCACCGCGAGGGCGTCGGGGATGGAGTGGTTGACCGCGACGAACTCGCAGTCGAAGGGGCCGAGACCCTGCTGCTGCCCTTCGGTCACTGTGAGGGTGACGGGCCGGATGCGGTGCTCCCTGAGCTTCGCCTCGAGGAGGGCGAGCGTGAGCCGGCTGCCCACCAGCGGGATGTCCGGTCTCTTCCGCAGCAGGTACGGCACCGCGCCGATGTGGTCCTCGTGGCCGTGGGTGAGCACGATGGCGTCGACGTCGTCGAGCCGGTCGGCGATGTGGCCGACGTCGGGCAGGATCAGGTCCACCCCGGGCTGGGTGTCCTCGGGGAACAGCACTCCGCAGTCGACGATGAGCAGCCGTCCCGCGAACTCGAGCACGGTCATGTTGCGGCCGACGTCACCGAGCCCGCCGAGGGGGACGATGCGCAGCGTGCCCTCCGGCAGCGGCGGTGGTGGCGAGAGTCGCTGGGAGTGGACGGCGGGCATCGGGACCTCCGAGCATCTGCGGGCGGGAGCGCGTCAGCGGGCGGGAGCGCGTCAGCGGGTGGACGTGCCTGGTGGGGCAGGTCAGAGCAGGCCGGCGGCGTCCAGTGCGGCGCTGAGCATGCGCAGCTGGTCGGCGTCCGCCGGGACGTGGGGGCCGCGCATCGCGGCGTGGGGCAGCACGCCCTGCAGATGCAGCGCCGCCTTCGCGGCCACGGCTCCGGGCATGTGGTTCATGATCGCGTCGACCACCGGGACCAGCTGGTGATGGGCCTCGCGGGCGGCGGCCAGGTCGAAGCGGTCGACAGCATCGATCATCGCTCTCTCGAGGTCGCCGGCCACCTGCCCCACCACGGACACGATCCCCACTGCGCCGATCGACAGCCAGGGGAGATTCAGCCCGTCCTCACCCGAGTAGTAGACGAGGTCGGTCTGCTCCATGATCCGCGAGGCCTGCTGCAGGTCCGCCTTGGCGTCCTTGACGGCGCGGATCCGCGGGTTCTCCCCCAGGCGCAGGAGCGTCTCGTAGGCCAGCGGGGTCCCGGTGCGGCCCGGGATGTCGTAGAGCATGACCGGCAGGTCCGTGGAGTCGGCGATCGCGGTGGTGTGCGAGATGATCCCGGCCTGGCTGGGCTTCGAGTAGTACGGCGTGACGACCAGCAGGCCGTCGATGCCGAGCTTCGCGTGCTCACGTGCGAGATCGATCGAGTGGGCGGTGTCATAGGTGCCCACGCCGGCGACCACGGTGATCTCGGGGCCGACGGCGTCGCGCACCGCCCGCGCGAGCTCGAACTTCTCCACATCGGTGAGGGTGGGCGCCTCGCCGGTGGTGCCGGAGACCACGATCATGTCGTGGCCGTGCTCGACGAGGTGGACGGCGAGCTGCTGGGCGGTCTCGAGGTCCACCTTGTGGCCGTCCTCGGTGAGCGGGGTGACCATTGCGGTCCCCACCGCGCCGAAGGGCCGCGCGAGGCGCAGGTCGGTGCTGGTCATGATCTCCTCCCGAAAATACTCTGACTCCCGGAGCCTAGACCAGGACGGCGTGATCTCACCGCTGTGACGCGATGCCGAGATCCACCAGGATCGCCATCGGGGTGCGCTGGCGGCCCTGACCGAGGGGATTGTCGGCGAAGGTCGCCTCGAGGTGCTCGTGCGGGGTCGCCACATCGGACCCCAGGACGTTGCGCCCGATGTCGTTGGCATCCATCACCACGGTGCCCACGAAGCTCTCGCGCAGGGAGGCGGGGATGTCCGCTGCGCGGATCGCGGCGGAGATCCGTGCGGAGACCGCATCCGGATCCTTCGGCGGGAGCTTGGCGGAGACGTTCGAGGGGAAGGCGGAGTAGGGCGTGGGGCCGTCGATGGCTCGCACGTTCGCGCCGACGACCTCGTAGAACAGTCCCCTGCGGCCCACCACCTTGCCGGCGGCGCCCGCGGCGGAGGCGGCGAGCACGCGGGGCAGCCCGACCTCGCGGATGGCCAGCTCCATGGTGGTTGGGTCGCCCAGGCCGATGCCGGCCGGGGTGCGGCTGACGAAGCGGCTGAGCACCTTCGCCGAGCGACGCGGCCTGACCTCCCAGGTGAACCAGGAGCGGCCCTGCGAGATCGCGATGATCTTCTCGCTGATCACGAAGTACCACGGCGCACCTGCGGGCACGGCGTCGGCGGGGAGATCGGCGGCGAAGCGCTCGATCCGCTGCCGGGCGAGCGACTCGATGTCGTCCCCGCGCGCCACCAGCTCGGTCTGCAGCGGCAGCCGGCGCCAGGGGTGTCCATCGGCAGCGGAGACCAGATCGAGCTGCTTGCCGGGGTTGGCGACGTAGTCGCTCTTGGGCGCTTCGGTCTCCGCCTCCGGCGCGGCGGCCGCCGCCGGCGCGGATGCGGGGGCGCCGTCGGCGTCGGCGTCGGCCGAGCCGCCGAGCGCGCGGACCGCACCGTCGGCATCGTCGAAGAAGGTGCGCATCCACAGCTCGACGTTCAGCAAGCGCCAGAACATCAGGGTGCCGTGGTTCTCGGGATGGGCGATGTAGTCGTCGAACAGCGCCAGCACGCTCGCGGCGTCGAAGTAGGGGCGCGCGGCGAAGGACGGCGAGGCGAAGATCTCCCGCAGCTGCGGGGCGATCGAGCGGAACCACTCCCCCTCGGGCGTGGTGAAACCGATCTTGTTGCGCCGCTTGGAGATCATGTCGGGGAGGATCCCGTCCATGGACTCGCGCAGGATCCGCTTGTTCCAGCCGTCGTGGATGATCGCGGACTCATCGAGGGAGAACAGGAACTTCAGCAGCTCCTTGTCCACGAAGGGGACCCGCCCCTCGATGCTGAAGCGCATCGTGTTCTTGTCCTCATAGCGGAGCAGGGAGGGCAGCGAGGAGCGGAAGGTGTCCTCGAGCAGCCGCTCCTTGAGGTCGTCCTGGACGGAGGAGACCTTCTCGCCGCTGTGCTCGGCGACGAAGCCGGAGTTCAGCAGCGCCTCGATCGGCACCGAGGTGCGGCCGGAGAACTTCGTGCGGGCGAGCTTGCGCAGGATGTCGCGGGAGCCGACGATCTCGCTCGCGAGCTCCTTGAACCGCTTCTGGCGACGCAGCTGGCGCAGGTAGACGTAGAAGTACGGGTTGTACCCGGCCATCATCTCGTCCGCGCCCTGGCCGTCCAGCAGCACGGTGACGTGCTGGCTGGCCTCGCGCATCACCGCGTACTGGGCGTACGGGCCGGTGGAGATGATCGGCTCCTCCTGCGTGCGCACGAAGTCGTGCACGTCCTCGAGGAAGGCGGCGGGCTGCGGGGTGATCTTGTGGGAGGCGATCTGGCTCTGGTAGTCCTCCAGCAGCGCGTCCACGTAGCGCTCCTCATCGTTCGAGGAGTTCGGGAACACCGCGGAGAAGGTGTTCTGGCGGGTGCCGACGGCGCTGTAGCGCTCGTCCTCGGGCTGCTCACGCAGCTGACGGGCGATCACGGCGGCGACCGCGGAGGAGTCCAGGCCGCCGGAGAGCGAGGTGCCCACGGGCACCTCGGACTGCAGACGCAGACGCACCGATTCCTGGAACCGCTCGCGATACTCGTCCACGACCTGCTCGTCGTAGGGACGGGCGGGGCGGGCGGCGATCTCGCGCAGCTCGTCCTGCAGGCGGGTGAAGGAGGAGACCTCGGTGCCGTCGGCACGGATCTCGAGCACCTCGCCGGCCATCAGCCGGTGCACTCCCGCGAAGAAGGTCTGCGAGTCGTCGTCCTGGACCCGGAACTTCAGGTAGCGGTAGACCGCGCGGTCGTCCGGCGCGGCCTCGAACACGCGCGCGGCCAGCAGCGAGCGGATCTCCGAGCCGAACACCACGCGCGGACCGTCCGCGGCGTCGGGGTCGCTCCAGTAGTAGAGCGGCTTGATGCCGAAGTGGTCACGGGCCACGGTCACGGTGCCGGTGTGCGCGTCATGGATCGCGAAGGCGAACATGCCGTTGAAGCGGTCGTAGGCGTCGGTGCCCCACTCCGCATGGGCCTCCAGCAGCACCTCCGTGTCGGAGTCGGTGCGGAAGACGTGGCCGAGGCCCTCGAGCTCGGCGCGCAGGTCGAGGTAGTTGTAGGCCTCGCCGTTGTAGATGATCGTGTACCGACCGTCCGCGGTGGTCATCGGCTGGGCGCCGTGCTCGCGGTCGATGATCGCGAGCCTGCGGTGGGCCAGCCCGGTCCGGTCATCGACGAAGAGGCCCTCACCGTCGGGACCGCGATGGGCGAGCGCGCCGCTCATCCGGCGGGCGATGTCCTCGGTGTCAGCACCGAATCCATAGGTACCGGCGATTCCGCACATACGACGAGTCCTTTCGAGGGGGACGGCTTCCGCCCGCGATCACGACTCCCGACGGCGGGGCGCAGGGGCGTCGAGGACGCCTCCGTCGGCTCCGGGCGTGCGGACGGACCGGGTTCGGCCGCCCGAGCCTATCAACGCCGGTGGGCACGTCGATGCAGGCGCGACGTGAGGTTCAGCGTCCGCGGCGCGAGAGCAGCAGCTCGGTGCCGTCGACCCGCACCTCGAGATCGTCCAGCGAGGTGACCAGCGCATCCGCGAGCGGAGCAAGGTCCCCCGCCGGCGTGGTGCTGGTCACCGCGACGGTGCGGGCCCCGGCGGCCGCCCCGGAGCGCAGCCCGCCGATCGAGTCCTCGATCACGATGCTCGCGGCCGGCTCCGCACCGAGCCTCTCGGCCCCCAGCAGATAGGGCTCCGGGTCGGGCTTGCCCCGGGTGACCTGGTCCGCCGTGACGAGACCGGCGGGGACCGGCAGTCCGGTCCGGGCCCAGCGGGCCTCGAACAGCGGCGCCGTGCAGGAGGTGACGATCGTCCAGGTGGGTCGGCCCAGCTGCTCGGCGGCGGCATCGAGCTCGGCGAGCAGCCGCGCCGTGCCCGGCAGCACCACGATCTCGTCGACGTCGGCGATCTCGAGCGCCTCCACCCGGTGGTGCGCCGCCGTGAGCTCGTCCTCACCGAGCTCGGGGAGGACCTCGGCGAGCACCTGCCGGGCCGGCTTGCCGTGCTGCTCGGCCCCGAACTCGAGGTCGGCGCCGAGCTCGGTGAACAGTCGGTTCCAGGACCGCTCGACGGCAGCGCCGGAGTCGATCAGGGTGCCGTCCATGTCCAGCAGCAGCACTGCTCCGTGCAGCGGCAGTGCGTGCTCGTGCTCGCGGCGGGAGGCAGGATCCGAAGAGGCGGTCATGGTCCTAGATTCTCACATCGCACGATGGACGGCTCGGCGGCGTCGTCCCTGGTGATCGTAGAGTGGCGAGCATCATGACGACCGCTTCACCCGGCCCGCGAGCGGCGCGCCCCTCCCCCTCGGGCACCACCGCCGAGCGCCTGCGCAGCATCCGTCGCAACGGCCTGTCCATCGGGGTCGCGACCGGTCTGTACGGCATCTCCTTCGGCGCGCTCGCGACGGCCTCGGGACTCGATGTCTGGCAGGCGATGGTGCTCTCGGCGGTGATGTTCACCGGCGGCAGCCAGTTCGCGTTCATCGGCGTGGTCGGCGGCGGCGGCTCCGCGCTCGGGGCGGCGCTGGCCTCGCTGCTGCTGGGCATCCGCAACACGCTGTACGGCCTGATCCTGGCCCCCTCGCTGCCGCGGGGCGGGTTCCGGGGTCTCGCCCGGGCGCACCTGACGATCGACGAGTCGGCCGCGCTGGCGGCCGGCGGCGCCAGCACCGCCCAGAAGCGGGCCGGGTTCTGGGCGGCGGGGGTATCGGTGTACCTCTTCTGGAACCTGTTCTCCCTGGTGGGGGCTCTCGCCGGGCAGCACATCGCGGATCCGGGAGCATGGGGCCTGGATGCGGCCGCGGCGGGGGCGTTCATCGCGCTGCTGTGGCCGCGCCTGCGCAGCGGGGAGGCGGTGGCGGTCGCGGTGGCCGCTGCCTTCGTGGCCCTGGTGACCACCCCGGCGCTGCCCTCGGGGCTGCCGGTGCTGGCGGCGGCGCTGGTGGCCGTGGTCGCAGGGCTGCTGCCCTCGCGGCGCGGGCCCGTCCACCGCGACGGAGTCGAGATCGAGGAGGAGCAGCGATGAGCCTGCTGTGGATCGCGGTGATCGCCGCCTCGGTGCTGTCCTTCGCCCAGAAGTGGATCGGCTACCAGGCCCCACCGGATGTGCTCGAACGGCCCCGGGTCTCCCGGATCACGACTCTGCTCCCGATCGCTCTGCTGGGCGCCCTGGTCGCGACCCAGACGGCGACCAGCGGCAGCGAGATCGTGCTCGATGCGCGCCTGGCGGGGCTCGCGGCGGCGGTGGTGCTGCTCGTACTGCGCGCCCCGTTCCTGGTCGTCGTGGTCGGGGCCGCAGTGGTCGCGGCGGGGCTGCGGGCACTAGGCTGGGCCTGAGAACCGCCCGGAATGGCCTGCACGTCGATAAGGACGGTGAGGGCATGATGCGGAGAACACGATGGCCTCGGGGCATGGTCATCGCAGTGGATCCTCGAAGCCGGTTGCTCCACCTGCTGTACGACCACTCGGCGTTGCGCCTCGAGAATACGCGCGGCCTCCCACCGCTGATCTCGGAGCCGCCGATCATCGCCGCCTCTGAGCCCGTGCATCCTTCGGGTAAGAGCTGGCAGGACGAGTGGGAGCAAAGCTGGGACGCCACACGGCAGTGGTATCGCACCAGGACCCGTGACACTCCCCCGGAGTCTCCACCGAGGCACCGGATCCGTGACGACGCGGGGCGGGAGGTTCTCGACGACGACGAACGGTCACGATGGTTCGACGAGGTGGCTCCCGTCGACCTCACCGCGGCCCGGACGTCACCCGAGCATGTGTGTCTGGACGCGCTCGTCCCGGCGTGGCGCACGGGGCTCGAGACCATCCTGGTCCTCCCCTATCGAGGTGAGCACGCCGAGCGCCTCTCCCTGGGCACCCTGCTCGTCTCCCCGGCGACGCGTCGTTCGCCGTCGGCTTTTCGCAAGGCGCTCACCGCTCCTCCTCCGACAGGCGCCCTGCGGCGGTGATCGCCGATGCTGCGGGGGCAAGGAACTCGGTCCTCAGCCGCGATGCTCGGCGATGGCGCGTCGGGTCGCCATCCGGGCACCCTTGCGGTCGCGCAGCGCGTCATAGGCCAGGGCTAGCCGGAACCAGGCGCGCCAGTCGTGCTCGGCGCCGTCCTGGATCGCGGTGCGGGCGGCCTCGAACTCGGCCCGGGCATCCTCGTCGTCGGCCTCGGCCGGGGGCTCGTACTGCCGGGCGAGGCGCCCGGAGCCGAGTCCGAAGAGCATCTCCCGCCAGGTCACCCAGATCGTGAGCAGCAGTAGGATGACGATGCCGAGGGCGAGGCCGAAGCCCAGCGCGCTGCCGGCGCGGACGAAGCCCCAGGCGATCCAGCCCAGGCCCCAGGCATAGGCCGCGGTGATCAGCACCAGCGCGGCGACGAAGAGCTTCTCCTTCATCTGCTCGCCCGGCTCAGCCGAGGTCCATGAAGCCGTCGAGGCCCACGGTGAGGCCCGGATGGGCGGCGACCTCGCGCACGCCCAGCAGCACGCCGGGCATGAAGCTGATGCGGTCGAAGGAGTCGTGGCGCAGCGTGAACTGCTCCCCCACCCCGCCGAACTGGACGACCTCGTGGGCGACCAGGCCGCGCTGGCGCACGGCGTGGACGTGGATGCCGTCGACGACCGCGCCACGGGCTCCGGCCGGGTCCTTCTCGGTCGCATCCGGCACCGGGCCCAGTCCCGCGGCGGCCCGGCCGCGGGCGATCGCGGCGGCGGTGTGGGTCGCGGTCCCGGAGGGGGCGTCGAGCTTGTTCGGGTGGTGCATCTCGATGATCTCGGCGCTCTCGTAGTACCGGGCGGCGATCTCCGCGAAGCGCATGGCCAGCACCGCACCGATGGCGAAGTTCGGGGCGATCAGCACGCCGACGCCGTCGGTGCCCTCGAGCCGGGCCCGGAGCTCGCCGAGGGACTCCTCGGTCCAGCCGGTGGTGCCGACCACGGCGTGGATGCCGTGCTCGACCAGCCAGTGCACGTTCTCGCCGGTCGCGGACGGGACGGTGAGGTCGATCGCGACCTCGGCGCCGGCCGCGGCCACGGCGTCGAGAGGATCGCCGCGGCCGATGCGGGCCACCAGCTCGAGATCCTCCGCCTCCTCGACGGCGGCGCAGGCGGCCGCCCCCATGCGGCCGGAGGCGCCGAGCACGGCGACGCGGGTGGGGCGGGACGGCGACTGGGTCATGGTTCTCCTCGAGGGCGATGAGCGGGGGACGGTGCGGGACGAACGGGGCGGGGTGCGCTCAGCGCTCCGGGCCGACCTCGACCCGGGTGCTGAAGGAGCCGGCGAGCTGGGTGGCGAGCGCGCTGACATCGTCCACGCCGACGGCACCGATGCGCGCCAGGGTCTCGTCGACGCCGGTGTAGCGGCCGTGGACGAGCTCGATGGTGCCCAGCCGGCCCATCCGGGAGCTGGTGTCCTCGAGCCCGAGGGCGAAGGAGCCGGTGATCTGCCCCTTGGCGCGGGCGAGCTCGAGCTCGTCGATGCCCTGCTCCCCCATCCGGGTCAGCTCCTCGGCGAGCAGCTCGACCACCTGGGAGGTGCGGCCGGGCCGGCAGGCGGCATACATGCCGAACAGCCCGGCATCGCGATAGCCGGCGCTGAAGGAGTAGACCGAGTACGCCAGCCCGCGCTGCTCGCGGATGTTCTGGAACAGGCGGGAGGACATCCCCCCGCCGAGGATCGACATCAGCACCGAGAGGGCGTGGCGGTCCTCGCTGAGGGCGGTGAGCCCGTGGCCGCCGAGGAAGATGTGGTTCTGCTCGGTGGACCGGTCGAGGCGGTGCGGGGAGAGCGCGGCGACCTCGGCGGGGGCGGCGGCGAGGCCTCCGCCGTCCCTCGCCCGGTGCGCGGAGCGGGTGCCCGGATCCGGCAGGGCACCGTCGGCCAGTTCCCAGCCGCCGCGGCGCAGCCCGGCCTGGAGCAGCCCGGCGAGCTCGTCATGATCGAGATCGCCGACGGCGGTGACCACCAGGTTGTCCGGCCGGTAGTGCTCGGCGAAGTGGGCGCGCACGTCCTCGATGGTCAGCGCCTGCACGCTCGCGGCGGTACCGCCGACGGGCCGGCCGATCGGCGTCTCGGGGCCGAGCACGTCGGCGAGGAAGGTCTCGTAGCCGACATCGGTGGGGTCGTCCTCGGCCATCGCGAGCTCCTCGAGGATGACCTCGCGCTCGGTGACCAGGGCATCCTGCTCGAGGAGGGACGCGGTGATCATGTCGGTGAGCACGTCCACGGCCATCGGGATGTCCGCCGAGCGGACCCGACCGTAGTAGAGGGTGTGCTCCTTGGCGGTGAGGGCGTTGGAGTCCCCGCCCACCTCGTCGAAGGCGGTGGCGATGTCCATCGCGCTGCGGCGGCGGGTGCCCTTGAACAGCAGGTGCTCGAGCACGTGGGTGGAGCCGGCATGGGCCGGGGTCTCGTCCCGGGAGCCGACCGGCAGCCACAGCCCGATGGTCGCGCTGCGCACGCTGCGGTCGGTCTGGGTCAGCAGCCGCACTCCCCCGGGCAGGATGCTGCGGCGCACCCCGGTCGCGGGATCCAGCAGCACGTCGGAGGCAGGGTCATCGAAGGAGAGGTCGAGAGGCATCGATCGATTGTTCCACGGGTCGGGGCCTGCACGGGGCGAGCGGTGCGTCACTGCCCCGGCGAGGACGGACAGGGGCGGCGAGGGAGGGCGCAGAGGCAGGACGGGGAGGCATCCGCGCGGATGCCTCCCCGTCCTGGGGTGCCGACCGCGGCCGGCAGGCGGATCACTCTGCGGAGCTGCCCTCCGCGGGGGTCTCCTCGGCCTCGTCCTCGATCACGGCGAGGGAGATCTTGCCGCGGGCGTCGATCTCGCGGATCTCCACCTCGATCTTCTGACCGACCTTGGCGACGTCCTCGACGTTGTCGACCCGCTTGCCGTCGTTCAGCTTGCGCAGCTGGGTGACGTGGAGCAGTCCGTCCTTGCCCGGGGTCAGCGAGACGAAGGCGCCGAAGTCGACCACGCGCACGACGGTGCCGAGGTAGCGCTCGCCGATCTCGGGGACCATCGGGTTGGCGATGGCGTTGACCGCGGCGCGGGCGGCCTCGGCCGAGGGGCCGTCGGTGGCGCCGATGTAGACGGTGCCGTCGTCCTCGATGGTGATGTCCGCACCGGTGTCGTCCTGGATCTTGTTGATCATCTGGCCCTTCGGGCCGATGACCGCACCGATCTTGTCGACCGGGACCGTGACCGCGAGGACGCGCGGGGCGTGCGGGCTCATCTCGTCGGGCACGTCGATGGCCTCGCCGAGCACGCCGAGGATCGCCAGGCGGGCCTCGTGGGCCTGCGACAGCGCGCCGGTGAGCACGGAGGTCGGCAGACCGTCGAGCTTGGTGTCGAGCTGGATCGCGGTGACGAACTCGCCGGTGCCGGCGACCTTGAAGTCCATGTCGCCGAAGGCGTCCTCGGCACCGAGGATGTCGGTGAGGGCCGCATAACGAACCTCGGACTCCCCTGCAGCGTTCTCGATGGTGTCCGAGATCAGGCCCATGGCGATGCCGGCGACCGGGGCGCGCAGCGGCACCCCGGCGTTCAGCAGCGACAGGGTGGAGGCGCAGACGGAGCCCATCGAGGTGGAGCCGTTGGAGCCGAGGGCCTCGGAGACCTGACGGATCGCGTAGGGGAACTCCTCGCGGGTGGGCAGGACGGGGACCAGGGCACGCTCGGCGAGCATGCCGTGGCCGATCTCGCGGCGCTTCGGGGAACCGACGCGGCCGGTCTCGCCGGTGGAGTACGGCGGGAAGTTGTAGTGGTGCACGTAGCGCTTGCGCGTGACCGGCCCGAGCGAGTCGATCTGCTGCTCCATCTTGAGCATGTTCAGCGTGGAGACGCCCATGATCTGGGTCTCGCCGCGCTGGAACAGGGCGGAGCCGTGCACGCGCGGGAGCACCTCGACCTCGGCGGAGAGCGCACGGATGTCGCGCAGGCCGCGACCATCGATGCGGACGCCGTCGGTGAGGACCTTGGTGCGCACGACCTGCTTGGTCAGCGCGCGGAATGCCCCGGAGACCTCCTTCTCGCGGCCCTCGAGCTGCTTGCCCTCGCCGGCGAGCTCCTCGGTGACCTCGGCGACCAGCTGGTCGGTGCGCTCCTCGCGCTCGGTCTTCGCCGCGATGGACATGACCTCCGCGAGGCGCTCGCCGGCAGCGGCCTCGACCGCGGCGTAGGCATCGTCCTGGAAGTCCAGGAACAGCGGGAACTCGCGCACCGGCTTGGCGGCGGTGACGGCCAGCTCCTGCTGGGCGACGCAGAGGCTGCGGATGAAGACCTTGGAGGCCTCCATGCCCTCGGCCACGACGGCCTCGGTGGGCGCGATCGCGCCCTGCTCCTTGATGAGGGTCCAGGCGTTGTCGGTGGCCTCGGCCTCGACCATCATGATCGCGACATCCTGGTTCCCCGCCTCGTCCTCGACGATGCGGCCGGCGACGACCATGGAGAACACGGCCTCGTCCAGCTGCGAGAAGGTCGGGAAGGCGACCCACTGGCCGCCGCCCTGGGCGTTCGGCATGAGGGCGATGCGCACCGCGCCGATCGGGCCGTTGAAGGGCAGACCGGAGATCTGGGTGGAGGCGGAGGCGCCGTTGATGCCGACGACGTCGTACGCGTCCTCGGGGCCGTTCGCCATGACGGTCAGGACGACCTGGACCTCGTTGCGCAGGCCCTTCACGAAGGCCGGGCGCAGCGGGCGGTCGGTCAGGCGGCAGGCCAGGATCGCGTCGGTGCCGGGACGGCCCTCACGACGGAAGAACGAGCCCGGGATGCGGCCCGCGGCGTACATGCGCTCCTCGACGTCGATCGTGAGCGGGAAGAAGTCGAAGTGGTCCTTCGGCTTGCTCGACACGGAGGTCGCCGAGAAGACCATGGTGTCGTCGTCGAGGTAGACGGCGACGGCGCCGGCGGCCTGCTGGGCCAGCCGGCCGGTCTCGAAGCGGATCTCGCGCCGGCCGTAGGAGCCGTTGTCGATGACTGCGGTGGTGGTGGTGATGTCGGGGCCTTCCATGGCCATGTGACTCTCCTTGATGACGGGGGCCCTGCCGGTGCGGCCTTCGTCAGTCACCTGCGGTGCCGGGGTCCCGGGCCTCCGGGTCTCCTGCTCCGCGGGCCACTGCCGAGGACCGAACCTGGTCGGGGCGGTGGACGGGTGTCCCGCCGTCCGAGGACGGTGGGCACACGAAACCGCCGCCCGCCCTCAGGGGCGAGCGGCGGCGATCGTCAGCGGCGGATGCCGAGACGCTTGATCAGCGAGCGGTAGCGCTCGATCTCGACGCCCTGCAGGTACTGCAGGAGGCGCTTGCGCTGACCGACCAGCAGCATCAGACCACGACGGGTGTGGTGGTCGTGCTTGTGGTCCTTGAGGTGCTCGGTCAGGTAGGTGATGCGATGGGTGAGCAGCGCGACCTGGACCTCGGGCGAACCGGTGTCGCCCTCGGTGGTCCCGTACTCCTTGATGATCTGCTGCTTCGTAGCGGTGTCGAAGGCCATGGCTCTCCTGGGTCGTTGCGCGGCGCTCCGGGACCTCGTGTCCGGGCTCTGGGACGAGCGGGCCCCGCGACGCGCCTGCCCGGGGGCCGGTGCGACGAGTGGGGCGGAATCGCTCTCCGCGGCCGATAAGACGGCTCGGGCAGAATATCAGTCAGGGATGCCGGGCCGGGAGTACTCCGCGGCGAGAGTGCGGCGGGTCACCTCGACGTCCTCGTCCATCTGCTCGACCAGCGTCTCGATGGAGTCGAACTTCAGCGTGGGGCGCTGATAGTCGACGAATTCCAGGCGCACCAGGTCTCCGTAGAGGTCCAGGTCATGGTCGCCGTGCACGTACGCCTCGACGGTGCGGCAGGGGGCGCCGCCGGCCCCGCCCTCGCCGTCGGGGGCGAAGGTCGGATTGGTGCCGATGGAGATGGTCGCGGGGGCCCCGGCCAGCGGCGAGGTCCCCAGGTGGGCGGGGATCTGCTCGGCGACGGTCAGATATCCGGCGTAGACCCCGTCCGCCGGGATCAGTCCGGCCGGTGAGGGGCCGAGGTTCGCCGTCGGGAAGCCGAGCTCGCGCCCGCGGCGGAAGCCGTGATGGACCACATCGGTGACCGTGTGCAGCCGACCCAGTGCCTGGTTCGCGGCGGCCACGTCCCCGTCGAGCAGGTCGCGGCGGATCCCCGAGGAGGAGATGCGACCGGCTCCGACGCCGTCCGGGCCCAGCTCGTCCACGGTCACGACCTCGAAGCCGTACTGCTCACCGAGCTCGCGCATGGTCTCGATGGTGCCGAGGTTGCCCCGACCGAACAGCGCGTCCTCACCGAGGACCACGCACCGCGCACCGAGCCCCTCGACCAGGAAGATGCGCACGAACTCCTCGGGCGAGTGCTGCGCGAAGTCGACGGTGAACTCGAGATCCAGCACGCCGTGCATCCCGGCCAGCAGGAGCAGGCGGTCACGGTCCTCGTGACCGGTCAGCAGCGGGGTGCGGGCGGGGTCGCCCATCACATGACGAGGATGGGGCCAGAAGGTGAGCGCCACCGGCGCGAGCGATCGCGTCTCGGCATGGTGCCGCAGCTGATCGAGCACGAACCGGTGCCCGCGATGGACCCCGTCGTAGTTGCCGATCGAGACCGCGGTGGGTCCGAGCTCAGCGGGCACCTCCTGGACGGAATGCCAGATGGGGACTCGGGTCACGACGCGGTCATGTCCTTCCGGGGCCGGATGCGCTCCTGCCAGGAGTGCGCAGTGTTCACAGGGTTCGAGTGAGCTCGGGGGCGCCGGGGTCGACGCGGCAACGAGGATCGCCGGTGCATACTGTAGCGCCCGCCGGCCGGTCGCACGGTGAGCGCCGGTGTCATCCAGCACGGCCGAGCCCGCTGCCCGCAGCGGAGTCGAGGACGGTTCGCCGCCGGCCGCCACCGTGACCGGCTCACCAGGCGCCGACCGCTGCAGCGATGCAGAGTTGTGACGAAGGTCCGACGGTTCTCCATATCGTGGGATATTGCCCCTCCGTTAGTCTGAGAGACAAGGCGGCGCCGGGGAGGGACCCCTGTGCCCTCCCGCATACACCAGCGGGGGCAGTCACGACGGCCGCCGAGAACGGATCTGTTTCCATGACGAACGTGACCGATGGGGCCGCGCCGGGCGGCCCGTCCCGACCCACCGGCCGTCACAGCCGTCGCCGAGCAGCACTCCTGCTGGTGGCCGTCCTCGCCGTCATCGCCGTCGTCCTCGCCGGCGGTGCGCTGGCCTACGCCAAGCAGTTCGAGGGCCGTGCGCTGCCGGGCACCACGGTGCTCGGTCAGGACGTCGCCGGCCAGACCCCGGAGGAGATCGCCGCACTGGTGGCCGAGCGGGGAGAAGGGGTGACGGTCACCGTCACCGCCGGGGACCAGCAGCTCGACAAGAGCCTCGCAGATCTCGGCGTGAGCGTCGATGCAGCCGCCACCGCGCAGGCCGCCGTCGACCGCGACGACTCCTTCGCGGGCGTGCTCGCCTCGACCTGGTCGGGCGAATTCGTCGTGGAACCGGTCGTGACCGTCGACCGGACAGCGACCGCGGCCTTCGCCGAGGGCCTCGTGCCCGAGGACCGGACGAACCCGGTCAACGCCTCGGTCACCTTCGACGAGGATGCCCGGACCTGGACCACCGAGCCCGGCCGCAACGGCCAGGGCGTCGACCCGGAGCCCCTGGTCGCCGCGGTGACCGAGAACGCCGCCGCACTCGAGGACTTCGCCGTCGAGCAGCCCATCGAGGAGATCGCCCCGGCGATCACCACCGACGAGGCGGAGGAGGTCGTCGGCTCCATCTCCACCCTGCTCGAGCAGCCGATGTCGATCACCGGCGCCGACGGCGAGACCCACGAGGTCTCCCCTGAGCGCCGCAACGACTGGATCTCCGTGGCCCCTGCCGAGGACGGCCAGTCGCTGCACATCGTCGTGGACGAGGAGTCCGTGCGCGAGTGGGTCGCTGCCCGCGCCGAGCAGGATGCCGTCGAGGCGGAGGACGGGATCGAACAGGTCGACGAGAACGGCGAGGTCGTCAAGGTCGTGGCCGAGAAGCAGGACGGCCTGAAGATCACCAACACCGACGCGATCGCGGAACAGCTGATCACCGCGCTGAAGGGCATCACGCCCCTCGAGGCCGCCTTCGAGTCGACGACGATCGAGGCCGAGGTCGAGCAGGTGGACGCTCCCGAGCCCGAGAAGGAGAAGGCCGCGGACGGGGAGAAGAGCACGGTCCCGGCGAATCCGACCGGCGAGAAGTGGATCGACGTCGATCTCTCCCAGAAGACCGTCACCGCCTACGTGGGCGACACCCCGGTGTGGGGCCCGCGTGCGATGGTCGACGGCAAGCCCGGCAACGAGACCGTCACCGGCACCTACGAGATCTACCTGCGCTATGAGCGCCAGGACATGACCAACGCGGCGTACTACCCCGAGGATCACCCGAAGTACTACCTCACCGAGGACGTCCCGTGGGTGCAGTACTTCCACCGCGGATTCGGTTTCCACGGTGCGCCGTGGCGCTCCTCCTTCGGGTACTCCGGTTCGCACGGCTGCATCAACATGCCGGTCTCCGATGCGAAGTGGCTGTACGACTGGGCGAGCATCGGCACCAAGACCGTGGTCCACTACTGATCTGCAGATCATCCTGCCCCGAGGGCAGCTGACGCGGGGCATCCACCGGCCGGTGGGTGCCCCGCGTCGGTGGTCCCGGCGCCCAGCAGCGGCGCCTCGGCAGGACCCCGGCGGCGAGCCTCGGCGGGATCACGGGGCGGTGCCTCAGCAGCGCGCGTCGACCGGGACCACCAGCAGGGGCCGCCAGGAGGAGCCGTCCTGCTGCAGGATCGCGATCAGGTGTCCGGCGGCGTCGAGAGCGGCGACCGGGCGGTCCCGCGCTTCGAGCTCGTGACGTCCGTGCGGTGCAGGGGCGGGTGCCACGACCGCGTCGGACCGGATCCGGCGTCCGGTGCCGAGCGCCTCGGCCTGCCCCTCATCGACGGGCAGCGTGGGCAGCACCCGGGCGGCGATGGTGCCCAGGCCGTGCAGCGGCAGCTCGACGTCGTCCCCTTCGCCGCGCGCCGGGACGTGCAGCGCATCCTCGACGGTGAACGGCCCCACCGCCGTGCGCCGCAGCGCTGTGAGGTGGCCGCCCACGCCGTGCGCGGCGCCGAGATCACGTGCCAGGGCGCGCACATAGGTGCCCGAGGTGCAGTCGATCACGGCGTCCAGGTCGAGGAACGGGCCGTCGACGGACCGTCCCGTCACCGTGAAGCGGGAGATCCGCACCGGGCGGGCGGCGAGCTCGACGTCCTCCCCGGCCCGAGCCCGTGCATAGGCGCGCTTGCCGTCGATCTTGATGGCGCTGACGGTGGAGGGCACCTGTTCGATGTCGCCGCGCAGGGCGCTCAGCGACTGCTCGATCCGGTCCTCGGACAGGACGCCGGCGTCGGCCACGTCGCCCAGCGGCTCCCCCTCGCGATCATCCGTGGTGGTGGCCCGGCCCAGCCGGATCGTCGCCCGGTAGGTCTTGTCCAGTCCCACCAGGTAGGTGAGCAGGCGCGTGCCCTGTCCGATGCCGAGCATCAGCAGCCCCGTCGCCATCGGGTCGAGGGTCCCCGCATGACCGACCTTCTTCGTGCCCAGCAGCCACCGGACCCGCGCGACCACGTCGTGGCTGGTGCGCTCCGGGGCCTTGTCGACCAGGAGGATGCCGTGCGGGGCTGTGCTCACGCCTGCTCGCGGCCGAGGTCGTCGTCGGAGGGCACCGATCCGTCCTCCGGCTCCTCCTCACGCGGCTTGCGGTACGGGTCCGCCTCCCCGGCATAGGTGGCACCGGCCTTGGCCTGGTCGAGCTCGGCGTCGCGCCCACGGGCCTCGGTGAGCAGGTCCTCGATGACGCGGGCGTTCTCGGGCACCGCATCGGCGATGAACTCGAGGGTCGGGGTCAGGCGCACGCCGGTCTGGCGGCCCACCTCGCGACGGAGCATGCCGGTGGCGCTGACCAGCGCTGCACCGGTCTCCTCCCGCTCCTCGTCGGTGCCGAAGACGGTGTAGAAGAGGGTGGCGTGCTGGAGGTCGCCGCTGACGCGCACATCGGTGATGGTCACGAACCCGAGGCGCGGGTCCTTGACGCGGTTGTCGAGCATGGTCGCGACGATGACCTTGATGCGGTCGGCGAGCTTGAGGGCGCGGGGGTTGTCGTTCATGAGATCTCGTTCTCCTGATCGGCGGCGAGAGCGGAGAGCTGCTCGACGCGGGGGTGGTTCGTGGGGACCGCGAGCAGGATGTCGCGGTCGATGGACTGGTCGACCCGGTGGCGGAAGGCGCCGTCGGTGCTGAGCACCCGCAGCCCGGACTCGGCGAGCACCGCGGAGGCCTGGTCGTGATCGAGGGTGCGGCGGTTCACGGCGAGGGCGATCCCGGCCCCGTCCCGCAGCAGTCGGCGCCACCCCGGGGCCGCGGCGCGCAGCACCTCCAGGGGGGAGCGCCGCCATGCCCCATCGGCGCGGGAGCCGTGCTGGACACCGTAGGGCAGATCGGCGACCAGGGCATCCACCGAGGCGGCCGGCAGCAGCTGTCCCAACCGGGCGGTGTCGCAGCCGAGCACGGTGAGGCGCTGGCCGCCGCCGGCGCGCAGGGTCTGCTTGTCCGGAGCGAGCTCCGCCTCGAACCGGGTTCCCAGCTGTTCGCCGTGCACGGTGAGCCGGGTGCTGTCCAGCGTGTGCTTGAGGCGGTGGTCCCGCAGCCAGGTGCCCAGGAACGCGCGATAGGCCTCGACGTCCTTGCGATCGATCTCGGCGCCGACGGGGCTCAGACCCAGGCGCAGGGCACGGTTGAGGGTGGTGCCGCGACCGCAGAGCGGGTCGAGCAGCGACAGGGTGCCGTCGAACAGCCCGGCACGTCGGGTCGACAGGGCCGCGGCGAGGTTGATCAGCAGGGCGGTGAACTGCTCGTTGGTCTTGCCGGGATAGCGCAGGATCGTCTCCAGATCCGCGGGATGGTGCAGGAGGCCGGGCAGATCACGGGGGCGCAGCAGCGGCGCGGTCGGCACCGCGGAGCCCGCGGCCGCCTCCTCGATCACGTCCAGCACGCCGAGCGTGGCGGACAGCGATGCCAGCAGCCGGACCGTGGTGGCAGCGGAGGCGCTGTCGGCCGCCGTGGCGCGGGTGGAGGAGTCCTCCTCGGTGCGCACCTCGAGAGCGTCCATGCCGCTGACCATGCGCTCGCGCACGACGGGTGCGGCTCCCTGGTGGGCGCCGAGCACCCAGTGCGCCTCCGCGAGCGCAAGAGCACCCGCGGCCTGCGCGTAGACGCGGTTGGCCGAGGGTGCTCGCAGGGCGAGGGACACCTGGGTCATCGTGGTCTCCTCCCCCGCCGGGTGGCGTCCGGGCGTCCCGCAGGACGCCCGGACGCTCCAGGATCAGATGCGGGGCTTCTCCTGCATCTCGTAGGTGGTGATGTGGTCCTCGAGCTGGAGATCGTTGTACGAGCCCAGGTTGATACCGCACTCGTACCCGTCGCGGACCTCGGTGACATCATCCTTGAACCGGCGCAGGCCGGCCACCTCGATGTTCTCGGCGACCACCACACCGTTGCGGGTGATGCGCGCCTTCGCACCGCGCTTGATGATGCCGCTGCGCACGATCGAACCGGCGATGTTGCCGAACTTGGAGGAGCGGAAGATCTCGCGGATCTCCGCCGAACCGAGCTCGACCTCCTCGTACTCCGGCTTGAGCATGCCCTTGAGGGCGGACTCGACCTCGTCGATGGCGTTGTAGATGACCGAGTAGTACTTGATCTCCACGCCTTCACGATCGGCGTAGTCCGCGTTCAGACCCTCCGCGCGGACGTTGTAGCCGATGATGACCGCGTTCGAGGCGACCGCGAGGTTGATGTTGTTCATCGTGATCGCACCGACGCCGCGGTCGATGATGCGCAGATCCACGCCCTCGCCGACCTCGATGCCCAGCAGCGACTCCTCGAGAGCCTCCACCGCACCGGCGGCGTCGCCCTTGAGGATGAGGTTGAGGGTCTCGACCTTGCCGTCGGCCATGTGCTGGTTGATGTCCTCGAGGCTGATCCGCTTGCGGACCTTCGAGAGCGACGCGGCGCGCTTGGCGGCCTCGCGCTTCTCGGCGATCTGACGGGCGGTGCGCTCGTCCTGGGCGACCAGGAAGGAGTCACCGGCGCCGGGCACCGAGGTCAGACCGAGCACCTGGACCGGACGGGACGGGCCCGCCTCGGTGACGGTGTCGCCGTTCTCGTCGAGCATCGCGCGGACACGGCCGTGGCCGCTGCCGCAGACGATCGCATCGCCGACCCGCAGGGTGCCCTGCTGGACCAGCACGGTGGCGACCGGGCCGCGACCCTTGTCGAGGTTCGCCTCGATGGACACGCCGCGCGCGTCCTTGTCCGGGTTCGCAGTGAGCTCGAGAGCGGCATCCGCGGTGAGCAGCACAGCCTCCAGCAGCGCCTCGATGTTGAGGTTCTCGCGAGCGGAGACGTCCACGAACATCGTGTCGCCGCCGTACTCCTCGGCGATCAGGTTGTACTCGGTCAGCTGCTGCCGGATCTTCTCCGGGTTGGCGTCGGGCTTGTCGACCTTGTTGACCGCGACCACGATCGGGACGTGCGCCGCCTGGGCGTGGTTGAGCGCCTCGATCGTCTGCGGCATCACGCCGTCGTCGGCGGCGACCACCAGGATCGCGATGTCGGTGACGTCCGCACCGCGGGCACGCATGGCGGTGAACGCCTCGTGGCCCGGGGTGTCGATGAAGGTCAGTGCACGGTCCTGCTCCTCGTGCTCGACCTCCACCTGGTACGCACCGATGTGCTGGGTGATGCCGCCGGCCTCGCCGGCGCCCACCTTCGCCTTGCGGATCGTGTCCAGCAGGCGGGTCTTGCCGTGGTCGACATGGCCCATGACGGTGACGACGGGCGGGCGCGGCAGGCGGTCCGCGTCGTCCTCCTCGGCGAGCTCGGCGTCGAGATCGATGTCGAACTGCTCCAGCAGCTCGCGCTCCTCGTCCTCCGGGGAGACGATCTCGATCTTGTAGCCCAGCTCCTCGCCCAGCAGGCCGAAGGTGACCTCGTCGAGCGACTGGGTCGCGGTGGCCATCTCGCCCATCGCGAACATCACCGTGATCAGCGACGCGGGGTTGACATCGATGCGGTCGGCGAAGTCCGACAGTGACGCGCCGCGGCGCAGACGAACGGTCTGGCCGTTGCCGCGCGGGATCGAGACGCCACCCGGTGCGGGAGCCTGCTGCTGCTCGAATTCCTGACGCTTCGCGCGCTTCGACTTGCGCGAACGGGCCGGCTTGCCGCCGCGGCCGAAGGCACCCTGGGTGCTGCCGCGACCGCCACGGCCGCGAGGACCGCCGCCACCGCCGCCGGGACGGCTGGGACCTCCCGGGCCACCGGGGCCGGGACGGCCGCCGCGACCGCGACCGCCGCCGCCCTGGTTGGCCTCGGTGAGACCACCGCTGGAGTGCTGACGCATGATGCCGGGGGTCGGCATCCCGGGACGACCGCCGGCCGGACGCGGGGCGCCCTCACGAGGCGGACGGCCCGAGGCCTGGTCGCCGGCGGCAGGACGGGGACGCTGGCCCGGACGGGGCATGCCCTGAGCGCTGGCGAAGGGGTTGTTCCCGGGACGGGGAGCTCCTTCACCGCGCGGCGGGCGACCGCCGCCCTGGCCCGGCTTGCGGGAACCGGGGCGGGGCATGCCCTGCGAGCTGGCGAAGGGGTTGTTGCCGGGACGGGCGCTGCCGGGACGGGGCGAGGGGCGCTCACCCCCGGGCTTCGGCGCGGGGACCGGCTTCTCGGCGCCCGGCTTCGGCGCGGGGGCCGGCTTCTCGGCACCGGGCTTCGGCGCCGGGGCCGGCCTCTCGGCGCCCGGTGTCGGTGCCGGAGCGGACTTCTCCGCCTTCTCCGCGGTCGGGGCGGGGGCGGCGGGCTCCTGGGGGGCGGACTCGGCCGGCTGCTTCGCGGCAGGCTTCATCCCCGGCTTGGGAGCGGACGCGCCACCGGGTTGGGGAGCGCCGGGGGTCTTGGAGGGCGCACCGGTGCCGCTCTTCGCTGCGGGAGCATCGGCACCGCTCTTGGCGGGGAGCTCCTCACGCAGTCGGCGGGCGACGGGCGCTTCGATGGTCGAAGAGGCGGAGCGAACGAATTCGCCCATGTCCTGCAGCTTCTGCAGCACTGCCTTGCTCGGGTGTCCGAGCTCCTTGGCGAGCTCGTGGACGCGGACCTTAGCCACATTTCTCCTGTCTCGGTCCGGCCGACAAGAGGGCTCGGACCACTAATTCCTGAAGGTGCTCATTGGTGAGTACTCATCGGATGTCCATGGTTCTTCTACCTGTTCCACGTTCGGGTGAAATCGGGGTTCTCGAGCGACTGGGCGAGGAGCCCGGTGTCGACCGGCCCCCGGAACGACCGGGGGAAACCGCCTCGCCGGAGGGCGAGCTCGAGACATGACGCGGCGGGATGGAGCCACGATCCGCGGCCGGGGGCCGACCCCGAGGGGTCGACGCGGACTCGCGGAGCGGCACCGCCGGGAGCAGGCTCCCGGACCAGACGCACCAGGTCGTCGCGCGGGGCCACCTGGTGGCAGCCGACGCACGTGCGCTCGGGACGATGGGAGGAGCGGGTGACCATTCCTCCACCTCCGTTCCGTGCGCTTCCGCTCGGACAGCCGGCACGATCGATCGACGATGCGTGCCGTCACCCGGCGAACAGCCTCCCCAGTGTAGCGGACCATCCACGCACCTCCAGCAGCGGGGAGGCGTGGGACACACCTCAGTCGGCGGGTGCCGGCTCCGGTGCGCTGTCGGACCGGATGTCGATCTTCCAGCCGGTCAGCTTGGCGGCGAGCCGGGCGTTCTGCCCGTCCTTGCCGATCGCGAGGGAGAGCTGCGTCTCGGGCACCACGGCGCGTGCCGAGCGGCCGACCTCGTCGAGCACCGTCACGCTGGTCACCCGCGACGGCGAGAGGGCATTGGTGATGTAGGTGGCGGGGTCCTCGTCGAAGTCGACGATGTCGATCTTCTCGCCGCCCAGCTCGTTCATCACCGCACGCACCCGGGCCCCCATCGGGCCGATGCAGGAGCCCTTGGCGTTGACACCGGACACGGTCGCCCGCACGGACATCTTGGTGCGGTGGCCGGCCTCCCGGGCGAGGCCCGCGATCTCGACCGTGCCGTCGGCGACCTCGGGGACCTCGAGGTCGAACAGGCGGCGCACCAGGTTCGGGTGCGAGCGCGACAGCGTGATCTGCGGGCCCTTCGGGCCGCGCCGCGCCTCGGTGACGTAGGCCCGCAGCCGACGGCCGTGCGAGTAGTCCTCGCCCGGCACCCGCTCGTGCGGGGGCAGCACGGCCTCGACCTCGCCGAGGTCGACCAGCACCATCCGCGGGTCACGGCCCTGCTGGATGATGCCGGAGACGATCTGATCGGCCCTGTCGGCGTACTCCCCGAGCACCGCCTCGTCCTCCAGGTCGCGGATGCGCTGGAAGATCACCTGGCGGGCGGTCGAGGCGGCGACGCGTCCGAAGTTCTCGGGGGTGTCGTCCCACTCCTCCAGCACGATGCCCTCGCCGTCGCGCTCGCGGGCGATCACGGCGACCTCCCCGGTGCTGTCGTCGATGAGCACCTCGGAGTCCCGCACCGGGTGGTCGGTGTGGAGGTAGGCGGCGTGCAGCGCCGAGCGGATCGCGTCCAGCAGCACGGGCAGGCTGATCTCGCGCTCACGTTCGAGGGCCCGCAGGGCACCCATATCGATGTCCATCTCAGCTCTCCTTCTGTGCGGCCGGGTGGTCCGCAGCGGTGGTCTCGGCATCAGCGAGCAGCTGCGCGAGGTCGGCGGGCGGGTCGAACTCGACCTCGACCCGGGCGGTGGTGACCTCGGCGATCGGGATCACCGGGCGTTCGGGGGTGCCCTGGGGCAGCTTCAGCGGGCGGCCGCGGTCATCGCGACCGGGCTCCTGACGCAGGTGCAGGTCCTCGCCGTGCACGGCGAGCAGCCGGGCCCGGTAGCGGGTGCCGTCGACGGTGTCCAGTGCCAGCAGGCGGCCGCGGGAACGGCGGAAGTGACGCCGCTCCGTCAGTGCGCGATCCACGCCCGGGGTGGTGACCTCGAGCAGCACCGGGGCGCTGCCCAGCACGGCGTCGTCGGCGTCCACCGCCTCGGAGAGCGCCCGCGAGGCATCGGCGACGGCATCGAGATCCGCGCTGCCCAGCTGGTCCTCGGGGAGATCCACGACGAGGCGCACCTGCGGCATCCCGCTGCTGCGGCGGATCTCGACGTCCTCGAGCACGAGCCCGTGGGCGTCCAGCACCCGGGTCGCCGTCTCCCGCAGGATGGTCTGGTCGTCGAGTGCGCTCATGGCCCGCACGCCTCCTGCTGCTATGGGTGTCTGTGGTGCCCGGGACGTCCCCCGGGGCGATGGCACCAGGATAGTGGCCGCGGCCGGTCCGTGCCTCCACCCGGGTCGCCGATGCGAGAATCATCCCGTGTCCCGTCCTGCTGTCCCGCCCCGCGCCGCCCCCGCTCCCTCCCGCCGCATCCTGCTGCGGGCCGCGGGCGTCGCGGTGCTGCTGCCGCTGGCGGGCTGCGGGCGGATCGCGCTGGGCGGGCCGGAGGAGTACACGCCTCCCCCGCCGGGGATCGATGATCTCTACCGTCATGATCTGCTGGAGCTGCTGGAGCGCACGATCGTCGGCACCGCACGGGTGGCCGACCACGGCGATGCCGACGGCGACCCGCTGCTGTCCTCGACCGTGGCCGCGCTCTCCGCCGCCCTGCCGGTGCAGCGCACCGCACTGCTCACCGGCGCGGAGGCGGAGGACGAGCGCGAGGCCGGCGAGGACCCCGCTCCGGGGCAGACCTCGCCCCCGCCGCCCGAGGAGGCGCCGACCGATCTGCCCGGGCTGGTCGACGCCCTCGTCCGGCTGCGCGATCTCGCTGCGTCAGCGGCTCGCCAGGTCTCCGGATCGTTGGCACGGCCGGTGGTCGCGATCGCTGCCCACACCGCGTGGGCGGTGCGGCGACTGCGCGGCGGCGCGGGCAGCGGCGGGGTCGCCCCCGCCCCCACGGCGGAGGAGCTGGTGCCGACCCGGGAGGTGCCCGCGACCGATCCGCCGTCGATCGGGGCGGAGTCCGACTACCACAGCACGATCGAGCGGGCCCAGCTGGAGGAGTGGTACGCCGGTTTCCTCCACGAGGTGCTCGCCGCCCGCTCCGAGGACGCGGCGCGGCAGCAGCATCTCGACCTCACCGCGCTCCACCGGGAGCGTGCTGCGAAGCTGGGCCGGATCGCGGAGGAGGACGGCGCCCCGGTCGTGACCCGCCAGGCGGTCTATGCGATACCCGGGGGGACCCTCGATGAGCAGTCCGCCGCGGAGCTGCCGACCCTGCTGGCCCAGGGGCTGTTGGTCGACCACATCGCACTGGTCGGGGCCGCTCCGTTCGAGCGGCGCCCGTTGTCGATCGCCGCGGCCCTCCAGGAGGCGGAGCTGCTGGCCCTGCTGGTGGACCGGCTGGACCCGCTGCCGAGCCTCGAGGTCGAGCCGCCCCCGCCCGTCGAGGAGTGACGGGCGGGAGCCGAAGGGCGGCCGCGCGCCCCGCCGGGCGGGGCCGGCTCAGGCGCTGCGGACCTCTGCGACCACCGCGTCCACGATCTCCTGCGGGCTGATCTCGCGGATCTCGCCGCTGGCACGGTCCCGCAGCTCCACCGTGCCCTCGGCGAGGCTCCTGCCCACGACCACCGAGGTGGGCACGCCCAGCAGCTCGGAGTCCTTGAACTTCACGCCCGGGGAGACCTTGGGCCGGTCGTCGTAGAGCACGTCGAGGCCGCGCGCCTCGAGCTCGCCGGCGATCCGCTCGGCCTCGTCGAAGATCTCCTGGCCCTTGCCGGTGGCGACGATGTGCACATCGGCGGGAGCGAGCTGACGGGGCCAGGCCAGACCCTTCTCGTCATGGTAGAGCTCGGCGACCGCGGCCACGGCACGGGTGACGCCGATGCCGTACGAGCCCATGGTCACCACGGCCGTCTTGCCGTTCTCGTCGAGCACCTTGAGGTCCAGCGCCTCGGCGTACTTGCGGCCGAGCTGGAAGATGTGCCCCATCTCCATCCCCCGGGTCAGGCGCAGCGGGCCGGAGCCGTCGGGCGCGGGATCGCCGTCGCGCACCTCTGCGGCCTCGATGGTGCCGTCGGCCGTGAAGTCCCGGCCGAAGACGAGGTCGTAGACGTGCTGGTCCTGCTCCCCGGCGCCGGCGACCCAGGAGGTGCCGGGCACGACGCGCGGGTCGACCAGGTAGCGGATCCCCGACTCGGACTCCAGCCCGAGCCCCTCGGGGCCGATGTAGCCCTTCTTCAGCACCGGGTGCTTCTCGAAGTCCGCCTCGCTGAAGGGCGTCGCGAGCGCCGGCGCCACAGCGGCCTCGAGCCGCTTCGGATCAATCTCGCGGTCTCCGGGCACCGCGATCACCAGCGGCTCCGCGGAGCCGTCCGGGGAGGTCAGCAGGTAGACGAGGTGCTTGAGCATCTCAAAGCGGGTCCACTCCCCCGTCTCGGTGATCGGGCCCTTCCCCGGGAAGGCCCGGTTCGAGAACTCGGCGAGCTTCGCGATGGTCGACGCGCCGGGGGTGTCCTCGATGTGCATCGCCGGCAGCGCGGCGATCTCTGCGTCGTCCAGCGCAGCCGGGGCCATCGTGGTGACCGCCTCGACGTTCGCGGCGTAGCCGCCGTCGGAGACCACGAAGGTGTCCTCCCCCACGGTGGTGGGGTGCAGGAACTCCTCGGAGCGGGAGCCGCCCATGGCGCCGGCGTCGGCCTGACAGATCACCGTGGGAAGTCCGAGCCGCTCGAAGGTGCGCTGGTAGGCGCCGCGCTGCTTCTCGTAGGAGACGTCCAGTCCCTCGTCGCTCACGTCGAAGGAGTAGGCGTCCTTCATGATGAACTCGCGGGTGCGCAGCAGCCCGGCCCGGGGGCGCGCCTCGTCGCGGTACTTCGACTGGACCTGGTACAGCATCGTGGGCAGATCCTTGTAGGAGGAGAACAGGTCCTTCACCGTGAGGGTGAACATCTCCTCGTGGGTGGGGGCGAGCAGGTAGTCGTCCTGCTTGCGGTCCTGCAGCCGGAACAGGTTCGGACCGTAGTCCTCCCAGCGGCCGCTGATCTCGTAGGGCTCCCGCGGCTGCAGCGCCGAGAACAGCACCTCCTGACCGCCGATCGCGTCCTGCTCCTCGCGCACGATCTGCTCGACCTTGCGCAGCACCTTCAGCCCCAGCGGCAGCCAGGTGTACACCCCGGCGGCGCTGCGACGGATGTAGCCCGCACGCACCAGCAGCCTGTGGCTGGCGACCTCGGCGTCGGCCGGGTCCTCCCGCAGGGTGCGGACGAAGGACGAGGACAGACGGATCATGGGGCAGGCCTTTCACACGGGGTGGTTCGGGGCGGGGCCACCGGGGCGCGCGCGGCCCCATCGTACTGGGCGCGGCGGTCGAGCCGTACTGGTGGTGGCCCGGCCGGCGCCGGCACCCGGCGTCTCGGTACCCTTGATGGATGCACCGGCGAGGACAGTGGGTCCCGAGAGCTCCGGGGCCCGGGACCAGCACCACGGGCGCGGAGAGCACCGATCCGCCGCCCGCGGCGTCCCGACGGCAGCTGCTGCGCGGCGCCGGGGCCGCCGCCGTGCTCGGCGCGATCGCGGCGGGGTCCCTCGGCGCCCGGCACCTGGCGCGGTCCCCGGTCGATCCGCGCACCGTGATCCCGCTGTGGTCCGAGACCGTCGCCTACGCCGCCGACGGCACCCGCAGGCTCGTCGGCGGGCGCGCGGACCCGCTCGAGCTGATCCCCGGCACCCGGATCGCCGCGGACCTGCCGGAGTCCTCCCCGGTGCGGCGGCGCGCCGCCGGTTTCGACGAGGGCACCGCCGCCTGGCGGGACCGTCTCGCGGTCGCCCGCCCGCAGGAGCCGCTGCTGCACGAGCTCGCCGCCTCCGCGCTGCAGGACCTCTGGATCCTCGGCGACGCCCTGCCCGCTCCCGTCGCGGGGTGGAGCCCGTCCTGGCGGTATCTCTGGCCGCGCGATGCCGCCTTCTGCGCCGTGGCCCTGGCCCGGGCGGGGCTGCTCGAGCGGGCGCTGGAGGTGCTGGCCCATCTGCAGTCCCTGCAGGCGGCCGACGGCTGGTTCGAGGCCCGGTACGACCCTGCCACGGGTCGGGCGCCGGACGGCAGGGCCCGGCAGTTCGACGGCATCGGTCTGCTGCTGTGGGCGGCGGCCGAGGTCGCCGATGCGGCCGACGGCACCGAGTCCGCTGCGGAGGCGGGGCCGGCCTCGACGCTGGGCCGGGACGACGTCCTGGAGCGGCTGGGCCCGCTGCTCACCCTGTCCGTGGGCACCCTGCGCACGGCGACGCGGGACGGCACCGGGATGCCGCCGGTCACTCCGGACTACTGGGAGGTGCGCGAGAGCTCGGTCACGCTGTGGACCATGGCCGCGACCCTGGCGGGGCTGCGCGCCGGGGCACGACTCACGGACGATCCGGAGGCGGAGCGTGCGGCCGGGACCTTCGCGCTGCTGCTCGAGGGCACCTTCGGGCGCAGCGGATACCAGCGCTACCGCGCAGGCGGAGGCGCCGACTCCGCACGGGCCCTGCTGGATGCGACCGGCAGCCACGACCTGGTTCCGCGCGCGCAGCTGCTGGCGCTGCGCCAGGAGCTGGCCCGTCCCGGCGGCGGGATCGCTCCCGGCGCCGGCTGGCGCGCGGACGGGGTGAGCTGGACGCCCTCGACCAGTCTGCTGGGCCTCGGCCTGGCCCGGACCGGGGAGCACGAGGCGGCCGCGGCGACCCTCCGCTGGCTCGCCGAGCACCGCACCGAGCGCGGTTCGCTGCCGGAGAAGGTGCTCTTCGACGGGCGCCCCGCGGAGGTGGCGCCGCTGGCCTGGACCGCGGCGAACACGGTGCTGGCGCTCGATGAGCTCCTCCGCGACTGACCGTCCTGGACCCAGCGGCGGCCCGTCGCTCAGAACAGGATCGTGGACAGCTCGCCGACCTGGCGGAAGCCGGAGGCGGCATAGGCACGCCGAGCCGGCTCGTTGAAGTCGTTGACGTAGAGCGAGACCTGCGGAGCGTGATCGCGGCGCACCAGGTGCACCAGCTCCGCCATGCCTGCCCGGCCCAGCCCCCGGCCCCGCTGGTCCGGGCGCACCCAGACCCCGTGGATCTGGGCGACGGCGCCGAACAGAGCACCGACATCGGCCTTGAACAGCACCTCGCCGTCCTCGATGACGACATAGGTGCGGCCCCGACGGATCAGGTCGGCGATGCGTGCCCGGTAGGCGCGGCCGCCGTCCCCGGCCGCCGGGTCCACCCCCACCTCCTCGCGGAACATCGCGACGGCGGCGGGGAACACCGCGGCCTCCTCCCCCGGCACGGCGGCGCGCAGACCGACCGGGGTGAGACGCGGGACGGCGGCCGGGTCCTCGGCCAGCAGCAGCGGCTGGCTCCAGCGGTGCTCCCGCACCTCGGCGCCCCAGACCTCCGCCAGCGAGCTCCAGAGGATCTCGACCGCGCGACGGTCGCCGACCACCGAGCTGGAGCGGCGCGGCCGGGACGCCTGGTGCCGCCCGAAGTCCGACAGCGCCCGGTCGGTGGCGGACATCGGCGCGAGGTTCACCCCGTGCCACAGCAGTCCCTCGGGGCTCTGCTCCTCCCCGGCCACGGAGAACTCCTGGGACAGGGAGGCGGAGCGGCCGAGCTCGCGCAGGCGCGCGCCGGGCAGGGCGTTGGTGACCGGATCGGTCAGCGCGAGGGCGAGCGCGGCCTCATGGCCGCCGGAGCGGACCGCTCGGACCCGCCCGCCGCGCCGGAACATCTCCGATCAGCTCACGGAGACGGACGGGGCGCCGGAGGCGGGCGCGTCCTCGCCCATCTCTGCCGCGATCCGGTTCGCCTCGGCCAGCAGCGTCGGCACGATGTCGGCCTCGGGGACGGTCTTGATGACCTGTCCCTTGACGAAGATCTGGCCCTTGCCGTTGCCGGAGGCGACGCCGAGATCGGCCTCTCGGGCCTCGCCCGGACCGTTGACGACACAGCCCATCACGGCCACTCGCAGCGGCACCTCGAGGTGCTTGAGCCCTTCGGTGACCTCGTCGGCGAGCGTGTAGACATCCACCTGGGCGCGGCCGCAGGAGGGGCAGGAGACGATGTCGAGCTTGCGGGGCTTGAGGTTCAGCGACTGCAGGATCTGGTTGCCGACCTTGACCTCCTCGACCGGCGGCGCGGAGAGCGAGACCCGGATGGTGTCGCCGATGCCCTCGCCCAGCAGGATGCCGAAGGCGACGGAGGACTTGATGGTGCCCTGGAAGGCGGGGCCGGCCTCGGTGACGCCGAGGTGCAGCGGCCAGTCACCGGCCTCGGAGAGCTGGCGGTACGCCTCGACCATGATGATCGGGTCGTTGTGCTTCACGGAGATGCCGAACTCGTGGAAGCCGTGCTCCTCGAACAGGGACGCCTCCCATCTGGCGGAGGCCACGAGCGCCTCGGGGGTGACGCGGTCGCCGGTCATCATGCGCTGGTCGATGCTGCCGGCGTTCACGCCGATGCGCAGGGCGGTGCCGTGGTCGTTCGCGGCCTTGGCGATGTCCCTGACCTGATCGTCGAAGCGACGGATGTTGCCGGGGTTCACGCGCACCCCGGCGCAGCCGGCCTCGATCGCGGCGAAGACGTACTTGGGCTGGAATTGGATGTCGGCGATCACCGGGATCGGGGACTTGGCGGCGATCGCGACCAGCGCGTCGGCGTCCTCCTGGCGCGGGCAGGCCACGCGCACGATGTCACAGCCCGCAGCGGTCAGCTCCGCGATCTGCTGCAGGGTCGCGTTGATGTCGTGCGTGGGGGTGGTGGTCATCGACTGCACCGTGATCGGGGCGTCGCCGCCCACGTGGAGGTTGCCGAGCTTGACCTTTCGGGTCTTCCGCCGGGGGGCGAGCACCGGCGGCGGCTGCTTGACGGACGGGATACCCAGGCTCACAGAAGTCACCTCCTCATTATGGACGTCCGAGGCAGGGGTTGCGAGGCGAGGTGAGACACCTCCACCGCACCTGCACGACGCCGGTGGCGCGCGTCACCGGGATGCGGACGGCCGTCAGGGGAAGAACGTGATGGGCTCGACGATGTCCGCATACAGCAGCAGCACCGTCATCAGGATGAACACGAGAGCGACCGCGTTGGTGACCGGCAGCATGCGGGACATGTCCACCGGGCCGGGGTCGGGCCTGCCCCGCAGCCGGGCGAGCAACCGGCGAGCCCCTTCGTACAGCGCTCCGGCGACGTGCCCGCCGTCCAGCGGCAGCAGCGGCACCAGGTTGAACACGAACAGCGCCATGTTCAGCGAGGCGAGCATCGAGATCATCGTGCCCACCTTCTCGCGCAGCTCGAAGCCGGGCTGCTCGGCGGCGGCGACCTCACCGGCCAGGCGCGAGACCCCCACCACGCCGAGCGGGCCGTTGGGATCGCGTTCGGCGGTGCCGAAGGCGGCCTGCCCCACCTCCCACAGCCGCACCGGGAGGGTGAGCACCAGCTCCCCGGTCCGGGTGAAGGCCGACCATGCCATCTCCGGCACGATCGCGGGGGACTGCGGCACCAGATCCGGGGTCCCGGAGACGCCGAGGAAGCCGACCTGTTCGGTGACCAGGTTCCCCTCGGCGTCGCGCACCGCCGCGCCGTCCTCGTCGAGCACCGGGCGGTCATCGATCACCATCGTGGCCTCGAGCGGGATCAGCTCGCCGTCGCGCTCGACGACGATCTCGACGGTGCGCTCCTGGGAGGCGCGCACCGAGGTGGTGACGTCCTGCCAGCTGTGGATCTCCTGGCCGTCGATCTCCGTCAGCGTGTCGCCGGGGCGGATGCCCGCCGCGAGGGCGGGGGCGGGCTCGCGCCCCTCGCAGCTGACGTCCGCCGGGGCATCGGCGGGGACCACGCACTCGGAGACCGTCTGCACGGTCGGAGTCACGGCCGGCAGACCGATGCCGCTGACCAGCACCACCATCAGCAGCACGGAGATGAGCAGGTTCATCAGCGGGCCGCCGAGCATCACCACCAGCTTCTTCGGCACCGCCAGGGCGACGAAGGTGCGGTGGGCGTCCCCGGGACCGTACAGGGAGGATTCGTACTGCTTCGCCTCCTCCGACAGCTCCGTGATCTGCTGCAGCAGGCCCGTGGAGTCCTCACGGATGGTGCCCGGGGGCTCCCCCTTGTGCGGCGGATACATGCCGATCATCCGGATGAAGCCACCCAGCGGGATCGCCTTGATGCCGTACTCGGTCTCCCCGCGGGTGCGGGACAGGACGGTGGGACCGAAGCCGACCATGTACTGGGTGACCCGTACGCCGAACAGCTTCGCGGGCACCAGGTGGCCCACCTCGTGCAGGGCGATCGAGACGGCGAGTCCCACCGCGATCACCAGGATGCCGAGCAAGAACAGCCGCATGCCTCAGCGCTCCGCGGACGTGATCAGCTGCCGGGCGCTCCGGCGTGCCCACGCCTCGACGTCCAGCAGCGGCTGGACCCCGTCGGCCGGGAGGGCACGGGGCCGCTCCGGATGCTCGAGCACGGCACGGATCAGCGCGGTGATCCCCAGGAAGCCGAGGTCACCGTCGAAGAAGGCCTCCACGGCCTCCTCGTTGGCGGCGTTGTAGACAGCCATCGCCCCGCCGCCTTCGCGGTGGGCGGCACGGGCGAGCGCGATCGCATCGAAGGTGTCCTCGTCGACCGGTTCGAAGGTCCAGGACTGGGCGGCGGAGAAATCCAGCGCCGCAGCCAGCCCGGGGAGCTTCTCGGGGTGGGCCAGCGCCCAGCCGATGGCGTGGCGCATGTCCGGTGGGCTCGCCTGCGCGATGGTGGAGCCGTCCACGAGGGTGACCATCGAGTGCACGATCGACTGGGGGTGCACGACCACCTGCACGCGCTCCTCGGGAAGACCGAACTGGAAGCAGGCCTCGATCACCTCGAGCGCCTTGTTGACCAGGGTGGCGGAGTTGGTGGTGATCACCCGGCCCATGGACCAGGTGGGGTGGGCCAGGGCCTGCTCCGGGGTGACGGCGGCCAGCTGCTCGCGGCTGCGTCCGCGGAAGGGTCCGCCGGAGGCGGTGACCACCAGATGATCGATCTGGTCGTGGCGCACGCCGACCAGCGCCTGTGCGATCGCGGTGTGCTCGGAGTCCACCGGCAGGATCTGTCCCGGTGCGGCGGCGTCCGTGACCAGGTCCCCGCCGACCACCAGGGATTCCTTGTTGGCCAGGGCGAGCCGGGCGCCGGAGGCGAGGCCGGCGAGGGTGGGCAGCAGGCCGACGGAACCGGTGATGGCGTTCAGCACCACGTCCCCGTCGCCGAGGGAGCCGGCGAGGTCGACCACGGCCTCCGCACCCGCATCGAACCTCGGGGGGCTGAGTCCCTCCGCGCGGCAGCTGCGCCGCACGGCCGCCTCGACCTCCTCGGCCCGTGCGGGGTCGGAGACCACCACGCGCTCGGGACGATGGGCGAGGACCTGCTCGGCGACGAGTGCGGGGCGCGACCCGCCGACGGCGAGACCGTGCAGCCGGGCGACCTCGGGGAACCGGGCCAGGACGTCCAGCGCCTGGGTGCCGATGGATCCGGTGGCGCCCAGCAGGGCGAGCCGACGCTCGCGGGGGCCGATCACGGCACGGAGGCCATCACGTCCGCGACATGATCGAGGTAGACGTCGACCACGGCCTCGCGGTAGCCGTCCGGGCCGCGGCGACGGCCGAAGGCCGCCCGGCGCACATCATCGACGCTCATCGGGTGGCCGTCGGTGAAGTAGGCGACGAGCTGGTCGCACAGACCGTCGACGTCGGCCTTGTCGTAGGCGGGCTCGCCCTGTGCGGCCGGGGCGAAGCGATCCCCGGCGGGACGCTCCAGCCGCTCCTTGAGCACCTCGGCGCGCTCGGTGAGCTTCGCGACCCAGAGCTCCTCGCCGTGCTCGGCGACGGAGTCGTCCCGGGCCTGGAGGGCGAAGGCGTCGGAGAGCCGGTCCAGCGCTTCGTCGACGACGCGCATGTCGTATCCGCCCCGCTCCGTGCCGAAGCTGGCCGCCGTGATGTCACCGCCGGTGAACGAGGGGTCGCGCCCCTCGTAGGCGGTGCGGGCGCGGGAGAGGAACTCGTCGACCTCGCGCATGTCATATCCGACGCTGAAGCGCGAGACACGCTCGAACGATGTGCTCACCAGTGGGTCCTTCCTCGGTGCTGTCGGGGTCCCACTGTAGCGGCGTGGGCGGGGTGGTGCGGGGAGGCGTGCGGGGCCGGGGGCCGCGTCGGGCTCAGTCGGTGGCCCCGGCGATGGCCTCGACGCGGGCGACCCGCGCCTCGCGGTCCTCCCGGTGGGTGTCGGTCTCGATGACCTCCGCGGCGAGCTGGCCGCAGGCGCCGTCGATGTCGGAGCCGCGGGTGTCGCGGATGGTGGCGGAGATCCCGTTGTCCCGCAGCGTCTGGACGAAGATCTTCTCCACGCGGGGGTCCGAGGCGGTCCACTTCGATCCCTTGACCGGGTTCAGCGGGATGGGGTTGACGTGGATCCAGTGGGCACCGCCCTTGGCGATCAGCCGGTCCGCGAGCAGCTGGGCCCGGTGCTGCTGGTCGTTGATGTCGCGGATCAGCGCGTACTCGATGCTGACCCTGCGCCCGGTGGTCTCGAAGTACTCCCAGGCCGCATCGAGGATCTCGTCGATGTCGAAGCGGGTGTTGATCGGCACCAGCTCGTTGCGCAGCGCGTCGTCGGGCGCGTGCAGCGAGACCGCGAGGGTCAGGGGGATCTTCTCCGCGGTGAGCTTGCGGACCGCCGGGGCCAGACCCACCGTGGAGACGGTGATGTGCCGCGCCCCCATCCCGAAGCCCTCCGGGGCCGGCGCGTTCAGGCGCCGGCACACGGTCGCCACGGGGCGATAGTTCGCCAGCGGCTCCCCCATCCCCATGAAGACGATGTTGTTGACCCTGCCGGTCCCGCCGGGCAGCTCGCCACGGGCGAGCATCCGGTTGGCGATGCGCACCTGCTCGAGGATCTCCGCGGCCGAGAGGTTGCGGGTCAGGCCCATCTGACCGGTGGCGCAGAAGGGGCAGTTCATGCCGCAGCCGGCCTCGGAGGAGATGCACAGGGTGTTGCGGTCGCTGTAGCGCATCAGCACCGACTCGACCATGGGGCCGTCGAACAGCTGCCAGAGGAACTTCTGGGTCGCGCCGTGGTCGGCGGACTGCCGGGAGACCTGCGTCAGCAGCGGGGGGAAGAACCTCTCGACCAGCTCGTCCCGGCGCTCCTTGGGCAGGTCCGTGAGGTCGCCCGGGTCGGTGGTGAAGTGCTCGAAGTAGTGCACCGAGAGCTGCTTCGCACGGAATCCCGGCAGTCCCATCTCCTCGACCGCGGCCTTCCGCTCGGCGAGGGTGAGGTCGGCCAGGTGCACCGGCGGCTTGCCCCGGCGGGAGGGACGCATCTGGAGCTGGCCCGGGGCCAGGGCGACCTTCTGCCCGGGCACCGCTTCCCGGGAGAGGTCAGGGGTGGGGGGCAGCGCGACCGGGGTGGCGGGGCGGTCGGTCGGATCCTCGGGGGTGTTCATGGCAGCAGTACCTCCAGCATGATGTAAGTGGTGGGGGCGGCGAGCAGGATGGAATCGATCCGGTCCAGCACTCCCCCGTGGCCGGGCAGCAGGTGCCCCATGTCCTTGATGCCGAGATCGCGCTTGAGCAGGGACTGGGCGAGGTCGCCGCCGGTGGAGACGAGCACCAGCACCACCCCGATCGCGGCTCCTGCCCACCAGGGCAGGTCCAGGGCGAAGATGCCGACCGCGGTGACCCCGGCGGTGCCCAGGAGCAGGGAGCCGGCGAATCCCTCCCAGCTCTTCTTCGGGCTGATCCGGGGCGCCATCGGATGCCTCCCCAGCAGCACCCCGGCGACGTAGCCGCCGATGTCGTTGCCGACCGGTCCGAGGATGGCCAGCAGCACCAGCATCTGGCCCTGCTCCCTCGCGAACAGCAGCAGCAGGAAGCAGCCCAGGAACGGGATCCAGGCCAGCGCGAACACTCCCCCGGCCACATCACGCAGCGCGCTGAGGCCCATGGACTCGCTGACGCGCCACAGGATGAGCACGCAGACGGCGGCGGCGGTCGCCACCAGCAGCCCCTCGGCGCCGAACACGACGGTGGAGACCACCATCCCGATCACGCCGACCAGCAGCGGGATCTGCGGCAGTCGCAGGCCGCCCTCCGCCAGCGCCCGCGTCACCTCCAGCACCGCGATCACCATCGCGATCGCGGCGAGCACCGCGAAGGCCTGCGGCACCACGAACACCGCCACGACCAGCAGGGCGGCCAGACCCGCGCCGACCGCGATCGCGGCCGGCAGGTTCCGGCCGGCACCGCGGCGCTTGGCGTGCTCGGGCTCGTTCCCGGGCGCGTCGACGGCCGCCTCGAGCGGGCTCGAGGCGGTCGGGACGGTGAGCGCCGGGTCGGTGCTCACGCCGACGGCCCGCCGGATCGTGGTCTGCGGTGCAGGGTTCTGCGCTCCTGTGGTGCGACTCAGACGGTCTCGAGCTCGGTCTCCTTGAGGCCGAGCGACTCGTCGATCTGCTCGATGTACTTCTTGGTCAGCGCCTCGAGCTCCTTCTCCGCGCGGATGCCCTCGTCCTCGCCGATCTCCTTGTCCTTGACCAGCTTCTCGATCGCCTTCTTCGCATTGCCGCGGGAACCGCGCACGGAGACGCGCCCGTCCTCCGCCTTGGTGCGCGCGAGCTTGACGTAGTCCTTGCGACGCTCCTCGGTCAGCGCGGGCAGCACCACGCGCAGGGTGTCACCGTTGTTCGTGGGGTTCACGCCCAGGTCCGAATCCCGCAGCGCGGTCTCGACGCCGGACATGGCGGACTTGTCATAGGGCGTGACGATGACGGTGCGCGCCTCGGGGAACTGCAGGGAGGCCAGCTGGTTCAGCGGTGTCGGAGCGCCGTAGTACTCGACGGTGATGCCCTGGAACATCGCGGCATTCGCGCGGCCGGTGCGGATCGCGGTGAAGTCGTCCTTGGTGACCTCCACGGACTTCGTCATCTTGGACTCCGCGTCCTTCAGGATGCTCGGGGTGTCGTCGCTCACGGGATGCTCCTCGGTTCTCGGTAGGTGTTCGTGATCCATTGTCCCGCCCCGTCAAGGGCGGCAGGCGGATTCGGGGGTGCTGTGCGGTGCCGGCAGGACGGTGACCCGCCCCGCCGGGGTCACTTGGTGACCACGGTGCCGATGCGGTCGCCGCGCATGGCGCGCGTGATGTTGCCGGGGGCGTCGAGACCGAAGACCATCATCTGCTGGGCGTTGTCCATGCACAGGCTGAAGGCGGTGGAGTCGACGACCTTCAGGCCGCGCTGGAGGGCGTCGTTGTAGGTGACGTGGTCGAGCTTCTCCGCGTCGGGGTTGGCGCGCGGGTCGGAGTCGTAGACGCCGTCGACGCCGTTCTTGGCCATCAGCACCTCTTCGCAGCCGATCTCCAGCGCGCGCTGGACGGCGACGGTGTCGGTGGAGAAGTAGGGCATGCCGGCACCGGCGCCGAAGATGACCACGCGGCCCTTCTCGAGGTGGCGCACGGCGCGCAGCGGGATGTAGGGCTCGGCGACCTGTCCCATCTCGATGGCGGTCTGCACGCGGGTGGAGACACCGCGCTGCTCGAGGAAGTCCTGCAGGGCGAGGCAGTTCATGACGGTGCCGAGCATGCCCATGTAGTCGGCGCGGCGGCGGTCCATCCCGCGCTGGGAGAGCTCCGCCCCGCGGAAGAAGTTGCCACCGCCGACGACGACGGCGCACTCGACACCGAGCGCCACGCCCTCGGCGATCTCCCCGGCGATCCGGGCGACGACATCGGGGTCGATGCCGACGGCGCCCCCTCCGAAGGCCTCGCCCGAGAGCTTCAGAAGAACGCGACGTCCATCCTCTGGCTGGGGGAGAACAGGAATCGGTGACGTGAACGTCTGGGTCATGTCGGTCCTTCCGCGCTGGGTTCCCGGCGATGATACCGGTGCGGCCCCGCACCTATGGTGCGGGGCCGCAGAGCGGTGGCGACGCTCACGCATCGCCGGTGGGGTGAGGATCGGATGATCCCCGCCCCGGCGTCTCAGCTGCCGACGCGGAAGCGGAGGTAACCGGTGACGGTGCCGCCGACCTCCTCGATGACCTGGCCGACGGACTTCTTGGAGTCCTTGGCGAACGCCTGGTCCAGGAGGCAGTTCTCCTTGAAGAAGCCGTTCAGGCGACCCTCGATGATCTTCGGCATCGCCTTCTCGGGCTTGCCCTCGTTCTTCGCGGTGTCCTCGGCGATGCGGCGCTCCTCGGCGACGGTCTCCGCCGGGACGTCCTCGCGCGAGAGGTAGGTCGGGGTGAACGCGGCGATGTGCATCGCGATGTCGCGCGCCACCTCGGCGCCGGCCTCGTCGGTGGCGACCAGCACGCCGACCTGCGGGGGCAGGTCCTTGTTGGTGCGGTGCATGTACTCGGTGACGACCTCGCCGGAGACGCGGCCGATGCGGCGCACCAGGATCTTCTCGCCCATGGTGGCGCCCGCGTTGGTGAGCGCCTCGCCGAACGGGGTGGCGGCCAGGTCCTCGGGCTCACCCGCACCGGACTCGACGGCCGCGGCCACGGCCTCGTCGCCCAGGGCGACGAACTTGTCGTTCTTGGCCACGAAGTCGGTCTCGGAGTTGAGCTCGACCAGGGTGCCGGTCCGGCCGCCCTCGCTGTCGCGGATATCGACGGCGATGAGGCCCTCGGAGGCGGTGCGGCCCTCGCGCTTGGCGATGCCCTTGAGGCCCTTGACGCGGATCAGCTCCACGGCCTTGGCCTTGTCGCCGTTCGCGTCGTCGAGCGCCTTCTTGACGTCGAGCATGCCCGCGCCCGTGGACTCGCGGATCTCCTTGATGTCTGCTGCCGTGTAGTTGGCCATGTTCCTCTTCCTTGTGGGAGCTGCGGGAGGGGGAGGGAGGCGGGGTGCGCCTCCCGGAGAGGGGCCCGGGAACGGTGATGCCGTTCCCGGGCCGGTGAGTCACTCGGCGGCCGGAGCCTCGGAGGACTTCTCCTCGGCAGCTGCCTCGGCGGCGGCATCCGCTGCGGGAGCGTTGTCGGCCGCCTGGGCCGGGGCCGCGGCGGAGATGCCGGCCGGCTCCTCGGCGGTCTCGGCGGCTTCCGCGGCGACGGACTGCTCGGCGGGAGCGCCCTGCTGCTGGACCTCGGACTGCTTGAGCAGCTCCTGCTCCCACTCGGCCAGCGGCTCGACCTCGACGGCGGAGACGTTCTTCTCGCCGCCGGTGGACTTGGCGTGACGCTCCTGCAGACCAGCGGCCACGGCATCAGCGATGACGCGGGTCAGCAGCGTGACGGAGCGGATCGCGTCGTCGTTGCCCGGGATCGGGTAGGTGATCTCGTCGGGATCGCAGTTGGTGTCCAGGATCGCGACGACGGGAATGTTGAGCTTCTGGGCCTCGTCGACGGCCAGGTGCTCCTTGTTGGTGTCCACGATCCAGACGGCCGAGGGCGCCTTGCCCATGTCGCGGATGCCGCCCAGGGTCCGCTCGAGCTTGTCCTTCTCGCGGCGCATCATCAGCAGCTCCTTCTTGGTGCGGCCGGAGGAGGCCACATCCTCGAAGTCGATCTGCTCGAGCTCCTTGAGGCGGTTCACGCGCTGGGAGACGGTCTGCAGGTTGGTGAGCATGCCGCCCAGCCAACGCTGGTTCACGTAGGGCATGCCCACGCGGGTGGCCTGCTCCTGGACGGACTCCTGCGCCTGCTTCTTGGTGCCGACGAACAGGATGGTGCCGCCGTGAGCGACGGTCTGCTTGACGAAGTCGTACGCCTTGTCGATGTACGTCAGGGTCTGCATCAGGTCGACGATGTAGATGCCGTTGCGCTCGGTGAAGATGAAGCGACGGACCTTCGGGTTCCAACGACGGGTCTGGTGTCCGAAGTGGACGCCGCTCTCCAGGAGCTGGCGCATGGTGACGACTGCCATGATGGTGTCCTCTGTTCTCCGGCCCTGGGCTCACACGGCGCGCCCGTGGGCGTCCGCGGTCATCGCGCAGGACCTGCATTCTCGGTTGCTCCCCCGCCACCGGTCGGTGCGGGGCCTGGTGCCCGGGTCGCCGACCGCCCCGAGAGATCCCGCGCCTGAGGTGCGGGAACGGTCGGGGACCGATGGTCGACGGGCCCTGGTGGGCACGCGAAGTCATCCGGACGGACCGGATGCTGGAAAGAGTCTATCCGACGCAGCGGCCCTGCCGGGCGCGGCGTGCGTCACCCTCCGGAGCGCCGGCAGGGCCGGCAGGGTTGTGTCGGGGGCGACGGCTCCTCCCCACCCCCGGTGGGTCCACCGTCCGGGGCCCGCGTCGTGCAGGGTCGCGGGCACTGTCGGAGGATGCGGGGCATGCCGCCCTCGCCCGCTCTCGCTCTGCCATCGCTCCCCCTCCCCCGGCCTCCCTCCCCCGGCACCGGGCGGAGGGCACGCGTGCTGCGGGCGGCGGCGCTGCTACTGGTGCTGGCCGTGATGGTCGCGCTGCCCGGGTCCGCCAAGGCCGACGGTCCGCGCTGGCGGTGGCCGCTGCCGCCCCCTCATACCGTGATCTCCCCGTTCCAGGCACCCGAGCACCGCTATGGTCCCGGCCATCGCGGGATCGACATCGCCGTCCCGGCCGAGGGTGCGGAGGTGCGCGCGGTGGCGGCGGGCACGGTGCGGTTCAGCGGGGTGGTCGCGGGGCGCGGGGTCGTCTCGGTGACGCACGCCGATGGCCTGATCTCGACCTACGAGCCGGTGCACGGCGTCCTGGAGGAGGGCGCCTCCGTGGAGGCGGGCGAGGTGCTCGGCACCCTGGCCGATGCCTCCGGGTCCTCGCACTGCCCGGGCAGCACGTGCCTGCATCTCGGGGCGCGCCGGGGCACGGGATATCTGGACCCGCTGCTGCTGCTGGGGGCGCACGGCCCGAGCGTCCTGCTGCCCTGGGATGAGCCGTCCACCGGGCCGGGACCTGCGGCAGCTGCCGGATCGGTGCCGCCGCCGGCCGGTGATCCCCTGTCGACGGCGGCCGCCCGGGCGATGGACTCGGCTCTCGCCGCGGCGGTGCCGCCGACGTCCCTGCCGCTGCGGTGAGGGCCGGCCCGCGCCGGCACGGGTCTCAGGCGCGCGGATGGGCCTGGTCGACGGTGCGGCGCAGGCGTTCCGCGCTGACGTGCGTGTAGATCTGCGTGGTCGCCAGGGAGGAGTGGCCGAGGAAGTCCTGGACGCTGCGCAGGTCCGCTCCGCCTTCCACGAGATGGGTGGCGGCGCTGTGGCGCAGGGTGTGCGGGGAGATGTGGCGGGTGATCCCGGCCTCGTGCGCATGGCGATCCACCAGGGTGCGCACGGCCCGATCACCGAGGCGCCCCCCGCGCACCCCGAGGAACAGCGCCTCGCCGGCCCGTGCCGCATCCGAGGAGCTCTCCCGCAGCACCGGGCGGCCCTCGGCCTCCCACCGCTGCACGGCCTCGAGGGCGGGGATGCCGACGGGGACGATCCGCTCCTTGTCGCCCTTGCCGCGGACCCGGACGGTGTGCCCGCCGCGATCGATCCCCGAACGGTCCAGGGCGACCAGTTCGGAGACTCGCAGGCCCGAGGAATAGAGGAGTTCGAGCACGGCGGCGTCCCGCAGCAGCACCGCCCGTTCGAGAGGGCTCTGCGACGTGTCAGGAGGCTGCGGCTCGCTCGATCCCGGTGGCGCCGGCGCCTCCTCGGCGCCGGGCTCGGGGCCTCGGGGCCGGGCGCGGTCCGGTGCGGAGGCCGGGGAGGGCGTCGTCGCCCCGATCCCGTCGAGCAGCGCGCCGGTCTGGTCACCGGTGAGCACGGTGGGCAGGTGGCGGCCGCGGCGCGGTGCCCGGAGCCGACCGCCGACGTCGTGCGGGATCTGCCCGGTGGCGGCGAGCCAGCTGGTGAAGGTGCGCGCCACGGCGGCGGAGCGGGCCAGCGTGCTCGCACCGGCCCCGGACTCGGCGCGCACGGCCAGCCAGGACCGCAGCGCGGTCACATCCAGCTCGCCCACGGCGATGCGCTCGACGTCGCGAAGGTGCTCGAGCAGCCCCGCGGCCTCCCGCCGGTACGCGCGCACGGTGTGCTCCGAGCGGCCACGCTCCAGGCGCAGGTGCTCGGCGAAGTCGTCGACGACGGTCCCGTCGTCGTGCTCCCGCTGCGTGCTCATGGCTCCAGTGTCGCGCATCGGCGGTCGTGGACCGCCGCGTCAGGAGGCGGCGCGGGCGCGCCGTGCCCGCTGCGAGGACCGCGCCACCAGACCCAGCAGCTCGAGACGGGCCAGGGCCGCGTCCACCTCCGCGGGCCTGTAGCCGACCTCGTCCGCGATCCGGGCCTCGGCGATGCTGGAGCGCGGCGGGACCGCGTCGAGGATCCGGCGGTCCGCGGGGGTCAGCAGGTCCAGTTCGTCCTGGACGGCGAATCCGCTCTCACCGGAGGCGGGCCCACCGGGGAGCAGATCCAGCAGATCCCCGGGCTCCGTGATGAGCACGGCTCCCCGGTCGCGGAGCAGGCGGTGACACCCGGCGCTCGCGGCGGAGGTGACCGGTCCGGGGACGGCTCCGATCGGGCGGGAGAGCTCATCGGCCAGACGGGCGGTGGACAGGGCTCCCGAGCGCCACGAGGCCTCGACCACGACGGTCGTCCGCGACAGTGCGGCGATCAGCCGATTGCGGGCCAGGAAGCGCCACCGGGTCGGGGCGGTCCCCGGCGGCGCCTCGCTGACCAGCAGATGCCGCTCTCGGATCGTCTCCAGCAGCTGGGTGTTGCCCCGTGGATAGAGGCGATCCAGCCCTCCCGCCAGCACCGCGATGGTGGCGCCTCCGTCGGCGGCCAGCGCACCGCGATGGGCTGCGGCATCGATGCCGTAGGCCCCGCCGGAGACGACGGTGCCGCCGCCGGCGGCGAAGGCCGAGGCCAGCATCGCCGCGGTGTCCTCGCCGTACGGGGTGGAGGCCCGGGAACCGACCAGCGCTGCGGCGCGGGCGCCCAGCAGGGCATCCAGACGCCCGGGGCCCTGGACCCAGAGGCAGTGCGGGGCGGTCTCCTGCAGGTCCCCCAGCAGCTCCGGCCATTCGCCGTCGTGCGGGGTGAGGATGCGGATCCCGCCGCGCTCGGCATCCGCGCGCACCACATCGACGTCGATGCGTGCCAGGCGTGCGGTCCAGCGCTCGATCGCCCGCACCGTCCGGGAACTCGGTGAGCCGTGCGCGGGATCCGCGGCCTGACCGGGGAGCCGCCCGCCCAGCTCACGAAGCAGCGTGGCCGCGTCCCCGCTCCGGACGAGCTCCAGCGCGGCGGCGGGACCGAGCACGGCGCAGGCGGCGAAGGCGGTCAGGTCGGAGGGCTCGGCCATCAGCGACCAGGTGATCCGCGCGCTGCGGTCGTCCTCGCGGGTCGCGCTCGCGAGGGTCTCGAGCGGTGCGGGGTCCGGGACGGTCGTGGGGTCGTGAGCGGTCATCGCGGGTCTCCTTCGCGCAGGGTGAGGGCCTGACCGATGTGTTCGGCGGCGGGACGGTCGGCATCGTCGAGGTCCGCGAGCGTCCAGGCCAGGCGCAGCACGCGATCGTGGCCGCGCAGGGTGAGCCGGCCCTGGGCGACGGCGTGGTCCAGCAGGCGGCGCTCGGAGCGCTCGGGGGCGAACTCCCTGCGCAGCAGAGGTCCGGGGAGCTGGGCGTTCAGACTCCACGTCCGCCCCTCGAAGCGGCGGTGCTGACGCTCGCGGGCCGCACTGACCCGCTCCGCGATCACGGCGCTCGACTCCCCCGGCATGCCGCCGCTGCCGTGCACATCGACCGGGCCCACCTCGACGCGCATGTCCACCCGGTCCAGGACCGGGCCGGAGAGCCGCGCCCGGTAGCGGCGGCGCTGCAGCGGTGTGCAGCTGCAGGCATCGCCCTTGCCCCAGGCCTTCCCGCACGGGCAGGGATTGGCGGCCAGCACCAGCTGGAACCGGGCCGGGTACCGGGTGACTCCCCGGGTGCGGTGGAGAGTGATGTCCCCGGTCTCGAGAGGCTCGCGCAGCGCCTCGAGCACGCGGGAGGGGAATTCCGGGGCCTCGTCGAGGAACAGCACTCCGGCATGCGCCCGGGAGATCGCCCCGGGACGGGCCAGGCCCGCGCCGCCCCCGACCACGGCCGCGACGGAGGCGGTGTGGTGCGGGCTCTCGAAGGGTGGCGTCCGCAGCAGCCCGGCACCGGCGTCGAATCGGCCGGTCAGGGAATGGATCGCGGAGACCGTCTGGGCGTCCGCGGATCCCAGTGCCGGCAGGATGCTCGGCAGTCGCGAGGCGATCATGGTCTTGCCCGCCCCCGGCGGTCCGGCCAGCAGCAGATGGTGGGCTCCGGCAGCGGCGACCTCCGCCGCGTGCCGCGCCGTGGCCTGGCCCAGGACGTCGGCGAAGTCCGGTCGATGGGCCGGCGGCGGGGCCGGGGCGGTCGCCGGCAGGCCGGTGATCGACGGCGGCCTCGCCGGGGAGGGCGGGACATCGGCGCCGAAGCGATGCAGGAGCTCGGTGAGGTCCCCGGCGCCCGCGATGTCCATACCGTCGACGAGCTGCGCCTCGGGCAGGTTCTCCTCCGGGACGACCGCGCGGGTGAGGCCGTGGGCGCGGGCGGCGAGGAGGGCCGGCAGGATCCCGGGGATCGGCCGCACCCGGCCGTCCAGCCCCAGCTCTCCCAGCAGCACCAGGTCCGCCGGGACGTGGGCGAGCAGGTCGCCCTGGGCGTCGAGCACCGCCATGGCGATGGCGAGGTCGAAGCCGGAGCCGTGCTTCGGACGCCAGGCCGGGGTCATGTTGACCGTGATCCGGCGCGCGGCGAGGCGGATGCCGCTGCGGGCGGAGGCGGCGCGGACCCGGTCCCGGGCCTGGAGCGTGGAGGAGTCGGGCAGCCCCACCACGGAGAATGCGGGCAGTCCCGGGGAGACGTCGGCCTCGACCTCCACCAGGGTGCCGTCGAGCCCGAGCAGACTGACCGAGAGGGTGCGCGCGTGGCCCATCAGGACACCGCCTCGAGGTGCTCGATCGCGAAGGTGCCGTCGAGACGGGCGTGCACGGCGACGACGTCGATCCGCACGTCACGATGCGGGGTCGAGCGCTCCATCAGGTACTCGCCGGCCAGCCGGCGCAGGCGCCGCAGCTTGTCCGGGGTGACAGCGGCCTGGGGCACGCCGGTGACGAAGGAGCGCCGGGTCTTGACCTCGACGAAGACGAGCGTGGTGTGCGCCAGCGCCACGATGTCCAGCTCGCCGTGCCGCAGGCGCAGGTTGCGCTCCACGATCTGCCAGCCGCAGGCGCCCAGGTGAGCGGCGGCGAGGTCCTCTCCGGCGCGTCCGAGCTCACCGGTGGTCATATCGCGCACCCGGCGGGGCGGCGGGGCGGCGACCGGTCCCGTCGTGGGCGGGTCCGCGGCCGCCCCGGGCAGCGGAGCGGGGTCCGGGGCGTCCACGGGGCCGGCGGCTGGACGGGGGGCGGGTCGAGGACTCTTCGCGAGGCTGTTCATGCGGCCAGCGTGACCGGATCCGCGGGTCGGCGCAGTGGCTGCGCCGCGAGTGGGGACGGAGGGGCGCTGTGGAGGAACGGTGCGCCGCCGCCGGAGGTCAGGGCAGGGAGATGTCCTGCTTGTTGAGCTCCTCGACGTTGACGTCCTTGAACGTCACCACCCGCACCGAGCGCACGAAGCGGTTCGAGCGGTAGATGTCCCACACCCAGACGTCGGCGAGCCGCAGCTCGTAGAAGACCTCACCACCACCGGAGCGGACCTGCAGATCCACCTGGTTGGCGAGATAGAAGCGACGCTCGGTCTCGACCACGTAGGTGAACAGGCTGACCACGTCGCGATACTCGCGGAACAGCTGGAGTTCGAGGTCGGACTCAAAGTTCTCGAGTTCCTGGGCGCTCACCGACGCTCCTTCCCATCCTGCGGGTGCCATTGGTCGTCCCACAGTACGCCAGCGTCGATGGACTCCGAGGTCGTCGCGGGCACAGCGGGCCCCCGAGGCGCCGGGGCCTCCGGGCGAACGGCGGGCATCGACGGAGCGAGCGCGGGGGCCGTGGGCACGACGGCGGGGCCCGGCTGCTCGACGGCGGGCCGGGAGCCGAGCCGCCAGCTGCGCCGGTGGTGCTCATGGACGCCGCGCAGGTCGATCGCCTCGCGGTGGGCCGCGGAGCCGTAGCCCTTGTTCGCGGCCCAGCAGTAGTGGGGGGCCTGCGCATCGAGCTCGACCATGTGCGCGTCCCGCGCCACCTTGGCCAGGATGCTGGCCGCGGCCACGCTCGCACAGTCGCGATCCGCCGCCACCTGCAGGTGGACCAGCGGCGCGGGACGCTCCGCCATCGCGAGCGACGCGGAGAGGACGTCGACATCGCCGTCGAGCACGATCGCGTCGACCGCGCCGTCCAGCTCGATCGCCTCCAGGGCGCGCAGAGCGGCGCGGGTCAGCGCGGGCATGATCCCGAGCTCGTCGATCTCGGCCGGGCTCGCCCAGCCCACGGCACCGGCATGCACGGAGTCCAGGATGGGGTCCACGAGCGCCTCGCGGCGGCGAGCGCTCAGCCGCTTGGAGTCCCGGACGCCCGCGGGCAGCGGGACGATGGCCCCGTCGAGCACCTCGAGCGCGCAGGCGCCCACGGCGACGGGGCCCGCCAGCGCGCCACGGCCCACCTCGTCGATCCCCACGATGAGGCGTCGACCGGCCCCGCAGCGAGTTGCGAGGGCCCGCTCCACCTCGAGGGTCGGGACGGTGACGGTCACGGCCGGTCCGGCACGTCGGAGAAGGTCCCGCGGCCGTCGTTCAGACGGTGCCAGCTGCTGATCGGCCAGAAGATGACCTCGGCCCGGCCGGTGATGTCGGACTCGTCCACGAAACCGCCGTCGCCCCGGATCTCGTGCCAGGCCGAGTCGGCGGAGGCGTAGCGGTTGTCGCCCATCACCCACACCTTGCCCTCGGGCACCGTGACGTCGAAGGCCGCCTGGCAGGCTGGGGTCTCCGGAGAGATGTACGGCTCATCGAGCGTCACCCCGTTGACCTCGAGCGCCGCCCCCTCGGAGTCACAGACGACGTGATCGCCACCCACCCCGATCAGTCGCTTGACCAGATGGTCCTGCGAGGGGTCCGGGGCCAGTCCGACGAGGCTCAGCAGCATCATCACCCGTACCCGCGGGGTGGGGTTCTCGGTGGCGTCCCCGGGGATCCAGTCGTCCGGGTCCTCGAAGACGATGACGTCGCCGCGGTGGAGATCGAAGACGCCGGGGCTGAGCTTGGAGACCAGGATCTTGTCGTTCTCCAGCAGCGTCGGGTTCATCGATGCCGAGGGGATGTAGAACGGCTGGATCAGGAAGGTCTTGACCAGCACCGCGATCAGCAGCGCGACCACCATGGTGACCACGGTGTCGAGCCACAGCGGCATGCGCTGGCGGCGGGGTCTGCGCGACCCGTCGCGCCCCGCGCCCCGGGCTGCGGGGTCCGCACCGGCTGCGGGGTCCTCGTGGTGGGGCTCCGCAGGACGGGAATCGTGGGACGCGTTCATCGCGGTGATCCTATCGGCAGATGCTGGGGGTCAGAGCGCACCGCGGCGAGTGAGAGGCCACACGATGCGGTCCGCCTCCCCCACCACGCGGTCCACCGGGATCATGCCGCCGCCCGGCGCGCCCAGCAGGTGCCTGGAGTCGGTGGAGTCGCTCCGGTTGTCACCGAGGACGAACATGTGCCCTTCGGGGACCCGCAGATCGAACTCGATCTCGCTGGGCGCCGTGCCCTCGGGCAGGTAGGGCTCCTCCAGTGGAACCCCATCGACGGTGATCGCCCCGTCCGGTGCGCAGCACTGCACCCGCTCGCCGCCGACGGCGATGACGCGCTTGACCCAGAACCGGTCCCCGTCCGCCGCCGAGGGGGCGAAGTACCCGCGCCCGTCGAAGACGACGATCTCGCCGCGCTCCGCGGTGCCGCGGGAGGAGCGGTCGACCAGCAGCACGTCACCGGGTTGGATCGCCGGCGCCATCGAGGCCGAGGGGACGCGGAAGGGCTGGGCCACGTAGTGCCGCACCAGCAGCGCGCCGGCCAGCAGCAGCACGACGCAGACGGCGGCGACCACCACCGGGTGGGGCCGCCGCCGTCCGTCCACGCTGTCGCAGGACATGCCTGAGATCAGGAGTGGCTGCGCTTCTCCTTGATGCGGGCCTTCTTGCCCGTGAGGTTGCGCAGGTAGTACAGCTTCGCGCGGCGCACGTCGCCGCGGGTGACGACCTCGATCTTGTCGACGGTCGGGGCGTGCACGGGGAACACGCGCTCGACGCCGACGCCGAAGGAGATCTTGCGGACGCGGAAGGTCTCGCCCACGCCGTGGCCCTGACGGCCGATGACGTAGCCCTGGAAGATCTGGATACGAGAGCGATTGCCCTCGATGACCTTCACGTGCACCTTGACGTTGTCGCCGGCGCGGAAGGCGGGGACGTCCTCGCGCAGGGACGCCTTGTCGAGCTCATCGAGCTTCTGCATAGTCTTTCTCCAGCCCTCCGCCTCAGGTCGGACGGCGTCGTTCGCGGGACTCCCCGAGGCGGGTGTCCATCTGGAACCGTCGATCCGGCGGGGAGCAGGCTCCCCGTACCGGTGTGCTGGGCCTCTGGCGGCGACTCCCATCGCCACGGACCTGCCCGACCGCTTGCTGCGCCCTCCCCTGAGGCAGAGGGGCGCGCGGTGCGCACGAGGGGTCATTCTGCCAGCGCGACGCCTGCGCGGCAAGCTCGGCGCTCCCCGACCGTGCTGGCCATCACCGTGACGGGGTGTCCGCTGCGCCACGGTCCGGCGTCCCGGGCAGGCTCAGGACCCGGCGGCGTCCTCGTCGAGCGGCGCCAGCAGGTCGGGCCGACGCTCCCGGGTGCGGGCCTCGGACTGCTCCTGGCGCCAGGCCGCGATCTTCCCGTGGTCCCCCGACAGCAGGATCGGCGGCGCCTCGCGGACCACCCCGGCGGGGTCGGTCCAGCTCGCCGGGCGGGTGAAGACCGGGTACTCGAGCAGCCCTGCGGCGTGGGACTCCTCGATCAACGACTCGGCGTTGCCGACCACGCCCGGCACCAGGCGCACCACGGCCTCGGTGATCGCGAGCACTGCGACCTCGCCGCCGTTGAGCACGTAGTCGCCGAGGGAGGCCAGGGCCACCTCGCACCCGACGTCGGCCAGGTGCTGGTAGACGCGTTCGTCGATGCCCTCGTAGCGCCCGCAGGCGAACACCAGCCACTCGCACCGAGACCACTCCTGCGCCGTGCTCTGGGCGAAGGGCTCACCTGCCGGATTCGGGAAGATGATCAGCGGTTCGACGTCGGTCCCCAGCGCCGCCTGCCCGGACTCGCGCACCCCGGAGAAGGCGGCCGCCCAGGGTTCGGGCTTCATCACCATGCCGGCACCGCCGCCGAGCGGGCTGTCGTCGACCGTGCGATGACGATCATGGGTCCACTGCCGCAGGTCGTGCACGTGCAGGTCCACGAGACCCTCACGGCGGGCCCTGCCGATCAGCGACAGCTCCAGCGGCGTGAGGTACTCGGGGAAGATCGTGATGACGTCGATGCGCATGGTGGTCCTCAGCGCTGCGTGCGGGAGGGTGCGGAGGTCTCGGGCTCAGGGCCCTGCTCGTCCTCGGGGAGGGCGTCGAACAGCCCCCCGGGCGGATCGGCGAGCACCACGCCCGCCTCGAGATCCACCTCGGGCACGAGCTCCTCGACCAGGGGCAGCTGCACGCGGCGACGGTCGGTGGTGCGCACGATCAGCAGATCCTGCGCGGGGTAGTGCTCGATCCCGACCACCGTGCCGAGCTCGCGCCCGTCGATGTGCTCGACGCGCAGGCCCTGCAGCTGCGAGGGGTACCAGGCATCGGGGTCCTCGTCGGACTCCTGCTGGGCATCGACCCCGATCTGCAGGTCGATGCCGCGCAGGGACTCGGCGTCGCTGCGGTCGGCGACCTCGTCGAAGTGCACGTACCAGCGGTCCTGCTGCGTCCGGGTGCTCCCCACGGTCAGGGAGCGAGGGCGCCCCGCGGCCTCGACCGTGAAGACGGTGCCGGGCTGCAGCCGCTCCCGGGGCTGGTCGGTGCGCACGATCAGCGCGACCTCGCCGCGCAGCCCGTGGGCCCTGCCGATGGTCGCGACGATGACGTCGAGCGTGCTCATGAGCGTCCTCCAAGGTTCGTGCCGTGCTGGTCCCCGGCGCTGGCGCCGAGGACCGCGTCGTTGTCGATCTCCCCGGTTCCCGGGGAGGAGTAGCCGATCGCCTCGCAGGCGGTGCCGAGCTCGGTCAGCGGTCCGCTCAGCCCGTCGGACCAGGTGTCGCCCTCCAGCGCATCCTGGAACGGGGCGCGCACCTGCTCGAGCGCGGAGCGCACCGCATCGTCGTCCACCGCGGCGATCTCCGCTGCCAACAGTCCGGCGGTGTCCCGCAGGTCCTGCTCCCGGCCGGCCGGGACCGCACGGGGCGACAGGCCCACGAGCTTGAACATGTTCGAGGTCAGCACGTTGGCATTGGCGAAATGGGTGAGGGTTCCGGGGGTGTCGAAGACGTCGGCGCAGACCAGGGCCGCGGGCTTGGTGCCGTCCTCCCCCGGCGCCACGGCCCACTGCGCCGCCGCCGAGACCTCCTGGCAGCTGGCCGCCAGACCCTCCCAGGCGGTGCGGAACGCGTCCAGATCCGCCTCGGCGCCGCGGACGGGCTCGGCGCGGAACCAGTCGGCCAGAACCGCTGCGGTCCCCTGCGCCGATGCGGGCGCCCCCTCGAAGGCGGTCTCGATGTCGTCGCCGGTGAGGGCGAAGAAGTCCGGATCCGAGGGGCCGACCTCGGGGGCGGACGCGGCCCGCGCCAGAACGGTCCGGGACAGAGGGTCCGCGTACTCGGGATCGCCCCAGAAGGTGGTGCAGGCCGTGCTCAGTCCGGCCGCGTCCTCGGCCTCCGGGGCCGCCGTGGGCGCGAGGCCCGACCCGGCGTCCGACGGGGACGGAGCTGATCCCTGCCCCGCGGCGCCGCATCCGCCCAGCAGCACCGCCAGAGCCACCAGTGCCGGCCCGGTCGGGCCCGGGCCGCGGCGCCGCCGTCCGGGCCGTGAATGCCAGGAGCGGTGCTGCCCGGACCTCTCGGTCCGTTCGGCAGCACCGCTCCTCGGAGTGGCTCGCGGCACCTCAGCGCCGGTCGACGTCGACGATGTCGACCCGCACGTCATCATCCGACAGGGCGGCCGTCACCGTGCGCAGAGCGCGGGCGGTGCGACCGGACCGGCCGATCACTCGGCCGAGGTCGGCGGCGCCGACCCTGACCTCGAGCAGCGGGCCGCGACGAGTGGACTTCTCGGTCACGGCCACGGCATCCGGATCATCGACGATGCCGCGGACGAGATGGTCGAGGGCGTCGGCGCGGGAGCTCATGTCAGGCCTCGTCGGTCGCCGCGGCGTCGGCGTCCTCGGTGGTCTCGCCCTCGGCCGGAGCCTCCTCGGAGCCAGCCTCGATCGCGGAGGACTCGGAGTCCTTCGTGGCCTTGGCCTTCTTCGCGCCCTCGCGGGATTCGGCGGCGGCCTTGTCGGCGTCGGCAATGAGCTCCTCGGCGGTCTTCTTCGCCCCGGAGCCCTTCATCGAGCCGGCGGCGTCGCCCTCGCCCTTGAACTTCGCCCAGTCACCGGTGACCTTCAGCAGGGCGGTGACCTGCTCGGTCGGCTGGGCACCGACGCCGAGCCAGTACTGCGCACGCTCGGACTCGACCTCGATGAACGAGGGCTCCTCGGTGGGGTGGTACTGGCCGATCTGCTCGATCACGGCGCCGTCGCGCTTCTTGCGCGAATCGGCGACGACGATGCGGTAGTGCGGTGCACGGATCTTGCCCATGCGCTTCAGACGGATCTTGACAGCCACGTGGGTGGACTCTCCTTCAGGGATGTTCGGGTGAGTCCCGCCGCAGCCTGTGGGGTCATGCGGGCGCTGACGGTCCTCGGGGTGTCGCGCACGGACGGGTAGAGGGCCGGTCCGTGCACATACAGGGACTGAGTATGCCAGGCGAAGCGCCCCCGGCACCAGCCGCGAGCATGTGCACCAGGGCACACGCGACGCCGGGCCCGGTGCGCCGGGCCGGTCGGGCGGAGCCGGGCCGGCCGTGCGCGGCCGCTCCCCGGAGCGTTCAGGCGACGATCCGCCCTCCCAGCACGACGTGGCTCCGCTCGCGCAGGGCGCGATGGTCCGGGCGCGGGTCACGGGGCAGGACCACCAGATCGGCCGGGGCCCCGTCCTCCAGACCGGGCACCCGCAGGAATCGACGGGCCGCCCAGGTCGCGGCGTCCAGGATGGTGAGGGCGTCGAGCCCCGCCCGCGCGAACTCGTCCAGTTCGTCATGGATGATGCCGTGGCCGAGCACTCCCCCGGCGTCGGTGCCCACCAGCAGCTGCACCCCGGCGTCATGCGCGTCGCGGGTGCGCTGATACCGGGCTGCCCGGAGGCGACGCATATGCGCGGCGTAGTCGGGGAACTTCGTGGCCCCCTGGCTCGCATAGCTCTCGAACTCGCCGACGTTGACCAGCGTGGAGACCACGGGGACACCGGCCTCGGCGGCACGGATGATCGTCTCGTCGGTGAGTCCGGTGGCGTGCTCGAGGCAGTCGAATCCGGCATCGAGGGCGAGCGGCAGGGTCGATTCATCGAAGGTGTGGGTCGTGATCCGGGCCCCCGCATGATGGGCGGCGCGGGCTGCGGCCTGGAAGTCCTCGGCCTCCCAGCACGGGGTGAGGTCACCGACGTCGCGGTCGATCCAATCGCCCACCAGCTTCACCCAGCCGTCTCCCCGCTCTGCTTGCCGGATCACGGCCGCCGGGAGCTGCTCGGGTTCCAGCTCGTCGGCGTATCCGCGCAGGTAGCGGCGGGTGCGGGCGAGGTGGCGGCCGCAGCGGATCAGGCGCGGCAGATCGGACTGCCGCTGCAGCGGCGAGGTGTCGGTGATCGAGCCGGCATCCCGGATCAGCAGCACGCCGGTGTCCCGGTTCGTCAACGCCTGCTCTCGTGCGGTCTCCAGGGTGGTGCCCCCTCCGCCGTCGCCGATCCCGAGGTGGCAGTGCAGGTCCGCGAGGCCCGGGATCACGTAGCCGTCGATCTCCTGCGTCTCGGTGCCCGCCGGCAGCTCAGGACGGCCGTGATGGATCCGCCCGTCGACCACCCAGGCGTCGAGGAGCTCCTGGTCGGGGCCGAGCAGGACCGGACCGCGCAGATGGAGGACGGGGTCCTGCTGAGCAGTGGACGTCCGGGCGGCACTCATGGCTCCGAGCCTATCCGGGACAGGGTGCCGGATCAGAGGTCTTCACCGCAGTTCTCGGCCCGCGGCACCGGAGTTCGTCGACGGCCTCTTCCAGGATGTGGAAGCTGCCCTCGACCCGCACGGTCGTCGGAGTCCGGCCGCGGAGCGAGCGCGACGGTGGATGATCTCCTCGACGCGGAGAGCGAGGTCCTGCGGTCGGTGGAGATCTGCCGTGGAGGAACGGTCGGTCGGCACCGCCGGCGCCGTCACCCGTGATCCCGTGATCGCCGGCGACCTGCCGACCGTCGTGCGCCGCCCGCAGAAGCCTGCGGCCCGCCTCGACATCAGGTTGGTCGACAGGGTGTTCCAAGCTCTGGAACGTTTCGTCGATCACAAGGACTCCGCGCGGAACGCGAAGGTGGCCGGGCAGCGCGGGGAACGAGCTCGCCCTCCCGCGGCGCGGGTCACTTGCCGCCGAGGAGCTTCTGCATCTCCGGCGGGAGCTGGTTGGGGTCGAAGTCCGACAGGTCCGGCTGGCCGGCCTGCTGGGCACCGCCGCCGAAGGCAGAACCGCCCTGGCCGCCCGCGGTCGCCTTCTTCGCGGCCTCGGCCTGCTCGCGTGCGGCCTTGGCGGGATTCTTGGACTTGGACTTCTTGACCTGCTTCTGCGGGGCCTGCTTGCCGCGGGACTTCTTGCCCATGCCCATGCCGGGGCCGCCGGGCATCCCGGGCATGCCGCCGCCGGCACCACCCGCCATGCCTCTGCCCATCGACCGCATCATGGTCTGGGCCTGCTTGAACCGCTCCAGCAGCTGGTTGATCTGCTGGACGCTGGTGCCGGAGCCCTTGGCGATGCGGTTGCGGCGCGAGCCGTTGATGACCTTGGGGTTGGTGCGCTCCTCGGGCGTCATCGAACGGATGATCGCCTCGACCTTGCCGATCTCGGCCTCGTCGAAGTTCTCCAGGGCCTCGCGATGCTGGCCCATGTTCGGCAGCATCCCGAGCATCTTCTTGATGTTGCCCATGTTCTTGAGCTGCTGCATCTGGGACAGGAAGTCGTCGAGGGTGAAGTCCTCGCCGGAGGCCAGCTTCGCGGCGGCCTTCTCGGCCTCCTCCTGGTCGAACGCCTTCTCGGCCTGCTCGATCAGGGTGAGCACGTCACCCATGTCGAGGATGCGGTTGGCCATGCGATCCGGATGGAAGCGCTCGAACTCGTCGAGGCTCTCACCGGTGGAGGCGAACAGGATCGGCCGCTGGGTCACGCCGGTGATGGACAGCGCGGCACCGCCGCGGGCATCGCCGTCGAGCTTGGAGAGCACCACGCCGGTGAAGCCGACGCCGTCACGGAAGGCCTCGGCGACGCGGGCGGCGTCCTGGCCGATCATCGCGTCGACCACGAACAGGGTCTCGTCGGGATCGACGGCGTCGCGGATGTTCCGCGCCTGCTCCATCATCTCCTCGTCGATGCCGAGGCGACCGGCGGTGTCGACGATGACCACGTCGTGCTGCTGGAACTGCGCGGTCGAGACACCGTTCATCGCCACCAGCACCGGGTCGCCCACACCGTTGCCCGGCTCGGGCGCGAACACCGGCACCCCGGCGCGCTCGCCGACGACCTGCAGCTGGGTCACGGCGTTGGGGCGCTGGAGGTCGGCGGCGACCAGCAAGGGGGTGTGCCCCTGGGACTTCATCCACGTCGCCAGCTTGCCGGCGAGGGTGGTCTTGCCGGCGCCCTGGAGGCCGGCCAGCATGATGACGGTGGGCGGATTCTTGGCGAAGTGGAGCTCACCGGTGGCGCCGCCGAGCACCTCGACCAGCTCGTCGTTGACGATCTTGACGACCTGCTGGGCAGGATTGAGCGCTTTGGAGACCTCTTCGCCCAGGGCCCGCTCGCGGACCCGGCCGGTGAACTCGCGCACCACCGAGACGGCGACGTCGGCGTCGAGCAGGGCACGGCGGATCTCGCGGATCGTCTTGTCGACGTCCGCTTCGGTGAGGCGGCCATGGCCGCGCAGACCCTTCAGCGATGCTGTGATGCGATCGGAGAGGTTGTTGAACACGAAGCGCTTCCCCTTGGTCGTATGGACCGCATCAGTGTAGTGCGCCGGAGGCGGTCACCCCAGGATGCGCGGTCAGACCCACAGGAGAGAACCGCCACCCCGCCCGGTGCGCCCCCTCCGGCCGGCCGAGCTCGCCCCCGCCGGCCACCTCACTCAGGTCTCGGCGGCCTCCATCAGCGCCGCCACGATCCTGCCCGTGGCGGGCGGATCCAGTGCGCGGCCGTGCTGGTCGGTGAGGTAGAGCACGTCCACGGCCCGACGGCCCAGCGTCATCACGTGCGCACTGCGCACCTGCATGCCGTGCAGGGTGATCACCTCGGCCACATCGGCCAGCAGGCTGGGGCGGTTGCGGGCGTTGACCTGGACCACGGTCGCCTCCCGGGACGCGCCGGGCAGCAGCGTCACCACCGGGGTGTCCTCGGTGGTGCGAGGCGGGAGCGCGGCCGGCAGCTCGAGCACGCGGGCGTCGGCCCGGTCGCGGTGGGCGAGCTCGCGCTCCAGCGCCGTGCGCAGCACCGAGGGATGGGGCAGGTCGGCGGGTGCGGCCGCGACCCACCAGGTGTTCACGGCGATCCCGTCGCCGGTGGTGACCACGGCGCTGTGCACGTCCAGCCGCAGCCGCACCAGCACCCTCGCCATCGCCGCGAACACTCCGGCGCCGTCCGGGGCGCCCAGGCAGATCTGGGAGATCGGCTCGGCCTCGAGGTGCGCGGGGTAGAGCACCTGCGCGCTGCCGGTGCGGCGCACCGCGGCCCGCACCGTCTCCTGGGCCGAGCGCTGCGGGGCGAGCCGGGTGCGCGGGGCGGGGGCGGTGCCGCTGAGGGCGGAGCGGGCCAGCGAGGTGAGGTGGTCGACGAGATCGGTGCGCCAGGTGGACCAGGCCGCGGGACCGGCGGCGATCGCGTCGGCCTCGGTGAGGGCGCGCAGCAGCTCGAGGGTCCCCAGGTCCTGGTCGACGGCATGCAGCAGGTCCCGCAGGGTCGCGGGGTCGGCGAGGTCGCGGCCGGTGGCGAGGTCGACGAGGGTGAGGTGCTCGCGCACGAGCGTCGCGACGGTGCGGGCGTCGTCCGCCTCGACGCCGAGGTGGAGCGCGGCCGCCTCGGCGAGCGCGGCGCCCTCGGCCGCATGGTCCCGGGCGCCGGCGCGCTTGCCGAGATCGTGGAGCAGGGCGGCGAGCAGCAGCAGGTCGGGGCGGCTGACCCGGGCCAGGAAGCGCTGCGCCTCGAGCACGGTCTCGATCTGGTGGCGGTCCACGGTGAAGCGGTGCACGGCGGAGCGCTGGGGTCGGTTGCGGATCTCCTCCCAGCCCGGCACCCAGCGGGCCACGATCCCCTTCACGTCGAGTGCCTCGTAGGTGTCGGCGAGGTGCTCGCCGGCGAGCGCGTCGACCAGCACGTCGCGCTGGGCCGGGCCGAGGGTGCCGATGGGCGCCTGCGCCATGCGGGCGAGGGTGGCGGCCGACAGCGGCAGCCCGGTGGTGGCGGCATGGCGGACCGCCGCGACGTCCCGCAGCGGGTCCGTGGAGTCGGGATCGACGGAGACCTCGCCGGTCTGCACCAGCACGCCGTGGGCCAGGCGCTGCAGGGCGGGACGGCGGGCGGTGCCGGCGCCGCGGGTGGCGGAGCCGCCGGGGGCCAGCCCCGCCTCGGCGGCGCGCACCGCACGGTGCAGCTCCCAGGTCACCGCGCGGGCGGCATCGGCCAGCACCCGGTGGTGCTCGTCGGCGGTGGCGTGGCCGGTCAGGGCTGCGACCGCCTCCTGGTCGGCGCGGCGCAGCCGGGTGCCGGAGGTGCCGGTGACGGCCTGCAGCGCGTCGCGGGCATCGCGCAGGACGGTCGCGGCGGCATCGACCACGGCGTGGTCGTGGTCGGCCAGCCAGCTCTCGGCGAGGGCGCGGATCACGGTGATGTCCCGCAGCCCGCCGCGGTCGGACTTCAGGTTCGGCTCCGAGGAGTGGGCGAGGGAGCCGTAGCGGCGCTGCCGGTCGGTCGCGAGGGCCGCCAGCTCCCCCACTCGGCGCCTCGCCTCCCGGCGCCACTGGATGCGCACCCGGGCGGCGGTGTCCTGGACCAGCTGCGCGTCCCCGGCGATCAGGCGCAGATCCAGCAGTGAGATCGCCGCCCGCAGATCCGTCCGGGCGACGTCCGCGCACTCCGCGGGGCTGCGCACCGCATGGTCCAGGGAGGTGCCGGAGTCCCAGATCGGGTACCACAGGGCCGTGGCGAGCTGCTCGGCGCGCTCCGCGTGGACCTGCGCGGGGTCGAGCAGCAGCACCAGGTCCAGGTCGCTCGCCGGTCCCAGGGAGCGGCGACCCAGGGAGCCGATGGCGGCCAATGCGGCGCCCTGCGCGGGGCCTTCGGCCCTCCCCCACAGTGTGCGCAGCCAGTCGTCCACCAGGTCGGACTGGGCGCGGCGGCGGGAGGGGCCGACGGTGGGGTCCGCGAAGCCCTCGTGGAGCACCTGGGTGATCCGTCGGGCCGCGAGCGGGTCAGAGGGCATCCGCCCCCCGTTCGCCGGTGCGGACCCGGACCACAGTGCCGACGTCGCTGCTCCACACCTTGCCGTCCCCGATCCGTCCGCTGCGCGCGGTGGCGACGACGAGATCGATGACCGCCTCCTCGTCCTCCTCGCGGGCGAGGATCTCGAGTCTGAGCTTGGGGATGGTGTCGATCCGGTACTCGGCACCCCGGTACACCTCGGTGTGCCCGCCCTGCCGGCCGAAGCCGGCGACCTCGGTGACGGTGAGCCCGGTGATCCCGTATTCGCGCAGGGCATCGGCGACCGGCTGGAGGGCATGGGGCTGGATGATCGCGGTGATGAGCTTCATCGGTTCTCTCCTGCGGTGAGCGGGCGGGCGGCGTCCGCGGCGGAGGGGACCGTCCCGGCATCGGCCGGGAGGGAGCTGCGCGGCTCGGGGCCGGTGGTGCGGGGCGAGAAGGACTCGGGCCGGACGTGCGGGGACCGCTCCCGTCGGGCGGCGAGAGCACCGCCCAGATCGTAACCGGCCTCGGCGTGCTGGGAGATGTCGATCCCGGCGAGCTCCTGGTCCTCGGGGATCCTCCAGCCCATCGTGTGCTGGAGCGCCAGGGCGATCACCGCCGTGAGCACACCGGAGAAGAGCATCGCCGCCAGGGCGACCAGGACCTGCACGGCCAGGAGGGAGAACCCGCCGCCGAGCAGCAGCCCCCCGTCCGCCGCGAGGACACCGATGCCCACGGTGCCGACGAGCCCGCCGACCAGGTGCACCCCGACCACGTCGAGGGAGTCGTCGATGCCCAGACGGTGCTTCAGGCCCACGGCGAGAGCGCAGGCCAGGCCCGCGGCCCCGCCGAGGACGATCGAGGTCGACGGGGTCAGCGCCGCGGCCGCCGGGGTGATCGCGACCAGTCCCGCCACGACGCCGGAGGCCATGCCCAGCGAGGTGACGTGGGAGTCCCGCACGCGCTCCACCAGTGCCCAGGCGAGCATCGCCCCGGCCGTGGCGACGGTCGTGTTGACCCAGGCCAGGCCCGCAGTGCCATCGGCCGTCCCGGCGCTGCCGGCATTGAAACCGAACCAGCCGAACCACAGCAGCGCGGCCCCCAGCATCACCAGCGGCAGGTTGTGGGGCTTCATCGGCTGGCTGCCGAAGCCCTTGCGGGCGCCGACGACGAGGGCGAGCACCAGCCCGGCGACGCCGGCGTTGATGTGCACGACGGTGCCGCCGGCGAAGTCGACGGGCTCCGCGATCGCGGCGAAGGGGCCGTCGCCGCCGAGCAGCCCGCCGCCCCAGACCATGTGGGCGAGCGGGGCGTAGACGACGAGCACCCAGATGGCCGCGAACACCAGCCAGGTGCCGAGCTTGACCCGGTCGGCGATCGCCCCGGAGATCAGAGCGGTGGAGATGATGGCGAAGGTCATCTGGAATCCGGCGGCGACCAGGAACGGGACGCCGCTGCCGGCGAGCAGCGACTCCTCGTCGGTGCCGGTCAGCCCGAGGTGCTGCAGCGGGTGGCCCAGGACTCCGCCGAGGTCGTCGCCGAAGGCGATCGAGTACCCGGCCAGGGTCCAGGCGACCGCGACCACCGCCATCGCCCCGAAGGACATCAGCATCATGTTCAGCACGGTGCGGGCGCGCACCATACCGCCGTAGAAGAGGGACAGGCCGGGGGTCATGAGCAGCACCAGGGCCGCGCTGGTGAGGATCCAGGCGGTGGCTCCGGTGTCGAGGTCGAAGGGCTCCATGGCAGCTCCTGGAGGGAGGAGGGCCGGTCCGGGTGCGAGGTCCTCGGCCCCGGACCGAACGGCCGTGCGGGCCGTGGCCTCATGGTGCGTCCGCGCGGTGCGAACACCTCGACCGAGGTGCCGCCGTGACCGTTCCGTGACCTGCCGTCCCGTGCGCTGGACACCCCCGGGAACGACGGACCCCCGTCGCGGGGCGACGGGGGTCCGGTGCCGTGGGGCGGGAGCTGCTGTCTTCCCTCTGCTCGATCCGGTCAGCCCCTGCCGCGAGCTCGCAGCACGTCGCTCACCCTCTGCTCGATCCGGTCAGCTCCTGCCGCTCGCGAGCTCGCAGCACGTCGCTCACCCTCTGCTCGATCCGGTCAGCTCCTGCCGCAGGCTCGCAGCACGTCGCTCACCCTTCGAGCAGGGCGTCGATGAAGCCGTGGGGGTCGAAGGGGGTGAGGTCGTCCATCCCTTCGCCGAGGCCCACCATCTTCACCGGGACGCCCAGCTCTCGCTGGACGTTGACGACGATGCCGCCCTTGGCGGTGCCGTCGAGCTTGGTGAGCACGATGCCGGTGATGTTCACGGCCTCGGAGAAGACCCGGGCCTGCTGCATGCCGTTCTGGCCGGTGGTGGCGTCGATGACCAGGAGCACCTCGGCGACCTGGTCGCCGTGCAGACCCTTCTCGGCGACCCGGCGCACCTTGCCGAGCTCGTCCATCAGACCCTTCTTGTTCTGCAGCCGGCCGGCGGTGTCGATGATGACCACATCGACCTCCTGCGCGATGCCCTCCTTGACCGCGTCGAAGGCGACCGCGGCCGGATCGGCACCGTCACGGTCCGAGCGCACGGTGTCCACGCCGACGCGGGATCCCCAGGTCTGGAGCTGGTCCGCGGCGGCGGCGCGGAAGGTGTCGGCCGCGCCGAGCACCACGGAGCGGCCCGCGGCGACCAGGACGCGAGCGAGCTTGCCGACGGTGGTGGTCTTGCCGGTGCCGTTGACGCCCACCATGAGCAGCACCGAGGGCACCTCGGTGCCGTCGGGAGCCTCCCGGCGGGTGGCCGCCAGGCGGCGGTCCAGGTCCGGGTTCACCAGGGAGATGAGCTCCTCCCGCAGGGCCTCGCGCACTGCGTCCGCATCGTCGGTGCCCAGCACCTGGATGCGGCGGCGGAGGTTCTCGAGCATCTCGTCGGTGGCGTCGGGACCGAGGTCGGCCAGCAGCAGCGTCTCCTCGATCTCGTCCCAGGTGTCCTCGTCCACGGTGCTGCCGCGGGTGAGCAGGGTGAGGATGCCACGACCGAGGGCGCCGGAGCGGGAGAGCCGCTCACGCAGGCGCACCATGCGGTCACCCGGAGCCTCGGGGGTCTCGATGACCGCGCCGGCGGTCGCGACCGACGGCGCGTCCTCGGACGGCTCGCTCGGAGCAGCCTGCTCCGTCGGTGCGGAGGGCCCGTCGCCGGTCGTCCGCGCGGGCTCTGCCGGCTGCTCGGCGGTGTGCTCGACAGGAGCCGATCCGCCCGAGGGCTGCTCCTGGACCGTCCCGGTCTCCGGAGCGGTCTCCTGATCGAAGGGCACATCGGTGCCGGTGGCCGCGGGCGCGGTGGTGTTCTCGTCGGTGGCGGGCCCGTCGGTGGTGGGCTCGTCGGCGGCGGGAGCCGCACCGGCGGCAGGTGCCGGCGCGCTCGCCTCTGCCTCTGCCTCTGCCACCGATTTCTTCGGGGCCGGTGCGGAGAGCGTGTCGTCCCAGGTCGGAGCGGCGGGACGCTCCTTGACCGCGGTCGCGGCGCGGGGCGTCTCCGCTCCGGCTGAGTCGGTGGAGGCGTCATCGCGACCGGTGCTGCCGCCGGCGGGGGGCTTGCGCCCTCGGCTGCGGAAGTAGGCCCAGGCGCCGGCGCCGAGCACGAGCACACCACCACCGCTGCCGGCGATCAGTGCGAGTAGAGCATCGGGATCCACGGGTCACCTCCGAGGTCGGGGAAGCCGACGATGCGGCGAGGTCGGCTGTCAGTCTAGGCGGGTTCGTTCAGCGCTCCGCATCGGTCACCATCGGTGACGGGGATCTCTCAGCGCCCGGTGCGCGAGGTGTGCCGGCGATCGGCCGGCTCGCTCTCGTCCTCATCCTCGTGCGGGGCCCTCAGCTGAGGGAGCGCGACCGCGAGCAGGATCCCGACCGAGAGCAGCACGGCGAAGGCCAGGAAGGCGATGACGACGAGGGACAGATTCATGTCTCACATTCTGCACGCCGGGGAATGCCGATGGTGAGGCGCGCCGTGCGGTGCGCCTCACCATCACAGCAGGTGCTGGTCAGCCGAGCTCGGGGAACCAGATCGCGATCTCGCGGGCGGCGGACTCCTCGGAATCCGAACCGTGGACGAGGTTCTGGATCACCGGCAGGTCGTCCTCGCAGGCGAGGTCGCCGCGGATGGTGCCGGGGGCGGCCTCGGTGGGGTTGGTGGCGCCCGCGAGCGAGCGGAAGCCGGGGATCACGTTCACGCCCTCGGCGACGACGGCGACCAGGGGCGCGGAGCCCATGTACTCCACCAGGCCGGGGTAGAAGGGCTTGCCCTCGTGCTCGGCGTAGTGCGCGGCGAGCTCCGCGGCGGTCGCGGTGCGCTGGGTGAGGGCGAGGATTCCGTAGCCCTTGGCCTCGATGCGGCGGAGGATCTCCCCGCGCAGGCCGCGCTGGACGGCATCGGGCTTGAGCAGGACGAGTGTGCGCTGTGCGGTCATGGCACCAGGGTACCCACGGATCCGGGGGTGCTCGGCGCGGCCCCTCTCAGTCCGTCGGGCCCTGCTCCTCGCGGGCCCGGGCGTCGTGCACCGCGGCATCCACGGTGTCCTTCTCCGCGTCCAGCTGGTGGCCCTTGAACGCACCATAGGCATAGAGGGCGGCGAATCCGAGCCCCACCACCCACATCGGGGTGAGCTGGAGGCCGAGCAGGATCACGGGCAGCTGCAGGACGAGCCCGAGCCAGTAGGGCCAGGCTCCGCGCCGCAGCATCCCGGAGCACAGCACCAGGGCGAGCACGGTGAGCACCCCCCAGGACCAGGTCAGGACGCGGTCCCCCGGGACCAGCTGGTGGGCGGCCAGCACGGCGAAGAACACCACGAAGGCCTCGATGACCAGGATCGTGGCCGAGAACATCCGCTGCGCGCCGTGGGGGCGCGGGGAGGGCGTGAGGTCCAGGTCCATGCTCACTCCTCCTCGGGGACGCCGAGCAGGTCGCGGACCTCGCCGGCGAGCGTGACCGAGCCCGCGACCACCACGCCGCCGAACTGATCGCCGCCCTCCTCCGCGAGGTCCACGGCGGCCTGGATCGCATCGGGCAGGTTCGCCTGCTCGATCACCCGGTCCTCGTCGTCGAAGATGTCCCGCGCGAGGTCCGCCAGACGGTCGGTGGGGATGGCGCGGGGCGAGCTGGACTGGGTGATGACCACGCTGTCCAGGAGCGGCTCCAGGACATCGAGGATCTCGGCGGCGTCCTTCTCCTGCAGGATGCCGACGAGGCCCACGGTGCGGGTGAAGCGGAAGTTCTCCCGGACCGTCTCGACCAGCGTCAGCGCCCCGGCAGGATTGTGGGCGGCGTCCAGCAGGATGGTCGGGGCCTGGCGCACCACCTCGGCGCGCCCCGGGGAGGTCACGCTCGACAGCGCGGCATGCAGCATCTCCCCGTCCAGGACGATGCCGCCGTCGCCGAGCAGCGCCTCGGCCGCGGCGACCGCCAGCAGCGCGTTGCGTGCCTGGTGCTCGCCGAGCAGGGAGAGGAAGACCTGTTCGTAGCGTCCCGCGATGCCCTGCAGGGTGAGCATCTGCCCGCCCACCCCGGGCGTGTGCGAGAGCACCCCGATCTGCTGGTCCTCGATCGCCGCCTCGGTGCCGAGCTCGGCGATCCGCTCACGCAGCACGTCGGCCGCGTCCTCGTAGGGCTGGGAGGCGATGACCGCAGTGGCCTTCGCGGTGAGGATGCCGGCCTTCTCCCCCGCGATCTCGGCGATGGTGTCGCCGAGGTAGTCCTGGTGGTCCAGGGAGATCGGTGTGATCACGGTGACGTCGGGGTCGACGGCACCGGTGGCGTCCCAGGTGCCGCCGAGCCCGGTCTCGATCACGGCCACGTCCACCGGGGCGGAGGCGAAGGCCTGGAAGGCCATCGCGGTGAGGTACTCGAAATAGGTCAGGCGCACGCCGCCGGCGGCCTCCTGCTCGGCGTCGACGATCGCCGCGAACGGCTCGACGTCGCGGTAGGCCTGGAGGAAACCCTCCTCGTCGATGGAGGAGCCGTCGATCGCGATCCGCTCCACGGGCGATCGCAGGTGCGGGCTCGTGGTGCGGCCGGTGCGCAGCCCGGATTCGCGCAGGATCCGCTCCAGGATCCGGGCGGTGGTGGTCTTGCCGTTGGTGCCGGCGAGGCGGATCGACCGGTAGGAGTTCTGCGGATCCCCCATCAGTTCCATCACGCGCGTGATGCGGGAGAGGTCCGGTTCGATCCGGTTCTCCGGGGCGCGCTCGAGCAGCGCCGCGTAGACCTCTCGCAGCTCGGTCGACATGGCCGGGCGGGACGGACCCGGGCGGGGAGAACTCGGCACTGCGGCTCCTGGGGATGACGGACGGGTGGGGCGCGGATCAGTGTACGAGGGGAGGCTGTGACTGTTCCTCCACACCCGGCCCCGATCCACATGGGTAGAAGTACCCATCGCCGTGCTGCGGCACGGCCCATAGCCTCGAGCACATGAGCAGCGGCCGACGGGGCCGTTGGGAGACGGGGGCGGCGATGACCGAGCTGATCGCGACCGTGGAGCATGCGGCACGGTGGCTGGACCGCGCACCGGCATCGGCCCCGCGCTGGAACCCGGTGTACCGGGCGCTGATCGGCGAGTCCGGACCGGCAACGACCAGCGTCCCCGAGGCGGCGGACCTCGACGAGACAGAGGTCGAGCTCGTGCTGCGGCAGCTGACCAGTCCTGCCCTGCTGGTCGTGGCGGTGACCGACGGCGAGCGGACCCGTCGCCTCCGGATCGCTCTGGATCCCGTCGGGGCAACGGTCGAGCGGGCCGACGGCGACCAGCCCTCGCACTGGACGGAGATCGAGGTCCAGGAGGTCCCGGCGACGATCGCCGCGCTGCTCGAGGACACCGGCATCGACCTCGCTCCGGCTCGTCTGCACCTCGCACGCGGTGAGGACGCGCTGCGCCTGACGCCTGAGCAGCACCGCATCGCGCACGCCGCGCTCACCCGCGGCCTCCCCGCCGAGGAGGCCTTCGCGAGCGTCCCCGACCTCGACGCCTCCCTGCGGGATGCGCTGACGGCGACCGGACCGCGGCTCTCCCTCGCCCTGACCCTCCACGATCCGCAGCGACGGGTGCTGGAGGAGCCGCTGACCTGGACCCGTCTCTGGGTGAGAGGGCACAGGGGCCTGTACCGGCTGGATCAGCCCGCGACGCCCGCCCTGGAGGTCCACCCGGTCTCGGACGGCGACGTGCTCGGCAGCCTCCTGCCGATCCTCGAGCACGGGCTCCGCTTCGCCGCCGCCTGCGCCTCCTCGGGCGGTGCGTGATGACCGCGTTCTGGGGGATGGACACTGCACAGCTGCGCGAGCATGCCGAGCGCCTGCGCACGGCCTCCGGCGAGGTCGGAGACCTCACCGCCCGGCTCGAGACCGCGGTGCGAGCGGCATCGTGGCAGGGAGCTGACGCCGAGGAGTTCCGGAGCCGGTGGACGTCCTTGGCCACAGGCCGGCTGGAGAGCGTGTGCGCAGAGCTGCTCGCCCTCGGCGAGGCGGCGTCCGGGGAGGCGGACGAGCAGGATGTCGTCTCGGACGGCGACGGGACCGGAGGGGCTCCGGGCGCGATCCCGCCCGCGGGCTCCACGGGCTCTTCCGAGGGATATCTCCAGGAGGACAGCCCCTGGGTCCCGAACTGGCTGGAGAACCCGGTCGAAGGAGCTGTCTCGGACCTGGCCGGGATCGTCTCCGACGGGATCGGCTGGGGGTTCGACACCGGGATCGACCTGCTCGAGGACGGTCTCGGCCGGTTCGGGGTGCGCACGGACGGGATCGCACAGTTCCAGCAGGATGCGGGCCACTTCGGTGGGATCCTCGAGGACTGGGCCACCGGCGAGAGGGTCCCGACCATCGCCGAGGTCGGCGCCGCCGGACTGCTGACCGCAGGATCGGCCGGTGTCGGGATCTACGAGGCCGTCTCCGGGGAGGACACGGCACTGCTCGATGACCGTCCCGGCGGCATCGTCGAGTCGGTCACCACGGACTCCTTCCCCGCGCAGAGCCCGCAGACCCTCCAGGACCTGATCGTGCAGAACGACGCACTGCGCATGGACAACCCCACCGGCGGGCCGTTGGAGAACGGGCAGATCGGCATCCAGGAGGTCCATCGTGACGGCGGCGGGGAACCGGCGTACATCGTGCAGGTGCCGCCCACCGAGGGCGCTGCCGTCACCGACGCCCCCGGTGCCTACGGCGGGCAGGGGAACTCCCGCGACTGGGGCTCGAACCTGCGCCTGGTCTCCGGACAGCATCCCGCCGCGATGGACGACGTCCGGGCCGCCATGGAGGCCGCCGGCGTGCCGCCAGGGGCGGACGTGATGATCGTCGGCCACTCCCAGGGCGGCATCGTGGCGAACCGGCTGTCCGCGGACCCGAGCTTCAACAGCGCCTCGGGCGCAGCCGGCACGTACAACGTGACGAACACCTTCTCGGTGGGCTCACCGGTGCAGACGGTCGTCCCTGCGCAGGGATCGACCCAGTCGGTGAATGTCAGCCACGAGGCCGGGCTCGGCCCCGGAGGGGTCAGCGGCGACCTGATCGCCGGGCTCGACCTCGGCGGCGCGCAGGTCGACGGCGGGACCCTGGGGGCGCCGAACCGGCACGAGGTCTCCCTGCCGGGCTACCCCGTCCCCTCGCTCCATCCGGTCAGGATCCTCGAGTCGAACCATGACTCGATGGGCCTGGGCGGCCAGTCCGACGGTGGGTACTCGGGCAGCGTCGGTCGGGCCACGTCCACCGATCCGACGCTGTCGGCGCTGCAGGAGGAGCTGACGGGCACGTATCTCGGCGAGGGCACCTATATCGCGGAGTCCCACGTGGTCACGGTGGGTCGCGGCGAGCCGTGATCCCGCCCGTGCGCGGCCACGGCGAGCGGGTCAGCTCAGTCCGTACTTCTCGTAGAAGGATCCGGCCGTCACCCGATCCAGGCGCGGGTTAGGGATGGACATGTCGGGGTCGAGGTCCATCGGGGTCAGCACCTCCCCGCCGTCGAGCACCCCGGCGACCCCGCCCACCCTGAGGCTTCGTGCCTCCTGGTCGTCGAGCTCCGCATGGACGACGGTGACGATGGCGCGCATCGCCTCGTCGAACACGGCGAGCCCGGTGGTGCGGTCCGCCGTCTCGAGGGAGACGGTGCCGTGCAGGAGCCGTTCGAAGTTCGCTCCGTCACTCCTCTCCAGAGCGACGTCGGAGACTCCCTCGACACCGGCCGCGGCCTCCTCCGTCGCGGCCACCAGCCGCTTGCGTCCGACCCCGCATCCGCTGAGGACAGCGGTCGCCACGGCTGCGGCCCCTCCCAGCAGTCCGCGTCTGCTCACCATGCTCATCCCCTCGTCCGACGGCTCATGACCGAGCATCCCATGCCGCAGCACCGACCGCTGCTCCCGCCCCGGGCCCGGTGGACCCCGGCGGGATCAGTCGACCGTCATCCGATAGATGAAGGCGGCCATCGCATCACGGTTGATCGGCTGCAGCGGACGGTAGGTGCCGTCCGGCCACCCGGTGGTGATCCCCTCGTCCTCGGCCCAGGAGATCTCCTTGTAGAACAAGGAGCTGCGCGGGACGTCCCTGAACGGGGAGGTGCGGGGAGGGGTGAAGGAGGGTTCCTCGGCGGAGCGGTACAGGAACGCCGCCATCGCGTCACGGTTCACGGGCTCCAGGGGGCGGAAGGTGCCGTCGGGCCACCCGGTGGTGATCCCCTCGTGCTCCGCCCAGGTGATCTCCTTGTAGAAGATCGAACTCCCGGCGGTGACGTCGGAGAACGGAGACCTCGTGGGCGGCGTGAACGCGGGAGAGCCCGCCGAGCGGTAGAGGAAGGCGACCATGGCGTCTCGGGCGATGGGCCGCAGCGGGCGGTACGTGCCGTCCGCCCATCCTTGGGACAGCCCGGTGTGCTCCATCCACGCGATCTCGGTGAAGAAGATCGAGCTGCCGTAGGGCACGTCGACGAAGGGCGCGGCCGGGTCCTTCCCCCACGGGGCGGAGATCGGCCAGCGGCTCTCGGGGGTGCCCGTCGGCGATCCGAACCACAGCGAGAAGTTCCGGAAGAAGTTCCGGTTGCCGTAGGTCGCGCAGACGTCGTCGGGGACCCCCGCCGCACCCGCATCCAGCGCGGCCTGGGTGGGGGTGAACGGCGTGTAGTTGTACAGCGCGGCCGTGGACCGGTTGAAGATCCTGACCTCGCCGTAGCCGCAGAACGGGTAGGGGCTGTACTGGATGTCGTAGGTCCTGCCGGCCTGGTAGCGGAAGCCGCGGGCGGGGTCGCCGTACTCCTGCAGCCGGGAGGTGCCGTGGTAGATCTGATGGACGAATCCCCGATAGGCGGGATCACAGTCCGCGAAGTCGACGCAGCGGAACCCGAGCGCCTCACGGAGCTGTTTCGGCGTGGCGTTCCGGGCGCTGATCAGCCCCTGTTCCTTCTGCAGCATCACGAGGATCACCTGCGGGTTCACGTCGCAGGCGCGGGCGACATCGGTGATGATCCGCCCCGCCGTGGCGTTCCGGACCGCGGGGATCGCCGCGCAGTACTTCGTGGCCGGGCGCTTCGGGGTGTCCATGGTGAGGTTCTTCAGGCAGGGTGCGCCATCGGTGCCGTCCGTGCAGCGCGATCCCTTGTCGTCGAGGAATGCGTCGACCTCGGCGCGGGTCATCGTCTGCGCGTCGAACATCATCGAGTCCGTGATCAGGAATCCCGGGGAGAAGCCGCCGAGCCCGTCCGGCGGGGTCTCGGCGCGGGCCCCCGGCGCACCGGTGAGCACGGTGCCGACCAGCAGCAGGACGGCGAGGAGGAGCAGTGCCGGTCGCCGCGAGCGCGCGAGAGCGGGCATCGTCGACGGGAGTGCGCGACGGGACGGCGCGGTGGGAACCATGGTGATCTCCGAGGTCAGGGGATCCCCGGGTCGGATCCACCCCCCAGCATATGCCTGCTCCCGCCGCTCGGGAACCTTCGGTGGCCGGACGATACCTACTTGCAATGCACCGCCCGGCGGATCCTCGTCCGGAGCACGAGGATCCGCCGGGTGCGATCGTCGGGATCAGCCTCGAGCGCGGGCCACGGACACCTGCACCGTGCCTCCGGAGACCTTCTCGCTCGCCGTGTGCGCTCCCTCGGCCGGAGCGGCCGGGACGGCGATCTCGACGGCGAGCACCTCGCCGGCGACCAGCTCGCGGTGCGCTGCGACAGCGGCGACGACCTGCTCGTCGCCGTCCACGGTCAGTGCGATCCGGTCGGAGACGTCCAGGCCTGCTCCGCGGCGGGCCGCCTGGATCGCACGCACCACATCGCGGGCGGTGCCCTCGTCCTCGAGCTCCGGGGTGACGCGGGTGTCCAGCGCCACGAAGTCACCGCCGCGCAGGACGCCCACGACATGGCCCTCCATGGCGGAGGAATCCCCGGCGACCAGGTCCAGCGAGTACTCGCCCTCCTCGAGGGCGATCCCGCCGGAGGTGATCGTTCCGGCGCCGTCCACGGACCAGTCGCCCGTCTTCGAGCCCTTGATGACCGTCTGCACCTGCTTGCCCAGGCGCGGGCCGGCGGCGCGCGCGTTCACGCTGAGGCGCTGCTCGACGCCCATGCCCTGCGCCTCCTGGCTGGTGACATCCAGCAGGCGCACTGCCTTGACGTTCAGCTCGTCGGAGAGGAGCGCCGAGAACGCCTCGAGGGAGCTCGGGTCGTGGTGGACGACGGAGAGCTCCGCGAGCGGCAGCCGCGCGCGCAGCTGCTCCTTCTTGCGCAGCGAGTTGCCGACGCTCGCGATGGCGCGGACATCGTCCATCCGCGCCACCAGCTCCGGATCGTGCGGGAAGAGGTCCGCCTCCGGCCAGTCGGTCAGGTGCACGGAGCGCCCGCCGGTGAGCTGCTTCCAGATCTCCTCGGCGACCATGGGCAGCAGCGGGGCCACCACCTGGCACAGCGTCTCCAGGCAGGTCGAGAGCACGTCGATCGCCTGCGCATCACCCTCCCAGAAGCGGTCCCGGGAGCGGCGCACGTACCAGTTGGTGAGCATGTCCAGGTAGTCCTGGATCAGTTCGGCGGCGTCGGCGATCGCGAGCGCGGTCATCGACTCCTTCACCTCGCGCACCAGGTCCCCGGTGCGGGCCAGCAGGTAGCGGTCCATGACGTCGGTGGACTCGTAGCGGGACCGTCCGCGGTATCCGGTCGGCGTCCCGTCGGCGTCCTTCTCCCCGGCGGCGTTGGCGTACAGCCCCAGGAAGTACCAGACGTTCCACAGCGGCAGCACCACGTGGCGCGTCGCGTCGCGGATCTTCGGCTCGTCGACCACGAGGTTGCCGCCGCGCAGGATCGGCGAGCTCATCAGGAACCAGCGCATCGCGTCGGAGCCGTACTTGTCGAACATCTCGCGCACATCGGGGTAGTTGCGCAGCGACTTGGACATCTTCTGCCCGTCCTCGCCGAGCACGATGCCGTGGCAGATCACCGAGGTGAAGGCCGGCCGGTCGAACAGGGCGGTGGAGAGCACGTGCATGACGTAGAACCAGCCGCGGGTCTGCCCGATGTACTCGACGATGAAGTCCGCCGGGTTGTGGGACTCGAACCACTCGGTGTTCTCGAAGGGGTAGTGCACCTGTGCGTACGGCATCGAGCCGGAGTCGAACCAGACGTCGAAGACCTCCTCGACGCGGCGCATGGTGGAGGTCCCGGTGGGGTCCTCCGGGTTCGGGCGGGTCAGCTCATCGATGTAGGGGCGATGGAGGTTGACCTCGCCGTGCTCATCGCGCGGCAGCGTGCCGAAGGCCTCCTCGAGCTCGGCGAGGGAGCCGTACACCTCGGTCCGGGGATGGTTCGGGTCATCGCTCTTCCACACCGGGATCGGCGAGCCCCAGTAGCGGTTGCGGGAGATCGCCCAGTCCCGGGCGCCCTCGAGCCAGCGGCCGAACTGTCCGTCCTTGACGTTGCCGGGCACCCAGTCGATCTGCTCGTTCAGCTCGAGCATCCGCTCGCGCTGGTCGGCGACCTTCACGTACCAGGAGGAGACCGCCTTGTAGATCAGGGGGTTCCGGCAGCGCCAGCAGTGCGGATAGGAGTGCACGTAGCTGGCCTCGCGCAGCAGGCGCCCGGAGCGCTGGAGGTTGCGGATCAGCGGACGGTTCGCCTCGAACACCTGCACCCCGGCGATCTCGTCGAGATCGGTGCCGGCGAAGTAGTCCAGGAACTGCGCGCCCTCGTCGACCGAGACGATCACCGGGATGCCGTAGGCGGCGTTGACCTGCTGGTCGATCTCGCCGTAGGCGGTGGCCTGGTGGACCACGCCGGTGCCGTCATCGGTGGAGACGTAATCGGCGACGGTGACGATCCAGGCGTTCTCGGTGCCCCACTTCTCCCGGTCCTCGGAGTAGACCGTCCACAGCGGCCGGTAGGCCACGTGCTCGAGCTCGCGCCCGGCGAAGGTGCGCTCCTCGCGGGCGGCGAGCGCGTCCTCGGCGCTCTCGAAGCCGAGCTCGGTGGCGTAGCTGCCCAGCAGTGCGGTCGCCATCAGAAAGCGGCCCGCGCCCGCGGCGGTGCCGTCGGCGGCGCCGAGCGGTCCGGCGGGGACCACCGCGTACTCGAGCTCGGGGCCGACGGCGAGGGAGAAGTTCGTGGGCAGGGTCCAGGGGGTGGTGGTCCAGGCCAGTGCGCTGACGCCCGCGAGCCCCAGCTCGGCGGCCTTCTCGCCGGTGAAGGGGAAGGTGACGGTGACGGTCTGGTCCTGGCGCTCCTGGTAGACGTCGTCGTCCATGCGCAGCTCGTGCGCGCTCAGCGGCGTCTGGTCCTTCCAGCAGTAGGGCAGCACGTAGTAGCCCTCGTACGCGCGATCCTTGTCGTACAGGGTCTTGAACGCCCACAGCACCGACTCCATGAAGGTGACGTCGATGGTCTTGTAGTCGTTCTCGAAGTCGACCCAGCGGGCCTGGCGGGTGACGTAGTCCTCCCACTCCTTCGTGTACTTCAGCACCGAGGCCCGGGCGGCGTTGTTGAACTCCTGCAGTCCCATCGCCTCGATCTCGGACTTCTCGGTCATGCCCAGTTCCCGCATCGCCTCGAGCTCGGCGGGCAGGCCGTGGGTGTCCCAGCCGAAGCGGCGGTCCACCTTGTCCCCGCACATGGTGCGGAAGCGCGGGATGACGTCCTTGACGAAGCCGGTGAGCAGGTGGCCGTAGTGCGGCAGGCCGTTGGCGAAGGGCGGTCCGTCGTAGAAGACGAACTCCTCGGCACCCTCGCGCTGCGCGATCGAGGCGCGGAAGGTGTCGTCGGTGCGCCAGAACTCCTGGACGGCGTTCTCGAGCGCGGGCAGGTTCGGTGAGGGGACGAGCGAGTCTCCGGTGACCGGGTAGACCATCAGGACGGACCTCCGAGGCAGGACAGGGGGCGGCGAAAGGACGGCATGCGCTCCGAGGACGCTTCCCGACCCGGGGGTCGGTGGCGCGGTACCACCTCGGTTGATGCCTCGCGCCGACGGATGCGACGCAGGGGCCTCCCCTTGTTCCTCAGCGGTGACGGGCTGGTCCCGGCGGGTTCTACTGGGCCCGCGCCCGGAAGCGGACGGTGGGCGGTTCTTCCCGCGGCTCTCCGGTGATGGCCGGGTCGATGCCGATGGTGGGGAGTGTACGTGGAGGCTCGCGGCGGGTCACGTCCGCGGCGGGCGGAGGAGACCCGGGGAACAGCTCGTCGGCCCCGGCGCGGCTGGTCGCGATCCCAGGGTCACCGGATCGAATGCCCAGTACCTGCCCAGGAGCAGCAGGTGGAATGGCCGCAGCGGCGATGAGGACGCCGCTCCCCCGCAGGAGGAGATGAGATGGACGACGACACCGCTTCCCGACGCAGCCGGGCGACGGCCGGAGCCTCGGCCCTGGGCGCCACAGCGCTGCTGGTGCTCAGCTTCGGCCCCTCCGCCTTGGCGGTCACGCCCTCCCCGCAGGCCGCGCCGACGGCCCGGGCGGCGATCTCCGCCCCCGCCTCCGCCTCGACGGCGTCCGAGGTGCCGCGTCGGAGCATCGAGGGGGACGATCCCGCCCCCCGGTGAGCGGCCCGCGCCTCGGCCCGGGCAGGCGGTGACGAGGCGAGACTCACCTCGTCGCAGAGGTGATGTCGTGGAAGACTGGATTCTTCACGGATCCGCCCCGCATCATGCGGCGGACGCTGCAGAAGGAGCGAGGATGTCGCTGTTCGGAGAGCCCTTCACCGCGAAGTGCTTGAAGTCGGGGATCACGGTCGAGGTCGACGAGGGCCGCTCCCTGCTCCAAGCGCTGCTCGACGCCGACATCCCGATGGACTACTCGTGCGAGGGGGGCGTGTGCGGCACCTGCGTGGTGCCGCTGGTCTCCGGCGAGGTCGAGCACATGGACGAGTTCCTGATGGACGATGAGCACGCCGATCAGATGATCACCTGCGTCTCACGCGGTGAGGGCGAGATCGAGATCGACGTCTGAGGCGTCCCCGCACCGAGCACCGGTGGGTGCTCTCCTCACAGACGGGGACCGGCGACGATCCAGGCCAGCGCCACCAGGACGATGAGCGCCGCGGCACTGCCCACCGCGAACGGCAGCCCGATGCTGGGCCCGGTCACCAGCAGGAGCAGCATTCCCAGGGCGGCCGCGGCGAGCAGGAGCGAGAAGAGCACCGGACGGCCGACGGCGGGCTTCGCCCGGCGCAGCCGGGTCACGGACCTCTGGGGATGCGTCGTCGCCATGCTGACGTCCTCTCCGCCCTGCTGATCAGGTGCGTGCTGAGACGGTGAGCGCACCTCTGCTCGCCCTGCGATGCGCTCCGAGGCCCTGATCCTCTCCCGCACGAGGTGGTCCGCACATCCTGCGCCGGGTGGAGACCTGCCTCCGCCTTTGGTCGTACTCCGGCCCGAGGCGTCCGGCGGCACCCGAGGGGGAACCGCCTATCCGGACGCCCCGTCCTCGCGCCAGGCGTCCTGGCGGGCCAGCTCGGCGAAGGGTCCGGCGGCGGTCACCAGCTCGTCGTAGGTGCCGCGCTCGACGATGCGCCCCTGCTCCATCACGAGGATCTGATCGGCGTGGCGGATGGTCGAGAGCCGGTGCGCGATGGAGACGGTGGTGCGGCCGCGGGCGGCGGCGGCCAGCGCCCCGGACATCGCCCGCTCGGTGGCGACGTCGAGGGCGGAGGTGGCCTCGTCCAGCAGCAGCACGGGCGGGTCCCGCAGGATCGTGCGCGCCAGGGCCAGGCGCTGCTTCTCCCCGCCGGAGAAGCGGTAGCCGCGCTCCCCCACCACCGTGTCGTACCCCTCGGGCAGGCCCATCACGTGGTCGTGGATCTGCGCGATCCGGCACGCCGCCTCGAGCTCCTCGTCGCTCGCGTCCGGCCGGGCGAAGCGCAGGTTGTCCGCGACGCCGGCGTGGAGCAGGTAGGTCTCCTGGGTGACCACACCGATGCTCGCGGCGAGGGATTCCCTCGTGATCTCCCGCAGGTCATGACCGTCCAGGGTGATCCGCCCGGCCGTCGGCTCATAGAGCCGTGCCATCAGGTAGCCGGTGGTGGTCTTGCCCGAGCCGGTCGCGCCGACCAGCGCGGTGTGCTTCCCGGCCGGGACCACCAGGTCCAGGCCGGCCAGGGCGGGCTCCTCGGCGCCGGGGTAGGTGAACGTGACGCCCTCGAAGCGGAGTCGGCCGCGCACCGTCGCCGGATCCAGGGCCACCGCCTCCGGCGCATCCTGGATGAGGATCGGGGCGTCGAGGTACTCGAAGATCCGGGTGAACAGGGCGAGGGAGCTGCTGACCTGGTTCGCCACCCGCAGGAGACCGTTGAGCTGCGGGAACAGGCTCGACTGCAGGGCGATGAACGCGACCAGGGTGCCGATGGTGACGCCCTGCCCCGGGGGGTCGGCGAACAGCAGGTGGCCGCCGAGCAGGTAGGTCAGCGCCGGGAACAGTGCCATCAAGGTGGTGAACACGGCCATCTGCCAGCGGCCGGCCATGGTGGAGCGCACCTCGAGATCGGCGAGCTCGCGGGAGTCGGTGGAGAAGGTGCGGGTGAGCGCCTCGGTGCGGCCCATCGTCACCCCGAGCAGGATCCCCGAGACGGACAGCGACTCCTGGATGCCGGCGGAGAGATCGGCCGCCTTCTCCTGGCGCGTGCGCACGATCTCGCGCCGACGGCGGCCGACGCGCCGGTTCATCCACACCGCGAAGGGCAGCGCGATCAGGGAGAACAGCGTCAGCCGCCAGTCCAGGGCGACCATCGCGACCAGGGCCATCAGCACCCCCGCCCCGGCGGAGACGATCTGTGTCATCACCGAGGTGACCACAGCCTGCATCGAGCCGATGTCCGAGAAGATCCTCGACTGGATCTCGCCGGTGCGGGTGCGGGTGAAGAAGCCCAGCCCCATGCGCTGGAGGTGGGAGAACACCGAGACCCGCAGATCGTGCATCACGGCCTGCCCCACCCGGGTGGAGAGCATCGCCTGGGTGACGCCGAGGGCGTTGGACACCACCGTGACCGCGATCAGTCCGCCGACCGACCAGGCCAGCACATCGGCCCGCTGCTGCGGCAGGGCGACGTCCACGATCTCGCGGATCAGGAACGGGGAGACCACCCCGATCGCGGCCGCCAGCACGATCAGCAGCAGCACCCCGACGAGGGTGGCGCGGTAGGGCCGGAACAGCGACAGCATGCGATGCACGTCGGGACGCTGCCCGGGCGCGAGCTTCGGCTGATCGCGCATCCGGACGCCGCCCCCGCCCATGCCCCCGCCGGGGCCACCGCCGAAGACCATCAGACCCCGTGGTGGCGGGCGATGCGGTGGGCGGCGGCCTGGGCGAGAGGACGCACGGTGACCAGGTCGAGGTTGACGTGATGGGGCGCGTTCAGGGCGTAGGAGATGACGTCGGCGCAGTCCTCGGCGGTCAGCGGATCCTCGACCCCGTCGTAGACGGCGTCGGCCGCCTCCTGATCGCCGAGCCGCACCAGGGAGAACTCCTCGGTGCGGACCAGACCGGGGGCGATCTCGATGACCCGGACCTGCTCGCCGTTGAGCTCGAGGCGGAGGGTGCGGGCGAGCATGTGCTCCCCGGCCTTGGCGGCGTTGTAGCCGGAACCACCGGGATAGGCCTCCTGCGCGGCCACGGAGGTCACGAAGAGCACGTCACCGCGACCGCTGCGACGCAGCGCAGGCAGCAGCGCCCGTGTCACGCGCAGGGCGCCGAGCACGTTGGTCTCGTACATCCCCTGCCACTTCTCGAGGTCCGCCTCGGCGACCGGCTCGACGCCGAGGGCTCCGCCGGCGACGTGGACGACGGCGTTCAGGGTGCCGCCGAACAGCTCGTGTGCCCGCGCCGTGAGCGCTGCGACGGACTCGTCGTCGGTGATGTCCACGCCGAGCACGGCGCAGCCGGTCTCCTCGGCGAGCGCGCGCAGGCGCTCCTCGCGCCGGGCGACGGCGAGGACCTGCCAGCCGTCGGCGACCAGTCGCTGTGCGGTGGCGCGGCCGATGCCCGAGGAGGCGCCGGTGACGACGGCGGTGAGGCGGGACGGTGGCTCGGTGGCTGTCGAGGCGTTCGCGGAGGTCATGGCGTCACAGTACGCGGGCCGGGGAGGCGGGCACCACGGGTCCGGGGGTCCTCACCAGCCGATCTCCAGGCAGCCGTGGTGATCGGTGGGCTCGGTCTGGACCGTGGCGTGCGCGATCCCGTGGGTGACGCTGAGCAGTTCCTGGGCCGCATCGAGCACCGGATGCGGGTCCCGGTCGGGATCCACCACCAGATGCACGGTGGCGACCTCCATCCCGGAGGTGAGGGTCCACAGGTGCAGGTCGTGGGCCTCGACGACCCCGTCGATCGCGGCGAGGTCGGCGCGCACCCGCTCCGGGTCGATGCCGGCCGGCGCGGCCTGCCCCAGCACCCCGAGCACCTCGCGGGCCAGGATCACCGCCCGCACCGCGATGAAGAGGCCGACGGCGAGTGCGACCGCGGTGTCGATCCAGGTGGCACCGGTGACGCGCAGGAGCACTGCGGCGAGGATCACTCCCAGCGAGCCGACCGTGTCGGCCATGACCTCGAGATAGGCACCCTTGACGTTCAGGCTCTCCCCCGCGCCGCCGTGCAGCATCACCAGCACCACGAGGTTCACGACGAGCCCCAGGGCGCCGACGACGAGCATCGGGCCGGAATCGACCTCGATCTGGCGACCGAGGCGTCCGATCGCGGCGATCACCACCCCGGCGGCGACGCCCAGCATGATCAGCACCGCGAGCAGGGAGGCGAACACCTCGATGCGGTAGTGGCCGAAGGTGCGCCGGCCGCTGCGGTCCGGGCGCACCGCGATCAGCGTCGCGGCGAGCGCGGCGGCGAGGGTGACGACATCGGCGGCCATGTGCCCGGCGTCGGAGAGGAGCGCGAGGGATCCGGAGAGCAGTCCCGCGACCAGCTCGACGATGAAGAACCCGGCGATCAGCACCAGGGCGATGGCCAGGCGCCAGCGATGGGCGCTCCCGGCGTGGCCGGTGGGCGGGCCGTGGCCGTGCGTCATGAGGCGACCTCCCTCGCGCCCTCGCGCTCGGGATGCTCCATCCGGCTGTGCGCGGTGTGGGAGATGGCGAGGTCCAGCAGCATCCTCACGTGCGGGTCGTCGAGGCGGTAGAACGCCCTGCGGCCCTCTCGCCGCACCGCGACGATCCGGTGGGCGCGCAGCAGCTTCAGGGCATGAGACACCGCGGACTCGGAGTGCTCGGTGACCTCGGCCAGGTCGCTCACGCACAGCTCCCCCTCGAGCAGCGCGAGCAGGAGCCGCAGCCGCGCGGGGTCCCCGAGGAGGGAGAAGACGTCCGCGACGTCCGCCACCGCCGACTGCCCGGGGATCCTGGCGCGGATCGCGTCCAGCGCGCCACCCCCGATGTCTGCATGATTGCTCATATGTTCAGTATGGCAGAGAGGGTGGAGGAACGGCCGACCGCGCCACCGGGCGTGCCGCTGCGCGACAATGGCGGCATGGATGAGCGCAGCGACAGCCCGGTCAGGCACGGCGAGTACAAGGTCCGCGACGGCAAGCTGGTGGCGGTCGACGTGACGATCGCGGACGGGCGGATCGGGACCGCCCATGTCTTCGGGGACTTCTTCCTCGAGCCCGACGACGCCCTCGAGGATCTGAACGCAGCACTCGTCGGCATGCCCACCACGGCGACCTCCGCCGAGCTGGCCGCCGCGATCACGGCACGGCTGGCCGCGCGCCCGGACCCGGTGCAGCTGATCGGCTTCGACGAGGAGGCGGTGGCGATCGCGACGCGCCGCGCTCTGGGCCACGCCACCAGCTGGAGCGACCTCACCTTCGATGTCATCGCTCCGGTGGTGCTGCCGCCGGTGATGCACGTGGCCCTCGACGAGGTGCTGCCGCTGGAGGTCGTCGCCGGGCGCCGCAACCCGCACTTCCGGATCTGGGACTGGGACTCCCCGCTGGTGGTGATCGGCTCCTACCAGTCGCTGCGCAACGAGATCGACGCCGAGGGCGCGGCGGAGCACGGCATCGGCGTGGTGCGACGCATCACCGGCGGCGGCGCCATGTTCATGGAGCAGGGCAACTGCATCACCTACTCGCTGGTGGTCCCCACCTCCCTGGTGGAGGGGCTCAGCTTCGAGCAGTCCTACGCGTACCTCGACGACTGGGTGATGGGGGCACTGGCCGAGATCGGGGTCAGGGCCCATTACGTGCCGCTGAACGACATCGCCTCCGAGCAGGGCAAGATCGGCGGCGCCGCGCAGCGCCGCTTCGCCGGCGGGGTGCTGCTGCACCACGTGACGATGAGCTACGACATCGACGCCGACAAGATGGGCGAGGTGCTGCGGATCGGCAAGGAGAAGCTCTCCGACAAGGGCACCCGCAGCGCGAACAAGCGCGTGGACCCGATGCGCTCGCAGACGGGTCTGGCGCGCGAGCAGATCATCGACGGCTTCCTGGAGTTCTTCCGCGCCCGCTATGACACGGTGGGCTCGACCTACACCGAGGACGAGCTCGCCAGGGCCCGGGAGCTGGTGGAGACCAAGTTCGCCACGCAGGAGTGGACCGCGCGGGTGCCGTGAGGCTCAGCCCGCTCCCGGGGTGAGGCCCCGCGCCGCGTGGGCCCCGCGGTAGATCCCCGTGCGCAGCTCGATCTCCCACGCCCCGGCCTCGGGCATGCCCAGTGCGCGGGTCGCCGCGATCTCGGCCTCGACGTCGTAGGGCACCCGCACGAACTGGATCCCGAACGGGGCCTCCGCCCCGCCCTCGGGATCTCCGTCGAGGATCACGTAGGAGGGCGTGGGGTCATCGAGCTGGTTGCCGACGCTGCCGACGTTCACCAGCGTCCCCTCCCGGCCCGAGCGCAGGAACGGATCGTGGATGTCGCCGTAGACGACGACGTCCGCCCGCTCCTCGCCGCCGGTGAACGGCGTCGGGGTGAACATCATCGCGAACTCCTGGGCGCTGTGCCCTCGCAGGACCCGCGTGAACTCGTCGGCCGGAGACGCGTGCAGGACCCGCACCCGGCGGCCGGAGAGCTGGAGATCCAGGCTGCCGGGCAGGGCGAACAGCCACCGCCGGTCCTCCTCGGTCAGCTCCCTGCGCCACCAGGCCTGCCCCTCGCTGCGCAGCTCGCCCTGCCCGGCGACGACCACCTCCCAGTTGCCGCGCACGGTCGCCTCGCAGTGCTCGCGGGTCAGGGCGGTGCAGGCGCTGCCCCGCGGCCCCTTGCCCACCACATCGCCGAGGTTCAGGATCCGGGTGATGCCCCGGGCGGCGATGTCGGCGAGCACCGCCTGGTACGCGGTGAGGTTGCCGTGCACATCGGAGACCACGGCGAGGCGCTGGAGGGACATGCCCCCACCGTAGGACCCTCGCGCCGCTCTGATCGAGCCCTGATCAGGGCCCACCACCGCTCCCGTACGCGAGCGCGCTCACACTGTCGCCGCCTGCGTTGCACCGGGGCGCAGACCTGGAACAATGTCCCTCATGACCGATACCGCGCCGCGCCCCGAGTCCGCCATCCCCGATCGCCCCTCCCTCGAGGGCCTCGAGGAGAAGTGGGACAGCGTATGGAGCGAGCAGGACCTCTACGCCTTCGATCCGGAGACCACCCGGGACCAGGTCTTCAGCGTCGACACCCCGCCGCCCACCGCCTCGGGCTCGCTGCACGTGGGGCACGTGTTCGGCTACTCCCAGGCGGACATGATCGTGCGCTACCAGCGCATGCGCGGCAAGAACGTGTTCTACCCGCTGGGCTGGGACGACAACGGCCTGCCCACCGAGCGCCGCGCCCAGAACTACTACGGCGTGCGCTGCGATCCCTCGCTGCCCTACCAGGAGGGCTTCACTCCCCCGCAGGAGGGCGGCTCGAACAAGTCGTCCAAGGCCGCGAACCAGCTGCCGATCTCCCGCCGCAACTTCATCGAGCTGTGCGAGCAGCTCACCGCGCTGGATGAGAAGTCCTTCGAGGACGTCTTCCGCGCCCTCGGCCTCTCGGTGGACTGGGCCCACAGCTACCAGACGATCAACGCCGCCTCCCGCGCGACCTCCCAGCGCGCGTTCCTCGAGAACCTGCGGCAGGGCCAGGCCTACCAGTCCGAGGCCCCCACCATGTGGGACGTCACCTACCGCACCGCGGTGGCGCAGGCCGAGCAGGAGGATCGCGAGCGCGAGGGCGCCTACCACCGGATCGGCTTCACCCGCACCGAGGCGACCGCGAACGCGGACACCACGGTCTACATCGAGACCACCCGTCCCGAACTGCTGCCGGCGTGCGTGGCGCTGGTGGCCCACCCGGACGACGTGCGCTACCAGGGCCTGTTCGGCTCCACCGTCACCTCGCCGCTGTTCGGGGTCGAGGTGCCGGTGATGGCACACCCGCTCGCCCAGCCCGACAAGGGCGCCGGCATCGCGATGATCTGCACCTTCGGCGACTCCAACGACGTCACCTGGTGGCGCGAGCTCTCGCTGCCCACCCGCTCGGTGGTGGGACGCGACGGCCGCTTCCTTCCCGAGGCGCCCTGGATCACCACCGAGGACGGCCGGGCCGCCTACGCCGAGCTCGCGGGGCTGACCGTGTTCAGCGCGCAGAAGCGCGTGGTGGAGATGGTCACCGAGTCCGGGGACCTGGTGGGCGAGCCGGAGAGGATCACGCATCCGGTGAAGTTCTACGAGAACGGCGACAAGCCGCTGGAGTTCGTGACCTCACGCCAGTGGTACCTCACCAACGGCGGCCGAGACCAGTCCGAGGGCGGGCTGCGCGATGAGCTGATCGCCCGTGGCCAGGAGCTGACCTGGCACCCCGCTTACATGGAGTCACGCTACCGCAACTGGGTGGAGGGCCTGACCGGTGACTGGCTGATCTCCCGCCAGCGCTTCTACGGCGTGCCCTTCCCGCTCTGGTACGCGGTCGACGCCGACGGCGAGACCGACTACGACACCGTGCTCACCCCGCCGCTCGAGGCGCTGCCGATCGACCCCACCATCGATGTGCCGGAGGGCTTCACCGAGTCCCAGCGCCACCAGCCGGGAGGCTTCGTCGCCGATCCCGACATCCTCGACACCTGGGCCACGTCCTCGCTGACCCCGCAGCTGGCGGGCGGCTGGAACGCGGGTGCGGAGTCCGACGGGCTCTTCGAGAAGGTGTACCCGATGGATCTGCGCCCGCAGGGCCACGACATCATCCGCACCTGGCTGTTCTCCACCATCGTGCGCTCCCACCTGCAGCAGGACTCGCTGCCGTGGAAGCACGCCTCGATCAACGGCTGGATCCTGGACCCGGACCGCAAGAAGATGTCCAAGTCCAAGGGCAACGTGGTCACCCCCATCGGGCTGCTGCAGCAGCACGGCTCCGACGGGGTGCGCTACTGGGCGGGCCGTGCCCGTCAGGGCGTGGACACCGCCTTCGACGAGGGGCAGATGAAGATCGGCCGCCGTCTGGCGATCAAGATCCTCAACGCCTCGAAGTTCGCGCTCGGCTTCGGGGCGGCGCCGGCCGATCCCGCGGGACGGCTCGCCGCGGACCCGGCGGTGGTCACCGATCCGCTGGACCGCGCGCTGTTGGCCCAGCTCGCCGAGGTGGTCGAGCAGGCCACCGCCGCCTTCGAGGACATGGACTACGCCCGCAGTCTGGAAGCGGTCGAGCCGTTCTTCTGGGCGTTCTGCGATGACTTCATCGAGCTGGTCAAGGAGCGCGCGCACGGCAACTCCCCCGCCGGCGAGGCCGGGGCCGCCTCGGCCCGCGCCGCGCTCGCGATCGCGCTCGAGGTGCTGCTGCGCCTGTTCGCCCCCGTGGTGGTGTTCGCGACTGAGGAGGTCTGGTCGTGGTGGCGCGGTGGCAGCGTGCACACGCAGGCCTGGCCGGTGGCGGCGCCGCTGCGTGAGGCCGCCGCCGGTCAGGACCCGGCGCTCGTGGACACGGTGGCCCAGGCCGCGATCACGTTGCGGCGCCTCAAGTCCGACGCCAAGGTCTCCCAGAAGACCCCGCTCCTGGCAGTGACGATCGAGGCCCCGCAGCAGGCGCTCGCCCATCTCGAGGCCGCCGCCGCGGATCTCACGGCGCTGGGCCGGGTCGAGCAGCTCGAGCTGGTCGTCGGCGAGGGCGAGGAGATCCTCACCCGCGACGTCGAGCTCGGCGAGCCGCCGGTCAAGCAGCCCCGCAGCCAGGGCTGAGCTCGCGCCGCGCCGCCGCGCCTCTGGACGACCGCGGCGCGGCCCGGTCCATGATGTGCGGCGCCCGCGGCGTCGTGCCCGCCCCGCTCCTGCTCTGTCAGATCACCAGGGAGTCAAGGTGTCGTACGCATCGCCCACCGTGCTCGCGGCGCTGTCGAAGGCACCCGCGGCGTCGGAGATCGCATCGTCCACGTTGCAGTCGCCCGGAGTGAAGGTGTCGACGATGTTGTTCGGGCTGATCGAGATCGCGATGTCTCCCTGGAGGCCCAGTCCGGCTGCGATGTCGCCCCCGAGGCTGAGTCCGACCGCGTCGGTCGAGACGACCGCTCCCGCGCCGCCGCCGATCGATGCCCCGGCCTCCGCTCCGAAGGATCCGGACGTCGTCATCCAGCCGCCGGGCGAGACGGAGGCGAACTCGGCATCCGCCTTCGCCCCGGCGAATGCCCCCGCATCCATGCCGATGCTCCATCCGCTGAGGTTGCCCTCGTCGCTGCGGGTCGCATGGGAGAACACATTCGCGTGCGCTTCGGCACCGGCATACCCGTCCACGCCGATCGTGTTGCTGGACCCGAGCGGACCGGTGGCGGTGGCGCTCATGTCGCCGTACACCCCGGCCCCGGCGCCGGCACCGGCGCTGAAGCCGTCACCGTAGGTCACGCCGGCTTCCCCGTAGGCCTCCGCTCCGACCCTTCCGTCGGCCGCGATCGAGGAGCCGAAGGGCAGGTTCAGCTGTTCATCGATCCCGACCTCGGCACCTGCCCGGGCACCGGCGGTATGGGTGGTGTTCCCGAACTCGTCGACCGTGGTGTTCGTCCCGGAGCTCGCCCGGGTGTTTGCGTAGACGTCGAGATACCCGAGATCCTCGTCGATCTCCCGGCCGTCCCCGTGCGAGCCGCCGGCAGCGTGCTCGCCGACGGGCCGCTCGTCCCCGGCCGCGCTGCCCGTGCCGTAGCCCTCGTCCCCGTAGAAGAGCGGCGATCCTCCCGGTCCGGAGCCACCGGGACGCGACCACGGGAACGGGAAGGGCATCGGGGTGCCGAAGGGCGGGTAGGCCGTCCCACCGCCGTCGCCCTCGGAGGTGATGTCCTGCTGCGCGGCATGCTCGCTCAGCTCGTCGGAGCGGCTCTGGAGCGCCTCGGCCCGCTCCGTGAGTCGTGCCCTCACCTCGGAAGCCCAGCGTTCCCGGAAGGCCTCGGCATCGGGTCCCGTCCACTGGACGGACTCGATGAGCGCGGAGACGGCGCCGACGAGGTCGTGCAGCGTTCCGGATCTCCGCCGGCAGGCTGCCGCCTGCCCCCGCAGCTGCTCGGTGTCCGCTCCGAAGAACCCGGTCATCCCGTCACCATCCCTGTTCTGCCCGTCCACTGTCCCCGATGTGGCGTCGAGCCTAAGGTGGCCTGCGCGTGCTGGCGATGGGGAGCACTCCCCATGCCTCCTCTAGAGTGGATCTCATGGAGTCCACGTTCCGCTCGTCCGCCTCGCGCATCAACGTGGTCGTGGGGCCGATGGTGATGCTCGTGGGGATCTTCGCGGCGATCGCGGCCGTGGTCCTGTCCCTCGTGATGGGGACCGCCGGATTCCTGGCACTGCTGATCCCGGCCGCGCTCGCGCTCGGCGGCGGGGCGTTCGTGCTGTGGGGCGCCCGACGCTCCCGCCTGCGCATCGATGCGGACGGCTTCGTGTGGGCCGGGTTCGTCGGGGCGCAGCGATCGGTGCGCTGGCAGGTGCTGGAGCGGCTGCTGCCGCCGGCTCCGGGCGACCGGCGTCTGGTGGCGACCGCGCTCCTGCGCGACGGCTCCCAGGTCCCGGTGCGTGCGCTGTGGGAGCCGGCCACCGTCCCCTCGGCCGTCAGCGGCGGCCCGGATCACTCCGCAGTGCAGCACGCCCTGCTCTCGGCCCACCGGCAGTGGCTCGCCGGGAACCGGTGAGCGCACCCCCTCACCGCACCACCTGACGGTGGCTGGCATCGATCCGACGGGTCCAGCCGCGGGCGTCGAGGTGCTCGAGCAGCGGGATCACGACCCGGCGACTGGTGCCGAGCGCCTGCCGTGCCTGTGAGGCGGTGAAGGGCTGCTCGAGCCGGGCCAGCTCCCGCATGGCGAGCGCGGGGGCGGCGGGCAGCAGGATCACCTCGCCCCGCAGGCGCAGCAGGCGGTCCAGCCGAGCTGCGGCGGCGAGCTGTTCCGGGCCGAGGCCCAGCGCGGTCAGGTCGTCCGCCTCGGGAGCCGCGAAGGGATCGCCGCGCAGCCGGTGCTCGAGGGACGCGATCGCGGTCTCGACCGTGCCGAGGCCCGGGGGGCGCCGGGGGTCCAGGATCCGTCCGTCCTGCTCGACGAGGCCGGCACGATCGATCAGCTCGGGCAGCAGCTCCGGCTGGGCGCCGAGCACGTCGAGGGCCGCTTTGCGGGGCAGTCCCGCAGAGAGGGGCTGCTGTGCGTGCTCGGCGGTGACGGCCGTCCGCAGCTGCGCGGACCAGGCGGCGTGCGCGGCCTCGGCGACCAGCAGCGTCCCGCACCGGAGCACACCGGCAGGCAGCACCTCGGGCACGGAGATCCCCTGTCGGGCCAGCTGGACGGCGGGCACCGCACCGCGCCGCGCCACCTCGGCGGCGAGGTCGCCGGTCTCGCCGCTCGCAGCGAGCACGACGGCCCGTCGGGCGGCGTCGCCGCGTCGGGTGAGCGCGGGAGGGTCGACGTCGAGCACGAGGGCACCGGTGTGGACGACCCGGTCACCGCTGCCGCGCAGCACCATCCGGTCGCCGACACGCACGGGCAGCGGGCGCTCGAGGGCGAGTCGGGCGTGATCGGGTCCGAGCGGCCGGATCCGGGCGGGCACCGCCGCGGTCCCGGCATGGACGACGAGCTGCGAGGGCGCCTCGGTGAACGCTCCCCGCGAGGTCGCCCGCACGTCCAGGAGGTCCGACACCACCCAGGCACCGACGGTGAGCAGCGCGTCGCCGCGCACCACCGCGTCCGCGTCCAGGCCGCGGAGATTCACGGCGGCACGGCTGACGGGACCGAGCTGCTCCACCGTCTCCCCACGAGACTGCAGGCCGCGCACCTGGACCCGTCGCCGCGGACCGTCGCCCGTCCACTCGAGCGTCTCCCCCACCCGGAGGGTGCCGCCGCTGAGGGTGCCGGTGACGATGGTCCCCGCCCCGGAGATGGTGAAGCAGCGGTCCACCCACAGGCGCACCCGGTCGTCCGGGACGGGTGCCCGGGCGGCGGTGACCACGGTGTCCAGCACCGTGCGCAGCTCCTCCATCCCCTGCCCGGTGAGCGCGGAGACGGCCACGGCGGGAGCTGCGGCCAGGCCGGTCCCGGCGAGCTCGGCGCGGGCCTGCGCCAGCACGTCCCCGACCCGGTCGGGGGCGAGATCCGAGCGGGTGACGACGAGCAGGCCCTGGTCGATGCCCAGCGCTGCGATCGCCTCGCGATGGTCGGCGGACTGCGCCTGCCAGCCCTCGTCGGCCGCCACGACGAAGCACACGATCGGTGCGGGGCCGAGCCCGGCGAGCATGTTGCCGAGGAAGCGCTCGTGCCCGGGGACGTCGACGAATGACACCTCATCGCCCGAGGGCAGGCTGGTCCAGGCGAAGCCGAGGTCGATGGTCAGCCCGCGCCGCTTCTCCTCGGCCCAGCGGTCCGGATCACTGCCGGTCAGGGCACGGATCAGGGTGGACTTGCCGTGGTCGACATGACCGGCCGTGGCGATCACCTGCCTCATCGCCGGTCGACCTCGCCGACGGTCCGGGAGCGGGCGGCGGCGACGGCGCGGGCCACGCGCTCGTCCTCCTCGGCGGGCAGGCAGCGCAGGTCGAGCAGGCACCGCCCGCCCTGGACGGTCGTGACGACGGCCGGGTCCCCGGTGCGCAGCGGTCCGGCGAGCCCGGGCTCGAGGGAGATCGCCCATCCGGGCAGCGGCACCTCGGCCCCTCCCCCGCCGCCGACGCGCCCCTCATGCGGGACCACGGTGGCGGCGAGCTCCGCGGCGAGACGGACGGTGCGCTCCTGCAGGGCGGCCGGGTCCGTGCGCAGCGCGTCGAGCACCGGGGGCACCGCACCGACCAGGGTCCCCTCGAGCGCGGCGAGGGCGAGCTTGTCCGCGCGCACCGCCCGCGCCAGCGGGTGGCGGGCCAGGCGTGCGATGACCTCGGCGCTGCCCAGCAGGATCCCCGCCTGCGGTCCGCCCAGGAGCTTGTCGCCGCTGATGATGACCACGTCCGCGCCGTCGCGCAGAGCGGTGGCGACGTCGGGCTCGTCCGGCAGCAGGGGCTCGGGCGCGAGCAGCCCGCTGCCGAGGTCCGCGATCAGCGGGACGGCCGCGTCCCGGCAGGGCCCGGCGAGCTCGGCGAGGGGGACCTCGCTGGTGAAGCCGATGATGCGGTAGTTGCTGGTGTGGATGCGCAGCACGCAACCGGTCCCGGGACCGAGGGCGTCGGTGTAGTCGGCCAGGTGGGTGCGGTTGGTGGTGCCGACCTCATGCAGCTGTGCGCCGGTGGAGGTGATCAGGTCCGGCAGGCGGAATCCGGCGCCGATCTCGATCAGCTCCCCGCGGCTGAGCACCACCTCGCCGGTGCCGGCGAGCGCGGTGGTGGCCAGCAGCAGGGCGGCCGCACCGTTGTTGACGACCAGGGCGTCCTCGGCCTCCGGGCAGGCCGCCAGCAGTGCGGCCCGTGCACCGGCGCCCCGCCGCGACCGGGCACCGGTGGCCAGGTCGAACTCGACGTCGGTGTAGCCGGCAGCATCCTGCAGCGCCTCCCGGGCGGCCGGGGACAGCGGGGCACGGCCGAGGTTCGTGTGGATGATGACCCCGGTGGCATTGAGAACCGGACGCAGGGAGGTGACGGGGCGGTCACCGAGGGCGGCGAGGATCTCGTCCTGCACCTGCTCCGGCGGGATCCGGCCTGCCCGGGCGCGGTCCTGCGCGGCGTGCACGATGTCCCGCACCACGCGGTCGCTCATCGCGGCGCTTGCGGCGGCCACTGCGGGATGGGCGAGCAGATGGTCGGTGCGCGGGATGTGACGGCGCGGATCCGTGCCTCTGTCACCGGGCTGCGGGGGCGCGGGCACGGGACCTCCTGGGGCCGAAGGCGGGTGTCCGCCGCCCCGGGAGCGGGGCGGCGGACGCGTGGCGGAGGCGGACGGGAATCGAACCCGCCAGACCGAGCTGCTCGGTCTCACCGGTTTTGAAGACCGGGGCGCCCACCAGGACACGTACGCCTCCGCCGCCCAAGTTATCACCGTGGGACCAGGGGCGACTCCTCTCCCGCGCGGACCACCCGGACACCGTAGGCTCGGATCATGAGCGTGCACCCGATCCGTTCCGTGGCCCAGCCCTCGATCCGTCTGACCACGATGGCGCACGGCGGCGGCTGCGCCTCGAAGATCCCTCCGGGTGAGCTCGAGGAGGTGGTCTCGGCACTCTCCGGTCCGCAGTACGAGCAGGTGATCGTGGGGTTGGACGACGGCGACGACGCCGCCGCGGTGCGGATCGGCGGGGCCGATGGGGACACTGCGGTGCTCTCGACCGCGGACTTCTTCGCCCCGGTGGTCGACGACGCCTTCGACTGGGGCCGCATCGCCGCCGCCAACGCCCTGTCGGACATCTACGCCATGGGCGGCGACCCGGTGGTCGCGATCAACCTGGTGGGCTGGCCCCGCGGGGTCCTGCCCTACGAGCTGCTGCAGGAGGTCCTCGCGGGCGGGCTGGCGATCGCACAGGAGGCCGGGGTGCCGGTGATCGGCGGGCACTCGGTCGATGACCCGGAGCCGAAATACGGCATGGCGGTCACGGGCACCGCGCCCGCGGACCGCCTGCTGCGCAACGACGCCGCCCGACCGGGCCTGCCGATCACCCTCACCAAGCCCCTCGGCGTGGGCCTGCTGAACAACCGCATGCGAGCCACCGGGGAGGTCTCGGCGGCGGCGATCGAGACCATGACCGCCCTGAACCGGGACGCCGCGCAGGCGGCGCTGGCCGCCGGGGCCCGGGCGGCGACGGACGTGACCGGCTTCGGGCTGCTGGGCCACCTGCACAAGATGGTGCGCGCCTCGGGGATCGGGGCGGTGCTGAACCGGTCGGCGGTGCCGCTGATCGAGGGGGCGGCGGAGGCGCTGGCCGACGGGTACGTCTCCGGCGGGACCCGCCGCAACCTGGACTGGGTGCGCGAGCACGTGCAGACGGGGCCGGGCATCACCGAGGAGGACCTGCTGCTGCTGGCCGACGCGCAGACCTCTGGCGGACTGCTGGTGGTGGGCGAGGTGCCCGGCTATCCGATCATCGGCGAGACCCTGGAGGGGGCGGGCATTGGCGTGTGCTGACCGGCCGAAGGCAATGGTGATGATGCAGAAGCTCAACAGCTCACTGAGCAAGCAAGTCCCGGACGCCTTGCCCGAGCTGGTCAAGCGCGGCAGAAGGCATCTCCGACCACTTCCATACATCCTCTGCGCCCCCAAGCTCGATGCCCCGGGAGATCGACGAGCGCCATAGCGCTGGCTCATTGACCAACGTCACGTTCCGGTAACAGCTGAGGGTTTAGAGTTGAACTCCACCCCCCTTAGTGTTGTCGTGGCAGAGAAGGCGCAATTAAGAGACCCTCAGCGGCACAGTTCAACGGAGAACTCATACGTGCTATATTTATTAGGGCGACAGTCGTGGCAGCCTTGATATTTGCAGGCGTCGGGGCAAACAGTGCATCCGCAGCGGGTGAGGCAAATTCCGAATCGCCCGCAACGGTGGTCGTCGACGGACGAGAGTTTGGGCCTGAGGAAGGGCTTCGGGTTACGACGGAGACGTACAAAGTAACTCCGGGAGACGGGTCCGTGGAACGCTACTACCCCACTACGCCCACAGAAGGTTCGGTGAGCCCTCAAGCCACCTGGGGATCGAGCTATGCAATCAGTAATGAGTACGTTTCATACTACCGTGATGGCACGCTGGCAGCGAGGCAACAGTGCAGTTCATCGACAATCTGAGCGTCAACTGGCCGGATACTAACTTCAACATTCGAACTACTCGAATCGATCCAAGGTTCACCTGAGTTCAGCTTGCACCTTGAGCGGAACGCACGGATGAGGAACTACTCGGACGAGGTATCGACCAAAGTGAATAGGAACGAAGTTTTCGCGGGACGCATATTTATTGGACTTCTCTTGGCGCTTGCTCTCGTGATCCAATTCGTGGTGATACCGGGGATGGCCTCGAGTTATGCCCACAGGTATCCCGAGGTTGCTCACTTGGAGGTGCCCTATTCGACGGCGTCCATCGCCGCGATAGTCGCTTTCGAGCTGGCGCTACTATCGGCGTGGATGGTGGCGTCGACGACAGGGCACGATGCGTCGGACCGTCGCTGGGTCAACGCAGCCACGGCCGCCTGGTTCTCCATGCTGCTGATCGTGGCGGGGATCTGCGTACATGCCGGCGCGATCGCAAATGTCGGCGGGCCCGCGATGCTGTTCGGTCTGGTGCTCTCCTGCGGACTGGGGATCGCAGCACTCGTTCTCCGACCCCAGGTGCTCCAGATGCTGCACGATCGGCGCGGGTCCTCCACCGGCGGATCCGACGAATCATCTACTCCCGTCCGATCCGGGGACTGACGATCTGTCGCTGACAGTCGTGCCCAGCGGACCTCGTCCCTCATCGCAGCTTCTCAGCCGGCGGTGGTGATGGAGTCGTCGGTGATGCCGGCCGCGCGGCGAGCGGCCAAGCGCTGCTTCTGCGGCTCGACCACCCGGCGCGGATCCTTGACGGACTCCAGCCCTGCGTACAGCACCCCGAAGCGGGTGAGGGCGGAGGACGCCAGCAGCGCGACGCCGCTGGCCGCGGCGAGATACCGGTTCCGGCCGCCGAGCACGGACCCGATGCCGCCCGCGATCGCGAGGCGCTCGGCCCAGGTCAGCAGCGTCCCTGCCCGGCCGGACTCGAGCGGCTCGGCCTCGAGCGGGTGCATCGACCCCTTCATGCGGCGCATGGAGACCACATCACCCACGACGCCCGCGGTGGCGAGCAGTCGTGCGGGCCGGGTCTCGGCGACCGGGGTGGTGAGCATGGCGGCCCCGCCCGCGGCCAGGCTCGCGGAGGAGACGAAGAGGTAGGACAGGTGCTCGCGCCCCGCCTCCCAGGTGGGGACGATGGTGTTGCCCAGCAATGCACCGGTGTAGGAGGCCAGCAGCGGTGCGAGCGCGCCCTGCCCCAGGGAGGAGGGGCCCTCCAGGGCGCCGAGCACGGGGCGCAGCGCGCCGAGCGGGAGCCGCTCCCCCGTCATACGATCCACCTCGAGAGCGGCCAGCAGCCCGGAGAGGCTCGCGAACCCGCCGAGGATCCAGGTCCCCAGGCTCATCGGGGAGGTCACCTTGACGGTGCGCATCATGTTCAGGAACCGCTCGGGGCGGCCGAGGTCCTCGATCAGCGCGACCGTGCCCGCACCCACCGCGCCGAGGGCGAGGAGGCGGGAGTTGCGGCGCAGCAGCGGGCGTCCCGTGCACTGCGCACCGACAGCGAGCAGCCCGGAGCCGCCGGCGACCCCGCCCAGGAACAGATAGACCGCGATCGGTTCCCGCCACGGTGGAGCCTTGACGACCGGACGGCCGTAGTACGAGTCGAACTCGTCCGCACGTTCGACCTCGACGTCCTCGACCACCGCTCCCTCACGGGAGCCGTCTCCCATGCCCACCTCGGTGAGACCGCGACGACGTCGTCCCCTGCCCCTGCGACGCGTCCGCGGCAGCTCGGGCGGGCGGTCGGCGTCGAACTCGGTGATGCTCATCGGCGCCCTCCCAGGAACGAGAGTGCGGCGACGGCGACCATGCCTGCGGCCGCGATGCCCACCCGGGCATAGGTGGCCGGCAGGGACGCGGTGGGCACCTGCGGATCCGGTGGGAGCCCGTAGACCTCGGGCTCGTCCAGCAGCAGGAACACCGATCCTGTGCCGCCCACACCATCCTTGGGGTTCGCGCCGTAGAGCCGGGCCTCGGTCATGCCGCGCTCATGGAGATCGGTGACGCGCTGCTGCGCCTCCGTGGTCAGATCGGCATGATCGCCGAACTTGATCGACTGGGTGGGGCAGGTCGCGGAGCAGGCGGGGTCCTCCCCATCGACCAGACGGTCATGGCACAGGGTGCACTTGCTCGCGGTGCCCATGCGGTCGACCTTGTCCTCGCGATGCGCGAAGGGGGAGATCGTGCCGTCGTCGCGCCGTTCGATGACGCCGAAGGGGCAGGCGCTCACGCAGGTGCCGCAGCCGTTGCAGACGTCCTCCTGGACCACCACGGAGCCGAACTCCGAGCGGAAGATCGCACCGGTCGGGCAGACGTCCAGGCACCCGGCGTTGGTGCAGTGCTTGCACACGTCCGAGGACATCAGCCAGCGGAACTCGGGAGTGTCCGGCGGGGTGCGATCCGTGGTCGAGAGGTCTCCCGCAGGCGTCGCGCCGCGCACGCCCGAGGACTTCGGACCGATCCCGGGCATGCCGAGGCTGACGAGCTTCCGGCCCGATTCCTTCGCCTCCTCGATCCGTTCCTGGCCCTGTTCCACGAAGGCGACGTGGCGCCAGGTGTTGGCGCCGAGCTCACCGGTGTTGTCGTAGCTGGAGCCGAGGATCTCCAGGTCGCCGTCGATGGGATTGCGGTTCCACTCCTTGCACGCCACCTCGCAGGCCTTGCAGCCGATGCAGATCGAGGTATCGGTGAAGAAGCCCTTGCGCTCGTGGTCATGACCCCAGCCCGACTCCGCGGCGGGGCCCTCCGGTCCGGCGAGCAGACTCATCGGTGCTTCATCTCCTTCATCGAGGGTTCTCCGCTGGGCACCGCTCCGGCTTCCTCCGGTCCCCGGACCGGGTGCGGCACCGAGTCGTCCGCGGGCCCGGCGCCCGGTGCTCCCTCGGCGCCGTCGACCGCCGGGTGCTCCGACAGGATCAGACCGGCCCGGCGGCGGTAGGCCTCGACCAGGTCACCGCGCTCCGATCCCCTGGGGCGCCGCCCCGGGACGAGGGTGCAGGAGTTGTTCTTGCTGTTCTGGATCTGGGTGTTGGCATCGAGGTTCATCCCGATGAGGTCGTTGGCGCCGTCCCCGCGGACTATCGCCTCGGTGCCCTGGCCCCAGTGGAAGGGCAGCCCGATCTGGTGGACCGTCTGCTCGCCCACCTGCAGTGGCTTCATCCGTTCGGTGATCAGCACCTTCGCCTCGATCGCGCTGCGCGCCGAGATGATGGTCGCCCAGCCATAGGGCTCCAGCCCGACCTCCTCGGCCAGCTCCGGGGAGACCTCGCAGTACATCTCCGGCTGCAGCTCCGCGAGGTAGGGCAGGAAACGGCTCATGCCGCCGGCCGTGTGGTGCTCGGTGATCCGGTAGGTGGTGAACACGTAGGGATACACCTCGCCGCCCGGACCCATCGCCCCCGGAGAGCTGAGGTTGTCCTCGTTGCGGAAGGTGACGCGGGTGGGGTTGGACTGCTGGGCGTACAGCGGATTGCGGATGTTCGACTCGGGAGACTCGTAGTGCGTCGGCAGCGGGCCGTCGACCATCCCGGTGGGGGCGAACAGCCAACCGCGCCCGTCGGCCTGCATGATGAAGGCATCCGTGCCGGAGAGCGCCGCGGCACCGCCCTTGCTGGGGTCGCCGGGATCATCCGGACGCTTGGTCAGCGGGAAGTCGGGGACGTCATCACCGGTCCATCGCCCGGCCTCCTCGTCCCACCACACCAGCTTCTTCCGCTCGCTCCACGGCCTGCCCTGAGGATCGGCCGAGGCACGGTTGTAGAGGATCCGACGGTTCGCCGGCCAGGCCCAGCCCCACTCGGCGGCGGTCTGGTCCTGCTCCGCACCGGGGGTGCGGCGGCGGGCCTGGTTGATGCCGTCGGCGTAGACGCCGGCGTAGATCCAGCAGCCGCCGTCGGTGGAGCCGTCGGCCTTCATCTCACTGAAGGCGGCGAGCGGCTGCCCGGCCCTCTCGCCGCTGAGGTGACGTCCGTTGATCTCGGCCAGCACCGCCTCCGCGTCGGGCTCGCCGTGCTCGCCCACCGGGTAGTCCCAGGTGAGGTCGAGGATGGCGCGGTCCCGAGGATCTGTGGAGTCCTTGAGCTTCTCGCGGATCCGCACCCCGAGGTCGTACATGAACTCGAGATCGCTCTTCGCGTCACCGGGCGGTTGGACGGCCTGGTCGCGCCACTGCACCATGCGCTGGGTCTGGGTGAAGGAGCCCGCCTTCTCGGTGTGGTTCGCGGCCGGCAGGAAGAACATCTCGGTGGCGATCTGCTCCGGGGAGAGCTCCCCCGATTCGATCTCCGGACCGTCCCGCCACCAGGTGGCGGACTCGATCATGTAGAAGTCCCGCACCACCATCCACTGCAGGTGCGACATGCCCAGGCGGTGGAGCCGCCCGTTCGCGGAGCCGACTGCCGGGTTCTGGCCGAAGAGGAAGTAGCCGTCGATCCCGTCCTCGAGCATCCGCATCGTGGTCTGGTAGGTGCCGTGGGCGCCGGTCAGCTTGGGCAGGTGGTGATAGCCCCAGTCGTTCTCGACCGTCGCATGCTCCCCCCACCACGCCTTGAGCAGGTTGATGGTGAAGATGTCGGCATCCGCCCAGTAGCCCTTCTGCTCCTTCTTGCCGATGCCGCGGGTGAACTCGGCGAAGTCGTCCTGCCCGACCTTCGGCATCGGCAGGTAGCCCGGGAGGATGTGGTAGAGGGTCGGGATGTCCGTGGAGCCCTGGATCGTGGCGTGCCCGCGCAGCGCCATGATGCCCCCGCCGGGACGCCCCATGTTGCCCATGAGCAGCTGCAGGATGCCGGAGGTGCGGATCATCTGCGCCCCGCCCTGATGCTGGGTCCAGCCCAGCGCATAGGCGAACATCGTGGTCTTCTCGCGCCCGGAGGCCTCGGCGATCGAGGTCGCCAGGTACTCGAAATCCTCCGGGGCGATGCCACAGGTGTCCTGCACCATCTGCGGGGTGTAGCGGGCGTAGTGGCGCCTGAGGATCTGGAGCACGCTGCGCGGGTGCTGCATGGTCTCGTCACGCTCGGGCAGGCCGCGGGCGACGCTCTCCTCATCGCCGGCGTACGCCCACCTGCTGTCGTCGTAGGTCGAGGTCTCCGGATCGTAGCCGGAGAACAGACCGTCCAGATCCTCGGGATCGCCGTACTCCTCGGAGACGATCGTCGAGGCGTTGGTGAAGGCCCGGACGTACTCCGTGAAGTACAGCTCGTTCTCGAGCACGTGCCGGATCACGCCGCCGAGCAGCACGATGTCCGTGCCGGCGCGGATCGGGATGTGCCGATCAGCGTTCGCCGAGGTGCGGGTGAAGCGCGGATCCACATGGATCACTCGCGCACCGCGCTTCTTCGCCTCGATCACCCATTGGAAGGCGACCGGATGGGCCTCGGCCATGTTCGAGCCCTCGATGACGATGAGGTCCGCATTGGCGAAGTCCTGGACCGACTGCGTGGCACCTCCACGACCGAACGAGGTTCCCAGACTGGGAACCGTGGCGGAGTGTCATATGCGGGCCTGATTCTCCACCTGGATGGCGCCCGCGGCGGTGAAGAACTTCTTGATCAGATAGTTCTCCTCATTGTCGATGGTCGCCCCGCCGAGACTGGCGATCCCCATCGTGCGCTTCAGCGGGCGTCCGTGCTCGTCCTCGTCCTCCCAGTACTTCCGACGGGAGGCGATGAAACGATCGGCGATCATGTCCATCGCCGTCTCGAGCTCGAGATCCTCCCACTCGGTCGCGAACGGTCGACGGTAGCGGACCGTCGTCTGGCGGAGGTAGGAGTTGGCCAGCTGCTGGCTGGCCGCACCCTTGGGGCAGAGACGCCCCCGGGACACCGGGGAGTCCGGGTTGCCCTCGATCTGGATGACCTTGCCATCCTTGTGGAAGACGCGCTGGCCGCACCCGACGGCGCAATAGGGGCAGACGCTGTCCGCCACCCCGTCGGCCGTGGCTGTGCGAGGGATCATGCCGCGGGTGGTCGCCGACGTGACTGCGGTGCCGCGTCCGGTCGGATCCGCCCCGCGGAGCTGCCGGAGGACCGGCCAGTCGAGGAACGTGAGGCGTGCCATACCGGCATGCTATCAGCGCGGGTCGGAGCCCTCGTCCCGGATCCGCTCGTGATGACGGATCACCTCGGTGACGATGAATCGCAGGAAGGCCTCGGCGAAGGTCGGATCCAGTCCGGCCTCGTCCGCCAGCGCGCGGAGATGAGCGATCTGCTCCTGCTCGCGCGAGGGATCCGCCGGCGGCAGGCCGTGCTCGGCCTTCAGCAGACCCACCCGCTGGGTGTGGGAGAAGCGTTCGGCGAGCAGATGGACCAGTGCGGCATCGATGTTGTCGATGCTGCGGCGCTCGCTCAGCAGCAGCTGCTGGGCACGCTCCACGTCCTGCGGCGGCTCGCCGGCGGCGGCCGTGTCCGTGGACGTCATGCGGAGCGCTCCTGGCGCCCGCGCTTCGTCCCGGAGTCCGCGTCCTTGCCCGTCAGCATCAGCGGGGCCCGCCCCTCGGTGACCACGCCCTCGGTGATGACGACCTTGACCACGTCGTCCCGCGAGGGCACCTCGAACATGACCTCCTGCAGGGACTCCTCGAGGATCGCGCGCAGTCCGCGCGCCCCGGTCTCCCGCTCGATGGCACGATCGGCGACGGCCTCCAGGGCGCTGCGCTCGAAATCGAGCTCGACCCCGTCGAGGGCGAACATCTTCTGGAACTGCTTCACGAGCGCATTGCGGGGCTCGGTGAGGATCGTGATCAGCGCATCGCGGTCCAGGTTCGAGACGCTGGTGATCACCGGGAGGCGGCCGATGAACTCCGGGATCAGACCGAACTTCAGCAGGTCCTCCGGCAGGAGCTTGCCGTAGAGCTGCTCCTGCTCGAGCGGGGAGTGCAGTTCGGAGCCGAAGCCGATGCCCCGCCGGCCGATGCGGGAGCCGATGATGTCCTCGATGCCGGCGAAGGCGCCCGCCACGATGAACAGCACGTTCGTGGTGTCGATCTGGATGAACTCCTGGTGCGGGTGCTTCCGCCCGCCCTGCGGGGGCACAGCGGCGACGGTGCCCTCGATGATCTTCAGCAGCGCCTGCTGCACGCCCTCCCCGGAGACGTCCCGGGTGATCGAGGGGTTCTCCGACTTCCTGCCGATCTTGTCGACCTCATCGATGTAGATGATCCCGCGCTCGGCCTTCTTGACGTCGTAGTCGGCGGCCTGCAGCAGTTTGAGCAGGATGTTCTCGACGTCCTCGCCCACATATCCGGCCTCGGTCAGCGCGGTCGCGTCGGCCATCGCGAAGGGGACGTCGAGCATCCGCGCGAGGGTCTGGGCGAGATAGGTCTTGCCGCATCCGGTGGGGCCCACCATCATCACGTTGGACTTGGCGACCTCGATGTCGTCGTCCTCGGTGTCCGTGTCCGCGGCCAGGGCCGTGGCGGCGCTCCTGGTCGGTCCGGCCGTCTGCTCGGCGTCCTGCGCGCGCACGCGCTTGTAGTGGTTGTAGACCGCGACCGAGAGCGCACGCTTGGCCGGCTCCTGGCCGACGACGTACTCCTCGAGGAACTCGAAGATCTCGCGCGGGGCGGGCAGCGGGGCCTGCTCCTGCGAGGCGGGCTGCGCGGCCTGGATCTCCTCGGCGATGATCTCGTTGCACAGTTCGATGCACTCTTCGCAGATGTACACCCCGGGGCCGGAGATCAGCCGTTCGACCTGCTTCTGGGACTTCCCGCAGAAGGAGCATTTGAACACGTCGGATCCATCGCTCGTACGCGCCATGTCCGTGTCCTCTCGTCAGGTCAAAAGCGTGCGTCCCGCAGGTTCCGCGGGAACGTCTCCCGGGCCCTGCGGACCCTCACCACGGTATCGCGAACCGAGGGGGGAACCCGGGAGGTGCCGCCTCGCGGCGGCGCGTCCCGGAAGGCTGTCTCGGCCCCCGGACGCAGGGTGGGCATCCAGGGGCCGAGGGTCGTGCGACGTCGACCGCGGGCGGGCGCAGAGCCCCTCCGCAGCGGCTGCGGGTCAGTTCGCGATCTGTGCGCTGGGCGCCTTGCGCGACTCCAGCACCTGATCGATCAGCCCGTAGTCGAGCGCCGCCTTCGCGGTGAGGATCTTGTCGCGCTCGATGTCCTTGCTGACCTGCTCCTTGGTGCGACCGGAGTGGCCCGCCAGGGTCTCCTCGAGCCATTCGCGCATGCGCATGATCTCGTTGGCCTGGATCTCCAGGTCCGAGGCCTGACCGCCGCCGCCCTCGCCGCCCATGGCGGGCTGGTGGATGAGGATCCGGGCGTTGGGCAGGGCGAGCCGCTTGCCCGGCGCGCCGGCGGCCAGCAGCACCGCGGCGGCCGAGGCGGCCTGACCCAGGCACACGGTGGTGACCTCGGGCTTGATGTACTGCATCGTGTCGTAGATGGCGGTCAGCGCCGTGAACGAGCCACCGGGGCTGTTGATGTAGAGGGTGATGTCGCGGTCCGGGTCCTGGGACTCCAGGACCAGCAGCTGGGCCATGACATCGTCCGCAGAGGCATCGTCGACCTGGACGCCCAGGAAGATGATGCGGTCCTCGAACAGCTTGGTGTAGGGGTCCTGGCGCTTCATGCCGTAGGCGGTGCGCTCCTCGTACTGCGGGAGCACGTAGCGCGAGCTGGGCATCGGGGCCGTGCGGCCGGCCTGGGCGATCGGCATCGCGCCGAAGGGACGGGGATCGAAGGTCACGGGGTCTCCTTGCGTGAAGGGCGGTCGGGGGGTGCCGGGGCGATCAGTCGTCGGTGCCGCCGCCGCCGGTGACATCGCTCGAACCGCTGACGATCTTGTCGATGAAGCCGTACTCGAGCGCCTCGGCGGCGGTGAACCACTTGTCGCGATCGGAGTCGGCGGTGATCTGCTCGACGCTCTTGTCCGTCTGCTCCGCGATCAGCTCGGCGAGCGTGCGCTTCATCGAGAGGATCAGCTCGGCCTGGATCTTGATGTCCGTGGCGGTGCCGCCCAGGCCGCCCAGCGGCTGGTGCATGAGCACCCGCGTGTGCGGGGTGGCGTAGCGCTTGCCCTTGGTGCCGGAGGAGAGCAGGAACTGCCCCATCGACGCGGCCATGCCCATGCCCACGGTCACCACATCGGGCTTGACGAACTGCATGGTGTCGTAGATCGCCATGCCGGCGGTGATCGAACCGCCGGGGCTGTTGATGTAGAGGTAGATGTCCTTGTCGGGGTCTTCCGCCGCGAGCAGGAGCAGCTTCGAGCAGATGGCGTTGGCGTTCTCATCGCGCACCTCCGAGCCGAGCCACACGATGCGCTCACGCAGCAGGCGCTGGTAGACGTTGTCGTCCAGGCCCATCGGGGTGTCGCCGGCCGCATTGCGGGGCGGGGAGGTCTGAGTGCTCTGCGAGGACACGGGGTCTCCTTCATGCCGGAATTCGCTGATGGGTCGACTCTAGGCGCTGGGCGGACCCCGCACCGGCCCTGTTCGCCGCAGGCGCACTGCCCTGTGCCCTCCCGATGCCGCGGCGGGGTGTGCGGCGCCCGTTGCCGCTTCGTCAAGTCCGGGTGCGATCTGGTCACGGAGGGGCCGGATGCGTAAAAACCGTCCCAAGATCGCGGTCGGGCTCTGCCAAGCCCGCAGACCTGACGCACCCGGCGCTCCTACGGTGGACCCATCGCCACGACAGCGGTGGGCAGCAGTCGCCACCGGATCGTCACGAACAGCCAGCAGTACATACCCGGCCCCTGGTCGGGACCGGAAGGAAGCAACCGCACATCATGGCCCAGAACAACACTCACCGCACCCCCGGTCGCGCCCAGCTCCCGACCCACCACGCCCAGCGCGCAGCACGCGGCCTCGGCGGAGCGGCCGTCCTCGGCGGCGTCGTCCTCGGCACCGCCTTCACCGGTGGCGCGGCCCAGGCCGCCCCCGCAGCGCCTGCCGCTCCCGCCGCCCCGGTCGCGAGCGCCCCCGCCGCGCAGGCCCTGCCCACCGCCCCCTCGGTCGTCGCCCCGTCGGCCGTCCTCGATTCCACGCAGAAGCTCCGCTGGGGCTCCCGTGGCGGCGCGGTCCAGGATCTCCAGTCCGCGCTCAACGGCCACGGTGCGAGCCTCGCCGTCGACGGGGTGTTCGGCCCCCGCACCCATTCCGCGGTGAAGAGCTACCAGTCCTCCCAGGGCCTCCTGGTCGATGGCGTCGTCGGCCCGCAGACCCGCGGCGCCCTCAACGGTGCCGGCGTCTCCACCGGCGGCGCCTCGGTCGCCACCTCCTCCTCGAGCTCGAGCAGCTCGATCGTGGACGCCGCCCGCTCCGCCCTCGGCACCCCGTACAGCTGGGGCGGCGCCTCGCTCGGCGGCATGGACTGCTCCGGCCTGGTCAACTACGCCTACGAGGCCGTCGGCATCGACATCCCGCGCACCTCCAGCCAGATCGCGAACGGCGGCCGCTGGATCTCGCAGTCCCAGGCCCAGCCCGGGGACATCGTGGCCTGGTCCGGACACGTCGCGATCTACGCCGGCAACGGCCAGATCATCGACGCCTCCGGGTCCCGTCAGCAGGTCGTCGAGCGCTCCATCTGGGGCAACCCGATCGGCTTCGTGACCTACCGCTGAGACACCGCCTCTGCGGCATCAGCGGCCCGGCTCCCCTGGGGAGCCGGGCCGCTGTCATGTCCGGACCCGTCGTGGACGGTAGATCCTGCCGAGCCCCGCCTCGGCGCCGGCGATCGGGCCGACGAGCTCCCACTCGACCAGCCTCCCGCCGGGGACGTCGAAGACCCGCGTACCGTCGCCGAGCATCACCGGGGCGGTGAACATCTGCAGCTCATCGAGGAGATCGTGCTCCAGCGCCTGGCGCGCGATATCGGCGCTGATGATCTGGACGTCGCTGCCGGCCGCGAGCTCCCTCGCCCATCGCACGGCCTCGACGACATCGGCGTCCAGCGCCGTGATCGCCGGGTCATCGGCGATCTCCTGGGGCCGGTGGGTCAGCACGATCTCGATGCCCGACCAGGCGCCGCCGTACGCCTCCGCCGTGAGCTCGCCGCGCTCGTCGGCCTGCGCACGGGCGGCGTCGTACCCGCGACGGCCCGAGAGGATGACGCCGACGGGCGCGGCGAGCCGCGCGATCACGGACTCGTCCATCCGCGGGCACGCCTCGAGCCAGGACATGTCGTGGTCGGGGCCGGTGAGGAATCCATCCAGCGAGGCGGTGAAGCCCCAGGTGACCCTGCTCGTGGTGGGCGCGCTCGACGATGACATGGGGCTCCTCCGGCGCTGGGGCCGCGGATCGGATGGTCCGGGAGGACGAGTCTTCCACCGACGACGGCGGGCCGCCACCCCGTGGGGTGACGGCCCGCCGTCGTGCTGCGCCCTGGCGAGGGCGGAGGATCACTTGCTCTCGGAGGCCTCGTCGGACTCGGCCTTCGCAGCCGGTGCCTTCTTGGCCGGAGCCTTCTTGGCCGGAGCCTTCTTGGCGGGAGCCTTCTTGGCGGGCTTCTCCTCGGCGGCATCCGCCTCGGCAGCAGCCTTCTTCGCCGGAGCCTTCTTGGCCTTCGGCTTCTCCTCGGCGGCGGTGTCGGTCTCCTCGGCGACGGCCTTCTTGGCCGGAGCCTTCTTCGCCGGGGCCTTCGTGGCGGGAGCCTTCTCCTCGGTCTCCTCGTCCGTCGCCTCGGCGTCGTCGCCCTCGGCCTGCAGGCCCAGGTCGAGGACATCTCCGGCGGCGTTCTTCACGGTGACGTCCGCGAGGACGACGTCGAGCGCCTTGGAGCGCTGGACCTCGGAGAAGATCTGCTCGAGCTGACCGGACTGGGCCAGCATCTGCAGCAGCTGATTGGACTCGATGCCGTACTGCGCCGACAGCTGGGTCATGTAGTTCATCAGGTCGCCCTGGTCGACCTGCACCTCGCGGGTGCCGTTGATCTCGTCGAGCAGGAACTGCGCACGGACGGCCTTCTCGGTGTCCTCGCGGATCTCCTCGCCGTGCGCGTCGCCGGCCTCCTTGCCCTCGTTCTCGAGGTGGGAGGTGATCTCGTCCTCCACCAGCTGCGCGGGCACCGGGATCTCGAGCTCCTCGAGGAGCTTCTCGAGCAGGGCGTTGCGGGCCAGGGCCACGCGGTTGCCCTCGGCGTCGGCGGCGGCCTGGGTCCTCAGATCGTCCTTGAGCTCGTCGATGGTGTCGAACTCGGACGCCATCTCGGCGAACTCGTCGTCGGCCTCGGGCAGCTCGCGCACCTTCACGGACTGCGCGGTGACCTTGACCTGTGCCGTCTCGCCCGCGCGGTCGCCACCGGCGAGCTCGGACTCGAAGGTGGTGGTCTCCTCGGCGGAGAGGCCGATGAGCGCCTCATCGAGGCCCTCGAGCATGTTGCCCTCACCGATCTGGTAGGAGACGCCCTCGACGGACTCGATCTCCTCGTCCCCGATGGTCGCGACCATGTCGAGGGAGACGAAGTCGCCGTCGGCGGCGGGACGGTCCACGCCCACCAGGGTGCCGAAGCGCTCACGCAGCTCGGTCAGGCGCACCTCGACGGCGTCCTCATCGACCTCGGGCTCCTCGATCTCGACCTCGTAGGCCGAGAAGTCGGGCAGGGCGATCTCAGGGCGCACGTCCTGCTCGACGGTGAAGAGGAGGTTGCCCTCCTCGGAGCCGTCCAGGCCGGGGACCTCGGCGACCTCGACCTCGGGCCGACCGACGGGCTTGATCTCCGCCTCGGCGGCGGCCTGCTGGTAGAAATCGGGCAGGGCGTCGTTGACGGCCTCCTGCATGATCGCCGGACGGCCGAAGCGCTGCTCGACGAGCTTGGAGGGGACCTTGCCCTTGCGGAAGCCCGGGATCTGCACCTGATCGGCGATCTTTGTGGTGGCGGCCTCGACGGCCGGCTTGAGCTCGTCGAAAGGCACCTCGACGGTGAGCTTCACCCGGGTCGGGCTGAGCTTCTCGGACTCGGTCTTCACTGGTCAGGTCTCCCTAAGGATGGACATCGAATGGACGTTTCTCGCGGCGCCCCGGGGCTCGCGCGGCGGCGGCCCGGTGCGGAGTCGGGGTGACAGGATTTGAACCTGCGACTTCCCGCTCCCAAAGCGGGTGCTCTACCAAGCTGAGCTACACCCCGGAGGGCAACCCAGGGAATATTACCCGCTCTCCGCGCGCGGTGCCCGGGTGGGGCCGGGGCGCTGTGAGCAGATGCATGTCGGCTCCGCCACGGCGGATGTGCTCCGAGGCCGCTGATCTGGTTCAATGGTGTCGCAGCGCGGGCGTAGCTCAGTCGCAGCGCGGGCGTAGCTCAATGGTAGAGCCTCAGTCTTCCAAACTGATTACGCGGGTTCGATTCCCGTCGCCCGCTCCAAGTATCACCGCTGGTCACAGCGGCGCAGGTGTGCGGGGCCGAACGGCTGAGCACGCGGGAACCGGGTGTTTGCGGGGCTTTGCGGGGCCACTGCCCCGAAAGGTGCCCCCGATGCCCCGCCGCACACACCGTGAGTTCGGTCAGATCGACCGCCAGCGCTCAGGCCGCTACCGCGCCCGGTTCACCGGCCCCGACGGTCGCCTGGTGACCGCACCCCACACCTTCGCCACCAAGCGCGAGGCCACCGACTACCTGGCCCGGGTGCGCGGTGAGCTGCTGGCAGGCAACACCGCCGCCGTGATCCCGACCCGCATCACCGTGGCCGAGGCCGTCGCCACCTACCTTCGCACCAATGCCACCCGGCTGCGCCCGAGGACCCTGGACCTGTACCGCCGCACCGCTGAGCGCTGGATCCTGCGCCCCGTCGGCACCGACGCCGCCCGGATCGACCTCGGGCCGTTGCCCCTGTCGACCCTGACCACCCCGCTGCTGCGCGAGTGGCACACGGCACTGACACACCAGGCCCACGCCGAGGCCGTCGGCCACGCGCAGCGCTCTGCCACCCGCCGCGCCACCCGCTCACACCCGGCCCGCGCCTGGGCACGGCAGGCCGGGTACACCGTCGCCCCCACCGGGCGCCTGTCCCCCGCGATCCTGGACGCCTGGCACGCTGCCGGATCCCCCGGCCCCGCCGAGGGCGCCGTACCCGAGACCGCAGGCCGCACCGCCGCCGCGCAGGCCTACCGGCTGCTGCGGGCCGTGCTGAACCAAGCCGCGTCCGACGGGCTGATCCCCCACAACCCCGCGAGGGTGAAGGGCGCCGGTCAGGTCGACCACCCCGAACGGCTGCCGCTGAGCGCCGAGGAAGTGAGCGCCCTCGCCGCCGCCGTCCCCGCCGAGCTGTCCACCGCCGTGCTGGTCGCCGCATGGTCCGGGCTGCGCCCCGGTGAGCTGTTCGCCCTACGCCGCACCGATGTGGACACCACCGCCCGCACCGTGACCGTGCGCCGTGCACTGGTGGAGGTCCCCGGGTCCCCCATCACGTACGGCCCGCCGAAGTCCGCAGCCGGGCGCCGCACCGTGTCCCTGCCCGAATCCGTCGCCGCCGCCCTCGCCGACCACCTGGCCGAGCACACCGGCCCCGGCGCCGAGGCGCTGGTGTTCGCCACCCCTGCCGGTGGTCCCTGGCGCGGCGCCGACCGCACCCGCGCCCTGCGGCGTGCCCGCGAGGCGATCGGGCGCCCCGATGCGACATGGCACCACCTGCGCCACACAGGGGCCACCCTCGCCGCGATCGCGGGCGCCACACAGGCCGAGCTACAGGCCCGGATCGGGCACAGCACGCCCCGCGCTGCCGCGATCTACCAGCACGCCCGCGCCGACCGTGACCGCTGGATCGCTGACCAGCTCGACGCCCTCGCCACGCCCGGCCCCGTGCCCCCGTCACCGTCGCCCGAGGCGCCGTCCGCTGTCGCACCTGCCCCGGATCCTCTCCCTACCGCGCAGCCGGCCCCGGCGCCTGCTGCGCCTACGCGCCGTCACCTGTCCCTAGTCCGCAGCGCCTGAGAGAAAGCACCCCGCTATGACCGACACCGCCCTGCCCCCGCTCGACCTGAACCTGTTCCCGCCCGCCTGGCTGGTCGCCATGCTCGCCTGGGACCACGACTGCCACGCCCACCTGCCGCACCGCATCAGCCCTGCCGGGATCCCGCTGGCCCCGAACGGGCACCCCGCTGTGCTGCTGGCCGTCGTGCGCGCCCTGGGCGATCCCTCGCCGCTGGACGTGACCGCCGATGACCTCGCCGCAGCCGCCGAGGGCGCCGACCTCACCATCACGCAGCACGCCGAGCTGCCCGCCGCCCTCGCATCGTTCACCGCCTGGGCGTGCCCCCGTGGCGTGCTCGACGGTGACCCGCTGCCCGCCCCCACAGATGCCGCCCCGCTGCGCCTGGTGCACCCCGATGCCACCCCGCACCAGGCGCCCGCCGCGAGCACCGCGCCGGACTACCTCACCGCCGCCGAGGCCGAGCACGACCACCTCACGCGGGACCCCGACGCGCACCCGCTGGCGATCCTCGACGCCGAGGACCGCCTACGGGCCGCGCAGGCCGACGCCCGCGCCAACGGCGACCACGACCACCCCGAGCACTGAGACGAGACCCGCCATGCCGCACCCCGCCGACCTCGCCGCCCTCGCCCCGCGTGACCAGTGGAGCTATCACCTGCTGCTGTTCGACCTGGACCTGGCCGCCCAGGGCGCTGCCGACACCTCACGGCGCAAGCACGCCGCGATCCTCGCTCAGCTGCGCGAGGCTCACCCCAAGCACACGCCCTGGGACCTGAGCACCGACACGCTGCTGGCCTGGCTCGCCCGCGAACAGATCGCGCCCGCCACCTGGCGCTCACGCCGCGCCACCCTGCGCATGTTCTACGCCTGGGCCGTGCGCGCCGGTCACCTCACCAGCTCGCCAGCCGGGACTCTGCCCGGTGCCCGCCCCGAGGGGCTGCCGCCAGCTGGCCCTGCCTCGGCCCGGTCCTACGGTCCGCCCCGAGCAGTTGTGCCCGCCCTGTGGCGCGAGGGGCTGGAGCTGTTCGACGCCTATCTGGTGATGCGGGGCCGTCCCGAGACGACCCGCACCACCCGCAGGCAGGAGCTGTCCCGGTTCGCCCGGCGCAACCCCGAGACACACCCCTGGTCAGTGACCGCCGCCGACCTGCTGGCGTACATCATGGCCGACGCCGAGCTGGCCCCCGAGACCCGCCGCGCCCGCCGCTCGACCCTGCGAGCGTTCTACAGCTGGGCCGAGCTGGTGGGCCACGTCGCCGCCTCACCGGCCAAGCTGCTGCCCGAGGTGTCCACCCCCACGCCGCTGCCCCGCCCGATCCCCGACGAGGACCTGGCCGACGCGCTCGACCGCGCCGACGATCGGCGCCGCCTGATCCTGCGCCTGGCTGCCGAGGTGGGACTACGCCGGGCCGAGATTGCCGCGTGCCACACCCGCGATCTGCGCGAGCGCGCCGGACGGGTCGCCCTCCTGGTGCACGGCAAGGGCGCCCGTGAGCGCATCGTGCCCGTTCCCGAGCACCTGGGCCGCTACCTGCTCACGCTCCCCGACGGGTACCTGTTCCCGTCTGACCACCCCGACGGCCACCTGTCCCCGCGCTACGTCGGCAAGCTCGCCGCCGAGGTTCTGCCGCCCTCGCACACGCTGCACACCCTGCGCCACCGCTTCGCCACGAACATCTACCGCGCCAGCCGGGACCTGTACGCCGTCCAGCGTCTGCTGGGCCACGGCTCCCCCACAGTGACGCAGCGCTACGTCGGCCTGGACGTAGACGAACTGTGGTCCGTGGTCGACGCCGTGGCCGACACCCCGCTGCCCCCGCCTGCCCGGGTGCGCGTGTCGGCCAGTGTCGCCTAATGTCGTCTAATGTCGCCTCGCAGGTGTTCACTTTTCCGTCTGTCCTGCGGTTTTACCGAAGGGTGGCTGGCAACTGGCAGGGCACGCTGTCATGCTGTGGGGCATGAAGACAGCACATGATCTACGGGACCGGGGCACGGCCACACGCCGCCCCCGGCCCCGTCGCGTGCTGTTGGCCCTCGCCGCCGCGATAGAGCACCCCTGCGCCGAGCACGCCGCCCTGTGGGATGACCTCGCTGCCCTCGCCCTGGCCCTGCCCGCCGCCGACGTGACCGTGAGCGCCGACCGCCACGCCGCCGCGCTGGGATCGCTGAGCGCCTGGACCCTCGCCGCTGCCGATGCCCCCTGTGCCCCGCTCACGTGCACGTGCACCACCGCCCCTGCCGAGGTCGACGCCCTCGCCCTGGCACCCCTCGCCCCCCGGCACCGTGAGCGCCGGACGCGCACACGCCGCCGCACCGATGCGAGCAACCGCGCCGCAGCCCGCCACGGTGACAGCCTCGCCACCGTCGACGGGTACCTGCCACCGGATCACCCCGCCCGGCTGCTGCTGGCCGAGCACGATCACCCCCGCGAGCGGGATGTGCCGCCCACCGCCGCCCGCGATGCACGGGCCGCGATCGCTCACACAGTGGCCCGTGAACAGCTCCGTGGTGCCGCCGCGCTCACGGACTCGCCCCCGGCCCTGCTCGCCCTGCTGCTGGCCGCTCAGCACCTCGCCACGCTGTACGTGGCCGGGCTGCTGCTGCGCGCCTCAGAGCTACCCACACCGGCACCCCAACGCCTCGCCCTGACACGATCGACCCTGACCGCAGCGCCACCGGCCCCGGGTATGCCGGTGCCGTACCCGCGCTGCGCTGTCTCTCTCGCCGCCTGACACCAGGCCGCACCGGCATACACGCGCACACCCCTAGGCGGCACACCTAGGGAGAAACCCGCATGTCTGCCCCTACTGCGCCCACCTGGACGCCCATTCCCCTGCCCGCTGCACTGACCCTGCTCGCCCGGCACGAAGCTGCCGACCATGCCGCAACCACTGAACGGACCTTCGACCGCTGGCTGGCCGCTGGTCGCTTGCCCGTCGTGCGCCTCGGATCCCGCGTGCTGGTCCGCGCCTCAGCGCTCGACGCCCTGGTCACTCACGCCGCCACCGGGACACTGCCCCGCCCGCCAGCGTCCTACGTGCCCGACCTCAGCGGCGCCCGCCTACTGCGGTTCGATGAGACCTCGCACTGGCTGCGCATCAGCCGCACCACGCTGGAGCGCTGGGCCGCTCCCGACGCCGCCGCGCCGCTGCGTATCGCTCCCACACGCCTCGGGCGCCGGGTGTGCTTCCGCCCGATTGACGTGGCAGAGCTGATCGACCGCACCAGCTACGCCGCGACCACCGGCCCCCTGGCAGGGCGCCTCGCATGAGCACCGCGTCCGCACCGCATGACGGCGGGCGCGAGGGTCCAACGCACGATGACCAGAGCCTGCTCACCGTCGACGGGCCGCGCCCCTGGCTCCGCACGATCTACGCCCACCTGCGCCACTACACACCGAGCCAGAGCCTGTTCCTGGTCGCCCTCGGAGCCGACACCTACGCCCAGAACGACAGCACCGAACCGGGACACGACAAGCTCGCCACGTTCACCTCATTGGACCTTTCCGACCTGAGCACCGCTGTGAACGGACTACTACTGCCGCGCCCCGCAGCACCGTTCGACCACGCTGCACTGATGCGCCCCCGACGGGGCCGCAAGGGCGCCCGCGCCGCGTACGTACTCACCCTGCCGGACCCCGCACCCGAGGACCCCGAGATGGCTGTGGACGGTGAGCGCCCCGCCACCGGACTGCTGTCACTGCTGCCCCGGCTCGACCTGACCCTGAGTGACCGCCTGGTGCTGACCACCCTCACCCTGCTGTCGATCGACGGCGCCGAGGTAGCCGTCACCACCCGGCGCCTGGCTCACCTCTGCGGCATCTCACGCACCACCGCAGTGCAAGCGATCGCCCGCCTGACCAGCCACCAGCCCAAGGGCACCCCCGGCGCTGTGATGGGGCGCCCGCCCCTGCTGCTGCCCCTGGCCCCCACCGTGGGACAGCGCCCCGCCCGGTATCGGCTGGACCTCCTGCCAAGCCTGCGCAGCGGTGACCAGGTTGGTGCACGGGTTAGTGTTCAGAATCCCGAACCTGAGCCGTCTACCAGTGATCAGGTTGGTGCACGGGTTAGTGCACGGGTTGGTGACCAGGTTGGTGCACGGGTTGGTGACCAGTTCTCCAGAGACAACCTGACCTCACCTGACCTGACCTCACCTATCGAACGTGCCAGCGTAAGTACAGCTGTGCGCGCGAGGCGCAGCGCTGAGCCGCAGTCGATGGATCATCACGCATCGGTCGATGCACGATGAACGCCGCCGATCACCTCGCCGCTGCGCAGCCGTCACTGCTCGACGCCCTCGCCCTGGTCGACCCCTCTTCTTCTGACACAGGCCCCCAGACCACCCCGCGCCTTCCCTGGAAATCCCCCCCCGACTGACCAGGAAAAAACTGGACATGTCCAATTTCCCGAACCAGAGCGTGAGGCGCCCGCACAGCCCCCGCTATTTGCCCAGATCAGAGCCGATATCGACGGATTGCTGGCGATCGCAACGGATGCGCCCGAGGGCGACGGATTGGGCCAGAAAGCGCCCGAAAGGATCCGGGGCCGTCGCCGCCGCTCGACCTCCTGGGCGTACTGGCTGCCCGTCGACGCCCCGGCGATCCCTGCCGATGACGATCCGGGGTCCGTCCCCTGCCGTGCCCCCGGCTGCCCCGATGGATCCTGGCACCGGGTACAGCGCCTGTGCCGTCCCTGCTACCGTTCCGCCTGCCTGAGCCTCGGACACGCCCCGGGATCCGCCCACCGCGAGCCGAGCACCACCCCCGCCCGCCCCGTGACCTACGCCGCCGAGCACTACCGCGTGCGCGCAGCACTGGGCGATCCCCGCGCATGGCCCTGCGCCCGCTGCGGCGCCGGGGCCGTCGACTGGGCGATGCTCCCCGACGCCGAGACCATCCGCCGCACCACCGACGGCAAGCGCGCAGCCGATCCCAGCGACTACGCCCCCATGTGCCGCCTGTGCCACGGGCGCCTGGACCCCGCGCAGCCGCCCCCCGGTGTCGTGATGCTCGCCGGGGTCGACTGGCAGGACTACAGCACGCACGTGGACGCCGAGGGGCGCCCCCTGCGGGAATGGAGCACCCGATGAGCCGCCGTGAGTTCGGTCAGATCGACCGCCAGCGCTCAGGCCGCTACCGCGCCCGGTTCACCGGCCCCGACGGTCGCCTGGTGTCGGCCCCTCGCACGTTCACACGCCGCCGCGAGGCTGCCGACTACCTGGCCCGGGTGCGCGGTGAGCTGCTGGCAGGCAACACCGCCGCCGTGATCCCGACGCGCATCACCGTGGCCGAGGCCGTCGCCACGTACCTGCGGACCAATGCCACCCGGCTGCGCCCGAGGACCCTGGACCTGTACCGCCGCACCGCTGAGCGCTGGATCCTGCGCCCCGTCGGCACCGACGCCGCCCGGATCGACCTTGGGCCGCTGCCGCTGTCGACCCTGACCACGCCCCTGCTGCGCGAGTGGCACACGGCCCTGTGCCAGCACGCCCACGCCGAGGCCGTGACGGCACAGCGCCACCGCGAGCCGACGCAAGCTCAGAGCGCCCGCGTCTGGGCACTGGGCCGAGGGATCGACGTGGCACGCACTGGGCGGGTCCCTGCCGCCGTTCTGGGCGCCTGGCAGGCCGCAGGTGCCCCGCTGGCCCCGTCGCCCCCTGTCGACCCCGCAGCGGGCCGCACAGCCGCCGCGCAGGCCTACCGGCTGCTGCGGGCCGTGCTGAACCAAGCCGCCGCCGACGGGCTGATCCCCCACAACCCTGCGAGGGTGAAGGGTGCCGGTCAGGTCGACCACCCCGAGCGCCTGCCCCTGAGCTCAGCCGAGGTGAGCGCCCTCGCCGCCGCGATGCCGCCACACCTGCGCGCTGCGGTGCTGGTGGCCGCATGGTCCGGGCTGCGCCCTGGTGAGCTGTTCGCGCTGCGCCAGGCCGACGTGGACGCCGAGGCGGGAACCGTGACGGTGCGCCGTGCGCTGGAGGAGGTGCCAGGGGCTGCGATCACCTACGGCCCGCCGAAGTCCGCAGCCGGGCGCCGCACCGTCTCCCTGCCCGGATCCGTCGCCGCCACCCTCGCCGCCCACCTGGCCGAGCACACCGGCCCGGGCGCCGAGGCGCTGGTGTTCAGCTCGCCGGACGGGTCCCCCATGGGATCCGGTGCACGCTCCCGAGCACTGGCCCCCGCCCGCGAGGCGATCGGTCGACCCGATGCCACCTGGCACCACCTGCGGCACACCGGGGCCACCCTCGCCGCGATCGCGGGCGCCACGCAGGCCGAGCTACAGGCCCGCATCGGCCACAGCACGCCCCGAGCCGCCGCGATCTACCAGCACGCCCGCGCCGACCGTGACCGCTGGATCGCAGACCAGCTCGACCGCCTGGCCGTGCCCGCGAGCACCCCGCCGAGGGCACCGGATCCCATCGCCCCGGCACCGGCTGCACCCCGCCGACTGTCCCTGGTCCGTTCCGCCTGAGCGCAGCACTGCCACGCACTGCCCGGCCCCGCACCCCACGGTGCGGGGCCGTTCCACGTCCTCAGCCGGTGCCACCGCGAGCACGCCTCGCACCGTGCGCCGCCCAGGACCCTGCCGCCGAGGGAGATGGACCCTCGCACCATCGCCGGATCCGACCGGCTGGACCCCTCCAGAATCGCGGGGCATTGCGGGGCTTTCGGTGTCTGGACATGGGGCACTGTGCCTATTCCTGGGGTACTGTAGGCCCCGCAAGCTAGAGCCGATCCGGCCCCTGGCCTGCGCAAATACCCTTCCGGGGCGGTGACTTCCAAACTGATTACGCGGGTTCGATTCCCGTCGCCCGCTCCGAAACCGGAGGAGCCGCGGTCCCACGAGGGCCGCGGCTCCTCCGCGTCCGGGGCTCCGCCGTCGCTGACGACGGCCCCGTCCCCCACCACGCTGTCCGGATCCCGCTGGTGTCGCAGGCTGCAACGCGGTTCACTGGTCCCATGGCCGAGATGACCGATGACGAGCGCTACGCCGCGATCCGCGCCCGGGACGCGCGCTTCGACGGGATGTTCTTCACCTGTGTGCGCTCGACCGGGATCTTCTGCCGGCCCTCCTGTCCCTCGCGCACACCCGGCCGGGACCGCGTGGAGTTCGTGCCCAGCGCCGCTGCGGCGGTCGAGCGCGGGTATCGGGCGTGCAAGCGCTGCGGGCCGCTGGCGCCGCCGGGCACGGTCGACGGCGATCCGGCGGGTGCCGTCGCCCTCCATGCACTCACCCTGATCCACGGCGGGGCCCTGGACCCCGGGCCGGACGGCAGCACTCCGGTGAGCGATCTGGCCTCCGCTCTGCACGTCACCGAGCGGACCCTGCACCGGTCCCTGGTCGCCCGCACGGGATCCGGTGCGGTCGCTCATGCCCGCATGGCCCGCGCCCGCCGCGCCCATGAGCTGCTGCGCTCCACCTCCTGGCCGATGGCCGATGTCGCGGCGGCAGCCGGATTCGGCAGCGAGCGTCAGCTGCACGAGACGGTCAGCCGGATCTTCGGCCGGGCGCCGTCGGCGATCCGCGAGCTCGCCGGCCCTCGTGGCGGGGCCATGTGCCCGCGGACGGCTGAGGGACCGCCCCCGGAGACGGGAGGCGATCGTGCCGACGGGGCCGCGGTGGTCCGCGCCGAGCTGGCGGTGCGCCGTCCCTTCGACGGCGCGGGGCTGGCGCGCTGGTTCGCGGGCCGGGCGATCCCCGGGGTCGAGCACGTCGAGGGGCTGCTGTGGCAGCGGGCGGTCTCCCTCCCGCACGGGCCGGGGGTGCTGCAGGTGGACCTGGCCAGGGAGGAGGGTCCGCTGCCGTTGACGGCGCGCCTGGCGGATCTGCGCGACTACGCCGCGGCCGTCGCCATGGCCCGGAAGATGCTGGACCTGGATGCGGACCCCCGTGGCATCGATGCCGGGCTGCGCACCGCGATGCCGCCCCTGGTCCCTCTCGTGCAGGCTCGGCCGGGGGTGCGGATCCCCGGCACCCCGAGCCTCGCCGAGGCGCTGCTGTGGGCGATCGTCGGTCAGCAGATCAGCACCGGCCGCGCCCGCGCCCTGCTCGAGGGGGCCGCCGATCTGGCCGGGCACGAGCTGCCGCCCGCGCTGCGCACCGCGCGCGTGCACCGCCTCGCGATCCCTCCGGCCGAGGCCGGCGCCCGGGCCGAGGAGTGGTTCCGAGGGCCGGGTGCCCGCCGGCGCACCCTGACCGCCGCGCTCAGCACTCCCCCGGATCCCCACCTCCCCGTGCCGGAGCTGCGCGAGCAGCTGCTGGCGATCCGCGGGATCGGCCCGTGGACCGCCGACTACGCCCTGCTGCGCGGCACCCGGGCCGTCGACGTGGCACCGCCCCGTGACGTGGCACTGCTCGCCGTGGCCCGCGCCCTCGATCTCGCCGAGGACTTCGCCGATCTCGACGACGTGCTCCGTGACGCATCGCCCTGGCGCAGCTACGCGGTGATGCACCTGTGGCACCACCGCGACTCGCTCCCCGCGCATCAGCGCACCCTGAGGAAGGACCGCTCATGACCCCCGATCCCGTCCGCACCCATCGCCTCGTCACCACCCTGCTGGGCACCTACGTGCTGGCCGCCGGGGCCGACGGTCTCATCGGCGTCTGGCGCCGGGACCAGAAGCACTTCCCGCTCCCGGCCAGGCTGGGCCCCGCGGCCGCCGGCCCCCATGCCGTCCTCGACGATGCGGAGCGCCAGCTGCAGGAGTACCTCGCCGGACGCCGCGAGGACTTCACGCTGCCGCTGGCCCCCGAGGGCACGGAGTTCCAGCGCACGGTCTGGCACCGTCTGCGGGCGATCCCGCGCGGCACCACCACCACCTACGGACAGATCGCCCGCGACCTGGGCAGGCCCCGCGCGGCGCAGGCGGTCGGCGCGGCCGTCGGCGCGAACCCGCTCTCGATCGTGGTGCCCTGCCACCGGGTGGTGGGCAGCACCGGATCGATGACGGGATACGCGGGCGGGATCGAGACGAAGCAGGCACTGCTGCTCCTCGAGGGGGCCCTGCTCGCGTGACACCATGGGCGGATGACGCCGTCCGCCCCCCAGGCCCCCCTGCAGCATCCCTTCCGCTTCCCCGTCGCCGCCCGGTACGCGGGGATGGAGTCCTCACCGCTGAAGGACATCTTCGCCCTCGCCGCCCTCGACGGCGTGATCTCCTTCGCCGGCGGGATCCCGGACCCGGAGCTCTTCGCGCTGGAGGACGTCACCGCGGCCTACGACTGGGTGCTCACCCATCAGGGCCACCGCGCCCTGCAGTACGGGGTCAGCGAGGGCGAGGCGGAGCTGCGTGAGCAGGCCGCGCGCCGTCTCTCCCGCGACCTGCCCACGGACGCCTCCCAGATCCGGGTGACCTCCGGCTCCCAGGAAGGGCTGTTCGTCGTGGCCCAGGCGCTGCTGGAGCCCGGCGACGTGGTGCTGGTGGAGTCGCCCACCTATCTCGCGGCGGTGCAGGCGTTCTCCGTGCACGGTGCCCGCATCATCGGGGTGGACACCGACGACGACGGCGTGATCCCCGAGGCCCTCGAGGAGGCGCTGCGCACCCATCACCCGCGGATGGTCTATCTGATCCCCACCTTCCAGAACCCCACCGGGCGCACCATGCCCGTGGCGCGCCGGCAGGCAGTGGCCGAGGTGCTGCAGCGCACCGATGTGCCGCTGATCGAGGACGACCCCTACGGCGCCCTGTCCTTCTCGGGGCACACCTGGGCACCGATCGCCGCGCTGCCGGGGATGGGTGCGCGCACGATCCTGTTGAACTCGATGAGCAAGCTGATGAGCCCCGGGGTGCGGATCGGGTGGATGCGCGCCGAGGGACCGGTCCTGGACACCCTCGCGGTCGCCAAGGCCGCGATCTCCATGCAGTCCTCGGTGGTGGACCAGCTGACCGTCGCCCGCTATCTGGCGACCGCGGATCTGGATGCCCATGTGGCGCGGGTGAGCGCGGTCTATCGCGAGCGCCGTGACGCGATGGCGGCCGCGATCGCGCCGGTGCTGCCCGACGGGGCGCACGTCACCCATCCCGAGGGCGGGATGTTCCTGTGGGCCGCGCTCGGCGAGGGCTTCGACGCCCAGGCCATGCTCGCCGATGCGGTCGCGGCCGGGGTCGCCTACCTGCCGGGCTGGTCGTTCTTCGCCGATCACGCGGACCGCTCGACGATGCGCCTGAGCTTCGTCACCCACTCCCCCGCCGTCATCGGGACGGCCATCGGGCGGCTGGGCGAGGTCATCGCCGCTCACCCCCGCCGCTGAGCAGGTCCGAGGGCGCGGCCTCCCGCCGCGTCAGCTCCCCAGCGCCCGCAGCCGGCCCCGGGCCATCAGTGCCATCAGCGCGGTCAGGAGCGCGGCACCGCCCAGCGTCCAGACCGGGCCGAGCAGCCCGAGACCGGCCAGCAGCGTCCCCGCAAGCAGCGCGAGCAGCAGCGCATCGGACTGCCAGGCCAGCATCACCAGGACCGAACTGTCGCCCTGGGCGGTGGGCATCGGGGTCATCAGCTGCAGCGGCATCGGGCCCTTCGCCGCATCCCGCACCTGTCCGGCGATCAGCACCGGCGCCAGCGCGACCGGCAGCAGCACCGCCCGCAGCGCGCCCTCGCCGATGCCGCCCGCCAGCACGAGGCCGCCTCCGCCCAGAGCGGCGAGCGCGGTCAGCAGCAGCGCCGGGGCGAGGGCATGCAGCAGCACCTGGACCGCGACGGTCTGCCCGAACAGCCGGGGAGCCCCGAGCGTGTGGACCCCGTGCCGGATCCCCTCGACCAGGGTGGAGCCTGCGCCCCACAGCGCCACCGCACCCAGCAGCACCGCTCCCCCGGCGAGCGGTCCGGTGAGCTGGGTGGAGCCGGCCAGCGCGGCCGCGGCCAGCAGCGCCACCACGATGCCGACGACGAGCCGATCGGGGCTGCGCAGCCATGCCACCGCATCACGGCGGGCGTACAGCAGCACCAGCGGCCGCGGCCCGACGGCACGCAGGCGCCGGCCGGCCGACGGCGGAGGACGGAACGTCGCGGCGGCCCCGGCCAGGTCCCCGCTGGTGGCGACGGTGGTGACCGACTCCCAGCGCATCGACTGCTCGCGCAGCACGGTGCCCCGCAGCCGGTCGAGCAGGGTGATCCCGGCCGCGGTGGCGGCGATCCCCGCCCCCAGCACGAGCAGCGCCCCGGGCCCGTGAGGCGCCTCTGCCCCCGGCCAGGAGCCACCGAGCCCCGTGCCCTGGGGCAGCAGTGCGGAGAGGCCCCCCGCCAGCAGCAGCGCTCCCACCAGGAGCCGGCGCGGCCGCGCCGTCAGCAGCTCTCCCGCCAGCCATGCCGCGCCGAGCAGCAGGCCGGCGCCCGTCGCCGCGAGGACGAACCGGACCGCTGCGGCGCCATCGGCTCCACCACCGGCGGCGCCGTCTCCGCCTCCGGCGGCCCTCAGCGTCACGGCGATCAGGGAGGCCACCACGGCCATCGAGGCCGTGGGCGCCAGCAGTGCCCGGACGTACGGGCGCCACAGCACGGTGCGCCGCCGGATCCCGCTCGAGGCGAGGGTGGTGGTGAAGAACGGTGCCATCAGCGCCGGTCCGCGGACACCGCCGAGCAGCACCAGCGCCGCCGCGGCGATGAGGACGACGATGCCGGCGAGGCGCGGAGCCAGGGGATGCTGCAGGACCGGGAGCACATCGGGTCGGGCCAGGAGGGCGCCCCCGAACCGCAGCGCAGGGACTCCCAGGACCAGCACGCTCAGCGCCCCCAGGTAGAGCAGGTACAGCACATCGGAGCCGGTGCGGGCCCCGCTGCGCTGCGCCCAGACCTCACGCACCGCCGAGAGGTCACCGCTCACGAGGCCTCCTCCAGGTGCAGGCGGACGTCGGCGAGCGCCTCGAGCAGTCGCGGGCTGTGGGTGGCCAGCACCATCGCGGCGCCCGCGTCGACGCGGGCGCGGAGGGCACCGATCACCAGCTCCAGGCGCTGTGCGTCCAGGCGCTGCTCGGGCTCGTCCAGCAGCAGCACCTGAGCCGGGCGGGCGAAGGTGAGGGCGAGGGAGACCAGCTGCGTCTGGCCGCTGGAGAGCTCGTGCGGGAAGCGGCGGCCGAGCGGCACGATCTCGAGTTCCTCGAGCAGCTCCTGGGCCCGCTGGGCCGCGGCCGGGGCGGGCATGCCCCAGGTGGCGGCGATGAACCGCAGATGCTCGGCGACGGTGAGGTCGCGGGCCGTCTGCGGCGGGCCGATCAGGGCGCCGAGCGCGGTGCGGAAGCGGCGGTCGCGGTCGTCGGGGGCTCCCCCGGCGATGCGCACGGTGCCCGCGGTGGGGGCGAGCAGTCCGGCGAGCACCCGCAGCAGGGTGGTCTTCCCGGAGCCGTTGGCGCCGGTGAGGGCCAGGATCTCTCCCGTCTGCACGCTGCCGGTGGCCCCGAGCAGGAGCACCTGGTCGTCGCGCACGACGCCGACGTCGTCGAAACGGACGATAGCGCGCTCGGGAGCCGGGAGTGCTGCAGCAGGGGCCATGTGTCCATGGAACCGCATCCGGTGCGGCGATGAGGTCCGACCTTGGTCTCGTTCCGTCGCTCCGGTGCTGCCGTGCCTCGCCCTTGGCCCGGTGTGATCCAGGTGGAAACGTCACCCTCTGGAAATGTTGTCAGATCCGTGAGAGAATAGGGGTGCGCCGTCGTAGGTGCCGCCACCCTGTTCCTACAGGTCGAGCGGCACTCGAGTTGCTCCGAGACCTTCGCGAATCCGGGTTCTGTCCGGGTCCGTGTCGTGCCGTGTGCAGCCGCCTCGACCCCACCAGGGCCGCGGTACCGGCGGTGCGCAGGTCCACAGAGGAGGAACCCCTTGCCCGTCGCCACTGCGCCCGTCGACAGCTCCGCTCCGAAGATCGACGACGTGCTCACCCACCCCGTCCACGGGCCGGTGCGCATCGTCTCCCTGCGTTCCCGGACGGTGCGCGGCACCGAGCGGGAGTACGTCGACCTGGTGGTCATCGATGACGAGATGCAGATCTCGGTGCCCTCCGACGGCAAGGACGTCATCGGACTGCGCGCCCTGCTCGAGGAGGCCGAGATCGTCACTCTGCTCGAGCAGCTCGGGGAGCCGATCCCCGCCCCGGAGAAGAAGGCCTCCTGGGCCCACCGCATCAAGTCCCTGCAGATGCAGCTGCAGACGGGGCGCCTCACCGATCGCATCGAGGTCATCCGCTCGATCATGCGCGACTCGGGTGGCACTCCGTCGAGCCTCGCCGAGCGCAACCTGCTCAAGCAGGCCATCGACCCGCTGGCCTCCGAGATCGCCATCGCCCGCTCCGTCGCCCGCGAGGACGCCCAGCTGCTCCTGCAGAGCACCGCCGAGAACGCCCTCGAGTCCGCCGCCGCCTGAGACCCGTCCCGGCGATGCCGCGGCCCTGGGGCCGACGGCGCCGCGGGCCCACGACTGCCCCGTCTCACCTCCCCCGGGTGCTCCCGGAGGGGGTGACGCGGGGCAGTATGCGTGTCAACCACAGCCCGCCCGCGATGCAGACGGCACCGGTGGCCGCCCCGGCCACCGCGACCGGCGCGAACAGCGTGATCCCGGTGACGATCAGCGGTGCGGCGAGCCTGCCCGAGCCCAGCATGGTGTTCCACCAGGCGAGGTACCGGGTGCGTCCGTGCACCGGGGAGACGTCGATGCCGAGGGTCATCACGATCCCCGATCCCAGGCCGTTGCCCAGCCCGATCAGCAGGGTGGGGACCATCAGCGCGACCAGTGCGGCCACGGTGCCCCCGGCGGCCAGCACCGTGCCGAGCAGCCCCAGCAGCAGGAATCCCAGGCCCATCAGCAGCGCACAGGGGACGGCCACGGCGGCGCGTCCGTACCGGTCCATGAGCGTGCCGGCGGGCAGGACCAGGAGGATCTCCAGCACGGCGCTGGCCCCGAACACGATCGAGATCCACACCGGATCCAGGCCCAGGGCGTCCCCGAGCAGGGGCACGATCACCGGGCGGTTCACCCGGGCCATCATCACCGGGGCGATGCCCGCCCCCACGGCGGCCATCCGTCCCAGCACCGCCCGGTCCAGGCGGATCTTGGCGGGGCTGGGTCGACGCCGCCTCTCGCGCGGCACGGCGGGCTCGGGACCGGTCTCCCCCGGGGGCAGGAACACGGTGATCATCACCGTGCCGGCGGCGGCGCTGACGGCGAACAGCAGGAACACCCCGGCCATCGAGCCCAGTGCCATCACCGCCGCGCCGAGCAGGGGGCCGATCACCTGGCCGATGCGGATCACGCCGCCGAACAGCGTCATGCCGCGGGCCCGCATCGACGGTGGCAGCGCGGTGCCCAGGTAGGTCTGCCGCCCCAGCTGCCACACCTGCATGCTCAGCGCCATCACCAGCAGCAGCCCCACCAGGGCGAGCCGGTGGTGGAGGGTGACGGCAGCGCCGCCGAGCGCCGGTCCGATGACCAGGTAGGCAGCGAGGTTGGAGACCACCAGCAGCATCCCCGTGACCTTCAGGGCCCGTCGCGCCCCGATCCCGGCGATCAGCCGCCCCGCGGGGATCGGCCCCAGGAAGGAGGTCAGTCCGAAGATGGTGGTCAGCGCCGCGGCCTGCGGCACCGAGAATCCGAGTTCCCGGGCGAGCAGCGGGATCACCGGCATCAGCGCCGCCAGGCCCACGAACTCCAGCAGGGTCGGGGCGTAGACGGAGGGCACCAGGCCGCGCAGCACCTGGCCCGGGGTGCGCGGGTCCCCGGACGGGGAGCGCGCTGCGGGGGTGGTCACCGGCGAAGTCTGTCAGCAGATGGTGAGCCTGGGCAAAGAGTTCCGTGGGGCGGACGGGCGGCGCGGTGCACGGGCCCGCGGAACCCTGGTGACCGGGCTCAGCGACCCAGGTGGCGCCGGACGGTCTCGCTCTCGCCGCGACGGGCGGTGGCCTCGTCGACCCCGGCCGCAACGGCCTCCGCCGCCCAGCGCACCGCCCAGGCCCGTACGTATCTCGCACCCTGCGGCCCGTGCAGCCACTCCGGGGTCGGCACGGGCACCGGCTCCAGGCAGGTGGCATGCCAGCCGTCGGTGTGCGCGGCCAGTGCCAGCAGCGCGATCTCCCAGCCGAGGGCGAGGGCTCCCGGTCCCGTGCGGGCGAACTCCTCGGCGTCGAGCAGCGCCGTGTGGTGCAGGGCCAGCAGCGTGGTGCCGTCGTCCTCCGGGTCGAGCCGGAGCAGCAGCGGATCCTCCCCCGCCGGCTGCTCCCAGGTCAGACCGAGACGGTGCGGCTCCTGCACCTGGAGGATGCGGCCACCGGCGCCTCCCGGCGCCCGGAACCGGCCGCCCTCGCGAAGCTCGCCGTCGATCGGACCGAACCAGCCGGCGAGCTCGCGCGGCGCGGTGAGCAGCGGCCACAGACGGGCCGGCGCCAGGGCGATGTTCGTGGTGAGGGTGAGGACCGCCCGTACCCGGCCGGGCCCTCCAGGGCCCCTCGTGGCGAGGGGGACCTGCTCGTCGATCTCGAGCGAACGTCGCACCGCATCCACCACGGGCAGCGACTCCGTGACAGTCATCGTCTCCTCGGAAAGGTCTCAGCCGCTCCGCATCGGCGCCGGGCGCGGAGGCGGACCCCCGCAGAGTAGCCCACCGACGCGCCCCGGTGCCACGACATGCTCCCGCACCCGGTCGAGCCTGCCCGTAGCATGACGGGTGTGACTGCAGAGCAATCTTTCCGACCTGCCGGGTTCACGGCCCACCTCTTCGATCTGGACGGGGTCATCACCCCGACGGCCGAGGTGCACATGCGCGCCTGGGCCCGCATGTTCGAGGAGTTCCTCGCCTCCCGGGGCGTCGCGGAGCCGTACACCGATGCGGACTACTTCGCCCATGTCGACGGGCGCCCCCGCTACGACGGGGTCCGTGCCCTCCTCGCCTCCCGCGGGATCACCCCGCCCGAGGGCGAGGACTCCGACCCCGGGGACCAGCCCGCCGGCTCGGAGACGGTGCGCGGCCTCGGCAATCGCAAGAACGATCTGGTCCTCGCGCTGCTGCGCGCCGGGGGCGTCGCGCCCTATCCGGGCACGGTCGCCTTCCTCGACGCCCTGCCCGGCGGAGCGCGCCTGGCCATCGTCTCCTCCTCCCGCAACGCCGAGGAGGTGCTGACCGCCGCCGGTCTGCTGGACCGCTTCGAGCACATCGTCGACGGCAACGTCGCCGCCCGGGAGGGGCTGTCCGGCAAGCCCGCTCCCGACACGTTCCTGCACGCCGCGCAGCTGCTCGGCGTCGAGCCCGCACGGGCCGTGGTCTATGAGGACGCCGTCTCCGGGGTCCGCGCCGGCGCTGCCGGCGACTTCGGCGCCGTGATCGGTGTGGACCGGGGCGCCGGTGCCGAGGAGCTCACCGCCGCCGGCGCCACCCTGGTCGTCGCCGATCTGGAGGAGATCGCATGAGCCGCCGCCGCGTGCTGCCCGTCGACCCCGTCGACCGCACCCAGCTGCCGCTGGACGAGTGGCGCCTGGTCGAATCCCGCCCCCACGACGACCTGGGCCTGGCGGAGACCCTCTTCACGACCGCCAACGGCTATCTCGGCATGCGCGGCACCCCGGAGGAGGGCCGCGACGCGGAACGCCATGGCACCTTCCTCAACGGCTTCCACGAGACCTGGACCATCAACCACGCCGAATCCGCCTTCGGCTTCGCCCGCACCGGGCAGACGATGGTCACGGTGCCCGACTCCTCCGTGCTGAAGCTGTACGTGGACGACGAGCCGCTGCTGCTGTCGATCGCGGACCTCGAGGAGTACGAGCGCTGGATCGACTTCCGCGAGGGAGTGCTGCGCCGCGAGCTGATCTGGCGCACCCCCGCCGGGAAGCGGGTCCGGGTGAGCTCCTCCCGCATGGTCTCCTTCCCGCAGCGGCATCTGGCACTGATGACCCTGCGGGTGGAGATGCTGGACGGCGCCGCCCCGATCGCGATCTCCTCCCAGATCATCAATCGGGAGGATTTCCGCGACGACTTCGGGGCGGGGCTCGAGGGCGGCCCGCTCACCGACAAGGCCGACCCGCGGCAGACCACAGATTTCACCCATCGCGTGCTCGAGCCGCTGCAGAACTGGCACAGCGCGCGACGGATGCTGCTGGGCTACCGGGTGGCGAACTCCGGGATGACGCTCGCCGTCGGCGCCGATCACGAGGTGGAGTCCGAGGCCGAGGTGGAGCAGCTGGTGGACACCAGCGAGGACAAGGGGCGCCAGGTGGTCCGCGCCCATCTCGAGCAGGGCCAGTCGCTGACCGTCCGCAAGGCGGTGACCTACCACTCCTCCCGCTCGGTCCCCCACCGCGAGCTGTTCGACCGCTGTCGCCGCACCCTGGACCGGGTGCGCAGCACCGGGTTCGAGGCCCAGTTCCGTGAACAGCGGGAGTACCTCGAGGACTTCTGGCGCACCTCGGACGTCGAGCTGCCCGGCCAGCCGGCGGCCCAGCAGGCCACCCGGTGGTGCCTGTTCCAGATCGCCCAGGCCGCGGCCCGTTCGGACCAGTGGGGCATCCCCGCCAAGGGCGTGACCGGTTCGGGGTACGAGGGGCACTACTTCTGGGACAGCGAGATCTACGTGGTCCCGTTCCTGACGTTCACGCAGCCGCGCTGGGCCCGCAACGCGCTGCGCTTCCGCACGAACCTGCTGCCCAAGGCCCGGGAACGGGCGCGCGAGCTCAATCAGCGCGGGGCGCTGTTCCCCTGGCGCACCATCAACGGCGACGAGGCCTCGGCCTACTACGCCGCCGGCACCGCGCAGTACCACATCGACGCCGACGTGGCCTACGCCTTCGCGCAGTACGTGGACGTCACCGGTGATCTCGACTTCCAGCACCGCGACGGCGTACGGGTGCTGGTGGAGACCGCCCGGATGTGGGCCGATCTCGGGTTCTGGCGGCTGCGGGCCGATGGCACCTCGAGCTTCCACATCAACGGGGTGACCGGCCCGGACGAGTACACCACCGTGGTGAACAACAACATGTTCACCAATGTCATGGCCCGCTACAACCTGCGCCGCGCCGCGCTCGCGGTCAACGATCTGCGCACGGCCGACGAGAGCGCGTATGCGACGATGCGGATCGAGCTCGACCTGGACGAGCTGGAGCTGGAGCAGTGGACGGCCTGCGCGGACGGCATGCATGTGGCCAAGGACGAGTCGCTCGGGATCCACCTCCAGGAGGACCGGTTCCTCGAGCGGGAGATCTGGGACCTCTCCAGCACCCCGGAGGAGGCCTTCCCGCTGCTGCTGAACTTCCATCCGCTGGTGATCTACCGCTTCCAGGTGATCAAGCAGGCGGACGTGGTGCTCGCCCTGTTCCTGCGCGGCAGCGAGTTCACGGCGGAGGAGAAGCGCGCGAACTTCGAGTACTACGACCCGATCACCACCGGGGACTCCTCGCTCTCGGCGGTGGTGCAGTCGATCATGGCCGCCGAGGTCGGGCACCAGCGGGCCGCACAGGACTATTTCCGCACCGGGCTCTTCGTGGACCTGGCCAATCTGCACCACAACACCGCCGACGGAGTGCACATCGCCTCCGCCGGCGGGGTCTGGAACGCCCTGGTGCACGGCTTCGGGGGGATGCGGCACGACGAGGGCCGGATCTCCTTCGACCCGCGTCTGCCCGTCGACTGGCCCGAGCTGGGCTTCCCGCTCACCGTGCACGGCTCCCGGTTCCGGGTGCGCCTGGTGCGGGAGGAGATCTCCTTCACCCTCGAGACCGGTGACGAGATCGAGGTCACCGTGCGCGGTCAGACGGTGCTGGTCACCGCGGACGGCGTCTCGGTCGCCCTCGCGGACCAGGGCCCGCTGCTGGACGATTCGGTGCTGGACAGGCCCGTCGGCCTGGGGGACGAGCGTGCTGACGGCTCGATCATGACCTCCTACGTCCCCACCGACCCCGAGGACCCCTGGGAGTATCCCGTCGCCAGCGACCCCGATGACATCATCGAACAGAGCTGACGGGCGCGGCACCACCCCGGGACCTCGCCCACCTGGTGGAATGGTTCCCACCAGCGCCCGTCCCGGGCGCCCCGCCCCCGACCCCGGAGCAGCAGCACGGTGACAGCATCCCGTCCACGTCGGTCGACGTCGGAGGTCGAGATCCCCCGACCCCGGCTGAGCATCCTGCACGTCCTGAACCGCGTGCGGATGCGGCTGCTGGACATCCAGGTGTGGGACGTGGCCGGGACGATGACCTTCTACCTGCTCCTGTCGCTGTTCCCGGGCGCCGTCGCCGCGGTCTCGGTGATGTCGCTGATCGGGGTCGAGATGGACACCCTCCGAGCGCTGTCCGAGATGATCACCGAGATCTTCCCGACCCTGGATCCCCGTCCCTTCCTCCGGGCGATCGAGACGGTCTCCACCACCAGCGGCGGCGTGCTCGGCCTGCTGCTGGGCACCGCCGGCTCCCTGCTGTCCGCCTCCAACGGGGTCGCCGCCTTCCATCGGGCGCTCCACCGGGTCTTCGACACCCGGGAGGGGCGTCCCTTCCTCTGGTTCCGCACCATCGTGTTCGGCGAGACGATGCTGATCGTGTCGGTGGTCCTGCTGGCGGTCGGCATGATCATCATGGGCGGCGAGGCCTCGCAGCGCATCGGTGAGTTCATCGGGATCCCCCAGATCGCCTTCGCGGCCTGGAACCTCGTGAAATGGCCGATCCTGCTGGTCATCCTGATCATCGGGGTGTCCCTCGCCTACTACCTGTTCCCCAACGTGCGCCTGCCCCGCTATCGGCTGATGACCCTGGGGTCCACCCTCAGCGTGCTGGTGCTGTTCGGCGCCGCACTGGTGGCCGGGCAGCTGCTGGTCTACGCGACCCGCTTCGCGGAGATCCTCACCGCGCTGAACGGCCTGATCGCGATCCTGATCCTGCTGTGGCTGGCGAACATCGTGGTGATCACCGGTGCGGCGCTGGATGCGGAGTTCCTGCGCGCCCGGCAGATCGCCAGCGGCCTCGATGCCTGGGACCACATCGTGCTCGAGCCCCACGCCTCCCACACCCTGGACTTCCTGGCCGCCGACGCCGCCGAGTCCGAGCAGCTGAGCCGACTGGTCGCCGACTCCGCCCGCAGCGGGCAGCCGCTGCGGCGTCCGCGCGGGCCCTGGATCGTCGACGCCCGCAACCCGCTCGCAGTGAACCCCTCCGCGCGCCATCAGCTCACCAGCACCCCCGACACCCCCGAGGACCAGCCCGGTCCGCCCAGCACAGGAGCGCCCTCCGCATGAGCGTCCGCCCGATCACCATCGTCGGCCACCGTGCCCTCTCCCAGCGCACACGACGGGTCCGCGAGGTCACCGATGACCTCCGCACCCTGGTGGCGGACATGTTCGAGACCAATGACGCCGCCTCCGGAGCCGGTCTCGCCGCCCCCCAGGTCGGCTCGCGCTGGCGCCTGTTCATCGTCTCGTGCGAGGACGCGGGCGGCACGCTGCGGCGCGGCGTGGTGCTCAATCCGGTGCTGCAGCGCTTCGGCGGCATCGCCCTGGACGAGGAGACCCTCGAGGGCTGCCTGTCCGTGCCCGGTGAGGGCTTCCCCACCGCCAGACATCGCGGGGCCCGGGTCACCGGCACCGACCTCGAGGGGGCCGAGGTCGTCCTCGAGGACGAGGGCGGGGTCCTGGCCCGTGCCCTCCAGCACGAGGTCGACCACCTCGACGGCTCGCTCTACCTCGACCGCCTCACCCCGGCCCGCAGGCGCGAGGCCCTGGACGCGGTGACGGACCGCGGCTGGCGCGCCCGCGGAACTCTCACCTGGGACCCCCGCGAGGTGGACGCCGCGGACGTCTGAGCGGTCACACGGGCAGGTCGCTGGATGCACCGACCATCACCGGCTCGCTATCCTGGGAGGATGGAACGCCCGTGCCTCTCCCGTCGTCATGCCCTCCTGTTCCCTGCCACCGCCGCAGGACTCGGCGGGCTCGCGGCCTGCGCCCCCGAGGACGAGGGCTTCGGCACCTCCGGGCCGCTGCGCGCGGAGGACGGCACGATCCCGCTCACCGAGATCCCCGAGAACGCGAGCACCATGGTGAACTTCGGCGGCCAGCAGCCGTTCGTGCTGATCGTCCGCGGTGCCGGCGATGATCTCGCCGCCTACTCCGGCTACTGCACCCACAACGGCTGCGCCCTGAGCCAGGAGGAGAGCGTGCTCGACTGCCCGTGCCACGGCTCGCGCTTCGACGCCGAGACCGGAGAGGTGCTGCGGGGCCCCGCCACCCGTCATCTGCCCGAGGTCGAGGTCGTCGTCGAGGGCGACGTCGTCCATCGGGTGCGGTGACGCGCCGATGACCTCGGACCCGCGCTCGCACGACGCTGCCCCGGCTCCCGCCCCGGAGGACGAGGCGGAGACCGGCAAGGGGCGGAACACGCATCGGGAGGTGGTCTCCTTCGTCCGGCGGGGGGAGCGGCTCACGCAGGGCAGGCAGAACGCCTGGGATCGCCTCTCCCCCGCCTATGTGATCGACCCGCCGCGGGGGCACCGCGACACCCTGCCCGCCGCGGGCACCCGACTGGACCTCGCGGAGGTCTTCGGCCGACGCGCCGAGGTCGTGGTCGAGGTGGGCAGCGGCACCGGCGAGAACATCGTCGCGGCCGCCCTCGCCCACCCCGAGCGCGATCATCTCGGCGTCGAGGTGTACCTGCCCGGGCTCGCACAGACCCTCAGCCGGGTGGAGCGGTCCGGGAGCCCGCAGAATCTCCGCATGCTGCCGCTGGACGCGCAGCGGGCGCTGCCGGCCCTGCTGCCCGAGGGCTCGATCGACCAGCTGTGGGTGTACTTCGCCGACCCCTGGCCCAAGCAGCGACACCACAAGCGCCGGTTGCTCAACCCGCCGTTCCTGGACGCGGTGCTGCCACTGCTGGCCGACGGCGCCACGTTCCGCCTGGCCACCGACTGGGCGCAGTACGCCCATCACATGCGCTCGCAGCTGGACGTGCGCCCCGAGCTCGCTCTGCTGCACCCGGACGGTCCGCGCCCGGAGGGTCGCTCCTCGGACGCGATCCCGCCGAACATCGCGACCACCGGCTGGGCCCCGCGATTCGAGGGTCGTGTGAAGACCGGCTTCGAGAGCAAGGGTCGTGCCGCAGGACGCCTAATATGGGATCTCGCGTACACCCGGGTGCCTCGGCACCCGGGACCGGACGGCGCCTCGGACATCGAGGGGCCGACGGACCCGTGACCGCCCCGGCGGCACCGTCAGAGAGGGACCTGAATGAACGACCCCGCCGACGTCGAACTCCCCGGCGACTGGGAGGACGACGACCAGCCCGAACCCGGGCGGCGACGCGGCCGGCGCGCCGCCCTCATCTCGCTGCTGGTCGTGGCCGCGCTGGTGATCGGCGTCGGCCTGGTGATCGGGAACTATCTGAGCGGTATCCAGAACTCCTACCAGAAGCGCACGGTCGTGCAGATCACGCGCGGCGCCTCCGATGGGGAGCGGCCCGAGGAGATCGAGGGCACCGGTCGCAACTTCCTGCTGCTGGGCTCTGACAAGCGTTCCCCGGAGGACGCGGCCTCCCAGGGTGTCAGCGGTCAGCGCTCGGATGTGATGATGCTCGTGCACGTCACCGAGGACGGGGAGAGCGTCTACGTCATGTCGTTCCCGCGCGATCTCTACGTCGACGTGCCCGGCCACGGCAAGGACCGCATCAACTCCGCCCTGGCCTACGGCGGTGTGGGGCTGGCAGTGACCACGGTGGAGAACTTCACCGGGGTCCCCATCGACCACGTGGCCCTCATCGACTTCGACGGCATCGAGGGGCTCGTGGACACCCTCGGCGGGATCGACGTCAAGGTGCCCGAGGACTTCACGGCGGGCGGCCACCAGTTCACCCAGGGCGTCCAGACGCTCGACGGCGAGGAGGCGCTGACCTTCGTGCGCGAGCGCAAGCAGTTCGCCGACGGGGACTTCCAGCGCAATCGCAACCAGCAGGCGGTGCTCAAGGGCATCACCCAGAAGCTGATCAGCGGCGAGACCCTCAGCGATCCGGGCAAGCTCGCCGACACCATCGAGACCATCTCCCCGTTCCTCACCACCGACGAGGGGCTGAGCGCGACGGCGATGGTGGAGCTGGGCCTGTCCATGCGGTCGATCCGCAGCAACGACCTGTACTTCCTCTCGGTGCCGCACGGCGATCCGTACATGACCAGCGGCGGCGCCAGCGTCGTCGCCACCGCCGAGGAACCCATGGACGTGCTGCGGGATGCGCTGCGCACGGATGACATGGGAACCTATTACGCTCAGCATGCAGGGACCTACTGATCGCCCCGGTCCTGGTACCGGAGCACCCGACGCCTGGAGGAAACAGTGGCCAATCCGCTCGTGAGCATCGCCGTCCCCGTGGCGGGCATCATCGCCGGCGTCATCGGCAACAAGGCCGCCGCGGCCGGCTGGGGCGCCGTCTTCGGCGAGGACGCACCGACCGTGAAGTCGCAGAAGGCCGTGAAGAAGGATGTCGCCCGGCGTCGGAAGCAGGCGAAGAAGGACGGCCTGGCGAAGGCTGAGATCGCCGCGATCAAGGATCCCTCGCACGACCAGCCCGTCTGGAAGATGATGCTGTGGGCCACCGTCTCCGGCGTGATCCTGCAGGGGCTGCGGGTGGCGGCCAAGCGCGGCGCACAGACCGGTGCGGAACGGCTCACCACGCGCCGGCCGCGCCCCAACCGCGGCTGATCCCGGCTCGACCATGCCGCAGGGCGCCCCGCAGCTGCGGGGCGCCCTGCGGCGTTCGGCGGGGCCGGGGGTTCAGAACTCCTGGACGTCCACGCCCTCGCTGAGCGTGTCCAGCGAGTCACCGGTGACCAGGAAGCCGACGCGACGCACCAGCGAGACCGCGTGGTCGCCGATCCGCTCGTAGAAGCGGATCAGCAGCGTGAGGTCGATCACCTGCGCATTGGTGTAGGTGTCCTCGTCGCTGCGGGAGATCTCGCGCGAGATCGTGAGCATCAGCTCGTCGAGCTCGTCATCCTGCTTCTCGACCTGGGCCGCGAGCGCCAGATCCCGGTCCTGGATCACCTGGGCGGCAGTCCGCAGGGCGGTCAGGCCCAGCTCGGACATCCGAGCGATCTGCTCCCGGTGCTGTGCAGGCACCGCGATCTCGGGATGCGCCCGGCGCGCGACCAGTGCGACGTGGGCGGCCAGATCACCCATCCGCTCGAGCGAGGAGCTCATGCGCAGCGTCGCGACCAGCAGGCGCAGATCGGTGGCCACGGGAGCCTGCCGCGCCAGCAGCTCGACCGCCTTCGCGTCCAGTTCCAGCTGCCGGGCATCCAGGTGCGGATCGGCGGTGACCACCCGCTCCGCCAGCGCCAGCTCGCCCTCGAGCAGTGCGGAGGTCGCACCGTCGAGCGCCGTCCCGACCATCTCGGCCATATCCACCAGGTCGTCGACGATGTGCCGCAGATCGCTCTGGTACGCCTCGCGCATGGGGGTTCTCCTCACTCCGATGGGGCTTCGTGCCGTGATCCTCCCAGCGCGGGATGAACAGGAGGCGACAGGCCATGAACCCGGAGCATCCCCCAGGTGAACTCGTGGCCGGATCGGCCTCGCGGCCGGGTGCTGCGCCGGTCGGAGCATGGTGGGGGCCTACGCTGTGCATGTGCCCCTGACTGCGCTCCTCGTGCTCGCCGGCGCGATCGGTCTGGTGATCGGCGTCGCCGCCACGCTGACGCTCGCCCGCTCGGACCGGCGACGCGGCTCGGGCCCGGCCCCACTCGATCCGATGATCCCCGAGGCGGCGACGGAGGTGCTGGCGATCCTGTCCTCCGCCTACGTGGTGCTCGACGCCGCCGGCGATGTGCTGCGGGCCTCGCCGCTGGCCTACTCCTACGGGATCGTCCGCGCGGCCGAGGGCGACTATCCGCGCCTGGCCAGCAGCGAGCTGATGGAGCTGGCGGCCGACGTCGGCCGCAACGGCGGTTTCCGGGACGAGCGCCTGACGCTGCAGCGTGCGAGCCAGGGCGGCTCCGAGTCCGTGATCGATGTACGGATCGGGGCTCTCGGCGAGCACGGAGCGCTGCTGCTGGCCGACGACCTCACGCGGGCGGTGCGCGTCGAGGAGACCCGCCGGGACTTCGTGGCCAATGTGTCCCACGAGCTGAAGACCCCCGTCGGCGCGATCACGCTGCTGGCAGAGACCATGGAGGACGCCGCCGAGGACCCGGAGGCGGTGCGCCGCTTCGCCGCGCGCATGCAGAGCGAGACCCACCGGCTCTCCCATCTGGTCCAGGAGATCATCGAGCTCTCCCGCGTCCAGGGCCACTCCGCACTGCCGGATGCGGAGCCGATCGAGATCGACGAGGTGGTCGAGAGCGCGATCGCCCTGAACCGCAACTACGCCCTCGGTGCGAGGATCGACGTCGCCGTCGGAGGCGCGGCCGGCCTGCAGGTCTTCGGCTCCGCCTCGATGCTCACCACCGCGCTGTCCAACCTGATCTCCAACGCGATCACCTATTCCGACCCCCGCACCCGGGTGGGGGTCTCCGTCCGGCGCGATGACGGCATGGTCGAGATCTGCGTCAAGGACCAGGGCATGGGCATCGCCAAGGAGCATCTGGAGCGCGTCTTCGAACGGTTCTTCCGGGTGGACCGCGCACGCTCCCGGGCCACGGGCGGATCCGGGCTCGGTCTCGCGATCGTCAAGCACATCGCGAGCGACCACGGCGGAGAGGTCACCGCCTGGTCGCTGCCCGGTCAGGGTTCGACCTTCACGCTGCGACTGCCCGAGATGGGCCGCACCGAGACCATCACCGCAGGGGCACGACGGGCCGCGGCCGCCGATGCCGCGCAGCACCCCGCCCCCGCACGCACCACATCGACCGGTCACCGGTCGGGGAAGGCACACTGATATGACGCGCATCCTGATCGTGGAGGACGAGGAGTCCTTCTCCGATCCGCTCTCCTACTCCCTGCGGAAGGAGGGGTACGAGGTCGCCGTGGCGGACAACGGCACCGATGGACTGCGGATCTTCACCGCCCACGGGGCCGACCTGGTGCTGTTGGACCTCATGCTCCCCGGGATGAGCGGCACCGAGGTGTGCCGCGAGATCCGGCGCGGCTCGAGCGTCCCGGTCATCATGCTGACCGCCAAGGACGACGAGTTCGACAAGGTCCTGGGGCTGGAGCTCGGTGCGGACGACTACGTCACCAAGCCCTACTCCTCACGCGAGCTGCTGGCCCGGATCAGGGCAGTGCTGCGTCGCGGCCAGGACTCCGCGGAGCAGGAGGGCGACTCCGTCCTGAGCACCGCCGACATCACGATGGACGTGGAGCGGCACGTGGTCGAGGTGCGCGGCCAGGAGGTGGCGCTGCCGCTGAAGGAGTTCGAGCTGCTCGAGATGCTGCTGCGCAACGTGGACCGGGTGCTCACTCGCGGCCAGCTCATCGATCGGGTCTGGGGAGCCGACTACGTCGGCGACACCAAGACCCTCGACGTGCACGTCAAGCGGCTGCGCGCGAAGATCGAGGACGACCCCCGCAATCCGGTGCGTCTGATCACGGTGCGCGGCCTGGGCTACAAGCTCGAGTCCGGCAGCTGACAGGACGGCGTCCGGCAGGCCGGCCCCGGCGACGCGGAGCGCCCCGCAGCCTCGGTTGCGGGGCGCTCCGCGAGGGGATCGGTGGGGCGGGGCTCAGCCCGCGGCCGGCTCCTCGAGCTCGTAGTAGTCGAGCGAGGTAGTGAGCGTCGGCAGGGAGATGGTGGTGCTCTGACCGGCGGCGACGACGTCCAGCGTGATGACCGACCCGGGGAGGACGTCGACAGCACCGACCGGCACGGACTGCTGACCCTCCTCCGGCCCGATCTCGACGGTGCTGTGGGCGGGGACCTGGATGCTGGCGGTGAACACGCTCTCGCCCTCGACGAGCCCTTCGAGCTCGACGGTGGTCTCCTCGTCCGAGTAGTTCACCACCGAGGTGTAGAAGATCGGGCCCTCGCCCTCGTAGCCGAACACGAGCACCGCATTGCGCACGCCGGCGAAGAACGACTCGTCCTTCAGGATCGTCGCATTGGTGCCATCGGCCGCATTGTAGAAGACCTTGGTCTGCACCGGGGACAAGTACGTGCAGCCGGTGGCCGCGAGCGCCAGGCCCAGGGCGGCGGCGGAGAGCACGGAACGGCGGGAACGGCGCACGGAGGACTCCTGTTCGATACCGCTGAGCGGCGGGGACGTACTGGGACAGCCCTGACAGGGTACCCCACCGCGAGCTCCCCGAGATGCCGGGACACGTGACGCGACGGATCCACCCGCATCCCTGGAGGAGCTCGGGGAGAAGACCCTCGAAGAAGGCCCTCGGAGAAGGCTATCCACCAGGTCGGCAGGCATTTTATCACGGGCCCGCGATGCTAGACTGGCGCGCGGAAAGGGGACCCACCACATGAACTTTGCCGTCGGCGAGACCGTCGTCTACCCGCACCACGGTGCCGCGCTCATCGAAGAGGTCAAGACCCGCACCATCAAGGGCGAGGACCGCACCTACCTCAAGCTGAAGGTGGCCCAGGGTGATCTGACCATCGAGGTCCCCGCGGAGAACGTCGACCTCGTCGGCGTGCGCGATGTCGTGGACAAGGAGGGCCTCGAGGAGGTCTTCGAGGTGCTGCGCCAGCCCTACACCGAGGAGCCCACCAACTGGTCCCGCCGCTACAAGGCGAATGTCGAGAAGCTCGCCTCCGGCGATGTGAAGAAGGTCGCGGAGGTCGTGCGCGATCTGTGGCGCCGCGATCAGGACCGCGGGCTGTCCGCCGGGGAGAAGCGGATGCTGGCCAAGGCGCGGCAGATCCTCGTCTCCGAGCTCGCACTGGCGGAGAAGACCGACGAGGTCAGCGCCGAGACCATCCTCGACGAGGTCCTCGCCTCCTGAGCACGCCCTCCCCCGTGTCCTCCACCTCGCGACCGATCACCGTGCGTCCGATCATCCTCGCACTCGCACCCCCCGCCCCGGGCCTGCCCCGGGGCGCGGCGACCCCGTGCCTCGAACGGCTCGGAGGCTCCCGGCTCATCGATCGGCTGCTGGGCACCCTGCACGGCAGCGGCCTGCCGGCCCCGCTGGTGATCACCGGCGAGGCCGCTCACGCCGAGCTGCGCACGAGTCTGGGACGGAGCCTGCCGGTGATCAGGGTCGCCGGCGGCCGGGAGGCGGCGCTGCGCGCCGCCCTCGACCGGTGCGAGGAGGAGCTGCTGCTGCTCCATGACGCCGAGCGCGCCCTCACCCCGAGCTCGGTCGTGCGCGACGTGCTGGGAGCGCTGCAGCAGGACGATGACGCCGTGGTCCCGGTGATCACGATGACGGACTCCGTCAAGGAGGTCCGCCCCGACGGTCTGCGCAACATCGACCGCTCGACCCTGGCCGGACTGCAGAGCCCGCGGCTGGTGCGTCGAGGGATGCTCGAGTCCGTGGTCCTCACCGGTGGTGAGGCTCCCGAGGACGCCGGCGGCTTCGACGAGATCCGGGCGGCGCTGGAGCACGGGGCGCGGGTGCGCACGGTGCACGGCTCGCACGCCGGCTTCGCCGTGCTGGACCGCCTCAGCCTCTGGCAGGCGCAGATCTCCCTGGGACTGGCCCGGGACACCTCTCACCGCCATGGGCTCGCGCGCCGCAGCTGATCCCGCGGGGGGCGTCCCGCCGCTGCGCCGCGCTCAGCCGCCCCGCCGGCTCCTCCACACCGCCCGGAACTCCCCGGCCATCCGGGCCGGCTTGGACAGCGTGCTCATCGGGAGGCTGCTCGCCAGCTCCCCGGGATCCCGACGCAGCCTCCGCAGCAGGCGCCGGGGCTTGCTGGAGATGCGCTGGCGCAGATCGGGAAGATAGGCCTCGGAGACATCGAGCCTGGTCACCGCACCGCATCCGGTGCACTGGATCTGGGACACGAAGCGGCCCGCATAGACCACCACGTGCTCCGCCTCCCGCTCACAGGCGGTGCAGCGCAGGTTGCTCTCCTCGACGCTCATCGGCTCCTCCTCACCGTGACCTCAAACCTAGCGCGCTGACCACGTCCTGGGCCAGGAGCAGGTCCTGCGCGTAGGTGATCTTGAAGTTGGTCTCCTCGCCGCGCACCCAGGCGACCGGGATCTCCGTGTACTCCTCGGCGCAGGAGGCGGTGTCCGTGCCCACGAAGCCGTCCCGCGCGGCCGCCTCGTAGGCGTCGAGGATCGTCGCGGCATGGAAGCCCTGCGGGGTCTGCACGCGCACGAGGGCGCCCCGACCGGGGGCGGGTGCCGCCACGAGGGTGTCGTCCGTGCCCACGGGAGCGATGTCGGAGGCCGGGGTGCCGGGAACGGCGCCCCCGACCTCCCGTGCCGCGTGCAGCACCGCCGAGGCGAGGCCGTGGGAGACCAGCGGGCGGGCCGCGTCGTGGATGAGCACGGTGTCGATGGCGCCGGCGTCGATGCGGTCGGCGAGGTGCCGCAGGGCGAGCAGCTCGGACTCCTGGCGGGTCTCTCCCCCGGTGATGATCTCCAGCGGGGAGTCGGTCTCCCGGGCGTTGACGAATCGTGCATGCTCGAGATCGTCGGGACGGACCACGAAGACGAGGATCCCGATGCCCTCGACAGCGGCGAGCGTATTGAGGCCCCAGGCCGCGATGCTGCGCCCGGCCAGCGGCAGGAACGCCTTGTTGATCCCGGCCCCCACCCGGGTGCCCGATCCGCCGGCGAGCACCACACCGGCGGCCCGCCCGGGCGGGCGGGGGGTGCGGGCGCGGCGGGGCTGGGTCACGCGGGCAATCGTAGACGCCCGCGCACCTCCCGTGGATCGCCCAGCCAGGACATGACAGAATCGGTCCTCGCCGGTGCTGCCGCTGCGGAGCACCTCAGCAGCTCGGGGCACCGCCCTCCACCCCACCACAGTCCAGGAGAACGAATGCTCACCATCGCCATCGTGTGCGGCGCGGGGATCGCCACGTCCGCACTGATCGCGGAGCAGGTGCGCGATCACCTCGCGGCCCGCAGCCGCGAGGCGCACGTCGTCCAGGCCACCGTGATGGATCTGCTCTCGGCCGACTTCCGGGCGGACCTGGTGATCAGCACCGTGGATCTCCCGGACGCCCTCGGCATCCCGCAGGTGTCCGGGATGCCGCTCCTGCTGGGCACGAGCCCACAGGTCACGTACGACGACATCGACCGGCTGCTGGCGCGGATCGACGCCGCCGGCACGGGGTCCGGGGACGGGCGGTGATGACCGCGCCCGTCCCGGCACCGCTGCCGCGGGTGGGCATCGGGGTGGATGTGCATGCCTTCGCCCCGGCCGACCCCGCCCGGGAGCTGTGGGTCGCGGGACTGCACTGGGCGGGAGAGCCGGGACTGGCCGGCCACTCCGACGCCGATGTCGCCTGCCATGCCGCCTGTGACGCGCTCTTCGCCGCCGCCGGGATCGGTGACCTCGGATCCCATTTCGGGGTGGACCGGCCGGAGTGGGCCGGTGCCTCCGGTGCGCGACTGCTGGGCGAGGCGGCCCGTCTGGTGCGGGAGGCCGGCTTCCGGATCGGCAACATCTCGGTGCAGGTGATCGGCAATCGGCCCCGCCTGTCCCGACGCCGCGAGGAGGCGTGCGCCGCGATGAGCGCCGCCGCCGGCGCAGCAGTCACGGTCTCGGGCAGCACCACCGACGCCCTGGGACTCACCGGGCGCGGCGAAGGGGTGGCCGCGATGGCGACGGCCCTGGTCATCGCACTTTCCGGAGCGAGCGAGGAGGACACAGCATGAGGGAGCCCACCACGACGGAGACCGTGCAGGCTGCGGAGCTGCCGGTGCGCGCCCCGGACATCGAGGCCGCCGCGGCGCGCCTCGCCCCGGTGCTCCGGCGCACCCCGCTCCAGCACAGCGAACGGCTGAGCGAGCTGGCCGGGGTGCCGGTGTGGCTCAAGCGCGAGGACCTGCAGTCCGTGCGCTCGTACAAGCTCCGCGGCGCCCATCTCTTCCTCGACTCCCTCGACCGGGCGGCACGGGAGGCAGGCGTGGTCGCGGCGAGCGCCGGCAATCACGCCCAGGGCGTCGCCCAGGCATGCCGCGCCCTCGGCATCCGCGGGCGCATCTACGTCCCCGGCACCACGCCGCGGCAGAAGCGCGAGCGGATCACCGCCATCGGCGGCGAGCTGGTCGAGCTGATCCTGATCGGGGACACCTTCGACGATGCCGCCGAGGCGGCTGCCGACGATGCCGAGCGCACCGGCGCCACACAGGTCCCGCCCTTCGACCATCCGCTGATCATGGCGGGTCAGGGCACGGTCGCCCTCGAGGCGGCGGAGCAGCTGCGCACCGAGCACGGCCGTGAGATGGGCACGATGGTGGTGCCCGTCGGCGGCGGCGGTCTGCTCGGCGGCTGCGGTGCCTGGCTGCGCGAACGGAGCCCCTCGACCCGGATCATCGGGGTCGAGCCGGCCGGGGCGGTTTCGATGGCCGCGGCGGTGCGCGCAGGCAGGCCGGTCACCCTCCACGAGATGGACCGCTTCGTCGACGGCGCCGCCGTGCGCCGGGTCGGCGCCGGACCGCTGCGGATGGTGCAGGCCATCAGTCCCGAGCTGATCTCGGTCGACGAGGGCGCGATCTGCACCGAGATGCTCGAGCTCTATCAGGTCGAGGGGATCATCGCCGAGCCCGCCGGTGCGCTGACCTCGACCGCGGTGGCGACCGGCACGATCGAGCACCTCGGCCGCGGCGGGCACGAGGCCGCCGATCCCGAGGAGGAGACCGGGGACGTGGTGGTGGTCGTCTCCGGCGGCAACAACGACGTCTCGCGGTACAACGAGATCGTGGAGCGCTCCCTCGTGCACGAGGGCCTCAAGCACTATTTCCTGGTGACCTTCCCGCAGGAGCCGGGCGCGCTGCGCCGCTTCCTGGACCGGGTGCTGGGACCGGACGACGACATCGTGCTGTTCGACTACATCAAGCGCAACAACCGTGAGGCGGGCCCGGCGCTGGTCGGGCTCGAGATCGGTGATCGTGAGGATCTCGAGCCGCTGATGGCGCGGATGGCCGCCTCGAACATGGAGATCGAGCGCGTGGATCCCGAGGACCCGATCTACCGCTATCTCACCTGAGCCGACCCGGCTCGGTCCAGGATCGCATCCACTGGCGCTGTGCCAGCAGACGTCCCCGCATACGGGGACGTCTGCTCATATGACGCCAGTGGATGACAGGCCCGAGCCCCACCAGACCGGACTCCAGCTCGAGCCGCGCCGGACCGGACTCAGGCCCGAGCCGCGCCGGACCGGACTCCAGCCCGAGCCCCACCGCCCCGCGGCGCCGGGTCACCCCTCGGGATAGGCCTCGACGTCGGGGGTGATCCCGGCCGTGCGCGCCTCGACGGCGGAGCGGACGATGTCGTCCAGGCCGTGCTCGGACTTCCAGCCGAGGGTCCGGGCGATGCGGTCCCCGGAGCAGATCAGCCGGGCCGGGTCCCCGGCGCGCGCCTCTCCGATCTCGGGGGTGATCTCGATGCCCTGGGCCCGCGCGATCGCGTCGATCACCTCGAGCACGCTGGAGCCCTCGCCGGTGCCGACGTTGAAGGTCCGGTGCGGGCGCTCCTCGCCCCGGAGGTAGTCCAGGGCGGCGATGTGGGCGTGGGCGAGGTCGAGCACGTGCACGTAGTCGCGGATGCAGGTGCCGTCGGGCGTGTCGTAGCCGTCCCCGAAGACCACCGGGGCCTGTCCCCTCTCGAGCCGGTCCAGCACGATCGGCACCAGGTTCATCACCGCGGTGTCCGCCAGCTCCGGCCAGCCGGCCCCGGCGACGTTGAAGTAGCGCAGGGCGACGGTGCGCATGTCATGGGCGCGCTCCGCGTCGGCGAGCATCCACTCCCCCACGTACTTGGTCGCGCCGTAGGGGTTGATCGGCTGCGGGGCGAGGTCCTCGGTGACCAGGTCCACATCGGGCATGCCGTAGACCGCGGCCGAGGAGGAGAACACCACGTCCCGCACCTCGGCGCTCGCGCAGGCGGCCAGCACGTTGGCGAGCCCGCCGATGTTGTCGTGCCAGTACATCTCGGGGTTCTCGACGGATTCGCCGACCTGCTTGTGGGCAGCGAAGTGGATCACCGAATCGGCACCGGAGGCACGCATCTGGAAGGCGAGCTTCTCGCGCGCGTCCGGGAGGGTGACGTCGAGCTCGATCAGCTCCGCCCCCTCGGTGCGCCGGCGCAGGCCGGTGGAGAGGTCATCGACCACGATCACCTTCTGCCCCTGCTCCAGGAGGAGTCGCACCACGTGCGATCCGATGTATCCAGCGCCACCGATCACGAGAGTCGTCATGGGGTGATCGTACCCGGTGCCAGTGGTCCGACGTCCCGGCGGCGGCGTCGCCGATACGGCTGCGGCCGCCGGGCGCGTCCTGAGCGGGCCGGCCTCAGCTCCAGGAATCGGAGACGGGGCGCCCCTCGGCGTATCCGGCCGCCCCCTGCAGGCCGATCACGGACCGCTCCCGGAACTCGGCAGTGGTCGCGGCCCCCGCGTAGGTGAACGAGGAGCGCACCCCGGCGGTGATCTGGTCGAGCAGGTCCTCCACCCCGCCCCGCCCCTCGGCGAGGTACATGCGCGAGGTGGAGATGCCCTCCTCGAACAGGCCCTTGCGGGCGCGGGCGAAGGCGTCCTCGTGCGCGGTGCGGTGGGAGACCGCGCGCTTGGAGGCCATGCCGAAGGACTCCTTGAAGCGTCGACCGTTCTCATCGGTGCGCATCTGACCGGGCGACTCGAAGGTGCCGGCGAACCAGGATCCGATCATCACGTTGGAGGCGCCGGCGGCGAGAGCGAGCGCGACATCGCGGGGGTGGCGCACCCCGCCGTCCGCCCAGACGCTCCCGCCGAGGCGACGGGCCTCGGCCGCGCACTCCAGCACCGCGGAGAACTGGGGGCGCCCCACGCCGGTCATCATCCGGGTGGTGCACATGGCGCCCGGTCCGACGCCCACCTTGACGATGTCGGCGCCGGCCTCGAGGAGCTCACGGGTGCCCTCGGCGGTGACGATGTTGCCTGCCGCGAGCCGCACCGCCGTGCCCTCCCGGGGGCCGAGGGCCTCGCGCGCGGTGCGCAGCGCCTCGAGCATCTTGTCCTGATGGCCGTGGGCGGTGTCGAGCACGATCACGTCGGCTCCGACCTCGACCAGCTCCCGCACCCGGGTGGCGACGTCGGCGTTGACCCCGACGGCGACCGCGATGCGGAGCCGACCCGCGGCGTCCGTGGCCGGGCGGTAGATCGTCGAGCGCAGCACCCCGGTGGCGGTGAGGACGCCGCGCAGCGCGCCGTCCTCATCCACGACGACGGCCGCATCGTGGTGGGTGGCCGCGATACGGGCATGGAGCTGCGCGGGATCGACCGTGAGATCCGCGGGTCGCAGCACGGGGACGTCCTCGCTGAGCACCTCCCCCACCTCGGAGAAGGAGTCCCGCCCGGCGATCTCCTCGGTGGAGACGGTCCCGAGGGGGCGATGCTGCTCGTCGATCACCACCACGATGCCGTGCGGACGCTTGGGCAGCAGGTCCGCAGCCTGGCCGAGGGTTCCCGAGGCGGTGAGGGTCAGCGGATGATCGACCAGCAGATCACGGGACTTCACCGAACGGACGATCGAGTCGATCCGCTCCGGGGAGAGGTCCTGGGGCAGCACGGCGAGCCCGCCGCGGCGAGCCATCACCTCCGCCATGCGGCGCCCGGTCACGGCCGTCATGTTGGCCGCGACCAGCGGGATCGTGGTGCCCGAGCCGTCGTCGCTGCCGAGGTCGACGTCGAAGCGTGAGGTGACGGCCGAACGATTCGGCAGGAAGAAGCAGTCGTCGTACGTGAGGTCGGTCGACGGGGTATGGATCAGACGCATGCGTCCAGGATACGGAACCGCCCGCGTCTCCTCCACGACCCCCACACAGGCCGTGGCATGACGAGGAGAGCTGGTGAATCTAGGATGGGGTCCATGACGGACCACTCCTCGGACTCCCCCCGCAGGCGCCGTCGGTCCGGCAGACACCAGCAGCCGGCCCGTCGACGTGCCTCGCCGCCGCTGTCACCGGACGAGGCACGCCGGAATCGGAATGCCGCCTTCGGCGCGTCGGGAGAGAAGCGCACCTGGCTCGGCGGCAGCGCCGCCTCGGCGCCGTCCGCACCCTCCGGGGCCAGTCCCGCCGAGGCCACCGGCTCCGAGGCCGCCGCTCCCGAGCCCGGCGCCGCCCGTCCCCCGCGGGCCGAGGTCGAGCCGCCCGCGGGGCAGTCCGAGGGCCGCGCGCGCGGCCGCCGCGCAGCCTTCCCGCTCGAGCAGCTCGCGCACTCCCCCGCCGCCGGCGGACAGTCCCCCGCCGCCGGCGCACAGTCCCCCGCCGCGGCCGCTGACGACCTCGACGCGGACCCTGCCGCCGCGCGCAGCGGTGACGCCGGTGGCACCGGCGGCGCTGCGCCCGGGGCCCGCGGTCGCCGCCGCGCGGCCCTGCCCGCCGAGCCCGCCGCCGAGCAGGACGTGTGGGCGGCGACCTCGCCCCGCACCCCTGCCGCCGCCGCGTCCGCTCCCGTCTCCCCCACCCACGCCGCCCCTCGGGCCACGGACGACGCCCGGCCCGCCGACGAGGACCGGGAGAGCTCCGGATCGCTGCCGAAGGTCGCGTTCTGGACCGTGCTGACCTCGCTGCTCCCGGGCTCCGGCCTGGTGACCACCCGGATGCGCCGGCTCGGCTGGGTGCTGCTGACGGTGGTGCTGCTCGCACTCGTGGTCATCTGCGCCTTCCTGCTGTTCGGCGACCCGCTGCGCACCGGCATGATGCTGCTGACCCAGCGCGGCATCCTGATCGGGGCGATGATCGCCCTCGGCGCGGTGGGACTCCTCTGGGCCCTGCAGATCGTGCTGGCGAACCTCGCCCACTCCACCCGGGAACGGCTCGCGGGCGCGAAGCGCTCCCTGGCACTGGCCCTCGCGGCGCTGATGGTGGTCGCCGTGGCCGTGCCCGCGACCCGAGGGGTCCAGTCGCTGTGGGCGCTGCAGGGTCTGGTCGGCTCCCGGACCGTGTTCGGCGGCGGGGAGGGCGGGGCGCACCCCTTCACCTCCGGCGAGGACCCGTGGGCGAACGCCGGGCGGGTCAACATCATGCTGCTGGGCCAGGACGCCGGTGTGACCCGCACCGGCACCCGGCCCGACACCATCATGGTCGCCTCGATCGATACGGCCAGCGGCCGCACCGCCCTGTTCTCCATCCCCCGGAACCTCGAGAAGGTGCAGTTCCCCGAGGGCACCCCCGCCGCCGAGGTGTTCCCGGACGGCTTCGACTACTTCGGGCCGGACCAGTCCCTGATCAACGCGGTGTGGACCTGGGCGGACGACCGCCCGGATCTGTTCCCGAACGATCCCGAGCCCGGGCTGACCGTGACCCGCTGGGCCGTCGAGGAGACCCTCGGGCTGCAGATGGACTACTACGCGATGGTGAACCTGCAGGGCTTCGAGGACCTGGTGAACGCCCTCGGCGGCGTGGACCTGGTCGTCGAGCGCAGGATCCCGATCGGTGGCGGCGCCAGCGCGATCGACGGCTACATCGAGCCCGGGATGCAGAAGCTCGACGGCTTCCACGCGCTCTGGTACGCCCGGTCCCGGGAGGGGTCCAACGACTTCAACCGGATGTGCCGCCAGCAGCGCATCGTGCGCGCCGTGACCGAGGAGGCGGATCCGACCACGCTCGCGCTCTCGATCCCGGGGCTGGTCAACGCCACCGAGGACAACATCCAGACGGACATCCCGGTGAAGAACCTGGATGCCTTCGTGGACCTCGCCCTGCGGATCAAGGACGCCGGATTCACGTCTTACCCGATCACCCAGGACGTCACCTTCTCCGGCGACCCCGACTACGCGTACCTCGAGGAGTGGGTCCAGGCCTCGATCGAGGACTCGATGACGCAGGAGTCACCGGAATCCGTGCTCGGGGAGACCGAGCCGGGCTCCACCGCTCCCGCCGAGACCGGCGCCCCGCCGGAGGAGGAGGAGAGCGCCGGCACGGAGACGCCCCCGGAGGACGAGCAGCCGACCTCCGCGGAGGAGAGCTCGACGCCGACGGACGCCGTCGGCAGCGGGGAGGAGTCCACCCCGGCGCCCGAGATCGAGCAGGATCCGCTGCAGTCCTGCCTCCCCGGCGCCGAGCAGTGAGCTGACCGGGCCCGAGTGCACCGCCCGGAGGTCAGGGCACCAGCTGCAGCAGCGCGTTCTCGATCAGCTCGGGCATGGCCGGGTGGATCCAGTACTGGGTGGCGGCGATGTCCCGGGCGGTCTGCCCGGTGCTCATGGCCTGGATCAGCAGCTGGATGAGGGTCGTGGCCTCGGGTCCGATCAGGTGGGCGCCGAGGATCTCGGTGGTCCGTGCGTCGACGACGAGCTTCGCGAAGCCGGTGGTGTCCTCCATGGCCCAGCCATAGGCGATGTCACCGTACTCCTGGACCGCGACCTTCACCTCGCGGCCGCTGCGCCGCGCCGTCTCCTCGTCCATCCCCACCCACGCGACCTGCGGATGGGTGAACACGCCGCTGGGCACGGGCATGGTGTCGCTGCGGCGCAGCTGCTGCGGATGCAGGAGGTTGTGCCGCACGATCCGCTGCTCGTGGTTGGCCACGTGCTTGAGCTGGTGCGCGCTGGAGAGGTCGCCGAAGGCCCACAGGCCCTCGAGCACCTTCCCGTCGCCGAGCACCCGCTGCTGCGCATCCACCGCCACCCTGCCGTCCTCGGCCGTGTCGATCCCCGCGGCGGAGACGTCCAGCAGGTCGGAGTTGGGCCGGCGGCCGACGGCGACCAGCAGCTCCTCGGCCCGGATCAGCACCTCGGCCCCGTCCCGCTCGCCGCGCAGCTCGATGCCGTCCGCGGTGCGGCGCACGGAGGTGGTGGAGAGCCCCCGCTCCAGCCGGAGGCGCTCGTCGAGGAGCTCGGTCAGCCGGGCGGAGACGTCCGCGTCCGCGGCGCGCAGCACCCGCTGGGAGCGGGCGATCAGGGTGACCTCCACCCCGAGGGAGGCGAAGATGTGCGCCATCTCCACGGCGATCACCCCGGAACCGAGGATCGCGAGCGAGGCCGGCAGCTGGTCGATCCGCATGATCGTGTCTGAGGTGTGCGGTGCCGCCTCGGCCAGGCCCTCGATCGGGGGGAGCACCGGCCGGGAGCCGGTGCCGAGCACGATGGTGTCGGCGCTGAGGGTCTGCTCGCCGCCGTCGTTCGCGCTCACCCGGAGGGTCTTCGGTCCCACGAAGCGGGCGCTGCCGCGCAGCAGGGTGAGGTTCGCGTTGTCCTCGTGGTCACGGCGGTACTCCTCGCCGCCCGCGGAGATCGCGTCGATGCGGCCGAAGATGCGATCCCGGATCGCCGGCCAGTCCACGTGCCGAAGCTGCTCGGTGAGGCCGAAGCGGGCGGCGTCCGCCGGGGTGTGGGCGAGCTCCGCGGTGTGCACGAACATCTTGGTCGGGATGCACCCGAGGTTGATGCAGGTGCCGCCGAAGACGCGGTCGGGTCCCACCCCCCGGTCGATCTGGACGATGCTACGGCCGGCGAACTCGGGCCCCGGGAAGGAGTTCGCGGAGCCGGAGCCGATCAGGGCGATGTCGAAGTGCGTCGTGTCGGTCACCGCCCCAGGCTAGCCGGGACCGCGCGGAGCGGTGGCAGAATGTCTCGGGCGTGGGACGCCCCGCGCCCCGCTGTGTCCCAGGAGGCTCCCGATGTCCGCTCCCGTCCATCCGGCCGACGCCCACGATCTGATCCGGGTGCGCGGCGCGCGCGAGAACAACCTCCGGGACCTCTCCCTCGACCTCCCCAAGCGCCGGCTGACCGTCTTCACCGGGGTCTCCGGCTCGGGCAAGAGCTCTCTGGTGTTCGGGACCATCGCCGCCGAGTCGCAGCGGATGATCAACGAGACCTACAGCTCCTTCGTGCAGGGGTTCATGCCCCAGCTGGCCCGGCCCGACGTCGACTCCCTGGAGGGGCTGACCACCGCGATCATCGTCGACCAGGAGCGGATGGGCGCGAACGTCCGCTCGACCGTCGGCACCGTCACCGATGCGAATGCCTACCTGCGCACCCTGTTCTCCCGGCTCGCCGAGCCGCACGTCGGCGGCCCGGGCGCCTTCTCCTTCAACGTCCCCAGCGTGAGCGCCGCGGGGGCGATGACCGTGCAGAAGGGTGCGAGGACCATCGCCGAGAGGACCACCTTCTCCCGGGTGGGCGGCATGTGCCCGCGCTGCGAGGGCATGGGGACTCTCACCGACCTCGACCGCACCGAGCTGTACGACGAGGACAAGTCCCTCGAGGAGGGCCCGTTCCTGGTGCCCGGCTACTCCGCGGGCGGCTGGTACGAGAAGCTGTTCGCCTCCTCCGGCTTCTTCCCCGCTGACAAGCCGATCCGGTCCTTCACCGAGCGCCAGCTGCACGACTTCCTGTACAAGGAGCCCACCAAGGTGAAGCTCGAGGGGGCGAACATGACCTATGAGGGCCTGATCCCCAAGATCCAGAAGTCGATGCTGTCCAAGGATCGCGACTCGATGCAGCCCCACATCCGCGCCTTCGTGGATCGCGCGGTCACCTTCATCGTCTGCCCGGAGTGCGAGGGCACGCGCCTGGCCGAGCACGCCCGCACCTCACGGATCGACGGGCGCTCGATCTCCGATGTCTGCGCGATGCAGATCTCCGAGCTCGCCGCCTGGGTCCGCCGGCTGCGTGAGCAGAACACCTCCGCACAGGTCGCTCCGCTGCTGCAGAACCTCTCGGAGCTGCTGGACGCGTTCACCGAGATCGGCCTGGGCTATCTGTCCCTGGACCGCCCCTCGGGCACCCTCTCCGGCGGCGAGTCCCAGCGCACCCGCATGATCCGGCATCTCGGCTCGGCGCTCACGGACGTCACCTACGTCTTCGACGAACCGACGATCGGGCTGCACCCCCACGACATCGCGACCATGAACGCCTTGCTCGTGGACCTGCGGGACAAGGGCAACACGGTGCTGGTGGTCGAGCACAAGCCCGAGGCCATCGCGATCGCCGATCACGTGGTCGACCTCGGTCCACGGGCGGGCGCCGAGGGCGGGAGCGTGCAGTACCAGGGGGATCTGGCCGGGCTGCGGGTCTCGGGCACCCTCACCGGCACCCACCTGGACCGGAGGATCTCCCTCAAGAAGACCGTGCGCACGCCCGCCGGGGCCCTCGAGATCCGCGGCGCCGACCACCACAACCTGCAGTCCGTGGACGTGGACATCCCGCTCGGCGTGCTCACGGTCATCACCGGCGTGGCCGGATCCGGGAAGAGTTCCCTGGTGCACGGCTCGATGCCGAAGGACGCCGGCGCGATCGTGGTGGACCAGACCGCGATCCGCGGCTCCCGCCGCTCGAACCCCGCGACCTTCACCGGGCTGCTGGAGCCGATCCGGAAGGCGTTCGCGAAGGCCAACGGGGTGAGGCCCGCCCTGTTCTCGAACAACTCCGAGGGCGCCTGCCCGGTCTGCAAGGGCGCCGGGATGATCTATACCGAGCTCGGCTTCATGGAGACCGTCGCCACCGTCTGCGAGGAGTGCGAGGGCCGGCGCTTCCGCGCCGACGTGCTCGAGCACCGCTTCGGCGGGAAGGACATCGCCGAGGTGCTCGCCCTCTCCGTGGCCCAGGCCCGGGAGCTGTTCTCCGCCGCGGGGACGGCGGTGCCGGCGGCGGCGAAGCTGCTGGGGCACCTGGACGATGTGGGGCTCGGATACCTGACCATCGGCCAGCCGCTGACCACGCTCTCCGGTGGTGAGCGGCAGCGGCTGAAGCTCGCCACCCACCTGCGCGACGCGGGCGGGATCTTCGTGCTCGACGAGCCCACCACCGGCCTGCACCTGGCCGATGTCGACCAGCTGCTGGCCCTGCTGGACCGTCTCGTGGACTCCGGGAAGTCCGTCATCGTCATCGAGCACCACCAGGCGGTGATGGCCCATGCCGATCACCTCATCGACCTCGGTCCCGGCGCGGGCGCCGACGGCGGGCGGATCGTCTTCCAGGGCACTCCCGCCGAGCTCGTCGCCGACGCCTCGACCCTCACCGGGAGGCACCTGAAGGAGTACATCGGCGCCTGAGCTGGGTGTCGGTCCACATGCCGTCCCGGGCGGGACGTACCCTGGCTGACGTGTCCCGCCCCGCCCCCGCCGCCCTGACCTCCTGGCTCGAGGTCCTGCAGTGCCCGCACTGCCACCATCGGATGCGGATCGATGAGCGCACCCTGCGCTGCCCGTCCGGCCACAGCTTCGACCTGGCCCGGGCCGGATATGTCTCCCTGCTCACCGGCGCCCCTGCCACCAGCGGTGACGACGACGCCATGGCCCGGGCCCGGGACGGCTTCCTGGCCACCGGTGCCTACGCGCCGCTGCGGGACGCGATCGGCGACCTCGCCCCGAGGACCACCGAGCGAGTCCTCGACATCGGCGGCGGCACCGGGTACTACCTCGCCGGGCTGTTGGAGGAGCTGCCGCAGGCCCACGGGCTGGGCGTGGACACCTCGGTGCGAGCCCTGCGCTTCGCCGCCCGCGCCCATGAGCGGGCCGCCGCAGCGGCCTGGGACGTCTTCACCCGCTTCCCCCTCGCCGAGGGGTCCGCGGATCTGGTGCTGAACGTGTTCGCCCCGCGCAATCCGCCGGAGTTCGCACGGGTGCTGGCGCCGGGCGGCCACCTGCTGGTGGTGCGGCCGGCGGTCGATCATCTCGCCGAGCTGCGCGCCGCGGTGCCCGGGATGGTGGGCCTGGACCCGCGCAAGGAGGAGCGGCTGCATGCCGTGCTGGATCCCCTGTTCACGACGGAGGAGGTGCGGGAGGTGCGCTTCCCGCTGGCGGTGTCGGGCCGGGCCGCCCGGGACCTGGTCGCGATGACCCCGAGCGCCCGGCACGTGGCACCGCAGGCGCTCGAGGAACTGGCGGACGGGACCGTCACCGTCTCGGTGCTGGCGAGCCTCCATCGGCGTCGCTGACCCCTCGTCCCGCCCCGGGCCGGAGACTCCGGTGACGCCCAGCCCCCTTCCCCTACTCTGAGGGCTCCGAGAACACCAGGGAAGAGGGAGCGTCCGTGGCAGATCGCCGCTGCGTATTCATCGATTTCGACGGCACCTTCGCACATCGGGGGGTGGCCCCGCGAGCGCATGCGGAGGCCGTCCGCCGAGCGCGGGAGAACGGACACCTGATCCTGCTGTGCACGGGTCGTCCGGCTTCGATCGTGGCCCCCGAGGTCGCCGCGCTCTTCGACGGGGTGGTGGCCTCCGCCGGCGGCTGGATCCGGGTCGGCGAGCAGCTGCTGCAGGATCAGCGCTTCCCCGAGGAGCTGGGCCGGCGCGCCGTGGAGGTGCTTCAGCACCACGACATCCCGTTCACCCTCGAGACCCCCGAGGCGCTGCTGTGCACCCCGCGCTCCGCCGCTGAGCTGCGGGCACGGGTGCGTCCTCCGCTCCCGCAGGAGGGGGTGGGCCACGGGCTGCAGGACCTGATCGATGCGATCGTCCTGCCCGCGGACCTGGTCTCCGCCTCCTTCGCGAAGATCTCCCTGTGGGGCTCCCCGCTCCGGGTGGAGCACCTGGCGTCCGAGATCGGGCCCGAGGTGGGGGCGCTGCCCAACTCGATCACCGATGACGTCAGCTCCGGCGAGCTGCACCTGGTCTCGGTCGACAAGGCCGACGGAGTGCGGGTGGTCGCCGAGCACCTGGGCATGGACCATGCCTCGACGGTGGGGATCGGTGACGGGATGAACGACCTGGGGATGCTGCGCGCCGCCGGCACCGCGATCGCCGTCGACGGTGCTCCGGCCGCCGTGCTCGAGGCGGCGGGCGGAGTGAGCGTCCCGGGACCGCAGCAGCACGGCATCGTCACCGCGTTCGAGCGTCTCGGACTGCTCTGAGCAGCGCCTCCACGGCGGTCCTCCCGAGCAGCTCTCGCCGGGCGGCCGGCTCGGTGCCCGTGCTCGCGCCGGACGCCGCTGGGGGCAGCGGCGTCAGCGTCGGTGCAGCCCCATCAGCACCACGCCGACCGCCGTCACCAGTGCTCCGGCACCCAGCAGGATGACCCCCTGGGGCGTCATCGCGGTCTGGAACCGGCTCTCGAACTCCAGGACGATCGGCCCCAGGAAGGTCGCCTGGTCCACGGCGTCGGGCACGACGGTCTCGATCCGGGTGCCGAGCCACCACACCGCGGCCCCGGCCAGGATGCCGCCGAGCCCGGCCACCACCAGGAGGGTGCGTCGGTGCGCACCGAGCAGCAGCGCGAGCACCAGGAGCACGAGCGCGGCAGGACCGGCCCAGTGGGCCCAGGGGGTCACTGCGGACAGTGCGGTCAGCAGGGGGACGTCAGGAATGGTGGCCAGGGTGACGGTGGCATCCTCGGGGCGGGGGATGTCGATCGGAAGCTTCTCCTCCACCGGGGTGAGGATCCGGTCGATCGCGGGAGCGAGATCGACGTCGAGCTCCGAGGCACCCGGGGTGAAAAGGGCATGATGCAGCTCAGCCATCGAGGCCCCCCAGAGCGTCCCGTAGACGTCGGTGTCGGTGAGCTTCTCGGCCTGTTCCTCGGCCAGCGGGGTCAGCCGCTGCTGGAGCCAGCCCGGGACCCGATCGCCGCCGAGGATCTCCTCGACCGCGCTGTCGCTCAGCAGGCGCTGGAACTCGGGATCCTCGGCGAGGGGCACCGTGATGGCCAGGAAGCCGTCTTCGTCGACCACGTTGTCGTGGATCCAGGTGGCCGGCAGCCAGAGGGCTCCGAGCACGGTGGCGCCCAGCAGCAGGACGAGGGCGAGGAGGTCGCGGGCGGTGCTCACGCCCCCACGCTACCGGGACGGTGACCCGGAGGCATCCGCCGCAGCTCCGCCCGCCCTGTGAGGTTCCGCCCGAGGCGTACGGTCCGGTCCGAGCACGCACGGCACGGGTCCCGGAAGGGGAGCGGCCCCGCCCCACGTGTGGTGGGACGGGGCCGCTGCGGCGTGCGGACTCAGCCGACGCGGATGAAGGTCCAGCTGCCGGAGTAGATGTTGCGCTCGGAGGTGTCCACGCGGGAGTTGCCGGCGTCGACGAACTGGTTGCCGCCCGCGTAGATGCCGATGTGGCCGGGCTTGTAGACCAGGTCTCCGGGCTGCGCCTGCGAGCGCGGGATCACGGTGCCGGCAGCGGCCTGGCCGGCGGCGCCGCGCGGCAGGTTGATGCCGTGCTGGCCGTAGACCCACTGCACGAAACCGGAGCAGTCCCAGCCCGAGGTGGAGGTGCCGCCGTAGACGTACGGGGTGCCGACCCCGGAGCGGGCGGTGGCGAGGATCGAGCTGCCCTTGCCGGCCGCGGGTGCCGGAGCGGCCTTCTCCTGCTGCGACTCCTCGGACGAGGAGGAGGAAGCAGAGGAAGACTCCTGGGAGGAGTCGTCCTGATCGTCGTCGCGGCTGGAGCGCTCCGTGGAGCGGGAGGAGCCTTCGTCCTGACGGGTCTCGGTGCTCTGCTCGTCCTGCTGCTCGGCCTCGCGCTCGGCGGCGGCGCGCTCGGCAGCGGCACGCTCGGCGGCCTCTGCGGCGGCGATCTCCTCCTCCGTCGGGCCGACCTCGATGGAGATGGTGCCGGCGACGGGGGCGAGGGCGGGCTCCGCCTCCTCGGTGGCGGCCTCAGCGGCCGGGATCCCGACCGCGGGGGCGACGGCGGGGGCGATCAGGGACGGAGCCGCGTCGGCCTGCGGGGCCTCGACCTGGGTCTCCGCAGTGGCGGCGGAGGCACCGCCGAACAGCATCGCCGCGGCCATCGCCGCTCCGGCGCCTGCGCGGCCCGCACGGACGGCGGGGGTCACGGTGCGCATGGTGCGACGGTGGGTAGAGTTCGCAGTCTTCGACACGTATGGCTCCCAGCCCCCGGACAATGCCCTCGCGCAGGTGGACGTCTCTGCTCCCGATCCGGTGCGCGACGGGGCTCTCCGGTGGGAATGCCCCGGCTCTTCTCGCCGCGGCACGCCCTCGACACTAGGGGGTGGGCGCTCGAAAAGTCAGGATGACTGGAAGGTTCTGGGAAGAGCTTGACGGAGCCTTTACCCAGCCGGGAGCGGGGTCACATGGAGCTGATCAGCGACGAGCTCGGTCACTGCCACCTCTCCCCCGTCGGGACCGGTCAGCATGATGCTGCCGCCCACTCGCTCGACCCCCAGCTCCGCTCCTGGAATGATGCCGTGACGTGCGAGTTCACCGAGAAGGTCGACATCGCTCTGGACCCGCTCCCCGATCCGGGCCAGACGCACCCGGAGGCTCTGCCCGTCGGCGACGCTCTCGCTCAGCTCTCGACTCCGGGTGGACGGGAATTTACCTTCCGGCGTGGCGTGGGTCTCCTCGATCCCGAGGGCTGCGAGACCGGGGATCGGGTTGCCGTAGGGGTCCAGATAGGGGGGCGCGACCTGCTGCGCGATGCGCTTCTCGACCTCGAGGCTCATCACGTGCTCCCAGCGGCAGGCCTCTTCGTGGACGTGGGCGTAGTCCAGCCCGATCACGTCCAGCAGATGCCGCTCGGCCAGGCGGTGCTTGCGCATCACATCGGTGGCGACCTCGGAGCCCTGGTCGGTGAGCCGGATGCGGCGCTGGTCGTCGAGGTACAGCAGTCCGTCGCGCTCCATCCGCGCGACCGTCTGGGAGACCGTGGGGCCCGAATGGCCCAGCCGCTCGGCGATCCGGGCCCGCATCGGGGCGATACCGGCCTCGTGGAGCTCGAACACCGTCTTCAGGTACATCTCCGTGGTGTCGATGAGATCTCCGGACACAGGGTCTCCTCCTTGATCGGGCGCACAGCGGGTTCCGGCCAGCTTAGTCGGCGCTCAGCGGGGTGAGGAACGTTTTCACCGCGGGCGTCAGGGCTCTCGGCCACGAAAGCGCGGCGCCCCGGATCCGCTGGGGATCCGGGGCGCCGCACGGAGGCGACGGACTCAGCCGTCGCCGTCCTGGGGCTCGGCGCTCAGGCCTGGGCCTTGATGATCGCGCGCATCAGGTCAGCGGTCTCGGTGGGGGTCTTGCCCACCTTGACGCCGGCGGCCTCGAGGGCCTCCTTCTTGGCCTGCGCGGTGCCCGCGGAGCCGGAGACGATGGCGCCGGCGTGGCCCATGGTCTTGCCCTCGGGGGCGGTGAAGCCCGCGACGTAGCCGACGACCGGCTTGGTCACGTGCGCCTTGATGTACTCGGCCGCCCGCTCCTCGGCGTCGCCGCCGATCTCACCGATCATCACGATGCCGGCGGTGTCCGGATCGTTCTCGAACGCCTCGAGCGCATCGATGTGGGTGGTGCCGATGACCGGGTCCCCACCGATGCCGATGGCAGTGGTGAAACCGATGTCGGCCAGCTCGTACATCATCTGGTAGGTCAGGGTGCCGGACTTCGAGACCAGGCCCAGCGTCCCCGCACCGGTGATGTTGGAGGGGGTGATGCCCGCATTGGACTTGCCGGGGCTGATCAGGCCCGGGCAGTTGGGCCCGATGATGCGGGTGGTGCCCTTGGCCTGCGAGTAGTTGAAGAACTCGGCGGCGTCCTTGACCGGGATGCCCTCGGTGATGATCACCAGGAGCTCGATCTCGGCGTCGATGGCCTCGACCGCGGCGCTCTTGGCGAACTTCGGCGGCACGAAGACCACCGAGACGTTCGCGCCGGTGGCCTCCATGGCCTCGGCGACGGACCCGAAGACCGGGACCTCCGCACCGCCCTCGAAGGCGACGGTCTGGCCGGCCTTGCGCGGGTTCACGCCGCCGACGATGTTCGTGCCCGAGTCGAGCATGCGCTGGGAGTGCTTCATGCCCTCCGAGCCCGTCATGCCCTGGACGATGACCTTGCTGTTCTCATCGAGAAAGATAGACATGTCGGGTGCTGCTCACTTTCCTGCGGCGGCGAGCTCGGCGACCTTCGCGGCGCCGCCGTCCATGGTGTCGGCCTGGGTGACCAGGGGGTGGGCGAAGTCCGCGAGGATCGTGCGACCCTCCTCGACGTTGTTGCCGTCGAGGCGGACCACGAGCGGCTTGGTCGCCGCGTCGCCGAGCTTCTTCAGGGCGCCGACGATGCCGTTGGCGACCGCGTCGCAGGCGGTGATGCCGCCGAAGACGTTGACGAACACGGCGGCGACCTGCTCGTCGCCGAGGATGACGTCGAGGCCGTTGGCCATCACCTCGGCGGAGGCGCCGCCGCCGATGTCGAGGAAGTTCGCGGGCTTGACGCTGTGCTTCTCCCCGGCGTAGGCGACCACGTCGAGGGTGGACATGACCAGTCCCGCGCCGTTGCCGATGATGCCGACCTCGCCGTCGAGCTTGACGTAGTTGAGGTCCAGGGCCTTGGCCTTGGTCTCCAGCGGGTCCTCGGAGGTGACGTCGACCAGCGCGGCGTGATCCTGGTGGCGGAACCCGGCGTTCTCGTCGATCGTGATCTTGCCGTCCAGGGCCACGATGTCCCCGGCACCGGTCTTGACCAGCGGGTTCACCTCGACCAGGGAGGCGTCCTCGTTCTGGTAGACGTCCCAGAGCTTCACCAGCACGGGGGCGACCTTGGCACCGGTCTCGGCGTCGAACTTCGCGGCCGCGACGATCTCCTCGGCCTTGGCCTGGTCGATCCCGACATTGGGGTCGACGGCCACGCGGGCGAGGGCCTCGGGGCGCTCGACGGCGAGCTGCTCGATCTCCACGCCGCCCTCGACGGAGCACATGGCGAGGTAGTTGCGGTTGGCCCGGTCCAGCAGCAGCGAGAAGTAGTACTCCTCGGCGATGTCGGCTCCGGCCGCGATCATCACGCGGTGGACGGTATGGCCCTTGATGTCCATGCCGAGGATCTCGGAGGCCTTCTGCTCCGCCTCCTCGGGGGACTTCGCGATCTTGACGCCACCGGCCTTGCCGCGGCCACCGGTCTTCACCTGGGCCTTGACGACGACGACCGGGGTGCCGAGCTTCTCTGCTCCGGCCTTGGCAGTTGCCGGATCCTCCGCGACGACTCCTCCGAGCACGGGCACGCCGTGCTTCTCGAAGAGATCGCGGGCCTGGTACTCATACAGGTCCACGGGGTGCATTTCCTCTCGATGTCGGCAGTGGGCGGCAGGCCGCACTGGCCTCGATGCCACCCCTGGGAACACGGTCAGGGTATCGCTTCTGTCTCGCGGCTCGGACCATGGGCCGCTGCGTGCGGGGAGTCTCACTCGAGCGGCCCCTCCCGCATCGCGTCTCCGGCTCGTCCCAGGAGCACCGCTCCGCCGCGGCTGCGGAGGACACTCAGGTGCGGCGACTACGATGGCGGGATGAGTCGACGACCCCGCAGCCTGGTCCAGCGCGTGCGTGATCACATCGGGTTCAGTGTGGTCACGATCGGTGTGCTGTTCATCCTGCTGCGCGTGGCCGGGGTGCGCTCGACCTTCGCCGGTTTCGCCCTCTCCGTGGTGATCACGCTGGGGCTGAACGTGGGGCTGTCGTACTACAACGACCACCGGGCGCGGAATCCGCGCCCGCAGCGACAGGCGCGGGGCGGCGGCGACATCCGCTTCCGCGAGGACGACCGCCGCGACGACCTCCGTGAGGCCGACATCCGCGAGCGTGCAGAGCCGCGGCGCCGCGGCCCGCGCGACGAGAACCGCTGAGGCGAGGAGACGCCATGGCCGACTGGAAGACCTATGCGAAGGCCGCACGGAACACCGCCCGCAAGCAGGCGCCCGGGGCGAAGGATGCCGCCCGGCGGGCCTCCGGGCAGGCGAGCGCCTACGTGCGTGCCGCCGGGAAGGCGATCGACGAGGGCCACCGCCCGGACGGGGCGCCGTCCGGACCGACCCGTGACGGCGACGGCCCGCGGGAGCGGGGCGGCCCGCGCCGGGACGCCGAAGGGGCTCCCCGGGCGACCGGTGCCCGGTCGTCGTCCTCCCCCTCGGGGGCGGCCACGGCAGCGCGTCCGGCGGTGGACAAGGAACGTCTGCGCCAGGATGCCGCGGCCTACTACACGGTGGCCAGCCGGCGCGTGGCCTCGGTGAACATCGTCCCGCGCGTCATGCGCGCCCTGCGCGATGCCCTGCTGATCGGTCTGTCCCTGCTCATCATCTGGGGCGTGCTCTTCGCGGCCGGGATCCCGATCCCCTTCACCACGGTGCTGATCATCGTCGGCCTGATCGTGGTGGTCAGCTTCGCCGGCGGGCTCTACGCGCAGTGGAAGCGCTCCCGCGAGGTGCTCGACGCCACCGAGGACCCGCGCGACCGCTGACCGGCGGGCACCGCCCGGCTGCGAGCACCGCCCGGCTGCGCCCGGGCTGAGGGAGCACGTGAGGGGGCGCCTTCGCCTGCGGGACGTTCGGCACCACCGGGCCGAGAGCCCCGGTCGTACGCTGGAGCGGTCCCTGTCCGCGTCCCGACCTGCCGCGCCGAGCCCTGGTCGGGGCTCCGTCCGAGGTGGTCATGACCCTGTCGCCCTCCCCTGCCCCCTCCGCCTCCGGCCCGCGGCGACCCGGCCGCTCGGGGAACTCCCCCGCCATGGATCGCGGCGCATGGCATCGGAAGGCCTCGCGCCCGGTGCAATGGTGGATGCTGGCGCTGATCGTGGTGGTGCTGACCCATCAGTGGATCCCGCAGTCGCGCTGGCTGATGGTGCACATGGTCACCCTGGGGCTGATCACCACCTCCATCATGGTGTGGGGGCAGCATTTCGCCGAGGCGCTGCTGAAGACCCGGCTCGGTGAGGAGTCCCGCCCCTGGCAGGTGCGCAGGATCCTGCTGCTGAGCGCCGGTGTGCTGGTGACGATCCTGGGGATGCTCCCCTCCTGGCCCTGGGTGGTGGTGCTCGGCGCACTGATGGTCTCTGCGGCACTGGTCTGGTACGCCATCTCCCTGGGTTCGCAGGTCAGGGCGGCTCTGGCCCCTCGCTTCGAGTTCACGGTCAAGGCGTACATCGCCGCCGCCTGCCTCATCCCCGTCGGGGCGACGCTCGGCGCGGTGATGGCGTTCAGCCCGGGTGAGCCCTGGCAGGGCCGCCTGCTGCTGGCGCATCAGCTCGTGAACATCCTGGGCTTCGTGGGGGTGACCGTGACCGGCACCCTGCTGACCCTGTGGCCCACCGTGCTGCGCACCCGGATCGACCTGCCGGCCGCCAAGCGTGCGGCGCACGGTCTGCTGGGCATGCTGGTCTCCGTGCTGGGCGCGACCGCGGGGGCGCTGCTGGGCTCCGCTCTGCTGGGCTGCGCCTTCCTGATCGTCTATCTGGGCTCCTTCGCCTGGGTGGCGATCACCCTGGTCAAGCTGGGGCTCAACTCCGCCCGCCAGGAGCGCAAGGTCCCCCTGCCCCTGTTCCCGATCCTCTCGATCACGTCCGGCGTGGCCTGGTTCGCGCTGGCGGTGGTGGGCCTGCTGGCCATGTGGTGGCGCTCGGCGGACGAGCATCTCGGCACCGCGCTGGTGGCCGCGGACCTCCAGCAGCTCACGGTCCCCTTCGTCGCCGGGTTCCTGCTGCAGGTGCTCTTCGGGGCGATGAGCTATCTGCTGCCCGTGACGATGCGGGGCGGGCCGCGCTCCACCACCGCAGCGCACGCGGCGATGAGCCGGTTCGCGGTGCTGCGCGTGGTCACCTACAACCTGGCGCTGGCGCTGCTCGTGCTGGCGGGGTTCGCCGGCACCGGTGCGTCGGCGCTCTTCTCCGCCCTCAGCCTCGGCACGACGGACATCGCCTCCTTCGGCTCCCTCTCCCGCGTGGCGCTGTCGGTGCTGGCCTTCCTGGTGCTGCTCTCGTTCCCGGTGCTGCTGGTGATCGCGATCCGGGCCAGCATCCGGCACCGGCGCACCGACCTGCCGATGCCGTCCGGGCCCGGGGCCGGACCGGGCACGAGCCTGCCCGTCGGTCCGCCCGCCGGCGCCGCAGCGCGCAGCGCACCGACCGCCGCTGCGCCTGCCGCCGCGACCGGCGTGACCGGCACGAGCGGCGCGACCGGCGGGCCCGCCGCTAGGGACCGCCCGGCGATGCGTCCCGGGGGCATGGACCGCCGCGCACTGACCAGCGTGCTGCTCGGTCTCGGGACGGTGCTCGGGGTGACGGCTCTGGGGTCCGCTCTGGACCGCGCCCAGGGTTCGCTGCCGCCCGATGCCGGGTTCGGCGGGCACGACCCCGGCGCCGGCCCCGTCGCCCCCACCGGTCGGACCACGACGATCGCGGTGAGCATGGCCGGGATGCGGTTCCATCCCGACGTGCTCGAGGTGCCTGCGGGCGACTCGCTCGTGATCGAGCTGCGCAACGACGACCCCCATGACGTCCACGACCTCGTGCTGGCCTCCGGCGTCTCCTCGGGCCGGCTGCAGCCTGGGGCGGGCACCACCGTGGAGGCCGGGGTGATCTCGCACGACCTCGAGGGCTGGTGCTCGATCGTCGGTCATCGGGCGATGGGGATGGTCCTCTCCCTCGTCGCGACGGGAGCGGACGGCACCGCAGCGGGGACCGCACCCGCCACCGGCGCAGGTGGTGTCGAGGAGCTGGCCCGAGTACCGCTCGACCTGCAGGCCGAGCCCGGGAACGGTCATCAGGTGCGCGATGCACGCCTGCCCGCGGCCTCCGGTCCCGATCAGCGGGTGCGGTTCGAGATCACCGACGAGGCCGCCGAGATCGCGCCCGGCGTGGTCATGGACGCGATGACCTACAACGGCACCGTGATGGGCCCGATCCTCCGCTCCGAGCTGGGTGCGCGTCTCACCGTGGAGCTGTTCAACGCCGGCGCGATGGGGCACTCGCTGGATCTGCATGCCGGTCGCGTCGCCCCCGACGAGGTGATGGCCACGATCCCGCCGGGGGACTCGCTCGAGTACCCGATCACCACCGACCACGCCGGGATCTGGCTGTACCACTGCGCGACCATGCCGATGTCGGTCCATCTGGCCGCGGGCATGGCGGGCGCGCTGATCGTGCCGCCGGCGGGGCTGGCCGCAGTGGATCGCGAATACGTCCTGGTCCAGTCCGAGCACTACCTGGTGCCGGCGGGGGCTCCCGGATCCGAGGCCACGATGCATGCGGGCGCCCACCCGGTGAGCCCGGCGAAGATCGCGGCCGAGCGCCCGGATGCGACGGTGTTCAACGGGCACGCGAACCAGTATGTGCACTCCCCGCTCGAGGCCCGTGTGGGCGAGCGGGTGCGGCTGTGGGTGCTCGCGGCCGGGCCCTCGCGCGGGATCTCCTTCCACGTGGTGGGCGGCGTGTTCGACACCGTGTTCAAGGAGGGCGAGTACCTGCTGCGGCCGGAGAACGAGAACGGCGGCGGGGCGCAGGCTCTGGATCTGGCCGCCGCGCAGGGCGGCTTCGTCGAGCTGGTCTTCGACGAGCCCGGCACCTACACCGCGGTGAACCATTCCTTCGTGGACCTGGAGCGCGGGGCCCGGGCGCTGATCCGGGTCTCCCGCTGAGCCGGCGACCGCTCGGGTAACGTCGCCCCATGACCGCCTCGCCGCACAGCTCCGGACTCCATCACCTCGAGCTGTGGACCGCAGATCTCGCTGTCTCCGAACCTGCCTGGGACTGGCTGCTGACCACTCTGGGCTGGAGGCGCGAACAGGTCGAGGGCTGGGGGCTGGGGCGCATCTGGCGCCATCGCGACGACTCCTACCTCGTGCTCGAGCAGTCCGCGGACGTGCTCGGGTCTCGGGCCGAGCGGCGCTCACCGGGGATGAACCACCTCGCGCTGCGGGTCGCCGACCGCGCTGTGCTCGAGGAGATCCGGGCCACGGCCCCAGGGCGCGGTTGGCGGGAGCTGTTCGCCGACCGGTACCCGCACGCCGGTGGGGAGGACCACGTGGCGTGGTACGGAGAGGACCCCCACGGCATCGAGGTGGAGCTCGTCGCCGCGGGCTGAGCCTCGTCTCAGAGCTTGGTGATCGCGGCGTAGCGCAGCACCAGGCGCTTGGAGCCGTGCGGGGCCTTGAACTGCACCTCGATCTGCGTCCTCTCGCCCTGGCCTGCGACCTCGGTGACCGTTCCCATCCCGAAGGAGTCGTGGGTGATCCGGTCGCCCACCACGAGCTGGGGCAGCTTGTCCGCCGGGGTGGCTGTGCGGCCCGAGCCCAGGCTGGGCCGCTTGATGTCGCTGCGCCCACCGCCGATGCCGCCGCTGAAGGAGGGCCCGCGACGGCTGTCCGTGCCGGAACCGGTGCCGTGGCCACCGGCCCGGTAGCCGCCGGAGCCGCCGTAGCCGCCACCGAAACCGGCACCGCCGAGGGTGGAGCCGGCGCGCGCCACGTCCAGCACGCTCTCGGGCACCTCGTCGAGGAAGCGGCTGGCGGGCATGAACTGGGTCTGTCCCCACAGCGAGCGCATCTGGGCGCGGGTCAGGAAGAGCTTCTCGCGGGCGCGCGTGATGCCCACGTAGGCCAGGCGCCGCTCCTCCTGCAGCTCGTCGGGATCGCTCAGGGTGCGGTTGTGGGGGAAGGTGCCGTCCTCCATCCCGGTGAGGAACACGACCGGGAACTCGAGGCCCTTGGCGGTGTGGAGGGTCATCAGGGTGACGAACTGATCCTCCTCGCCGGGGATCTGGTCCGCATCGGCCACCAGGGAGACCTTCTCCAGGAAGCGGTCCACGAGGCCGGCCTCGGGATCATCCGGGGCGGTCAGTGCGGCGTCGGGAGCGATGTCGGCGCCGGGAGCGGACTCGGCACCGGGCGCGGGGACCGATCCGGGCGCGCCGGTGTCGGCCGCCGCAGCCGGCGCCGTGTCCGGTGCCTCGGGCTCCTCCTCGTCGTCGTACTCGCTGGCGACCGCGTCGGCCTCCTCCATCTGCGCCTCGAACTCGGCGGCGACGCTGACCAGCTCGGCGAGGTTCTCCAGCCGGGACTCGTCCTGCGGGTCGTCGCTGCCCTGCAGCTCGGCGTAGTAGCCCGAGCGCTGCAGGATCGCCTCGAGCAGATCGGCGGGACCGGCGCCGTCGGCAGCCATCTCCTGGAGGTCCTCGAGCATCGCCACGAAGGTGCGCACCGCGTTCAGCGAGCGGGTGGCGATCCCGGGGGCCTCCTCCGCCCGGCGCAGCGCCTCGCCGAACCCGATCCGCTCCCGCTCGGCGAGCATCGCGATCACGGCCTCGGCACGGTCGCCGATGCCGCGCTTGGGGACGTTGAGGATGCGGCGCAGGTTGATCTCGTCGGCAGGGTTGGCGAGCACCTGGAGGTAGGCGATCGCGTCCTTGATCTCCCGGCGCTCGTAGAAGCGGGTGCCGCCGACCACCTTGTACGGCAGACCCACGCGGATCAGCTGGTCCTCGAGCGCACGGGACTGGGCGTTGGCGCGGTAGAAGATCGCGATGTCCCCGGCGCTGCGGCCGTCGTCGACCAGGGCATCGATCTGGCGACCGATGTACCTCGCCTCCTCCCGCTCGTCGTCGGCGACGTAGAGGGTGATCTGCTCGCCCTCGCCCTGGTCGGTCCACAGGTTCTTCTTGCGCCGGCCGGCGTTCTCCTCGATCACGGAGTTCGCGGCGGACAGGATGTTCTGACTGGAGCGGTAGTTCTGCTCCAGCACGATGGTGCGCGCGGTGGGGAAGTCCTGTTCGAACTCGACGATGTTGCGGATGGTCGCGCCGCGGAAGGCGTAGATCGACTGGTCCGAGTCGCCCACCACGGTGAGATCGGCGCGGGGGTCCTCCCCCACCAGCTCCCGCACCAGCTGGTACTGGGCGGTGTTGGTGTCCTGGTACTCGTCCACCAGCAGGTGCCGGAAGCGGCGCCGGTAGCCCTCCCGGATCGCCGGGTGCTCCCGCAGCAGCGTGACGGTCAGACCGATGAGGTCGTCGAAGTCCACCGCATTGGCCTGGCGCAGCCGCTCGGTGTAGTTCGTGAAGATCCGCGCGAGGGTCCGCTCGAAGGGGTTCTTCGCGCTCTCGGCCTGGTCCGCGAAATCGACCGGGTCGATCAGGTCGTTCTTCAGCGTGGAGATCCGGGAGGCCAGCGCGCGGGGCGCGTGCTTCTTCGTGTCGAGCTCGAGATCCTTGGCGATCGTGGTGATCAGGCGCAGCGAGTCGGCGCTGTCATAGATCGTGAAGGAGCTCTTCAGCCCGGCCGCGGCGGCATCGCGGCGCAGGATCCGCACGCAGGCGCTGTGGAAGGTGGAGACCCACATGCTGCGGGCGACCGGACCCACCAGCTCGCCCACGCGCTCACGCATCTCCGCGGCCGCCTTGTTGGTGAAGGTGATGGCGAGGATCTCGCCCGGCAGCGCCTCTCCGGAGCGCAGCAGATGGGCGATGCGCCGCGTGAGCACCCGGGTCTTGCCGGACCCGGCCCCGGCGACGATCAGCAGCGGGGAGCCGCGATGCTCGACGGCCTCGCGCTGGGCCGGGTTCAGGCCGTCGGTGAGCACGGTGAGTCCCGCGGCGGGGCGCTCGAGAGGATGCGGGGCCTGCATGAGCTCTGCCGGGGGCTGGGGCACGTCCTCTGCCTCCGGGGGCGGGGCGTCGTCGTACGGAGGCTCCTCATCGAACGGCGGCTCCTCGTCCAGCGGCGGTGCTCCCGGGCCGGGGGCGTGCGCGGCGGCCGGGCGCTCCTGGGTGGCCGGGAGCCCGGTGGCGTCCGGGCTCACCGACACCCCGTCGAGGCGGCGGAAGGCATCGGGCAGCGAAAGGTCGTCGAAGAGAGAGCTCATGAGGGTTCCAGGATAGGGCCGGGCCCGACAGCGGGGATGCTGTCGGGCCCGGTGTGGACGGAGCGTGCGCGGGGAGGACCCGTCATGGCAGGTCGCTCCGGGGCGGCTCAGACGAACACGGCGATGATCACGTTCAGGACGATCGCGGTGGGCACCCCGAACCACACCGCGGACGGGGTCTCGGGCCCCTTCTTCTGCGCGATGTAGGCGAGCGCCACGGCGACCAGCCCGACCAGCAGCTTGATGCCGAGCTTCATGTGGTTCGGGTCGCCGGCGGTGAGGCCGGGGATCGAGACCAGGACGGCCAGCAGGATGCCGATCACGACGGCACCGGCGACGGCATGGGCCATGCCGGGGTTCGGCTGACGGGTGCGGGCAGCTGCCACCCAGGTGCCGAGCGCCACGGCCCAGCAGATCAGGTGCAGCACGACGAGGAGGGACAACAGGAAGGACATGACACCATGTTAGGTCCTTTCACCTGGGAGGTCCCTGCCCGTCCCGTGCGAGAATCGCCGCATGTCAGCGGTCCCCTCCGACTCCCCCGGCTCCCCCGGTTCCCCGGGACCCGCCCCCGATGCCCGCGAGGCGGAGGACTCGCCGCAGCTGCCCGCGGAACTCTCCTGGCTCCCCGGCGATCTCGCTGAGCTCGACGCCGAGCGTCCGCCCCGGCTCACCCCCGGTCGTCTCGTCGCCGGGCTCCTCTCCGCGGTGCTGGTGATCGCGCTGCTCGGCTGGGTGCTGCCGTGGGCCACGGGGGCGAGCTGGGCCGGGATCACCGGCACGCTGCTGGCGCTGCCCGGATGGGCGGTGCCCGCGATGGTGCTGCTCGGGCTCTGCACCCTGCTGCTGGAGGCGGTGACGGTGCGCGCCGCGCTCCCGGGAGCGCGCTGGTCCCCGGTGCTGCTGGCGCACCCCGCCGCGGGCGCGACCGCGCTGGCGATCCCCGGTGGGAGTGTGATCGGACTGGGGCTGATGGGCTGGATCCTGCGCCGCTCCGGGCTGGTGCTGCCGGTGATCCTCACCGGCATCGTCGCCGCTTCCCTGGTGGAGATGGTGGTCACCTCGGTGCTGATCCCGCTGCTGGGCCTGGCCGCCTACGCACTGAGCCCGGTGCTGGCCCCGGTCGAGGTCTCGCTGCCCGGGGCGCTGTGGGCGGCGCTGCTGGCCGTCCTGGGTGCGGTGCTCGCCCTGGTCCTGACCCTCGTGATGCTGCGCCGCAGCGTGCTGTCCGCGCTGCTGGGCCAGCTCGGTGAGCTGGTCCCGGAGCATGTCGCCGGCGCGATCCTCACCCAGCGCGACGTGCTGGTCGAGATGCTGCGACACCGCTGGCCGGCCCTGGTGGCACCGACGCTCGGCGCCCGGGTGCTGCAGTGGGTCGCGCTGGTGCTCGCGATCGAGGCGGTCGGTGCGCAGGTGCCGCTGCTGCTGACGGTGGCGATCTTCGCGCTCGGGCGGGTGCTGTCCCTGGTGCCGCTGACGCCCGGCGGAGCCGGGGTCACCGAGACCGTCGGCGCAGCGGCGCTGGTGGCCCTGGGGGTCGCAGCACCCGATGCCGCGGCCGCGATGCTCCTGCTGCTGGTGACGATGCTGCTGGTGCCGGTGCTGACCGGCGCGCTCACGACGGTGGTGGCGCTCGCGTTCGCCCCGGACCGGCGGGAGATCGGCTGAGCCCGAGGGCCTGCACTCCACGGGCGGGTCAGGCGTCCTCGTCGTAGTCGGGGGTGTCGATGCCGAGGGTGTGCGAGGGGTGGGCGAGGATGCCCTCCTCGGCGCCGGGCAGCAGGGGGAATCCGCCGATGCTCGCCCCCTGCTGGGTGCCGACGAACGCGGCGACATCGGCCACATGCCGGTGCGCCTCGTCACCCCGACCCAGGAACCCGGCACCGGTGTAGCCGCCCAGGCGCCGACCGGTGCTGCGCTCTGCGGCGATCGCGGTCGCGTCCAGACGTCGGGCGCTCGCACGCAGACCGCTCGCGATGCGACCCAGCTCGGGATACTCCTCCCGCGTCCAGTGCTCGTGGATCTCCGCGCCCACCTGCCGAGTCCCACCCTCCTCCGCGATGGAGAGGTCCGCGATGGCGTTGGCCAGACGCAGCCGCAGGATCGTGAGCCGATCGGCGGCGCGCCGCAGCGCCTCCGCCTGCCCCCGCATCGAGCGCGGATCAGCGGTCATCGGGCAGCTCCTCCCCGGACGGGGCCGGTAGCGGGGTGCAAGGGTCCTCGGCGTGAGCGGACGCCCTCATCGTAGGCACCCGCGGAAAGGATGTCTCCAGCCAGTCGTCGAGGATGTCGATCGAGCGGGCCCGGGCATCGGCGTCGGAGAGGAACACGTCATGGCGGGCACCGGGGACCGCGTCGATCCGCACCTGCGGGCTCAGGGCGGCGGCCGCCGTGGCGAGCGTGCGCACGTTCAGCACCGAGTCCGAGCGGCGCATCTGCTCGCTGAACCGCGGTCCGATCCGGGAGCGGTCCGCATGGAGCACCAGCACGGGGATCGCGAGCGGCCCGGCGGCGGCCAGGCGACGCTGCCCGTCGATGATCGCGTTGAGGGTGACGGCCGGGAACGGATGGCCACCCGGCGGTTTCAGGGCGAGGTCGTAGTCATAGGCGCCGCCGAAGTCCCGGTGGCTGGCGCGGGCGATGTGATCGCTGCCGGTGGGGAGGATCGGTCGCCGTCGCAGGCGCTCGGCCAGCATCCGCACGGGCACCTGAGCGAGGGCCCGGGTGACCGGCCCCAGATGCATCTCGAGCCAGGGGGAGTTCAGGGCGAGGCCGGCCACCGTGCCGGGATTCCGCTGGGCCCACAGCGCGGCGGTGAGGCCGCCGGTGGAATGTGCGAGCAGCACCGGGGGGCGATCGCGGCCGATGATCCGCAGCGAGGTGCCGATCTCCGCGTCATAGCGGCTGAGATGGTCGATCTCGGTGGCGGTCTGGCCCGGCAGCAGGCTGCGACCGTGCTTGCGCAGATCCAGTCCCCATACGTCATGGCCCTGGCGGCCCAGATGCTCCATCAGGCCACGATCCAGGACGTAGTCCGACCAGCCGTGCATCAACAGGACCGGGGGACGCGGGACGTCCGCCTGCCGCATGCTCCCCGCTTCACGGTGGATCAGGGTGGCGACCAGCGGTCCCTCGTCGTCGACCCCGAGGTCGATCCGGTGCGTCTCGTACCCCTCCCCCAGGAGCGGATCGGTGCTCACACGTCCTTGGAGCTGTCCCGCAGCAGCTCGGCGACCTCGTTCCTGCGGTACCGGCGATGACCGCCGAGCGTGCGCATGTACGTGAGCTTGCCGGCCTGTGCCCAGCGCGTGACCGTCTTGGGGTCGACATGGAACATCTTGGCGACCTCGGCTGGCGTCAGCAGCTCGGTGGAGTCCTCGTCCCCCGCGGAAGGGTCCTCCGTGGTTGAGTTCATGGGGCGTGCGACCTTTCACTGCGGTATTCGGGGCGCCGCCACGCCGGTTCAGCGCGGTCTGGTGCGGGCACCGGCTATAGACTAATCGGTACGCTCAACGTACTGGTAAACAAACCCTCCGTGTCCGACCAAGATCCTACGTGTCGGTAGCTTAGGCGGATTTCCGGCTCGCCGGAGTCTCCGAAGGGATGTCCGGCACGTCTCACGCCTCGGAGTTCGCCGGACCGCAGGACGCTCATGTACCCTGAGATCACGAAACTAATGCCATCTTCCGGGTCGACAAGAACACCCGGCAGCCGACGCACAGGGGGTCAGATCCATGGGTCGCGGCCGACAGAAAGCCAAGCACACCAAGGTGGCACGGGACCTCAAGTACTACAGCCCGCCGACGGACCTCACGGCATTGCAGCGCGAACTGCAGTCCCAGCGAGGCGAGATCTCCAGCGCCGACGGAGACGACCGGGCCGAGGACAGCGACGAGTGGGCCGACGAGGACGCGCCGTCCGCACACCGCCGCTGAGGACACCGGCATGCGCCGGAGAGCACCGTGACACAGCACGAGGGCCGACCCACGGGTCGGCCCTCGTGCTGTCTCATGTGCTCGACGGCTGACGATGCCCGGGCTCAGGCCCAGCCGGCATGCTGACCGGCCATCAGCACCGCACCGCCGTCGACGCCCTTGGCGCCGGTGACGACGTGCTCCAGCGCCGAGCCCGGCTCGGGCAGGGAGTCCTCGCCGACGACCTCCCCGATCACCCGGGCCCCGAGCCCGCGCTCCGCCAGCACCGCGAGCGTCGCATCGGCCGCCTCCGCCTCGACCAGTGCGACCATGCCGATGCCCATGTTCAAGGTGCCCTCGAGATCCAGCTGGGGCACCGAACCCCACCCGGCCACCCGGGAGAACACCGCGCCCGGCTCCCAGCGGGAGCGGTCGATCCGGGCGGCGAGGCCCCGTGGCATCACGCGCGCGAGGTTCGCGGCCAGTCCCCCGCCGGTGACATGGCTCAGCGCGTGGACGGCGCCGCGGGTGCGAGCGTCCCTCAGCACGGCCAGCAGATCCGCGGTGTAAATCCGGGTCGGTTCGAGCAGCTCCTCGCCGAGGGTGCGGCCGAAGTCCGCCACCGGTGACTCGAGGGAGAGGTCCGCGGCGGCGATCACGGCGCGCACCAGCGAGTAGCCGTTGGAGTGGAGGCCGGAGGCGTCCAGCCCGATCACGACGTCGCCGTGACGGACCCGCTCGGGGCCCAGCAGCTCTCCGGCCTCGACCACGCCCACCGCAGCGCCCGCCACGTCGTAGTCCTCGGCGGCCATCAGGCCCGGGTGCTCGGCGGTCTCCCCACCCACCAGCGCGCAGCCGGCCAGTCGGCAGCCCTCGGCGATGCCGCGCACGATGTCGGCGATCCGCTCCGGCACCACGGCGCCGCAGGCGATGTAATCGGTCATGGCCAGCGGCTCGGCGCCGACGACGATGATGTCGTCGACCACCATGCCCACCAGGTCACGGCCGATGGTGTCGTGGATGTCCAGCTCACGCGCGATCGCGATCTTGGTGCCCACGCCGTCCGTGGAGGAGGCCAGCAGCGGACGGTCGTAGGACTTCAGCGCGCTGACGTCGACCAGGCCGGCGAAGGCCCCGATCCCGCCGAGCACCTGCGGTCCGTGGGTCGCGGCGACCGCTTCCTTCATCAGCTCGACGGCGCGATCGCCGGCGGCGGTGTCCACACCGGAGTCGGCGTAGGTGATTCCGGAGGAGCGGGAGTCCTCGGGGTGCGGATTCGTGGAGTTCATGCGTCCTTCTCGGCGGCGGGCTGGGATTCGGAACCCTGGACGATGCCCTGGGCTCGGGCGACGGGCTCGGGCAGGGAGACCGGGTACCTCCCGGAGAAGCAGGCGGTGCACAGCGCCGACTCCGGCTGCTCGGTGGCGGCGATCATCCCCTCCTCGGTGATGTAGCCGAGGGAGTCGGCGCCGAGCGAGCGGGCGATCTCCTCGATGCCCAGCCCGTTGGCGATCAGCTCGGCCCGGGAGGCGAAGTCGATGCCGTAGAAGCAGGGCCAGCGCACCGGCGGGGAGGAGATCCGCACGTGGACCTCGGCGGCGCCGGCCTCGCGCAGCATCCGCACCACGGCGCGCTGGGTGTTCCCGCGCACGATCGAGTCGTCGACCACCACCAGTCGCTTGCCCTCGATCACCTCGCGCAGCGGGTTGAGCTTGAGGCGGATGCCGAGCTGGCGGATGGTCTGGGAGGGCTGGATGAAGGTGCGGCCCACGTAGGCGTTCTTCACCATGCCCTGGCCGTAGGGGATGCCCGATTCCTGGGCGTAGCCGATCGCGGCCGGTGTCCCGGACTCCGGGGTCGGGATCACCAGGTCGGCCTCGACGGGATGCTCCCGGGCGAGCTGCCGGCCCATCTCGGTGCGGGCCTCGTTGACGCTGCGCCCGGCGATGCGGGTGTCGGGGCGGGCGAGGTAGGCGTACTCGAAGACGCAGCCCTTGGGCACGGGCTCCATGACCTGCTCGGAGCGCAGTCCCTGTTCGTCGATGACGATCATCTCGCCGGGGGCGACCTCGCGCACGAAGCTCGCGCCGCAGATGTCCAGGGCCGCGGTCTCGGAGGCGACCACCCAGCCGCGTTCGAGACGGCCCAGCACCAGCGGGCGGATCCCCTGCGCGTCCCGCGCCGCGTACAGGGTCGTCTCGGTCATCAGGGTGAAGCAGTAGGCGCCGTGGAGCAGGGGCATCAGCTCGCGCAGCGCGTCCGAGAGGCTTCCCTCGGTGTTCAGCAGTGCGGTGACCAGGGCGGTATCCGTGGTGTTGCCGCGAGCGATCTCGCCGGTGCGCGGCCTGCCGTGGCGCTCCTCGATCAGGTCCAGCAGCTCCTCGGTGTTGACCAGGTTGCCGTTGTGCGCCATGGCCACGGTGCCGTCGGGGCGTGGACCGAGCGCGGGCTGGGCATTGGACCAGGTGGAGCCGCCGGTGGTCGAGTACCGGGTGTGCCCGATCGCGATGTGCCCCTGGAGCGCTTCGAGGGAGGCCTCGTCGAAGACCTGGGAGACCAGGCCCATGTCCTTGTAGACCATGATCTGGGAGCCGTCGCTGGTCGCGATGCCGGCGGACTCCTGCCCGCGGTGCTGCAGGGCATAGAGACCGTAGTAGGTCAGTTTGGAGACGTCCTCACCGGGGGCGAAGACGCCGAAGACACCGCAGGCATCCTGCGGGCCCTTCTCCCCGGGGAGCAGGTCATGGGAGAGTTTTCCGTCGCCACGTGCCACTGGTCCATAGTGCCACAGGCGGCGTGCCGGGCGGCGCGGCGTCCGCGGGGATCGGGAGCGATCGTCGCCGGGCCCCGGCGGTCTTCTCCCCAGGGGTCAGCGGCGTCGCTTCGGCCCGCGGCGATGCCTGATCGCATCCACCAGCGCGGCGATCGCGGCCAGCGGGAGGCCGACGAACACCACGGCCACCAGCATGAAGTTCAGGACACTGCTGATATCCGTGAACGGGAGGAAGAAGGAACCGAGCAGAGCGACCACGGCCGGCGCGATGAGCGCGAGGGTGACCCAGAATCCCAGGGTCGGGGTGCGGCTCCGGCGCACGTACAGACTGGTGACCTCGCTCTCACCCTGTGCATCGACCCTCGGCTGCTCGGAGTCCCCGGCGTACTCCGGTGGCTCGGGGATCTCGGCGTGCCCGTTGCTCTGGTGGCCCTCGGGGCGCTCGCCGAACTCACCGTTCTCGAGGTTCCCAGGGTTCTCGGCGTTCTCAGGGTCCTTCACAGTGCTCACAGTCCTCCAGCGGCGTCGACCGCCGCGGCGACGATCGCCGGGTCGGTGCAGGTATCGGGTGCGCCGTCCTCGACCGGAGCACCGGGTCTGCGACGCGCGGACAGGTGGACATCGGCCACCCCCGTGCGGCGCACGAGATCACCGATGTCGGCCGGGCGCACCCCTCCCCCGGCGCAGATGTCCAACAGCCCCTCCGCGGCGTCGACCATGGCGGCCAGGTCGTCCGCGCCGTCCAGGGCCCGGGATGCACCCCCGGAGCTGAGCACCCGGTGGATGCCGAGGCCCAGCAGGGTCCGCACCGCGTCCGCCCGCTGCGCACGACCGGGCAGGGCATCGACCGCGCGGTGGACGGTGAGGGTGACACCTCGCATCGCGGCGCTGCCGGACCTCAGCGCACCGTCCCGGACGGCCTCGATCGCGGGCAGGTCCAGCTCACCGGTCTCGGTGAGCGCACCGATCACCACGCCGGCCGCGCCCGCGGCGACGCTCTCCTCGGCCTGCTGCGCCATCAGCGCGATCTCGTCGGCCGAATAGGCGAACTCCTCGGGCCGGTCCAGGAAGTCGCCGTGCTCGGCGCGACAGCGGATCAGCACGTGCACGTCGAAGTGGGGCTTGGCATCCCTCGCTCCGACCAGCGCGGAGGCGCGGGCCGCGCACTCCTGGACCAGCTGGGCAGGTGGGGTGAGCCCGCCCCGGGCGAGATCCACGCACAGCTCCACCCGGTCCGCGCCGGCATGCGCGGCGACCTCGAGACCGGCGAGGTCCTCGACGGCAATCTCCACGGCCAAACTCATCACTCCTTCTGCTCTCGGGCTGGCTGATCCTGGGCCGCCTGCTCACGGGCGGTGCGCACCGTCCGACGGGGACCGAGCAGCGGCAGCTGTTCGGCCAGGACGCTGCGCTCCCCGCTGGCACGCACGCGTCCCTCGGCCGCTGCCTGCTGCCAGTCGAGGTCGCCGCTCACCAGCGCCAACCAGGTGGCCGCATCGGTCTCCACCACCGCCGGCGGGGTGCCGCGGGTGTGCCGGGTGCCGGCGATGGCCTGCACCGCGGCGTAGGGCGGGACCCGCAGCTCGACGGCGCCGCCGGGGTACTCCTCGGCGAACAGCTCCAGGGTGTGGCGCACGGCGGGGGCGAGCACCGCGCGACCCGCACCGTCCGGGGCGGTCGCCCAGGAGGTCAGTGCTTGCCGGCCCGCCTCGGGATCGGTACGACGGGTCACCACGTCAGCGGGTCGCCTCCGGCAACAGGTCGTGGACGGCGATGGTCGCCGCACGGTCCGGACCCACGCCGATGGCGCTGATCCGGCATTCGGCCAGCTCCTCGAGGCGACGCACGTAGTTCCGCGCGTTCTCGGGCAGCTCGTCAAAGGTGCGGGCCGCGGAGAGGTCCTCGGTCCAGCCCGGGAGGGTCTCGTAGACCGGGGTGGCGTGGTGGAACTCGGTCTGGGTCATCGGCACCTCGCGGTGGATGACGCCGTCGACGTCGTAGCCGGTGCAGATCGGCACCTCATCGATCCCGGTGAGCACATCGAGCTTGGTCAGCACGATGTCGGTGAAGCCGTTGATGCGCACCGCGTGGCGGATCATCAGCGCGTCGTACCAGCCGCAGCGGCGCGGTCGACCGGTGTTCACGCCCACCTCGCCGCCGACCCGCTGGAGGTATTCCCCCCACGTGTCCTCGAGCTCGGTGGGGAACGGCCCGGCGCCCACGCGGGTGGTGTACGCCTTGACGATCCCGATCACGCGGTCGATCCGGGTGGGGCCGATGCCGGTGCCGGTGCAGGCGCCGCCCGCCGTGGGATTGGAGCTGGTCACGAACGGATAGGTGCCGTGATCGACGTCCAGGTAGGTGGCCTGGCCACCCTCCATCAGCACCACCTCGTCACGGTCCAGGGCATCGTTCAGCAGCAGCGTGGTGTCCACCACCATCGGCCGCAGCCGCTCGGCGTAGCTCAGCAGCTCCTCGACGATCTCGTCGACCTCGACCGCCCGCCGGTTGTAGAGCTTGACCAGCAGCTCGTTCTTCTGGCGCAGCGCACCCTCGATCTTCTGCCGCAGGATCGACTCGTCGAAGAGGTCCTGGACGCGGATCCCGAGGCGGCCGATCTTGTCCATGTAGGCCGGGCCGATGCCGCGACCGGTGGTGCCGATCGCCCGCTTGCCCAGGAAGCGCTCGGTGACCTTGTCGAGGGTCTGATGGTAGGGCGCCACGATGTGCGCATTGGCGCTGATGCGCAGGCGGGCGGTGTCCACGCCACGGGACTCCAGCATCCCGATCTCCTCGAACAGCGCGCCGAGGTGGACCACGACGCCGTTGCCGATGACCGGCGTGACCTGTGGCGAGAGGATGCCGGCGGGGAGGAGCTTGAGCTCGAACTTCTCGCCGTCGACGACCACGGTGTGGCCGGCGTTGTTGCCTCCGTTGGGCTTGACCACGTAGTCGACCCGTTCGCCGAGGAGATCGGTGGCCTTGCCCTTCCCCTCGTCACCCCACTGGGCTCCGACGATCACGACGGCGGGCATGGCGACTCCTGGGGAACGGGGAATGGTCTTGCGGACAGGTGGCCGCATGCGGTGCACAGGGCCGCGCAGATCCTACCAAGCACGGCCGGACGCCCCCTGCGAACCGGGGCGCCCGGCCGGTGCGCTCAGTCCAGCAGGCTCGGATCCGCCTCGCGGAGGAAGCCGGTGACGCGATCGGCCTCGGCCTCGTCGCCGAGCCGGCGCGAGGTCTCCCCCAGCATCGCCAGCGCCCGCAGGAAGCCGCGGTTCGGGGCGTGGGAGGCGGGGATCGGCCCCTGACCGCGCCAACCGGACTTCCGCAGCGCGTCCAGGCCGCGGTGGTACCCGGTGCGGGCGTAAGCGTAGGCGGCGACGTCGTCGCCGTCGGTCACCGCGTCCTGGGCGAGGGTGGCCCAGGCGAGCGGGGAGTCGAGATGACGCGCGGTGATCTCCCGCGGGTCACCGTCGACCAGCTCCTCGCTCACCTGCACATCGACGAAGTCGTCGGGAAGTCGGGTCTCGGGAATGCCCAGAAGGTTCCCGCTGGTGAGGTTATCGGTACGATCAGCCATGCAAGCATCGTAGGCGGTGTCGCCTGATGACCACATGACCGGAATGATTCACCCATGTCACACACGCAGGACGGGTCCGAGCTCCTCACCGGGCCCGGCGCGGGAGGACTGCTCCGCTCGGCCGTCGGCAACTCCGGTGGAGTGCTGCACAGCTGGCAGCTCGACCACGTCGACCACCGTCCCGGGCGCAGCACCAAGGCGCTGTACCGCACCCAGGTGTCCTGGCCCGAGCTGGACGGGCCGCAGGCACCCGCCCGCGAGGAGCTCTTCGGCGCCAGCGCCCACATCGGCGAGCGCGAGAAGAACCTCTACGTCGCCGAGCAGACCCTGGTGATGACCGACGGCGACATCAACGTGCGCGTGTGGCGCTACCCCCACGATCCCTGGCTGCCGATGCTGCCGCTGGTCTGCTATCCGGACATCGTCGGCCGCACCCTCCACGACCTCGGCGCCGCGATCGGCCCCGACCCGTCGGTGCCGATCGCGATCGACGTCGTCTCCTACCGCCCGGGGCGGCGGGCGGTGCTGCGCGCCTCGCAGGGAGACCGGGCGGTCTACCTCAAGGTGATGCAGCCCCATCGCAGCGGGGAGATCGTGGACCGTCATCATCGACTGCACGCGGCCGGTGTCCCGGTGCCCGAGGTGATCGCCCACCACAACGGACTCGTGGTCCTCGCCGAGCTCCCCGGCCGCCCCCTGGCCCGTGCGGTGATCGACGAGGGCGTGGACGCCTGCCGGGCCGAGGATCTGGTGGCGCTGCTGGACCGGCTGCCCGCCTCGATGTACTCGCTCTCGCTGCGCCCGCCGTGGACCGACTCGGTGGAGTTCTACTCCGGGATCGTCAGCTCCTCGGTCCCTTCGCTCGGGCCGCGGCTGGATGCCCTGGTGCGCTCGCTCCGCGATGGCCTCACCGCCCTCGAGCAGCGGATGGACATGCGCCCGCACGACGTGGTGCACGGAGACTTCTACGAGGCGCAGGTGTTCGTCGAGAGCGGCAAGGTGGTGGGCCTGCTCGACATCGACACCGTGGGTCCGGGCCGCCGGGCCGATGATCTGGCCTGCCTGCTCGCCCACCTCAGCGTCCTGGCCGACTACGGCAACGCCGGCCGCATCGATCGCGCCACCCAGGAGCGGGTCGAGGAGGCCATCGGCACCTGGCACGAGATGTTCTCGGAGCGGGTCGATCCCACCGAGCTCGCGCTGCGCTCCGCCGGCGTGGTGCTGTCCCTGGCCACCGGTCCGCACCGCCAGCAGGAGGCGGCCTGGGAGGCCGCGACCGAGGCGATCGTGCGGGTCGCCGAGGAGTGGGTCTCCGCGGCCCGACGTGCCGAGGCCCAGCGGCATGCCCGCACGGCCGCGAAGCAGGCGGCGAACCCACCGGTCACCGACTCCGGACCGGCCGATCCCGCCTCGCCGACGCAGGGCCCGACGGGGGTGCGCCCGGTTCCGCCGCAGCACGCCGCCCCGCAGTCGGGGCCGCCGGAGAACACCGGCCCCCTGCCTCCGCAGTCCCTCTCCCCCAGGCCGGTCCAGACCAACGAGCCGCACGCACCGCCTCCGCAGCCGTCCGGCAGCCGGTCCGATACCGGCGACGACTCCCCCACCCAGGAGCGACGGATCGACTCGATCCTCCCGGGCTGACGGCACCGCCACCGAGCGTCGCCGGCTGCGCCCAGCCCCTGCCGGCTGTGCCACCATCGGGGCATGCGTGCAGTGCTCCAGAGGGTCGACGGTGCCCAGGTCGAGGTCGGTGGCGAGGTGGTCGGCGCGATCGAGGGCGAGGGCCTGCTGGCCCTGGTGGGCGTGACCCACGCGGACGGTCCCGAGCAGGTGGCCACGATCGCCCGCAAGATCTGCGAGCTGCGGATCCTGGACGGCGAGCGCTCGGTGCTCGATGCCGCGGCGCAGGTGCTGGTGGTCTCCCAGTTCACCCTCTACGGCGATGTGCGCAAGGGGCGCCGGCCGTCCTGGAGCGGCGCCGCGCCGGGCCCGGTCGCCGAGCCGCTGGTGGAGCAGGTGGTCGAGGCGATCCGTGAGCGCGGGGTCACCGTCGCGACCGGCCGCTTCGGCGCGATGATGCGGGTGGGGCTCACCAATGACGGTCCCTTCACCCTGCTGCTCGAGGCCTGAGCACCGAGCGCCCGGCACCCCGTGAGCACGATCTGCACTCCCCCGGCCGGCCCGCGTACCCTGACCCCATGACCTACACACTCGTGCTGCTCCGCCACGGCGAGAGCGACTGGAATGCGAAGAACCTGTTCACCGGCTGGGTGGACGTCCACCTCACCGAGAAGGGCCGCCAGGAGGCCACGGAGGGCGGCGACCTCCTCAAGGAGGCCGGGATCCTCCCCGATGTGGTGCACACCTCGCTGCAGCGCCGCGCCATCATGACCGCGAACCTGTCCCTGGACGCGGCGGACCGCCACTGGATCCCCGTCAAGCGGGACTGGCGGCTGAACGAGCGCCACTACGGCGCGCTGCAGGGCATGAACAAGGCCGAGATCCGCGAGAAGTACGGCGAGGAGCTGTTCATGGCCTGGCGCCGCTCCTACGACACCCCGCCGCCCGAGATCGAGTTCGGCACCGAGTTCTCCCAGGACCAGGATCCCCAGTACGCGGACCTCGGCGACCAGCTGCCGAAGGCCGAGTGCCTCAAGGACGTCGTCGAGCGCTTCCTGCCGTACTGGGAGGAGGGCATCAAGCCCGACCTGGTCGAGGGCAGGACCGTGCTGATCGCCGCCCACGGCAACTCGCTGCGCGCACTGGTGAAGTACCTCGACGGCATCTCCGACGAGGAGATCTCCGGGCTGAACATCCCCACCGGCCAGCCGCTGGTGTACGAGCTGGACGAGGACTTCCAGCCCGTGACCAGGGGTGGCCGCTACCTCGACCCGGTCGCCGCGAAGGCCGCCGCCGAGGCGGTCGCGAATCAGGGCAAGAAGTGAGCTGACGCTCCCCTGCATGCGGCCCAGCTCACTTATGGTGGGCGCGGGACGTTAATGTATCGGCATGTCCGATCATGACCAGCTCGAAGTCCTCGGTGATCCGCCGCGCGCCGTCCGCGCCCGCGACGAGCTGCCACCCCCCGCGGTGGCGGCCATGCTGCGGGCCCCGTCGGCCCCCGCGCTGCTGGAGCTGCTGGGCATCACCGGACAGGACCATGTCGAGCTCAGCGCCCTGATCGGTCCGGCCCTCGAGGATCCGGAGATCCTCGCCGAGATCACCCGTACGGCGAACCTGCTGCGCGAGGCCGCCGGGCTCGAGGTTCCGGCGGCCGATCTCGGCGCGCTGGAGGCGACGCACAACTCCCTGCAGCAGCGTCTCGCACCCGGCGAGGGCCTGATCTCGATCCTCGCCCTCGCCGTGAGCACCTCCACGGTGCGCGCCTGGCATCGGGAGCGGGGGCTGAGCACCGAGCAGTCCTGGCAGGTGCTCGCCGACCTCGGCCAGCAGATGCGCGTCCACCGCCGCAGCAGCGGGGAGCTGGGACTGCACCAGCTGCCCTGGATGGCGCTGAACTGGCGCGGCCGGCTCGTGCATCTGGGCCGACTGCAGTTCGATCTGCACCGGGTCGAGCAGGGGACGCCGCAGGAGCGCTGGGTGATCGGCACCCACATCCCGGCCTCCGGCCCTCTGGATCCCGCCGCGGTGGAGGACTCCTTCGCCCGCGCCACCGAGTACTTCACGACCCACTACGCAGATCTCGGCACGGGGCGTCCTGAACCAGCGCCGCCCTTCGGCCACGAGTTCGTCTGCGACTCCTGGTTGATGAACGAACTGCTGCTGCAGGAGCTCGGGGAGGAATCGAATCTCGGCGCCTTCGTGCGCCGCTGGGAGATCGTCTCCCGCACCGCGGGGGCCGATTCCGCCGCGTTCTTCGTGTTCGGCTCACGCCCGCCCTACGACCCCGCGACCCTGCCGCGCACCACCCGTCTGGAGCGGGTGGTCGGTGAGCAGCTGGCTGACCGCGGAGGCTGGGAGGTGGGCCACGGACGCCTGGTGCGCTGAGGCAGCGGTTCAGAAGACCGAGGCGCCCTCGTCGTAGCGCTCGAGCACCTCGTCGAAGGCGGTGCCCAGATCGATGCCGCGGGTCATCGAGACGGCGAAGGCGCTGCGGGTGACCGCGAAACCGATCTGCACCGAGAGGTTCGCCTGCTCCCGGGCGTGCTCGCCCTCGAGAGCATCGGCCAGCGCCTCGACCATCTCGGTCTGCACCGACAGCAGATTGCCCGAAGAGAGCGTGTGCAGCTTCGGTTCGGACGCCATCACCCGCTGCTTCAGCTCCCGCAGCTCCGGTTCCGCCGGTGCGGCGGCGAGCGCTTCACGCATCACGGAGCGCAGCGCCGCGCGCGGGCCGACCTCCTCGATCCGCCCCCGCAGCTTCTCGGCGACCCCTTCGCCGCTCTCCAGGAGCACGCCGATGATCGCGGACTCCTTGGTGGTCCAGTGGTTGAAGAAGGTGCGGGTGGAGACCCCGGCACGCTGGGCGATGGCCTCGACCGTGACGCCGCTGAGCCCGTTCTCGTGGACGAGCTCGAGGGCGGCGCGATGCATGGCGATGCGGGACTGGCGCTTCTTCAGCGCCCGCAGCCCCAAGGCCTGATCGGGCGTGGTCATCTCCTCGTTCACCGGACCATCGTAGGCCCGGCACAGCACAGCTTCTGCACTCAGTGAAATAGTGCAGTGGATGCAACAGTTGGCGCGCAGGACTCGGTCGAGGTCTGCTGTCGAGCCGCAGCCGCCGAACGCCCGGCACCGGCCACCACCGCGCGCCCCGACCCCGCAGGAGCCGTACCCGCACACCGGCCCGATCCCGGTGAGCGGTCGGGAGCAGCTCGAGGGCACCGGAGCCGTACCGCGGTTCGGGACCGAATCATGAAAAGATGGGCAGATGCTGCTGACCGATCACTTCCCGCCCACGATGCCCGCGGCCCTGGAGGGTCGACTGACCACCCGGGTGCCGATCGAGGCGGACGTCCCGGCGGTCGTCGCGCTGGTCACCGCGGACATCCGCCGTCACACGCCGGACGGAGCCGCCGATGAGGCCGGCATGCGCTCACGGATGGTGGGGCTGAAGTCCTGGGCCCGCCGGGAAGTGGTGGTGGTGCCGACGGCCGCCGACGGCTCCCCCTCCCTCGACCAGCCCCCGGTCGCCTGGATCGCCGTCGAGGATCGGGCCACCGGTCGCACCAACGTCCAGTTCGTGCTCGACCAGGACTGCCCCGAGCGCGATGCTCTGGCCGCCGCCCTGCTGGACTGGGCGGTCGAGGTGGGCGGCTCCTTCGCCCGGGCACGCGGGGTCGAGACCACCCAGCTGGACGCCGACGCGAACGAGCTGGACACCGATCGGGCGCGGCTGCTGGAGGCGGCGGGCTACGAGAGGGTCCGCACCTGGCTGCACATGCGGCGGCCCGTCGATCCTGGAGAGCTCGCGGAGCTGCCCGCACCCCGCGAGGGCACCCGCGTGCGGCAGGTCCACCGCCACGAGTCCGGCCTGCCGGTCGCCCAGGACGTGCGCACCGTGCACCGGATGCTCGAGGAGTCCTTCGCCGACCACTTCAACTCCTACCGCGAGTCCTTCGCCGAGTTCGTCCAGCGGCTCATCGAGAACCCGGACGAGGCGGGCTGGGACCACTGGTGGATCGCCGAGATCGATCGCGACGGGACCTGGCTCCCCGCCGGCGGGCTGGTCGCTGCCGTCGTCCCCGCGACGGCCGCCCGTGGCGAGGGCACCTACCTGGAGTACCTCGGGGTGCACCGCTCCGCCCGCGGCCACGGCATCGCGAAGGCGCTGCTGAACGCCTCGCTCCAGGACGCCGCCGAACGGGGCCGCACGCACGTCGAGCTCGAGGTCGACGACGACTCCCCCACCGGCGCCGACGGCCTCTACGCCGCGATGGGCTGGGCGACCTACGAGCGCACCCGATCCTGGCACTCCTCGGCCCCCACGCACCCCTCCCGCCTGCTCGAGCCGCCGACGGCCTGAGCCGGCCCTGCACCGCGCAGCGCTCAGCCGGAGCGGGCGTCGCGGCGGCGCAGCCATCGCCAGATCCGCAACGGGAACATGCCCAGCAAGGGGGCGCGCTCTCCGAGCCCGGCGTCACCCCGCCGGTCGAAGGCCGCAGCGAACTGCTGCGCCTCCGCCGCGGTGGCGTAGACCTTCTCGCCGCCCTCGCCGCAGCCGCGCTCGCACTCCCAGCGCATGACGGGGCCGTCGGCGCGGAAGGCGGGGCGGTGGCCGAAGACCCGACATCCCACGGGCATCAGGTGAGCTCCTGCGCCGGACCCGGGCCGCCACCATTGCGACCGGAGGACCCGTCGGCGCTGTCGCCGTCACCGTCGGTGCCCTCGGCCTCCTCAGCGGTCAGCGGGGTGGCGAGGTCCTCGAGCTTCTGGCCCTCCGCCCTGACCCCGAGGAACAGCTCGGCCAGGCCGCCCAGGGACATCACGGCCGCCGCGATGAGGAAGCCCACTGCCACGGGCATCCTCTCCCCGGTCCCGATGAGGGTGCCGAACAGCAGCGGACCGGCGATGCCGCCGACTGCCGTGCCGACCGCGTAGAAGAAGGCGATCGCGAGCGCCCGGGTCTCCATCGGGAAGATCTCGCTCGCCGTGAGATACGCGGCGCTGGCCCCGGAGGAGGCCAGGAAGAAGGTCACCACCAGCAGGATCATGAATGCTGTGAGTCCACCGGTCTCACTGAGGAAGACCCATGCCAGCGGCAACGTCACCAGTGCGCTGCCGAGGTAGGCCAGCGTGATCATCGGCTTGCGCCCGACGGAGTCGAAGAAGTGGCCCAGGATCACCGGACCGGCGAAGTTCGACAGCGCCCAGAAGATGATGAACAGCGGGACGAGAGCCTCCCCGATGCCGTAGAAGGTGGAGAGGAGGACACCCAGGTTGAAGGTGATGCCGTTGTAGAGGAACGCCTGCCCGACGAACAGCGCCAGGCACAGCAGCGAGCGCCTGGGGTAGGTCCGGAACGCGACCTCGGCGATCTCACGGAACGGGATGGCCGTGCGCTGGCGGACGGTGAGCGAGTCCTCCGCCGGAGGCAGCTCGACGCCCTTCTCGTCCTCGATGGACTCCTCGATCCCGCGCACGATCCGCTCGGCCTCCTCCTCCTGGCCGTGGATGAACAGCCAGCGGGGGCTCTCCGGCACATGGCGCCGGACGAGGAGCACGAGGATGCCGAGCACCGCGCCGAAGCCGAAGGCCAGACGCCAGCCCAGATCGATGGGGAACAGGGCCGTGCTGAGCAGCACCAGCGCCAGCGCGGAGCCCGCGGCGGAGCCCAGCCAGTAGGAGCCGTTGATGACGAGGTCGACCCGGCCCCGCACCTTCGCGGGGATCAGCTCGTCGATCGCGGAGTTGATGGCCGCGTACTCACCGCCGATCCCGGCGCCGGTGAGGAAGCGGCAGAGGAAGAAGAACCAGGGAGAGAACGAGAACGCCGTCGCGACGGTCGCCACCAGGTAGAGCACGAGCGTCCACAGGAAGAGCTTCTTGCGGCCGAGCCGGTCGGTGAGCTGACCGAAGAACAGCGCACCGAGGCAGGCGCCGACGATGTAGATGGCCCCGGCGACGCCGATCTGGGCGGCGCTGATCTCCAGCCCGCTGCCGTCCTCGGTGAGCCGCGCGGCGACGTTGCCGACCATCGTCACCTCGAGGCCGTCGAGGATCCAGACGCCGCCCAGGCCGAGCACCACCCGCCAGTGAAAACGTGACCAGGGCAGCCGGTCGAGGCGGGAGGGCACCTGGGTCGTGATGGTGCCCGTCCGAGGCTGGGACATCGGTCTGCCCTCCTTGCGGTCGACGACGCCGCGACGGCCACCAGAGGGCCCCGTTGCGCAACGTCCAGGGAACATAACCCCTCCGCCTCCGGGGCGGCAAGCAGTCGCCCCGCCGATCGGTCGGGGCGGGAGCCGTCAGCCGCCAGAGGGAGCCCAGCGCGCTGCGGAGACGTCCTCGGCTCCGTCGGACCGCAGCAGGGCCCTCACCGCCGCTTCTCGAAGCGCTCCCAGGCGGATTGCCGGGTCATGCCGAGAGCTGCCCCGATCCGCGCCCAGCTCACACCACGCTCGCGCAGCCTGCCCACCCACTCGCCAAGATGCTCCTCGACCCCGTCGCGAGCGCCGGCGATGTCGGCGATCCGGCCCAGCAGAGTGTCGTCGTCGACCTGCTGCCATTGCGGGGCCAGACGCCGGGGGTCATCGGCACCGGTCACCCCCTCGGCCTCGAACCTCTCGACGGCACCGAGCGCACAACTCCGGCAGATCGTCGCCAGCGGGCTGTGCAGCAGAGGGCCCACTGTCGCTCGCGGCAGCAGGCAATGGCTGCACATGTCATCGGATCTCACCACGACATTCTTGCGCATCTCGCTGGATCCCGAGGTGGCGAACGTCAGGCATTGCCTGACAGACTGTCAGGCATGACCTTACGAAGCTCACCCGGGTCCCGTTCTCTCGGCTGGTTCGCCGCCACCAGCTTCAGCGAGGCGCTCGGGGACCAGATGGCGCGATCACTCGCTCCGATCATCGTCGTGAGCATGTTCGGGGCAGGGACTGCGACCATCGGTCTCCTGCACTCTCTCGGGCTCGGGATGTTCCTGCTGCTCAGCATCCCGCTGGGCCACCTCGGGGACCGTCTCTCCCGGCCCATCACGATGAAGACCACGAGCACCGTGCTGCGGATGGTGGTCCTCGCCCTCGCTCTGCTCGCCTGGGCCCTCGATCGGCTCGAGGGCTCTGCCGGGATCATGATCCTGCTCGGGCTGATGGCCGTGATCGGCATCGCCGACGTCGCCTTCACCACCGGGCGCGGGATCGCGGTCCCCCGCCTGGTGCCTCTCGATCAGATCCGATCCGCCATGGGCACAGTGCACACCACGGCACAGATCGGGACGGTCCTGGCCCCGCTGGCGCTCACTGCGCTGCTCGCCGTCGCCGTCCCGCCTCTGGCGTGGGTCGCCGTGATCCTCGCCTACCTGATGTCGGTCCTCTCGCAAGGGAGGTACCGAGGGATCGATATCCCGGCCGGCGACTCCTCGGGGCAGCGCAGAGGGCGACGAGTCCCCCTCAAGGACGGCATCTCCCATCTCCTCTCCGAGCCCACCCTGCGCCGGGTCACTGCCTCGAGCGCCTTGTACAACGCCGCGGTGATGGCCGCCAACACGCTGCTGCCCGTCATCGCCCTGACCGAGCTGGGCCTCTCCCCCGCCGCATTCGCCGCGATCGGCGGGGCGGGAGCGGTCGCCGGAGTCATCGGTGCCGCCTCCGCGTCGCGGATCACGGCGCGCCACGGACTGCGCCGGGTGCGCATCGGCGCCGCGCTCGCTGCGGGCTCCGGGGTGCTGCTGGTCCTGCTCCTCACCGTCCGTGACGGGCTCCTCCCGGGACCGGCGGTGCTCTGGCTCGGAGCCTTCTCCGCGGTCTCCGGGGTCTGCACCTCGGTCTCCGCCGTCGCCGGCGCAGACCTCATCGCGCGCTTCACCCCTGGTGAGAAGCTCGGCGCGGTCGCCGGCGCCCAGCGCACGGCGACGATGGGCATCATGCCCGTGAGCGCGCTGCTGATCGGGCTCCTCGGAACGCTGCTGGGCACCACGCTCGCGACCTCGGTGTGGCTCGGGCTGACCCTCGCCGCGGCGGTGCCGTGCTTCCGGCTGCCTACGAGGTGATCCACCCGGGCCATCACCGCGCCGGGCACGGTCGAGTCGTGAGTTCCGCGGCCCATGACGCTGCGCAGGCCGCACTTCTCACGACTCGGGGCGAGAGGGCACGGCAGCACCCGTGCCCGGGCAGCACAGCGCCCCGCGACCGGATCCGGCGGATCGGTGCGGGGCGCTGGCGCCAGGGCTCAGCGGGAGCTCACTCCCACTCGATGGTGCCCGGGGGCTTGCTGGTGATGTCGAGGGTGACGCGGTTGATCTCGCTGACCTCGTTGGTGATGCGGGTGGAGATCCGCGAGAGCACATCGAAGGGGACCTTGGCCCAGTCGGCGGTCATCGCGTCGTCGCTGGTGACGGGGCGCAGCACCACGGGGTGGCCGTAGGTGCGGCCGTCGCCCTGCACGCCCACGGAGCGCACGTCGGCCAGCAGCACCACGGGGCACTGCCAGATGGTGCGGTCCAGTCCCGCGGCGGTGAGCTCGGCGCGGGCGATCGCATCGGCCGCGCGCAGGATGTCCAGGCGCTCCTTGGTGACCTCGCCGATGATGCGGATGCCCAGACCGGGCCCGGGGAAGGGCTGGCGCCAGACGATCTCCTCGGGCAGTCCCAGCTGGGAGCCGACAGCGCGCACCTCGTCCTTGAACAGGGCGCGCAGCGGCTCGACCAGCTCGAAGGAGAGGTCCTCGGGCAGGCCGCCCACGTTGTGGTGGCTCTTGATGTTCGCGGCGCCCTCGCCGCCGCCGGACTCGACGACGTCCGGGTACAGGGTGCCCTGGACGAGGAAGGCCGTCGCCTCGGCGTGGTCCCCCTCGACCACGCCCTGCTCCCGCAGGATGTCCGCCTGGGCCTGCTCGAAGGTGCGGATGAACTCGCGACCGATGATCTTGCGCTTGGTCTCGGGATCGGTGACCCCGGCGAGCGCGTCGAGGAACTGCTGCTCGGCGTCGACCATGACCAGCTTCGCGCCGCCGGTGGACGCGCCGAAGGCCTGTTCGATCTGCTCGGACTCGTCCTGGCGCATGAGGCCGTGGTTCACGTACACGCAGGTGAGACGGTCACCGATGGCGCGCTGCACCAGAGCGGCGGCGACGGCGGAGTCCACGCCGCCGGAGAGGCCGCAGATCGCGGAGCCCTCGCCCACCTGGGCGCGGATCCGCTCGAGCTGCTCCTCGATGACGCCTCCGGTGGTCCAGGTCGGCTCGATGCCGGCGCCGCGCACGAGGAAGTTCTCCAGCACCTCCTGACCGCGGTCGGAATGGCCGACCTCGGGGTGCCACTGCACGCCGTAGAGGCGCTTCTCGGTGTTCTCGAAGGCCGCGACGGGACTGCCGGACGAGGTGGCGACCACCTCGAACCCGGCGGGGGCGGCGGTCACGGAGTCGCCGTGGCTCATCCACACGTTCTGCTCCGTGTCCTGCGCGGCGAGCAGCTGCGAGCTGCCGTCGATGCTCTCCAGACGGGTCGCGCCGTACTCGCGCACCCCGGTCGGGGCGACGGTGCCGTCCAGCGCCGCGGCCATCGACTGGAAGCCGTAGCAGAGCCCGAGCACGGGCACTCCGGCCTCCAGCAGCGCCGGGTCCAGGCGCGGGGCGCCCTGGGCGTAGACGGAGCTGGGTCCGCCGGAGAGGATGATCGCTCTGGGCTGCTTGGCGAGGATCTGCTCGGTCGTCAGCGAGTGCGGGACGACCTCCGAGTAGACCTGGGCCTCACGGACCCGGCGGGCGATGAGCTGTGCGTACTGGGCGCCGAAGTCGACGACGAGGACGGGGCGCTGGTCGGTGTCGTTCACCCGAGAGAGTCTACGTGCGAGCGCTCCGCTCGGGCGCGGGAGTCCGCCCACCGCGAGCGCAATCCTCGTCACGCTCGCCGGCCGGGCTCACTCCCCACCCGGAGCTCCGGCGCGGGCATCGTCCTGCAGGGTGGGTCGACGGGTGAGGTCGGACTCGACCCGCTGGTGGGTCCAGCGCTCCCCGAAGAACGACAGCACCGGGACGATGCCGAAGAACATCAGCAGCAGCATCCGCGGCAGGCCCCAGCGCATCTTCATCCACAGGTCGAAGCCGAGGACCACGTAGATCATGTAGATCAGGCCGTGGATCGGGGACCAGACGGAGGAGACCTGGTCCCAGAACGGGGAGACCGAGGAGAACCAGGTGTCGCCGCCGAAGACGACGTAGCGCATCGTCATGATGCCCACCAGCACCAGCAGGGCGATGCCCTCCACGAAGGAGGCCACGCGGAAACGGGCGAAGGCGGTCCTGCAGGCGACTTCGTCGAGGGGGCGGGGAGCGGGCACGGGTCACACGTCCTTGTCAGAGGGAGGGGCGGTCGTCGTCACGACGGCCGGTGAGCGGGTGGGGAGGGAGTCGTCCTCGCCGAGCAGCTTCTGCATCGCCTCGCGACGGTCGGCGACCTCGTCGAGATGCGTCGCCCGCACGGAGCGCCACCACAGGAAGAGGAAGAAGCCGCCGAAGGCGACCCACTGGAAGGAGTAGCCGATGTTCTGCCAGTTCAGGCCGCGCGAGAAATCGGACTCCGCCTCGGGCAGCGTCCGCAGCGTCCCGGACGGCTCGGCGAGGGAGACGTAGCCGGAGTACATCGGCGATCCCCATTCGTTGACCAGCATCGGGGTCGCGATCTCGGGCGCCACTCCCCCGTCCACACCGCCGGAGGCCGCTTCGCTGGCTTCCAGCTGGCCGGAGATCTCGATCTCGCCCTGCGGGGCCGCGGGGACGAGTGCGGGGGTGATGCGGCCGTCGGCGTCGGTGACCTCCGCAGCGGGGAGCCAGCCACGGGCCACGGGCAGGCGGGCCCGGGTGCCGTCGCCCTGGTCCACCAGCAGGGAGGAGATCACGAGCACGGCCGGAGTGCCGCCGATGTTCCGTCCGGGCACGATGACCTGCTCACCGGGCACGAAGCTGCCGGTCACGGTGACGATCTCCCCCGCTATCTCGTTGGTGACCGGATCTCCCACCGCGAGCACGCCGCGGAGGTCGCCCAGCTGCGCGGGTTCGGCGGCCTGGTCGGTGATGACCTGGTGCGCACGGTCCCACTGCCAAGTGGCCAGCAGCCCGCACACGAGGGTCGCCACGATCATCAGGGCGAGCATCCCCAGGAAGCGGGGACGGAGGGCGACGCGGAGCATGGGCCCATGGTACGAGCCGCTGCTGGGACGGACCCTGAGCAGCGACGTCTCTCACATCGCGCTGCGCGGGCCCGGCCCGCCGTGCGGGGTCCTCACCCCTTGACCGCGCCGGCGGCGAGGCCGGCCTGCCAGAACCGCTGCAGGCCGAGGAACAGCACGATCAGCGGCAGCACACCCAGCAGGGCGCCCTGCATCACGGCACCGTAGGTCGGGTCGAAGTAGCTCATCATCCCGTAGAGCCCCAGCGTGATCGGCTTGAGCGCGTCGGAGTTGAGCATCATCAGCGGCAGCAGGAAGTTGTTCCAGGTCGCCACGAAGATGAACAGGAAGATGGTGACCATCGCCGGAGCCAGCAGGCGCAGCACCATATCGACGAAGATCCGCAGCTCGGAGGCGCCGTCGATGCGGGCCGCCTCGATCAGCTCGGTGGGGACCGAGGAATCCGCGTAGATCATCCCCAGGAAGACCCCGAAGGGGCTCACGCAGGACGGGAGGATGATCGCCCAGATGGTGTCGGTCAGCCCCAGCGAGTGGAACACGATGAACATCGGGATGGTCAGCAGGGCGATCGGCAGCAGCAGTCCCGCCGAGATGATGCCGACGCTCGCGGTGCGCCCCGGGAAGCGGAACTTCGCGATCGCGTAGCCCGCGGAGACCGAGATCAGGGTGCCCGCCGCGCCGGCCACGGTGGAGTAGAGCAGGGAGTTGCCCACCCAGCGCCAGAAGTGGCCGCGGGTCCAGGCGATCAGCGTCTGGTAGTTCTCCTTCAGGCGGATCTCGTCCGCGAACCAGAAGCCGTTGCTCGTGGTCATCTCCGCATTGGATTTCGTGGAGGCCAGCAGCAGCCAGTAGATGGGGAACAGGAAGTAGATCAGCACCACCGAGAGCACGATGATGGTGAGCACCTTGGTGCTCCGACGGGTCGGCAATGCAGCGCTCACTTGGCGAGCCTCCTCTGGACCAGGATGTACACCAGGGCGAGCAGTCCGGCGAGGACCGCCATCACCAGGGAGATCGCGGAGGCCGGGCCCACCCCCGACGGTGAGATCTGGCCGCCGATCGCGGTGTTGTACGCCATCATCATCGGCGTGTAGCCCGGGCCCATCCAGCCGTTGCGCACCGCCAGCACCGTGGGCTCGTTGAACAGCTGGACCGTGCCGATGATCGACAGCAGCACGGCGAGCATCGCGGCGCCGCGCACCATCGGGACCTTGATCCGCGTGGCCACCTGCCAGGCGTTGGCACCGTCGATCCGGGCCGCCTCGTACAGCTCGCCGGGGATCGCCTGCAGCGCGGCGAGGAAGATCAGCATGTTGTAGCCGGTGAAGGTCCAGGTGGTGATGTTGGCCATCGACCACAGCATGAGGTCCGTGGAGAAGAAGTCCACCTCGAGGCCGAACCAGCCCAGCGCCTCGGAGAGCGGCGAGAGCTCCGGGGTGTAGAGGTAGGTACACACCAGGCCGGCGATCACGCCGGGGATCGCGAAGGGCAGGAAGTAGCCCAGCCGGAACACCGTCACCCGCTTGATGACGGTGGAGTCGATGAGGATCGCCAGGAACAGGGCGGCGAGGATCATCACCGGCACCTGGACGGCGCCGAACAGCATCACGCGGCCCACACCGGACCAGAACATCTCGCTGGTCAGCACGTAGACGAAGTTGTCCAGTCCCACGAAGCTGCTGGTGACCACCTCATCGGCGGCGCCGGTGGTGCAGCCGTAGAGCGGATTGGCGCACCCCTCGTCGATGGCCGCCACCTGGCGGAAGAACGACTCCTTCACGGAGGCGAGGATGGGGACGATGAAGACCAGCAGGAACAGCAGGGCGAAGGGGGCCATGAAGGCCCAACCGACCATCCCCTCGCGGCGCTGTGCCGGTCTCCGTCGTGGCTGCCGCACCGTGGGGGGTGCGGTGGCGCTCTGAATGCTCACCTGGTCCTGCTCTCCTTGCTGGGTGTCAGTGGTGCCCGCACGACGGGCGGGGCGGGACGCTGCGGTCCGCACCCCGCCCGTCGGCGGTCATGCACCGGGATGCTCCGGCGGCGGCCGGGTCAGCCGGGCTCCTCGGGAGCCCTCGGGGTCACTCGACGACCGGCAGTCCGGCGTCCTCGAGGGACGAGACGGCAGCGTCCTGACCGGCCTCGAACAGCTCGGCCATCGTCGTGCCGTCCTTCGAGACGGTCGCACCGGTCTCGTTGAGGACCGCGCCGACCGCCGGCCAGGTGGGGCCGAAGGCGAAGTCGGGGTTCATGCGGTCGTTCGCCTCGGCGAGGACGCTGTAGACGTCCTGGCCGTTCCACAGCTGCTTGATGTTCTCCGGGGTCTCCGGCTCCTCCGTCGTCGCGGCGACGACGAGGCCCTGCGAGACCAGGTCCGGGACCTGGGTGTTGTACCAGTCCGCCACCAGCATCGCCTCTTCGGGGTGCTCGCAGCCCTTGACCACGGCGACTCCGGAGCCGCCGTCGGGCCCGGTGGAGGGGTTGGCCGGATCGAAGGCGGGCAGGTGGGCGACCTCCCAAGAGGTCTCCTCCTGCTCGAAGTCGCCGAGGAAGAAGGCCGGCTCCCAGCCCGCGCCGACGGTGCCGATGATCTCGCCACCGACCAGGGCATCGGTGAAGGCCGTGTCCCAGCGGCCGACGATCTTGATCAGGTCCTCGTCGATGAGCTTCTGGTAGACCTCGGCGACCTGGGCGGTGGCCTCGTCGTCCAGGCTCACCTCCCAGCCGTCCTCGGTGCCCTCGAACCAGGTGGATCCCGCCGCGGCGGCCTGGCCGGACATGAGCGCCTTGACCTCGTCGGTCTGGAAGGTGCCGATGTACTTGCCGTCCTCACGGGCGATCTTGGCGGCCTCGTAGAACTCGTCCCAGGTGGTGGGGACCTCGATGCCGAGCTCGTCGAACGCGGCTGTGTCGTACATGTAGATCAGCGGGCCGGTGTCCTGGGGAAGGCCCACGACGGCGCCGCCCACGGTCATCTGCGTCATCGGGCCCTCGGCGTAGTTGCCGGTGTACTGGTCGGCGTAGTCGGTGACATCCATGAGGTCCCCGGCGATGAACGAGGAGCCGATCGCGTCGTAGCTGACCTGCGCCAGGCACAGCCCGTCCCCGGCGACCACGCTCTGGTGGATCTTCGCGTAGGACTCATCGGCCTGGCCGTCGAACTTCGTCGCCTCGACCCGGATGCCGGGGTGCTCGGCGTTGAAGCGCTCGAACGACTCCTTGACCAGAGTCATGCCCTCCCCGTCGGGGAGGCGATGGAGGTACTGGATGACCACCGGGTCCTCGGCGGTGCCGCCGGTGGCCCCTTCCTCCGCAGTGTCGGCTGTGCCGCCGCAACCGCTGATCACCAGGACGGAGGCGACCAGGGCGCCGAAGAGCGCCTTGTTACCCTTCTTGACACTGTGAACCATTTCTCTCCCTTGAGATTCCTGCCGTTCGTTGCGGCATCGAGTGCTGATGGACGGAGCTGCAGACGCCGCCCCCAGGGGTGTCGGCAGGGCCTGCGGCGAGCCTGAGGACGGATTGCGGAACAACTCTCCGGACCGTAAGGAACCTTAACACTCTGAGCTGTCGTCACCAAGGGACCCGTGGCGCCGGTCCCCACCACCCGCGGCCCGGCGACGAGGTCGACCACCCCGCTGGTCGGGACGCTCGCCGAGGCGCGGTCCGGCCGGGGCCGCGCTCCCGAGCGCGGCCGTCGTCGTGGTCCCGACGGTCCCGTCCCCGGTGCGGATGCCGCGCTTATGCTGGGGAGCGTGTCCAAGAGTGTCTATATCGCCAGCCCGGAGGGGATGACCGGCAAGTCGATGGTGGCTTTCGGCCTCCTCGAAGCCCTCGCCTCGCGGTCCGACCGCGTCGGGGTGTTCCGCCCCGTCGTCCAGTCAGGTCGCGCGCGCGACTATGCCGTCGAACTCCTCACCAGCCATCCGGCCGTGGAGCAGACGTACGAGGACGCGATCGGGGTGGACCACCAGCTGGTGCTCTCGGACCCCGAGACCGCGCATGAACGGATCCTCGCCCACCATCGCGAGCTCGCCGAGCGCTTCGCGGTGCTGGTGATCCTCGGCTCGGACTACAACGACCTGGCCAACCCCACCGAGCTCGCGTTCAACGCCGAGGTGGCGGCGAACATGGGCGCTCCCGTGGTGATCGTCCTGTCCGGCCTGGACCGCAGCCCCGACCAGATCGCCGCCCTCGCAGCGGTGTCCGTCAGCGAGTTCGGCGGGCACCACGCCCTGCCGATCGCCATGGTGGTCAACCGTGCCGACCCCGACTCGCTGGGCCCGATCCGCGATGCGGTCGCCACGAGGGTGCCCGGGGCGCTGGTCGCCGCGATCCCCGAGAACCCGATGATCCTGGCCCCCACCGTGCAGGAGCTCAAGGACGCCGTCGACGGCACCCTGCTGCAGGGCAATCCGGAATGGCTGGACCGTGTCGCGGTCGGCACCGTCATCGCGGCGATGAGCCTGCCCAACGTGCTCAGCCGCCTCACCGAGAACTGCACCGTGATCGCCCCCGGCGACCGGTACGACCTGCTGCCGGGACTGGTGATGGCGCAGCAGTCGGGCACCTTCCCCGCCCTCTCCTCGATCGTGCTGACCGGCGGCTACGACGTCCCGGACGAGGTGGGTCGCCTGATCTCCGGCGTGCAGCAGGACCTGCCGATCATCACCACCGACCTGTCCACCTTCGACACCGCCGTGAGGGTCGCGCGCTCTCGCGGCCGGTTGGACGTGGCCAGCTCCCAGAAGGTGGACGCCGCCCGGCGGGCCGTCGCCGAGCACCTGCCGATCCCGGACCTGCTGGCCTCCCTCGAGGTGAGCCGCAGCGAGGTCGTCACGCCGATGATGTTCGAGTTCGAGCTGCTGGCCCGCGCCCGCGGCGAGAAGAAGCGGATCGTGCTGCCCGAGGGTGACGAGCCGCGGATCATCGCGGCCGCCGAGGCGATCCTCGCCCGGGGGGTCGCCGAACTGATCCTGCTGGGGGACGAGAACACCATCCGGGCGAAGGCCGCCCAGCTGGGGCACGACATCTCCGAGGCCCGGATCGTCTCCCCGCACGACGCGGAGCACGTCGAACGCTATGCGGTCGAGTACGCGCGGCTGCGGGCGAAGAAGGGCATCACCCTCGAGCAGGCCCGGTCGAGGGTCCAGGACGTCTCCTACTTCGGCACCATGATGGTGCAGCTGGGCGAGGCCGACGGGATGGTCTCCGGCGCGGCCCACTCCACCGCCCACACCATCCGTCCCTCCTTCGAGATCATCAAGACCAAGCCGGGCGCGAAGATCGTCTCCTCGGTGTTCCTGATGGCGCTCGAGGACCGGGTGCTGGTCTACGGCGACTGCGCGGTCAACCCCGATCCGACCGCCGAGCAGCTCGCCGACATCGCCGTGCAGTCCGCCGCGACCGCCGCGCAGTTCGGGGTGGATCCGCGCATCGCGATGCTCTCCTACTCCACCGGCACCTCCGGCACCGGGGCGGACGTGGACAAGGTGCGCGAGGCCACCGCACTGGTGCGCGCGGGCGAGCCGCAGCTCGACGTCGAGGGCCCCATCCAGTACGACGCGGCCGTGGACGCCTCGGTCGCGAAGACGAAGCTGCCGGACTCCTCGGTCGCCGGGCGGGCCACGGTCTTCATCTTCCCGGACCTCAACACCGGCAACAACACCTACAAGGCCGTCCAGCGCTCCGCCGGTGCCATCGCCATCGGCCCCGTCCTGCAGGGCCTGAACAGACCGGTCAACGACCTCTCCCGCGGTGCCCTGGTGGACGACATCATCAACACCGTGGTCATCACCGCGATCCAGGCGCAGGCCGAGTCCGCGTCGTCCGTCGCCCGCTGACGGCCCTCCCTCCCCCAGCGCTCAGGAGCTCACCCCATGCCAGATCCCACGGCCCCCCGCATCCTCGTCATCAACTCCGGCTCCTCCTCGCTGAAGTTCCAGCTGCTGGATCCGGCCGACGGCGCCGTGGATGCCTCCGGCATCGTCGAGCGGGTGGGGCAGGACAGCGGCAGCGCCACGATCTCCGCCGGTGCGCGGGAGTCGAGCTTCGCGGGCCCGGTGGCGGACCACAGGGCGGCGATGACGATCGTGCACTCCCTCTTCGAGGACGTGGGCCTGTCGCTGAGCGACGACCGGATCCGCGCCGTCGGCCACCGCGTCGTCCAGGGCGGCGCCCGTTACTCGGAGCCCGTCCTCATCGACGACCAGGTGCGGTGGGACATCCACGATCTGGGCAAGCTCGCCCCGCTGCACAACTATGCGGCGGTGGACGGGATCGACGGCGCCATGGCGCTGCTGCCCGCGGTGCCGCATGTGGCCGTGTTCGACACCGCCTTCTTCACCGCTCTGCCGGAGGCGGCGGCGCACTACGCCCTGAACCGCGAGATCGCGGCGGAGTACAAGGTGCGCCGCTACGGCGCCCACGGCACCAGCCACCAGTACGTCTCCCGCGCGGTGTCGGAGCATCTCGCCGCGCAGGGTCAGGACGTGACCGGTCTGCGGCAGATCGTCATGCACCTGGGCAACGGGGCCTCGGCCTCCGCCGTGCTCGGCGACCGGGCGGTGGAGACCTCCATGGGCCTGACCCCGCTGGAGGGGCTCGTGATGGGCACCCGCACCGGGGACATCGACCCCACGATCTACCTGCACCTGCATCGCCGCGCCGGGTTCGGCCCCGCCGAGATCGACGACATCCTCAACAAGCGCTCGGGGATGCTGGGCATGTGCGGGATGAGCGACTTCCGGGACATCACCAGGGCCGTCGAGGCGGGCGATGAGGCCGCGACCCTCGCCACCGAGATCTACGTGCACCGGCTGCGCAAGTACCTCGGCTCCTACACCTTCGTGCTCGGCGGCCTGGACGTGCTGTCCTTCACCGCGGGCATCGGCGAGAACGTGCCGATGGTGCGCGAACGGCTGCTGACCGGTCTCGAGGAGCTCGGCATCGAACTGGATCTCGAGGCGAACTCCGCACGCAGCAAGGAGGCGCGGGTGATCTCCACGCCGCAGTCGCGGGTGACGGTGATGATCGTGCCGACGAACGAGGAGCTCTCGATCGCCCAGCAGGCCTCGGAGGTGGCGCGCAGCGCCTGAGGTCATCCGGCCGCGCCCTCAGGCGCGGAGCCCCTCCGCGCAGCTCATGGCTGGGCGATGACGTCGACCCGCTGGAACTCCTTGAGGTCGAGATACCCGGTGGTGGCCATCGCGTGGCGCAGCGCCCCGATGAGGTTGGTGGTGCCGTCGGCCGCGATCGAGGGCCCGAAGAGGATCTGCTCGAGCGGTGCCGCCGTGCCCACGCTGACCCGGTGACCGCGGGTGAGCGTCGGATGATGGGCCTCGCTGCCCCAGTGGTGCCCCTGCCCCGGGGCCTCCTCGGCGCGGGCGAGAGCCGCGCCGACCATCAGCCCGTCCGCGCCGCAGGCGATGGCCTTGACCAGGTCGCCGGAGCGGCCCAGGCCGCCGTCGGCGATGACGTGCACATAGCGGCCACCGGACTCGTCCATGTAGTCGCGGCGGGCGGCGGCGACGTCGGCCACCGCACCGGCCAGCGGCACGGAGATGCCCAGGGTCTCCTCGGTGGTCTGCGAGGCGCCGCCGCCGAAGCCGACCAGCACCCCGGCCGCACCGGTGCGCATCAGATGCAGGGCGGCGGTGTAGGTGGCGCAGCCGCCCACGATCACCGGGACGTCCAGCTCGTAGATGAACCGCTTGAGGTTCAGCGGCTCACGAGTGGTGGAGACGTGCTCGGCGGAGACGGTGGTGCCGCGGATGAAGAACAGGTCCACGCCGGCGTCCACGACGGTCTTCCAGTGCTCCTGGGTGCGCTGCGGGGACAGCGCCCCGGCCGCCGTGACCCCGGCATCGCGCAGCTGCTGGAGCCGGTCGCGGATCAGCTCGGTCTTGACCGGCTCCTCGTAGACCGAGCGCATCACGCCCACGACCTCGTCATCGGAGGCGCCGGCGATGCGGTCGAACTGGGAGGTGGGGTCCTCGTAGCGGGTCCACAGGCCCTCGAGGTCCAGCACGCCGAGCCCGCCGTGGCGACCGAGCGCGATCGCGGTCTCGGGGGACATCAGGGAGTCCATGGGGGCGGCGAAGATCGGGATGTCGAAGTGGTAGGCGTCCACCTGCCAGGCGGTGGAGACGTCCTCCGGGTCCCGGGTGCGCCGGGAGGGGACCACCGCCACGTCGTCCAGGCTGTAGCTGCGCCGTCCCCGCTTGTTGCGGCCGATCTCGATCTCGCTCATCACAGGGGGAGTCTACCGTCGGCCCGGACTGCTCCGTCCTCGCACCCGGCGCAGGGCGCGTCGCGGGCTACCGTGGAACGATGAGCTCCGAGCATGCCGCCGGCCCCACCCCGCTGCTGCCGTCCCTGGTCGCCGCCGCCGGCGTGGTCCTGACGGTGCTGGCCGTGGTGGAGGCGGCCAGGACGGTCCCCGCCGCGGACCAGGCACGGCCGATGAACGAGCTGGTGCTGGCCGCTGCGCTCGCCCTCGGCGGCTACTCACTGACCCGTGTGCTGCAGCTGCTGCTGAGGGCGCAGTCGCGGCGGCGGCGCCGCCGCGCCGGGGCCGCGCTGCCGGAGGTGCGCCGGCAGCTGGTCGATGCGCATTCCCTGCACGCGGTGTGGGTGATCGGGGTGGGGGCATCGATCGCGCTGATGGGGGCGCTCGGGGTGTGGTCGCTGCTCGACGGCAGGCCGTCCGGCCTCGAACCCGGATGGCCGCTGCTGCTCTGCGGCGGGGCGGTGGCCCTGCTCGCCCACCTCGCCCGGCAGTGCACCTCCAGGTGCTGGCAGGAGGCCGGGGATGCGGAGTGAGCGACGAGCCGTGAGCCGGGTCAGAGCGGCCACGCCGTGTTGACGTCCGGCGTCTTGCCCTTCTTCGTCAGCCACTCGTTCATCCCCTCGGCCCAGCGGCGGTGCCAGCCCGTCTGCTCCCGGTGCAGCACCTCGAGCGAGGAGGCGGCGACCTTCGGGTACTTGGCGGCGATCGCGCGCACCACGTCCAAGGTGGCGGAGACGTCGACGTCAGCGGTGTGGAGACGGCCGTCCTGCTCGATCCCGAAGTGCGCGAGCACGTCGGTGAGGGTGCGCTTCCCCTTGCGGTAGCGATCCACCCCGCGATCGATCACCAGGCCGTCGATGACCGGCGCGATGTCGTGACCGAGGCGCTGGGTGAGGGTGGGCAGGCCCAGACGGGTCAGCTCGTTCTCCAGGATCGCGAGGTCGAAGCTGATGTTGAAGGCGACCAGCGGGATGTCCTTCCCGAGCGACTCGGCGATCAGAGCAGCGACCTCGTCGAGCGCCTCGGCGGCCTTCATCCCGTGGGCCCGGGCGTGCTCGGTGCTGATCCCGTGCACCCGCTGCGCCGGCTCGGGGATGTCCATCTCCGGGTCGATCAGCCAGGTCGCGACGGTCTCGTTCTCCCGCCCCGGTCCCACCGAATGCACCAGGGCGACGGTGACGATCCGGTCGCCGGCGACATTCGTGCCGGTCGTCTCGGTGTCGAAACCGAGCAGGGGGGCATCGATCCAGGACGTGGTGCTCGCGCTCATGCGCTCAGCCTAGACGCGGGGACCGACCGACGGCGCCGCGGAGCCGGCGATGTGGACGCAGGCCCCTCGGGGAGGAATGATCACCTCCACGCCCCCGGTCCTCGGGGCGACGGCACGATCCGGAGGAGAGCCCATGCCCGCACCATCCCTGTACCTCCACCTGCCCGGCACCGCTGCGGACGCGCTCGAGTTCTACCGCGGCGTGTTCGGCGGCACCGTCGAGCGGCACAGCTTCGCACAGTTCGGACGGACCGACGGTCCGGGGGCCGCGATCGCCCACGGGGTGCTCAGCGGGGCCGTGGACCTGTGCGTCGCCGACGCCGGCGCGGAGGACGAGTCGTTCTCCGCCCGCGGCCTCATGATCGCCCTGCTGGGCACCGCGGAGCCGACGACGCTGCGCACCTGGTTCGCGGGCCTGGCCGAGGCCGGTGAGGTGGTCGAAGACCTGCAGCGACGCCCGTGGGGAGCCTCCGACGGGCAGGTCCGGGACCGCTTCGGCGTGCTGTGGCTGATCGGCTACGAGCATGGCACCGAGACGGCGCAGCAGGCCGCGAGCACGGAGAGCTGAGCCCGCGGCGGCCGCCTCCGTCGCCCGCTCAGTGCGAGCTGTAGTTCGGGGCCTCCATGATCGCGGCCATGTCGTGGGGGTGGGACTCCTTCAGCCCGGCGGCGGTGATCCGCACGAACTTCCCCTGCTCCTTGAGCTCGGGCACGGTGTGCGCGCCCACGTAGAACATGGACTGGTGCAGACCACCGGTGAGCTGGTGGACCACGGAGCCGAGCTGGCCCTTGTAGGAGACGCGGCCCTCGATGCCCTCGGGCACGATCTTGTCGTCGCTGGGGACGTCCGCCTGGAAGTAGCGGTCCTTGGAGAAGGACTTCTTGCCGCGGGAGGACATCGCGCCGAGGGAGCCCATGCCGCGGTAGGCCTTGTACTGCTTGCCGCCCACCAGCACCACCTCGCCCGGAGACTCCTCGGTGCCGGCCAGCAGGGACCCCACCATGACGGTGTCGGCCCCGGCGACCAGCGCCTTGGCGATGTCGCCGGAGTACTGCAGACCGCCGTCGCCGATCAGCGGCACCCCGGCGGGGCCGCAGGCCTTGGCGGCCTCATGGATCGCGGTGATCTGCGGGACCCCGACGCCGGCGACCACGCGGGTGGTGCAGATGGAGCCCGGCCCGACGCCGACCTTGACGGCGTCCGCGCCGGCGTCCACCAGCGCCTGTGCGCCGGCCCGGGTGGCGACGTTGCCGCCGATCACCTGGACCTCGGCGAAGTGCGGATCGTTCTTGATCGCCCGGATCATCTCCAGCGCCAGGCGGGCGTGGCCGTTGGCGGTGTCGACCACCAGCACATCCACCCCGGCCTCGCGCAGCGCGCCGGCCCGCTCCAGGGAGTCGCCGAAGAAGCCCACGCCCGCACCGACCAGCAGGCGGCCCTGGCCGTCCTTGGAGGCGTCGGGGAACTGCTCGGACTTCACGAAGTCCTTGACGGTGATGAGCCCGGTCAGGCGGTTGTCGGCGTCGATCAGGGGCAGGCGCTCGCGCTTGTTCTTCCGCAGCATCGCGGTGGCCTGCTCGGCGGTGACGTCGTCGGGAGCGGTGAACAGCTCGGTGGTCATCACATCGCCGACCTTCGTGGTCGCCCACTCGGCGACCGGGATGAAGCGCAGGTCGCGGTTGGTGCAGATGCCCAGCAGGCGCAGCTCCGCATCGACCACCGGCAGTCCGGAGACGCGGAACTGCCCGCAGATGGAGTCGAAGTCCTCGAGGGTGGCCTCGGGGCCGATGGTGACGGGGTTGGTGATGCGCCCGGTCTGGGTGCGCTTGACGAGGTCGACCTGATGGGCCTGGTCCTCGATGGAGAGGTTGCGGTGGAGGATGCCGATGCCGCCGTGGCGGGCCATCGCGATCGCCATCCGGGATTCGGTGACGGTGTCCATCGCCGCGCTCGCCAACGGGATCCGCAGGGAGATCTCGCGGGTGAGGCGACTGGTGGTGTCCGCCTCCGAGGGGATCACGTCGGTCTCCCCCGGCAGCAGCAGCACGTCGTCGTAGGTGAGTCCGATGAAACCGAAGGGATCCGCGCTCGTCATGGATCGATGGTAGCGGCGCGAGCGCCCCGTGCGCAGTCGCGCCCACCACAGGGCGGCTCGCCACCGAGGTCATTGACCTGCGCCGATGGGCGTGGTGGGCGGGATCACCCCCACAGCGGCCGGGGCGCGGGCGCCGGATCCGCCGCGCCTGCGCCGCGGACCGCCGCTGGCCTCCCCCGTGTGGGCGGATCCGGCATCGCGGTGCTGTGATCTCATGCGGAGTTCGGACGATGTTCGCCCGCTCGTCGTTCTTCGGCCTACAGTGGCCGCGGCCCTCTCTGGGGTCTCCGGAGCGCCCGCGCGTCTCCGGGCGCCCTCATCCCCCTCACCCCCGGGAAATCGACGATGCCTGGCACGCCCGCTCAGACGACCACCGACGCGCCCGTCCCCGCGGGCTTCCTCGGCCCCGACCGGAACTGGCATCTCGGTGCTGGACTGATGACGGTGGCGGCCACCGTCGCCTTCGCCATCTGGTCGTTCACCCACACCGGCACGGATGTCAACGCCTTCCTGCTGATCCTCGCGATCGCCTTCGGGCTGTTCATGGCGTTCAACATCGGCGGCAACGATGTCGCGAACTCCTTCGGCACCAGCGTCGGGGCGGGGACGCTGACGATGAAGCAGGCGCTCATGGTCGCTGCCGTCTTCGAGGTCTCCGGCGCGGTCCTCGCCGGAAGCTCCGTGACCGAGACCGTGCGCAGCGGGATCGTCGACATCGGGGCCATGCACATCGACCCGCTGTCCTTCGCCTACATCATGATGGCCGCCCTGCTGGGCGCCGCCGTCTGGCTCCTGCTCGCCACCCGGATGGGATGGCCGGTCTCGACCACCCACGCGATCATCGGCGGCATCGTCGGCGCAGCCGTCACCACCGGGGTGGTCACCGGCACCGGCGGGCTCGAGATGGTCCAGTGGGGCGAGATCGGGCAGATCGTCATCTCCTGGATCCTCTCTCCGCTGCTCGGCGGTGTCACCGCATACCTGCTGTTCGGCGCGATCAAGCGCCACATCCTGGCGCCGTCCGCCCGGGCCATCGCCCTGGGCTCGCGCGGTTTCGACGACGCCGAGGACGATGAGGACGACGAGGAGGACGAGGACGGCTCCGAGGACGAGTCCGGCCGCCACGTGGCCGGCTACGAGCGCGTCTCCGAGCTCCAGCAGTCCGCCTTCGCCGAGTCCGCAGCGCTGGATCTCACCCCCGGCGGGCCCGGGGCGGAGCTGGCCGAGCACGCCTCGCACCTGACCAAGAAGGAGCGCAAGGCGGCGCGCAAGGTCGAGCGCCGAGCGGCCTACCATGCGCTCGAGAAGCGCGTCCCCCCGCTCGCCGCAGGGGCTTCGGTGCTGCTCGCGGGGATGCTGGTGTTCAAGGGGCTGAAGAACGTGGGCCTGGACATCTCCCTCGGGAACGGCGTCCTGCTGCTGATCATGCTCGCGGTGGGCGTGTGGATGGCCACGACCGTGTTCGCCCGCGCCCTGAAGAAGCAGTCGATCTCCCGCGCGACCTTCATCATGTTCAGCTGGATGCAGGTCTTCACGGCCTGCGCCTTCGCCTTCAGCCACGGCGCCAACGACATCGCCAACGCCATCGGTCCCTTCGCGGCCGTCCTCGATGTGCTGCGCACCGGCAGGATCGCGAGCGAGGCCGCCGTGCCGACGGCCGTGCTGATCGCGTTCGGGGTCGCCCTGATCTCCGGACTGTGGTTCGTGGGGCGCAAGGTGATCCACACCGTCGGTACGGGGCTGACGGCGATGCACCCCTCCTCGGGCTTCGCCGCCGAGCTGGCCGCCGCCTCGGTGGTGCTCCTCGCCTCCGTGCTCGGTCTGCCGGTCTCCTCCACGCACATCCTGATCGGCGCCGTGCTCGGCGTCGGCATCGTCAACCATGCGGCCAACTGGAAGCTGATGCGGCCGATCTTCCTGGCCTGGATCATCACCCTCCCCGCCGCGGCCGGCATCGGTGCCGTGGTGGTCCTGGTGCTGCGCGCCATCTTCTGAGCCGACCCCGGCGCCTGCGCCGTCGTCGGCCAGAGCGCTGCAGCCAAGGGTCCGCGTTCAGGGCCCGCGTTCAGGGTCGGGGGTCCCCCTCCCGCGGCCGCTCCCTGCCGCCGAGCACTCGGCGCACCCGGTCGAACTCGGCCTGGAACGCGGCCTCGTCGTCCGCGTACTCCTCCCGCCAGGGCATGCCGAGGCGGGCGGCGAGCTCCCGATGGCTGCGCTCGCGACGGCTCCGGCGGTTCTCGCGCACCAGTTCGGCGCGGGACGGGGCAGGACGCAGCCCGGCCGCGGCCTGCAGCGTGCGCAGCCCGTCGAAGGCGGCGGCGTCCCATCCGCTCTCGGGCACCACCCACTGCCGCTCCAGCTCCTCACCGTCGGTCCCTGCCCCGCCCTCCACGCCGATCAGCGCCAGGCCGCCGCGCTCGGCGTCCCCGGTCGCATACCGCACCTGGGCCAGCGTGGCCCGGTCGGCGACACGCAGGCCCCTGTGGAGCGCGAGGGTCCCGGCACGCTCGTCCAGCAGCACCACCCGATGGGTCAGCAGCAGCGGGATCAGCGCCCACAGGGCGAACAGCACCCACAGCGCGAGAGCGCCGAGCAGCAGCTGCACCGCGGCGGGTTCCAGGATCTGCACGAGCAGGTCCTCGTGCCCGCCGTGCAGGCGGGAGGAGCGCCACTGCTGGATCCCCGCGCCGGCGAAGGGGCTCAGCAGCACCGCCACCAGGGGCAGGCCGATCAACGCGGCGGGAACATAGCGCGCCCGGAGGGTGGGGCCCACGACCACCTGACCGTTCCGGGTGCGGCGCGGCGCAGGAGCCGGGGCGGCGTCATCGGGGGTGCGGGGGTCGGTCACCGGCCCAGGGTACGAGACGCCGCACTCAGCTCCTGCGCGCTGCGGAACTCCCGGCGCTCCGCGGTGAGGGGGTCGACGAAGGCCAGGCGGCGCGCCAGCAGCTGGAGCGACAGGTCCTCCGGCCAGAGGTCGGCGGACGGGCGCGCTCGCTGCGGCGGCCAATAGAGGTCCTCACCCAGGATCGGTGCGCCGCGGGCAGCGAGCTGGGCGCGCAGCTGATGGGTGCGGCCGGTGCGCGGCCGCAGGCGGATCCGCAGCATGCCGGCGGCGTCCGCCGCGAGCACCTCGAGCTCCGTCTCGGCGTTCGGCTCCCCGGCCAGCACCTGCGTGGTCAGCGCACCGCGCTGTGTGACCAGCCGGTCCCGCAGCAGGCACCGCTGGCCCGGGCACCGCGGCAGCGACGAGGACGGTGCGGGGGCCACGACGGCCTCGTAGGCCTTGTCCACCTCCCGACGGGCGAACAGCTGCTGGTAGGCGGAACGCTCCTCGGCACGGATGCCGAAGGCGAGCACTCCGGCCGTGCGCCGGTCCAGCCGGTGCAGCGGCACCAGGCTCTGGATCCCGGTGGCGCGGCGCAGTCGCACCAGCGCGCTGGCGAGGATGTGCGCACCGCGGGGCATGGTGGCGATGTCGTGCGGCTTGTCGATCACCAGCAGGTGCTCGTCCCGATGCAGAACGGCGAGTTCGACCTCGGGGACCTCCTCGGGGCGCAGCTCCCGATGGAACCACAGCTCCGCCCCCGGCACGGCCGGGTCCTCGGCGGCCCAGGAGCGCCCCTCGGCATCGACGATCTCCCCGGCGGCGAAGCGTTCCGACAGCGGCGTCGCAGCGGGGTCGGCGAGGGCGGGGAAGCGTTCCCGCAACAGCTCGAGCGCCCCGCGCCCGGCCGGGGTGTCCTGGGGGACCCGCCAGCGCACGGCGTCCAGGCCCTCGCGCTGCGGCAGCGGCGCCGGGCGCCGTCGCGCACGCCGCCGGGCAGCGCGTCCGGGACGCGGCTCCGGCGGTCCGTCGGAGCCGGTGGGTCGGCGGTTCACAGCCCCCACACGATGAAGGTGAGCAGGTTGTGGCCGATGTAGAAGAGGATCAGTGCCACCAGCAGCGGGTTGGGGTGGCGGTCCACGAAGCTCATCGCCTGGGGCGCCTGCTCCCGCAGCTCGACGTGGCTGATCGCGTCGATGTGCTCGATGCGCACCCCGGCCTCCCGCGCCCGGTGCAGCGTCATCTCCTGGGCGCGCGGTCCGAAGAACCGGCTCGAGACGGCGAGGATCCGCCGGCCCGCGGAGTCCATCACGTACACGCCGTCGTAGGCGGTCTCGGGAGCGTCGAGCGCCTCGGCGGCGGGGGAGCCGCGGTCGATGTCCCGGGCGGCGATGACCAGCCCCACGTCCTGCCATCGGGCGGTGCGGGTGCGGCGGAACAGGCTCCGCAGCACGAAGCCGTCCTCATCGATGTGGAGCCAGGAGGTGAGCACCCGCAGGCACACCACCGTCACCGCGATCGCGATCAGCACCCAGATGAGCAGCGGGAGGGTGAACACCAGATCGTGCATCAGCGCCGGCTCGCGCCAGAGCCTCTGACCGACGAAGCTGATGATCACCAGGAACTCGAGCACCACCAGGAAGACGACCCCCACCACCAGGGTGCCGATCACCACGGACGCGGGCGGTCCGAAGGTGCGAGTGGGCAGATCCCCGTCCTGGGCCGGGGAGGCGGCATCGGGCGTGCTGATCACCACTGCTCCTCCCGCCGTCGATGTGATGTGACTCAGCCCATCCTAGGCCGAGGGGCGAGCACCCCGAGGTGACGCGCCGGGGCGCGGACGATGCGGCGCGCCGAGCGCGTCCGGTATCGATGCCCGCGCCTCCGGGATGACGACGGGGCGGGAGGCAGGGGTCTCCCCATGCCGCCCGCCCCGGACGATGCGAGCCGGCTCAGCGCAGTGCCGAGCGACGGCTCACGACCTCACTCCTGCTCCTCGTCCTGCTTCTCGATGACGAGGGTCTCGGTGGTCAGCACCATTCCGGCGATCGAGGCCGCGTTCCGCAGAGCGGAGCGGGTGACCTTGACCGGGTCGATGATGCCCGCGGAGACGAGGTCGACGTACTCGCCGGTCGCGGCGTTCAGACCGGTGCCGGTCTGAGCCTCCTTGACCTTCTCGACGACGACGTAGCCCTCGAGCCCCGCGTTCTCGGCGATCCAGCGCAGCGGCTCGACGACCGCACGGGCCACGGCGCGCACGCCCACGGCCTCGTCGCCCTCGAGCCCGAGACCGTCCGCGAGGACGGCGGAGGCCTGGACGATGGCGCTTCCGCCACCGGCCACGATGCCCTCCTCGATGGCAGCGCGGGTCGCGGAGACCGCGTCCTCGATGCGCATCTTCTTCTCCTTGAGCTCCACCTCGGTGTGAGCTCCGACCTTGATCACGGAGACGCCGCCGGCCAGCTTCGCGAGGCGCTCCTGGAGCTTCTCGCGATCCCAGTCCGAATCGGTGTTCTCGATCTCGGCGCGGATCTGCGCGACGCGATCGTCCACCGCCTGCGCATCACCGGCGCCACCCACGATGGTGGTGGAGTCCTTGGTGATGACGACGCGGCCGGCCTGGCCGAGCACCTCGGTGCCGACGGTCTTGAGGTCCAGACCGAGGTCGGAGGTGACGACCTGGGCCCCGGTGAGCACCGCGATGTCCTGGAGCATCGCCTTGCGGCGATCACCGAAGGCGGGTGCCTTGACCGCAGCACCCTTGAAGGTGCCGCGGATCTTGTTGACGACCAGCGTGGACAGTGCCTCGCCGTCGACGTCCTCCGCGATGATGAACAGCGGCTTGCCGCCCTCGACGACCTTCTCCAGCAGCGGCAGGATGTCGGCCACGGCCGAGATCTTGCCCTGGTGCAGCAGCACGTTGGCGCCCTCGAGGACGGTCTCCTGGCGGTCCGCGTCGGTGACGAAGTGCGGGGAGATGTAGCCCTTGTCGAACTGCATGCCCTCGGTGAAGTCCAGCTCCATCGCGGTGGTGGAGGACTCCTCCACCGTGATGACGCCGTCCTTGCCGACCTTGTCGAACGCCTCGGCGAGCAGATCGCCGATCTCGCGGTCCTGGCTGGACACCGAGGCGACCGAGGCGATCTGCGCCTTGCCGTCGACCGGGGTGGCGATCTCGCCGAGCTTCTCGGAGAGGGCGTCCACGGCCTTCTCGATGCCGCGCTTCAGCGCTGCCGGAGCAGCCCCGGAGGTGACGTTGCGCAGGCCCTCGTGCACGATGGCCTGGGCGAGGACGGTGGCGGTGGTGGTGCCGTCGCCGGCCACGTCGTTGGTCTTGGTCGCGACCTCCTTCGTGAGCTGCGCGCCGAGGTTCTCGTAGGAGTCCTCGAGCTCGATCTCACGGGCGATGGTCACGCCGTCGTTGGTGATGGTGGGGGCGCCCCACTTCTTGTCCAGGACGACGTTGCGACCCTTGGGGCCGAGCGTCACCTTGACGGTGTTCGCGAGCTTGTCGACACCGCGCTCGAGGGCGCGACGCGCGTCCTCGTTGTACAGGATCTCCTTTGGCATAAGGTTCAGTCCGCTCAGTTCTCGATGATCGCGAGGATGTCACGGGCGCCGAGCACGAGGTACTCGTCGTTGCCGTACTTGAGCTCGGTGCCGCCGTACTTGGAGAAGACGACCTTGTCGCCGACCTTGACGTCCATGGGCACGCGCTCGCCCTTGTCGTCGAAACGGCCGGCGCCGACGGCGACGACCTCGCCCTCCTGGGGCTTCTCCTTCGCGGTGTCCGGGATGACCAGGCCGGAGGCGGTGGTCTGCTCGGCCTCGAGGGGCTTGACGACGACGCGATCCTCGAGGGGCTTGATGGAGACCGACATGCGGCTCACTCCTTCATGAAGAGATGTGACTCTGCGTGAGTTCTTGGGTGGCGGGACCCGTTCCCGATCGTCGTCGCGGTGCCGACCGGGGTAGATCCCTCTGCGGCAGTCTCTGGCACTCTCGGCCGTCGACTGCCAACGGCGCAACTCTAGGACCTCGCTGGCACTCACGCAAGGTGAGTGCTAAATCGCGGCCCCGGCGCCCCTGCCGGCACCGCGCATCCCGGCGTCCTCCCTCCCGGTCGAGGCATCGCCGCTCCCCCGCTCATCGCCCCCCGGACGGTCGAAGAGCACCAGGTCACATACTTTTTGTGAACCGGGCAACTTGTGGACCGCGGACTCGTGACTCCACCCGTGTCCACAGGATAAGAAGGAGTCATCGAGAACGCCGATGCTCCTGCGCACCAGGAGCCCGGCCACTCACCGCACTCCGCACCGAAGGGACCCTGGATCATGACTTTCCTCCGCACTCTCAGCGCCGCGCTCGAGCGCATGTCCGACCGCATGCAGGGCCAGGACGTCGAGCGCCAGCACCTCGGGGGCACCCGTCTCGGCGCGGACTACGCCGCCCTGAGCAAGGCTCGCTCCAGCCAGGGGATCAGTTCCATCGGCATGGGTCGCTGACCGCCGCAGCTCATTCGTCGACGCCCTTGCAGACCCCGTCTGCAGGGGCTTTCGCCTGTCCGGGGCGGCAGTCGCCGATCAGCGGGAGCGGCGCTCGGCTCCGCGCCCCGCCGCAGCGATGATCCGCGCGACCTGGTCGGGGCTGAAGCTGTACACCGGCCGCCCCACCTCCTCGAGCGTGTCCCCCCGGTTCGGGTGCACTGCGCTGAGCACCTGCGGCGGCCCCTCCCCCAGGTCGATCACGCTCACCCCGGACAGCGCCAGGGCCTGCTCGTCGGCGCCCTCCGTGAGGGGGTCGACGACATTGGCGACGCCCGGGGCGACGTGGACCGGGATCCCGGCGATCGACCCGGTCATCGCATGGTGGTAGTGCCCGGCGAGCACGATCCGCACGTCCGTGCCCGCCAGGACCGCGCCGAGCTCTGCGAGCCCGTCGAGATCCAGGGCACGCTGCAACGGCGTCGCGGCGACCAGCGGAGGATGGTGGAGCGCGAGCACCGTCCCGGCCGGCGCGGGCTCGGCCAGCACCGTGCCGAGCCAGTCGCGCTGCTCCGCCTCCAGATGCCCGTACCCCGCGCGCGGGACGCTGGTGTCCAGCAGCACCGCACGGCCCCCTCCTGCCAGCGGGACCACCCGGTCCTGCCGCTCGGCCACGCGCTGCCCGGGGGCGACGCCGTCCCCGTAGACGGAGGAGACGTCGTGATTGCCCATCACCACGGCCAGCGGCGCGCCCCAGGCGGCGGCGAAGGGATCGAGGATCTCGTGCAGCCGACGGTAGCTCTCGAGCGTGCCGTCCTCGGAGGCGTCCCCGGTGTGGACCACGGCGTCGATGTCGCGGAGCCCCTGGAGCCTGGAGAGCACTCCGCGGAGAGCCGCGGCGGTGTCGATGCGGTCGTAGTGGCGGGCAGCGGGGTCGCCGTACACGTGGGTGTCGCTGAGGTGGAGGATGCGCATCAGCCCAGCGCCCCCACCCATTCGGTCCCGCCGTCGTCGAAGACCTGGTGCTTCCAGATCGGCACCCGCTGCTTGACGGTGTCCACCAGGTCGTCGCAGGCGGTGAAGGCCTGCTTGCGGTGCGGGGCGGCGACGGCGCACACCAGGGCCGAGTCCCCGATCACCAGGGGACCGTGGCGGTGGGCGACGGCGACCAGCGTGTCCGGATAGCGGTCGGCGATCTCGCGGGCCACCGCGGTGATGACCTCGCCCGCGCTGGGGTGCGCGGAGTACTCCAATCGCTCCACGCCGCGCCCGCCGTCGTGGTCGCGCACCACGCCGTCGAAGGTGACCACCGCTCCGCAGCGGGGATCGGTGACCGCGGCGATCATCCGCTCCGCAGCGAGCGGCTCCTGGCTGATCTCGGCGCAGCGGGCCCGCTGGGCGGCATCGCCCATCGTGGGGTCCCCCGCGATGCGCAGATCCTGGCCGTCGGCCCCGAAGGGGGTGGCGCCGCGGGTCGGGTCGGGCTGCGTCCGCCCGGTGCTGCCCGCTCCGGCGGCAGGGGTTCCGGTGCCCGTCATGCGTGGTCTCCTCCGTCGCGCTGCTCCAACAGATGGTCCAGCAGCGGGTCGAGCACGGAGATGCCGTCCTCCACACCGCCGCGGGAGCCGGGCAGGTTGACCACGAAGCTGCGCCCGGCCATCCCGGCGAGGCCGCGGCTGAGCAGGGCGGTCGCGATCTTCTGCGCTCCGCGCCGGCGCACCTCCTCGAGGATCCCCGGCATCTCCCGCTCGATCAGGGGCGCGGTCTGCTCCGGGGTGACATCGGTGGGGCTGATCCCGGTGCCTCCGGAGGTGACGATGATGTCGATGCCGTCCCCGAGGGCGGCGGCGAGGGCGCGGCCGACCTCGGGGCCGTCGCTGACCACCTGCTTGTCGACGGCGTCGAGGCCGCGGGCCCGCAGCCACTGCACCAGGTGCGGCCCGGTGCGGTCCTCGTAGCTGCCGTCGGCGGCGCGGGTGGAGGCGATGATGACCCGGGCGGTGCCGCGCAGGGCCGGGATCTGCGCCGGGTCCTCGCGCACGGCGCAGTCCGCGTCGGTGCGTCGGGCCGGGATGTGCTTCATCCTCGCTCCTCCCCTGCCGCCGTGATGTCAGGGGCCGTCTGCGGCGCGCGCGCCTCGGCGTCGGCGCGGGTCCAGTCCCCGCTGCGGCCGCCGGACTTCGTCAGCACCTGCACGCCGTCGATGGTGGCCAGGTGGTCGACCGCCTTGATCATGTCGTAGACGGTCAGTGCGGCGACGGTCGCGGCGGTCAGCGCCTCCATCTCGACGCCGGTGACGCCCATGGTGCGCACCCGGGCGGTGATCTCCACGCGGTCCTCGCGGGGCACCAGGTCCAGCTCCACCCCGGACAGCGGCAGCGGATGGCACAGCGGGATCAGCTCGGGGGTGCGCTTGGCGCCCATGATGCCCGCGATCCGGGCGGTGGCCAGGGCCTCCCCCTTGGGCAGGTCGCCGCTGGCGATGCGGTCGACGACGTCGGGGCGGGTGCGCAGCACCGCGCGGGCGCTCGCCTCGCGGGAGGTGACGGCCTTGTCGGTCACATCGACCATATGGGCGGAGCCGTCGGCCCGCACGTGGGACAGATCGTTCATGAGTCTCCTCCGGGGATCAGCAGGGTCTCGAGCTCGTCGCCGTCGTGCACCACGGCGGTGCCGCGGGGCACCAGCACCAGGGCGTCGGCGGCGGCGTATCCGCCCAGGAGGTGCGAGGAGGCCCCGCCCACCAGGCGCACCCGCCCCGAGGGGAGCACCCGGGCCCGACGGTACTGGTCCAGTCCCGGCGGCGAGGGCTCCTCGGCCTCGAGCCGGAGCGGCAGTCGCAGCCGCCGACGGGACGGGGCGCCGAGGGCGGGCCGGGCGATCAGCTCGCAGCTGAGCAGCGCGGAGACGGGGTTGCCGGGGAAGGCCAGCCAGGGCACACGGCGTCCGGCGACCTCGAGGGTGCCGATGCCCTGCGGGCCGCCGGGCTGCATCGCGATCGTGGGGAAGGCGAGGACGACGCCGTCGTGCTCGGCGGCGTGACGGACCACCTCGATCGCTCCCATGCTCACACCGCCGCTGGTGACGACGAGGTCGGCGTCGTGGGCGAGGATCTGCGCGTGCAGGTGCTCCAGCAGCGCCGCGGCGTCGTCGGGCACGGCGCCGGTGTGCACCACCTCGGCGCCGGCCTCGGCGAGCGCGGCGGCGAGTCCCGGACCGTTGGCATCGAACAGAGCACCGGGGTCGGGGGCGCCCTCCCCGGCGGCGCGGACCTCGGACCCGGTGGACAGCACGATCGTCCGCACCGGTGCCAGCACCTCCACCTCACGGATCCCGCAGGCGGCGAGGTGCGCGATCCGTGGCGGGGTCAGCAGGCGCTGCTCGCGCAGCACGGTGTCGCCGCGACGGGTGTCCGAGCCGCGGCGACGCACGAAGCGTCCGGGTTCGACGGCCGTGGGGGCGAGTGCGACGGTGGACTCCGCCAGCGCCGAGGGCGTGAAGCGGCCCGGGGCGCTCTCCTCGACCGGGATCACCAGCTCCGCGCCCGCAGGGATCGGGGCCCCGGTCATGATCGGCCGGGCGGTACCGGGCTCCAGGCTGCCGGGGGCGTCGCCGGCGGCGATCACCGACCCCAGCGGCAGGGTCACGCTCTCGCCGATGGCGCCGAGAGCGGCGGCGGAGAGCGCGAAGCCGTCCATCTGGGAGTTGTCATGGCCGGGGACGTCGATGCGGGAGCGCTGCTCGGCCACGGCGATGCGCCCGACGGCCCTCCCTTCGAGCGGGACCACCTCGCTCCGGCGCACGGTCCCCAGCAGGGCGACCGCGTCCGCCACGTGATCGGCCAGGGGGATCCGCTGGTCACCGGTCATCGCGTGCTCACTCCTGTTGCCGGGCTGGGCTGGTCTGCGCGCCGGGAGCCGACGGCATCGGCGCCCTCCCAGTATGGCGCGCCGGGCAAGGACCCTCGGTCCCCGCCCCCGGCCGGCCCTGCCCCGTATGCTGGGAGCCGACAGCGGCCCGGCCGGGCCGCAGCGGAAGAAGGTGAGCAGATGGCTTCGCGCCGCATCTCGCTGGGGATGCCGACGCCGCGCAGGACCGACGAGATGGCCGCGTCCCTCCCCGATACCTCCGACCGTCCCGACACACCCGCGCTCGCGGACCGCTTCGGCCGGGAGGCGAGCGACCTGCGGCTCTCGCTCACCGACTTCTGCAACCTGCGCTGCACCTACTGCATGCCCGCCTCGGGGATGACCTTCCTGAAGAAGGAGCAGCTGCTGAGCGTCGAGGAGGTGGTGCGCCTGGTGCGCATCGGCGTGGAGCGTCTGGGCATCGAACAGGTCCGCTTCACCGGCGGCGAGCCGCTGACCCGGCCCGATCTCGAGGAGATCATCGCCGGGGTCGCCGCTCTCGAGCGGCGCCCGGACATCTCGCTGACCACGAACGCGATCGGTCTCGACCATCGCGCCGCACCATTGCGCGCCGCGGGCCTGGATCGGATCAACGTCTCCCTGGACTCGGTGGTCTCGGAGACCTTCGAACGCCTCAGCCGGCGCCCGCTGCTGCACCGGGTGCTGGCCGGGATCGACGGCGCGCGCGAGGCCGGGCTGTCGCCGATCAAGATCAACGCCGTCCTGCTGCCCGGGGTCAACGATCACGAACTGCCGGACCTGCTGGACTGGTGCCTGGACCGTGAGCTCCAACTGCGCGTGATCGAGCAGATGCCGCTGGATGCGGACCACATCTGGGACCGCAGCTCGATGATCACCGCCGGCGACGTCCATGCGATGCTCGCGGACCGCTTCGCCCTCTCCCCGGTGGCCGAGGCCCGCGACGGCGCGCCCGCCGAGCTGTTCGAGGTCGCCGACCGCGCCACCGGCCGACCGCGCGGTCGGGTGGGCATCATCGCCTCGGTGACCCGCCCCTTCTGCGCCGACTGCCGCCGTACTCGCCTGACGGCAGAGGGCCGGGTGCGCACCTGTCTGTTCTCCCGCGAGGAGACGGACCTGCGCGGTGCGCTGCGCACCGGCGCCGACGACGAGGCCATCGCCGAGATCTGGCGCGCCGCCCAATGGGGGAAGAAGGCCGGCCACGGCATGGACCGTGAGGACTTCGTACAGCCGGAGCGCCCCATGAGCGCGATCGGCGGCTGAGAGAGGACGAGATGACCGACATCGACCGGAGGGACCTCGAGCGGACGCCCGAGGCCGCGAGAACCACCGCCGGCCCAGGAGCACCTGCCTCCCCCGCCGCACCGCACATCGCCGCGCGCCTGTTCGCGGGCGCCGCCGCCGAGTACGGGGCCGACGCGGTCTCGCTGCAGGCGAGCACGCTCGGGGAGGCGATCGACGCGCTGCAGGCCGGCGCGTCCGACTCGGCGGCACGGGTGATCGGCCGCTCGAGCTTCCTACTGAACGCCGTGGCCGGCTCGGGCCGCGAGCAGCGTCTCTCCGAGGGCGACCGCCTGGATGTGCTGCCGCCCTTCGCCGGCGGCTGAGCAGCACCGCTCCCACCCGCGCTGCCGGCCGGGCCGCCCCGCCCCACCGGCGGAGCCACCGCGCCGTTCAGCGCGGCGGGGCCACCGCGAGCTCCGTGCCGTCCACGGCACCGAAGCCGCCGCGCAGCGAGCGCACCGAGATCCCCTGGGCGGCCAGGCTGCGCTGCACGCTACCCGAACGGGAGCCGGCCGCGCAGTAGAGCACGGCCCCCTCGAGGCGATGCCGGGGGCCCGCGGGCGCGGCGTCGTCGCCGGGCTCCGCGGCTCCCGTGCCGGCCGGTCCTTCGGCCCGCGGTCCCCCTCCGCCGGCCGCCCCGGCCAGCGCGAGCACCGCCCCCATCGGCAGGTGCTCCGCGCCGCGGACCATCCCGCTGTCCAGTTCGTGCTCCTCACGGATGTCGATCACCCGCACGCCCTCCGCGAGCAGGGCGGGCAGCTCGGCGACGGTCACCTCGTCGAGGGTCGGTCCGGTCGGTCCGGGCAGTCCGCAGGTGGCCATCACGTCCTCGATCCTCTCCACGGGGCGGCGTCCCGGGTCCCGCGCCAGCGGCAGCTCGTCCCAGCGGGCACGCAGTGCGTCGTAGAGGGCGAGCCGCCCGAACAGCACGTCCCCGAGGCCGGCCAGGACCTTCACCGCTTCCATGGCCATGCTCGAGCCGATCACCCCGCACAGCATCCCCAGCACCCCGGCCTCGGAGCAGCTGGGCACCTCCCCGGGGCGCGGCGGCACCGGGTGCACGTCGCGGTAGGTCACGCCGCGGCCGCCGGCTCCCCAGAACACGCTCACCTGCCCGGCGAAGCCGAGGATGGAGCCCCACACCAGGGGGATGTCCAGCAGCTCGCAGGCATCGGAGGCCAGGTACCGGGTGGGGAAGTTGTCGGTGCCATCGAGCACCAGATGGTGGCCGGCGAGCTGCTCGAGGGCGTTCTCGGGGGTGACCACGTCGACCACGGCGCGCACCGTCACCTCGGGGTTCAGCGCGTGCAGGTGCTCCGCGGCGGCCACCGCCTTGGAGCGCCCCAGGTCCTCGCCGGTGAAGAGCACCTGACGGTGGAGGTTGGTGGGGTCCACCGTGTCCGGATCCAGCAGGGTGATCTCGCCGATGCCGGCGGCGACCAGGTAGGTGAGCACCGGCGCACCGAGCCCACCCGCGCCGATCACCGCGACCCGGGAGGCCGCCAACCGGCGCTGGCCGAGAGCACCCAGCTCGGGCAGCCGCAGCTGGCGGAGGTAGCGCTCCTGCGGGACCGGAGCCGGCGCCGGCTCGACCGCACGGGCGCGGATATCGGGCCGCTGACCGCTCGCTGCCCACGCGTCGGGACCGGTCGCCCCGGAGCCGGGCACCCCACTATCAGACACCCCATGCACAGTCCTGCCGAAAACTCCATGTCTTTCCACCATGTGATGTAGTGTCCCTCACGGCCGCGCACCGGAGCGACAGGCTACCGATGGATAACAATTCGGTCATGGGGCCGTGGTGGGCGCGACGATGCGCCACCGAGTGCCCTACAGTTCAAAAACCTGCTCTGTGATCCGCATCGCTGCGGATCGAGCACCGACCATGTGAGGAATCCCGACGATGCGATCACGTTCGTCCGCCGGGGCGCGCCGGCACAGCTGCTGCAGCGCCCGCCCGGCCCCCCGTGAGATCGCCCCGGATCCCACCTCGGGAGCCGATGCATGATCAAGTACATCCTGCGGCGGTTCGTCAACTACCTGATCCTGACGGTCGTGGCGACCGTCTTCGCGTACATCGCCGCGAGCCTCTTCTTCTTCCCGCGTCGGCGGTACCTCGGGGTCAACCCCCCGATCCCGGAGGAGTCGATCGACGGCATCCTCAGCGCCTACGGCGTCAACGACAAGGATCCGGTCCTGCTGCGCACCTGGTGGTGGATCGAGCGGGTGCTCTTCGAGCCGCTCTCCCAGAAGCTGGGCCAGGACCTCAACGGCGACTGGGTGGTCATGGAGATCTTCAGCCGCGCCGGTCTCAGCCTGCGCCTGCTCCTGCTGGGCGCCCTGCTGGCGGCGATCCTCGGCGTCACCCTCGGGGTGTGGGGCGCGGTGCGGCAGTACAAGGCCTCGGACCAGATCGTCTCCTACTCCTCGTTCATCCTCATCTCCACCCCGACCTTCGTCGGCGGCGTGATCCTGATGATCCTGGCGACCAACTTCAACGATCTGCTCGGTGTCCAGGCGATCCGCTTCACCGGTCCCTACACGCCGGGCATCGACGGCTTCTTCCCGCAGGTGTGGGACGGGTTCGTGCACCTGCTGCTGCCCACGATCGCGCTGATGCTGTTCGGGGCGGCCGGGTACTCGCGCTACCAGCGTTCGCTGATGCTCGACGTGCTGGGCAGCGACTTCATCCGCACCGCCCGCGCCAAGGGCGCGACCCGGAACCGTGCGCTGGTCAAGCACGGGGTGCGCGTCGCGCTGATCCCGATGTCCACCTACTTCGCCTACAGCTTCGGCACCCTGGTGGCCGGTTCGGCGTTCCTCGAGATCGTCTTCTCGTGGGACGGCATGGGCAAGTACGGCATCGTCGCGGTCCAGACCTCCGACGTCAACGCGCTGGCGGGCAACGTCTGCTTCACCGCGGTCCTGCTGCTGATGAGCTCCACCCTGTCCGAAGTGCTCTATGCCGCGCTCGACCCGAGAGTGAGGGTCTGACATGTCGATGAATGCTCAGCCGCCCGCTGACCACAGCAGCGATCTCTCCCAGGACATCGAGCCCACCGCGATCCTCCTCGCCGAGCGGACCGGGGCCGGGGACCAGAGGCGGAATCCGCACCGCCCGATCTCCCGCGGCCGCCTGGTGTGGCGCCGGCTCAAGACCAAGCCGAACTTCTACATCGGTGGCGTGATCGTGGCGCTCATCGTGGCCTTCGCCCTGTTCGGCGACTTCTTCAACATCTACGAGCAGGGTCAGCAGGACACGTTCAACTTCAACTCCCCGCCGAGTGCCCAGCACTTCTTCGGCACCGACGCGATCGGCGTGGACCTCTACGCCTCCATGACCTCGGCGCTGCGCAAGTCACTGCTGATCGGCTTCCTCGCCGCTCCCACCTCGACGCTGATCGCAGCGATCATGGGGTCCCTGGCCGGGTATCTCGGCGGAGTGTTCGAGATGTTCACCAACTGGATGATCAACCTGCTGCTGGTGCTGCCGGTCTTCTACGTGCTGATGATCGTCTCCCCCGCCATCGCCGACCCCAGCAACCTGCCCGCCGCCCTCCAGTGGCTCGGGTTCCTCCCCGCCTGGGGCCTGCTGGTCCTCGCGATCGGCTTCTTCAGCTGGATGATCATGGCGCAGATCGTGAAGAACCAGACGAAGTCGCTGAAGGAGCGCGAGTACGTCAAGGCCGCACGCTTCATGGGCGTCAGCACCCCCACCATCCTGCGTCGCCACATCATCCCCAACGTCGCCTCCCTGCTGATCATCGACGGCGCCCTCGGCGTCGCCATGGCGATCCTGGCGGAGACCTCGCTGTCCTTCTTCGGCCTGGGCATCCAGGCCCCGGACGTCTCCCTGGGCACGCTCCTGCAGGACGGCACCGGCGCCGCCGTCACCCGCCCGTGGCTGTTCGTGATCCCGGCGTCCTTCCTGATCGCCCTGCTGACCGGTGTCGCCCTCGTGGGCGATGCCCTGCGCGATGCCATCGACCCCACCAGTGAGGTGAACCGTGCCTGAGCCTCTGCTGCAGGTCAAAGATCTGACCGTCACCTTTCCGAACTCGAGCGGCGGCGTGCGCGCCGTGCGCGGTGTGGACTACTCCGTGGACGAGGGCGAGTTCCTCGGGATCGTCGGCGAGTCCGGATCCGGAAAGTCCGTCTCCTCCCTCGCGGTGATGGGCCTGCTGCCCAGCTCCGCGAAGATCGACGGCGACATCACCTTCCGCGGCGACTCCCTGCTGGGGATGAGCGATGCGCAGCTGTCCCGGCTGCGCGGCCGGGAGATCTCGATGATCTTCCAGGATCCGCTCTCCGCGCTGACGCCGGTGTACACCGTCGGCCAGCAGATCCAGGAGGCGCTGACCCTCCACGACAGGAAGCTCTCTCCCCGCACCGCCGAGAAGCGGGCGGTGGAGCTGCTGAAGATCGTCGGGATCCCCGCGCCGGAGCGCAGGGTCAAGGCGTTCCCGCACGAGTTCTCCGGCGGCATGCGCCAGCGCGCGATGATCGCGATCGCGATCGCGAACGATCCCACGCTGATCATCGCCGACGAGCCCACCACCGCGCTGGACGTGACGATCCAGGCGCAGATCCTCGAGGTGCTGCAGAAGGCCAAGGAGGTCACCGGGGCCGCCGTCGTGCTGATCACCCACGACCTCGGCGTGGTGGCCGGCAATGTGGACCGGGTGGCCGTGATGTACGCGGGCAAGCTGGTCGAGAAGGGCCCCGTCGACGAGGTCTTCCACGCCCCGCGGATGCCGTACACGATGGGTCTGCTGCGCTCGGTGCCGAACATGCTCACCGCCGGCAAGGAACGACTGGTCCCCCTCGAGGGGCGCCCGCCGAACCTCGCCGAGCTGCCGCCGGGATGCCCCTTCGCGGATCGCTGCCCCGCCGTGCAGGAGCGCTGCCTCACCACCGAGCCGGAGCTGCTCGCCGTGCTCGAGGACGGGCGCGAGGCCGCCTGCCATCGGGCCGACGAGATCGCCGCCGGCACCCTCAAGCCGAACGACATCTTCCCGCGCCCCCCGCACGAGGAGCGCGAGTTCAAGGAATCGGACACCCTCAACCCGGTGGTCCGCGCCCAGGACCTCGTGCGGCACTTCCCGCTGTACAAGGGCTCGGTGTTCCGCCGCGTGGTGGGCGCCGTGAAGGCCGTCGACGGCGTGGACTTCGAGGTCCTGCCCGGAGAGACCCTCGGACTGGTGGGCGAATCCGGCTCGGGCAAGTCCACCACCGCGCTCGAGATCATGGAGCTGGCCACGCCGCAGCGCGGCAGTCTGCAGGTCGGTGGCAAGGACGTCGGGACGCTCTCGAGGGCCGAGCGTCTGGAGATGCGCCAGGACGTGCAGATCGTCTTCCAGGACCCGATGGCCGCGGTCGATCCGCGGATGCCCGTCGGCGACATCATCGGCGAGCCGCTGACGGTCCACAAGGTCGCCCGCGGTGAGCGGAGCCGTCGCGTGCTCGAGATGCTCGACCTGGTGGGACTGGCGCCGGAGATGACCGACCGCTATCCGCATGAGTTCTCCGGCGGGCAGCGCCAGCGTGTCGGCATCGCCCGCTCGCTGATCACCAACCCGAAGGTGCTGGTGCTGGACGAGCCGGTCTCCGCCCTCGACGTCTCGGTGCAGGCCGGCGTGATGAACCTGCTCCAGGATCTGCGTGACCGCCTGGGGCTGTCCTACCTGTTCGTCGCCCACGACCTCGCCATCATCCGGGAGATCGCGGACAAGATCGCGGTGATGTACCTGGGACGGATCGTCGAGTACGGCCCCGTGCAGGAGGTGTACGAGACTCCTCGTCACCCCTACACCCGAGCTCTGATGAGTGCGGTGCCGGTGCCGGATCCGCGGATCGAACGGGAACGTCAGCGGATCCTGCTCACCGGTGACCTCCCCAGCCCCACCGAGGACATCCCCGGCTGCAACTTCGCCTCGCGCTGTCCCCTGTTCCGGATGCTCGACGAGAGCCGTCAGGCGAGATGCCTCGGCGATGATCCGGCGGCGCTGCCGCACGGCGGCTCGAAGGTGGCCTGCCACCACGTCGATCAGATCGGGCGTCTCGATGACATCACCATCTCCGCCCTGTCCCCCACCGGTGGCTGAGACCCCGCGTCCCGGCACCCACAGACCGCAGTACCCGTCCACCACCCCCAAGATCCCGAGACCCTGTGCAGAGCAGCACATCTCACCAGGAAGAGAGAAACCCATGAAGATCACGAGCACTCGTCGTCTTTTCCTCGCCGGAACCGGCGTGGTCGGTTCCGCCGCCGCGCTCGCCGCCTGCGGCGGCCAGGCCACCGAGGAGGAGCAGCAGTCGAAGGCCGCGGAGGAGAACGACAAGGCCGCAGAGGAGCAGGGTGAGCTCCCCTCCACCGCGTGGGAGCGCATGGAGTACGACCAGGTCCCCGATGGCGGGACTCTGCGCAAGGCGATCCTCACCTTCCCCGCCAACTGGAACCGCGCGCAGGTCGATGGCAACAACGCCGACACCACCGAGATCGCCTCTCCCTGCGGGGCCGATCAGGGCAACTCCGCGCTCCTCTACACGGAGACCAACGAGAAGTCCTTCAACCCCGACTACGTCGAGTCGGCGGAGATGGTCAGCGAGGACCCGCAGACCATCCGCTTCAAGTACAACCCCAAGGGCAAGTGGGACAACGGCGACCCGATCGTCGTCGATGACCTGATCGCCGAGTGGAAGGCCACCAACGGCACCAACGAGGAGTTCCTGGTCGTCTCCACCGTCGGCTCCGAACAGATCGAGTCGATCACGCAGACCGATGACGAGTTCAGCGGCGAGATCGTCTTCGCCACCCCGTTCATCGACTGGATCACCCTGGTGCACCCGGGGGCCCCGGCCTCCGTGTACGCGGACCCGGAGACCTTCAACACCGGCTACACCGACACCCCCACCCCGGGCAAGGGCCCGTACAAGGTCGGGAGCCTCGATCCCTCCGGCGGCATCGTCACCCTCGAGCGCAACGAGCACTGGTGGGGTCGTGCACCGAAGCTGGAGAACATCATCTTCCAGGTCGTCGACCAGACCACGCAGCCGCAGTCCTTCGCCAACGGCGAGATCGACTGGCTGGACGTGGGTACCGGCGACGTGCTCTCCCAGGCCAAGAGCCGTGAGGACGCGGTCATCCAGACCTCGAACGGTCTGACCTGGACCCACCTGACCATGAACGTCAACGGTGGTGACGGGTTGCTCAAGGACATCAAGGTCCGTGAGGCGATCGCCCGCGCGATCGACCGCAACGCCATCGGCCGCGCCGTGGTGGGCCCGCTCGAGGCGCCGATCGTGCTGGTGAACAACTTCGTCTACATGCCCGGTCAGGACGGCTACCAGGACTCCTACGAGCCCCTGGGCGGACTCGCCTTCGATCCGGAGGCCGCGGGCAAGCTTCTGGACGAGGCGGGCTGGGCGCTCGAGGGCGACAAGCGCTCCAAGGACGGCAAGTCCATGGATCTGAAGATCATCATCCCGGCGGACACCAAGTCGAACTCCGACCGTGCCCGTCAGGTGCAGACCAACCTCAACGAGGTGGGCTTCAACTGCGAGCTGCAGACAGTCCCGGCCGATGGCTACTTCCCGGACTACGTCATGCCGGGCTCCTTCGATATGGTGACCTTCTCGTGGGTGGGCTCGAACTTCCCGGAGTCCTCCGCCGCGAACCTGGTCTACCCGGTCGAGTCGGGTCAGAACTTCACCGGCTACGCCGATGACCGCATCGGACCGGTCAACGAGAAGCTCCTGGCCGCGTTCGACGACGCCGAGCGCAAGGAGCTCGCCAACGAGATGTCCAACATCATCGCCGAGACCTTCACGGTCATCCCCTTCTACGCCACGCCCAACATCGTGGCCATCAAGGAGGGCGTCGTGAACACCGGTGCCACCCAGTTCGAGACCACCGATTGGACCCAGGTCGGGATCACCGCCTGATCGACGTATCCGGAGCGCGCCACGGACAGGAGATCAGGCAGGAAGCAGAGCCTGATCGCCGTCTCCGGAGCGCGCCACGGACAGGAGATCAGGCAGGAAGCAGAGCCTGATCGCCGTCTCCTGAGACAGAGGGGCCGGACCGCTGCGGCGGTCCGGCCCCTCTGTCTTGCTCCGGCGCGCTCGGGCCGGGTGCGTCCGTTCAGAGCAGGGCGCGCGCGAGGACGAGCAGCCCGAGGGCCGCCACCACGACGATCGGCAGCAGGTTGGGGGTCGTGGTCATCACCTCGTCGGTCCCCTCGACCGGCGTGCGGCCGCGTGCGTCCCGGCGGTCCATCCAGCGCTCCCAGCGCTTCTTGACCACGGCGGACCGGCTGCGCTGCTGATCGTTGACCAGCCGCTCCTGCGGGGTGTGGGCCCGTCCGCGCAGGTTCTGCTCGTGCATCGTCGCCTCCCGCCGCCAGGGGGCGTCACGGCTCAGTGCCGGAGCGTTCCAGGCGGTGATCGTCGAGGTGGCGGCGCGCTGGGTCGTGACCTCGAAGCGCAGCATCGCGCCGATGCGCACCTCCTGGATCGCGGCGAAGGGGAGGTGGTGGGTGAGAAGGACGTTGCGCACCTCGACCTCCTCCTCGTGCAGCACCACCTGCGGTGCCCACAGCACCATCCACACCAGGGCCAGCACGAACAGCGGCGCGGGCAGCACCAGCAGACCCTCCCAACCGGCACGGATCACCGCATCGAGGGTGAGTGCGAGGCCCAGCACGCCGACGACGATGCACAGGACGGTCGCCCCGTGGGGGCGCAGGTGGAGGGTGCCTCCGGGGTCATGGACGGTGGGGTGCGCAGGCATGGGTCCACGGTAGTCGAGCCCTGCCTCAGAGCCGCACCACCCGGGCCCAGCCGTCCTCGGTCCCGGGAGCCCCGCGCAGCACGATCGCATCGGCCCGCCCGTAGGGGGCCAGGCGCCTGCCCGGCAGCAGGTCCACGAGCTCGCGCCCGTCCTCGCCGAGGCGCAGGCGGCCGGCCATCGCGTGCACCGCACCGGGACGCCGGCGAGCGCCGTCGGCGGTGGTGTCGCCGAGCAGCACGGTGCTCACCGCGGCGGCGCCCCCCGCCAGCAGCGGCCGGACGAAGAGATGGAAACCGACCAGCGCCCCGACCGGGGTGCCGGGCAGGTGGACCACGGGCACCCCGCCGTCGAGCCGGCCCCATCCCTGCGGGCCACCGGGCCGCAGGGCGAGGTGCGCGAAGCGTGAGGTGCTGCTGCCGCGCTCCCCCAGCAGGGTCTTGACCACGTCGAACGCCCCGTGACCGATGCCGCCCGTGGTCACCACCAGGTCGGAGTCCGCGGCAGCACGGGCGAGGGTGGCCCGCAGGCCGGCATGATCGTCCCCGCTGTGCAGCGGGGCCAGGGCCTCGGCGCCGGCGGCCCGCAGCGCGGCGGCGAGCATGGCGCCGTTGGACTCCCGCACGCTGCCCGGCGACTCGGCCCCGGCCGTGAGCTCGTCCCCGGTGACCACCACGCTCACCCGGTGACGGCGGCAGGTGGGCAGGGTCGCCATCCCGAGCGCGCGGGCGAGGCCCACGAGCCCCGGCCCCACCCGGTCCCCGGCGGCGGCGAGCAGCTCATCGCGAGCGACCTCCTCGCCGGGAGCGCGCACGTGCCGCTGCGCGGGCGGAAGCTGCTGGAGGTGGAGGGTCACCGCGGCCGGCACCGGTCCGAAGGGATCGGCGTCCGTCGCCTCGACCTCGACGACCGCGTCCGCGCCGAGCGGCACGGCCGCGCCGGTCATGATGCGCGCCGCGGTGCCGGGGGCGAGGGCAGGGACCGCGCCGGGCCGGGCAGGCAGCTCCGCACTGACCGGCAGGGTGGTCCGGCCGGGGACGGTGAGGTCTCCGCGACGGACCGCGAACCCGTCCATCGCGGCGATCGGCACGGACGGCATCGCCTCCGGACTGCGCACCTCGGCGGCCAGGCGCCGGCCGCAGCCCTGCTCGGTGGGCACCGGCTCCACGGCCGACGGCAGGACGATCTCGCGCAGCAGCAGGTCCCGCCACTGCTGGGGATCCGGGCGGGGGTCGGACATGATCCTCCTGGGTGGCGGGGCGGCGGGACGGCGAGCGGCCGTGCACTGTCCATGATCCCTCATCCCGGGCTCTCGACGAGGGGACCTCGGCACCGTGACGGCGCCATGGCCGGAGCGTCGCTGCAGGGTGCATCATGGGGAGATGCGAGAGATCCGTTTCGACCGCTTCGGCGGCCCCGAGGTCCTGACCCTCCACTCCGATGCCGCGGTGCCCGCACCGGCCCCCGACGAGGTGCTGGTGCAGGTCGCCTTCGCGGGTCTGAACCCGCTGGACTTCAAGATCCGCGACGGCTCCTCCGGGCGGGCAACGGATCTCGAGCTCCCGGCCGGCACGGGCCGCGAGATGTCCGGCGTGGTGATCGGTGCCGGCTCCGGCCTGGACGAGGCCGAGCTGGGCTCGCGCGGGCTCACCGTCGGCACCCGGGTGTTCGGGATGCGTTCCACCGACGACCGGCGCGGCGTGGCGGCCGAGGTCATCGCGATCTCGGCGGACGACCTCGCCCCGATCCCCGGGGAGATCCCGGAGGAGAACCTGCCGCGCTGGGCCGGCCTGTCCCTGGTGGGGCTCACCGCCATCGCGACCGTGCGCGACACGGCCGGGATCGAGGAGGGCGAGACGGTGCTGATCCACGGCGGGGCCGGCGGCGTCGGCCAGCTGCTGATACCGATGGCACTGGAGGCCGGCGCGAAGACGGTCCTCGCCACCGGGCGCTCTGCGAACTCGGAGCGGATCCGCGAGCTCGGTGCCACCCCGATCTCCTACGACGAGCGCGACTGGACCGCCGAGGTGCAGCGGCTCACGGACGGCCGCGGGGTCGACGTCGTGCTGGACACCCACTACCACTCGACGTTCCTGCCCAGCCTCGACCAGCTCGCCGGCGGCGGCAGGATCGTCGCGCTCCCCTCGCTCGCGGATCTGTCCCCCGCCCTGCAGCGGGGGATCGAGGCGCGGATCCCCACGATCGTCCCGGGCCGGGACCGTCTGGACCGCCTCGCCCAGGGCATCCGCGCGGGCCGCTACCCGCTCGAGGTCTCCGAGGTGCTGCCGCTGGGCGAGATCGCGCAGGCGCATCGTCGGCTCGAGGAGGGCCACACCCGCGGGAAGCTCGTGCTCGACGTCCGCGCCTGAAGGATCCCGGGAGGTCCTGCGGCAGCCGGTGACTCCGGACGGGTGCCCGACCGGTACTCTCGTGGGCATGGTCGTGCCCCCTGTCGATGATGCCGAGGCGGCGCTCCGCGCGCTCGAACCCGTGCTGCAGCCCGCCGGCTGGGCGCTGCTGAACTCCCTGCCCCCGTACCGCGAGGACGACGCGCTGCGACAGGCCGCACGGCTGCGCGAGGCCGGACATCCGCCCGAGCTGGTCTCCGCGGTGCTGACCCAGTCCCGGCTGCGCACCCGGGCCACGGAGAAGTTCGGGGAGTTCGCCTCTTCGATGCTGTTCACCCCCCACGGCCTCGAGCAGGCCACCCGCCTGCCGGTCGCCGCCCTGCACGCCGAGCGCTTCCAGCGCGCCGGCGTGGCGAGCGTCGCGGACCTCGGCTGCGGCATCGGCGGGGACGCGATGGCACTGGCGGGTCTCGGGATCGCTGTGCAGGCCGTGGACCGCGACCCGGTGACCGTCGCCGTGGCCACCGTCAACCTCATCCCCTTCCCGAACGCCCGTGCCCGGCTGGGACGGGCCGAGGGCCACGACCCGAGCGACACCGAGGGGATCTGGCTGGATCCGGCGCGGCGGGCCCCCGCCCGGGGCGGCAGCCGGCGCCTGCACGATCCCGAGGAGTACGAACCGCCGCTGTCCACCGTCGTCGACCTCGCCCATCGCCTCGGTCGCGACGGTGCGGCCGGCCCGCTGGGGGCGAAGCTCGGCCCCGGCATCGCACGGGACGCCCTGCCCGAGGACGTCGAGATGCAGTGGCTCTCCTTCCACGGCCAGGTGCTCGAGGCGACCGCCTGGTTCGGGCCGCTGGCCCGGGAGGGCGTGCTCTCCTCCGCCGTGCTCGTGGACCGCCACGGCGCCCACCGGCTGGACCGCCGTGCCGGCTCCGCGGCCGATCCCGAGCCCGGACCGCTCGGCGACCACGTCTACGAGCCCGACGGCGCGGTGATCCGAGCCGGCCTGATCGGCACCCTCGCCGAGCAGCTCGGTGCCCGCACCCTCGATCCGACCATCGCCTATCTCACCGGCGACACGCACACGCACACCCCCTTCGCCCGGGGCTACGCGGTGCGCGACGTGATGCCCTTCGGGCTGAAGCGTCTCACCTCCTACCTGCGCGAGCACCGGCTGGGGATCCTCGAGATCAAGAAGCGCGGCACCGCCGTGGAGCCCGACGAGCTGCGGCGCAAGCTGCGCCCCCGCCGCTTCGGCGACGAGTCCGCGACGCTGATCCTCACCCGCATCGCCGGGGAGCAGTCCGTGATCGTCGCCTCTGCGCACCCCGGACGGCCGGTGCCGGGCACCACGCAGGGGGCCGCATGACCCGTGCCGAGCCCGACGCCGGCACCGCTGCCCGGGCCGGGGCCCCGGAGGGGTCCGCGGCGCACCGCCGCCTGGTGGCCGGGCTGCTGCTGGTGGTCTCGCTCGGCGCCATCGGACTGGTCGCGCTCGGCGCCGCCGCCGACCGCGGCCCCAGCGCGGTCTACTCCGGCAGGACCGAGGCCTCCTACCTCTGGGAGCCGCAGCGGGAGGACTACCAGGAGCCCGACTGGTCCACCCATGAGGTGACCACCAGGCCCCCGGATCCGGAGGGGGCGAACACCGGGCTGCTCATCGCCCTGATCGTCCTCGGTGCGATCCTGCTCGTCATCGCCGTCTGGGTGGCGTACCGGATGCGGAGGCTCGCCCGGCCCGCTCCCGCCCTCGCGGCTCTTGCCGATGAGGACGAGCTCACCAGCGACCAGGCGCAGGCTGCGCTGCAGGATGCCCGCACCAGGCTCTCCACGGTGGTGGATGCCCACGACGCGGTGATCGCGGCCTGGCTCGCCCTGGAACGCGCGATCGCCGAGGCGGGGGTGCGCCGCAGCCCCTCCCAGACCACGCTCGAGTTCGTGGTCGCGGTGCTCGGCAGGCGGGACCTCGACCGCGCCGCGCTGGATCGGCTCGCGCATCTGTACCGCCGGGCGCTGTTCGATCCCCGGCCCCTGGCCGAACCGGACCGCGAGGAGGCGCTCGGCCTGCTGGACAAGCTGACCTCGGGCCTGGACGAGGGCGCGGAGCGGGGGGAGCCGCGATGATCCGCCCCTGGCTGCCGCTGCTCGCGAAGCTGGTGATCGGTGTTCTGGCCGCCCTGATCCTGTATGCCGTCTGCGCCCTGGTCGGCCTGTTCCTGCCCCCGCCCGTCCTGCTCTCCCTCGGGCTGGCCTGCGGCACCCTCTGGTGGATCATCGACGAAGGCGCCGACCGCGCCGATCAGCTGCATGCTCCTGCGCTCGATCTCGACGTCGACTACGCCCTGCCCCACGCGGAGGACACCCGGGTGCGTCGCCTCGAGAACCTCGCCTACGGGGCGCAGCCCAGTCGCCGCATGACCAGCCGCGGGCTCGTCCGGACTCTCGGCGAGATCGCCGATGAACGCGGCCGCGACCCGGACGCCCCACCGCTGAGCACCGAGCTGACCCGACTGATCGACACGGCCCGACATCCCGATGCCGAGCAGCACCCTGTCGGCCCCCTGGACAGGCGGGCCCTGCACCGCTGCCTGAAAGAGCTCGCCCTGCGCGAAGAGAGGGACAGATGACCCACACCCCGAGGACCCCCCTGGCTCCGATGACGATCCAGGCCGCCACCGAGGCGGCCGCAGCGGTGCTCGATGCCGTCGAGACCGCCGTGGTCGGCAAGCGCGAATCCCTCGAGCTCGTGCTCACCGGCATCCTGGCCGGTGGTCACGTGCTGCTCGAGGACCTCCCGGGGCTGGGCAAGACCCTCGCCGCACGGTCCTTCGCGCAGGCGCTCGGGCTGCCCTTCACCCGCGCCCAGTTCACCCCGGACCTGCTGCCGGCGGACCTCACCGGCGCGGAGGTGTTCGACCAGCGCACCGGCGAGTTCGTGTTCCGGCCCGGTCCGGTGTTCACCGGACTGCTGCTGGCCGACGAGATCAACCGCACCCCGCCGAAGACCCAGTCCGCGCTGCTGGAGGCGATGCAGGAGCGGCAGGTCTCCGTCGAGGGCATCACCCGGAAGCTGCCCGAGCCCTTCCACGTGCTCGCCACCGCCAACCCGATCGAGCACGAGGGCACCTATCCGCTTCCCGAGGCGCAGCTGGACCGCTTCCTGCTGCGGCTGTCCTTCGGCTACCCCACCGCCCAGCAGGAATGGGACGTGGTCTCCCGCCGGATCGACCGCCGCCGCGAGGAGCAGACCGTCACCGAGGTGCTCGACGCCGCCGAGCTGCTCAGGGTGCAGCAGGCCGTCGAGGACGTCCACGTCGAGGACTCCGTGGGCCACTACGCGGTCGAGCTGGTCGCTGCGACCCGCAGCCACCAGCACGCCCTGGTCGGCGCCTCCCCCCGCGGCACCCTCGCCCTGATCACCTGCGCCCGGGCGCTCGCCGTGATCCGCGGCCGCGCCTACGTGATCCCCGAGGACATCAAGGCCCTGGCCCACGCGGCTCTGGACCATCGCGTGACGGTCAAGCCCGAGCTGTGGCTGCAGAATGCGACCGGTGCCGGCGTGGTCGAGACGGTCCTGGGACAGGTGGCCGTGCCCGCCGCGGTCGATCCGGCCGCCCGGGTCACGGCGTGACCTCCGGGTCCCGGCAGCCCACGGGGCTGCGGATCCGGCCGACGGCGGCCCTGGTGCGGGCCGCGGTGATCGGCGGCGCCTCGCTCGCGCTCTCGCTCGCGCTGGGACGACCGGAGCTCATCCTCGTCGGGATGCCGATGCTGGCCTGGGCGCTGGTGTCCCTGGCCCGGCGCGTCCTGCGCGGGGAGGAGCTCGCAGTGGTGGATCCGCAGCTGCGCATCAGCCGTCGCAGCATCGAGGAGGGCGGCACCGCAGCGGTCGTCGTGCAGACCGCTCCCGGAGTGCTCACCACGGCGAGCCTGCCGATGCCGCCCCATGCCGAACTCGCTCCGCGCCACGGCTCCCTCGCCGGGGACGGGGAGGTGGCCCTGCGGGTGAGCGCCCAGCGCTGGGGACAGCTCCGGGTGGGTCCGCTGCACGTGCTGGTGGCCGATGCGCTCGGCGCGCGCCGTGCCCAGCGGACCCTGCCGCCCGCCGAGGTGCAGGTGGTCCCGGCCTCGACCGTGCTGGACGCGCCGGTGGAGGTGCCCACCCCGATCGGGGTGAGCGGGGCGCACCTGTCCCGGCGTCGCGGTGACGGCACCGCGCTGTCGGAGGTGCGCGCCTTCCGGCCCGGTGACCGCCTGCACCGCATCAACTGGCGCGTCTCCAGCCGCACCCGCGAGCTGCACACCAACGCGACCTTCACCGAGCAGGACACGGAGGTCCTGATCGTCACCGACACCATCGCGGACGTGGCTCCCGCGCCGTGGGCGGCGGCCGGGGACCCCACCAGCCTGGACATGACCATCCGCGCCACCGCGGCGATCGCCCGCCACTACCTCACCGCCGGTGACCGGGTCTCGGTGTTCGACATCGGTCACCTGATCGGTCCGGTCCCGCCCGGCTCCGGACCGCGCCAGCTGCGCGTGCTCACCGCCGCCCTGTCACGGGCCGGCCGGGACGACAGCGCCCTGCGCCCGGTGCGGCGGCTGCGCTCGGTGCGGCCGGGGACCCTCGCCGTGGTGTGCACGCCGCTGCTCAGCCGGGATGCGATCGCCCAGATCGGGGTGCTGGTCGCCCATGGGGCCGATGTGATCGTGGTGGACACCCTGCCGCCGAGCATCGGCGACGTGTCCGTGCTGCGCGGCAGGCCGCTGCCGGTCGACGGGAAGGTCTCCCCCCGGTTCTGGCCCGAGGCCTGGGCGATGCGGCGCCTGCTGCGCGAACGGACCGTGCGGGAGCTGAGGGAGGCGGGGGTGCCGATCACCGTCTGGGAGGGGCCCTCGTCCCTCGCCCCGGTGCTGCTGTCGCTCTCGGCCGCCCGCTCGGCGCCGCGCAGGAGGAGGTCCTGATGCGCCCGCGGCAGCTCATCGATCCGCTCGCGGAGCGCCTGCTCGTGCTGCGGACGGTGAGCGGGACGCAATGGCTGCTGCGGGGGCTCGGCGCCGGAGCCACGTTCCTCGCGCTGGTGGCCGCCCTCGGTGGGTTCGGGCTCCTCGCACATGTCGGCGCGGCGCTGCTCACCGCCACCGTCGCCGCGGGACTGCTGGTGCAGTGCCGCAATCCCGACAGCGACGTGGGCCTGCTGGCACCCAGCGCGATCCTGCTGAGCCTGCTCGGTCAGGACGAGCTGTCGTTCCTGCGCGCCGCCGGGGTCGGAATCGCGCTGCTGAGCGCGCACTGCGCCTTCGCGCTGTCGGCGACCCTGCCCGTGCACGGGGTCCTCGCCGCCTCCGCCTGGCGCCTGACGCTGCGCGCGCTGCTGCCCGTGCTGGTGCTGAGCCTGCTGGGCGGTCTCCTCGTCCTCGTGCTGTCCCCGCTGGTCCTGGGGCCATGGATGCTCGTCCTCGGCACCGTCGCCCTCATCATCCTGTCCCTGATCCTGCTGCCGCGCTCCCGCTGAGACCGCGCCACGGCCGGCCCTTCCGCTCCCGAGGTGACGGGACCGGGAGGCGTCCTGGGACGCCGGCGGGCCCAGTGCGCTCCGGCGCCTCGCGCCTGCGAGCCCTCCCCCGCTCAGGATCCGGTCAGAGCCGGGAATCGCGCCTCTGCCTTGCCGAGCGGCAGGTCGGGCCCGCCCCGAGGCGTCCGGCCCGGGGCGGGCCCCCGTCGCCGCGCGACATTTCCGCCGGGACCTCTTGACGACCGCAGTGATCTCGGCTACTTTTCATGTAGTGGAAATCTTCTTCCACCAGATGGATCCGAACCGCAGCTCGCGCTCCACTCGCGACCGACACCCGGAGGCACGCCATGACCACCTCGCCGACGCTCACGACCTCGGTCCACAGCGCGCTCATCACCTGCGATCCGGACTTCGTCCTGTCCGACCGGCCCCGCCGGTACCGGCTCCCGATGTGGCTCATGCTGGCGGTCGCGGTGACGACTGCCTGCGCCACCGCCGCCGCCTCCCGCCACGCCTGACAAAGGAGAGAACCCATGACCCACCGCCTCAGCCCCGGGGACAGCGCCCCCGACTTCACCCTCACCGACGCCCGCGGGGAGCAGGTCTCCCTGGCGGACCTCCGCGGCCAGCGCTCCGTCGTGTACTTCTACCCGAAGGCCTTCACCCCCGGCTGCACCACCGAGGCCTGCGACTTCCGGGACAACGAGACCCGCTTCGCCGAGCGCGGCTACCGCATCCTGGGAATCTCCGCCGACTCCCCGGAGACCCTCCAGGACTTCGCGCGCGAGCACGACCTCGCCTTCCCGCTCCTGTCGGACCCCGGCTCCCGGGCCGCGCAGGCCTGGGGAGCCTGGGGCGAGCGGACGATCAACGGGGAGACGAGCGTCGGCCCGGTCCGCACCACGATCATCCTGGAGGATGACGGGACGGTGCTCAGCGCCGACTACGGTGTGGCGGTCCCGGACCACGTCGTGAACCTCATCGGGGCCCTCGACTCCTGAGCCGGCCGGCCCGGGCATGCCGCGGCCGCCGCCTCGCGACGCACCGCGCCGGCACGCTTGACAGGCCGGAAGCGCTCCGCTTGAATATCCATAACGAAAACAACTTTCCACGTAGCGGAAACGGAAAGTTCGATCAGCACTCCAACGTCGGATCCTGATCTCCACCCGCCGCCCCTGACGACTCCGCACGGAGCCCCCGTCACCGGGCCCGTCACCACGAGGAAGTGGGAGATGAACATCGACGAGTTCAACGCACTCGAACCGGAGGCCGCGGCCGCCGTCCTCCGCCCCGCGCTCGACATCCCCCGATGGAGCGACGAGATCATCGCCGCCCGTCCCTTCGGGACCGTCGAGGAGCTGCTGGAGGCATCACGCACCGCCGCCGAACCGCTGACCGAGACGGAGATCGAGCAGGCGCTCGCCCACCATCCCCGCATCGGCGACCGCGCCGAGGGGACGAGCGCCGAGGCCGGGCTCTCCCGGTCCGAGCAGAGTGCCATCGATCCCGACGATGCCGAGCTGCAGCGAGAGCTGCGAGAGCGGAACATCGCCTACGAAGAGCGCTTCGGCCGGGTCTTCCTGATCCGTGCAGCCGGCAGGAGCCCCGCACAGATCCTCGACGCGCTCGAGGAGCGGATGCGCCACCAGCCGGAGCACGAGCTCCAGGTCGTCGCCGAGCAGCTCCGCCAGATCGCCACCCTCCGACTCGAAGGACTCCTCACCGCATGAGCCACCTGACCGCACACGTCCTGGACACGATGACCGGCACCCCCGCGACCGGCATCCTCCTGCACCTCGACACCGCCGCCGGCGAGCGCATCGCCTCGGCGACCACCGATGCCGACGGTCGCGCCCGTGAGCTCGGCCCCGCGGTGCTGGATCCGGGCGAGTACCGCATCACGTTCCGGACCGGGGAGTACTTCGCCGCCCGCGGGCAGGAGACGTTCTTCCCCCGCGTCACCGTCGACTTCACGGTCGCGCCGGACCAGGACCACTACCACGTCCCGCTCCTGCTGAGCCCCTTCGCCTTCTCCACCTACCGGGGCAGCTGACCCCCGCACCCGCAGGGGCCGCTCCCTCTTCCGCAGACACCATCACCATCGAAGGAGAAATCACATGACTGACACGATCCAGGATCGCACCACGGATGATCCCGAGACCGCCAAGATCGTCCTCGGCCCCACCCAGTACGGCAAGGCCGAGAACCACGTCGTCCGCATCGCCCGGGACACCGACCGCCACGAGATCCGGGACGTCACCGTCTCCTCGCAGCTGCGCGGCGACCTCGAGGCCATGCACACCGAGGGCGACAACGCCCACTGCATCCCGACCGACACCCAGAAGAACACGGTCTTCGCCTTCGCCCAGACCGAGGGGGTCAAGTCCCCCGAGCAGCTCCTGCTCGCCCTGTCGGATCACTTCACCTCCGAGTTCGAGTGGATCTCCGGTGGCCGCTGGGCCGCCGAGGAGCACGCCTGGGAGCGGATCAACGACCATGACCACTGCTTCGTCGAGTCCAAGCAGGAGAAGCGCACCGCGGTGCTGGTCACCGACGGCGAGAAGCGCACCGTCATCTCCGGCTTCTACGGCCTCACGGTCCTGAAGTCCACGCAGTCCGGGTTCACGGGGTACCCGAAGGATCGCTTCACCACCCTGAAGGAGACCGAGGACCGCGTGATGTCCACGGACATCGCGACCCGGTGGCGCTACAACAGCACCGATGTCGACTACGACGCCATCTACCGCAGCGTGAAGCAGATCATGCTCGAGAAGTTCACCGACCACTACTCGCGTGCGCTCCAGGAGACCCTCCACCACATGGGCAAGGCCGTGCTCTCGGCCCACCCGGAGATCGACGAGATCAAGTTCTCCTGCCCCAACAAGCACCACTTCGTCTACGACCTGAGCTTCGCCGGCATCGAGAACAACCTCGAGACGCACTACGCGGCAGATCGTCCCTTCGGCCTCATCGAGGCCACCATCCAGCGCAAGGGTGCGCCGACCGCCGAGGACGCCTGGATGGGGATCAGCGGCTTCTGCTGAACCCTCCCCTGCAGCCGGGGCCCGCCGCGCAGTGCGGGCCCCGGACTGTCTCCCCCCTTACAAAGGAGTAAGAGCATGAGCGTCACCACAGAGGCCACGAGGTCCTCAGTACGCCCCGAGGACGAGAACCTCGGGATCAAGAAGAGTTTCGGCTACGGCCTGCAGCACGTCCTGACCATGTACGGCGGGATCATCGCCCCACCGCTGATCATCGGCGGTGCTGCCGGGGTGTCGACGGATCAGCAGGCCGTCCTGATCGCCTGCTGCCTGTTCATCGGCGGGCTGGCGACGATCCTGCAGTCCTTCGGGATCCGCTTCTTCGGCTCGCAGCTGCCCCTGGTCCAGGGGACCTCCTTCGCGAGCGTCGCCACCATGACCGCCATCGTCAGCGGCCCCGGCGGCATCCAGGCCGTGTTCGGCGCGGTCATGGCCTCTGCCGCCATCGGCTTCCTCATCGCCCCGTTCTTCTCCCGGATCGTCCGGTTCTTCCCGCCGGTCGTGACCGGTGTCGTGATCGCCGCCATCGGCCTGTCGCTCTTCCCGGTCGCGGGCGGATGGATCATGGGCAACAACTCCGAGGCCCCGGAGTACGCCTCCCTGGGCAACATCGGCCTCGGGTTCGCCACGCTGCTGATCATCCTGCTGCTGTCCAAGCTGGGCAACGCCGCGATCTCCCGGCTCTCGATCCTGCTGGGCATCGTGCTGGGCACGGCACTGGGCGCCCTCACCGGTCAGGCGGACTTCAGCAAGATCCTGGACGGCCCGTACTTCGAGCTGCCCCGTCCGTTCGCGTTCGGGCCGCCCGTCTTCGAGATCGCCTCCATCGTCTCGATGACGATCGTCGTGCTCGTGATCCTCACCGAGACCACCGCGGACATCATCGCCGTGGGCGAGATCGTGGACACCGAGGTGGACAGCAAGCGCATCGCCAACGGACTGCGCGCGGACATGGCCGCCTCGTTCGTCTCCCCCGTGTTCAACAGCTTCACCCAGAGCGCCTTCGCCCAGAACGTCGGCCTGGTCGCGATCACCGGAGTCACCAGCCGCTTCGTGGTCACCGCCGGTGGCGGGATCCTCGTCATCCTCGGTCTGCTCCCCGTCCTCGGGCGGCTCGTCGCCGCCATCCCCTCGCCCGTCCTCGGCGGCGCCGGGATCGTGCTGTTCGGCACCGTGGCCGTCTCGGGCATCCGCACGCTGGGGAAGGTGAACTACCAGGGCACCTCGAACATGATCATCGTCGCCGCGTCCCTCGGCGCCGGCATGCTCCCGGTCGTCAAGCCGGACATCTACGATGCCTTCCCGTCCTGGTTCCAGACCATCTTCCACTCCGGCATCAGCTCCGCCGCCGTCGTCGCGGTCCTGCTGAACCTGCTGTTCAACGAGCTGAAGGCAGGCAATCCGCCCGCCGGTGAAGGATCGGTCTTCGCCCGCGCTCCCATCCGCGGCGTCTCCTACGAGTCGCTCGAGCACCTGAACCGCCAGCTCAAGGAGGGCGACTACGTCTCCGGCGGCAAGCTCGTGGACTGCAACGGCCAGGAGGTCCCGGTCATCACCGCGGAGGGCGAGATCGTCGATGTCCCCATCTGCGAGGTCGACCTGGAGACCGAGGAGCCGCTCGAGCCGCTCCCGGTCGAGAACGCTCCGGCCTCGTCCCCGTCCTCTCCCCCGAGCAGCACCCGCTCCTCGAACCACTGACTCCTCCCCGTGCGGGGCCCGCCGGCAGCAGCCGACGGGCCCCGCATCACGACTCCCCCGGCGGCGCCCCGCGGCGCCATGAAAGGACTCCGCATGAACTCCACGGCCCCCGCCGACCCCCTGTTCCACCCCGAGGCGGCTCCCGCGACGGCGACGGCCCCGGACCGGGCGGACGCCCCGGAGCAGGGACCGGACCGCGAGGAGGACCGCGAATGGGCGGCATCGCTGGACGGGCTCGTCCGCTCCCGCGGAGCGGCTCATGCGCAGCGCATCCTCACCTCCCTGGTGGAGCGGGCGCGCCTGCACGGGGTGAGCACCCCCTCCGTGGGCGCGAGCGACTACGTCAACACCATTCCCGCGGACCTCGAGCCCGACTATCCCGGCGATGAGGAGCTGGAGCGCAAGTACCGCGCGATCATCCGCTGGAACGCCGCGGTCATGGTGCACCGTGCCCAGCGCCCCGGCGTCGGCGTCGGCGGCCACATCTCCTCCTACGCCGGGATCTCCACCCTCTACGAGGTGGGCCTGAACCACATCTTCCGCGGCCCGGATCATCCCGGCGGCGGCGACCAGGTGTTCTGGCAGGGGCACTCCTCGCCCGGGAACTACGCGCGCGCCTTCCTCGAGGGACGGCTGACACAGGAGCAGCTGAACGGCTTCCGGCAGGAGAAGACCGCTGCCGAGAACGGGCTGCCCTCCTACCCCCATCCGCGGGGCCTGCCGGACTTCTGGCAGTTCCCGACCGTCTCCATGGGGATCGGCCCGATGAACGCGATCTATCAGGCGCAGTTCAACCGCTACCTCCATGACCGCGGGATCAAGGACACCTCGCAGCAGCGGGTGTGGGCGTTCCTCGGCGACGGGGAGATGGATGAGCCGGAGAGCCGCGGGCTGCTGCAGCACGCGGCGAACGAACGGCTCGACAACCTCACCTTCGTGGTCAACTGCAACCTCCAGCGGCTGGACGGCCCGGTCCGCGGGAACGGCAAGATCATCCAGGAGCTCGAGAGCTTCTTCCGCGGTGCCGGATGGAACGTGGTGAAGGTCGTCTGGGGCAGCGGCTGGGATCCGCTGCTGGAGCAGGACGAGTCCGGTGAGCTGATCCGGATCATGAACGAGACCCTCGACGGGGACTATCAGACCTACAAGGGAGAATCCGGCGGCTTCGTCCGGGACAACTTCTTCGGCCGCTCCCCGGTCACCAAGGACCTCGTCAGCTCCCTCACCGATGATGAGATCTGGGCCCTGCGGCGCGGTGCGCATGATCCCCGCAAGGTGTATGCGGCCTACCGCGCGGCGGTCGAGCACACCGGTGCCCCCACCGTGATCCTCGCGAAGTCCGTCAAGGGGCACGGCCTGGGCAGCCGGTTCGAGAGCCGCAACGCCACCCATCAGATGAAGACGATGACCATCGAGGACCTCAAGGGCTTCCGCGATCATCTGCGCATCCCGATCTCGGACCAGGAGCTGGACGCCGATCCGTACGCCCCTCCGTACTACCGGCCCGCTCCCGGATCACCCGAGCTCGAGTACCTGCTGGAGCGCAGGCGCGAGCTGGGCGGGCCCCTGCCCGAGCGGCGGCCGTCGAGAACGCCGATCGCCCTGCCGCCGGCGAAGGCCTATGCCTCCGCCGCCCGCGGCAGCGGCAAGAACAGCGCGGCGACCACCATGGCCTTCGTGCGGCTGCTCAAGGACCTCATGAAGGATCCCTCCTTCGGCCATCGGATCGTGCCGATCGTCCCGGACGAGTCCCGCACCTTCGGCATGGACGCTTTCTTCCCCACGGCGAAGATCTACCACCCCGACGGGCAGAAGTACCTCTCGGTGGACCGCGAGCTGTTCCTGTCCTACAAGGAGTCCTCGCAGGGGGTCATCCTGCATCCCGGCATCAACGAGGCGGGGGCGACCTCTGCCTTCACCGCCGCCGGCACCTCCTACGCCACCCAGGGCGAACCGATGGTCCCGGTCTACGTCTTCTACTCGATGTTCGGCTTCCAGCGCACCGGGGACTCCTTCTGGGCCGCCGCCGATCAGCTGGCGCGAGGATTCGTGATCGGTGCCACCGCCGGTCGCACCACCTTGGCCGGCGAGGGGCTGCAGCACATGGACGGGCACTCCCCCGTCCTGGCGTCGACCAATCCCGCGGTCATCCACTACGACCCCGCCTTCGGGTACGAGATCGGGCACATCGTCCGGCGCGGCATCGAGCAGATGTACGGCACCGCGGACGAGGACCACGACGTCATGTACTACCTCACCGTGTACAACGAGCCGATCCAGCAGCCGGTCGAGCCGGAGGACGTCGACGTCGACGGGATCCTCCGGGGCATCCACCAGGTCTCGCCCGCTCCCGCCGGTGCGGAGGACCGGCCGCAGGCCCAGCTGCTCGCCTCCGGCGTCGCCGTCCCCTGGACCATCGAGGCCCAGCAGATCCTCGCCGAGGAATGGGGCGTCGCGGCCACCGTCTGGTCGGTGACCTCGTGGAACCAGCTGCGCCGCGACGGCCTGGAGGCGGAGAAGCAGACGTTCCGCCACCCGGAGCAGCCCACCCGCATCCCCTACGTGACGCAGAAGCTGGCCGGGGCACAGGGGCCGGTGGTCGCCGTCTCCGACTTCTGCTCCGAGGTCCCCGATCAGATCCGCCATCTGGTCCCGAACGATTTCGCGACCCTGGGGACCGACGGGTTCGGGTTCTCCGATACGCGGGCCGGCGCCCGCCGGTTCTTCGGGACCGACACCCACAGCGTGGTGGTGCGCACCCTGCAGATGCTCGCGGCCCGGGGCGAGATGCCCGCCGAGGCACCGCGGCAGGCGATCGACCGCTACCGGCTCAACGACCCCGCGTCGGGCACCAGCGGGGCCACCGGCGGGGACGCCTGAACGCCGCCGCCCCCGCCCTCTCGCGGAACAGCCGCGGCGAGGACGGGGGCGGTGGGCCCGCCCGGTGAACGGGCGGAGCTGGACGGTTCAGGCGTTCACGTTCTGGTCCAGGCGCATCTCCCGCGAGAGCTGCGCGGCGGCGGCCCGCAGCAGCGGCACGGCACGCTCGCCGAACGCGGCGTCCACCCGGGAGGACGGTCCGGAGACCGAGATCGCGATCCGCGAATGCTCCCCGGGGACCGCCATCGAGTAGCAGCGCACCCCGAGCTCCTGCTCCTCCTCGTCGATCGCGTATCCCTGTGCGCGCACCACCTCCAGCCGCTCCAGCAGCTCATCGAATGTGGCCGCGGACTTCGGCGTCGGCTGCGGCATGCCGGTGGCCCGGACGATCTTCTCGACCTCCGAGTCCGGCATCCCGGCGAGGATCGCCTTGCCGACGCCGGTCGCATGCGGGTAGGCACGCCGACCGACCTCGGTGAACATGCGCATCGAGCGGCTGGACTGGACCTGGCCGACATAGACGATCATCTGGCCGTCGAGCGCCGCCATGTTGGCCGACTCCCCCAGCTCGTCCGCGAGGCGCTGCAGCACCGGCCGTCCGGTGGGGCCCAGCTGGCGGGTGGCGGATTCGCCGAGCCAGATCAGTCGCGGGCCCAGCACATAGGCGCGGTTGGGGAGCTGGCGGACGTATCCCGGGGTGACCAGCGTGCGCAGCAGGCGATGGATCGTGGGCAGCGGGAGATCGACGGACTGCGCCAGGGCGCTGAGCGAGATCTCCCCATCGGCGGCCGCGATCACCTCGAGCAGGTGGAAGGCCCGTTCCACGGACTGCACTCCGCCTGCACTCTGCTTGGTCGCCATCTGGCCCCTCATCTCGTCGTTCACGCCGACCGCGCCTGCGACCGGGTGGATTCCATCGTAGTGATCATGTCCTACCGGGAAGTACGGCCTTGCGCTCGGCCCCCGACAACCATAGTATCCATCATGCGGAATAAAACTTCCATAGCTGGCTCCAGTCAGCTCCTGGCAGCTGCGCCCGCCCGGGCACCGCTGCAGGGAACATCCAGATCGCACGTCACCCAGGAGGACATGACATGGCCGCCCCCAGTCCCGGACACTCGCTCATCCTACGAGTTCAGATCCCCGCCAGCATCGACGCGACCAGCACCATCGCCTCCAGTGTCGCTGTCGCCGGAGCCGCCGTCACCGCCCTCGACATCGTCGAGTCCGCCTCGGACCACCTCATCGTGGACGTCAGCTGCAATGTGGTCGACGACGACCACCGCGACCGCGTCGTCGCCGCCCTCGAGGAGCAGGACGGGGTCACGGTCCGCAAGGTCTCCGATCGCACCTTCCTCATCCATCTCGGCGGGAAGATCGAGGTCACCCCTCGGGTCTCCCTGCGCAACCGCGATGATCTCTCCCGCGCCTACACGCCCGGGGTCGCCCGCGTGTGCATGGCGATCCACGAGAACCCGGCCGATGCCCGCCGGCTGACCATCAAGCGCAACACGGTCGCGGTCGTCACCGACGGCACCGCCGTGCTGGGGCTGGGAGACATCGGACCGGCGGCCGCGCTGCCGGTGATGGAGGGCAAGGCCGCCCTGTTCAAGTCCTTCGCGGACGTCGACGCCTGGCCGGTCTGCCTCGACACCACCGACACCGAGGAGATCATCCGGATCGTCAAGGCGATCGCCCCGGTCTACGGCGGCATCAACCTCGAGGACATCGCCGCGCCGCGGTGCTTCGAGATCCTCGCCCGCCTGCAGGACGAGCTGGACATCCCCGTCTTCCACGACGACCAGCACGGCACCGCGATCGTCGCCCTGGCCGCGCTGTACAACGCGCTGCGCGTGGTCGACAAGAAGATCGAGGACACCCGCATCGTCGTCTCCGGCGTCGGCGCCGCGGGCCACGCGATCATCCAGCTGCTGCACCACGAGGGCGCCGGGCGCATCATCGCCTGCGATCGCCAGGGGGCGGTGCACCGGGGACGTGACCTCTCCGACGACCACCGCCGCTGGATCGCCGAGAACACCAACTCCGACGACTTCACCGGGACGCTGAAGGAGGCCATGGTCGGCGCGGATGTCTTCATCGGAGTCTCCGGCCCGAACATCCTCGACGAGGAGGACGTCGCCGCGATGGCCGAGGACTCGATCGTGTTCGCGATGGCGAACCCGACGCCCGAGGTCGACCCGCTGGCCGCCGCACGCCACGCCGCCGTGGTCGCGACCGGCCGCTCCGACTTCCCCAACCAGATCAACAACGTCCTGGCCTTCCCCGGCCTGTTCCGCGGACTGCTGGATGCGGACGCCGCCGAGATCCGCACCGAGATGCTGGTCGCCGCCGCCCGCGCGATCGCCGACTGCGTGCGCGCAGGGGAGCTCAACGCGAGCTACATCGTTCCCAGCGTCTTCGACTCCACCGTCGCCCCGGCCGTGGCCGACGCCGTGCACAGCAGCATCGCGTCCGCGCCGTCGGCCCCCGCTGCCGTCGAGACCGTGGCCGTCTGACCCTCCGGTCCGCCCGGCCGCACGACACCACCGCCCCCCGCCCTCCGCAGTTCCCATGAACGGAGAGACCATGACCGCCACCACCCGCACCACGTCCACCCTCGAGGCCACCATCCCGGAGGGTCTCGAGCACGCCGAGGAGATCCTGAGCACCGAGGCGCTCGACTTCGTCGCCCTGCTGCACGAGCGCTTCGACGCCCGCCGCCGCGAGCTGCTCGCGCTGCGCGCCGAGAAGCGCCAGCAGGCCTCCGCCTCCGGCCGGCTCGACTTCCTGCCCGAGACCCGCGCGATCCGGGAGGACGACTCCTGGACCGTGGCCGCCGCTCCCCCCGCCCTGCAGGATCGTCGCGTCGAGATGACCGGCCCGGCGGCTCCCGCGAAGATGGCGATCAACGCACTGAACTCCGGCGCGAAGATCTGGCTGGCGGACCTCGAGGATGCCTCGAGCCCCACCTGGGCCAATCAGATCGGCGGGATCCTCAATCTCCGCGACGCGGCTCGTGGTTCTCTCGCCTTCACCTCCCCGGAGGGCAAGGAGTACCGCCTGCGCGAGGACGCGCCGACCGCGGTCGTGGTCACCCGACCGCGTGGTCTGCACCTGCCCGAGCGCAACGTGCGCATCGGCGGCGAGAGCGCCTCCGCCTCGCTGGTCGACTTCGGCCTGCACTTCTTCCACACGGCCGCGCAGCTGCTCGAGAACGGCCACGGCCCGTACTACTACCTGCCCAAGCTGGAATCCCATCTCGAGGCCCGTCTGTGGGACGAGGTGTTCACGGTCGCCGAGCAGCATCTCGGCATCGAGCACGGGACCGTCCGCGCCACCGTCCTGATCGAGACCATCCCGGCGGCCTTCGAGATGGAGGAGATCCTCTACGAGCTGCGCGATCACGCCTCCGGGCTGAACGCCGGGCGCTGGGACTACCTGTTCAGCATCATCAAGACCTTCCGCGACGCCGGCGAGCGCTTCATCCTCGCCGACCGCTCGTCCGTGACCATGACGGCCCCCCTCATGCGGGCGTACACGGACCTCCTGGTCAAGACCTGCCACCGTCGCGGCGCCGTCGCGATGGGCGGCATGGCGGCGTTCATCCCCAACCGGCGCGAGCCGGAGGTCACCGCCGCGGCGTTCGACAAGGTCCGACAGGACAAGACCCGTGAGGCCGATGACGGCTTCGACGGCTCCTGGGTCGCCCATCCGGACCTCGTGAGCACCTGCCGCGAGGTGTTCGACGGAGTGCTCGGGGACCGCCCCAACCAGATCGATCGCACCCGGGAGGACGTGGAGGTCACCGCGGACCAGCTGCTGGACGTGGCCAGCGCCGGCTCGGTCCGCACGGAGGAGGAGCTCCACCAGAACCTCTACGTGGCCTTCCGCTACGTCGCGGTGTGGCTCTCCGGCAACGGCGCCGTGGCGATCAACAACCTCATGGAGGATGCGGCCACGGCCGAGATCTCCCGCTCGCAGATCTGGCAGCAGATCCACAACGGGATCGTCTACCAGGACACCGGCAACCAGGCCACCGTCGACCTCGTGCAGGCCGCCATCGGCACCCAGCGCGAGGTGCTCCACGAGGAGTTCGGGGACGAGGTCTTCACGCAGTACGTGGAGCCGGCGATCGAGCTGGTGACCAAGCTGGTGCTGGAGACGGAGTACCTCGACTTCCTCACCCTGCCCGCCTACGAGGTCCTGGGGGATCGATGAGCGCGACGGATATGCAGGACGCGACGCACGCAGGCACCGCCGAGGGCGTGCTCGGAGCAGGATTCCACCGCAGCGCGGACCAGGAGCTCGCCGCCACCGATGAGCTGCTGGAGCGCTGCTTCCCCGGGGATCCCGGGACCCGTCAGCCCGTGCACACGGTCTACGTGCCGGCGGACACCTTCACCCCGGATCTCCCCCGCACCTGGGGCGAGCGCGCTCTGGCCGCGGTCGCGGACGACGGTCTGCAGGAGCTGGCCACCACCGTGGCACCAGCGGGAACCTCCTCGGAGGCTCTGGCCGCGGTGCTCGCCGCGGTGGAGCACAAGCTCCGCACCGAGCCCATCGAGGATCTGCGGATCGACTTCGAGGACGGCTTCGGGGACCGGGGCGACCAGGCGGAGGACGCGCAGGCGGTCGCCGCGGCGCGGGCCGTCGCCGAGGCCGTCCGGGCCGGGACCGCTCCCCCCTTCATCGGCATCCGCTTCAAGTGCTTCGAGGCCGCGACCCGGGAGCGCGGACTGCGCACCCTGGACCTGTTCGTGAGCACCCTGGTGCGCAGCGGCGGGCTGCGGGAGGCCGGGGTCAGCCCCGACGGACTCCCCGTCGGCCTGGTGCTCACCCTGCCCAAGGTCAGCACCTTCGCGCAGGTGCAGGTGATGGTGCGCGCCTGCGAGCGCCTCGAGCAGGAGCTCGGCCTCGCGCCCGGCCGACTGCGTTTCGAGGTGCAGATGGAGACCGCGCCGCTGATCCTGGGGGTCGACGGCCGCTCGCCGCTGGGCGATGTCATCCATCGCACCGAGGGCCGGGTCGAGGCGCTCCACTACGGCACCTACGACTATTCCGACAGCCTGCAGATCGCCGCGGAGTACCAGTCCATGGAGCATCCTGCGGCCGATCATGCCAAGGCGATCATGCAGGTGGCCGTGGCGGGGACGGGGGTGCGCCTGTCCGACGGGTCCACCAACATCCTGCCCCTTGGCGATCCGGCGCACCGGCAGGCGGCCTGGGCGAACCATGCCCGTCTGGTGCGGCGCTCCCTCGAGCACGGCTACTACCAGGGATGGGACCTGCATCCCGCGCAGCTGCCGACGCGCTTCCTGGCGACGTACTTCTTCTTCACCGAGGGCTTCCCGGCGGCCGCCGTGCGGCTGCGCAACTACGTGGAGAAGATCGAGTCCGCGGTCATGGACGAGCCGGCGACGGCACGCGCCCTGGCCCGCTTCGTCCACCGCGGCCTCCTGTGCGGTGCGGTGTCCGAGGACCGGCTGCGCAGCGCGACGGGTCTGGATCCGCAGCAGCTGGTCGCCCTGGCCCATCCGCGCGCCGCCGCAGGCACCACGCCGTCGCCGTCGCCCACCGCCCCTGGAGGTTCACCCGCATGACCCCCTCGACATCCACCCGCACCCCCACCTACCAGATCCCGCCCGGCGGCCTGCCCCCGCAGACCGACCTGCTGACGGACCGGGCCATGTTCACCGAGTCCTACGCGGTCATCCCGCACGGGACCCTGCGCGACATCGTCACCAGTCGTCTCCCGTTCTGGGACCAGACCCGGCTCTGGGTGCTGGCACGGCCGCTGAGCGGCTTCGCCGAGACCTTCTCCCAGTACCTCATGGAGGTCGCCCCCGGCGGCGGCAGCGAGAGCCCGGAGACCGATCCCGAGGCGGAGAGCGTCCTGTTCCTCATGGACGGCGAGCTGACCGTCGTGATCGACGGGACCACGCACACGATGGGCCCCGGCGGCTACGCCTTCATCCCACCGGAGACGACGTGGACGGTGCGCAACACCGGCACCGCGCCCGCCACCTGGCACTGGATCCGCAAGCGGTACCAGCGCGTCGAGGGCATCGAGCTGCCGGCCGCCTTCGTGACGAACGAGCAGGACATCACCCCCACCCCGATGCCGGACACGGACGGCGCCTGGGCCACGACCCGCTTCGTGGACCCCGATGACCTCCGCCACGACATGCACGTCACGGTGGTCTCCTTCGAGCCCGGCGGCACCATCCCGTTCGCGGAGACCCATGTCATGGAGCACGGCCTCTACGTGCTCGAGGGCAAGGCCGTGTACCGCCTGAACCAGGACTGGGTCGAGGTGGAGGCCGGCGACTTCATGTGGCTGCGCGCCTTCTGCCCGCAGGCCTGCTACGCCGGAGGCCCCGGTCGCTTCCGCTACCTGCTCTACAAGGACATGCACCGGCACATGCCGTTCCTGGGCTGATCACCTCACCGCCCCTCCCACCTGCGATCCCCGGTCACGCGCTGCAGCGGCCGGGGATCGTCGGCACCACGGCAGGCGATCGCCGTCCCGAAGAGGTTGACGCCGCCACCTCCACCCCGTAGTGTTTCCATCACAAGGAATAATTCTTCCACAGTACGAGAACCGCCGGTTCCGTGATCCACCATCGACGACCCGAGGGGGCAATCCATGTCCAGCACCAGCACCACGCCGTCGCCCCGAGACTTCACCATCAACTGCACGACGCTGCTGTCCGAGCTGCCGGTGCTCGAGCGGGCCCAGGCCGCCCGCGACGCCGGCTTCGAGCGCGTCGAGTTCTGGTGGCCCTTCGACAGCGCCACCCCGACCCAGCAGGAGATCGACGACTTCGTCGCCTCGATCGAAGCCGCCGGCGTCCAGCTGGTGGGGCTGAACTTCTTCGCCGGCGACATGCCCGGCGGCGACCGCGGGATCGTCTCCTCCCCCGGCCGCGAAGAGGAGTTCGCCGCGAACGTCGAGGTCGTCGCCGCACTCGGCGAACGTCTCGGCTGCCGCGCGTTCAACGCCCTGTACGGCCTGCGCATCGAGGGTCAGGACCCGGCCGCCCAGGACGAGACCGCCGTGGCCAACCTCGCGCTCGCGGCCCGCGCCGTCGCCGCCTTCGGCGGCACCGTGCTGCTCGAGCCGGTCTCCGGAGCCGACGCCTACCCCCTGAAGACCGCGGCCGAAGCGCTCGCGATCATCGACCGGGTGCGCGCAGAAGGGGTGGAGAACATCGCTCTGCTCGCCGACTTCTACCACCTCGCCGTCAACGGCGAGGACGTCGCCGCCGTGATCGAGGCGCACGCCGCCGAGTTCGGGCACATCCAGATCGCCGACTCCCCCGGCCGCGGTGCCCCGGGCACCGGGGACCTGCCCCTGGACCAGTGGATCCAGCGCTCGCGCGCCCTGGGCTACGAGGGCGGCGTCGCCCTCGAGTACAAGCAGGACCGCGCCACGGCCTTCGACTGGTTCTCCCAGCCCGCCGCCGCGACCAGCTGACCCCCGCTCCTCCCCCTCTCCACGCGCAACACTCTGCGAAAGGACCCCGACATGACCAAGATCGCTGTCATCGGACTCGGAATCATGGGACTGCCCATGGCCAAGAACCTCGTCACCGCCGGCCACGACGTCACCGGATTCAACCGCTCCCGCGGGAAGATCGATGCCCTCGTCGAGGCGGGCGGCAAGGGCGCTGACTCCGTCGCCGACGCCGTGCGCGAGGCCGAGGTGATCATCACGATGCTCCCGGACTCCCCCGACGTCGAGGCCGTCGTCAGCGGCGAGGAGGGAGTCTTCGCGAACGCCTCCGCCGGCGCCCTGTGGATCGACGCCTCCACGATCCGCCCCGATGTCGCCGCGGCGCTCGCCGAGCAGGCCCGCGAGGCCGGGCTGCGCCCGCTGGATGCCCCGGTCTCCGGCGGCGAGGCCGGCGCGATCTCCGGTGCGCTGTCCATCATGATCGGTGGCGAGACGGCGGACGTCGAGGCCGTGGACGAGGTGCTCCAGGGCGTCGGGAAGACGATCGTGCACGTGGGCCCCTCCGGCTCCGGGCAGACCGTCAAGGCGGCCAACCAGCTCATCGTCGCCGCCAACATCCAGGCGGTCAGCGAAGCAGTCGTCTTCCTCGAGGCCTACGGCGTGGACACGACCGCCGCCCTCAAGGTCCTGGGAGGCGGCCTGGCCGGCTCCAAGGTGCTCGAGCAGAAGGGCCAGAAGCTCCTGGACCGGGACTTCGCCCCCGGTTTCCGTCTCGAGCTGCACCACAAGGACATGGGCATCGTGACCTCGGCCGCCCGTGAGGCGGGGGTCACCATCCCCCTCGGCTCCCTCGTGGCCCAGCAGGTCGGAGCCACCGTCGCCCGCGGCGACGGCGGCCTGGACCATTCCGGTCTGTTCACCCTGGTCGAGGCGCTCTCGACCCGCCCGGGCGACGACGCCCGCGCCTGACCCCCTGTTGCTTCGAAGGAGAACATCATGACTCGCATGCGCACTGTGGACGCCATCGCCCTGATCCTGGAGAAGGAGGGCGCCACCGAGACCTTCGGTCTCCCCGGCGCCGCCATCAACCCCTTCTACTCGGCCATGCGCGAGCACGGCGGGATCCGCCACACCCTGCACCGCCACGTCGAGGGTGCCTCGCACGCCGCGGACGGCTACTCCCGCGCCACGGGCGGCATCGGGATCTGCGTCGGCACCTCCGGCCCGGCCGGCACCGACATGATCACCGGCCTGTACGCCGCCGCCGCGGACTCCGTCCCGATCCTGTGCATCACCGGCCAGGCACCGACCTCCGTGCTGCACAAGGAGGACTTCCAGGCCGTCGACATCGAGTCGATCGCCAAGCCCGTCACGAAGTACGCCTCGACCATCCTCGAGCCCGGTCTGGTCCCCGGCACCTTCGCCAAGGCGTTCCAGATCATGCGCTCGGCCCGCCCCGGCCCGGTGCTGCTGGACCTCCCCATCAACGTGCAGATGGCGGAGATCGAGTTCGACATCGACGCCTACGAGCCGCTGCCGGCGGACAAGCCGGCCGCCAGCAGGGTCCAGATCGAGAAGGTCCTCGACCTGCTCGCCGGCGCGGAGAAGCCGCTCATCATCGCCGGTGGCGGCGTCATCAACGCCAACGCCTCCGCGCAGCTGGTCGAGCTCGCCGAGCTGCTGAACATCCCGGTCTCCCCCACCCTGATGGCCTGGGGCAGCATCCCGGACGACCATCGCCTGCAGGCGGGCATGGTGGGCATCCAGACCCACACCCGCTACGGCAACAAGTCCTTCCTGGAGTCGGACGTCGTGCTCGGGATCGGCAACCGCTGGGCCAACCGCCACACCGGGGACCTCGCCACCTACCGCGGCGATCGCACCTTCGTGCACATCGACATCGAGGCCACCCAGATCGGCCGGGTCTTCAGCCCCGATCTCGGCATCGTCTCCGACGCCGGTGCCGCCCTGGACCAGCTGCTGACCGTCGCCCGGGAGCGCAAGGCCTCACTGCCGGACTGGTCGCAGTGGGCCGACGCCTGCACCGCCCGCAAGGGCACCCTGCACCGCAAGACCAACTTCGACAACATCCCGATCAAGCCGCAGCGGGTGTACCAGGAGATGAACGCGGCCTTCGGCCGGGACACCACCTACGTCTCCACGATCGGGCTCTCCCAGATCGCCGGCGCCCAGATGCTGCACGTGTACGGGCCCCGGAAGTGGATCAACGCGGGCCAGGCCGGGCCGCTGGGCTGGACCGGACCGGCGGCGCTCGGCGTCGTGCGCGCCAACCCGGACGAGAAGGTCGTCGCGCTCTCGGGCGACTACGACTTCCAGTTCATGATCGAGGAGCTCGCCGTCGGTGCGCAGTTCCACCTCCCGTACATCCACGTGGTCGTCAACAACTCCTACCTGGGCCTGATCCGTCAGTCCCAGCGCGGCTTCGACATGGACTACCACGTCTCCCTGGCCTTCGACAACATCAACTCCCCCGAGACCAAGGGATACGGCGTCGACCACGTCAAGGTCGCCGAGGGGCTCGGCTGCAAGGCGGTGCGGATCGAGGATCCGGCGGACCTGGCCGCGGGCTTCTCCGAGGCGAACCGCCTGGCCGATGAGCACCGCGTCCCCGTGGTGGTCGAGGTCATCCTCGAGCGCGTCACCAACATCTCCATGGGTGCCGGCCTCGACTCCGTGAACGAGTTCGAGGATCTGGCGCTGACCGCGGCCGATGCCCCGACCGCGCTCACCCCCCTGTCCGAGCTCACCGAGGACGCCGAGCCCGCCCCGGCCCTCGCGAGCAAGTAGTCCCACCGTGCCGACCCGCGGACAGGAGGCAGCAGTGCGCATCATCCTCGCACCGGACAAGTTCAAGGGCTCGGCCGACGCGCAGGAGGTGGCCGCCGCCCTGGAGAAGGGGCTGCGCTCCGCCTCGGCGGAGCCGGACGCCCTCGACATCGTCAGGATCCCCGTGGCCGACGGTGGCGAGGGCACGGTCCAGGCGGCCCTCGGCGCCGGGTACTCCTCCCGGTCGCTGTCGGTCACCGGACCGGTGGGACTGCCGGTCGAGGCGGCCTATGCCGCTCTCGACGGCACCGCGGTGATCGAGATGTCCCAGGCCTCGGGCCTGGACGCGCTGCCCCGCGGCGAGGACGGGGACCCGCTGCTGGATGCCCTCGGGGCCGGCAGCCGCGGCACCGGCGAGCTGATCGCGCATGCGCTGGAGCACGGCGCACGGCGGATCATCCTCGGCGTCGGCGGCAGCGCCTGCACCGACGGCGGGACCGGGATGCTCACCGCTCTCGGTGCCCGGTTCCTCGACGCCGCCGGCCAGGAGCTGGCGGGCGGGGGCGGAGCCCTGCGGGACCTCGCCCGGGTCGATCTCTCCGGCATGTCTGCGGCGGTGGCGGGTGCGGACTTCGTGCTCGCCGCCGACGTGGACAACCCCCTGCTCGGCCCCGAGGGCGCCGCGGCCGTCTTCGGCCCCCAGAAGGGCGCGGACCCCACCCAGGTCGCCGCGCTCGAGGAGGGCCTGACCCGCTGGCGGGACCGCGCCGAGGAGGCGCTCGGCTCCGTGGCCGGCGAAGTGGCACTCGCCCCCGGCGCCGGGGCGGCCGGAGGGCTGGGATTCGCGGCGCTCGCCGTCCTCGGCGCCCGCCGCCGACCGGGTATCGACGTGGTGCTGGAGCTGGTCGGCCTCGCCGAGCGGATCCTCGGCGCCTCGCTCGTGATCACGGGCGAGGGCAGCCTCGACGCGCAGTCCCTGGGCGGCAAGGCGCCGATGGGCGTGCTGCGCACGGCGCAGCGGGCCTCGATCCCCACCGTCGTGGTCTGCGGCCGCAGCCTGCTGCCCGCGCAGCAGCTGCGGGAGGCGGGCTTCGCCGCCGTGCATACGCTGCTCGAGCGCGCGGAGGACGCCCGCACCAGCATGGCCGACGCCCCTCGGCTGCTGCAGGAGGTGGGTGCCGAGATCGGGCGGCAGCTGCTCGCCTCCCGCAGTCCGGGCCACGCCCGGCAGACTGACCCCCACCAGGTCGCCGGCGGCTGAGGTCGGCGCATGCCCAGCACCGACCGTGACCAGCGGTCGGCACGCACCAGCAGAAGGACAGGACGATGACGACACAGGACTCCCGAGGCCAGGGCACCGACGCCCCCGTGACCGGGGTCGCCCTGAACGACCCCGATCGTGTGCGGCGCCTCATCGCCGACTACCACCGCGAGCACGGCGAGGCCCCCGCCGCCGCGGAGCCCCGGGGCAGCGCCGAGGCGTCCCCGCACGCTGAGGGGACGCCGTTCGACCTGGTGGTGAAGGGACGACGGGTGGCGGGCGAGGGCGGCTTCGCCGCGCGCGAGATCGGCATCCGCGACGGCAGGATCGCCGCGATCGAGCCGCTCGGCGCCGCTCTGCAGGCCCGCGAGGTCGTCGAGCTGGCCGACGACGAGACGCTGCTGCCGGGTCTCGTGGACACCCATGTGCACATCAACGAGCCCGGGCGCACCGAGTGGGAGGGCTTCGCCACCGCCACGCGCGCCGCGGCCGCCGGCGGGGTGACCACCGTGCTGGACATGCCGCTGAACTCCATCCCCTCGACGGTCAACCCCCCGGCGCTCGAGTACAAGCAGCTCTTCGCGCAGCAGGGCGCCTTCGTGGACATCGGGTTCTGGGGCGGGGCGATCCCCGGCAACCTCCCGCAGCTGCGGCCGCTGCATGACGCCGGCGTCTTCGGGTTCAAGTGCTTCCTGCTGCACTCCGGGGTCGACGAGTTCCCGCCGCTGACCGCCGAGGAGCTCGGCGAGGCCCTGACGGAGACCTCCTCCTTCGGTTCGCTGATGATCGTGCACGCCGAGGACGCCGAGACGATCGACAGCGCCCCGCAGGCCGCGGGGAACACGTACGGAAGCTTCCTGCAGTCCCGTCCCCGCGATGCCGAGAACCTGGCGATCTCCTCGGTCATCGAGCGCACCCGCGCCACCGGTGGCCGCACCCACATCCTGCACCTGTCCAGCTCGGACGCCCTGGACATGATCGCCGGCGCGAAGCGCGAGGGGCTCGACCTCACCGTCGAGACCTGCCCCCACTACCTCACCCTGAGCGCTGAGGAGATCCCGGACGGGGCGACGGCCTTCAAGTGCTGCCCGCCCGTGCGCGAGGAGGACAACCGCGAGCAGCTCTGGCAGGGCCTGCTCGAGGGGACGATCGACTTCATCGTCTCGGACCACTCCCCCTCCACGCTCGAGCTCAAGAACCCCAGCGACGGTGATTTCGCCGTCGCCTGGGGCGGGGTCTCCTCCCTGCAGCTCGGTCTGTCGCTGATCTGGACCGAGGCGCGCCGCCGCGGGATCGAGCTGGAGCGCGTGGTCCGCTGGATGTCCAGCGCCCCCGCAGAGCGGGTGGGGCTGACCTCGAAGGGACAGCTCGCGATCGGGTTCGATGCCGACCTCGCCGTGTTCGCCGCCGAGGAGACCTTCGTGGTGGACGCCGGGCAGCTGCACCATCGCCACCCGATCACCCCGTACCAGGGCAAGACGCTCCAGGGCCGGGTCCGCGCGACCTACCTGCGCGGGCAGCGGGTGGAGTTCGATGCTCCGACCGGACAGCTGCTGCGCCACGAGCAGGCGTGAGCCGGGCCGTGCGGCGAGCGCCGTGACGAGCCTCGCCGCCCCGCCCCTGCCGCCGAGGTCCCCCACAGGACTACCGTGGGTCCCATGTGGCAGCTGATGGATCTCCTGTACGGGCACAAGAAGGAGAGGGTCGCGCCCGCGGACGCGCTCCCCGGCCGGGACCGCTGCCCGTACCCGCTCGCGCGCGAGCACCTCGTGCTGGGCACCGACATGCTCGGCCCCGACGCCCCCGTCGACCCGCGGCCCTGGCCCGCCGGCAGCGAGGAGATCATCCTGGCCGGAGGATGCTTCTGGGGCATCGAACGGATCGCCTGGCAGGTCCCGGGCGTGCACACCACCTCCTCGGGCTATGCCGGCGGATTCACGCCGCACCCCACCTACGAGGAGGTGTTCTCCGCCCGCACCGGCCACACCGAGGCCGTGCGCGTCATCTACTCCGGCGGCGAGAGGACCCTGCGCCGCCTGCTCACCCAGTTCTGGGAGCAGCACGATCCCACCACCGCGAACCGGCAGGGCAACGACGTGGGCACCGAGTACCGCAGCGCCGTGTACTGGACCACCCCCGCCCAGGGTGAGGTGGTGCGCGACTCCGCGCAGCGCTACCAGCAGGCACTGGACGAGGCCGGCCGCGGCACCATCAGCACCGAGCTGCTCCCGCTGGCCGAGGCCGGAGACGGCGTGTACTACACGGCCGAGGCCGAGCAGCAGCAGTTCCTGGCGCGGAACCCCGCCGGCTACTGCAACCACGGGTTCAACGGGGTGGCCTGCTCGCTCTGAGGCGCTCGCCGTCGCCCGCGCCGGGCGGGCCTCAGCGCCTCGCGGTCCCGGCCCCGGGCAGTCCGTCGCCGTGGTCACCGCCCATGAGGTTGCGTCGGCCGCCCATGTCCGGGCCGCCGGCCGGTCGCGCCGGTGCCGGAGCCCCGCCCATCAGCTGCGCCGCGAAGCCGCCCGCCTCGCGCGGCAGCGGCGCCCCGCCGGTCGGCATGCCGCTCGGCCCGCAGGCCGCCGCCGCGGCCGACGTCCGGGTGCGGGGCGCGCCGCCCTCCCTGGCGAACCGGATCATCTGCTCCGTGCTCGGATAGACCGCGGTGACGACGATGTCCAGGCCCAGCAGCGTGATCGGCAGCGCGCCCTCCCCCGCGGAGTCGAGCAGCGCCCGCACCGGCTCGCACTCCTGGAAGGCCCAGGCGTCCTCGTCCTGCAGGTAGACGGTGATCGGCTGACCGTCCAGGGCGAGCGCGGCGGCCTCGTCGAGGAACGCCTCCTGCTGCTCGTGATCGGGCGGCGGGGAGGGCAGGAAGATGTCCAGTCCTGCGAGCGTCGCGGTCTCGTCGGCGTCGGCGTCGGTCATGCACACCACGGTAGCGCCCCGGGGCGCTCGGCCTTCACCCGGCAGGCAGCTCCGCCGACGCCGCAGCATCCAGCACCCGGCCCAGCGGGCGGTAGTGCTCGAGGACGGCCCGGCGGTAGGCGATCACGTCCCCGGCCTCCAGCGCACTCAGCATGGCCTGGTGCGCATCGACGGTGTCCAGGATGTCCTCGGCCGGGGGCAGCTCGAGGAGCGGCAGCGCGGCGGTGTGGATCTCCCAGAAGGCCTGCGCGAGCTGGCGCAGCAGCCGATTGTCCAGTCGTGAGAACAGTGCGGTGTGGAAGGCGGCATCGGCCTCGGGGAAGGGCCGGCCGGTGGAGGCCAGCTCCCGCATCTGCTCGACCAGACGCTCGAGATCGGGGTTGGCGGAATCACGATAGATCTCCGCCAGCTGCTCGGCGACGGACAGGTCGATCGCGATCCTCAGCTCCACCACCTCGCGCAGGGCTCGCAGATCATTGCCGTCGTCCAGGCGGGCGCGGAACAGCAGCCCCTCCACCAGCGGGGAGAGCGAGAGCTGCCCCACGAAGGTGCCGTGGCCGTGCCGCACCTCGACGATGTCCAGCGAGGCGAGCGTGCGCATCGCCTCGCGGACCGACGAGCGGGAGATCCGGAGCCGCTCGCACAGCGCGCTCTCGGTGGGCATCGGCTCGCCCGGCCGCAGCCCTTCCACCAGGATCAGCTCCTGGATGCGGTCGACTGCTCCGCTCCCGGTCCCCTTGCTGCGCATCACGCCCCTCCTCCCGGACCCGAGCCGCGACCTGCGACCAGTCCTGTTCTGCCGTGCCCTGTCCTGCCGTGCCCTGCCCTGCCCTGCCGTGCCCGCGTCCCGACTGCGAGCCGCGGGGACGGTCCTGCGCCTCCGGCGCGGCCGTCTGCGGCCAGGTCACCGATCGGTCACGACCTCCGCTCGTCGGTGGCGACGGCCGCACGATCCATGATGTACTCTGCCTAGTCATCAGACATCATACGTCTTATCTTCGCATGGCGGCGATGGTCCGCTGACTCACGAGGACGGACTCCCCACGACCCCGGCACCACACCTGCCGGGACCACCCAGAGAAGGGACGGATCAACGGTGATCACCACATCCACAGATCGGCTCGGACGGCGCGGCTTCCTCCGCGGCACCGCCGCCATCGCAGGCGCAGCCGGCGTCGTCGCCGGCATCGGCGCCTGCGCCCCCAGCGACGGCGGCGCCGGCTCCGGCGGCTCCGACGGCGGCGGCAGCGAGCCCGCCGGCGCGGCGGACCCCGACGGCCACATCGCCGCCGCCATCAGCTACGAGCTGGGGACCAACGGCTACGACCCAATGACCACGACGGCCGCCCTGACGATCGCGGTCAACTGGCACACCCTCGAGGGTCTGACCGAGCTGCACCCGGTCACCCGCGAGGCCTACGCGGCCCTGGCCACGGAGGTCCCCAGCGCGGACGGCACCAGCGTCGACGTGACCCTGCGCGACGGCGCCGTCTTCCACGACGGCTCCCCGGTGACCACCGAGGACGTCGTCTTCTCCTTCGAGCGCGTGCTGAACCCGGACAACGCCTCGCTGTACTCGCAGTTCATCCCCTTCATCGAGAAGGTCGAGGCGAAGGACGACACCACCGTCACCTTCACCCTCGCCTACCCCACCGGCGTGTTCGGCGAGCGCCTGTCGACGGTGAAGATCGTGCCCCGGGCGGCCGTCGAGGCGGATCCGAAGGCCTTCGACTCCCACCCCATCGGCACCGGCCCCTGGAAGATGACCGACAACGGCGCGGCCTCCAAGATCGTCGAGTTCGAGCGCTTCGAGGACTACACCGGCGAGATGCCCGCACAGGCCGCCACCATGGCCTGGCAGATCATCCCCGATGCGGCGACCCGCACCAATGCGCTGCAGTCGGGATCGGTCCAGGCGATGGACTCCGTGCCCTACCTGTCGATCGATCAGATGAAGGCCACCAGCGACGTCGAATCGGTGGGTGGCTTCGGGCTGCTGTTCGCCATGTTCAACAACGCTCCCGACAACCCTTTCAACGACGTCCGCAATCGCCAGGCGTTCCTGTACGCGATCGACATGGAGAAGGTCATCTCCACCGGTCTCAGCGGCCAGGCCACCGCGGCGAGCTGCTTCGTCCAGCCCGAGCACCCGAACTACAAGGAGGCCTCGACGGTCTACTCCCTGGACACGGAGAAGGCCAAGGCGCTGTTCGCCGAGACCGGCCTGACCTCCTTCCGGATGCTGGTGACCGATCACGGCTGGGTCCAGCAGTGCACCCCGATCATCCTGGAGTCGCTGACGGCCCTGGGCCTGGACGTCTCCTTCGAGCAGAAGCAGTCGGCCGACGTGTACAACACGATCGACACGAACCCCGACGCCTACGACGTGATGATCGCCCCCGGCGATCCCTCGGTGTTCGGCAATGATCCCGACCTGCTGATGCGCTGGTGGTACGGCGGCGACCTCTGGACCGATGTCCGCATGCACTGGAAGGGCACCGGCAGCTACGACGAGGTCCAGCAGATGCTCGACGAGGCGCTGTCGACCGCGGACACCGCCAAGCAGGAGGAGCTCTGGGGGCAGCTGTTCGATCTGCTCTCCGAGGACGTCCCGCTGTACCCGCTGTTCCATCGCAAGTCCCCCACCGCCTGGGACGGCTCCACACTGGTCGACTTCGAGCCGATCTCGCTGACGGGGCTGAGCTTCGTCGGCGTCGGCACCACGAAGTCCGCCTGAGTCCCGCCGCACCGGGGCCGGCCCTGCGCCGGCCCCGGCGCCCCGGTGCCCTTCGGCCCCGGTCCTCGGGGGCGTCCCGCCCCACTGATCCGCAGCACCCCACCCTTCGGAGAACCTCGTGTCCCACCTCGTCCGACTGATCGGACGGCGTCTTGTCGCGCTGCCCGTCATGATCCTCGGCGTCGCACTGCTGGTGTTCGTCATCATGTCGTTCTCGCCCTCGGACCCCGCACGGCTGGCCCTGGGCAACGCCGCCTCCCTGGAGGCGCTGGAGAACTACCGCGAGGCCAACGGCCTCAACGACCCCCTATGGCTGCGCTACTTCACCTTCGTCGCCGGACTGGTCCGCGGTGACCTGGGCACCACCAGCGGCAACGTGCCGGTCCTCGACGTGGTCACGCAGGCCTTCCCCATCACCCTGCAGCTCACCTTCCTGGGCCTGCTGGTCGCGATCGTGATCTCCGCCGTGCTCGGTGTCCTCGCCGCCCTGTTCCGCGACGGCTGGGTCGACCAGGTCATCCGCGTGCTGTCCATCGCGGCGCTGGCCACCCCGTCCTTCTGGCTCGCGATCCTGATGATCCAGTGGCTGGGCGAGGTCCCGGGCGGCTGGGGCATGTTCCCCGCCCTGGTGACCCGCTGGGTACCGCTGGCCGAGGATCCCGCGACCTATCTGCGCAACGTCGCACTGCCGGCGCTGGCGCTGGGCGTCCCGGTGGCCGGCTCGCTGATCCGCGTGGTCCGCACCGCGATGGTCGAGGAGCTGGACCGCGACTACGTGCGCACCGCCCTGGGCGCCGGCGTCCCCTACCCGATCGTGGTCAGCCGCAACGTGCTGCGCAACGCCCTGATCACCCCGGTGACCGTGCTGGGCCTGCGGGTCGGCTACCTGATGGGCGGCGCGGTGATCATCGAGATCATCTTCAACATCCAGGCCATGGGCCAGCTGATCCTCGACGGCGTGACCCGCAACGACGTGTTCCTGGTCCAGGGCGTCACGCTCGTGGTGGCCATCGCCTTCATCGTCGTGAACATCGCCGTGGACGTGCTGTATGTCCTCATCAATCCCCGCATCAGGAGCGTCTGACATGCGACCGAAGCTCGGATCCCGTCTCCAGTCCGTCAGCGGCAGCCCGCTGGCGCCCCTGACCGCCCTGCCCTGGACCAGCCGCATCGCCCTGGCCTTCCTGTCGCTGCTGGCGCTGGTCTCGCTGTTCGCCCCGTTCGTGGCCCCCTACGACCCGCTGGCCACCGGCACTCCCGTGCTGCCGCCCAGCGCCGAGCACTGGCTGGGCACGGACGCCATCGGGCGCGACATCCTCTCCCGCGTCCTGCACGGCTCGCGCGCCTCGCTGCTGATCGGCCTGTGCGCGACCGGCGCGGCGCTGATCGCCGCGATGGTGCTGGGCTCCTTCGCCGCCACCGCCGCGAAGCTGCCCTCCGAGATCCTGATGCGCGCCCTGGACGTGGTGATGTCCTTCCCCGGCATCGCCCTGGCCGCGGTGTTCGTCGCCGTGTTCGGCACCTCGCTGCCGGTGCTGATCTTCGCGATCGGCTTCCTGTACGTGCCGCAGCTGGCCCGCGTGGTGCGCGCCAACGTGCTCTCCCAGTTCGGCGAGGACTACGTCGCCGCATCCCGGGTGATGGGCGCCTCCACCCCGTGGATCCTCGCCAAGCACGTGGCCCGCAACTGCATCGCCCCCATCATGGTGTTCGCGACCGTGCTGGTCGCCGACGCGATCGTGCTGGAGGCCTCGCTGTCCTTCATCAACGCGGGCGTCCAGCCGCCGAATCCCTCCTGGGGCAACATCCTGGCCGACGGCAAGCAGCTGCTGCTGTCCGGCTACTGGTGGCCCACCTTCTTCCCGGGCCTTTCGATCCTGCTGACGGTGCTGTCGCTGAACGTCCTGTCCGAGGGACTGACGGACGCGATGGCCAGCCCGCGGGTGCGCGCCACCGTCGACGTCGAGGCCGATGAGCAGGCGCTGCTCGAGGCCGAGGGCTCCGCCCACATCGGCGGGGCCGAGCACCCGACGGCCGGGACCGACCCGTCCGCGACGACGGAGCAGCACCGCACCTTCGGCATGATCGATGCGGAGACCTCGCAGCAGCAGCTGAGCCGCTCGCTGGCCGCGCTGCGCCGGGCCGAGCTGGAGCGTCCCGAGCGTCCGGGCCTGGACGGCACCCGTCCCCCGCTGCTGAAGGTCACCGATCTGCGCGTCTCCTTCCCGGACGCGCACGGCGAGGTCGACATCCTCGACGGCGTCTCCTTCGAGGTCCGCCCCGGCGAGACCATGGGTCTGGTCGGCGAGTCCGGCTCCGGCAAGTCGGTGGCGAGCCTGGCCGTCATGGGGCTGCTGCCGGCCACCGCGCGGATCAGCGGCAGCGTGGAGATGAACGGGACCGATCTGCTCACGCTCGCGCCGAAGCAGCTCAACGCCCTGCGCGGCCACGAGATCGCGATGATCTACCAGGACGCGCTGAGCTCGCTGAACCCCTCGATGCTGATCCGTTCCCAGATGGCGCAGCTGACCCGGCGCGGCGGCACCCGCAGCGCCGAGGAGCTGCTGGACCTGGTGGGCCTGGATGCGCAGCGCACCCTGTCCGCGTATCCGCACGAGCTCTCCGGCGGCCAGCGCCAGCGCGTGCTGATCGCGATGGCCCTGACCCGCGATCCGAAGCTGGTGATCGCCGACGAGCCCACCACCGCGCTGGACGTCACCGTGCAGAAGCAGGTCGTGGACCTGCTCAACGAGCTGCGCGAGGAGCTGGGCTTCGCGATGATCTTCGTCAGCCACGACCTGGCGCTGATCTCCCAGCTGGCCGACCGCATCACCGTGATGTACGCCGGTCAGGTGATGGAGCAGGCCAGCACCCATGAGCTGCTGATCGATCCGCGTCACGAGTACACCCGCGGCCTGCTGGGCTCGGTGCTGTCGATCGAGGCGGGCGCCGACCGGCTCCACCAGGTGGCCGGCACCGTCCCCTCCCCGCGCGACTTCGCCACCGGTGACCGCTTCGCCCCGCGCTCGCTGGACCCCTCGGCCGATCCCACCGCCCGCCCCAGGCTGGTCGTCGTCGGCGAGGGCGATCACCGGGTCGCCACCACCGGGGACGTCCCGGCCGCACTGGAAGGAGACCCGCGATGACCACCCCCGCCTCGAGCCCCGCGCCGGCCGCGGAGACCACCGCCCCCACTCTCGAGCTGCAGGACGTGCACGTGGTGCACAAGCTCCGCACCGGCGGGCTGCTGCGTCCGGACACCATCCGGGCGGTGGACGGCGTGAGCGTCGCCGTGCGCCGCGGCGAGGTGCTCGGCATCGTCGGCGAGTCCGGGTCCGGGAAGTCGACCCTGGCCCGGGTGATGACCGGTCTGCAGCCCGTCACCAGCGGCGCGGTCCTGTTCAACGGCACGCCGATGGGACAGCACCGCTCGCATCGCAAGGAGCTGGGACGCACCGTCTCGGTGGTGTTCCAGGACCCGTCCACCGCTCTGAACCCGCGCCTGCCGGTGCGGGAGACGCTCATGGACCCGCTGCGCGTGCACGGCATCGGCACCGAGCGGGAGCGGCTGTCCCGGGTCAAGGATCTGCTGCACCTGGTCGGGCTGCCCCAGTCCGCGATCGAGGTGCTGCCGCGGCAGATCTCCGGCGGGCAGCGCCAGCGCGTGGCGATCGCCCGCGCCCTGGCCCTGGAGCCGCAGATAATCGTCGCCGACGAACCCACCAGCGCCCTGGACGTCTCCGTCCGCGCTCAGGTGCTGAACCTGCTCACCGATCTCAAGCAGGAGCTGGGGCTGGGTCTGGTGTTCATCTCCCACGACATGAGCACCGTCCGCTTCATCTCCGACTCGATCATCGTCATGAACCACGGGAAGGTGATCGAGCACGACTCGGCCGCGCAGATCTTCACCGAGGCGAAGGACGAGTACACCCGCAGCCTGCTGGCCGCGGCGCCGTCACTGCTGTGAGCGCCGCACCCCCCTCACCGTCTTCCCGAAGGAGCACCACCGCCATGACCACCACCTCCGCCCCGCTGACCGGCGTCGTCCCCCCGCTGCTGACCCCGCTGACCGCTGAGGGGGACATCGATCTGCCCTCGCTCGAGCGTCTGGTGGGCCACCTCCTCGAGGGCGGCGTCGACGGCATCTTCGCCCTCGGCTCCAGCGGTGAGATCGCCTTCTGGGACGACCAGCGCCGCGCCGACGTGCTGGAGGCGGTCACCGGGACCGTCGCCGGGCAGGTGCCGGTGATCGCCGGCGTGATCGACATGCAGACCGACCGCGTCATCCAGCACGTGCGCGCGGCCGAGCGCTTCGACCTGGCCGGCTACGTCGCGACCGCACCGTTCTACGCGATCACCGGTCCGGAGGAGATCGACACCCACTTCCGCGCCATCGCCGCTGCGACCGACCGCCCGCTGTGGGCCTACGACCTCCCGGTGTGCGTGCACACGAAGCTGGCCCCCGCCCAGCTGCTGCGCCTGGGGACCGACGGCGTGATCGCCGGGGTCAAGGACTCCAGCGGGGACGACGTCGCCTTCCGCCTGCTGGCCGGGGCGAACCGGGCCGCCGGCTCGCCGCTGAAGCTGCTGTCCGGCCACGAGGTGGTCGTGGACGGCGCCTACCTCTCGGGGGCCGACGGCTCCGTGCCGGGACTGGGCAACGTGGATCCGGCCGGGTACGCGCGCATGCACAGGGCCGCTCAGGCCGGCGACTGGGAGCAGGTGCGCGCCGAGCAGGACCGGCTCGCGCAGCTGTTCGAGATCGTCTTCCAGCCCACCGGCAAGGTCGGTCCCGCGGCCGGCGTCGGCGCCTTCAAGACCGCGCTGCGGGAGCTGGGGATCTTCTCCACCAACACGATGGCCCGGCCCATGTCCCCGATCGAGGGGGATGCCGTGGGCCGTATCCGCGCGATCCTCGAGCAGACGGGTCTGCTCAGCGGCGCCGAGGGCGGCAGCGGGACGGCGGCCGGGGTCGCGGGTGCCTGATCCGGTCCTCGCCCTCGACCTCGGGGGCACCAAGATCCGCGGCGCGCTGGTGCACGGCGCAGGGACGCCGGGCCCCGGCGCGGCACCGCACCTCGAGCGGGTGGCCGAGGTGGCCACTCCCGCGACCGCCGGTCCGGAGGCGATCCTCGGGGCCGCCACGCAGCTGGCCGAGCAGATCTGCTCCGGGGCCCGCGTGAGCGCGGTGGGGCTGTCCTCCGCCGGGGTCATCGACAGCGGTCGCGGGCGCGTCACCCACGCCACCGCCTCCCTCGCCGGCTGGGCCGGCACCGATGTGCGCACCCCGCTGGAGGATCGCTTCGGGGTACCGGTCAGCGTGCTCAACGACGTCCACGCCCACGGGCTGGGCGAGGCCCGTTTCGGCACCGGCCGCGACCGCGCCTCGATGCTGCTGATCGCGGTGGGCACCGGGATCGGCGGCGCTCAGGTGATCGCGGGTCGGGCCGTGCTCGGCGCCCACGGCGCCGCCGGTCACGTCGGCCACGTCCCGGTGCCGGAGGCCGAGGGCGTCCCCTGCCCCTGCGGACGGACCGGGCACCTCGAGGGGCTCGCCTCGGGTCCCGGGATCGTGCGGCTCGCTCGTCGGCTCGGGGCCGACGCCTCCGTGCACGACGGGCACTCCCTCGCCGCCGCGGCCGCGGCCGGTGCGAGCCCGGCGCTGACGGCGTACCGTACCGCCGGTCTCGCCACGGGCCGGGTGATCGGTGGTCTGCTGAACGTGCTGGATCCCGAGGTCGTGGCCCTCACCGGCGGTGTCGCCGAGGTCGGAGGAGCCTGGCACGAGGCCGTGAGGTGCGGCATCGCGCAGGAGGCGATGGACGTCGTCGCCGACACCCCCGTGCTCTCCGCGACCGCCGGCAGCCATGCCGCGCTGCTCGGCGCCGCCGCCCGCGCCCTCGACGAGATGCCCGCCTGAGATCCCGGCTCCCCACATCCCGCTCCCCACATCACGCTCCTCCCCGACTGCTGAAGGACTCACTCCCATGCATCCTCTGGTCTCCGCCCTCGAGGGCTCCCTGATCGTCTCCTGCCAGGCCTATCCCGGTGAGCCGATGCAGGATCCGCGCACCATGGCGCAGGTCGCCTCCGCGGTGCAGCAGGGCGGGGCCTCCGCGGTGCGCGCCCAGGGGCTCGAGGAGATCGCTCAGGTGACGTCCGCCGTGGACGTCCCGGTGATCGGGATCTGGAAGGACGGCGTGGACGGGGTCTTCATCACCCCCACCCTCGAGCACTGCCTGGCGGTGATCGAGGCGGGCGCCGACATCCTCGCCCTGGACGGCACCACCCGTCCCCGACCCGATGGCCGGACCCTCGCCCAGACCGTCTCCGCGGTGCGGGAGCACTTCGACGGACCGCTGATGGCGGACTGCGACAGCCTCGACTCCGCCCTGGCCGCCGCGGAGCTCGGGATCGAGATCATCGGCACCACCCTGGCCGGCTACACCCCGGCCCGTCCGCGGACCGAGGGTCCCGACCTCGAACTGCTCGGCGAGCTCGCCCGGCAGCTGCCCCCGACCTCGGTGCTGGTCGCCGAGGGCCGGGTGCACACCCCCCTGCAGGCGGCCGACGCCCGCGCCACCGGAGCATTCGCGGTCGTGGTCGGCACCGCGATCACCCACCCGACCAGCATCACCCGCTGGTTCCGCACCGCCGTCGCGGACGCCTGAGGCCTCGACGGCGTGCCCGACGCTCTCGCGCCCTGATCGCGGGGAGCGAGCCCCAGAAGGAAACCCCCGATGAAGGAGAATCCCCGATGGATGCACGTATGACCCGCCGCGGCCTGCTCGGCACGGCCGCCGCTGTGACCGCTCTGGGCACCGGTGCCACCGCCGCGACCGCCGATGGCACCCGCTCTCCTGCCGGATCCGCCGCCCTGCCTCCCGTGAAGGACCACGGCCGCCGTCAGGGCACCTACCAGGAGCAGGTGCTCGCCGCGCCCGGCGACTGGGGAGTGCTGAACTTCCGCATCCCGGCCCTGGCCGTGGCCCCGAACGGCGACCTGCTGGCCGCCTTCGACAAGCGTCCCGTGCACGGCGACTCCCCCGCCCCGAACTCGATCTGGCAGCGTCGCTCGCGCGATGGTGGGCTCACCTGGGAGGAGCCCACGGTGGTGCGTGCTGGCCTGGAGTCCGAGGTCCCCGGGGAGAAGCTCGGCTACTCCGATCCCTCCTATGTGGTGGACACCGAGACCGGGACGATCTTCCTGTTCTGCGTGTTCTCCAAGGACACCGGTGTGTGGAACAGCGAGTACGGCAACGACGACGCGGATCGTCGCGTGATGAGCGCGAACCTCAGCGTCAGCCACGACTCGGGCGAGACCTGGGAGCACCGCTCGGTCACCGAGGTCGTCAAGCCCGAGAACTGCCGGGCCATGTTCGCCTCCTCCGGCGCCGGCATCCAGCTGCGCTACGGGAAGCATCAGGGCCGCCTGATCCAGCAGTACGCGGGCTGGTTCCGCAACGATGCCGGCGGCGAGGACGTCTCGGCGTACTCGGTCTACTCCGACGACCACGGGGAGACCTGGACCATGGGCACGCCCGTGGGCACCCAGATGGACGAGAACAAGGTCGCCGAGCTCTCCGACGGCACGGTCATGCTGAACTCCCGCGAGCACGTGCGCACCGGGCACCGCTGGGTGGCGCTCAGCCACGACGGCGGCGAGACCTACCAGGATCTGCACCGGGATCCGAGCCTGGTCGATCCGGGCAACAACGCACAGCTCACCCGCGCCTACCCCGAGGCGCCGCAGGGCTCCGCGAAGGCGAAGGTGCTGCTGTTCTCCCACGCGGACCACGTCCCCGATGCGCGCCTGAACGGCACGATCGAGATCTCGACCGACGACGGTGCCGGCTGGGCGCGCAAGCGGGTGTTCGCACCGGGCGCCTGCCAGTATTCTGTGATCATCCCCGTGGGCCGTGACGAGTTCCTCCTCGCCTACGAGGGTGACCAGGAGACCATCATGATCGCGCGTCTGGACATGGCGTGGATCCTGTCCCGATGATCTCCCTCGGCGCGTCCCCGGCACCGGTGCCCGACGCCCCCGTGCCCCACACCGTGCTCGCCCGCGCCGGCCAGGGGCCCTGGCCCCGGTACCGCATCGTGGGTCTCGTCCACCTCGGGGACGGGCACCTGCTCGCGGGCTTCGACGGCCGGGAGACCGGCCAGGACGTCCCCGACCCGACGGGTCTGGTGCAGCGGCGATCACTGGACGGCGGCCGCACCTGGGGCCCCTTCGAGAGCCTCCGGGATGCGGACCGCACCGGCCGGCACTGGTACTGCGACCCCAGCTATCTCCACGACCCCGCCTCGGGGCGGGTGCTGGTCTTCCACACCCATGCGAAGGATCGCGGGGTGTGGGACGCGGTCGCCGGCACCGATGACGCGGACCGGGACGTGATGGGCTCCGCCGTCGGCATCTCCGAGGACCAGGGCCGCAGCTGGGAGTTCCGGTCGGTGACCGAGGTCGCCGCTCCCCCGGCGCTGATCCGCACCGCCTTCCCCACCTCCGGGGCGGGCATCGTGCTGCGACGCGGTCCGAATGCGGGACGGCTGCTGCAGCCGTACTGCGGGTGGTTCCGCGACGGCGGCCGCGCGGGTGAGGGGCCGACCGACGGCGAGGTGGTGCGCTCCTACGTGCTCTACTCCGACGACCACGGCGAGACCTGGCACCGCTGCGCCCCCGTGGGCGAGGACATGGACGAGACCACGATCGTGGAGCTCTCCGACGGCCGGGTGCTGCTGAACTCGCGCGACCACGCCCGCGGCGGGCATCGGCGCGTCGCCGTCTCCGCCGATGGCGGCGTGAGCTGGGAGGACCGCGGGATCGATCCGCAGTTCGTCGATCCCGGCAACAACGCCCAGCTGGCCGGACGGTTCCCAGAGCTCGGCAGCGAGGATCCGCGGGCGCGGGAGCTGCTGTTCACGGGCGCCCACGACCGTTTCGCACGGGTCCGCGGCACAGTGAGCACCTCGCACGACGACGGGGAGACCTGGCGGGAGGCGCTCGTGTTCGAGCCCGGACCGCTGGACTACTCCGTGGTCCAGGCCCTGGACGACGGAGCGCTCGGCATCCTCTGGGAGGTCGAGGCGCGGGAGATCCGCTTCGCCCGGATCGAGGCGGAGGATCTGCCCACCGGCTGACCTCTGCACGCTCATCGCAGGCCACAGCAGAGGGCGGGGGCGGCATCCATCGGATGCCGTCCCCGCCCTCGTGAGAGGTCCGCTCCCGGGAGTCCGCCGACTGCGGGTCAGCACAGCGGGTCCCCGGGCCGCTGCTCAGCTCAGCGCGCCCCGGGCTTGCCCGGCTTCGGGTTGTCGATCGTGAACTGCGGGGAGGTGAAGGTCTCCCAGTGGTACGGGTTGTCCGGGTCACCGAGGGGCTTCAGCACCCGCATCTCGAGGAGGTACGTCCCGTTCTTCACGGTCTTGGTCTTCTGGTTCTTCAGCGCGTAGCTGCCGTCCCAGCCGTAGACCTCGGGTGCCGCGGAGCGGCCCAGGTGGTCGGCGGCATCGATCAGGCCGACGGAGGGGTTGACCGGCTTGGCCTTCCCGCCCCCGTTGATCCTGTACGCCTGGATCTCCAGGCGCTCGACGGGGTAGCCGAAGTAGTACGCGATGTAGGGGATGTCCCCGTCCTGCATCGTGTAGGTGTGGCCGCCGTCGGGATCCAGCAGCACGCTGCCGGCCCCGTCGCTCACCCCGAGGACGGGCAGGCCCATCCCCTGGTCGTCCAGCACCGGCAGCGCCTGGTAGTCACCGGAGAGTCCGGCGAAGGGGACGACGAGGTCGTCCTCCGCGCCGGTCAGGGTGATCCAGCCGCCGAAGATGATGCCGTCCTCGCCGAAGTCCTCGCCGAGGGTGACGGTGAGCTCGGTGCTGCTGTGCGCGGCGACCGTGACAGCGTCCGAGCCTGGCTCGACGGTGGCCGCAGCGTCATAGAAGCCGGGGTCGAAGGTCGGGTGGCTGGTGGCGATGCCGTGCTGGACGCCGACGGTGTAGGTCTGCTCTGCCTCTGAGTCGTTGCTGACGGTGAGCGTGACGGTCTGCGGACCGTCCTCGCCCTCGCCGAGGGACACCGAGGCCTCCTGGACCCGGGTCGCGGTGTGCACTGCGCCGACCATGTCGAGCAGGCCCGCGCCCTGGCGGTGGACCGGCTCGAGGTAGCCCACATCCGGCATCAGCGACCAGGTCAGCGGGTCCGCGGTGTTCATCATCGCGGTCTTGACCCCGGCGGGTGCGAGATCCGGCGCCGACTCCAGCAGCAGGGCCGCCGCGCCGGCGACGTGCGGTGCCGCCATCGAGGTGCCGGACATGGAGCCGTGCCCGCCCTGCTCGAGCGGGATCGTGGACCAGATCGAACCGCCCGGGGCGGAGACGTCGGGCTTGAGCTGCAGCTCAGCGGTCAGGCCGTAGGACGAGAAGTCCGAGACGAGGCCCCCGGTGGGGTTCTCGAAGACCGCCGCCCCCTGCTGCCAGGCCCAGGTCACATCGCCGGAGGTGAGCTGCTCCTGCAGGGCGAGGCCGTCGTCCTGGCCGATCATGACCACGGGGATCGTGATCGCCGGGTCGCCCTCGACGGTCGGGTTCACGACACCGGGGGCGTTGTTGTAGAGGATCACGGCGTCGTATCCGGCCTCCTGGCCCGCGAGCGCCTTGAGGTGGAAGGAGCAGACGCCGCGCTCGATGAGCAGGGCCTGGCCCGCACCGGTGGCCGGTGGGACCACGGAGGCGTCGCAGGCCTGCGCGGCCTCGGTGCCCGGGGCGCCGGCCGAGACCAGCGCGAGCTCTCCGGCGGTCGGGACGGCGGCCGTGCTGCCGGTCGCCGGGCCGTAGGCGATCTCCTGGCCCGCTGCGACGGCGTAGGGCGCGCGGCGGTCGGTGTTGTCCACCGAGGCGACCGTGATCGCGTCGGAGGCGACGCCGGGGGCGCCGCTCGAGAAGGTCCCGGCCCTTCCTTCGTTGCCCGCGGAGATCACCATGGTGATCCCGTTGTCGGTCATCACGTCGGACATCTGCGCGGTGGGGTAGTCCTGCCAGGTCACGAAGCTCGCGCCGAGGGACATGTTGACCACGTCGGCGCCGTCCTCCATCGCCTGCTCCATCGCCTCGAGGATCACCTCGGTGCTGCTGGAGCCTTCGCAGCCGAACACCCGGTAGGAGAGCAGATCGGCGCCGGGGGCCACGCCGAGCACGCCGCCGGTGGAGGGGTCGCCGCCGGCGCCGATGATGCCGGCGACGTGGGAGCCGTGACCGCCGCAGTCATCGGGATACTCGTCCGGGGAGACGGGGGTCCCCTCGGCGGAGTCGTAGGCATCGCCCACGAAGTCGAAGCCGCCGATCACCCGGTCGTTCGGGAAGTCCTCCGCCTGGTCCTCGACGCCGGAGCCGCCGAGATCGGGGTGGTTGTAGTCGATGCCGGAGTCGATGACGGCGACCGTCACGCCCTCACCGCTCAGGCCGTCGACCTGCTGGACCTGATCCACGCCGGTCATGGCGTTGCCGTAGACGTCCTCCGGAGCGGCGTCGACCGGCTCGGGCATCTCGACCTCGAGCACGGGATAGACCGCCGTCACGCCGGGCACCGTGCGGAGCTCGGCGACGTCCGTGTCGTCCATCGCGACGGACATGCCGTTCCAGCCGGAGACGAAGGTCTCCTGGACGTCCATCGGGATCTCGGCGGCCTCGGCCCGCTCGTGGACCTTCTCCTGTGCGCGCGAGTTCACCGAGGCCTTGCCGCCGCGGAGCACGGGATCGCCCGAGACCTCGACGAGCCAGCGGCCCGGGATCGCGGTCTCGGCCGCATCCAGGACGTCATCGGGCGTGGGGACGTCGACGCCGAGTTCGGAGGCGGTGCCGAGGAGCTCGGGAGAGTCCCCCTCGGCCAGGGCGGGCGGGGCCACCAGCAGGCCGGCCACGAGGGCGGCGCCGGCGCCGGCCGCGAGCGCACCGCGGGGTCTGGGCAGATCTGGGCGGGTGAAGTGCATCGTCGCATTCCTCCGGGGATGGGATGGGAGTGGGGGTGCTGCGCGTCCTCGCGCCCGGAGATCCCGGTCGCACCACCGCCCAGCATTCCATCATGGAGCACCCGATCGTGCGGGCGAACGGCGAAATCGGTACCGAGGGATCGCCGGCGCCGATCCCGGCACCGTCCTCGGAGCGGCACCGGATCCTCCCGTATACGCTCGCGGGGTGGACCGCCCGAACGACCCCTCAGCCCCATCGGCCGGCGAGCCGGCCGGTGGCGCCGTGCCCGGTGCCGGGGCGGTCGCGGCGCCCGCCGCACAGCAGCCCCCGGTGCACGCCGCAGAGCGCGCGGTGCAGCGGACCCGTCGCCTCGCGCCGGTCGCGCTCGCGCTGGTGGCGACCCTCGCCTACGGCCTGCTGGGCTCCCTGCAGTACCGCCACCTGGTCGCCCGGTCCTGGGACCTGGGGATCTTCACCCAGCTCGCCCGGGCCTACGGCGAGCTGCGCGCCCCGATCGTGCCGATCAAGGGCGACGGCGTGAACCTGCTGGGCGATCATTTCCACCCGCTGCTGGTGCTGCTGGCGCCCGTGTGGTGGGTGTGGCCCTCGGGGGAAGCGCTGCTGTGGACGCAGGCGCTGCTGTTCGGACTCTCCGCGATCCCGCTGACGCGCCTGGCGATCGACCGGCTGGGGCCCGGTCTCGGCACCCTCGCCGGCGGTGCCTATGTGTTCTCCTTCGGGCTGCAGTCCGCGGTCTCGGTGCAGTTCCACGAGATCGCCTTCGCGGTCCCGCTGCTGGCGCTGTCGCTGACGGCGCTGCTGCGCGGGAGGGTCTCCGCAGCCGTGCTCTGGGCGGCGCCGCTGGTCTTCGTCAAGGAGGATCTGGGCCTGACCGTCGCGCTGCTCGGAGGGCTCATCGCGCTGCGGCACCGCCCCCACCGCGCGGAGGGCATCGCGCTGGCCTGCTGGGGCACCGGCTGGTTCGTGCTGTCGACCTTCGTGATCCTGCCGTGGCTGAACACCGCCGGGCAGTACGACTACACCGACAACCTGGGCTCGGCGCTGGAGGTGTTCTGGCCGCCGATGAAGTGGCTGACGGTGCTGATGCTGCTGCTGGTGGCGGGACTGATCGGGGGTCGTTCTCCGCTGATCGCGCTGATGCTCCCCACCCTCGCATGGCGCTTCACCGGGACGGTCGAGTTCTACTGGGACTGGTACTGGCACTACAACGCCGTGCTGATGCCGATCGCGCTGGCCGCGCTGCTCGACGCGCTCGGGGACCGGCGCACGGGACGCGCCACGGCCGGGTGGCGTCGGGATGCACCGCGGCCGGTGCGGTGGGTCCGCGTCACCGCGGTCACGGCCTCCGCGGCGGTGACCCTCGCGCTGGGTCCGGCGATGCCGGTGCTGGAGGTGCTGCGGCCCTCGACGTGGGAGCCGACCTGGCGGGCACCGAGCGCGGCCGAGGCGCTGGAGGCGGTGCCCGACGGCGCGGTGCTCGCCGTGGACATCACGCTCATGGCCCACGCCGTCCCGGACCATGACGTGCAGTGGTTGCACGGCCCCAATCAGCGCGTTCCCGACTGCGTGCTCAGCGACGACTACGCCTTCTCCTGGTCAGGCACCCCGCCGGCGGATACCGCGGTCTGGGCGGAGCAGGAGTGGGGCGTCGCCTATCAGCAGGTGTATGCGGACGGCGGGTTCACGGTGGTGTGCCGGAGATAGCGGCGGAAGCCGCCGGCCATGGCGGCCGGGCGCGGCTACGGGGTCGTCGACGAGTCGACGGTTCCCCCGGCTGCCCCGTCACCGGTCTCGCCGGCCCCCTCGCCCGAGCTCTCCTCCGAGCCCTCCGAGGGGCTCGTCGTGCCGGGATCCACGGGGTCGGTCTGCCCGGTCGGCTCCTCCGGTCCGGTCTCGTCGGTCGGCTCCGCAGGCGGCGTCACGGTCGGTTCCTCGGTCGACTCCTCGGTCGGTGTCTCACTCTCCTCCGCGGTCGGCGTGCCCGTCGCATCGGGCGTGCTCGACGGCTGCTCCACGGGCGCGGACTCCGGCGCCGTGGGAGTGGTCTGCCCACCGGACCCGTTCCCGGTCGGCGCATCGCCGCGGCCGTTCCCGTGCCCGGAGGTGCCGGAGCCTCCTCCGCGGCGTCCGCTGTCGGAGGAGCCGCGGTGACGGTCGCTCCGACGCTCCTGGTCGGCCTCGGTGGGGGCCGGGTCGGTGGCGGGCGCCGACGGTTCCGCGGTCGCTGCGCCCTCGGTCTCCGACGGCGTCCCGGTCGGGAGGGACTCGTCCTCCGTCGGTTCCTCCTCGGGGGTGTGCGCGGGGGTCGGGGTCCCGGTCGTCGCCGCGGTCCCGCCGCCGTCGGAGGGGGCGGGCGTCAGCGGGTCCGACTCCGCCGGGTGCTCGGGGGCATCACCGGCGAGGGCGGCGAGAGGCCCCAGCCCGGCCGCGCCGAAGCCGGTGACCGTGCCGACCCCGACGATGCTGGCGACGGCCAGGGCCCGCAGCAGGCTCTGCTGCGAGGTCAGCGGCACCGCGGCGCGGATCCCGGTGGCCCGGCGTCGTCCCCTGCTGCCCCGCATCTGTGCCCCCTCTGCCCCGCTTCATGTCGTCAGAGGTCAGCGTACTGTTCCCGCGCCCACTTCCCCATACCCGGGGGCGGTTCTCACACCGGGTCCGCGCGGTCGATGCCGCCCCGGCGACCGAGGTGCGAGCGGGGGTCGATCTGGGCCTTCGCGCGCAGGTTCCGTTCACGCTCGGCCCGGGCCGAGGCCAGGCGCAGCCGCCAGGGGGAGAGCCGTTCCGCGGCCAGTGCGATCTGCAGGCCGCGAGACAGCGCCAGATCCGCGGCCGAGACGGGCAGTGCGGCCAGCTCCGCGGCACGCTCGGGCAGCAGCTGCGCCGTCCCGCAGGCGCTCCAGCGGGCAGCCACCTGGAGGATCCGGCTGCGGGTGTCGAGGATCGAGTGGCGGGCTCCGGGGACCTCGAGCAGTCGCGCCGAGGGGATCCTGGCTGCGAGGTCACGGGCGATCTGCGGCGGCGAGACCAGGTCCTGGGTGCCGGTGAGCACCAGGGTCGGAGCAGTGATCGCCGGGGCCAGCTCATGGAGGTCCAGCTGCTCTCCCCGGAACGGCGGCACGGCCCGGGCCTGCTCCGCCTCGAGCAGCAGCGGATCCAGCGGACCGCCGTCGGCGTGGTGGCCGCCACCGAGCTCGGTATGCGAGATCCGGGCGGTCAGATCGTGCTCGACGACGTAGGGAGTGGACTGCAGCCAGGACTGGTTCAGCACCTGGCGCACGCTGGTCCAGGTCAGGCTCCCGCGGCCCACGGCCAGCAGATCGACCAGCTCGCGCACCGCCTCCGGCCCCCCGTGCTCGTGGACGGCCAGCACCACCGGGCCCGCCCGCTGGGCGTCGATCGTGCCCTCCTGCGCCAGCCGGCGCAGGGTCCGGGCGGTGGTGGCGGTGGCCGGCTCGGCCCCGACCCAGTACCGGTCCCGCAGGGCCTGCTGGGCGATGGCCTCGTCCCCGGCACTGGTCAGCGGGGAGTCGAGCACCAGGGAGTGCACCCGCTGCGGGTGGAGGATCGCGAGCATCTGGGCGAGGTAGGCGCCGTAGCCGCTGCCCACCACCGCGGCCTGCTCGATGCGCGCATGATCGAGCACGGCGAGCAGATCCCCGATCACCTCGCGCAGGGTCATCACCTGCGCCGGCAGGTCCTCGCCGGTCGCATCCAGCCGGGACAGGCCCACCCCGCGGTGCTCCATCATCAGCACGTCCAGTCCGCGGCCGGCCAGGCTGCGGCGCAGCACGTCGTAGGGCAGCACCGAGGCCCGCGCGGGCCCGTCGGGGATCAGCAGCACCGGCACCTGCGGCCGGGCGATGCCCGAGGGCGGCCGCACCCGGGCGGGCCCGCTCGCGAGCGGACGCGACGACCCGGCGCGCGTACGACGCGGGACGGTGCGGGCATAGCGCAGCGGGAACAGCCGCGGATCGTCGGCCGAGAACTCCCGGTAGACGGTCATCAGGTCGTTGCGCAGCTGCAGCAGGTCGTCCTGTGCCGCCCGGTCGAAGAAATCGGGCGTCAGGGACAGCGCGGAGGCGGGTGACACGGGGGCGGCGCTCACTCTCCGGTCCGGCCGTCCAGCAGCTCCACCAGGATGTCGAGCTGCCCGGCATGGCGCGCGGTCTCCTCGACCATATGGGTCAGCACCCAGCGCACCGTCCGCACCTCGTTCCCGCCATGGAGCTCCTCCGCGGGCTCTCGACCGCTGAGCTGGGACCGGGACTGCTCGGTCGCGCCGCGGTAGTCGCCGAGGGCCTCCTCCAGCGAGGCCCCGGCCGCAAGCACCCACTCGCTCTCGGTGTCGTGGCCGTCGGACCAGCGGTAGCCGACGTCCTCGAGCGGGACCCCGCCGAGGACCTCCCGGAACCAGTACCGCTCGGTGTCCGCCAGATGACGGAGCATCCCGGTGACGGTGGTGTCGGAGCCGACCAGGTGCCGCGCGGCCTGCTCGTCGCTCAGAGGGGCGGCCTTCCGCAGCACCGTGGCGCGCAGGAAGTCCAGGAAGCCCTCCAGCGTCTCCTGCTCCCCCGCCAGCAGCGGCGGCTCCGGTCGTCCGTCGGCCGTGGCATCGGTGCCGACGGGCTCCGCTCCCGGGGCCCCGGGGGCGTCCTGCTCCGCGGCGAGCCGGTCCACGAGCGTGTCCAGGTCCTCGACCGCGCCGCGGAGCGAGGCGGGATCGCTCACGAGTCCGCTCCGATCGTGGCCCACAGGAAGGTGTACAGCAGGGCGTTCATCCTGGCAGCCTGCTCGTTGGTGGCCGCTCCCCCGTGACCGCCCTCGATGTTCTCCCAGTAGCGCACATCGGCCGAGAGGGACTCCATCGCGGCGGTGAACTTCCGGGCGTGCCCGGGGTGGACGCGGTCGTCGCGGGTGGAGGTCAGCACGAAGGTGGGCGGGTACTCCTCTGCGCGGTCCTCCGCGAGCAGGTGGTACGGGCTGACGGTGCGCAGGTACTCCCAGTCCTCGGTGTCCGGGTCCCCGTACTCCGCCATCCAGGAGGCCCCGGCGAGCAGGTGGCTGTAACGCTTCATGTCCAGCAGCGGCACCTGGATGATCACCGCCCCGAACAGCTCCGGGTACTGGGTGAGCATGTTGCCGGTGAGCAGACCGCCGTTGGAGCCGCCGCGCACGGCGAGGTGATCGCGATCGGTCACCCCGCGCTCCAGCAGGTCCTTCGCCACCGAGGAGAAGTCCTCGAAGGCGCGGTGGCGGTGCTCCTTGAGCGCGGCCTGGTGCCAGCGGGGGCCGTACTCGCCGCCGCCGCGGATGTTGGCCAGCACGTAGGTGCCGCCCCGTTCCAGCCAGGCCTTGCCGATCCCGCCGAGGTAGGACGGGGTCAGGGAGATCTCGAAGCCGCCGTAGCCGTACAGCAGCGTGGGCCGCGGAGCGTCGGCGTCCGCTGCCTCGCCGTCCTCCCCCGCGGCGTCGAGCCGCGAGATCTCGAAGTAGGGGATGCGGGTGCCGTCGTCGCTGGTCGCGAAATGCTGGCTGACATCGAGGCCTTCGGCGTCGAAGCGTGCCGGGGCGGACTTGATCAGGGCGAGCTCTCCGGCCTCGCCGTCGCCGGGGACCGCGGAGAGATCACCCAGCAGCAGCCGGGTGGGCTCGATGAAGTCGGTGACCGTCACCCACACCTCGTCGCTCTCGTCGGCGTCGACCGCGGCGACCCCGAGCGCGCCGCGCAGCTCGGGGTACAGGTCCCGCTGCACCCAGGTGCCGTGCTCGTCACGGGTGTGGACCTCGAGGCGGTGGACGACGTCCTCGAGGATCGAGAGCACCACCGTGGTGCGGGTGATCGTCATGTCCGCCAGCGAGGTGGTCGCGGTGGGCTCGAACAGCATGTGCAGCTCGGGCTCGCCGTCCTGGAAGCGGGCGAAGTCACCGACCACCAGGGAGCCGGCCGGATAGGTCGACTCCCCGACCTCCCAGTCGCTCCGCGGACAGAAGATGCCCAGGTCCCGGTGGGCGTTGGCCTCGAGGTCGGCGGGGACGTCGACCTGCTGCAGCAGGGGCGGCTGCTGCGAACGGTCCACCACGTGCACCGTCATGTCGTAGAAGGCGTGCGCCTCGATCACCCAGTCCCGCTCCCAGCCGGGGGTCGAGTCGTGGGCGGCGAAGACGGCCATGTCCGACTCGGGCACCTCGTGGACCAGCTCCGCCTCCTGGAGCGTGGTGCCGCGATGCCAGATCCGGGCCTGCCGGGCGTAGCCGGAGCTGGTCATGGTGCCCTCACCGAAATCGGTCGCGACCCACACGGTGTCGGCGTCGATCCAGCTCAGGGAGCCCTTGGCCTCGGGGCGCTCGAAGCCGCCCTCGGCGGCCGGCACGAACCGGCGGGTCTCGAGGTCGAACTCGCGGGTGACGTCGGCGTCCGCCCCGCCGTGGGAGAGGTCGATCAGGGCATGGCGGTAGGGCTCGTCGGAGTCCTGTCCGGCGGGGTCCTGTCCGGCGGGGCGCAGCAGGCGGGCTCCGTGCCACACCCAGTCCTCGCCCTCGGCCTCGTTCAGCGCATCGACGTCCAGCAGCACGTCCCATTCGGGATCGTCCGTGCGGTAGGAGTCCAGGGTGGTGCGGCGCCACAGCCCCCGCTCGTGCTCGGCATCGGTCCAGAAGTTGTAGAGGTGGTCCCCGCGCTTGGTGACGCCGGGGATGCGGTCCTTCGCGTCGAGGATCTCCAGGATCTGGTCCTGCAGCGTCGCGGCCAGCGGCGCGCCGGAGGGGTGCTGCGGATCGGCGACCGCGTCGAGCTCGGTCTCGGCGCCGGCATTGCGCTCCTTGACCCAGGCCAGTGCGTCCTCGCCGGTGACCTCCTCGAGCCACTGATGGGGATCGGTGCTGCCGTCGGCGGCGGGAAGCTGCGGGTGGGTCTGCCGGGCGGTGCCGGAGTGCGGAGCTGGCTCTGTCATCGGTTCTCCTGGTCGAAGGCGGTGAAGTCGGCAAGGACGCGCTTCCAGGCGGTCTTCCAGACCTCCCGGCCCTCCGCGGTCTCGATGCCCTTGTGCTCGAGACCCAGGGTGCAGCGTCCCTCGTCCTTGGCGGTGATGTTCACCGAGAGTCGCGTCCCGTCATCCACCGCTGCGCGCCAGTAGCGCCAGCTCGCGGTGTCGGTGAGGGCGGGCTCGGCGAGACCGAGCTCCTCGCGGCGCCCCGGTGTCATGAATGCCACCCAGCGGGCCCGCACGGAATCCGGATCGCCGGGCACGGTGCGGGAGGCGGAGGCGGCGAAGTCCCCCTCGCAGCTCTGACCCACCACACGGCGCCCGATGATCTGCTCGTAGGCCACGGTCACGCCCTGCGCCCACCAGTCGCTGATCTCCCACTGCTGCGGCAGCATCCGGGCGATCGAGGCGTGGTCGAGGTCGCGGCCACCGGCCTCGTCGAGCCGCTGGGTCCACTCGGCCAGCGGCACCCCGGTGGCGGCCCCGATCCGGGCGGCATGGGGGTGCTCCTGCGGAGGGATGGTCATGGGGCCACCCTACGGCGGCGCGGAGGGATCGGTCGCTCCCGCGCTCAGGTATCCAGGGTGATCAGGTGGTTGAGCGGGCCGTAGCCGCCGCCCCGGCGCGAGAGCGTCCAGTCCTGGGCGTTCTCGGTGGCGCTGGCGACGAACTCGCGGGCGGAGGCGACGATGGTGACGAGGTCGTCGTCCGCCCCGGCCTTCCCGATCTCCCCCAGCTGACCGGCCCGGTCGAAGCCGGCGATGCGGGCGAGCTGCGCCGCGATCGCGGCCGACAGCGTCGAGCCGGCTCCCCGGATCCGGCGGCGGGGATCCCGTCGGGCGCGCAGCAGGTCGGTGCCGCCGGCGTGGACCAGCACGTCGACCACGTCCTCACCCTCCAGGCGGCCCCCGGTGATCAGCACGGCGCCCGGCCCCAGCGCCTGCAGCGCGAGCGCCTGCTCCCGGATCTCTTCGATCGAGGTGGCCAGCGGCCGACCCAGCAGCTGCGCCGCCTCCGCCATGTTCGGGGTGAGCACGTCCACCAGCGGCAGCAGCTGCTGTCCCAGCGCGCTCGCCCCTTCGGCGGAGATCAGCGGTGTGCCGTGAGCGCTGACCATCACGGGATCCAGGACGATCCGCCCCAGTCGGGCCCGATGCTCCCGGACCGCTCCGGCGACGGCCTCCACCACTGCGGCGCTGCCGAGCGCCCCGATCTTGGTCGCATCGATCCGGAGATCCTCGGCCACCGCGTCGATCTGCTCGCGCACGACGTCCGCCGGCAGCGGGTGGGTGTCGTGGACCTGGTGAGCGGTCACCGTGGTGACCATGCTGACGGCGCTCGCCCCGTACGCACCGAGGGCGGTGAACGTCTTGAGGTCCGCCTGGAGGCCCGCGGCCCCGTCGGATTCCGAGGCGGCGATCGTCAGGACGAGGGGCGGGCGCATGCAGTCTCCATCTCTCGGGGTCCCGAACTCCGACGGGGATGCGGAGCCGGGCAGAGCGCGGCGCGGGGCCTGCTCCGTGAGCGGAGAGTACCAACCGCGCCTGGCTCTTCCCTCCTGGCGGCGGCCGACCCCGCTCCTCGCACTATCCTGATCCCTGCAGCAGGGGCCCGCGTGCGAGAATCACTCGGGGGCACAGGCACGGGTGGTGTCAGCGGCGCCCTCGGGGTCGGGGAGGTGATGATGAGGCAGGAGCCAGGTGGCGAGCAGCGACCGCCGGGATCCGGGCTGCCCGATTTCTCCGGGTCGTCCTCCGACGCCCTCCCCGGCGTCGATCCCGACCACGGCCCGACCACCCTCGGCGCACCGAGCGAACGCGCGCTGCGTCGCTCCCGCACCACCATGCTCGCCGTCATCGGCGGCTCGGTGGTGCTGCTCGCCGTGATCGCGCTGATCCTGTCCCAGACCGTCTTCCGCTCGGCCCTGGACGATCCCGATCCCACGGCATTCCCGACCGATGAGCGCTCGGCCGGAGGCCGCTCCGAGTACGTGCCGGACCCGCAGGAGCCGGAGATCGCGCCGCCCCCGCCCATCTTCACCCAGGCGCCGACCACCGAATGCACCGTTCCGGAGCACCAGCCGGCCGCCCCGCCCTCCGCTCCCGGGAAGGTCCGCGGCGGCGATCTCGAGTACACCTCCCCGCAGACCTGGGGCCACGGCTGGCCTACGGGAACTCTGCCCTATCTCACGGAGATCGGCGCCGACGCCAGGAACGTCGAGGGCAACTGGTACAGCGTGGTCAACCTGGGCCGCGTCACCTTCGGCGAGGAGGAGGGCGGCTACCCGGGGCGCGAGAACGCCGCCGTCGCGATCTTCCAGTGCTACGCCACCACCTCGGGCGTCATCGAGTTCTTCGGCGAGACCCCGGAGGTGACCGACTACCGTTCCGAGGCCCTCACCGTGGACGGCGAGCACGCCTGGATCGTCCAGGCCACCTACCATTTCGAGGACCCCGAGAAGCTGGAGACCTCGAGCGCCTCGATCGTCACCTCGATCGTCGTCGAGACGCCGAACGGGCCCAGCGCACTGGCCAGCGACGTCGCCGCCGATCGGCCCGAGCACGTCCAGGACCTCGAGAGCATCATCGCCAGCCTCGACGTCATCGAATGACCGGCGGACCAGACCCCCGCTCGAGACCGAGACGCCCCGTCGAAGGAGCCCCCGTGCACACCGGACCGCAGTTCCCCACGACCCCGCAGCAGGTGCCCGGTCCCGGCGGCCGCGGCACTGCGCTGCTCGTCGGCGGGATCGCCTTCGCCGTCGTGTTCCTGCTGGTCGTGGGGGTCACCGTCAGCTATCTGGTGCTCCGTCCCGGCGGTGGTCAGGAGGCCGACGGCCCACCGGTCACGGGGTCCTCGACCGCGACCGCGGCGGCGCCCACCGCAGAGGCGGAGGCGGGCTCCCCCACCCCGACCGATGTCGTGGCGGAGCGCTGCTGGACGCCGGAGCCCGAGCGGAGCTCCGAGAACCCCTCGGGCAAGCTGCGCGGCGGTGGCCTGCAGTACATCCCGCCGGCCGTCTATGCACAGCGCGTCACCCCGCGCGGGATCGCCTATGCGAACGATCTCCAGGGAGCGCAGGCGCTGGTCGAGGACTCCTGGTACTCGACCACCTTCGTCGGGGCGGTCCAGTGGCAGCCCGGCATCGAGTACCCGGGGGCGGAGGCCGCCTCGAAGACCATCGTCGACTGCCTCTTCTACGCGAACATCTGGGGCGAGGCGCAGGGCCGCACGCTGGACGACGAGATCACCGAACCGGTGACGATCGCCGGGATCCCCGGGTACCGGACCACCGCCACCGTGAACTTCGCCTCCGATCCCCTGGAGAAGACCGACGCGAGCGCGCTGGACGTCGTGGTGCTGGAGACGGACGAGGGGCCCAGCGTCTTCGGGACCGAGACGTCGATCGGCGTCACCGAGCACGAGGAGGCTGCCGAGGCGGCCTATGCCTCCCTCACCGGGGTCTCCTGAGCATTCCTCAGACCACGGCGGAGGCCAGGCGGCAGAGGTTGTCGAGCACCTGCATGGTGCGAGGTCGCTGCGTCCACTCCTCGAGGGTGAGCTCGCGGCTGCGGGACCGGTAGGTCCCCTCCACCGACCGCATCTTCTCCATCGCGTCGGTGCCGCCGATCATCAGCGAGCACTCCATCTGCAGCAGGAACGAGCGGATGTCCATGTTCGAGGAGCCGATCACCGCGACGGAGTCGTCGATGGTCACGTGCTTGGCGTGGAGGATCGTGGGGGCGCGGTAGAGCCAGATCTTCACCCCGGCCTCCAGCAGCACCGAGTAGTAGGAGCGCTGGGCGTGGAAGACCAGGAACTGGTCCCCGATCTCGGAGACGAACAGTTCGACCTCCACCCCGCGCCGCGCGGCGGTGACCAGGGCCGCGAGCATCGATTCGTCGGGCACGAAATAGGGGGAGACCGCGACGATCCGCCGCGTGGCGGAATAGAACAGCTGGTTGAACAGGGCCAGGTTGTTCTCGGAGACGAAGCCGGGTCCGCTGGGCACCAGCTGGCACTCGTAGGTGCCCGAGGTGTCCGGGGAGCGCCGCACCACCGTCTCCTCCGGGAGCATCTGCTCGGACTCGTAGTACCAGTCGGTGGCGAACAGCAGGTTCAGCTCGGAGACGATCGGGCCGCGGAAGCGGGCCATGGTCTCCTGCCAGTGCAGGCCCCGGCGGATGTTCGCGGGCTTGTCGTAGTGGGAGGCGATGAGGTTCTGGCTGCCCATCCAGCCGATCTCGCCGTCCACGATCACCATCTTGCGGTGGTTGCGCAGATCCGGGCGTTGGAAGGCGCCGTCGCGGATGGGCTGGATCGGGTTCATCGGGAAGTGCTCGATGCCGTGGGCGTCGAGCATGCGGCGCATCGCCCGGTACTGCGGGCCATGGCTGAGAGCACCCCAGTGGTCGTACAGGACCCGCACCGTGACTCCGGCGTCCGCCCGCTCCGCGAGCGCCGCGAAGAAGTCCTCGGTGGTCTCGTCGAGGCCCATGATGTAGAAGAGCACGTGCACGTGCTCGCGCGCGGAGCGCACGTCGGCCGCCATCGCGGCGATCGAGGTCTCGTAGTCGATCTCGAGATCCGCGGAGTTGTTGCCCGTCAGCGGGAAGGCGCCCAGCTCCCGGTTCAGCCGCACCGCGGACTGCATCCAGCTGGGCACGTCCTCGTCGAGCTCGCTGTCGGGGATGTTCTGCGCCCGCACCCGCATCAGCCGGTTGACGACCTGCTGCTTCTCGCGACGCGCGCGCGGCAGCCGGGCCTTGCCCAGCAGCAGGTACAGCGGAAAGCCGATCAGCGGCAGCACCATGATCGCGAGCAGCCAGGCGATCGCCGAGCCGGGGCGACGGTTCCGCGGCACGATGATCAGGCTCACCAGGCGCAGCACGATATCCACGGCGAAGTAGACGTACGGGAGCCAGAGGGCCCCATGGTCCACCACCCACGTCCAGGCGTCGGTCATCGGTCATCCTCTCGCGGGGAAGCAGAACGGCGGGCCCCCGAGGAGACCCGCCGCTCAGCATACGGGCGCGGAGCGCGCCCTCCGTGTCCTGCTCAGTCGCCGCCGCGCAGGATCGCGAGGATCCGCAGGATCTCGATGTACATCCACACCATGGTGACCGCGAGCCCGAAGGCGACGCGCCAGGCGTACTTGCGCGGGACCCCGGCCTCGGCGGCGTGCTGGACGTCCTCGAAGTCCATCACCAGCGAGTAGGAGGCCATCACGACGGCGAGCCCGCCGATGGCCAGGCCCAGCATGCCGTCACGCAGGTTCGTGCCGGTCATCAGCATCATCCCGATGTTGACCAGACCGAACAGCATGTACGCGATCATCGCGACGAAGAAGATCTTGTTCAGGCGCGGCGAGGTGCGCAGCACCCCCATGCGGAACAGGACCAGCACGGTGCCGGCGACGGCGAGGGTGCCCACCACGGCCTGCAGCGCGATCCCGGGGAAGAAGTACTCCAGGGAACCGCTGATCCCGCCGAGGAACAGGCCCTCGAAGACGGCGTAGGCGATCACCGCGATCGGCGAGGGCTGCTTCTTGAAGATGTTGACCAGGGCGGCGACCAGGCCGCCGATCACACCGACCACCGTGGCGACACCGGTGATCGCCAGGCCTGCCTGGGCACCGGCCTCGCCGGCCACGAGGGACAGCGCGTAGGGGAGGATGGCGACCGCGAAGCCGACCACGACGATGATGCCGAGGGTCGCGGTGATCGCGTTCAGCGCATCGCGCATCGTCATCCGGCCGGTGTCGTGACCCGTCGCGGAGGGGCGGGCGTAGAGCGCCTCGAGCGAGTCGCCCTGCTGCGCCCCCTGCGCGGCGAAGCCCGAGGACCACTGGGTGTCCGGGGCGGGGGCGGTCCGGGCGGTCTGACCGAACTGGGGGGCGTGGTGGTTCGCGCCGCCTCGCACGGACTGATCGCGGCCGAACACGATGTTGTGGCGTGCCATGTGGCTCCTCACGTGGGATCGGGGGCCCGGGACGGACGCCGTGGGGCGACCGCGGACCGACCCGGGCATCCTATCGTCGGATCCCGAGACCCCGCTGGGTGTGCGCTCCGCTCTGGGCGAAGCGCGCAGCGGGCGAGGCGCACGGCGGGCGGAGCTCAGCGCGCAGCGGCGGCGAGGGCCTGGTCGAGATCTCCCAGGAGGTCCCCGATGTCCTCGATCCCGACGCTCAGCCGCAGCAGCTCCTCGGAGATCCCCGCGGCCTGCCGCGCCTGGTCCGTCATGGCCTCATGCGTCATGGTGGCGGGGCGGCAGATCAGGGTCTCGACCCCGCCGAGGCTCACCGCATAGGCGGGATAGCGCAGCGCCTCGAGGAAGGCGATCCGGTCCAGTCCCGCTGCCAGCTCGAAGGAGAGCACCGCGCCCGTGCCGGAGGCCTGGGAGGCGTGGATGCGGGCCTCCTCCTCGCTGTGGGAGCCGGGATACCAGACTCGGGCGATGTCGGCGCGGCCGCGCAGATGCGCGACGATCGCCTCGGCATTGGCCTGCTGCCGCTCGATCCGCAGCGGGAGGGTCTTGATCGACTGGATCAGTCGGAAGGAGTCCTGCGGGGCGAGCACCCCGCCCTGCGCCTTCTGCGCGAGCGCGAAGGCCTCGGCGAGCGCGGCGTCGTTCGTGGTGAGGGCACCGGCCAGCAGGTCCGAGTGCCCGGCGAGGTACTTGGTGGCGGACTGCACGACCACATCGGCCCCCAGCTCGAGGGGACGCTGCAGCACCGGCGACATGAAGGTGTTGTCGACGATCACCAGCGCCCCGTGGCGATGCGCGAGCTCGACGATGCGACGCAGATCGGTGATCCGCAGCGTGGGGTTGGCGGGGGTCTCGACGAAGATCGCCCGGGTCGCGGGCGTGAAGTCCGCAGCGGTGAGAGCGCCGAGGTCATCGACGAAGCGACCGGTGATGCCGCGTCCGGGCAGCACCAGGTCCACGAAGCGGTAGGTGCCGCCGTAGACGCTCGCGGGCAGCAGCACCTCGTCGCCGACGACCAGGGTCGACAGCGCCGCCGCGGTCGCGGCCATCCCCGAGGTGAAGGCGAAGCCGTGCTCGGCGCCGTCGAGGGCGGCCAGCACCGTCTCGAGCTGGGCCCGGGTGGGGTTGGCGCCGCGCTGGTAGGCGAAGGCACCCTCCTCGCTGGCCCGGTCGAGCTCGAAGGTCGAGGAGAGGTGGACCGGCGGGACCACGGCTCCGTGCTCGAAGTCCTTCAGGGTATGCACGGCGGCGGTCTGGATGTGCACGGCGGCTCCTCGTTCCTCGGTTCGGCCTCTCCCCGCCACAGTAGGGCTCCCCGGCGCGGATCTCCGGGGGTCCGTGACCGTTTGTGACGACGGTGCGGCCGTGCGGCGGGGCTCAGGACGTGGCCATCACCGGGAGCATGCCGGTGGTGGTGGGGGCGGGCTCGAGCTCGTCCCTGGACTCCGGTGCGAGGACCGGGATCGAGTCGGTGAAGGTGTCCTCGTGCTCGCGCAGCACGGCCAGGGTGCGCCGGGACCGCAGCTGCAGCGCCACCAGGGTCGCGCCGACCAGGACGAAGCCGGTGCTCGCCAGCACGATCGCGACCACCATCGGAGCCCGGAAGCCGAGGCCGCCGGCGATCACCGCGCCGCCGAGGGCGGCACCGAGCGCATTGGCGACGTTGAAGGCGGCATGGTTCAGGGAGGCACCGAGCACCTCGGAGCGGTGCGCCACCCGGATCAGCCAGGTCTGCAGCGCGGGGCTCAGCGCCGAGCTGGCCGTGTTGACGGCGAAGAAGCCGATCAGCAGGCCGGGCAGCGAGCCGGGAGCCGCGAGGAACAGCCCCACCAGCGCGGCGATGTAGAGCGGGAAGCCCAGCAGCAGGGTGCCCCGCAGGGAGCGGTCGGTGGTGATCCCGCCGAGGATGTTGCCGAGCGTCATGCCCAGCCCGGCCGCGGCGAGCACCCACGGCACCACGCTCGCCGAGGCGCCGGAGACCTGGGTGGCGATGTCGGCGACGTAGCTGAACACGGCGAAGCCGCCGGCGAAGCCGACCGCCGCGATGGCCATGACGATCCAGAGCTGCACGCGGCGCAGGGCGAGCAGCTCGTCGACCGCGCGACGCCCCGGGACGGCGGGCTGCGGCGGCAGGGCCCAGCGCAGAGCCAGCACGGTGGCCAGGAAGATCCCGGCGATCACCAGGTAGACGGTGCGCCAGCCGGCGACCTGGCCCAGGGCGGTCATCAGCGGGACCCCGATGAGGTTCGCGACGGTCAGCCCGGACAGTGCCACGGCCACCCCCTTGCCCTGGCTGCCGGGCCCCATCAGGGAGGCGGCCAGCAGCGAGGCGACCCCGAAGTAGGCGCCGTGCGGCAGTCCCGCGAGGAAGCGGGCGGCCAGCGTGAGCTCGAAGGTGGGCATCAGTGCGGACAGCACGGTCCCGGCGGCGAGCGCGACGGCGAGCGCGGTGATCATCGAGGTCCGGCTCCAGCGCACCGACAGCAGCGCGAGCACCGGCGCGCCCACGACCACGCCGAGGGCGTAGGCGGTGATCAGCCCGCCGGCCCGGGCGATGCCCGCCTCGGGGTCGGTGGACATCTGGGGGCTCAGCAGCCCCTCCGCGATCCCGGGCAGCAGGCCCATGGTGGCGAACTCGGAGGCCCCGATGCCCACCCCGCCGAGGGCGAGGGCGAGCAGGGCGAGGGTGCGGCGACGAGCGGAGAGCTCGTGCGGGGCGGGCTGCGCGGTCCGGGCGGCGGTCGGGGTCGACTCGGGCGGCGGGGCCGGGCGGGAAGCGGCATGGAGCGTCATGGGAGGTCCTCGACGATCGGAGGTGCAGGGTCAGGAGGGCGTCGTCGACCGAGGTGCCACAATAAGCCAACGCTGTTGCGTTACGTCAAGGGGGTGCGGGAGCAGTTCCTCGTCACACGGGCTCCGGGCCGTGCCGCCCGGAACCCGCCGCGCGGCCCCAGGACCCGGTGACGTGCGAGGATGAGCGCCGTGAGACCGACCGGACCGCTGGACCGCGTGGCAGGCGCCCATGACGCCGCCGTGCTCGCCGTCGCGCGGCGCGGCGAACCCGTCGCCCGCGCCGGTCTGGCCGACGCCCTGCAGGTCACGCCGCAGGCGATCTCGAAGATCCTCACCCGGCTGATCGATCGTGGGCTGATGGCCGAGAGCGGCTCCTTCTCCTCCGGGCCGGGCAAGCCCACCACCCTGTACCGGATCGTCGCCGAGTCCCGTCGGGCGATCGGTCTGCACCTGACCAGGTCCCGGCTGCACGGGGTGGTGGCGGACCTCACCGGGCAGGTGCTGGACCGCCGCAGCGTCGGGATCGACCCCGCCCGGCCGGTGCCCGCACTGATCGCGGACCTCGCCGAGATGGCCCGGGAGCTCGCCCGCCACGGCCGCGGGGAGCTGCTCGGGGTGGGGGTCGGGATGCCGGGGCCGGTCGATCCCGTCGAGGGCGTCTACGGCGGCTCGGCCTCCTCCGCCGACGGCTGGCGGGGCGCGCCGATCCGCGCCCTGCTGCTCGAGGAGCTCGCGCTGCCGGTCCATCTCGACCACGACTCACGGGCGGCGCTGGTCGGTGAGAGCTGGTCCCAGCCCGGCCTGCTGGACAACGCCGCCCTGGTGCTCGCCGAGGAGGGGCTGGGGGCAAGCCTGCGCCTGGACGGTGCGATCGTGCGCGGTGCCCACTCGCAGGCCGGGGAGGTCGGGCACACGGTGGTGCGGATGGACGGGCTGCCCTGTCCCTGCGGGCGCCGCGGCTGCGCCCAGGCCGAGTACCTCGCCGCCCTCGAGGCCGGCGATCAGGAGCTCGCCGCCCGGGTGCTCGCCACCGTGGTGCTGGATCTGGTGCGGCTGGTGGATGTGGACCGGGTGGTGCTCGGCGGCCGCGCCGTCTACGCGCACCACCGGGTGACGATGGAGGCGGTCCGCGCCGCGCTCGACGAGGGGCTGCGCGCCGAGGCCAGGCTCCATGTCGAGGTGCTGCTGTCCACCCGCGGCATCGACCTGATCGCCGCCGGCGCCGCCTGCCAGGTGCTCGAGCACGAGTACGGGCTGCCGACCGCGCTGGTGGGGCCCGAGACGGGCTGAGCGCTCAGGCGGCCCGGTGCTCGGCCGGCCCGGTGCTCGGCCGGGGCGGTGCTCGGCCGGGGCGGTGCTCAGGCAGGGCGCGTGCTCAGGCGGGACGCGCGCCAAAGATCGCCGAACCGACCCGGACGATGGTCGCGCCCTCCTCGACCGCGATCTCGAGGTCCCCGCTCATGCCCATCGACAGCTCGGTGAGCTCCTCGGCGCCGAGCTGCTCCCGCACGGTGTCCCGCAGCTCCCGCAGCAGGTGCAGCGAGGCGCGGACCGCCACGGCGTCGCTGGTGTTGGCCCCGATGGTCATCAGGCCGACGGGCCGCAGCACGGTGCTGGCCCGCAGCCGCTCCACGATCGGCGCGAGCGCCTCCACGGTCGGCGCGAACCCGCCCTTGGAGTCCTCCCCGGAGGTGTTGACCTGCACCAGCACGTCCCGCCGCAGTCCGGCCGTCTCGGCGCGGCGCTCGAGCGCATCGGCGATCCCCTCCCGGTCCACGCTGTGGATCGTCTCCGCGAAGGCCACCACGTCCCGGGCCTTGTTGGTCTGCAGCCGGCCGATGAAGTGGCGCGGCACGCCGTTGTCCGCCAGCAGCGCATCGGCGTGCTTGGCGATCTCCTGGGCCCGGTTCTCCCCCACCGCGACCGGGCGCTCCCGTTCGCGCAGCAGCTCGACCGCCGCGGCGATCTCCGCGGGGGCGCGGGTCTTGGTGGCCAGCAGCACGGTGATCTCGCGGCCCTCGCGGCCCACCCGGGCAGCGGCGGCGTCCATCCGCGCGAGCACCTCGTCGAGGCGGGCCGCGAGCTGCTGGCGCTGCTCGTCCGGCAGGGCGGTGTCATCGGCAGGGGAGGTCATGCCCACCATTGTGGCCGATCCGGGCCCGGTCCTGTGCGTCCCTCGCGCGCCCCGAAGGTCGAGCACGGGCTGGTCGAGTACGGGCGCCCTGGCGAGGACTACGGCAGATATGGCATACAGGTCGCTCCTGCGCCACTATCCGACGAGCCGCCGGCGCGGGTGTCCCCAGTGCCCCCAGTGGGACTCGAACCCACACTGCGCCGATTTTAAGTCGGCCGCCTCTGCCGATTGGGCTATGGGGGCGAGCAGCGGAGCGGACGCACCGCAGCTTCTCACAGCGGGTCAGCCTATGCTGGAATGCATCATGACCGCTGTGATCCGGTCCCTCGCGGACTCCCTGCGACGGTTCGGCGACGCCCGGCTCGAGGCCCTGCTCGTCGCCCGACCGGATCTCGCCTCGCCCCTTCCCCGCGGGATCGGCCCGCTCGCCGCCCGCGCCGGGGGCGCCACCTCCGCCCGTCGCGCCCTGGAGGCGCTGACCCTGCCCGAGCTGCACCTGGTGGAGGCCCTCGCCGTCCTGGAGGACGGCAGCTCCCCCTCGCAGCTGGCCGCCGCCGTCTCCTCGGATGCGGCGACGATCGCGCCCGCCCTCGAACGGCTGCTCACCCTCGCCGTGGTCTGGGGCGAGGACGAGCTGTCCCTGATCCGGCCGCTGCGCGACGGACTGCGCAGCCCCGCGGGACTCGCGCCGCCCGCGCCCGAGGATCCCTCGGCCGAGGAGGCGCGCCTGCGCGTGGAGCGGGCCCGGACGGAGCATCCCGAGGCGCTCGAGGCACTCGCCTGGGGGCCTGCCGCCGTCACCGGTCACGGCCGGCTCGCTCGGGATCTGCGGACCGCCGGCATCGTGGTCGGCGAGGGCGAGGAGCTGCACCTCCCCCGCCCGATCCACCTCGCCCTGCGCGACGGGCGGGTGCGCCGCACGCATGCCGCCCGGCGCCCCGCCCCGACCGGCCCCGAGCGCACCGAGCGGATCCCCGGCTCCCGCACCGCCCAGGCCGTCGAGCACGCCTTCGAGGCGCTGCGTCTGCTGAGCACCGTGCGCGGCTTCGACGAGGACCCGCCCGGGGTGCTGCGCCGCGGCGGTCTGCCGCAGCGGGATCTGCGACGTCTCGCCGAACGGGCCGGCACCACCGTGCCGGTTCTGGCGACCGTGCTGCAGTCCGCCTGGCAGGCGGGGCTGATCGGGCACGACGGCCAGGAATGGCATCCCACGACGGACTGGGACGCCCACCGGCAGCTGCCCGCCGAGCAGCGCTGGGCCGAGCTGGTGCTGGCCTGGGCCCGCGGCCACCACCTGGCCGCGGTGGTCGGCACCCCGGACTCCTCCGGCACCGGGCGCTCCCTGCTCTCCGATCTCACCCGCCGCGACGGGGTGCGCACCCGGCGCGGCAGCCTGCTGCAGGTGCTGCGCACCTCCCCCACCGTCGACGCGACCGAGGACTCCCTCGCCGCCGCGCTCGCCTGGGCGTTCCCGCTGGTCCCCGCCGAGGTGATCCGGGAGGAGACCGCTGCCCTGCTGACCGAGGGCGAGGTGCTCGGCGTGCTCGACGGCGGAGCCCTCACCGTGCTCGGTCAGGAGCTGGTCCTCGCCCTGGACGAGGAGATCACCCGCGCCGATGACCGGCTCGCGGCCGCGCTCCGGGAGGCCGCCCCGCCGCCGGTGGCGGAGGTGCTGCTGGACGCCGATCTCACCGTCGTGGTCCCGGGCCGGCCCGCCGAGTCCCTGCTGCCGCTGCTGGACTGGACGGAGATGGTCTCGCGCGGCGGGGCGCTCACCCTGCGCTTCACCACGTCCTCCGTCCGTCGTGCGCTCGCGGACGGCCGCGACGGCGAGGCGCTGCTGGCGCTGCTGGCGGAGGTCTCCCGCTCCCCCGTCCCGCAGTCGCTGACCTACCTGCTGCGCGATGAGCAGCGGCGCCACGGCCGGGTCCAGGTCTCCCGGGCCACCACCGTGCTCACCGCGGAGGCGGAGGTGCTCGATCTGCTGCAGGTCGCGCCCGAGGCCGCCGCCCTCGGGCTGCACCGCCTCGCCCCCACGGTCGCCGTCACCCTCTCGGATCCCGGTTTCGCGCTGCAGGTGTCCCGTCAGGCGGGCCTGTCCCCGCAGGCCGTGGGGCCCGACGGCCGTCCTGTGGCGGAGGAGCTGACCCATTCCCTCCGCGGTGGTCCCGTGGAACCTGATCTGGTCACCATCGAGGGACCCGAGCTGCGGGTCCCCGCCGCCGAGGCGGTCGCCCGCCTCCGCGCGGCGGAGGAGGGCGGCGTCGACCTCTCCGTCACCGATCGCCTGCTGGACGCCATCGCCCGCAGCGACGAGATCCCCCTCGGCATCGTCGACGGGCGCGGCGGAGTGGTGGTGAAGCACGCCCGGCCGCTCTCCCTCGAGGGAGGGAGGCTGCGGGCCCGCGACGCCGGACGCGACGAGGAGTTCACGGTGCTGGTGCACCGGGTGACGCTCGGCTGACACATCACCTCAGGTGACAGACACGCCATGGGGAGTCCTCCCCATAGCAGGGACCCCCTGGCCCACGTAGTATTTCGCACGCCAGGACCGGACGTACGCGAACACCCGACCTGGGACCGGGGCACCACCGCGCCCGGAGAACGATCATCAGGAAGAAGGGGATTCCCATGACCGCACCCATCTCGGGCCACGACGTCGAGAAGCTCAAGAAGAACGCTCTCATCGCGACCATCGTCGGTTTCGTCTGCGGCGGCGCCATCCCGGGCGTCCTCGGGCTGCTCGGCTATCTCAAGGCGGACCAGGAGCCGGAGACCGCGAAGAAGTTCACCAAGTGGGCGTGGATCGCCTTCGCGATCATGTGGGTCCTCGCGATCATCTTCATCGTGATCTACGTCGTGTTCATCGTCGCCATGGTCAACAGCGGCAGCACGTACTGACCGTCGGCGGGTCGCCCCGCCGCAGCACGACGCAGGCCCCGGATCAGCTGATCCGGGGCCTGCGTCGTGCTCAGAGCACGTCGATCAGTCCTGCGTGAGTCCGACTGATCTCCTACCGTTTCGCACGCTCACAGCACGTCGATCAGTCCTGCTTGGTCTCGCGACGGTCCTCGGTCCACTCCACGTGGAAGGTGCCCTCGGCGTCGACGCGCTGGTAGGTGTGCGCACCGAAGTAGTCGCGCTGCGCCTGGACCAGGGCGGCCGGGAGGCGCTCGGCGCGCACCGAGTCGTAGTAGGACAGGGTCGAGGCGAACACCGGCACCGGGCAGCCGGTGGAGGCCGCGAAGGCCACGATCCGACGCCAGGCCGGGATGCACTTGGCGATCTCGGTGCTGAAGTACTCGTCGCTCAGCAGCAGCGAGAGCCCCGGGTTGCGGTCGTAGGCCTCGGTGATGCGGTCGAGGAAGCGGGCACGGATGATGCAGCCCTCGCGCCAGATCGCGGCCATGTCGCCGAGCGTGATGTCCCAGCCGTACTCGTCGGCACCCTTGGCGATCTCGTCGAAGCCCTGCGAGTACGAGACCAGCTTCGCGGCGTACAGCGCCTTCTGGAGGTCGTCGATGAACTGCTTCGGATCGGCGATCTCGAGCTGCTGCTCCTCGCCGACGAGCACGCCACGGGCGGCCTCGCGCTGCGGAGTGCCGCCGGAGATGGAGCGGGCGAAGGTGGCCTCGGCGATGCCGGTGACCGGGACTCCCAGGTCCAGCGCCGTCTTCACGGTCCAGGCGCCGGTGCCCTTCTGCGCGGCCTGGTCCAGGACCACGTCGACGAAGGGCTCGCCGGTGGTGGCGTCCTTGTGGTGCAGCACCGTGGCGGTGATCTCGATGAGGAAGGACTCCAGATCGCCCTTGTTCCACTCCTCGAACACGTCGCCGATCGCATCGGCGTCCATGCCCAGGGCCTTGGACATCATGTCGTAGGCCTCGGAGATGACCTGCATGTCGGCGTACTCGATGCCGTTGTGGACCATCTTCACGAAGTGGCCGGCGCCGTCCGCGCCCACATGGGTGCAGCAGGGCTTGCCGTCCTCGGCCTTGGCGGCGATCGTCTCGAACATGGGGCCGAGGCGATCGTAGGACTCCTTGGTGCCGCCGGGCATGATCGAGGGGCCGTTCAGCGCGCCCTCCTCGCCGCCGGAGACGCCGGCGCCCACGAAGTGCTGGCCCTTCTCACGCAGCGCGGCCTCGCGACGACGGGTGTCCGTGAACAGGGCGTTGCCGGCGTCGACGATGATGTCGCCCTCGTCCATCAGGGAGGACAGCTCGTCGATCACGGCGTCGGTGGGCCCTCCGGCCTTGACCATGATGATCGCCACGCGCGGCTTCTGCAGCGAGCCGACGAAGTCCTCCATCGATTCCGAGGGGAAGAACTCGCCGTCGGTGCCGTGCTCGGCGATGACGGCCTCGGTCTTGCCGACGCTGCGGTTGTGGATCGCGACCTTGAAGCCGTTGCGGGCGAGGTTGCGCGCCAGGTTGGAGCCCATCACCGCCATTCCGGTGACACCGATGTCCGCGGCATCGGCGGGGGACGGAGCGAAACTAGCCATGGGTTCTCCTCAGGTCGGGTGAGCGTCGAGCCGGGCCGGGCCCCGCAGCCGACGGGGGGTCGGCGGGCTGGGCGGTCCGGTCCTTCAGCGTCCATCTTAGGGATCTCCGCCCGTCGGTGCTCCGCAGTGCCGAGGCTTGCCGCGAGGACACCCCGGGGGCCGGCGCCCCCGTCCCGCTCCCGCTCCCGCTCCCGCTCCCGCTCTCGCTCCCGCTCCCGCTCTCGCTCCCGCTCCCGCTCCCGCTCCCGGCGTAGCCTGAACGGATGACCGACGGCCCCCTCATCGTCCAGAGCGACAAGTCCCTCCTGCTCGAGGTCGACCACCCCAGCGCGCAGACCGCCCGGATCGCGATCGCCGCCTTCGCGGAGCTCGAACGCGCCCCGGAGCACGTGCACACCTACCGCATCACCGATCTGGGGCTGTGGAACGCGCGCGCCGCCGGCTACGACGCGGAAACGGTGGTCGCGGCGCTGGTGGACCATTCCCGCTATCCGGTGCCCCACTCGCTGCTGATCGACGTCGCGGACACCATGGACCGCTACGGCCGCCTGCAGCTGCTCTCGGACCCCACCCACGGCCTGGTGCTGCACGCCCTGGACCGCCCGGTGCTCGAGGAGGTGGCGCGGGCCAAGCGCATCCAGGGCATGCTCGGTGCCCGGATCGATGCCTCGACGGTGGCGGTGCACCCCTCGGAGCGCGGCGCGCTGAAGCAGGCGCTGCTGAAGCTGGGCTGGCCCGCCGAGGACCACGCCGGCTACGTCGACGGCGAGGCGCATCCGATCACGCTCGCCGAGGACGGCTGGCAGCTGCGCCCCTACCAGGCGGAGGCGGTGGACGGTTTCCGCCACGGGGGCAGCGGCGTGGTGGTGCTGCCCTGCGGGGCGGGCAAGACGCTGGTCGGTGCCGCGGCGATGGCGGCGATGGGCCGCACCACCTTGATCCTGGTGACCTCGACGGTCTCGGCCCGGCAGTGGAAGAGCGAGCTGCTGGCCCGCACCTCCCTCACGGAGGAGGAGATCGGCGAGTACTCCGGGGCGTCGAAGGAGGTGCGCCCGGTGACCATCGCGACCTACCAGGTGCTCACCATGAAGCGGAAGGGCGTCCACCCGCACCTGGAGCTGATGAGCGCCCGCGACTGGGGCCTGATCATCTACGACGAGGTGCATCTGCTGCCCGCGCCGGTGTTCCGGATGACCGCGGATCTGCAGGCCCGGCGCCGACTGGGGCTGACCGCCACCCTGGTGCGGGAGGACGGCCGCGAGGGCGAGGTGTTCTCCCTGATCGGCCCCAAGCGGTACGACGCCCCGTGGAAGGACATCGAGTCCCAGGGCTACATCGCCCCCGCGATCTGCACCGAGGTGCGGGCCACGATGCCGGCCTCGGACCGCATGGCCTATGCGATGGCGGAGGCCACGGACCGGCCCCGCCTGGGCGCCGCCCATCCGGCGAAGATCGACGTGGTCCAGAGGATCGCGCAGCGCCACCAGGGCGAGCCGATGCTCGTGATCGGGCAGTTCATCGACCAGCTGGAGGAGATCGCCGAGCGCCTGGGCGCGGACCTGATCACCGGGAGGACCCCGGTGCGCCGCCGCCAGGAGCTGTTCGACGCCTTCCGTGCCGGCCGGATCGACCGCCTGGTCGTCTCGAAGGTCGCGAACTTCTCGATCGACCTCCCCGAGGCCTCGGTCGCAGTGCAGGTCAGCGGCGCGTTCGGCTCCCGCCAGGAGGAGGCGCAGCGGCTCGGACGGCTGCTGCGACCGAAGGCCGACGGGCGCAGCGCGCACTTCTTTACCGTGGTCATGCGCGACACCCAGGACCAGGACTTCGCGGCCCACCGCCAGCGCTTCCTCGCCGAGCAGGGGTACGCCTACACGATCGTGGACGCCGAGGAGCTGGAGCAGCCGGAGCGCCCTGTCGACGGGCGCTGAGCCCCGACCCCATCGGCGCCGGCCCCTCTCCCGTCGGCGCGGAGCGATGGTCCGGGCGCGACGGCTGACTAGAGTGGATCGCGTATCCCGCTCGCCGCCGCACCGTCGGCCGTCCCCCAGGAGATCGACATGACCGCCCCCGACGATCCCACCCGCCCCACCGCATCCACCGGCGGGCACGACGCGGCACGGCCGGACACCCCCGCGACCGGGCGGCGCGCCGCCGCGGAGCCCGGCGGCACCCAGGACCAGCACACCACCGCGAAGCGCCCCGACCAGCAGCACCGGCCCGCCGGCGAACCCGGCCCCGTCGAGGAGCCGCAGGCCGGCGGCGGGAAGACCGCCGGCATGTGGATCGGGCTGATCCTCGGCGCGATCATCCTGGTGCTGCTGCTGATCTTCGTGATCCAGAACAACGTCACCGCCGGGTTCCAGTACTTCGGCACGGAGTTCGACCTGCCGCTGGGGGTGGCGATGCTCCTCGCGGCGATCGCCGGCGCCCTGGTGATGGCGCTGGTGGGGTCGGTGCGGATGGTCCAGATGAGCTGGACGATCCGCAAGCTGCGCAAGCAGCAGGAGAAGATCCACCGCGCCACCCGCTGATCCCGCCCAGCTCACGTCCAGCCGATTCCCACCCTCAAGGAGGACGGTGGCCCCATGACATCGCAAGAGGACCAGGACTACGAGGCACGACTCCTCGTCGTCGACGACGAACCCAACATCCGCGACCTGCTCGCGACCTCTCTCCGCTTCGCCGGCTTCGAGGTGTTCACCGCCTCGACCGGCAACGAGGCGATCCGGGAGGCCACCGAGAACCAGCCCGATCTGGTGGTGCTCGACGTGATGCTTCCGGACATGGACGGCTTCACCGTGACCCGCCGCCTGCGCGACCGGGGCGAGAAGTACCCGATCCTCTTCCTCACCGCCAAGGACGAGACGCAGGACAAGGTCGCCGGCCTCACCGTCGGCGGCGACGACTACGTCACCAAGCCCTTCAGCCTCGAGGAGGTCGTGGCCCGCATCCGCGCGGTGCTGCGCCGCACCCACGGCGGCACCGAGGCCACGGTCGACAGCTCCCTGGTGGTGGGCGATCTGCGCCTGGACGAGGACTCCCACGAGGTCCACCGCGCCGACGTGAACATCGAGCTGTCCCCCACCGAGTTCAAGCTGCTGCGCTACCTGATGCTCAATGCCGGCCGGGTGGTCTCCAAGACGCAGATCCTGGATCACGTCTGGGACTACGACTGGTCCGGCGAGGTGGGGATCGTCGAGTCCTACATCTCCTACCTGCGCCGCAAGATCGATGTGATCGGCGAGCCGATGATCCACACCAAGCGCGGCATCGGCTACGTGCTGCGCGCCCCCGAAGGTTCCTGAGGGTTGGCCCTGCCGAGCCTGCGCGCAGAGCGGCCCGTGTCCCTGTGGACGCGGATCGTCGCTCTGATCTCGCTGCTGCTGGTGCTCGGCACCGTCGTCACCGGGAGCCTGTCGCTGTTCCTGCTCAACCGCACCCTGATCCAGTCGGTCGACAGCAACCTGCAGGCAGGGATGGGCGAGATGCTGACCATGGCCCGGCACGAGCTGGCCGGGGATGACGACGCGGTCCAGAAGAGCACCTACACCCCGGTCGAGTACGCGGTGGAGATCCGGGACCGGCAGGGGCGGCCGATCGAGCAGACGGTGGTCCACTACGGGCCGGGGAACGTCACCCTCCCCTTCCCGGACCTGAGCAGGGAGCAGATCCTCCAGCGCGGGGGCCGGCCCTTCACGGTGCTGGACTCCTCGGAGAGCCGCTGGCGCGTGGTCGCCATGCTGAACTCAGGACCGCAGGGGGGCAGCGTCTACGTGGCCCTGCCGCTGACCGGCGTGGACCGCACCATGCACGAGATGGCGCTGATCATCGTGCTGGTCGGCACGCTCGTGGTGCTGGTGGGCATGGGACTGGGCGGCTACGTGACCCATCGCGCGCTGGAGCCGCTGCGGGACGTCGAGGCGACCGCCTCCCAGATCGCCGGCGGCGATCTCTCGCGCCGCGTCCCCGTGACCGACACCAGCCTCGAGGTGCACGCCCTGGCGCTGTCGCTGAACGAGATGCTGGTGCGCATCGAGCAGTCCTTCGCGGCGCAGTCCGCCTCGGAGGAGAAGGCCACGATCTCCGAGGCGAGGATGCGCCGCTTCGTGGGCGACGCCTCCCATGAGCTGCGGACCCCGCTCGCGGCGATCCGCGGTTTCGGCGAGCTGTACCGGATGGGCGCCCTGCCGGCGGACGAGGACGTCGCCTCGGCGATGCGGCGCATCGAGGACGAGGCCCGACGGATGGGCTCGCTGGTGGAGAACCTGCTGCGCCTGGCCCGGCTGGACGAGAAGCCGGCGCTCGACCTCGAGCCGGTGGACTTCACCGATGCCCTCTTCGATGCGGCCCAGGACCTGCGCGCCCTGGATCCGGGCCGGCAGGTGATGGTGACCTCGCTGTCGGGGACGCCACTGTCGGTGCAGCCGCATCTGCCGATCGGGGTGCTCGGCGACGAGGCGTCCCTGCGGCAGGTGATCCTGAACCTGGTGGGCAACGCGAACCGCCACACCCCCAAGGGCTCCCCCGTCGAGATCGCGGTGGGCTTCACCTCGCCGGATCGGGTGCGCATCGAGATCCGTGACCACGGCGAGGGCATCGACGACGACCAGCGCGAGAAGGTGTTCGAACGCTTCTACCGCACCGACTCCTCCCGGGTGCGGGCCGCGTCCCAGGGCGGCGGCGCAGGGCTCGGCCTCTCGATCGCGGCCTCGATCGTGCAGCAGCACCGAGGCGACATCGGGGTCACCGGGACCCCGGGCGGCGGCGCCACCTTCTGGGTCGAGCTGCAGGGCACCGAGATCGCCCCTGAGGAGCAGATCGAGCCCGATCAGCGCCGGGCGCTCGATCACCGCCCCCGCGGAGAGGGCTCTCCGTCGCCCGAGGATCCCGAGCCGGGCCCGACGGGCTGAACCGGACGGGCTGAACCCGACGGACCGAACCCGACCGGTTCGGCGGTGTCGGCCCCTCACGGCCCGGTCACGGGGACGGCGTCAGTCCCTGGACCACCTGCCCCACGAACCCCCTCCCGGTCCTGGCGCGGGAGAGGTCCTCCAGCCGTGCCAGCATCTGCTCGGCGCGGCGGCGGCCGAGCTCATCGTGCGCCTCGATCCGGGCCGCCCCCTCCGGGGTGTCGCGGGTGAGGCGGAAGGCGCCGGGGCGCTCGGGCAGCGGGTCCACGTGGCCGAGCGTCCCGACGATGAGGTCCTGCGGCACCGGATCCAGGCCGAGCGCGGCGGCGTGCTCCGCGCTGCGTCGGGCGCGCGCGGCAGGGCGGTTCCGCAGCGTGATCCGCAGCCCGGAGGCGATGAGGATCCGGGTCAGCTCCCCGTCGCCGACGAAGTGCGCCCCCGCCTCCGCCAGCGCGTCCCGGGCGGCGGAGGGCCAGTCGTAGTGGTCGAGGTCGAAGGAGCGCGGCGGCAGACCGGCGCGGGCGGCGGTCTCGTGCAGCTCCGCGAGCGAGGTGTCGGAGATCAGATGCCCCCACAGCATCCCGTGACGGGGCCAGCGCGGAGTGTCGGCGAAGACGGTCATGAGCCGGCTCCCTCGGAGGGGGACGCCTCCGGTCGCACACGCTGCGGCGCAGCCGTGGCAGAGCCAGCAGTGCTGGCGCCGGCAGTGCTGGCGCCGGCAGTGCTGGCGCCGCCGGTGCTGGAGCCGCCGGTGCTGGAGCCGGCCAGGCGCCGCAGCACCACTTCGAGCGGTCCGCGGCGTCCGTGGCGGTGCAGCATGACCGCGAGCGGGATCATCGCCAACCATCCCAGCACTGCGATCCCGGCGGTCCCGGCGCTGCCTAGCCGCGCGCCGAGGTCGAGCGTGTACGGCGGGAACAGCGCGAGATACAGCACCGACTGGGCGATGTAGACGCTGAGCGAGACGGTGCCGAGCGCCTCGATGCCGCGCACCGCGGCCCCGGTCAGCGACGTGCTGCTCCCCCGCTCCGAGCCGCCGGCCTGCTGCGCGCCGCGGCGGCGCACCCGTTCGGCCAGCAGGGCCGCAGCGGCGGCGAGGCCGAGTGCCCCGGCCAGGCCGGAGTACTGGTGCACCACTCCCAGTGCCCCCAGCACCACGGCGCTGTCGAGCTGGGCGTGCGCGGGGTCCAGCACCAGCACCGCGGTCAGCGGCATCGCGCCGAGCAGGCCGATCAGCAGCCCCCAGCGCATCATCGGCCTGAGCAGGTCGCGGTTGGCCTCGACCTGCTCGAGAAGGTGGATGCGGGCGGCGATCGCGCCCAGCGCCATCGGGGCGAGCAGGGCCACGTCGGAGACCACTGCGAGGGCGACCTCGCGCAGGGCGCCGCCCGCGCGGATCTCCAGCGAGGCGAGGTAGGTGGGGGCCGACGCCGCGGCGTATCCGCTCTGACCGGTCAGGCCGATCGTGCCGTCGATCCATCCCCACACCCCGAGGGCCGGCAGCGCGAGCACCCCGGCCAGCGGCAGCACGACCCGGTGCCGGGAGATCAGCAGCACCACGAACATGCCGACGATCGCGTAGCCGATGAGGATGTCCCCGGAGAACAGCAGGATCGCGTGGGCCAGGCCGATGCCCAGCAGCACCAGGTGGCGCCGCCCCATCCGCAGGAGGAACCCGCGCACGCTCTGCCCACGGTCCCGCGACCGGCGGTACAGCACCCCGATGCCGTAGCCGAACAGCATCGCGAACAGCGGGAAGCCGCGGTTGTCGGCCAGCAGGGCGATCAGCACGTCGACGACGCGATCCGGGCCGGTGCCCTCGCGCTGCTTCAGCAGCACCGTCCACTCCCGGCCGTGCAGCCAGCCCACCATATTGGCCAGCGCGATGCCCAACAGCGAGACCCCGCGGGCGAGGTCGGGCCCGCCGGCGCGGCGGGCGAGCGGGACGGAAGCCGTCACCGGATCCGACGCCCCGGGGCGGGATGCGCACCAGCGGCGGGGGTGGTCCTCATGCAGTCATGGTCCCACAGGGCGTGGTCACGCGCGGCGGACCCAACGTCGTCGCGCGACGACGAGGGCGAGCGCTCCTCCGCAGAGGGTCACGAGGAGGGCGATGGCCTGACCGCTGCGAGCGGTGAGGACGAACCGAGCAGCACCGATGGTCTCGAGAGCCGTCGTCGTCTCCGGGCCGGCCGGCGTCGACGCCCAGCCCACGAGCAACGAGGAGGCGGAGAAGACGAGGCCGGCCAGGATGCAGACGCCGAGGAACGCGGCGATCGCCCGGAGCTTCGAGGCGCGCTCACCGAGACGGAAGGCGCTGCCTCCGACGAGCGCGTGAGTCCACAGCAGCACTCCGGACCACAGCCCGATGTCCACGAGATGGTCCACCGGGCCCATCGGATGCGGCGCGGCACCGGAGCGCTCCCGGACATCGAAGCTGGCCCAGTGCCGCTCGTCGGGCGGCCAGTCGGTCAGCACACACCTCTCTCCACATTCCTGGGGCCGTCTTGACATTCTGTGTGGGCGTCGGAATGAACTCATCTGCGCAATATGCACAATCCCTCGACCGGATTTCCGGCCCCCTTCTCCACCACCACCTCCCCTCGCCCCATCCCATAGCCCCTCACCCGCACCAGAGGCCCCGCCTGAACTCGCGCGACCTCGCCACCTCACGCCCCACCAGCTGCATGGAGTGACCGACTCCCCCAGTCCGCACGCCCCGCGTCGACGCCACATCGGCGGATTCCGGACACCCTCCACCCGACCCGTCCGTCTCTGACCATTCCTCCACAGTGCCCCTTCATCCACAATCTTGTCCACACTTCGTAGAGTTATCCACCGATTTCCCCCAGGGGTGGCGGCACGTTTCGAACCTGCATACGATGACGATATGGATTCGATACCGATGCGCAGCGGGGACCACCCTGGCGAGGACGCTCCTCGCCAGGGCGTGGCCGCGCCGTCGGGAGATGTCCTCGAGGACGTGCTGGGGCGCTTCGGCGAGATCGAGGCCGGCCCTGCGGCCCGCGCCCTGGTCGCCCAGATCCTCGCCGCGGCCCTGATGTCGTTCACCCGGACCCGCGCGGTGCGAGACCCGCTGCCGGACACCGCTCCTGGGAGCGCCGAGGAGGCTCTCGCCGTCCTCGCCGGGATCGATCACCTGCGCGCTTCCCTCGCCGCGGTCGATGCGACATGGCAGGTCGCCGCCGAGGAGCGGATCCGGCGCGATGATGCCGCGCGGGGAGTGCCCGCCTCCCAGCAGGGTCGCGGGGCCGGGCAGGAGATCGCGCTCGCGCGCCGCATCTCCCCGGTCGCCTCCTCGTTCTCCCAGGCCAAGGCGCGCCGGCTGGTGCAGAACATGCCCGGCGCCGTCGATCGCCTCTGGTCAGGTGCCATGACGGATCAGCAGGCCTCGGCGATCTCCGGTGCGCTCGACGGTGTCGGAGCGGACACCTGTCGCAGGATCGACGACCATCTCCGCGAGCACCCCGAGTTCCTGCAGGGCAAGGGCTTCAAGCGTCTGCAGTCCGACATCCGGGACCTGGTCCGGAAGCTGGAGCCCGAGACGTCCCGCGAGCGTGCGGAGCGCGCCGCCCGGGCCCGGCACGTGAGGATGGAACCGCTGGAGGACGGGATGGCTCGGGTGACCGCCGTGCTGCGCGGGATCGATGCGGTCGGGCTGATGCACTCCCTGCGCACGCGCGCCGAGTCGCTCCGCGCCTCGGGAACGAAGGACTCTCTTTCTGCCTTGGAGGCGGACCTGCTGGTCGAGGACGCCCTCCGCACCGCCCAGCACGACGAGCACAGCACTGGGCCCGACCGCACCGCGGACGACGCCGGGACGACGCGCCCGGAACGACCCCGCCTCCGCCCCGGCCTGGACGTCGGCATCGTCATCACCGACACCGCACTGCTGGGGCGGGAGGACGACGCCGAGATCGCCGAGCTCGAGGGCTACGGCACCATTCCCGCCCATATCGTGCGGGACACCCTGCTCGGCCGGTCTCCAGGGCATGTGCGATCCTGCGAGGACGAGCACCCTGACGAGGTGGTCTCGGCCTTCTACCGTCGGCTGTATCGCAGCCCTCGCACCAGCGAACTGGTCGCGATGGAATCCCGGGCCCGCGCGTTCCCCGCCGGGCTCGCCCGGATGATTCGCTGGCGCGACACCACCTGTCGCACCCCCTGGTGCAATGCGAAGATCCGCCACAGTGACCACGTGGTCCCCCACCACCGGGGAGGACCCACCAGCTTCGCGAACGGTCAGGGGCTGTGCGCGCGCTGCAACCTGCTCAAGGAGCATGGCCTGTGGGTCCTGAGCCCGTTGAGCCGCTCACAGACCGGCAGTGACGGGCCCGATCCGCGCACGGGGACGGGCGCGGGCCGCTCCGGGCCGGCGCACCCCGACCCGTCGGTGCCACCGGGCGCCTGGATCTGGAGCAGCCCGCATGGGGCCGTGGGCACCTCGCCCACTCCACCCCTGATCACCCCGTGGCCTGATCCTCCGCCCGAGGAGGACGATCACGACGACCCTGGACCCCCAGGGACCTCACCGGCTCGGTAGGCACTGCGAGATCTCACCGGCGCTGCGGCCGAGCACCCGGCATCAGCTGCCGAGCGGCGTCCCCTGGTGGTGGCGCAGCAGCCATCGGCCGTTCTCCCGCACCCACACGGAGGTGCGTTCGGCGGTGCCGTCGGGCCCGGTGGTGAGGTAGCGCAGCAGCACCACTCCGGGGGCGATCTCGTCGGCGACGAACTCCTCGGCATCGACATCCGTGAGCGGGGCGAGGTGAGCGAGGATCTCGTCGCGGTCGAAGCGGCGTCCGCTCGCGCCGACCTCGCTGAATGCGGGGTGCAGCAGCTCGGCGGCGCTCGGCGGGTCGGCGCGCAGTCGCCCGCCGAGCAGTGCCTGCTCCCGCACGGTGATCTGTGCAAAATCGGTGGCACCCGGAGCATCGGCCACCAGTGCGGTCTCCTCGACCGCGGTGGAGCAGCTCGCCGCGGGCGCAGTGGGCGACGGGTCGAAGAGGCTGAAGAGGTCGTCGGCCGGTTCATCGGCGGAGCCGGCGGCCGGCACGGAGGCGGCACCCGACGGCACGACGGGGCTTGCTCCCGCTCCCCCGCCGCCGCGATACCCGGGCCCCACCTGCGGGTCCTGCTGCCTGGAGAAAGCGGTGGCGGCGGCGTTGGCACGCTGGTCCGCGGCCTCGTTCATGGCGTGGCCGGAGTGGCCCTTGACCCATTCGAACTCGACGCTGCGCCCGGCGAGCGCGCGGTCGATGTCCTTCAGCAGCTCGACGTTCATCACCGGCTTGCCGTCCTTCTTGCGCCATCCCTTGCGCTTCCAGCCCGGCATCCACTTCGTGACCGAATTGATGACGTACTGGCTGTCGCACAGGATGTGCAGGTGCTGGTCGGCGTCGACGGCGGTGGCCTCGAGCAGGTCGAGCACGGCCTTGAGCTCACCCATGTTGTTGGTGCCGTGGGGCCAGCCGCCCGCGCGCCAGGTGTTCTCGTCGATGTACCAGGCCCAGCCCGCCGGGCCGGGGTTGCCGAGGGCGGAGCCGTCGGCGGCTGCAGTGATGCTCATGGGCTCAATGCTTCCACAGCGGACGGAGCAGGCGGACCATGCCGGGGTTCACGCCCAGCGGGCCACGGTCATCCCGGCGGTGGTGGGCGGCCGGTCCATCGCGGCCATCGCGGCGGGCAGCTCGGCGGCGTCGATGATGCGCCCGACGGTACCGGACAGGTCCAGGCGGCCCTGCGCGATATCGGCCAGGAGCTCGCCGTACTCCTCGACCGCGAGGCCGTGGCTGCCCAGGATCTGCAGCTCCTGGGCGATCACGCGCCCCATGGGCAGGGACGGATCGACGTCCTCCCCCAGCAGCAGCCCCACCTGCACGTGACGGCCGCGGGGCCGCAGCGACTCGATCGCGGCGCGCGCGGTCGCGGCGGAGCCGAGCGCGTCGAGGCTGACGTGGGCTCCGCCGCCCGTCACCTCCCGGACGCGTTCGGCGATCTCGGGCGAGGTGGCCAGAGCGGTCGCCCCGAGCGCCTCGGCGGCGGCGAGCGCGGCCCGGGAGAGATCGACCGCGATCACCTCGGCGCCGGCGGCGAGCGCGATCATCACGCAGGCCAGGCCCAGCCCGCCGCAGCCGAACACCACGACCTGCTCGCCCGGCCGGACCGCGGCCTGTGCCCGCACGGCGTGATGGGCGGTGCCCACCCGGCAGCCGAGCCCGGCCGCGAGGGTCATGTCGATCCCCTCCGGGAGGGCGACGAGGTTGTGGTCCGCCTCGACCGCCACCACCTGCTCCGCCCAGGCGCCGGGCAGGTCGAAGCCGGGCTGGCGCTGCTGCGGGCACACCTGCGGGGCGCCGGCGAGGCACTGCTCGCAGCGGCCGCAGGCGAGGATGAAGGGGGCGGTGACCCGGTCGCCCACGGCGAAGCCCGTGACCTCCTCGCCGACCTCCGCGACCACGCCCGCGAACTCGTGGCCGGGGATGTGCGGGAGCTGCACCGAGTCGTCGTGCCCCTGCCAGGCGTGCCAGTCGCTGCGGCACACGCCGGCAGCGTGCACCGAGATCACCGCGCCGCGGGGCGGGCAGCCAGGGGCCAGCACCTCGACCAGGGCCGGCACGGTCCGGAAGGCGTCGAAGCGCACGGCTCTCATCGACCGCTCCTCAGACCAGCCGGCCGACGGGCTTCTCGAAGGTGGCGTACACGGCGTCCCGCGCGAAGCCGAGGGCGTCGTACAGCCGCGTCGCGCCGGTGAGGGACTCGGCGTCGACCTCGAGCTCGGCGCTCGCGTACCCCGTCTCCGCCGCGGCGGCGAGGGTGCGGGCGAGGACGGCGCGCGCGAGTCCTCGGCCGCGGGCCTCGGGGCGGGTGCCCACCAGGGCGATGTGCAGCACGCCGGGCTTGTCCTCCGAGGCGATGACGTAGGCGAGCACGGTCCCGTCGGCGTCGAGCGCGATGCTGGCGAGCTCGCGCCGCGCGGTGTGCGAGAACCACCAGCGGTTCCAGCGCTCCGCGGAGACAGGCGCCGAGCCCCAGTGATCGGCGAAGGCCGCGAGGTGGGCGAGGCGGGTGGCCTCGGAGTCCTCGTCCGCAGGGGCGCTCACCCGCACCTGCTCGCGCTCGATCTCCGGCAGCGCGGCGCCGGGCAGCTCACGGAGCATGACCAGCCAGCTGCGGGCGCGGCGGTAGCCGCGGCTCTCCAGCAGCGGACGCACGCCCGCGCCCCCGGTCAGCGGGGCATCCTCTCCGGCATCCAGGTCGGGGTCCCGGCCGCCGGCGGCGCGGAAGACGGCCTCGGCCTCCGCGGAGTGGCGCTCGGCGGCGAGCTGCGCGGCACGCTCCTCGGCCCAGGCGAAGAGCGAGGCACCCAGCCCCTGGCGACGGCGGGAGGGATCGACGCCGCCCATCAGCTGGCAGCGCACCCGCTCGTCGCGATCCAGGGAGGTGTGGACGTCGACGACGGTGAAGCCGATCAGCGCCTCCTCGTCGCGGACGGCGAGGGTGTCGCGCTCCAGGTCGAGCCCCGGCATGGTGAGCAGCTCACGGATGCTGGGGATTTCGGCGGGCTCCCCGAGATCGTCGGCCGCGTCGATGCGGTTCAGCAGCGCGGTGAGCGCGGGGGCGTCCTCGAGGGTCAGCGGGGTGCGGGTCAGCGGGCGGTCGGCGAGAGAGGTGTCGGTGGAGGTCACCGGACAAGTGTAGGGAGGCGACGCCTCAGGCCTCGCGCTCGTAGTCGGCAACCCGCTCCTGCACCGCACGCAGCCGGGCCAGATCCAGCTTGCGCCCGCGTGCGAAGTCCACGATGCCGTTCTTCTCCTGGAACACGTCGGTCAGCTGGGTATAGCAGTAGCCGAACATCAGCGGGTCCTCGAGCAGCACCCGGGTGAGGCCCTCGAAGCGCTCGTAGAGCTCCTCCTCGCTGCGCACCCGCTCGCCGTAGCCCCAGGACTGGGCGGCATTGCTGCCGGCTCGCTCGGCGGCTTCGGCCTCGCGGGCCTCCTGCGCGTTCCACCAGATCCCGCCGTACTCGGAGACGAAGTAGGGCTGGCCCGCGAAGGGCAGGGAGAAGCTGCCATCGGCGAAGGGCATCTCCTCAGGGGCGAGCTCGCGGCGGTTCGCGAACGGGACCCCCTGGGCGAGCCCCGACTGCTCGTCGCGGAAGCGCCCGGGGTCCTGCTCGTAGGAGTGGGAGTCGAAGACGTCGGCGCCGCGCACCCGGTGGGAGTAGCCGGAGGCGTCGAGCACGGGGCGGGAGGGGTCGGCGAGCTTGGTCGCGTCGTACATCGCCTGGGTGACATCGTCGAGCTGGGTGAGGCGGTCGTGGCGCACCTGGTGGGTCTCGTTCAGCGGGCACCAGCCGATGATGCTGGGATGGCTGAGATCCCGCTGGACGGCCTCGATCCACTGGCCGATGAAGGAGGCGGTGGGCTGCTGGTTCTCCCCCATCGGTCCGAAGCCGGAGGCCCCCCAGTCGCCGAACTCGCCCCAGACGAGGTAGCCGTGCAGGTCGGCCCAGAACAGCATCCGCTGCTCGAAGACCTTCTGGTGCAGGCGCGCGCCGTTGAAGCCGGCCTCGAGCGCGAGACGGATGTCGGTGGTCATCGCCTCATCGCTCGGGGAGGTCATGAACGTCTCCTCCCAGTACCCCTGGTCGAGCACGAGGCGCTGGAAGACCTTCTCGCCGTTGAGGCGGAACTCGTGATCGCGCAGGGTGACGGCGCGCAGGCCCGCATAGGAGCGGACCTCGTCGAGCACGGCGCCGTCCGCATCCCGGAGACGGGCGGTGAGGGCGTAGAGCTCGGGAGCGCCGGGCCCCCAGATCCGCACCCGGTCCTCGGGGATCACCAGCGGGAGGTGCGGGGCGAGGTCGAGGTCGGCCCGCACCTCGGCGCGGGCGACCTCCTCGCCGCCGGGGACAGAGGCGATGATCTCGAGGCGGGTGCCGCGGGTGGACCGGGCCAGCGGCGCGGTGATCGAGAAGGAGTGCCCGGCCAAGGACGGGATGATGCGCAGGCAGCGGATCTCGTCGGCAGGGACGCCCTCGAGCCAGACGCTCTGCCAGATGCCGGTGGTGCGGTGGTAGCTGGCATGGGTGGCGTGGAACCAGGTGGACTGCTTGCCGCGGGCCTGGGGGACGTCATGCGGGTCGCGGGCGCGGACCACGATCTCGATCTCGCGGCCGGGGACCGCACCCGGCACGGTGGAGAGATCGGCGGCGAAGGGGGTGAAGCCGCCGCGATGGCGGGCCACCTCCACCCCGTCCGCCCACACCGTCGCGTCGTGGTCGACCGCCTCGAAGCGCAGCAGCGGGCGCAGGCCCTCCCAGTCGGCAGGGATCCTCACCCTGCGCCGGTACCAGACGGCATGGAGGAAATCGCGGTTCCCGATCCCGGAGGCCTCGGTCTCCGGGGCGAAGGGGACGGTGATCGTCCGCGCGAGCTCGCGCTCGAGCAGACCGCGCTCCCGCCCGGAGTCCCCCTGGTCGATCTCGAACTGCCAGGTGCCGTTCAGACTCAGCCAGGTGGGGCGCTGCAGCTGGGGACGGGGGTGCTCCGGGCGCGGGACGTCGACGGCCGCCGACGGCGGGGCGTCCAGAACGGCGGCGAGCTCCTCGGCCCGGGCGACCAGGGCGGAGAGCGCAGCGGGCAGAGCGGGCTGGGCGGGGGTCTGAGCGGGCACGGGCTGCTCCTCACCTCGGGATCGACGTCGATCGGATGCCCCCATTCCATCGCATTCGCGCGGTTCCTGCCATGCGGCAGCCCGGAGGTGGTCACCATGGAGTGCCATGGAGGGCGCTGCCGCGCGGTGGTATCTCACACCCGCACGGCGCAGCGTCGCGCCGCGGGGCGCCTGCGGCTACTGTGAGCAGCAGTGCCGTCATCCCGCCGCGGCACAGGTCCCGAGCGGACAGCCCCGATCCGGTCCGACGCCCCGCGTCGCACTCGCAGGTCGGCAGGCTCCGCTGCGGTGACAGCGCCGGCCGAGGATCACTGCCCTGTGCAGTGGTGCCGACGGCGCCCCGGGTGGGATTGCACCACAGAGAACGGATCACCCTTCGTGACCACCCCTGATTTCGCGCGCCTCGGCGTGCCCCCCGTCCTGATCAGCGCCCTGGCGCCTCGGGGCATCGTCGAGCCCACCCCGATCCAGGCCGCGACGCTGCCGGACTCCCTGTCCGGTCGCGACGTGCTGGGCCGTGGCCGGACCGGCTCGGGCAAGACCTACGCCTTCCTGCTGCCGCTGGTGGCGCGCCTGATCGCGCAGCCCCGCCGTCGCGTCGCGCGCCGCCCCCGCTCCCTGATCCTCGCGCCCACCCGTGAGCTCGCCTCGCAGCTCGCCGACTCGCTGCAGCCGCTCGAGGCGGCCACCGATCTGCGCAGCACGGTCGTCTTCGGCGGTGTGGGCCAGAACCCGCAGGTCAAGGCGCTCGCCGGCGGCATCGACGTGCTCGTGGCCTGCCCCGGGCGTCTGCTGGACCTCATGAACCAGGGTCACGTGGACCTCGGCGCGGTGGAGATCACCGTGATCGACGAGGCCGACCACATGGCCGACATGGGCTTCCTGCCGATGGTGCGCAAGATCCTCGCGAAGACCCCGCCGAAGGGCCAGCGGATGCTGTTCTCCGCGACCCTCGACTCCGGGGTGAACAAGCTCGTCAAGGAGTTCCTCCACGAGCCGGTCACCCATTCCGCGGATCCGGCCACGAGCGCGGTCGGCACCATGGAGCACCACGTGCTCGAGGTCTCCCCCGCCACCCGCTTCGACGTGCTCCGCGACCTGGCCGCCGCGCCGGGCCGCACCATCATGTTCACCCGCACCAAGTACGGCGCGAAGAACCTGGCCCGCAAGCTCTCCGCCCGTGGCGTGGACGCGGTGGACCTGCACGGCAACCTCTCCCAGAACGCCCGCACCCGGAACCTCGAGGCCTTCGGCTCCGGCACCGCGACGACGATGGTCTGCACCGACATCGCCGCCCGCGGCATCCATGTGGACGAGGTGGCCCTGGTGGTCCACGCCGATCCGCCCGTCGAGCACAAGGCGTACCTGCACCGCTCGGGCCGCACCGCCCGCGCCGGTGAGTCCGGCACCGTGATCACCGTGCAGATCCCGGAGCAGAAGCGCGACGTCAGCGATCTGATGCGCAAGGCCGGGATCCGGCCCACCCACCACGCCTCGGTGACGGCCACCAGCCCCGTCCTCGTCGAGCTCGCCCCCGGTGAGCGGGTCGAGACCCATGAGCCGCGCCAGCCCGAGCCGCCCGTGGACCAGGCGCGCCTGAACGGCGAGCGCGGCGGCGGCCGCGGTCGTGGTGGCCGTGGCGGTCGCCCGGCCGGTCAGGGTCGTGGTGACGGCGGCGCCTCGCGCGGCGAGGGCCAGGGCTCCCGCGGCGGTCGTCGCGGTGGCCAGGACGGACAGTCGGGTCGGCGCGAGCAGGTCGGTGCCGGCAGCGGCTCCCGCTCCGGCGGTCGCGGGCGCTCCGGCCAGGGTCGCTCCGGCGGCCGTCAGGGCGGCTCCTCGACCACCTACTCCACCTCGAGCGGGGAGCGCGGCTCCGGCGGGCTCGCCTCCTTCTCCTCCGGCCGCGGCCGCTGAGCAGGCCCCTCCGGTCTCGATCGGACCCCGGCAGACCTCCCTCGCGGGACGGTCCGCCGGGGTCCTGTCGTCAGCGCAGCTCGCGCTTGAGGATCTTGCCGGTGGAGGTCATCGGCAGCTCCTCGTCGATGACGATCTCCCGCGGGTACTTGAAGTCCGCCATCTGCTCCTTGGCCCAGTCCCGCAGCTGCTCAGGAGTGATCGTGGCGCCCTGCTCGAGGATCACGTGGGCCTTGATCTCCTCGCCGAGGCGCTCATGCGGCACTCCGATCACGGCGACGAGGGAGACCTGCTCATGGCTGAGCAGCACCTCCTCCACCTCCCGCGGATAGACGTTGTACCCACCGCGCACGATCATGTCCTTGGCCCGGTCCACGATGAAGTAGAAGCCCTCCTCGTCCCGTCGGCCCAGGTCCCCGGTGCGGAACCAGCCGTCCCGGATCGCCGCGGCGGTCTCCTCGGGGCGGCGCAGGTAGCCGGTCATGATGTTGTGCCCGCGCACCACGATCTCACCGATCGCGTCGGGCTCGCTGACGCGGGCCCAGTCCGGGTCGGCGGGATCGATGAGCGCCATCTCCACTCCCCACACGGGCAGCCCGATCGACCCCGGGCGCGGACGATCCGCGAGGGAGAAGCTGGCCACCGGTGACGTCTCGGAGAGGCCGTAGCCCTCCATGATCGAGATGCCGAGCTTCTCCTGGACGCCGCGCAGGATCTCCACCGGCAGCGCGGAGCCGCCGGAGACCCCGAGACGCAGGTGCTCGGCGAGGTCCCCGACCTCGGCCTCGCCGTCGGTCAGCAGGCGCAGCAGGGCCCACCACATGGTGGGGACGCCGGCGAAGATCGTCACGCGATGGGCCAGCAGCAGATCCAGTGCCTGACGGGGTTCGAAACGGGGCAGCAGCACCAGCGTGGCACCCGTGGAGAAGCCGGCGTTGAGGTTCACCGTGGCCCCGAAGGTGTGGAACAGCGGCAGGGCGACCAGGTGCACGTCCTCGCCGGGCACGGAGCCGAACAGCCGGTTGCAGGTCAGGGCGTTCATCAGCTGGTTGGAGTGGCTGAGCTCGGCGCCCTTGGGATGCCCGGTGGTGCCGGAGGTGTAGAGCACCACGGCGGTGTCGGTCTCACGGCGCTGGACCGTCTCGAAGCGGTCGGGGAGCTCCGCGACCGCCCGGGCGAGGGTGGGCACCCCCTCGTAGGGGCTCTCGGCCTGCGGGTCGGCGGTCATGAGCACCACCTGCGGGGGTCGGGCAGCAGCCTTCGCGCCCTCGACGACGGAGCGGCCGATGGGCAGCTCCTCGCTGCCCTCGAACGCGAGGACGACCGAGGCCTCGGCGTCGTCGAGGTAGTAGGTCACCTCACGGGACTTGTTCAGCACGTTCAGCGGCACCACCACCGCCCCGACCTTGAGGATCCCGAAGTAGACGATCGGGAACTGCGGCAGGTTCGGGCAGCTCAGCGCGACCCGGTCCCCGGGCTCCACACCGAGGGAGACGAGCAGGTGCGCGACCTGATTGGCGGCGGCGTCCACCTGGGCGTAGGTCAGGGACGTCCCGCCGAGCACGAGGGCGGGCCGATCGGGGACGGTGCGGGCGCTGTCCTCCAGCACCACGGCGAGGTTGTACATACCAGTCCTTTCCGGACGACGGTGTCACGGAGCCACAGCATAGAGCCGCCCGACCCCGAGGTACCTGGTACTGCGCACCCGAGACACCGCATCGACACTTCGTCGATTGCGTGAGTGACGAACTGTGGGAGAGGATGGCCTCATGACTGCTCCGTCCGCCCCGCCCGCTCCGCCGCCCACCGAACCACAGCTCGCCGCCGCGGCGGACACCTTCGCGATGCTCGCCAGCCCCGCCCGGCTGCAGCTGGTGTGGCTGATGAGCTCGGGACGCTTCGACGTGGGTGAGCTGGCCGCACGGGTGGGGCTCAGCCTGCCCACCACCAGCCAGCACCTGCGCAAGCTCCGCCTGACGGGCATCGTCTCCGCGACCCGCGAGGGTCGGCACAGCTACTACACGGTCGAGGACCCGCACGTGGTCGAGCTGGTGGAGCAGATCTTCGAGCACATCGCCCCCGATGGCTCCCTCGCTCCCGATCCGCCCGCACCCTCCCCCACCAGGGACTCCCGCGCATGACCTCCCCGGCCCCGACCACGCCCGACGCCCGTGCGCGCATCGATCTGCGCAGGTACGCGTGGCTGTCGATCGTCGTCGCGATCCTCACCATCGTCCTGAAGACGAGCGCCTGGGCGATGACGGACTCCGTCGGGCTGCTCTCCGACGCCGCCGAGTCGACCGTGAACCTGGTCGCCGCGGTGGTCGCGCTGATCGCCCTGACCGTCGCCGCACGGCCCGCGACCGAGCGCTTCCTCTACGGGCGCGCGAAGGCCGAGTACTTCTCCGCCGCGCTCGAGGGGCTGATGATCTTCGTGGCCGCCGCGGTCATCATGGTCACCGCCGTCGAACGCTTCATCAATCCCCGACCGCTCGAGAACCTCGGCGTGGGACTGCTCATCGTCGTGATCGCCTCTCTGCTCAACGGCGGCGTGGCGCTGGTGCTGCTGCGCGTCGGGAGGACCCATAACTCGATCACCCTGCGGGCCGACGGCAAGCATCTGATGACCGACGTCGTCACCAGCGCCGGGATCCTCCTCGGGGTGGGGCTGGTGGCGCTGACCGGCTGGGAGCGGCTCGATGCCGTCGTCGCCTTCGCCGTCGGCGTGAACATCATCATCACCGGCATCGGACTGCTCCGGGAGTCCCTCTCCGGCCTGCTGGACAAGGCACTGCCGGACGAGGACCACGAGATCATCACCGAGGTGCTGCGCCGCCGCACCGACGCCACCCTCACCTTCCACGGTCTGCAGACCCGCGAGGCCGGACAGCAGAAGTTCATGAACGTGCACGTGCTGGTGCCGGACGAGTGGACGGTCAAGCAGGGCCACGACTACATCGAGGGCCTCGAGGACGAGCTGCGCGGGTGCCTGCCGGACCTCACCGTGCTCACCCACCTCGAGCCGATCTCCGACCCGGCCTCCTACGAGGACATCCCCGCCCAGCACGTGCCGATCCACGGCGACGACCATGATCCGACCCGGCCGCCCGAGGAGTCTCCATGAACCGCACCGATCCGACCTCCCTCGAGACCCTCACCGCCCGCCTGCGCGAGGCGCTCGGCGAGGACGCCGTCATCGCCGCGCCCGAGTCGCGCTACCACGGGGACCGGGCGGAGCCCGGCGCCGCGGACGCCCGGTTCCTGCTGGTGCTCCCCCACGACGTCGAGGGCGTGCAGGCCACCCTCCGTCTCGCCCACGAGACGGGCACCCCGGTGGTGTCGCGCGGCGCCGGCTCCGGCCTCTCCGGGGGAACGGTCGCGATCGACGGCGGGATGGTGCTGAGCCTGGAGCGGCTGCACACGATCCGCGAGATCGACCCCCTGGACGAGGTCGCGGTGGTCGACGCAGGGGTGATCACCGCCGATCTCTCCGAGGCCCTGGCGCCCCTGGGCTTCTTCTACGCCCCGGATCCTGCGAGCGTCGCGATCTCGACGATCGGCGGCAACATCGCGACCAACGCGGGCGGGCTGCACTGCGCGAAGTACGGCGTGACCCGTGAGTCCGTGCTGGCGCTCGAGGTCGTGCTGGCCGACGGCACCCTGCTGCGCACCGGCCACCGCTCGCTCAAGGGCGTCACCGGGCTGGACCTCACCCAGCTGCTGATCGGCTCCGAGGGCACCCTGGCCGTGGTGGTCGCCGCGACCGTGCGGATCCGGCCCGTCCCGGTGGCGCGTCGCACCGTGCTGGCCCGCTTCTCGACCACCGCGCACGCCGCCGACGGGGTGAACGCGATCTCCCGCTCCCCGGTGCGTCCGGCGGCGACCGAGCTGCTGGACTCCGGCGCGGTGGCGGACATCGACGCGCACAACGGCTCCCGCCTGGGCGCCGACCCGGCCGCTGAGGCGATCGGCACCCACCACCCGGACGGCCCGAGGAGCTCCGGGGGTGCGGTGCTGCTGCTCGAGCTCGATGGCTACGGCATCCGGGAGCAGACTGCGGATCTCGTCGACATCCTCACCGGGGCGGGCGGGAGCGTACAGGTCATCGAGGACGAGGCGGAGGCCGAGCACCTGTGGGAGCTGCGCCGGACCAGCCATGCCGCCGGCGGTGGTCGCAGACGGCTGAACGAGGATGTGGCGGTGCCGAAGTCCCGCCTGGCCCAGATGCTGACCGCGCTGGAGGAGATCGGCCACCGCCACGGAGTGGCCACCTCGGCCATCGCCCATGCCGGCGACGGCAACCTCCACCCCTCGCTCTCCCTGCCCGGCGTCCCCGAGGATCCCTCCGCCGCGCTGCCGGCCCCGATCCTCGCGGCGGCCGATGAGGTGGTGCGGACGGCCCTGGAGCTGGGCGGCACCATCAGCGGGGAGCACGGCATCGGGACCGCCAAGCAGCGCTGGCTGGACCTCGAGCTCTCCCCCACCTCACGGAGCCTCCAGCACCGCCTGAAGCAGGCCTTCGATCCGCGCGGCCTGCTCAACCCCGGCAAGGCCCTCTGAGGGCGGTCCCTCGTGACCGAAAGCCGTGCGAGAAGAGCACCACGATGACATGATGCCCCCATGGTGACCCAGGCCACATCCGCATCCGTCCGAGTCTCCGCCCGCCCGCTGCTGCTGAACAACCTCGTCGCGGCCCTCATCGCCAGCGCCGTCATGATCTTCCTGCACGAGTCGGCCCACCTGGTGGCGGGCCTCGCCCTCGGCCATCCTTCGGTCCTGTTCTCCTTCGGGGTGGACCATCTGGGGTCCCCGTCGGAATCCGATCAGGTCGTGATGAACCTCGCCGGCCCCGCCTTCAGCCTGGTCATGGGCGTGCTGATGCAGCTATGGACCCCGCTGCGCAGGCGCGCCGATTTCCTGCACCTGGTGTGGCTGTGGCTGGCCTTCGCCTCGGTCCAGGAGGGCATCGCCTATCTGTGCCTGACCCCGTTCGGTGCGGGCGATACCGGAGCGGCCGCCCAGCTGCTCGGTCTTCCGGTGGCGCTGCAGCTCCTCGCCCTCGCCGTCGGCATCGGCGGGATGTTCCTCAATGCTCGGGCCTTCGCGCCGCATATGGCGCGCCACGCCGGGGACGATCCGCGCCGGCGCAATGCGATGACGCTGTTCCCCTGGCTGTACGGGATGATCGTCTCGGTGCTGTTGAGCATCCTGTACCTCGCGATCAGCCCGGCCGATCCGCCGGCCTCCGCCCAGCTCGCGATCCTCGCCGCCGGGACGGCGATCCTGGTCTTCGCCCCGATGGCGCACCTCTTCGCCCGCGGCGTCGCCGAGGTGCCCTATGAGCCGCTGCGGCTGCGGACGGTCCCCGTCGGCGGCCTGGTGGCCCTGGCGGTGCTGGTGCTCGGGAACATCCTGCTCAGCCTCGGGGTCCAGGTCGGCTGAGCGCCCGCCGAACGCCGCAGGGCACAGGGATCTTCCCGGGATCGAGGTCGACAAGCTCTCACTCCGCCCCGGGCCCCACAGCGGGCGCCCGTGGATAGCCTGAGCTGTATGAACGCTCCTCATGTGCCGCTGTCGATCCTCGATCTCGTCCCCATCTCCGAAGGCATGACCACCCGGGAGGCGATCAACGCCTCGATGGAGGGGGCGAGGGTCGCCGATCGCCTCGGATACGAGCGGCTCTGGTACGCCGAGCACCACAACACGAACGCCCTCGCCGCGAGCGCGACCTCGCTGCTGATCGACCGGGCGGCCTCGCTGACCGAGCGGATCCGCGTCGGCTCCGGCGGGATCATGCTCCCCAACCACTCCCCGCTCGCCGTCATCGAGCAGTTCGGCTCCCTGGTCCAGTTCCACGGGGACCGCATCGACCTGGGGCTGGGCCGCGCGCCGGGCACCGATCAGCTCACCGCGCAGCTGCTGGCCCGCACCTCCGCGGAGCCGGCCGCGTTCCTCGCCGCCGTCGAGCAGATGCGGGACTGGTCCCGCCAGGAGTCCAGCGGCTCCTCACCCATCACGGCGGAGGTCGCCCGCGGCACCGAGGTGCCGATGTGGATCCTGGGCTCGACCGCCAATGGTGCTCGTCTCGCCGCCCAGCTGGGCATGCCGTTCTCCGTCGCCTCCCACTTCGCCCCCTTCCAGTACCTGCACGCGCTGGACGTCTACCGCGACAACTTCGACCCCGACGCCGGCACCGCACAGATCGCGGCGCCGCGCACCATGGTCGGGGTGAACCTGGTGGTCTCCGAGACCGACGAGGAGGCGCAGCGGCAGTTCACGACCCTCCAGCAGATGTTCCTGGGGATCGTGACCGGGCAGCGGCAGAAGATCCAGCCGCCGCGCCCGATCGAGGACGTCGCAGCGGGGCATCTCCTCTCCCAGATCGATCAGACCCTGTCGATCAGGGCGGTCGGCTCCCCCGCCACCGTGGTGCGCCGGCTGGAGGAGATCGTGGCCGCCACCGGCGCCGACGAGCTCATCCTCACCGCCTACCACTTCGACCCGGCCGATCGCCTGCACGCCCTCGAGCTGCTGGCCGAGGCCTGGGGTCTCGACGGCGCCGCGGCGCACCCCGCTCCCTGATCCGGGCGCGGCGACCGCCCCACCCTGGCATGCTGGGGCCATGGCGATGCCGCCTCCTGCCCCGGACCCTGCTCCCCTGCCCACCACACCGCGGATCGGCCTGCTGCCGGCCGCCGGCGTGTCGGCCTCCGCATATCTGCTGTTCGGGCTGCAGCTCGGGGGGTGGGGGCATGGACTCCTCGCCCTCAGCCTGCTCGGCGCGCTCCTGGTCTCCCGCGAGCTCGCCAAGGACCTGCTCCTCATCGGGCTCGGGATCACGATCGTCTCCACCACCTCGGTGAAGGCGGATGTGGACTGGGATCGGTTCTTCACGATCGGCACCGTGCTGCTGCTCGCCGTGGCCGTGCCGCTGCTGGTGGACCGGCTGGTCCTGCGACGGCGCACGATCCGCTTCCCCTGGCTCTCCGGACGGCGCTGGAACCGCTGGCAGTGGGGGTACATCGTCGCCGTCCCGCTGCTGGGATGGCTGCTGCTGCCGTTCTACTTCATCACCTCGGGCGCGTACCAGAACTGGCCCCACATCACCGACGCCGGAGAGCTGGGACGCTTCCTGGTGGGCGTGAACTTCGTGGGCACCTGGGACGAGCTGTTCTTCATCTGCACCTGCTTCGCGCTCCTGCGGCGCCACGTCGGGCTCTGGCCGGCGAACATCCTGCAGGCGATCATCTTCGTGTCGTTCCTGTGGGAGCTGGGCTACCAGGAATGGGGGCCGCTGCTCACCGCTCCGTTCGCGCTGCTGCAGGGCTGGCTGTTCACGCGCACCGGCTCCCTGCTGTATGTCCTGATCGTGCATCTGCTCTTCGACGTGGTCGTCTTCCTCGCGATCGTCCATGCCCACAATCCTGGGATGATCCCGATCTTCCTGGTCTGAGCCGTCGTCGCCGACGTTCTCCCCGTCCCCTGAATGCGGGTCTCACCAGCCCTTCTGCCGCCTCCATAGCGGAGCCGCGGGAAGTCCTCGAGACCCTGCCCCGTGCTAGATTGTGACGAATGGCGACGCGGCGAGGAATTCCCCCCAGAGGAACCCCCTTCGAGGTCGTCCGCACCCTCCTGGAGGAGGGTGGGATGCATCGCGCCGAGCTCGCCCGTCACCTGCAGACGTCCCGGCCGACCATCACCAACACCGTCACCACCCTGCTCGATCAGGGCATGCTCGAGCCCGAGAGCCTCACCGGCGAGACCGCGGCCGGGGAGGGCAAGGCTCCGCTCAAGGAGAAGCTGGTCCTGGCCCGCCGTGCCGGGATCATCGGTGCCGCGATCCACCAGGACGACTCCACGATCGTCGGTCTCGGCGAGGTGGACGGCCGTGTGATCTCCACCCGTTCCCTCCCCTGCTCCTCCGACGCCACCGGGCCCGAGCGGATCAGCAGCGCGCTGACCGCCCTGCGGGAGCTCCTCGCTGAGCTCCCGGCGCCCCATCCGCAGCTCCATGGCGTGCACGTGGCGCCGAACACGCTGGTGAACCGCTATACCGGTGAGGTGCTCGGCGGCGCGACGTCCACCCGATGGAGCAAGGTCAACATCCGTGACGAGTACGAGGAGGGGCTCGGCACTGCGGTCGTGCTCGAGAACCTCGCCCGCCACGCCGCCTACGCCCAGTACGGAGCCCTGGAGGGTCCCCCGCCCCGGAACCTCCTGCACGTGAGCCTGTCCTTCGGCGTCGCGCTCGGCCAGGTCTTCGACGGGCGGATCATCTCCGGTGCGCACGGCGGCGCCGGGGAGCTGGGGCATGTGAGCATCGACAGCAACGGCCCCATCTGCCGGTGCTCCCACCGCGGATGCCTGTTCAACTACGCCGGCGCCGAGAACGTGCTGGAGGAGAGCCGGATCGTCACCGGCACCGCACTGAGCCTGGACGAGGCGATCGATCTCGCCCTGGCCGGGGACGACCGCCTGGTCTCGATCTTCTCACGGGCCGGTGCCGCCGTCGGCATGGCCCTGAACTCGGTCTGCAACCTGATGGATCCCGATCTGATCCTCATCGGCGGCCGGCTGTCCCGCGCCGGGGACGTGGTCCTCGACCCGCTGCGGGATGCCCTGTTCCGCAATGCACTGCCGCTGTTCGGCCGCGACCTGCGGATCGAGCCGGCGGCGACGCTGACCGACCAGGCTCTCGTGCACGCCTCGCTGCGCGCCCTGCGCCTGGATGTCGATCTCGCCGCCGCGGTGCTGGCGGCGCACGACCCCGCCACGGTCGCCGCCTCCTGAGCGGCGCGCGCCCGCGCATCCTCCCACCGCCGGCGACGGATCCTCGGCGAAGTACATTCACACCCACATTCAACGAAGACAACCGTCGGCACCCACCGATAAGCAATACCAGCGGTCCTGACTCGATTTCACGGCAAGCGCCGCAATTCTCCTCAGGGAACACCGCGAAGGAATTCTGACGGCAACCTCGGAGTCGGTCGACCCTTCCGTTCCGGGGCGAAGTCACAGCCACGTCGGGCCCTCCGAACACGCCATATGACGGACAGACCCCGCCGGCCGCAGCCGGGGAACGGATACTCCGTCCATGACCTCTCTCGTGCTGCAGTCGGATTTCGGCCTCGATGACGGTGCCGTCAGCGCCATGTACGGCGTGGCCGTCGGCGTGGATCCCGCGCTGCGGATCCACGACGTCACCCACAACATCCCTCCGTACGACATCTGGGAGGGCTCCTACCGCCTCGCCCAGGTGCTGACCTACTGGCCCGAGGGCACCGTGTTCGTCTCCGTGGTGGATCCCGGGGTGGGCACGGAGCGGCTGTCGATCGTGGCCCGTACCAGCACCGGGCACGTCGTCGTCACGCCGGACAACGGCACCCTCACTCATCTCGAGGCGATCTTCGGCATCGACGAGATCCGCGAGATCGACGAGACCCGCAATCGCCGTCCGGGCTCCGAGGAGTCCTACACCTTCCACGGCCGGGACATCTACGCCTTCACCGGCGCGCGCCTCGCCTCCGGCGCCACCAGCTTCGACGAGGTCGGCCCGCTCATCGACCCTGCCGCGATGGTGAAGCTGCCAGCGAATACTCCCGCCCTGCAGGGCAGCTCGGTCGTCGGCATCATCGACACCCACGACGTGCGCTATGGATCGCTGTGGACCTCGATCCCTCGCACCCTGTTCCACGAGCTCAGGATCGCCCACGGCGAGCGCGTCGCCGTACGGATCCACCATCAAGGATCGGTGGTGCACGCCGCTCAGCTCACCTACGCCCACAGCTTCGCCGCCGTCGAGGTGGGCGAGTCCCTGTTGTACGTGAACTCGCTGGACCGCATGGCCATCGCGATCAACCGCGGTCACTACGCACGCGCATTCTCCCTGGGCAGCGGTGCCTCCTGGCGCGTCACCCTCGACGCCGCACGCTGACCCCCACCTCCCGCTACGACCGAAGGATCCGCTGTGAATCGCACCCCCTCCCCCGTGACCCAGGTGGTCGCCATCGGCATCGGTGCCGCTCTGTTCTTCGTGCTGGGCCGCTTCGTCGCCATCCCCACCCCGATCCCGAACACCTCGATCAGCATCCAGTACGCGATCCTCGCAGTGTTCGCGGTGCTCTACGGCCCCGTGGTGGGGGCTCTGGCCGGCTTCATCGGCCACCTGCTCATCGACGCCACCGGGTACGGAATCTGGATCAGCTGGGAGCTCGCCTCTGGCGTCTTCGGCCTGATCGTCGGCGTGCTGCTGCTGCGCAACGCGGTCGCGGAGGGCGAGTTCGGCAGGCCTCTCGCTGTGCGCTTCTCCGTCGCCGTGGTGCTCGCCAATGCCCTGGCCTGGCTGGTGGTCGCGCCGCTGGGTGACGTGCTGTTCTACTCCGAGCCGGCGAACAAGGTGTGGGTGCAGGGCTCTCTCGCCTTCGTATCCAACTCGATCACCGCCGTCGTGCTCGGCCTGCTGGTGCTCTCCCTCTACGCCCGCACCCGCACCAGGACCGGTTCGCTGAGCCACGACCGGTGATGGCTTCCGCCTCTCGCAGCTCGCGGGGCGACCCGCTCATCGAGCTGTCCGGATACTCGTTCCAGTACCGGGCGCAGTCCGCGCCGACCCTTCACGACATCGACCTGCTGGTGCGCCGGGGGGAGAAGATCGCGATCGTCGGTGCCTCCGGCTCCGGGAAGTCGACGCTGATCAGTGCGATCAACGGCCTGATCCCCCACCACCATCGCGGCACCGCGCACGGCACTCTCCGGGTGCTCGGGAAGGACCCGGCGCAGGTGCAGCTGGTGGAGACCGCGAGCGCAGTGGGCACCGTGCTGCAGGACAGCAACAGCCAGTTCGTGGGACTGACGGTCGCGGAGGACATCGCCTTCAGCCTCGAGAATCAGCAGGTGCCCCACGGTGAGATGCCCGCCCGGATCACCCGCGCCGCCGAGCTCGCCGGGATCGACGATCACCTCACACAGTCCCCGCACGACCTCTCCGGCGGGCAGAAGCAGCGGGTGGCGATCGCCGGAGTGCTGGTCGACGACGTCGAGGTGCTGCTGCTGGACGAGCCGCTCGCGAACCTCGATCCTGCGACCGGGCGCGCTACGGTCCAGCTCCTGGATGCGCTGCACCGCGACCATGACCGGACGATCCTGATCGTCGAGCATCGCCTCGAGGAGGTGCTGCATCACGACGTGGACCGGATCGTGCTGATGGACGAGGGTCGCATCGTGGCGGATGCCGCTCCGGACGAGATCATCGCCTCCGGCCTCCTCGAACAGCACGGGATCCGGCCCCCGTTGCACGTCGCCGCCCTGCGCTACGCCGGCACCCCTGTGCAGGCCCGGCAACGTCCCTCCCGCAGCATGGACATCGCCCTGACCCCTCAGCAGATCGAAGCGGTCCGAGCCTGGGTCGGGAGCCCTGCGAGCGAGGGGACGGAGGCGGACGCGGGGCTCCCGGCCCCGTCGCCTGCGCCTGCACTCGAGCTGAGCTCGGTGCGCAGCGAGCTCCTCGTCGGCCCCGCACGCACCGCCCTCGTCCTGGACGGGATCGACGCGCGGGTCGAGCAGGGCGAGATGATCGGGGTCCTCGGCTCCAACGGGGCCGGCAAGTCGACCCTCGCCCGGGTGATCTGCGGGTTCGAGAAAGCGACGGGTGGAACGGTGCGGATCGGCGGCGTCGACGCCTCCGGGTGGAGCCTCGCCGAGCGCGGTGAGCGGGTCGGTTTCGTGCTCCAGGAGCCGGGGCAGATGCTCTCCCAACCCCGGGTGATCGATGAGATCACGCTGGGACTGCGCGTTCGCGGCATTGCGGAGGAGGAGCGCGAGCAGCGCCTCGCCTCTGTGCTCGAGGTGTGCGGGCTGCGCCCCTTCCGCTCCTGGCCGCTCTCCGCCCTCAGCCACGGGCAGAAGAAGCGGGTCAGCATCGCCTCCGTCCTCGCCCTCGAGCCCGAGGTGCTGCTCCTGGACGAGCCCACCGCCGGGCAGGATTTCGCCCACTACACGGAGTTCATGGAGTTCCTTCGCCAGGTCAACGGCTCCGGCACCACGGTCGTGCTCATCACCCATGACATGCACCTCGCCCTCGAGTACACCGATCGGGTGCTGGTCCTCTCCGGTGGGATGCTGCTCGCTGACGCCGACCCGGCCGTCGTGCTCACCGATCCCGAGCTCACCCGTCGGGCCGATCTGGTGACCACCGGGCTGTACGATCTCGCGCGGCGCTGCGGCATCACGGATCCCCACGCTCTCGTCCACCGCTTCGTCGCAGCGGACCGGCAGTCTCGCCGGACACCGGAGGAGTCCCGATGACCACCCCCGTCCTCGGATACATCGATCGGCCCGGCCCGCTGCACGCCCTCTCCGGGGTCTCGAAGCTGGTGCTCGTGCTCGGCGTGGTGCTGGGTGCGATGATCGGTTTCGACGTGCGCTATCTCGCCGTGGTGTCTCTCGGCTCGCTCGTGCTGTGGGGACTGTCCCGGGTGCGGCCGCGGGACCTCGCGGTGGTGCTGTGGCTGATCCTCGTCTTCATGATCCTGAACAACATCGGGATCTTTCTGTTCGCTCCCGGCTACGGCAGCGAACTGTTCGGCACCCGGCACCTGCTGCTGGACGGCCCGTGGCACTGGGACGTCACCGTCGAACAGCTCTTCTACCAGCTCGCCGTGACGCTGAAGTACTTCGCCGTCCTGCCCGCCGTGCTGCTGTTCGTGGCCACCACCCGCTCCCCGGAGTTCGCCTCGTCGCTGGCGAGGATCGGGGTGCCGTACCGGATGGCGTACGCCGTCTCGCTCGCGCTGCGCTACATTCCCGACGTACAGCGCGAGTTCCGCACGATCTCCCAGGCACAGCAGGCGCGCGGGCTCGACACCACGCGACGCACCGCGCTCCGCACCCGGGCCCGGAACCTCACCTCGGTGCTGATGCCCCTGCTGCTGGGAACCTTCGACCGCATCGAGGCGGTCTCCGCCGCGATGGAGCTGCGTGGTTTCGGGCGCGGGAAGGGCCGCACCTGGCTGGTGCGCTCGTCGCTCCGCGGCGCGGACCTTCTGCTGATGGTGATCGCAGCGACGCTGGTGATGGTGCCGATCGTGCTGCTGATGCTCAACGGCGGGCGATTCTGGAATCCCTTCGCCTGAGCCCGTCGCGGCGCTGATCGAGCCGCGCGTCCGCCTCCGCGATGCCCGCCTGCCCGGCTGGGGCCCGGTCCGGATATGCGCGGGCCCCGACCCTCCGGAAGAGGATCGGGGCCCGTCGAGCGCTCGGGTGCGAGCGGCAGGATTCAGCCGTGAGGCTGGATCACATCATGCCGCCCATGCCGCCCATTCCGCCCATGCCGCCCATGTCGTCGCCACCGCCGGCCGGAGCGGGCTCCGGCTTGTCGGCCACGACGGCCTCGGTGGTGAGGAACAGGCCCGCGATCGACGCCGCGTTCTGCAGCGCGGAGCGGGTGACCTTGACCGGGTCGATGATCCCGGCGGCGACCAGGTCCTCGTACCCGCCGGTCGCGGCGTTCAGGCCCTGACCGACGGGCAGGCCCTTGACCTTCTCCGCCACGACGCCGCCCTCGAGACCGGCGTTGACCGCGATCTGCTTGAGCGGGGCCTCGACGGCGACCTTGACGATGTTCACACCGGTGGCCTCGTCACCCTCGAGGATGAGCTTGCCGAAGGTGTCGGCACCGGCCTGCAGCAGCGCGACGCCGCCACCGGCGACGACGCCCTCGTCCACGGCGGCCTTGGCGTTGCGCACGGCATCCTCGATGCGGTGCTTGCGCTCCTTGAGCTCCACCTCGGTGGCCGCGCCGGCCTTGATGACGGCCACGCCGCCGGCCAGCTTCGCGAGGCGCTCCTGGAGCTTCTCGCGATCGTAGTCCGAGTCGGAGTTCTCGATCTCGGTGCGGATCTGGGACACGCGAGCGGCGATGCGCTCGGCGTCGCCGGTGCCCTCGACCAGGGTGGTCTCGTCCTTGGTGACGACGATCTTGCGCGCCTGGCCCAGCAGCTCGAGACCAGCGGTCTCCAGCTTGAGGCCGACCTCCTCGGAGATGACCTGGCCGCCGGTGAGGATCGCCATGTCCTCGAGCATCGCCTTGCGACGGTCGCCGAAGCCGGGGGCCTTGACGGCCACGGACTTGAAGGAGCCCTTGAGCTTGTTGACGACGAGGACCGCGAGAGCCTCGCCCTCGACGTCCTCGGCGATGATCGCCAGCGGCTTGCCGGACTGGATGACCTTCTCCAGCAGCGGCAGCAGATCCTTGACGGAGGAGACCTTGGAGGACAGCAGGAGGATGTAGGGATCCTCGAGCACGGTCTCCTGACGGTCGGCGTCGGTGACGAAGTAGGGCGAGATGAAGCCCTTGTCGAACCGCATGCCCTCGGTGAGCTCCAGCTCGAGGCCCATGGTGTTGGACTCCTCGACCGTGATCACGCCCTCCTTGCCGACCTTGTCCAGGGCCTCGGCGATGAGCTCGCCGATGGCCGGGTCGGCCGCCGAGATGGCGGCGGTGGCAGCGATCTGCTCCTTGGTCTCGATCGGGTGCGCCTGCGCGAGCAGGGTCTCCGAGACCGCGGCCACGGCCTGGTCGATGCCGCGCTTGAGCGCGATCGGGTTGGCACCGGCGGCGACGTTGCGCAGGCCCTCCTTGACCAGGGCCTGAGCGAGGACGGTGGCGGTGGTGGTGCCGTCGCCCGCGATGTCGTCGGTCTTCTTGGCGACCTCCTTCACCAGCTCGGCGCCGATCTTCTCGTAGGGATCGTCGAGTTCGATCTCCTTGGCGATCGACACGCCGTCGTTGGTGATGGTGGGTGCGCCCCAGGACTTCTCGAGCACGACGTTGCGGCCCTTGGGGCCGAGGGTGACCTTGACGGCGTCGGCGAGCTGGTTCATTCCCCGCTCGAGACCGCGCCGGGCCTCCTCGTCGTAAGAGATGAGCTTGGCCATGATGGAATCTCTCCCGTGTGGTGTGGTGTCCACCCGGCCCTGTGCCCGCGACGGACGAGCGCCACCACCGTGTTCATGTCCCACGGTGACGACACCCTCACGGGGCCGGAATGTTCGTGGTCGGCGAGGCGGCGGACCGCCGGCCGATCATGCCATCGGGAGCGTGAGCGCGGCGCGCAGGGCGCTGTCACTCTCGTTGCCCGAGTGCCAGCTCATCATAAGCACTCGGAGGCCGAGAGTGCTAACTCTGCGCTCCGGGCGGACAGCCGCGAGGCGCTCAGCCCTCGTCGCCGCCCTCGTCGCCCTCACCGGGCATCTCGACCGCCAGGTACGTCACCGGGGCGCTGTACTCGTCGCTCTGGCGGGCCTCACCGGCACCGACCTCCGCGGCGAGGGCCTGTGCGGTCTCCGCATCCTCCTCGTCGCGGTAGAAGACCACCGGCTCCTCCTGGAAGTTGTCCGCCGTGGCGACGCTCACATCTTCCCAGCCGTCGTCCTCGAGGGTGTCCCGCCAGGTGCCGGCCAGACCGCCCTGCCCGCCGGCATTGACCACGAGCAGCGGGGTGGACTTGTCGGCCTCCGGGGCCGGCTCCTCCGTGGGCTCGCCCTCAGCCTCCTCGGAGGAGGTCTCGGCCGCCTCGCTCTCGGAGGCGGCAGCGGTGGGGTCATCGGCGCGATCGTCGCCGTTGCCCCCCATGCTCCCGATGAAGAAGAGCAGCACCACCAGCAGCACCACCGCGGCGCCGATGATGATGATGTACAGCAGGTTCTCCCGCCAGAAGGGCAGCTCGGCGCGGTGGGCGCCGTGGAAGGACACGGCGTCCGCCTCATCGTCGAATCGGTCCGGGGGGTACGGATACTGGGAATCAGCCACGGGCCCATTAAACCTGCTCGGCAGGATCTGGGTGGAGAGCACACGCCCAGGAACCGGGTGCTCAGGCCACGCGGTGCTCCCCGCCGGCCGTCGAGCCGCCGGATCCGGAGGTGCGGCGACCGCGCAGCCGGTGCACCAGGGACGGGGCGGCGCGCAGCGCGGCCGGCTCGTCGAGCAGGGCGTTCAGCCGCACGTAGTAGGCGACCTTGGAGATGCCGACCTCCTCGCGGATGGCGCGTTCCTTGGCACCGACGTAGCGGAAGGTGCGGCCCTCCAGGGCGAGGATCAGGCGGTCGCGCTCGCTGAGGTCGCCCGGCGCGGCGACGCCCGGGCGCTCGGTCGCTCCTGCGGGCGCCTCCTCGCGCGGGGCGCGGGCAGCGGAGGAGTCAGGACCGAGGGGCATGCCTCGAGGGTACGGGGGCCCGGAGCCGCCCCGTCCGCGGCGCGCCGCCCCTCGGGCGCCGCGGGGAGCCGGGTCACGCACGGGAGCGGGGAGCGGGGAGCTCGGCGCGGAGGGACGTCGGCGCGGGTGGAAGACTGAGGCCATGCCGCACCTGCCGACCGAGACTCTCGCCGCCGACTGGGCCCGGGCCCTGGCCCCCGTCGGGGACCGCCTCGCCGGGGTCGAGGAGTTCCTCCGCGCGGAGGCTGCGGCGGGGCGGGGCTGCCTGCCCGCTCGTGAGCAGGTGCTGCGTGCATTCTCCCGCCCGCTCTCCGAGGTGCGGGTGCTGATCGTCGGCCAGGACCCCTATCCCACCCCCGGCCACCCGATCGGGCTCTCCTTCGCGGTGGAGCGCGACGTGCGCCCGCTCCCCCGCTCGCTCGGCAACATCTTCACCGAGCTCGAGAGCGACCTCGGCATCCCCCGCGCCGCGCACGGGGACCTCAGCGCCTGGCAGGACCAGGGCGTGCTGCTGCTGAACCGGGTGCTCACGGTCGCCCCCGGGGAGCCGGGCTCGCACCGTCGGCGCGGCTGGGAGGAGATCACCGACCACGCCCTGCGGGCGCTGGCCTCGCGCGGCGGCCCCCTGGTGGCGATCCTGTGGGGCCGCGACGCGCAGTCGCTGATCCCGCTGCTGGGCGAGGTCCCGTACCTCGCGAGCTCCCACCCCAGCCCGCTGTCCGCCTCCCGCGGGTTCTTCGGCTCCCGGCCGTTCTCGGGCGCGAACGCGCTGCTCGAGCAGCAGGGCGGGGCCCCGATCGACTGGCGACTGCCCGACTGATCCCGGGCCTGCCCGGGGCGGGCCATGCGGCGTGACCGGAGCACGGTCTCCGTGAGATGCCTCCGCTGCCACCGCCCAGCGAACCGCTCGCGGGCCCGATGTGTCATTCTCGGGGGTCTGCAGTCGCCCCGGGCCCGAGACCCCGGCTCGACGCGCCGACGGGAGGGAACCCCGCCGGCGGCACATGACGAAGGGAGACCCCGGTGGCAGAGCCCCGCTCAGCAGCCCAGGAGGCCGGCGATCCGAGCACCAGCCCAGAACGCCTCCTCGAGCTCACCGAGAAGCATCCTCAGCTCCACCGGCTGATCGTGCTGAACCCGTCATGCCCCGAGGTGGCGCGGCGATGGATCCTGGCGACGAACCCGTGGGCCAAGAGCGCCCACGACGAGACCCACGGGGAGCACCCCGCCGAGGCGGGCGAGGAGCCGGGCTCCGCGGACACCGGCACCGAGGACACCGGCACCGAGGCTCCTGAGGCCGGGGAGCCCGGCGCCGAGGAGCACGACGAGGGCTCCGTCTGGGGCGATCTCGGCACGAGCTCCGTCGCCGCCACCGGGGCCGACACCGCCCCGCAGGAGATCCCGGAGCCGGCCCCGACCTCCACGGTGCGGATCGCCGAGGACTCCGCCGTGGTCCCGCTCGGCCCGCCGACCGGGACGCCCGCCGCCCCGGTCGAGGTCCCGGGCCGCCAGCAGTCCCCGACGGCCGGGACCCCGCCACCGGCCTCCCCCGGCACCGGAGCCGCCGCTGGAGCCGCCGCCTCCGCCCCCTGGACCTATGACGCCCCACCCGCCCCGGGAGCGCATCCACCCACCGCCGCCCCGATCGTCGGCGCCCCGCCCACGGAGAGCGCGCCGCCCACGGAGAGCGCTCCGGACCAGGACGACGGCTCCCGCAGCGGGCGACGCGCCTGGTACGCCTGCGGCGGCTGCCTGCTGCTCGCGCTGGTGCTGGTGCTCGTCCTGGCACTGGTGGGCCGTGCCTGGCTCGCCGGCGATGACGAGGAGTATCAGCGGGACAGCTCGACCACCGCGGCGGAGGAGTCCCCCTCCGCGCAGCCGACGGAGGAACCCACGCAGGAGGAGTCCACCCCGGATCCCGTCTCCCCCGCCCCCGAGGACGCGCGCGAGATGACCGAGCTGCGCTCCCCCACCGGGAACATCTCCTGCCTGCTGGAGAAGGACTCGGTGTCCTGCTCCGTCCTCGAGCACGACTACAGCGGCAGCGGCGTCGAGGGCTGCGAGGCCGGGCCCTTCTCGATCACGGTCGCCGAGGGCGATCCCACCCGCGCCTGCGGCTCGTCCTTCCTCAGCGAGGAGGGCGCGACCCTCGAGTACGACGACAGCGCGACCTACGGGAATATGGCCTGCACCAGCCGCTTCGACGGCATGACCTGCTGGAACACCCTCACCGGCAAGGGCTTCATGGTGAACCGGGCGACGTACGAGACGTTCTGACCCCGGCTGACGTCGACATCGTCGTCAGTGCCCGCTGCGACGCAGAACAGCCCCTCCCCGGGAGGGCATCGTTACCGATGCCCTCCCAGGTGAGGGGCTGTTTCTTCGAGCTGGAGACGGGAATCGAACCCGCAACCACCTGTTTACAAGACAGGTGCGCTACCGTTGCGCCACTCCAGCGGGCGGGGCCGGCCGACGGATCGGCCGGCCCCGGCAAGTGTAGGTCAGCCCTCGCCGCCGTCGGACGCGCCTCCGCCGTCGGACGGCGCCGCACCGCCGGCGGCCAGCACGGCCTCCCGCAGCGCCCCGGGCCGGCTCCAGACCTCGGGCTCGATGGGAGTGCCGTCGATCTCGACGTACGGGGTGCCGCCGCCGTTCTCGGCGCCGTAGGGGTCGGCCACCTGCTTCACCCACGGCTCGTACGTGCCCGCGCTCATGCACGACTGGACCGACTCGGAGGCACCGGCCTCCTGCGCGTACCCCCAGATCTCCTCGTCCGTGAGCCCGGCGGAGCCCTCGGCGGGCTGGTTGGCGAACATCAGCTTCTGGAAGGCCATGACGTTGTCGGGGTCGTCCTCGTAGACGCACACCATGGCGGCGGCCGCCCGGGTGGAGTAGTCGCCCGTGGTGGACTGGGGATCCAGGAAGTTGCGCGGCACCAGGTGCAGCGTCATCTCCTCCGCGTCGACCATCGTCGCGAGATCCTCACCGTTGATCTCCTCGAACTGCCCGCAGAAGGGGCACATGAAGTCCAGGTGGACCTCCACCACGGGCTTCCCGGAGTCCTCGGGAGCCCCGAGCACGAGATACGGCTGGTCCGCGCTCATGCCCTCGGGCACCGCGACCGGGCCCGCGGGTCTCGTCGCCTGGTACACGAAGTACCCGGCGGTGGCGACGATCGCCACCGCGACCACGGTGATGGCGGCGATCACGACGGTGCGCACGGTGCGCTGGCGGGAGAGCTCGGCCTGGCGCTGCGAGCGCAGCGCCTCCCGCTGCGCTTCACGGCGCTCCTGCGGTGATGGGGACGGACCGGACGCGGCCATGGAATCTCCTCGCCCCGGAAGGGCTGCGGTGGGTGACGGGTCGGGGATGAGTTTAACGGCCCTCACCTGAATGGCAGCGGGTGTGATCGAGCACTCCGGGCGCTCGAGGGCTCAGCCTCTCCAGACCGCGATGTCGTCGAGCCGTGGTCCGTGGGGGAAGGGGAAGTAGTCGACCATCCCCTCGCGAGCCAGCACCGTGGTGAGCACGGCGCCCAGCAGCAGGAGCAGGAGCCCCAGCACCACGGCGCTCCAGAGCCGGTCCGGTGCGGCGGCGTCCAGCATCCGGTGCGCTCCGTTGCGGGTGGTGAGACTGCCCAGACCCACCCAGGTGATCAGCAGCGTGATCGCCATCGCGAGGGCGAAGGCGACCCCGTCCGGCGGGGCGATCCCGCGCAGCAGGGTCCAGCCCGCATCGAAGGCGATGCCCACCAGCCCCCCGAGGAGCAGCGGGAGCAGCGCCTGCAGCGCGATCTCCCACAGCGCGATCACGGCCCGGAAGGGACTGGCCAGACCAGCCCGCCAGCTCGGACCGGCGCCGGCGGCGCCCCGTATCCGCTGCCTGCTCACGCTCTGGTGCGAGCGCTCCCACGTCCGCGCCATCGCGCCCAGCACCAGCAGCACGGCGAGGGACATGTAGGGGGCGACCGCGGCGAGGGACACGATGAGCAGGTGCCCGAGCCATACCAGCAGAGGTCTGCGCGGGGGCGGCTCCGGCCAGGCCCCGGGGTACAGCGGCTGGCCGCCGAGGGGACCGGGGTGTCCGGGAGCCTGCTGCGGGGGCGCGACCATCGACTGCCGGCCGGGGAGCATCGGGTCCGCGCCGGCGGGCGGCGGGACGACGGGCAGCGCCCTGGTGGGAGCGCCCATGACCGGCAGCGCCTCGGTGACCGGCTCCTCGGGCGTGGTGACGCGCGGCAGCGCCTCGGTGGGCTGCGCAGCGGGCTGTTCAGCGGGCTGCGCAGCGGGCTGCTCGGGGCGCTGGACGGCGTGCCGTGCGGTGGGGGGCGGGGCCCCGGCCGGAGCGGCCGGGGTCGACTGTGCGGTGGGGGCACCGAGCGTCGGCAGCACCGTGGTGCGCTCGGCATCGTCCGCGACCGGCAGCGCGTCGGTCTCCGGCTCCGCGCCCTCCGGGCGCTGCGCGTCGCTCTCCCGCGCGGCGTCGACGGTGCCTGCCCCGGCCGCCCCGGCGGCACCGGCGGCGGGAGCTGCCACCGGGAGCACAGAGGTGCGCGCACCGGCCTGGAGGAGATCCGTGTCTCCGGGGTCGTCGTACCGGGTCAGGTCGAGCGCGGCCAGCCGCTCCAGCAGCTGTGCGGGCTCGGGCCGCTGCGCGGGATCGGACTGCAGCGCCGAGCGCAGCCACTGGGCGAGCTCCGTGGGGACGCCGTCGATGTCGATCTCCCCGCGTTCGGCGCGCAGGAACACCAGGTCGGCGCGGCCGCTGCCGTAGGGCTCCCGGCCGGTGGCCGCGAAGGCCAGCAGTGCTGCCCAGGCCCACCAGTCCCCCGCCTCGCCGGAGTGGTCCGTGCGGATCACCTCGGGGTCGAGGTACGCGGCCGTGCCCATCACCAGTCCGGTCGAGGTCAGCCGCGACTCCTCGGCGGCGATCGCGATCCCGAAATCGATGATCACCGGATCCAGCCGGTCGCCCTCGGGATCGAAGCCGGCGAGGTCGGCCTCGGTGGCGCCGCGCAGCATGACGTTGCCGGGCTTGAGGTCGCGGTGGATCACGCCGGCGCCGTGGATGGCCCGCAGGGTCTCCCCCATCACCAGAGCGATCTCGCGCACCGCCTCGGGGTGCAGACCGCCATGGGTGCGCACCGCGTCCTCGAGGGTGGGCCCCGGGATGAACTCGGTGACCACGAAGGCCTCCGGGGAGTCGAGCTCGGCGTCGAGGATCCGCACGATGTTGTCATTGCGCACCAGCTTCTGCGCCGTCACCTCGCGGGCCAGCCGTTCGCGGGCGCGCACGTCCTCGGAGATCTCGTGGCGCAGCAGCTTGAGCGCCACGTCGTTGCCGTCGGCGTCGTGCGCCCGGTAGACGATCCCCATCCCGCCCGTGCCGATCTTCCCGAGGATCTCGTAGCCGGACTCCTCGGCGAGCGCGGTCAGCCGGGGGTCATGGGCTGCGCGGCGGGGCGTGCGGGACGGAGGCATGCCCGCCATGCTACGAGGCGCAGGGCGCCGATCGCTCCTGCTTCACCGCACCCCCACAGGGCCCGCACGCGGTGGACCTGCTCGGGGGCCTCGCCGGGCCCCCACCCGCCGTGAGACGATCAGCGCGCGGCGCGGTGGGCGCCGTGATGCCGCTGCCCCGCAGCACGGCATCGACGAGCGAGGGAAGGCACAGCCGCCATGCGATCGAACCTCTTCGACGCGTCCAACCAGGAGCGTCAGACCACCGAACGGTGGGCGCTGCAGTCCAGCAAGCTGCTGCGCTGCTCCCTGAACCCGCAGGCGCCCGAGATCGTCTCCGCCTCCGGCGCGATGGTCGCCTACCAGGGGCAGATGGACTTCTCGTACCAGGGCTCCGGCGGCGGCATGAAGCTGCTGAAGAAGATGGCCACCGGCGAGGGTGGCGACATGATGCGCACCCGCGGTCAGGGCGAGATCTTCTACGCCCGCCAGTCGAACGAGATCTTCCTGATCCAGCTCGAGGGCGAGGCACTCACCCTGAACACCAGGAACATGCTCGCCTTCGACAGCACCATCCAGTGGGACATCAAGTCCCTCGGCGGTGCGGGATTCATGGCCGGCGGCCTGTTCAACCTGGTCCTCCAGGGCCAGGGCATGGTCGCGGTGACCTCCGACGGCCCGCCGATGCTGCTGGACTGCTCCCAGCAGCCCACCTACGTGGACCCGCAGGCGGCGGTGTGCTGGTCGGCGAACCTCCAGCCGCAGATCAAGAACGACTTCAAGATGAGCTCGCTGGTCGGGCGCGGCTCCGGCGAGTCCTTCCAGCTCGGCTTCCACGGCCCGGGCTTCGTGGTGGTGCAGCCCTCCGAGGGGATCCCGGCCGCCACCTCGTCCTGAGCCCCCGCCCGCCGCGGCGCCTCTACCATGATCCAGTGACCTCCACACCTCCGCAGGCCCTGGTCGACGAGCTCGCCGCTCTCGGCCCCCGAGGTCGACAGCGGGCGGCGACCTCGGCGGCGAGCATGTTCGCCGCCGACGTCCCCTCGTCGGCGCCCGTCGTCGATCCCGTCCCGGCGATCCTGGACGCCGAGGACTGGTCGCAGCTCTCGGCCGGCCTCGTCCAGCGCATGCGCCTGCTCGACGCGCTCCACGCGGACCTCTACGGTCCGCGCACGGTGCTCGCCGCGGACGTCGCCCCGGTCGCGCAGCTGCTGCAGGACCCCGCCTATCTCCGCACCGCGACCGGGATCCCGTCCCGCGGCAACCACTCCCTGTTCGCGCTGACCACCACGGTGGCCCGTACGACCGACGGGTCCTGGGTGGTGCTCGAGGACGCGGTGGACGTGCCCGACGGCGCCGGCACCACCCTCGAGCTGCGTCGGGTGCTCTCCCGCTGCGCGCCCACGCTGTACCGCTCCACGCCGCTGCGTCGGCTGCATCCCTTCTTCGACACCATCCGCACCTCGCTGCACCAGCGCACGCGCTCCGAGGGACGGGCCGGCCGCACCGTGGTCCTCACCGAGGACTCCGAGGATCCGATGCGCGGCTTCGACCACAGCTGGCTGGCGAACCTGCTGGGGGCGCCGATGGTCTCCGTCGGTGACCTCCGCACCGGCTCGGGCACCCTGACGCTGCGGCTGCCCGGACTGGACTCGGACCCCGGGGACGCGGTCGACGCGCTGCTGCGACTGGTGCCCTCCCGCCTGCTGGATCCCCTGGACCTGGGGCCGACCCCGCTGGGCGGCGTGACCGGCCTGGTCGAGGCCGCCCGCTGCGGGGACGTGGAGATCTTCAACCCGCTCGGCGCGGGGCTGCTGGAGAACCCGGACCTGCGGGCCGCCCTGCCCGACCTGTGCCGGCAGCTGTTCCACGAGGACCTGCTGCTGCGGCCCGCCGAGCCGGGCCTCGAGCAGGCCGGCTGGCTCAGCATGGATCCCGCCGGCGGGGACGAGCTCATCGAGCGCCCGCTGGTGCTCCGTCTGCTGGTGATGGGCACCGAGGACGGCTACGAGGTGCTGCCCGGCGGGGTCGGGATCACCGCCGACGACGGGCCCGAGGCGCTCAAGGACGTGTGGGTGACCGTGCCCGAGACCTCGGCCGTCCCCGCCGAGGGCGAACCGGAGCCGGGAACCGCGGACCAGGCACCGGCCGCTGCTCGCGGCGTGCTGACCGCCTACCCGGCGATGACCCGCTCGATCGGCTCGGACCTGTTCTGGTTCGGCCGTTATCTCGAGCGGGTGGACTCCACCGCCCGACTGCTGCGCGCGGTGCTGGACACCGTCAACGATCTCGACGCGGAGCGCGGTCCCGGGGCCCGGACCGCCCAGGCCGTCCTGCTGGGCGCGGTCACCGACGTGACCACCACCTATCCGGGGTTCCGCGGGCTGGACCTGGACTCCCACGAGGCGGTGAGCGGGGAGATCGAGTCCCTGCTGACCAGCCGCGGCAGGCCCGGCACGCTCGCGCAGTCCTATGCCGCGCTCACCCACACCACCCGCACCCTGCGAGATCTGATCTCGGACGACATCTGGCCGGTGATCGCCCGGATGAACCAGCGCCTGCGCGCCCTCGGCGGGCAGGACACCCAGCCCGTCGAGCAGCGGCTGACGGACATCGTCGACGGCTGTCTGACCCTCTCCGGCGCCGTCGCCGACTCGATGCCCCGCAACCTGGGCTGGGACCTCACCGAGGCCGGCCGCAAGATCGAACGCACCATGGGGCTGCTGGCCCTGCTCCGAGCCGTCCTCGGCCACCGGCGCACCCGCGCCGCCGAGGCCCGGATCGCCGGTGCGGTCGCGCTGGTCACGGAGAGCGGTGCCTCGTACCGGCGCGCCTATCACGCCGCGATCCAGCCGGAGCTGCTGCTGGAGCTGCTGCTGACCGACACCACCCTGCCGCGCTCGATCGCCTTCCAGCTGGAGCGGCTGGGCCTGGCACTGGACCGGCTGCCGGACGTGGCCCCCTCCCCGGAGCTGCGTGCCCCGCTGATCGCGCTGCGCTCGCGCCTGGGCGGCTGGGAGGCGCGGGAGCTGCTCCACCCGTTGGGCGGGGAGGCGGCCGACGGCGCCCCGACCGCGCTCCTGGAGGAGGTCGACGCCGCGATGGACACCCTGCGGGAGCTGGCCACCGCGCTCGAGAACCGCTTCTTCCACCCCTCGGAGTCCACCTCGAGATGGGGGATCGACGATGTCTGAGCACACTCACCACGCACCTGCCGCGGGGGCGAGCGCCTCGAGCAGGTCGCGCCGGCGCCCGCTGCTGCCGCTGCGGGAGGAGGAGGGGACCGCGGTCGAGCCGATGCTCTACCGCGTCCACCACCTCACCTCCTACCACTACGCGAAACCGGTCTCGCGAAACTACGGCCGCGCGCACATCGAACCGCGGGCCACGCCGCACCAGCGGGTGCTCTCGCACGACGTGGTGGTCGACCCCGCGCCGGCCCGACTCACGGCGCACACCGACTTCTACGGGAACTCCTCGACCTATCTGCTGGTCGACTCCCCGCACACGCAGCTCGACGTCCACTCCCATGCCCGGGTCACGGTCGCCGAGCGCCGCTACCCGCTGGAGCCCATGTCCCGCCCCTGGGAGCAGTGCCTGCCCGAGCACTGGGGATCGCTGCTGCCCGAGGCGAGCCTGGACTTCGTCCACCCCTCGCCGCGGATCCCCGCCGGCACCGCGGCCCGGGAGATCTCCGCCGAGGTGTTCACCCCCGGGCGTGCGATCGGCGAATGCCTCGCCGACCTCACCGCCCTGATCCACACCGACTTCACCTACGACTCCGCGGCGACCACCGTCTCCTCGACCCTCGAGGAGGTGCTCGCCGCCCGGCACGGGGTCTGCCAGGACTTCTCGCATGTGGGCGTCGCCGCGGTGCGCGCCGCCGGACTCGCGGCCCGGTACGTCTCCGGCTACCTGCGCACCGCCCCGTCGGCCGAGGGCGCGCTGGGCACCGCCCCGGTCGGGGAGATGATCGGCTCGGCCGCCTCCCACGCCTGGCTGAGCGTGCTGGTCCCGGGCACCGGCTGGGTGGACATCGATCCCACCAACCGCGCCTTCGTGGACCAGCGCTTCGTGACCACCGCCTGGGGGCGGGACTATGCGGATGTGCCTCCGCTGAAGGGCATCGTCGTCGGCCCGCCGGGAGCGACCAGCACCCTGGACGTCTCCGTCGGCGTGGTGCCCGAGCCGCCCGCCGGCAGCAGCCCGGGATGAGTGAGGCGCGGGTCCCGCCCGCCGTGATCGCTCTCGCCGCGCTCGCCGCCCCGGCCGTTCGCCGCTCGCGCCCACGTCGGCCAGCTCACAGTGGCCGGGGTCGTGCCGAATTTCGCATATAGAGTGGTGCGGAAATCCGTGCAGAGCGGAGCGCGGCGCGTGGACCGCAGCCGCCCCGACCCGCATCCGACCCGGCGCGACGCGCCACGAGACCGAGGTGAGATGTCCTCCTCCCAGCAGCCCTTCCGTCTGGCCGTGATCGGCTCCGGCCCCGCCGGCGTGTACGCCGCCGATACCCTGCTGCGCAACAAGCAGGTGAAGAACGGGGAGCTCGAGGTCTCGATCGATCTGCTCGACCGCCTCCCGGCACCCTTCGGCCTGATCCGCTACGGGGTCGCCCCCGATCACCCGCGCATCAAGGGGATCATCACCGCGCTGCACCGCATCCTGGGTCGCGGTGACATCCGCTTCCTCGGCGATGTCGAGTTCGGCACCGATCTGACCCTCGAGGACCTGCGCCGCCACTACGACGCGGTCATCTTCGCCACCGGCGCGCTGAAGGATGCGGAGCTGGCGGTCCCCGGCATCGAGCTGGCGGGCTCCCACGGAGCTGCCGACTTCGTGGCCTGGTACGACGGCAACCCGGACTATCCCCGCAGCTGGGAGCTGGACGCCGAACAGGTCGCCGTGATCGGCAACGGCAACGTCGCGCTCGACGTGGCACGGGTGCTGTCCAAGGGCGCCGACGAGCTGCTGCGCACCGAGATCCCCGCCAACGTGTACGCGGGCCTGCAGGCCGCGGCGACCACCGATGTGCACGTCTTCGGCCGCCGCGGCCCCGCCCAGACCAAGTTCTCCCCGCTCGAGGCCCGCGAGCTCGCCCACCCCCAGGGCCTGCAGGTCGTGATGGACCCGCGCGATCTGGAGCAGATCACCGAGGCCGAGTGGGAGGCCATCCGGGCCGACAAGCGCACCGACCAGCTGGTGCAGATCTTCGCGGGCTGGCTCGAGGAGCAGCAGCGCCGGGAGGCCGCCGGCGAGGAGCCGACGGATCGCGAGGGCGGCCCGGTGCACCGCCGCCTCCACATGCACTTCTGGCACCGCCCCGTCGAGGTCCTCGGCGAGGACGGGCAGGTCACCGGCATGCGCTTCGAGCGCACCCGGCTGGATCCCGAGGGCAACGTCGAGGGCACGGGCGAGATGGTCGACTACGACCTCGGTGCCGTCTACCGCGCCGTCGGCTACCACGGCTCCGAGCTGCCGGGCGTCCCCTACGACGCCCGCCGCGGCGTGATCACCAATGCGGCCGGCCGCGTCACCGGGGCCGACGGCGCCGTGATCCCCGGCCTGTACGCCAACGGCTGGATCAAGCGCGGTCCGGTGGGCCTGATCGGCGCGACCAAGTCCGACGCCCTCGAGACCATCGCCAGCCTGGTCGAGGACATCGAGTCCGGCGCTCTGGCCTCCGCTGTCGAGCGGGACGGCGACGCGATCCTGCGCCTGCTCGAGGACCGCGACGTGCCGTACACGACCTGGGACGGCTGGATGGCGCTGGACGAGCACGAGAAGGCCCTCGGCGCCGCCGCGCTCGACGCCGACGGCGAGCCCCGCACCCGCATCAAGGTCGTCGAGCGCGAGGAGATGGTCCGCGTCTCCCGCGACGCGGTGCACCAGCCCTCCCCCGCCTGAGGCCCCGCCTCGCGCACCTCCTGCGCCTCGGACGACGTCGATCGTCAGGTTCTGCACCGGTTCCGGGCCCGGAACGGTACGGGACCTGACGATCCCTGCGGCGTCGGCGAGGTGCGGCGTCGCCGAGCCGGCCGGCGCGCCCGCTCAGCGGCGGATGGTGCCGAGGAAGTCGCCGATCCGGTCGATCGCGTCGGTCAGCACCTCGACCGACGGCAGGGTGACCAGCCGGAAGTGGTCGTGGGTGGCGAGGTTGAAGCCGGTGCCCTGGGTGATCAGCAGCTTGTGGGCCCGCAGCAGGTCGTAGGCGAACTGCTCGTCGGTGTCGATGCGGTACATCTCCCGATCGATCCTGGGGAACATGTACAGCGCGCCCTGCGCCTTCTGGACGCTGATCCCCGGGATCGAGGTCAGTCCCTCGAAGGCCACGTCCCGCTGTTCCCGCAGCCGCCCGCCGGGCAGGATGAGCTGGTCGATCGACTGCTTCCCGCCCAGGGCGGTGGCCACGATGTGCTGGGCGGGCACGTTGGGGCACAGCCGCATGTTGGAGAGCACGTCCAGACCCTCGATGAAGCTCTCGGCGTCGTCCTTCGGGCCGTGCAGCGCCATCCAGCCGGCGCGGAAGCCGGCCACCCGGTACGACTTCGACAGCCCGTTGAAGGTGATCGAGAACAGGTCCGGGGCCAGGGAGGCGATCGGGATGTGGACCGCGTCGTCGTAGAGGATCTTGTCGTAGATCTCGTCGGCCAGGATCATCAGGCCGTGCGTGCGGGCGACCTCGACGATGTCGCGCAGCACGTGCTCGGGATACACCGCTCCGGTGGGGTTGTTGGGGTTGATCACCACGATCGCCTTGGTGCGCTCGGTGATCCGGTCGGCGATGTCGGTGACGTCCGGCCACCAGTGCTCCTCCTCATCGCACCGGTAGTGCACGGCGCGGCCGCCCGCGAGGGAGACCGAGGCGGTCCACAGAGGGTAGTCCGGCTGCGGGACCAGCACCTCGTCCCCGTCGTCGACGAGGGCCTGGCACACCATCTGGATCAGCTCGGAGACCCCGTTGCCGAGGTAGACGTCCTGGAGCCCGATCCCGGGCAGGCCGCGCATCTGGTAGTACTGCGCCACCGCCCGACGGGCGGAGGGGATGCCCCGGGAGTCCGAGTAGCCCTGCGCGGTGGGCAGGTTCTTGATCATGTCCACGAGGAGCTCGTCGGGCGCCTCGAAGCCGAAGGGTGCGGGGTTGCCGATGTTGAGCTTGATGATCTTGTGCCCCTCGGCCTCCATCCGGGCGGCCTCTGCGGGCACCGGTCCTCGGATCTCGTAGCACACGTCGCGCAGCTTCGAGGACTGGGTGAAGATCATTCTGGGGCTCCTGGCCTGGTCGGGTAGAGGGTCACACTATCGGGACCGCCCTCCCTCCTGCATCGAAGCGATCGACGGCGAGACGGCGCTTGACGAAAGCGCTATTACTTTCATACTTTTAGTAAGAGGAGGGCATCGTCGCCCTTCGTCACTTGCCGCTCCCAGCCCCGGAGGTCCTCGTTCTCTCCTCGTCGGCCCCCGTCGTTCCCTGCTCCACCGCGCCACGAACGGGGATCGCGGCCCCGAGCACGCAGGCGCTCCGACAGAGGCGGTGCAGGGCCTGCAGCTCTCCGTCCTCCCTGATCCCGACCCGACAGCCACGCGCTGACCGGCACCACCCGTCCCCTCCCCACCGAAAGTAGGAAGCCATGCCCACCGCGACGACGTCGACGCGGTCGGCCCCCACGAGGCCCCGCCGGAAGGACGACACCAAGCTCGCGCTGCTGTTCATCGCGCCCGCGACTGTCGGCCTGCTGGTATTCCTCGTCTGGCCGCTGCTGACCGGCATCTACTACTCATTCACGGAATACACGACGCTGACCCCGCCCCAATGGGTGGGGCTGGCCAACTACCGAGACCTGCTGTCCGACCCGATCTTCTGGACATCCCTGCGCGTGACGATCCTGTACGTCGCCATCAACATCGGGGTGCAGACGGTGGTGGCGCTGGTGATCGCCGTGCTCATGCAGCGCCTGACCCAGTCGACCCTGCTGCGCTCGCTGGTGCTGGCCCCGTACCTGGTCTCCAACGTGGTGGCGGCGATCGTGTTCCTGTGGATCCTGGACACCCAGCTCGGCATCTTCAACATCTTCCTGCAGTGGGTCGGCTTCGACCCGGTCTCCTTCTGGGCCAATGAGACGTGGGTGATCCCCACGATCGCCCTGGTGAACGTGTGGCGGCACATGGGCTACACGGCGCTGCTGCTGTTCGCGGGCCTCCAGTCGATCCCCACGCATCTCTACGAGGCGGCCCGCACCGAGGGAGCGGGCGAGATCACGCAGTTCCGCCGCATCACGCTGCCACTGCTGCGGCCGATCCTGGCCCTCGTGCTGATCATGACGATCATCGGCTCGTTCCAGGTGTTCGACACCGTCTCGGTGACCACGCAGGGCGGTCCGGCCGACGCCTCGCGTGTGCTCCAGATGTACATCTACCAGAACGCCTTCGCGGAGTACGAGTTCGGCTATGCCTCTGCGCTGTCCGTCGCGCTGCTACTCATCCTCATGGTCGTCACCTTCACGCAGTACTGGCTGAGCCGAGCCGGCCACTCGGACCTGGACTGAGCGGAGAGGACACCATGACCACCACGACACACCCCGTCACCGAGACCACCCAGCGCCCCGCCATCCACACCCCCCACCGCCCCGTGCCCTGGGGCAAGATCGCGGCCTGGGCCGTGATGGTGATCTTCCTGCTGATCACCCTGTTCCCCTTCTACTGGATGCTGCGCACGGCGCTGTCCAGCAACAACGCCCTGGCCACCGACCCGAGCAGCTTGCTCCCGGTGGGACTGAACACCGGCGGCTTCGAACGCGTCTTCGGGATGCAGGACGTGGAGACCGCGATCGCCCAGGGCGGCAGCGGCGCCTCCATCAACTTCTGGCGCTACCTGCTGAACTCCGTGATCGTCGCGACCTCGATCACCATCGTGCAGACCTTCTCCTGCGCGATGGCGGCCTATGCGTTCTCCCGGCTGCGCTGGCGCGGCCGGGAGACCGTGTTCCTGATCTTCCTGGGTTCGCTGATGATCCCGCAGATCTTCACCCTGCTGCCCAACTTCATCCTGATCAAGAACCTGCACCTGGTCGATACGCTGCTGGGGATCATGCTCCCCACGCTGTTCATCTCGAGCTTCGCGATCTTCTTCCTCCGCCAGTTCTTCAACAACATCTCCCGCGAGGTCGAGGAGGCCGCTCTCATCGACGGCGCCAGCAAGGTGCGAGTGTTCTTCACCCTCGTGCTGCCGCTGTCCACCGCGCCCCTGGCGACCCTCGCCCTGCTGACCTACATGACGGCGTGGAACGAGTACTTCTGGGCACTGATGGTCTCCTACACCGACCAGTCCCGCGTGCTCACCGTCGCCCTCGGCGTCTTCCGTGCCCAGGCCCCCGGCACCGGTCCCGACTGGTCCGGTCTGATGGCCGCCACCCTGGTCGCGGCCGCCCCCATGCTGCTCCTCTTCGCGCTGTTCGCGAAGAAGATCGTCAACTCCATCGGCTTCAGCGGGATCAAGTGAGGTGCCCCAGATGAACACTCCGCTCCACCGAGCACGTGATGCTCGCACCGCTGCGTACCCGCTCCCGGGGACCGCCCTGTCCCGCCGTCGCCTCCTGCAAGGCTCCGCGGTCCTCGCGGGGACCGTCGGGACCGCGACCCTCGCCTCGTGCGGCGGGAGCTCCGCCCCTGCCGGGGCGACCCAGATCGACTACTGGCTGTGGGACGCCAACCAGCTGCCCGCCTACTCCGCCGCCATCGACCTGTTCATGCAGAAGAACCCCGACGTCTTCGTACGGATCACCCAGCTGGGCTGGGACGACTACTGGACGAAGCTGACAGCCAGCTTCGTCGCCGAGGCCGGGCCGGACGCCTTCACGGACCACCTTGCGCGCTATCCCGAGTTCCTGCAGCTCGGAGTGATCTCTCCGCTGGACGGCCTGGGCCAGCTCGACGGGATCCCGGCCGAGCACTTCCAGGAGGGCCTCCAGGAGCTGTGGACCGGCCAGGACGGCCAGCGCTACGGCATCCCCAAGGACTACGACACCATCGCGGTGATGTACGACAAGAACATGCTCGAGGAGGAAGGGCTGACACCCGAGGATCTCCAGGATCTCGACTGGAATCCCGAGGACGGCGGCAGTTTCGAGAGAATGCTCGCCCGGCTCAGCATCGATGCGAACGGAGTGCGGGGCGACGAGGACGGGTTCGACCCGGCGAACGTGGCCCGCTACGGCATGGCCGGCGGCGGCGAGATCGATTACGTCGGACAGTCGAGCTGGTCGCCCTTCGCCCTGTCGACCGGTTGGACGTTCACCGATGCCGAGACCTGGGGCACGCACTTCAACTACGACGACGAGCGGTTCGCCGCGACCATGGACTGGTACTTCGGCCTGGTCGACAAGGGCTTCTTCCCGCCGTTCGGCATGTTCGGGGAGTCCAGCCCCGCGCAGACCCAGGTGCAGTCCGGCATCGCGGCGCTGGCCCTGGCAGGCTCCTGGATGATCACCACGTTCAACAACATGGAAGGCATGGATCTGGGAATCGCCCCGTTGCCGTCCGGCCCCGTGGGTCACCCGGTCTCGATGTTCAACGGCCTGGGCGATTCGATCTCCGCGCAGTCGGAGAAGAAGGAGGAGGCGGCCCGGCTGATCGGCTTCCTCGCCTCGGACGAGGCGCAGCGGCTGATCGGCGAGCGCGCCCCGTTCTTCCCCTCGACCGATGCGGGGACGGAGGCCGCGATCGAGTCGTACGCCGCGGAAGGCCTGGATGTCACACCGTTCACCGACCGGGTCGCCAACGGCGAGACCGGGTTGTTCCCCCTGGTGGAGAATTCCGCCTCGATCATGACGATCATGCAGCGAGCGTTCGACCGGTGCTGGATGCGGGAGATCGACGGGGCGGACTTCGCCGCGTACAACGAACGGGTCAACGCGTTGTTCGAGTGAGCTCTCCGGGACGTCGGGGCGGGGGCACGCCTCAGGTCCCGGCCCCGGCGAACTCCTGGATCGCGATCACGGCGACCCCGCGCGCCCACTCGTCGAAGTCGCCGCTGAGCGTGCGCACCACGAGGTCCCGCTGCCCTTCGGCCGATCCCTGGCGCAGGGCCTCCTCGAAGGCACCGAAGGCGGCGCGCACGAGGTCCACGTTCTCGCCGCCGAGCACGATCGCCTCGGGGTCCATCACGGCGACCAGGCCGACAGCCGCCGCGGCGAGCGCGCGCGCCATCTCCGCCGCGATCGCGAGCGCTCCGGCGTCCCCGACTGCGACCAGGCCGCGCAGCTTCTCGATGCCGCCGGCGGGACCGAGCACTGCCTGTTCGCGGGCACGACGGACCACCGCGGCGGTGCTGGCCAGCTCGCGGATCGCGACCGGTGCACGCTGCGGCCCGATCCCGACGGGGAAGCGGCCGGTGAGCCCTGCCATGTGGTGGCGGCCGCGGACCACCCGCCCGTCGATCACGGCGGCGATCCCGACCCCTGCACCGACGGTGAGCACCGCGAAGGAGTCGTACCCGCGCCCGATCCCGAACCAGTGCAGACCGTCGACCATCGCCACCAGGTCGTTCTCGACGACCACCGGGACCGACACCCGCGCCTCGAGCGCGGCGCAGAGCTCGACGGGCCGCTGCCAGCCCAGCAGGTGGGAGGAGAGCACGGTGCGACGCTCCGCCACCAGCCCACCCAGGCCCACCCCGATCCCGACCACCTTCGGGTGTGCGGCGATCATCGCCTCGACCGCGACCAGGATGGTCGCCTGCAGCGGCTCCGGGGCGGTGCTCTGAAGCGGCAGCACCAGCTCCTCGAGGACGGTGGCCCGCACCGTGGTCACCACGGCATGGACCTCGTCGGCGGTGACCTTGACCCCGATGAACCGGGGGCCGCGGTCCTCCTCGATGTCCAGCGGTTCGTGGGGACGCCCCTTGGCACGCGGCACGGCGGTGAGCGGGCGGAGCAGCTCGCGCTCGAGCAGGTCCCGGCTGACCCGGGTGACGGTGGGTGCCGACAGCCGCAGCCGCTGGGACAGCTCGCTGCGGGATCGGGGTCCGAACCGCAGCAGGTCCCGATAGACCGCGCGCGTGCTCTCGCCCCCGAGATCGCCCACCGCGGGATCACCCGCTGCCGCGACGTCGGAGCCCATGTGTTCGTCCCCCTGCATGCTGCGAGCATATCCGCGCCGTCGGGTCGGCGGCGGGCCGCATCCCGCCCGTCCACTGCGGCGGAACCCGTCCACTGCGACGGGGCGGCGCTGGAGCGACCGGCCCGTTTCTGCCATGCTTCCGGGGACACGCCATCCGGTCGACGTGAGAGTCGGCCGGACCACGCCTTCCAGGGGGATTCATGAGCGAGAGCACGGCCGCGGCCACGGACGAGCAGGTCACGATCTACACCGCGTACGAGATCGATTTCATGCTCGGCCTGCGCGACACGGAGAACGGACGGATCACCCGCGAGCAGATCGGGCTGCGCAGCGCCCCCGAGGAGGCGCACGAGTTCGTCACCGCGGCGGTCACCTCCGGGCTCCGCGCGCGGGGGAAGGTGGAGCGCTCCGAGGACGGCCAGTGGCTGCTCGGCGAGGAAGGCCAGGTCATCGCGACCACGCTGACCGCCGCTGACCGCTGGCTGGGCATCGCCCTGGCCGAGGGCGAGGCGATGCGCATGGCCTTCATCATCAAGGCCCACGAGGCCATCATCATGCTCACGCAGGACGAGCTGGACTCCTTCGTGGTCACCGCGCTGCCCGGTCCGGAGCAGGTGCCCGCCTCGGTCGCCGACATCGTCCTGGCCTTCCTCGAGGGCGGCAACGAGCGCACCGTCTCGCTGCGCCGCACGGACGTCGCCGCCCCGCAGGACGCGGTCCCGCTGATGTTCCATGTGGAGGCGGACGGCAGCTGGAAGTCCGGCCACCTCCCGCTCGACGAGGACGGGGTGCTGAGCGTCACCGACGTCGACGCCGAGTCCGTGACCGAGGCGGCCCGCGTGCTGTGGGAGGACGGAGCCAGCCGTGCTCCGGGCGGCGCCACCGCCTGACGCTCAGACCCGGCGACCCGCGGCCTGCTCCCGTCGGCGCAGCTCGATGCGCAGGGCCCGGATGTCCTCGCCGGAGGGCTGGGAGTAGGTCCAGACGTGCCGGTCGAAGGCGGGCATCACCACCCGGGAGCCGTCGCGCAGCCGCAGAGCTGCGGTGAGCCAGTGCACCGGATGCACCACACGGGACTCCACCCCGACGATGTCGCGCCGCTCGACCCGCCGGGAGCCGAGCGCCCCGACCACATGCAGCGCGTCCTCCGAGATCTCGACCCGGGAGCGGACGGTGCCCAGTGCGACGACGCCGAAGCGGAGGCCGAGCAGCAGCAGGATCACTGCGAGCGCGCCCAGGGCGAGCAGCAGCATCAGCAGCCCGACCCCCGGCGAGCGCCCCTCCTCGAGCGCGGTCAGCAGCAGCACCATCACGATGCCGGCGATCACGGCACCGCCGAGCAGCACCGCGGAGACCGCCGCGCGCAGCGCCGTGTCCCGGGTGGGGGCGGCGGGGAACAGGGCCCGCACCGTGCCGGTCGATCCGCCCTTCGATCCGGGGACGCCGCGCAGCTCGGAGACCATGCGCTCGACCGTGGCGCTGCTGCGGCGGTAATCGGGCAGGGCCGTGCGGGGCCCGGTCTCGGGGCCGATCTGCCGGGGGATCGTCATGGGCCCAGGGTAGTGCGGCGGTCCAGGGACGGCGCGTAGTGTGCGGAGCATGTCCCCGCACGGCTCGTCCGCTCCCCGCTTCCGCCGTCCCGCCCCGCTGTACGCCTCAGTCGCCGAGGCCATCCCGGGCGAGCCGGATCCCGCCGCCTCCTCCGATCTCGCGCACGATTCCGCCCGAGCCCTGCTCGACGGGGTCTTCCACAGCTCGGATGCCGAGGTGGTCGAGCGGGTCGTCGCCCTCGCCGCCGAGGACGGGCTGACGGACCTCGCGGCACTGTGGTCCGGAGCCCCCGCCACCTCCCTGCCGGGTGCGCTGTGGCGGCTGTACGTGCTGCACACCTGGTCGCAGACCAGCGGCGACGACATGGTGCGCCGCTATCGAGCGGGGTCGCGCACCGTGCCCGGGCTGCGCTACCTCTCCGGCTTCGCGGAGCCGCCGGACGTCGACCAGGTCCATCGCTCCATGGACGAGATCCTGCGCGGGGCGTTCACCGGGGATCTCGGCCTGGCGCTGCGGCGCGCCGGTGCGGTGGCCATGATCGTGGCGCACGGCACCGCGCACCTGGCCGACGAGGACGCCGACGACGACCGCACCCTGCAGGCCGAGCGTCTGCTCAGCACCGGTGAGGACCTGACCGCTGCCGGCCGCCATGCGGAGGCGGGACAGCTGGACTGATATGTAGGTGTTTCTGTCAAGGGGGCGGAGTGAAGCGGGGGCATCCACTGGCCGGTGGGTGCCCCCGCTTCGGCGTTCGCGGGGTGCTTCTCGGGTGCCGCGTGTCTGGTCGACGCGTGGTCAGTCTGATATGCGCGGGTCGGGTGCCGCATGACGCTGTTTTCGGTGGGAGGGGCGGAGCTTGTCTGAGCTCGAGCGTGGCCCTGTTGCCGGGGCTGCTCACAGTCCAAGCGCTGGTCTCCTCCTCACGCTGCGTCCCGAGAGGCTCTGGATCGCCCGTGAACGCGGTCTATAGGGTTATTCCTCCATGGTGGCCAGGGACCAGCACCAGCCGGCCAGTTCGCGGGCGATCGCGGTATTCGCGATGGCGTGGCGTTTGCGGCGCGCTTCCAGCACCATCCAGCGGTGATGGAGACGTCGGTTCCCGCGGTCGGCGCGTTCGGCGATCACGGCCGGGACCTTCGCCCAGTCCTGTCGCAGGGTCTTGCCGGGGTAGTAGCCGGGTTTGTGGTGCCAGGCCGACTCGATCAGGAACCGGCGGGCGTGGGAGTTGCCGGTCTTGGTGATCCCGCCCAGAGACCTCGTCTGTCCAGAGGAGTGCTCGGAGGGGACCAGTCCGAGGTAGGCCGCGATCGTCGAGCCGGTGAACCGGTCCCAGTCCCCGATCTCCACCGCCAGACCGAACGCGGTCAGAGTGGAGATCCCTCGCAGGCAGGCCAGGCGGTGGGTGATCTCGGTGAATTCGCTGTCCTCGGCCAGGTTCAAGATCGTTACATCAAGGCGATCGCGGCGGGCGAGAGTGTGGGTGACGGCGTCGTAGGCGTCATCGAACGCGGCCACGGTCCCGGAACCATATTCGGCCAAGTGGTCACGGCGGATGGCCCGCAGCCAGGCGTCATGCTCCCGGCCCCAGGTCGTCTTGCCGGGGAAGACGTGACCGCGGCGCAGCACCAGCTTCCCGAGCCGGTGCCGGGCACTCATCAAGTCGCGGCGGGCATCGTCCCGGGAACGGACCAGATCTCGGGCGGACTCCTCCGCGAGCGTGGGGACCCGCACCGCGACGATGTCATCGTTGCGCGCCAGACGGGCCAGCAGCATCGCATCGCGCCGATCGGTCTTGACTCGCTCACCCGTTGGTCGCAACAGCTTCGACGGGGCCGCGACCTGGACGGAATGTCCAGCATCGAGCAGGAACCGGGCAAGCGTGAAGCCGGTGGGGCCGGCCTCGTAGGTGATCCGCAAGGGACCGTGGCCACGGGCGAGGTCCTCGACGAACTCGCTGATAGCGACCAGATCATTCGGCAGGGACTTCTCGATCACCTCGCCGGTGGAGCAGTCGATCGCAGCGGCATTGACGCTACGGGCATGGACATCCAATCCCAGGCTTGTAGTCTCGGTGAACACCAGGGCCTCCTATGAATGTGTGCACCCCGGCCGCCCATCGACCAGGGTGATCCACGAGTCTTCATAGCGAGGCCCTGGGCCACAAGACCCAGCCGGTAACCCCGCCACCCTCATAGCGTCTGAGGCCCGCAGCGGCCGCGATGAGGCCCGTGCCATGACGTCGCGGTCCCGGCTTGCGTCCACCGTCCCCACGTGTTCTACGATGGGGGCGCGTCGGGCCGCGGTTGCCCCGGGCTCCAACATTTGCCGCTTCGAGCGGCCTTCGCGCCGACAGGCGCATCCCGGTCCGGCGCCCCAGCATCGTGAACCAGTCCGCCCTCGCCCCACCGGCACCAGCGGCGTGAGGCGCCCGGCGGCGCGGGGAGGCGGCCTGAGATGGCGCAGTTCCTCGCCCGGTTCTTCCCCCAGCGCAGCGAGCGTCCCCTGTACGACCTCTTCGCGGAGCTCGCCGAGCTGCTGGTCCAGTCGGCCGACACCCACTCGAAGCTGCTCGGCCACGGCGTGCGCGAGCGCACCCGCCTCGCACCCCGGCTGCACGAGCAGTCGACGGTCGCCGAGGAGCTGTGCCGTCGCATCGCCCAGCGGCTCGCCCACTCCCTGATCACGCCCTACGAGGCGGAGCTGCTCTACGACTTCGCCCTGACCCTCTCCGACACCCTGGACTCCCTGGAGCACACGGCCGAGCTGCTGGTCATCTCCCAGGTGGGTGCCCTGCCCACGGCGCTGCTGGAGGCCGCCGAGGGCATCGAGCGGGCGGCGGAGCTCACCGTCGCGGTCACCTGGCAGCTCTCACGGGTGCGGGATCTGGGCGACCACTACGAGCAGGTCCGCAAGCTCAAGCGGCAGGGCGACCGGCTGGTGCGCCGCGCCCTCGGCGAGCTCTACACGCGCGGCGGCTCGGCACAGGAGCTGCTGCCCCAGCACGATGTCGCCGAATCGATCCGCCAGACCATCACCCTGCAGGAGCGCAGCGCACGGATCGCCGATCTGCTGCGGGTCAAGGACTCCTGAGTGACCCCGACCCTGCTGCTGCTGGTCGTCCTCACGGCACTGGCGATGGCCTACATGAACGGCTTCCACGACGCCTCCAACGCCGTCTCCACCACGATCGCCACCCGGACCCTGCGGGAGTCGACGGCGCTGGCCATGGCCGCGCTGCTGAATCTGCTCGGGGCACTGCTGGGGATGGCCCTGCTCGTGGTCACGGCGGAGTGGGCGGTGCGCCTGCTGGGGATGACCCCCCTCACCGAGGCGACCGCCGACAGTCCCGACCGGCTCGGCCTGGCGCTGCTCGCGATCATGCTCACGACCATCGGCTGGGACCTGCTGACCTGGCGGCTGGGGATGCCGGCCTCCACCTGGCACGCCTTCCTCGGTGCCACCCTCGGCGTCACCCTCGTGATCGGCGCGACCGCGGCCTGGGGGCAGCTCGGGGCCGTCCTCGCCGTCTCCCTGGTGGGTCCGGTGCTGTCGGCGGGGCTCGCCTTCGCCCTGATGCACGGCCTGCTCCGTCTGGGGCGGCACGAGCGGCTGCAGCGCGGTCATCTCCGCTTCGCCCAGACCCTCTCCGCCGGGGCGGTCGCCACCGGGCACGGGATCAACGACTCCCGGCTGCCGTTGGCGGTGGTCGTGGTCGCGGCCACGGCGACCGGCTCCACGCCGATGGGGATGCTGGGGATCATGGTCGCGATCGCGGTCGCGGTGGGTGCCGGCACGCTGGGGGGAGGCCACCGGATCATCCGCACCCTGGGGCGTCGTCTCACCGATCTGACGGTCGCCCAGGGGCTCGCGGCGGAGATCTCCGCGGCGACGACCATGTCGCTGAGCCTGTTCGGGGTCAGCTCCCCCATCTCCACCTCCCATGCCCTCGCCTCCAGCGTGGTCGGGGCGGGCGCCGCCGAGGGCCTGCGCAACGTGCGCTGGCGGGTGGCGCGGAACATCGTGCTGACCTGGCTGGCCACACCGCTGGCCTCGGCCCTCGTCGGCGCCGCCCTGATCGGGGTCGCGCTGGAGTTCACCACCTCCTGAGCGCGGCGGCGCGCGAGGTCCCGACGCGGCTGTCCGGGATCCTCGGAGGAACGGCCACTACGCTGAGGGGATCCGAATCGCGAAGGAGTCCTGATGTCCGACGGTGAGTCCCCGACGCCCGCCCCGCGCAGGCGTCCCAGCTACGGACTGCCGGGGCCGAGCTCCCCCGCTCCCGGCGCCGCACCGTCCTACGGGCACTCGTCCTATGGGGACTCGCCCTACGGCGGCCCGCCCTACGGCGGCCCGCCCTACGGCGCTCCGTCGGACCCCGCCCCCGGCGCGCATCACGGATATGACGCACCCGCCGGCGTCGGTGCGACGTCGTACGGGCCGCAGACGGGACCGCTGCCCGCCTCCGGTGCCCCCGGCCCCGCCCCTCGCCGCCGGCGCGGGCTGCTGCCGCTGATCATCGGTCTGGTGCTGCTGCTCGTGGTCGGTCCCGCCGCGACCATCGGCGGCATCGTGTGGTCCGTGGGCTCCCTCACCGGGGACGCCGCGTCCGGGCCGACGGTGATCGACGGGGCGAGCGGCGAGGTCGACGTCTCCGCGAACGAGATGCTCATCGTGTACGTGCCCCAGGAGGATGCCGCCGGCGCCGAGTGCAGCGCCGAGGGGTCCGAACCCGGCGTGGTGAGCGTGGTGCCCAGCACCTCCTCGGTCACCTTCGGGGACGGTTCCCGGTACGAGCAGAAGATCGGGGTCGCCGTCCTCGAGGACACCACGGTGACGATCTCCTGCACCGGCACCGACGCTCCCGCCTATCTCGGCCCGTACAGCCTGCTCGGGATGGCGGCGCCGCTGCTGATCGGCCCGATCATCGGCCTCGTCTCCGGGCTGATCGGACTGGTCCTCACGATCGTCGGGATCGTGCTGCTGGTGCGCTCGCGCCGGTCCTGAGGCGCGCCTGCACCCGTCGTCTCAGCAGGCAGGCGCAGCTCCGCCTCGAGGTCCCACCCTGACCTAGAGTGTGGGGCAGAACCACGACCCTCGAGGATGGAGCGGCATGATGCACCCCCGTGCAGGCCAGAAGGCGCTGGAGGAGGATCTCGTCGACGTCGACGCGCTCCTCGACGCGTACCACGACAACCATCCGGATCCCGCAGACCCCGACCAGGCCGTCGCCTTCGGCACCTCGGGGCATCGCGGCTCCTCCCTCGATGTGGCCTTCAACGAGGACCACATCGCCGCGACCACGCAGGCGATCGTCGAGTACCGCGCGGCGCAGGGGATCAGAGGGCCGCTGTTCATCGGCCGTGACACCCACGCGCTCTCCCGCCCCGCCTTCGACACGGCGCTCGAGGTGCTGGCCGCCAACGACGTCGCCGCCCAGGTGGATTCGCTGGACGGCTTCACCCCCACCCCGGCGATCTCCCACGCGATCCTGACCCACAACCGGGGCCGGTCGGCGAACAGCCCCGGGCGGGCCGACGGCATCGTGGTCACCCCGAGCCACAACCCTCCCCGTGACGGCGGCTTCAAGTACAACCCGCCCCACGGCGGCCCGGCGGACACCGATGCGACCTCCTGGATCGCGGACCGTGCGAACGAGCTGCTCGCCGCCGGTCTGCGCGGCGTGCGCCGCCACGGCCGGCAGAAGGCGCTGCAGGACGCCGAGCGCTACGACTACCTCCACACCTATGTGCAGGACCTCTCCAGCGTCATCGACATCGAGGCGATCCGCCGGGCCGGGGTGCGCATCGGCGCGGATCCGCTGGGCGGCGCGGCGGTCGACTACTGGGCGGAGATCGGGGAGATGCACGACCTCGATCTCACCGTGGTCAACCCCGAGGTGGACCCCCAATGGTCCTTCATGACCCTGGATCGCGACGGCAAGATCCGCATGGACTGCTCGAGCCCGTGGGCGATGGCCTCGCTGCTCGAGAAGCGCGACGAGTACGACATCGCCACCGGCAACGACGCGGACGCGGACCGCCACGGCATCGTCACCCCCGACGCGGGACTGATGAACCCCAACCATTACCTCGCCACCGCGATCCGCTACCTGTTCGCTCACCGTCCCCACTGGCCCTCGACGGCCAAGGTGGGCAAGACGCTCGTCTCCTCCAGCCTGATCGACCGGGTCGTCAGCTCGCTCGGCCGGGAGCTGTACGAGGTGCCGGTGGGCTTCAAGTGGTTCGTGCCCGGGCTGATCGACTCCTCCGTCGGCTTCGGCGGCGAGGAGAGCGCCGGCGCCTCCTTCCTGCGCCACGACGGCTCGGTGTGGACCACGGACAAGGACGGCATCATCCTCGCGCTGCTGGCCTCGGAGATCCTCGCGGTCACCGGCCGCTCCCCCAGCACGCTGCACGCCGAGCTGGTCGAGGAGTTCGGCACCAGCGCCTATGCCCGCATGGACGCCCCCGCCAGCCGTGAGCAGAAGGCGAAGCTGAAGGCGCTCAGCGCCGATCAGGTCAGCGCGACGCAGCTGGCCGGGGAACCGATCACCTCGGCGATCACCGAGGCGCCTGCCGGGGGCGTGATCGGTGGTCTGAAGGTGTCCACGGAGTCGGCCTGGTTCGCCGCCCGCCCCTCCGGCACCGAGGACATCTACAAGATCTACGCCGAGTCCTTCCAGGGCGAGGAGCATCTGGGACAGGTGCAGGACGCCGCGAAAGCCCTCGTGGACGAGGTCCTCGCCGACTGACCCCACGACCACCCGGACGCCGGATCCTGTGAAACGGGATCCGGCGTCCGCATGCCCGGCGGCAGGTCGCGAAGAACTGCATATGCACAGGTCGCTCGTAAAGCTTCGGTCAAATCAGGGTCAACATAACGTCCGTCACGTCAGCGTGGCGCCCTGCACAGCGCCCTTGCGCGGTCGATTACCCGGGTGAAACATGGGGTCGAAAGTAAAGTTTCCGTAGGGTATTGTGCTTCGTCGGACCCACGGGAGACACCGCCGACCGCAGCCGTCGAGCTCGCGACCAGGAGAGGGGGATCACGCCTATGCGTCTGCGCGCGCGCCTGTGCACGTATTCAGCAGCCATCGTCGTGACGGTTCCCTTCCTGGCGGCCCCCGCCATTGCCGAGATCCCCGGCAGCGATGCCGTGCCGTCCTCGCAGTCCACCTCGGACGATGCCCACGGCGGCGACGAGGCGGCGGGCAGGACGCCGTCCGCCGACTCCGGGAGCGATGCCGATCCCGTGCCCCGCTTGCTGCAGACGGCCCCCGCGCAGAACTGCGACGACGAGGGCGAGAACGGGGACAAGGACGAGGTCGAGAGCAGCGCACCGACGGAGAACTCGGAGCAGCCGACCGACGATCCCGCGGCCGAGCCGACCGAGCCGACCGAGCCGACCGAGCCGACCGAGCCGACCGAGCCGACCGAGCCGACCGAGCCGACCGTACAGCCCAGCACCGACCCCACGACCGAGCCCGCCGAGGTGCCGCCACAGCCTGCTCTCAGGCCAGAAGTCAGCGTCTCCCCCACGACCGACGCCGAGCAAGATCCGTCTCCGTCGGCCTCACCTGACGAGACGGACGAGGAGCCCCCGACCGAGGAGGATCAGACCGAGGAGCCCGTTCCCGAGGAGACCCCGGACGAGACCGGGACCTCGGATCCCGCCCCGCCGCCTCCGAGCCCGGAGGCTCCCACCACCGAGGATCCCGAGCCCCCCACCGAGGCTCCCGAGCCCTCCGCTGAGCCGGAGTCCACGACCGCCGTGCCCGAGCCCACTGAGCCGGAGCCCACGACCGCCGTGCCCGAGCCCACTGAGCCCGAGCCCGCTGAGCCCGAGCCGACCGACCCTCAGCCGGCGGAGACCGAGCAGGCGGAACCGGTGGTGCCGCCGGAGACGACTCCCCCGACCCCGGAGGAGCTCCCTGCGGATCCCCCCTCCGCTCCGGAGGAGACCATCGCGGTGACCTCCACCAGCGCTGACGAGAGCAGCGAGGCCGGGGCCGCCGTGGAGGAGGAGCAGGACCCGCCCACGAGCCCTCCTCAGACCACGGCGACGACAGCGGAGAGCGGACCGGTGGTGCGCCTGTTCGACGCGATCTCCGAGAACGCCGACTCGACCGCCGGTCAGATGCGCCAGGTCATCCTGATCGTGCTGGGGATCGGCTTCCTCACCGCGGCCGGCTTCGTCGGCGCCACCGTGCTCAGCCGGCGCGGACCCCGCTGAGCGGACCGGCTCGGCACGGGGCGCACGGCGCCGCAGATCAGCGTTCGGCGAGCATCTCCTGCGCCCGGGCGATGATGCCGGGAACGCTCAGCCGCATCTGGAGGATCGTCCTGTCGAAGGCTCCCTGACCCTCGTACCAGGGGTCCTCGACCGAGATCTCCGTCGGCAGCGCCTCGGGCGGGATACCGGGCTCGAAGCGCCGCCACATCCGGATCTCCGGGACGGAGGCCCCCGGCGGAGCCTGCTCCGCCGTCCGGCGCATCCGCTGGGCATGATCGGCGGACATCGGCAGCACCAGGTCCCACGCCAGCAGCTCGGTGAGGTGGATGGTGCGTGCCACGTGCTCGAAGGGTCGGGCGTAGCCGGCATGCTCGAGGGCGAGCTCGGTGCGATCGTCCATAGGCATCCCCTCCGCCTCCCAGCTGGTGCCGGCCGAGCCCACCTCGATGCTCTCCGTCAGGCCCGCCTCCTCGACGGCGACGCGCAGCATCACGGCGGCGGCCGGGGAACGGCACACGTTGCCGGTGCAGACGGTCAGCAGACGAAGGGGCTCCATGGCCCCATTGTGCCAAGGTCCGCAGGAGGGGAGCGCCGAACTGCTCGGGAACGTACACTGGGGGCTGACTGCATGCGGTGCCTGCGGCAACGCGGAAGCAAGACCGCCCGGGCTTGATCGCCCGTGACCACGCAACGACGGCTCAGGAGGACACCCATGGCCGAAATCATCCGCGCCCACGACGACGACTGGTCGCTCGTGCGCGAGATCCGTCTCCGGTCCCTCAGCACGGACCCTGCCGCCTTCGGGCAGAGCTGGGACACGGAATCCACCTATGAGGACTCCGTCTGGGAGGAGCGGGTGCAGGATGCCGCCTGGTTCCTGGCCATCGACGACGGGCAGCCGGTCGCTGTCGTCGCCGCACGTCACGAACAGGACTCGCCCGCCAACGAGCGTGAGCTCCAGGCCATGTGGGTCACGCCGAAATCCCGCCACTCCGGGATCGCCGGCAAACTCGCCGAAGCGGTCTTCACCTGGGCCGGCGAGGACGGCGCCGACACCGTCACGCTGTACGTCGGCCCGGAGAACGAGGGCGCCCGCGCGCTCTACGAGGCACTGGGCTTCTCCGACACGGGCGACCGCTGGGAGATCGTCGAGGACGATCCCGACGGCGCCTGGCTGAAGATGGCCCGCGGCATCTGAGACCGGTGGGCATCTCCTCCGGTCTCACCTCCGCCCGCGGTGCGCTGCGTGCCGTCGCCTCGCGCTCCCAGACCGACCGGCCGCACTGGGCGGCGCGGATCGAGGACGTCAAGAATGCGGTGATGGGCCGTGCTCTGCGCCGGCTCCACTGGGATCTGCGCCTGCAGCCGTTCCACGGCTTCGGCTCGGGTGCCCGGGTCCGGGTGCTGGCGAAGGTGCTCTACGCCTCCCCCGGCACCCCCGCGGACTTCCACGACCAGCCGGTCCATGACATGCGCACGATGGCGGTGCGCGGATGGCGGAACTTCGCCGGCCAGGTCGCACCGCACCGCACCGTCCACGTGCTGCTCGGCGAGCAGCAGTTCACCGTCCGCGCCGACCGGTCCGGCATCGTCGACGCGGATCTCGAGGTGGCTCTTCCCGCGGGGCACCACGAGGCGGTGCTGTGGACCGCCCCCGGCAACGAGGTGACCGCGGCCATCACCGTGGTCCCGGACGAGGCCGAGGTGGGCCTGGTCAGCGACATCGATGACACCGTGATGGTGACCTGGCTGCCGCGCCCCCTGCTCGCCTTCTGGAACGCCTTCGTGGTCCATCAGTCCTCGCGCCAGGTGGTGCCCGGCATGCCGATGCTCTACCAGCGTCTGGCGCGCGAGCATCCCACGATGCCCGTCTTCTACCTCTCCACCGGGGCCTGGAACGTCTTCCCCGTGCTCGAGCGCTTCCTCTACCGCAACGGGTATCCCGACGGTCCGCTGCTGCTGACCGACTGGGGGCCCACCAACACCGGGTTCTTCCGCTCCGGTCCCGACCACAAGCACCGGGCCCTCGCCCGGCTCACGGCGGAGTTCCCGATGATGCGCTGGATCCTGGTCGGCGACGACGGCCAGCACGACCCCTCGATCTATGCGGAGTTCTCCCGGCGCCATCCGGACCAGGTCGACTCCGTGCTCATCCGCCAGCTCACCGAGCCCGAGCAGCTGCTCGCCCACGGCTCCCGGCGACCGCGCGAGCACGCCGCCCCCCTCCCCGCGACCCCGCTCACCCTGGAGGCGTCCGACGGCCACGGACTGCTCACCGAGCTGCAGCGCGCCGGGAAGATCTCCTCGTGACCGCTTCGCGGACCTTCGGGACCCGGCACGGCACCGAGTTCACGCTGCGTCCGGCGACCGCTGGGGATGTGCCCGAGCTCGTGGATCTGGTGCAGGCGGCCTATCGGGGCGAGGGCGGCTGGACCACGGAGGTGCATCTCGTGGACGGGCATCGCACCGATGCCGGCGAGGTCCACGCCATGCTCGCCGATCCCCGGGTCACGCTGCTGGTGGCGGAGCTCGGCGATGATCTGGCCGGCTGCTGCTACACGCGCCGCGAGCCCGCGGACCCGCACGGGAGAGACCGGGCGGAGCTCGGCCTGTTCGCGGTGCGCCCCGCGGTCCAGTCCCGCGGGCTCGGCGGGCGGCTGCTCGAGGCCCAGGCCGAGCTGCTGCGGGCCGCCGGCGTGGGCGTGCTGATGATCCAGGTGCTGCAGGGTCGGCCGGAGCTGCAGGACTGGTACCGGCGCCACGGCTTCGCCGCCGTCGGCACGGCGGTGCCCTTCGCGGGCAACCCGGACTGGCTCAAGGTCGCCGGTCTCGGCATGGACGTCATGGAGCGCCCGCTGCGCTGACCGGGGCCACGCCTCCCCCACCGACGCCACCGAGTCGTAGGTTCAGTGCCCCATGGTGCTCCCTGAGGGAATGAACCTACGACTCGATGACCTGCTGCGCGTCGACCTGCGGCGCGTCACCGCGGGCGGGCGCGGATCAGCCGGTGTTCTTCAGCCCCGCGGCGACGCCGTTGATGGTGGTCAGCAGCGCGCGCTGCAGCTCGGGCGAGAGCTCCTCGCCCCGCTCCGTGGCGGCCCGGGCCCGCTGCAGCATCGCGACCTGCATGTAGGAGATCGGATCCAGGTAGCGGTCGCGCACCGCCAGGGTGCGCTTGAGGATCGGCTGGTTGTCCAGCAGGCCCAGCACGCCGGTGAGCCGCTCGATCTCCGCGACCGAGAGCTCGTACTCCTCCCGGATCCGGTCGAAGAGGTACCACAGCCGCTCCGGCACCAGCGAGTGCACGTAGTGGGCGGCGATCTGCATGTCCGTCTTCGCCAGCGTCATCTCGACATTGCTGATCACGGTGCGGAAGAAGTGCCAGTTGCGGTACATCTCGTGCAGGTCGGGCTCGAGCCCGGCCTCCCGCGCGGCCTTCAGCCCGGAGCCGGCGCCGAACCAGCCGGGCACGATCTGCCGCGACTGGGTCCAGCCGAACACCCACGGGATCGCCCGCAGGCCGTCCAGGCCCTTCTCCGAGGTGGCCCGCTTCGAGGGTCGCGAGCCGATGTTCAGATCGCCGAGCTGCTCCACCGGGGTGGCGGAGACGAAGTACTCCGGCAGGTTTTCGTCGTCGACCAGCGTGCGGTAGCGGGCGAAGGACGCATCGGAGACCGACTGCATGACCTCGCCGAAGCGGTCGAGGGTCTGCGCCGGGGTGCGGGGCGAGGTGTGCAGCGCCGAGCCCTCGAGCACCGCGGCCAGCGACAGGTCCAGGTTCTCCCGGGCCAGCGAGGGCAGCATGTACTTGTCGGAGATGACCTCGCCCTGCTCGGTGAACTTGATCTCGCCCTCGAGCACGCCGTACGGCTGGGCCAGGATCGCGTCGTAGGTGGGACCGCCGCCGCGGCCGACGGAACCGCCGCGACCGTGGAACAGCCGCAGGGTCACCCCGTGGCGGGCCGCCGCATCGCGCAGCGAGCGCTGCGCCTGGTGGATCTCCCACTGGCTGGTGATCACGCCGGCGTCCTTGTTGCCGTCGGAGTAGCCGAGCATGACCTCCTGGCGGTCGCCGCGCAGGCGCACGATCTTCCGGTAGGAGGGGTCGCTCAGCAGCTCGTCGAGGATCTCACCGGCGTGGCGCAGCTCCGAGACCTCCTCGAGCAGCGGCACGAAGCCGATATCGGCCCGGTGGTCCTCGCTGCCGGCGATGCTGATCAGCCCCGCCTCGCGGGCCAGCAGCGCGGCCGCGAGGACGTCGTCGGCGCCGTGGGTCATCGAGATGATGTAGGTCTCGATGGCGGAGGTGCCGTAGAGGCGGTGCGCGTCGCGGATCTCCCGGAACACGTTGTAGGTGATGCGGGTGGCGTCATCGAGGATCGACTCGTCCTCGGTGATCGCGGACCCCACCAGCGGCCGACGGCTGCCGAGCTCGCGGCCCAGCACCACGGTGCGCTCGGAGCGGCTGAGCTCCGTGTAGTGACGATCCAGCTCGCCCACCCGGTCGAACAGGCGGGCCAGCACCTCGTGATGCTTCTCGGAGTGCTCGCGCACGTCGAGGGTGGCGAGGTTGAGACCGGAGGCGGCGAGCACCTGCTGGGCGACGGCGAGGGCGCCGTCGGCGACGCGCTCTCCCCCGTGTCGGCGCAGCGCCCCGCGCAGCACCCGGAAATCGTCCTGGAGCTCGGCGCTGTCGCGGTAGTCGCGGCCGTGGACATGGCCGTCCCCGGAACGGATGCGCTCCTGGGTGGCGCGCAGCTTGGACCGCATCGCTCCCAGCTTGAGGCGGTAGGGCTCCTGGCGGTACAGCTCCTGCTGGACCGGGTCGACCTCGGTCCCGTGGGAGAGGTCCTCGCGCAGGCTCTCCAGCAGCTGCTCGTCCTCGCCGGTCAGCTCGCTGGAGACCGAGAGCTCGAGGATCAGATCGGAGATCACCTCGACGGCGAAGTCGATCGCCGTCTCGGCCTGCAGCTCCAGCACCTCGCGGGTGACCTGGGCGGTGACGAAGGGATTGCCGTCACGGTCGCCGCCGATCCACGAGCCGAAGCGCAGCGGCACCTGGTCGTCGCGCATGTCCGCGCCGTGCTCGTTCAGCTCCTCGCGCAGGTCGTCGAGCATCTCCGGCATGGTCTGGCGGAAGATCTCCCGCAGGTAGTAGAGGGCGTTGCGCGCCTCGTCCTGCGGGGTGGGACGGTGACGGCGCAGCTCATCGGTCTGCCACAGCGTCTCGATGAGCTCGGCGAGGTCGCGGTCCTGGCGCCGCCGCTCGACACTGCCGTCCTCGGTCTCGTCGCCGAGGATGTCCGAGATGCGGCGCAGCTTGGTCAGCACGGCCCGGCGGGAGGCCTCGGTGGGGTGCGCGGTGAAGACCAGGCGCACGTCGAGCGAGTCCACGGCCTGCTGCAGGCCGTCGGCGCCGAGCTCCTCATGGATGGCGCGCACGGTGCGCGGCACCCAGGACTCCGTCGAGGGCCGCTCGTCCAGCGCCCGCACCCGGTAGACCTGCTCCGCGGCGTTGGCCAGCAGGAAGTACTGCGAGAACGCACGGGTCAGCGTGGTGGCCTGCTCGATGGGCAGAGCGGCCAGACGGTTCTGGACGTCGAGGGCACTGGCCTCGGACTCGGAGGACTTCGCCTCCTTGGTGAGTTTGCGGACCTGCTCGACGAGGTCGAGCATCTCCTGACCGTGCTGGTCGGCGAGGGCGCCGCCCAGCAGGGTCGACAGGCGGCGAACGGTGGCTCGCAGGGGGGCGTCGATATGGGGGTCGTCGCCGATGACGGGGAACTCGCTCGTCAACGTGGGGACGGCGATGGCGTCGGGATCTGGCACAGGGCCTCCTGGGGTCGGCACACCGGGCAGCGGCCGCCGACAGCACTCAGGGCGACCGCATCGGCGCGGAACGAACGGGGACAGACTACAGCGGGGGCCGCCGCCGCATCCGTCGGTGACAGTCGGCGGACAGCCTCACGCCGTCACAGCACAGCGCGCAGGAAGTCCTGGGTGCGCTGGTTCTCCGGCTCGCTGAAGATCTTGTCCGGCAGGCCCTCCTCGATGACGGAGCCCTCGTCGAACATCATCACGCGGTCGGAGACGTCCCGGGCGAACTGCATCTCGTGGGTCACGATCAGCATGGAGATGTCGGTCTCGGCGGCGATGTCCTTGAGCACCGCGAGCACCTCGCCCACCAGCTCCGGGTCCAGGGCCGAGGTGACCTCGTCCAGCAGCAGGATCTCCGGGTCCATGGCCAGGGCCCGCGCGATCGCGATGCGCTGCTGCTGGCCGCCGGAGAGCTCGTTGGGACGGGCATCCTTCTTCCACGCCATGCCCACCTTGTCCAGCAGGGCCTCGGCCTTGGCCTCCGCCTCGGCCTTCTTCAACCCCATCACGTTGACCGGGGCCTCGACGATGTTCTCCATCACCGTCATGTTCGGGAACAGGTTGAAGTGCTGGAAGACCATGCCGATGTCGGTGGTGGTGCGGCGGCGGCGCTTGTCCGGGATCCGCACGCGCTTGCCGCCCTGCTCCTGGTACTGCAGCGGCGTCCCACCGATGTGGATGAAGCCGCCGGTGAGCTCCTCGAGCGTCATCACCAGGCGCAGGATGGTCGTCTTGCCCGAGCCCGAGGGCCCGATCAGGGTGACGCGCTCACCCTTGGTGACCGTGAAGTTCAGGTCGTCCAGCACAGTGTTGTCGCCGAACTTCTTGACCACGTCGCGGAACTCGATGTGGGGCACGTCGGTCGTATCGGAAGGGGCTGTGTTCTCAGGCAAGTTTCTTCTCCAGTCGTCGGATCAGGAGGGAGGTGGGGTAGCTGGCGGCCAGGAAGATCAGTCCCGCCAGGGTGATCGCCTCGGTGTACCGGAAGTTGTGCGCGCCGTAGTTCTGTGCGACCCGCACGAGCTCGGGGATGTAGATCACGACGAAGAACGGGGTCTCCTTGAACATGGAGATCGCGTAGTTGCCCAGCGCCGGCAGGGTGTTGCGGATCGCCTGCGGGACGACCACCGCCCGCCAGGTCCGCACCCGCGGCAGGGAGAGGGCCGTGGCCGCCTCCCACTGCCCGACGGGCACCGAATCGATGCCGGCGCGGTACACCTCTGCCATGTAGGTCGTGTAGTGGATGCCCAGCACCCAGATGCCGATCGCGAGCGTCGAGTCGACGTACGGCGACAGCACGAGGTTCGCGAACACCAGCTGGACCACCAGCGGGGTCATCCGGATGAACTCGACCACCCAGGTGACCGGGGCGTTGATGATCGCCGGCGAGCTGCGCCGGACGATCGCGACGACCAGGCCCAGCACCAGGGCGATGAGGGTGCCCAGGACGGTGGCCAGGACGGTGATCTTGAAGCCGTCGAGAAGCAGCGAGGGCAGGACCGCCGCAGCGTGGTCCCAATCCCACCAGGAGTTCGTCGGGGTCATGCCAGACCACCTTCTCCCGCGGTGCCCGCCTTGACGGCGGCCCGTTCACGGACGACGCGCGCCGTGCGCCCGCCTCCGGGGGTGCTGCCGGGTGCTCTGAAGAGCGAGCGCCACGATTCTTTCAGGGCCGGTCCGCGGCCGATCTGGTGCTTGGCCCGGATCTCCAGACCGTTCATGAGGATCACGATGAGCCAGGCGATCAGGTAGTAGGCCAGCAGGGCGAAGGAGTAGGCGAACCAGGTACCGGTCCGGTCACGCAGCTGCTCGACCTGGAAGAAGAGGTCGTACAGCGTCACCGTGCCGACGATGGCGCTGCCCTTGAGCAGCTGGATCCAGAGGTTCGACAGCGACGGGAGCATCAGGGCCCAGGCCTGGGGGATCACGATGCGGAACATGCCCCGGGCCGGGCTCAGGCTGAGCGCGCTGATCGCCTCGTACTGCCCCGTGGGCACCGAGCCGATCGAACCGCGCACGACCTCCGCCGCATAGGCCCCGTAGTTCAGACCCAGGGCGAGCACGCCGACCAGCAGCGGATCGAGCTGGAAGCCCATGGGGTACGGCAGCTGTGGGAGCACGAACGCCAGCCAGAACAGCTGGACCACGAGCGAGGTGCCGCGGAAGAACTCCACGAACACCCTCGCCACGCCGCGCACGAGCACGTTCTTCGCGAGCAGCGCGAGGCCGAAGACGAACGCGATCACCAGCGCGAGTGCGGCGCCGAGCACGCTGGCCAGGAGCGTGATGAAGACGCCGTCGAGGATCATCGGCATCCGGTCCAGCACCAGCTGGAGGTTCGGGCCGAGATCCTGGATGAAGCCGATCACTCCGTCCATCGGGGAATCACCTCTCGGTCGACGAACGGCCCGGCACGGCCCGCGAGGGCTCGTGCCGGGACGACGTCATCGATGGAGCACGGGGTCACTGCAGGGCGGAGAGGTCACCGGAGCAGAGGATCTCGGTGGTCATCTCCTCGGGCGGCAGCTCCTCCTTGGTGAAGCCGAAGTCCCCGACGATCGAGAGGTAGCGCTCGGGATCGGCGATGATCTCGTCGAGCTTCTCGTTGTAGGCGTCCAGCAGGGAGGTGTCCTCCTTGCGGAACACGGTGGCGCCGGCGCCGAACTGCTTGACGCCGTTGATGTTCGCCACGAAGCTCTCGGTCACCTCGACGCCGTCGACGGTGTTGTCCGCCAGCCAGTTCAGCGAGATGGCGGTGAGCGCGAAGGCAGCGGCGTTGCCGGCCTTGAGCGCGTCCACGCCGTCCTGGGGACCGCCGACCTCGATGCTGTCCAGCCCGAGGTCCTCCGCGTAGCTGGACTCGATCGCACCGGACATGGTGGCCACGGTCAGCCCGGAGTCCTCGAAGGAGTGCATGTCCTTCAGCCCCTTCGGGTTGCCCTCGGGGACCATCAGAGCGGTCGTGTACTGGAACTCGGGGTGGCTGAAGGCGGCCTGGGCACAGCGGTCCGGCAGGATCGACATGCCGGCGCTGACCGCGTCGAACTGGCCCGCGTTCAGGCCCGGGATCAGCGAACCCCAGTCGGTGAGCTTGCCCTCGACGGTGTCGATGCCGAGCTCGCCGAAGATCTCGCGGTGCATGGCGACGGTCGCGCCCTTGAGCTCGCCGCCGTCCTCGAAGCTGTAGGGGGCCTCACCGGCGAAGCCGACGGTGATCTTCCCGGCGTCCTGGAGCTGGCTCAGGAGGTTGCCCCCGCCACCGCCGTCGCTGCTGTCGCTGCCACCGGTGTCACCGCCTCCGGTGCTGGTGCGGCTGCAGGCGGCGAGGCCGCCCAGTGCGGCGGCCGACAGGACGAGACCGCTCCCTCGGATGAAGCTGCGGCGGTTCTGCATGTCAATGCTCCTTGGCTGTGTCTCGTGGTCTGCAGTATCGACGATGTCCTGAGACCATACAGGTGTCGGACAATCCGGCGATCTGCGGATCGGATCACCGCCCACGCTAATCCCACTGTCGGGCGGCCGCCCGACGCCGACAGTTTTCGTCATGGGATCGTGATCCACCGGAATCTGCCTCTGCCGCCTGCGAACACGCAGTCCGGACCGGCGGGATGTGACGGCGATGACGTCCTCCGGCGGCTCGCCCCGACACGCCGGGGACGGATGATTAGATGACGCCCCGCGCGCTCTTCGCGCACCAGCCAGGAGGAATCCATGCGCCCTCGTCCCGAGACGGTCCAGCTGCCGATGATGCAGCCGATCCGTCGACCCTCGATCATCGATCAGGCCGAGCTCGAACTGCGCAATGCGATCTATTTCGGTGATCTCCGCCCCGGCGACACGATCCCCGAGGTCCAGGTCTCCAAGCAGATGGGCATCTCCCGCTCGTCCCTGCGTGAGGCCTGCCAGCGCCTGGTCCGCGACGGTCTGCTCACGCAGATCCCTGGGCGCGGCCTGTTCGTGACCAGGATGGATGCCGGGACGATGTCGGACTTCATCGACTACCGCCTGGGCATCGAGATGCAGGCCGCCTCGATCGTGGCCGATCGGATCTCTGCGCTCCGCGCCGCCGACGACGACGCGGCCGCCGACGAGCTGCTGGCGCCGCTGCGGGACGCCCTGGAGCGGACCCGTCGGGCCCTCGCGGCCGAGGAGGTGATCGAGGCCGGCAATGCGGACCTCGATCTTCATCAGCTGCTCGCCGAGGTCGCCCGGAACCCCTTCCTGATCTCCGCCATGAGCACGATCGTGATCCTCACCCGGATGGGGAGCTTCTCGGATCCGCTCGGATTCGGCGTCCGCGCCGACATCACCGCCGCGCACCAGAGGCTGCTGGACGCCCTGTCCGCGGGCGACGCCTCGCGGGCCCGCGCGGTGCTGCGCGAGACGCTGCAGGAGCTCGCCGCCCGGCTGCGCAGCGGAGAGCACACGCAGCAGGTGGTGCGGGATCCCGATCTGCTGGAGTCCGACGGGCCGGAGTGGACGGCGCTGAACGAGCAGTAGCGAGCCGGGCGTGGCTCCGCCGCTCGGACCAAGGACGCCGCTCGGACCAGGGACGACGAAAGGCCCCTCCCGCGGTATCACCGCAGGATGGGCCTTGCTGTCGGCGGAGACGAGAGGATTTGAACCTCCGAGGCGATTTTGGTCGCCTACTCCCTTAGCAGGGGAGCGCATTCGGCCGCTCTGCCACGTCTCCTGGCGCCGCACTGGAGCGCGGCACGCCGAGCCAGCATACGGGAGCGGGCGGAGTGCTCCAAAGCGAGAGCACGCAGATCACGTCACATGTGCGGCGAGGCCCTCCGCCGCCGGCCTCACAGGCCGAGCTTCTCCTGCAGCAGCGCGATGTGCTTCGGGGTGCCGACGCGGTACTTCACGAACGTCAGCACGCCCTCGGCGTCGATCGCGAAGGTCGAGCGGATCGTGCCCTGGACCAGCTTCCCGTACATGTTCTTCTCGCCCCAGGCGCCGTACGCCTCCATCACCTGGTGGGACTCGTCCGAGGCGAGGGTGAACGGCAGGCCCTGCTCGGCGATGAAGCGATCCAGCTCCGCCACGGGATCCGGTGAGATCCCGATCACCCGATAGCCGGCGTCGAGGAACAGCTGATGGTTGTCGCGCAGGTCACAGGCCTGCGTGGTGCACAGCGAGGTGTTCGCCGCCGGGTAGAACCACAGCAGGGCCGGGGCGCCGGCCAGCGCGGCGAGATCCACCCTGCCGCCACCGGCGGTGGGCAGGTCGAGGGCGGGGGCGGCATCCCCGACGGCGAGCTTCACGGGTGCGGGCGACATGGGTCTCCTGAGGGCGAGAGGGTGTGCCGCCAGCCTATCGTCGGCCCGGTCGTCGGCCCAGCCGGCGCCGCCCGAGGTAGGTCTCGCGGAAGCGGCGCTCGGCGTGCCGGTCACCGAGCAGCAGCAGCTTCCCGGGGGCCGAGGGGATGGACTCGGTGTCGTAGCCCAGGGTGCCGTCCTCGTCGAGGACGGCGACGATATGGCAGCCGGTGCGCCGGCGCACCTCGTCGTCGCGCACCGAGCGACGCGCCAGCGAGGCCGGCCGCGGCACCAGGAACAGCTCATTGCCCTCGGCGACCAGCACCCGGTGGCTGAGCCCGGCGCGGTTCCACAGGTCGGTCGCGCCGATGGTGGCGTAGGAGAGCACGCTGTCCGCCCCGGCGCGATAGAGCGTGGCGACGTTGCGCTCATAGGTGGCGCGCGAGACCATCTGCAGCTCGGGACGCAGCCGACGGCAGAACAGGGTGAGGTAGACGTTCAGATCGTCGTCACGCGGCGTGACCAGCACGGCCGAGGCGCTCTCGAGACCCGCCCGGCGCAGGATCCGCTGATCAGCGGCATCGCCTGTGACCACCGCGTAGCTCGCGGTCCCCTCGAGCACCGAGTAGGAGTTCTCGACGCGCCCGGGCTCCAGCTCGACGATCGTGTTGGGCACCCCCTCGTCGCTCAGCGCACGGGACGCGGCCCGCCCCACCCGGCCGCCGCCGAGGATCACCACCGGGGCCTCGGAGACCGCACGGCTCTGGAACTGCGCGTCGTAGCGGGCGAGGTCATCCTCCTGGCCGGCGAGCACCAGCACGGTCGCGTCCGTGATCCGCAGATCGGGGGTCATCGCCCGCAGCCGCCCCTTGCGCATGATCGCCAGGATCCGCACCCGGGAGCGCAGCAGGGGCAGCGCCTCCCCCAGGGTCATGCCCACCAGGCCGGTGCCGCGGGCCGCGGCCTCGGCGATGATCGTGGAGCCGAAGCTGCCGATGGCGTGGAAGCGACCCGTCGAGCCCAGCACCCGGGAGGCCATCTCGCGTCCCAGCACCTGGCCGAGCTCGAGCACGTGGTCGGCGCCGGCGAGATCGAGCACGTCGACGGAGACCGGCTTCGAGGCGGTCACCGCGACGGGCACCTTGGCGGCGGCCTGCCGCACGGTGAACGCGACGTTGGTGTTCGCAGTGTCGGAGAGGGTGGAGACCACCAGGCGCGCCCGAGCGGCCCCGGCGCTGCGGTACGTCATCGCGGAGTCGAGGGGGCCGACGACCACCTGCCGCCCCTGGTCGTGCAGCTCCCCGGCGAGCGCGATGTCCTCGAGGATCAGGACGGCCGGGACCTGGCAGCGCTCGGCCCGGGCGGCGAAGGCCTGGGTGACGGCATCGGAGCCCACCAGCAGCACGTGGTCCCGCAGCGTCGGCGCGACCCGCCGCGGCGTCCGGGCGGCGCGACGCCGGTCCAGCCACGGCGTGACGACGTACTGGATCACGTAGAAGGGCAGCAGCACCAGGATGTAGACGATCCCGCTGAGCAGCACGCACATCGAGAACAGTCGGCCCAGGTCCGTGGTGAAGGTGATGTCGCCGTACCCCAGGGTGGACATGGTGGTGACGGTCCAGTACACGGCGGTGGCCCAGGAATGGTCCGCGACCTCGTGCGCCATCAGGAGCTTGAACACCACGGAGTACACGACCACCATCAGCGCGCCGACCCCGAGGATCACCACGCCCGACTTCGAGCGGCGGCGGACGAACTGCAGTCGTTCGGCGCGCGGGCGCTCAGCTGTCGACAGACCCATCGCTGTCCTCTCCACGACCGTCCGGGATCCGCTGACCGCCCGCGGGTGCGGGCCGGCTTCCGGGATCTCCCGGAGCACAGTAGGCCGCGACCGGGCGTCGATGCACCCGGCCCGGGCCGGGTGAGCGGAGGGTCACGGCGCGGCGCTGCCGGGACGGTCGGTGCTGTCGGGGCCCTGCGCCCAGGCGTGCTCGACCAGCTCACGCAGCGTGCCGGGGTCGATCGCCGCGAGCGAGCGCACCCATACGCAACCGGCGCCGCGACGGTGCTTCCCGAGCCTCGCCAGCAGCTCCTCGGAGCGGGGGAAGCCCTGGAGACCGTAGAGCGCGAGCTCGCCCCTGCGCGGGCTGAAGCCGAGCTGGAAGGTTTCCCCCTCGCGCCCGGAGGCGTAGCGATAGTGCACCTCGCCATAGCCGATCATGCTGGGCCCCCACATGGTCGCGCTCGCTCCGGTGGCCGCGCCGAAGATCTCCAGCAGCGCCTCCCCGTCGCGACGGCGACGGGGCTCGAGCCCGGCCACGTACTCGGCCGGATCGGCGGCGGTGGCGTGGGTCTTCAGGTCGCTCGCGCCGGTCCCCGTCGCGCCCCGGGTGACCACGTCCCGGCGCGTCTGCGGGGCGGGCGGGTCCTGCATCGTGGCGCCGTGCTCGGCGAGCACCGCCTGCAGTCGGCGCCCGGCCGCGGGGCCGACGCCGTGCAGCTGCGCCAGGTCCGGCCAGTCGCGTCCCGCGAGGTCGCCGACGGTGTGCACCCCCTGGGCGGCCAGGGCACGGGCGGCCGGGCGGCCGACGCCGGGGACGAGACCGACCGGGGTGGTGAGAGCGCTCATGGGAGGAGCGTAGGCGAGCTGGACCCCGCGCATCCTCTCTGGCGTCCGATCCGGGCGGGCAGCGCGACCAGCAGCAGCGCCATCATCGCCAGCAGCACCAGCCCCACCACCACTGCGTGGGAGCGGGTCAGCACGACGTCGACCACGAACACGGCCACACCGGTCAGCAGCACCCCGAGCAGCAGGATCGCCGTGCGCAGCAGCGTGTTGGCGACCCGGACCATCTCGTCCTTCACCCGCTGCCGGAAGAGCCGGCGGTGCATGCCCACCGGGGTGAGCAGCAGGGCGACGATCACCAGGGCGAGCAGCAGCAGTCCGAGGTACCAGCCCACCTGGAGCGCATCGAGCTGCTCGAAGCGGGCTTGGAAGGGCAGGACCATGAGGAAGGCAGCGAGGATCTGGGACCCCGTCTGCAGCACCCGGATCTCCTGGAGCAGCTCGTTCCAGTTGCGATCCAGCCGTGCGGCGACGGACTCCTCGCTGCGGTCGTACCCCTCGGCGCTCTCGCCGGTGTCGTCGCTCGGCCCGTCGTCGGCGCTCATGGACCCAGTGTAGGTATCCCGTCCCGCGGTGCGGCGAGCGCCGCCGCCTGCCGTGACAGGATGGGACGTCGCCCGGGAGAGGAGCTGTGCATGGTGGGGGTGGGGAGTGCGGCCGCCCTGTCGTGGACGGCGTATCTGCTGCTGTTCCGTCAGGATGCCCGCCGGCTGCGCACCGGGGTCGTCCTGCTGCTGGCGACCTTCTCGACCACCGCTCTCCTGGCCCGCCTCGTCCTGCGGGGGCGCCCGACGGGAGAGGTGCTCCTCCAGGTCGCGAGTGCACTCGGCCTGAGCGGGGCGCTCGCACTGGGCGCGACCGTGGTGGTCGGCTCGCTCGCCGTCTCCCGGGCCGAGAGCGGCCTCCCTGGCCGCGTGCTGTCGGGCCTGGGCGGGCTCGCCCTGCTCCTGTCCCCCTGGGTCGTGGCGGCCCTGGCCGGGGCCGGGAGCCCGCTCGGTCTCGGCGCGGCGGTGATCGCCGGGATGATCACGATGACCCTGGGGCTCGCGTATCTGGTGTTCCTGGGCGCCACGGTCCCCTACCAGCTGTTCCCTCGACCCCGTGAGGGCACCGGGATCATCATCCTCGGCTCCACCCTGTACGACGGACGCGTCCCTCCCCTGCTGCGTCGGCGTCTGGAGCGCGCCGTCGCCGAGCGCGAACGTCTCCTCGACCTCGGGATCGATCCGCTGCTGGTGCCCTCCGGAGGCAAGGGAGACGCGGAGAACCCCGCCGAGAGCGAGGCGATGGCCGCCCATCTCACTGCGGTGCTCGGGGTGCCGTCCGACAGGGTACGGGCCGAGACCGAGGCGCGCACCACCGAGGAGAACCTGATCCTCTCCCACCGGCTTCTCGATGACACCGGCCACCAGGGACCGTACATCGTCTCCACCAGCGGCTACCACGCGTTCCGGGCCGGGCTGCTGGCGCGCGGGCTGGGATTCGACGACGCGGTGATCGGGGGCCGGACCTCGCTGTCCTATCTCCCCACCGCGACGCTGCGGGAGTTCGTCCTGACCATGTCGTACCGCATGCGCTGGATCGCCGCGTCGCTCCCGGTGACGGCAGGGCTCGTCGTCCTGCTGCTGCGCGCCGCCTGATCGGTGCCGGGGCGCGGCGGCGTGTCAGGATGGGGCGCCGCACGAGACGAGGAGTCGTGGATGCTGGGAGCACTGATCGGGGCCGCCTTCTGGTGGGGGCTGTATCTGCTGGTCTTCCACCGGGACCGGCGCCGGGTGCGCAACGGTGTGATGCTGCTGATCGCGCTGTATTCGAGCCTGTCCGCACTCGCCCTGCTGGTGGAGACGACTCTCCCGCTGGGCGACCTCTTGGTGCTCGGCGTCGTGCTGCTCGAGCTGCTGGGGGCGCTCGGGCTCGGGGTGTTCATGGTGTGGAACGGGCTGACCATGGTGCGCAGGGAGGGGCGATCCCTGGGGAACCTGCTCTCGGGCCTGGCGGGCCTCGCGCTGCTGGGTGCACCGGTGGCCGCAGCGGCGCTGCTGGCCACCCTCACCCCGCTCGGGCTGGGGGCGGGAGCGCTGCTGGCGCTGATCTCGCTGCACATGGGGCTCGCGTTCCTGGTGTTCCTGTGCGCGTCGGTCCCCTACCAGCTGTTCCCGAGGAAGCTGCCCACGGAGGGGGTCATCGTCCACGGCTCCGGCCTGGTCCGGGGACGGGTGAGCCGACTGCTGCGCAACCGGCTGGACCGCGCGGTCGCCGAGCGCGAGCGACTGCTCGGCCTCGGCCTCGACCCGCTGCTGGTGCCCTCGGGCGGCCAGGGCGCGGACGAGCCCCGGACGGAGGGCGCGGCGATGGCCCAGTACCTCGTCGAGGAGGCCGGGGTCCCCGAGGACCGGGTCCGGGCCGAGACCGCGTCCCGGACCACGGAGGAGAACCTCACCCTCTCCCACAGCATCCTCGAGGATGCCGGGATCGAGGGGCCGTACATCGTCACGACCAGCAGGTACCACGCGTTCCGTGCCGCGCTGCTGGCACGGTCGCTGGGCTACGAGGACGAGGCCGTGGGCGGCCCCACCACGTTCTACTACGTCCCCAGCGCCACCCTCAGGGAGTTCCTCGCGGTGCTGTCGTACCGCAGGGTGTGGCTCGCGGTCTCGTTCCTGCCGGCCCTGGGGGTCGTGGCCCTGCTGGTCCGCGCGGTGACGCTGTACGCCTGAGCGCTCAGCGACGCCCGTGAAGGGCGTGCACCCGGTGCCCATCTCCGGGGGTCACAGCCGCGCCAGCTCCCCCAGCGCGGTGCGCGTCCACCACGCGCCGGTCTCCCGCCGCTCCTGCCCCGTGGCGTACCGGTACTCGAAGTAGCGCACCCGGATCCCCGTCGGCGCCGCACCGTCGAATGGATCGGTGCGCAGCAGCCGTCGCACCCCCGGGTCGCCCTGGCGCAGCTTCTCCAGCAGCGCCACGAACCAGGGCTCCGCCCCCGGGCGCAGGGCCAGAAACCACATCTGCCAGTCGAGCCGCAGATGGTAGGGAGCGAACTGCCGTGAGCGCCGTCGCACGTCCCCGGGCTTGCCGCGGAACTCGAACGGCAGCCACTCCGCCTCCGCGGCGGTGTCGGGGTCGGCGGCGCGGGTGCCCTCGATGATCACCTCGTAGCGCCGCTGGGTCATCGAGCCGAAGGCTCCGTAGGCGTTGACCAGGTGGAAGCGGTTGAAGCTGGCGTTCATCAGCTGGTGGGAGGAGAACAGGTTCCGCAGCGGCGCCCAGGAGAGGACCGCGAGCAGGGCGAACACGGCCAGGATCAGCAGCTGCCACCACAGCGGCGAGGCTCCGCCGGGAAGCGGCTCGCCGATGATCGGCCACCGCTGCCAGCCCCAGCCCGGCCACGGCCCGCCCCCGAGCCAGCGCAGGAACGAGTCGCTGATCGCGGAGAACGCCACCAGGATGGTGAGCCAGTTCAGCCAGGCGAAGTTGCCGGTGACCACCAGGAACAGCTGCGTGAGGATCACCGCCGCCGCGGCGATCGAGGCGATCGGCTGCGGGAGCAGGACCAGCCAGATCACCCCCAGCTGCACGGCGTGGCTGCCCAGCACCTCGAGCCGGTGCCACCAGTGCGGCGTGAGGTGCGCGCGGCGGCTGAGCGGGCCGGGCATGGGCTGGGTCTGGTGGTGATGGTCCATCGCGGTGAGGTCGCGCCAGGAGGAATCGCCCCGCAGCTTGATCATCCCGGCGCCGAACTCGAGGCGCAGCAGCATCCAGCGCAGGAAGAACAGGATCAGCAGCGGGGGCGCGACCGCATGGGAGCCCAGGAAGCCGACGAGGAACCCGCACTCCAGCAGCATCGACTCCCAGCCGAAGCCGTAGAAGATCTGGCCGACGGAGTGGATCGAGAGGTACAGGGCCCACATCGCCCCGAACACCACGATCGTGGTCCAGGCCGGTCCCTGCTGCGGCAGACCCAGCACCGTGAGGGCGCCGAGCAGCATCCCCGCCAGGCACATCACCCGCAGCAGACGGTCGCTGTACGGGGTGCGGCGCCAGCGGAAGAGCGTGGGCCCCGCCCGGTCACCGGCGCGCTCGAGGAAGTCGGGCGCCGGCAGCAGCCCGCGCTCGCCCAGCAGCACCGGGAACTGGTGGAAGGTGGAGAGGAAGGCGAGGAGGAACACCGCGGCGACGCCGCGCTGGATCACCTCCCGGGCGATCGTGAAGTCATGCCCGTCCAGCAGCCCCAGCCAGCTGCTCCAGTCCACAGCGCTCACCTCCGACGGCTCGGTCCCTGCCCCCGATCATCCATCGGGGGCGCGGGCCTGTCACGCCCCGGCGCGCGAGCTCAGACCAGACGGAGCAGGTGCGGGGCCAGACCGGTCCAGGCCCACCAGGTGCAGGCCGCGAGCACCACGGCGAAGCTCAGCGTCCACACCCATCCCGGCAGCGGCGTCAGCGAGGCCAGCTGGGCGGGGTCATCGGTGCGGCCGCCGCCGCGGATGACGGTGCCGAGGTGCCGCCAGGCACCCAGCAGCAGGAACACGCCGCCGGCGAGGGTGAGCACGGCGGTGAGCACCGGGCTCCCCCACCACCACAGCGCTCCCACCCCTGCGGCGGTGCCGAGCACGGCGGCCAGGGTGTGCAGGGAGCGGGTGAAGACCAGCGCGAGCACGAGCACCACCAGCGCGACGAACAGGGCGGTGGGCGCCCAGCCGTGCAGGGCGATCTGGGCCAGCACCGCGCCGATCAGTGCGGGCGCGGGATACCCGGCCCAGGTGGAGGCCACCCGGCCGAATCCGCGGCGGGGGCCGACGGTGACCGCGTGCCCGGACATGTCCGCGCTGACCACGAAGCCGGTGAAGCGGCGGCCCATCAGGATCCCGACGCCCGCATGGCCGAGCTCGTGGGCGATCGTCACCGCGAGCCGGGCGAGCCGCCAGGTGGGCAGCACCACCACCGCGAGCGCGACGAGCAGTGCTGTCGGCACCCACCAGCCGGTGGCGGGGGCGGCGTCGGGCAGCAGCCGCTGCACGATCTCGTGGCCGAGGGTGGGCAGGTCCATCCCGCCATGGTGACAGCACCGGCCCGGAACCGGCTGGGAGCCTGGGAGCACAGCTGCCACACGCGAGGACGCCCGCCTCCTCCGGCAGCTGCCGGAGGCGACGGGCGCCTACATCAAGCAGTCGCTGCGAGCAGCGACCGGAATGCTCAGATTCCGCGGATGTTCACTGCCTGCATGCCCTTGGGGCCCTGCTCGGTCTCGAACTCCACGCGCTGGTTCTCCTCGAGGTCGCGACGGCCGGTGCCGGCGATGGCGCTGAAGTGCGCGAACACATCGGCGGAGCCGTCCTCGGGGGCGATGAAGCCGTAGCCCTTGTCGGAGTTGAACCAGGTGACGATGCCAGTAGCCATGGCGATATTCCTTCGTAGTCGTGAACCACATTCGTGGCCCGGGTATCCGTGACGACGGCGCCGCCGCGGACGGGTTGCGACCGCGGGGGCCGCCTGAACCGCGGTCGACGACAGGACGTCGCCGATGCGGCCGATCTGGGGCCCGCAGGCCGTGGGGGACCCTCCGGCGAGCGCGGCGACGGATGCGTCGGCAGCGGCTCGGAGCCGAGAGGGGGAGGAGCGCTCAGCGGTGGCCGCGAGCGGGGTGTCGTACGTGGGCAGTGCGGAGGAGGTGATGAATTCCCAATTTCTTCGGAGTGCTGCGCGACCGTCGTCGGTCGCCCCCGAGGGAGGCATCCTGCGCCGTGCATGGCAAGACTACGCCATGGCGCAGGGTGCTCCCGCCGCGATGTGACCCACCGGACGATTCCGGGATGCGGCGCGGGACCCGCGCCCTTGTCCCTCAGGCCTCCCATCGCACGTCCGCGGCCTCCTTGTCGGGGCGCCAGCCGCGCCAGACGGGGTGGCGCAGCCGGCTGTCCTCGGTGCGCTCGGTGTGCTGGACCTCGCCCACCAGGTCCGCCCGCACCCACTCGGCGTCGCGGCGGTCCGCGGCGGGCACATCGGCGGCGGGTGGTGTCTTCCGGGCGCGGGAGCGCAGGCGGCCCCCGATCTGCTCGAGGTCGCGCGCGGTGAAGCCGGTGCCGACCCGGCCCGCGTAGTGCAGCTCTCCCTCGGCGTCGGGCACCGCGACCAGCAGCGAGCCGATGCCGCCGCGGCGCTCCCCCTTGCCGTGGCGCCAGCCGATCACCACCACCTCCTGGTGGCGGGCGTTCTTGAGCTTGAGCCAGGTGCGCGAGCGCTTGCCCGGCTGGTAGACGCTGGACTCCTGCTTCGCCATCACCCCTTCGAGCTGCAGCGTCTGCGAGAGCTCGATCGCATGGTCCACGTCGCCGTGGTCGGCGTGCGGGAGCTGCACGTGCTCGGTGGCGCCCACCGCCGCGAACAGCGCCTCGCGACGTTCGCGGTAGGGACGGCGCAGCAGTGAGTCCCCGCCGCGCACCAGCAGGTCGAAGAGCATCACGTGGACCTCGACGTCCTCTCGGGCCCGCTGGACGTCCCGCTGCCGGGTGAGCCCGAGCCGCTGCTGCAGGCGGGAGAAGGAGGGCCGGTCGCGGCTGTCCAGGGCGACGATCTCTCCGTCCAGGACGGTCTCCCCCGCCGTGCGCAGCGCGGCGTCCACGGCCTCGTGCAGCTCGGCGAGCTCCGGGAAGGTCGCGGTCATGTCCTTGCCGCCGCGGCTGGTGAGCCGCACCGCCCCGCCCGCGACGGTGGCGATGACGCGGACCCCGTCCCACTTCATCTCGAAGGCCCACTCGTCCTCGTCACGGATGTCCGCGCGCCGGCCGAGGGTGGCGAGCATCGGCGCGATCGGCTCGCCCCTCTCGATCTCGGTGTCGGTGTCGGCATTGGTGTCGCCGGCCTCCGGCTGGTCCTTCATCAGATGCAGCAGCCAGTTGTCCTTCGCCTTCTCCTTCGCCGCCGCGGAGCGGGACCTCCCGCCCATGCCGCCGGTGCGGATGAACGCGAAGCGGCGCGGGACGCCGCCGAGACCGCCGTCGGCCGCACCATGGCAGACCACGATCACCTCCTCGCCCTCGCGCCACTTCTCGATCTCGATGGCGCCGGTGTCCCAGATGGTGACGTCGCCGCCGCCGTACTCGTCCTTCGGGATGCTGCCCTCGAAGGTGCCGTACTCGAGCGGATGGTCCTCGGTCCGCACGGCGAGGCGGTTCACCTCGGTCTCCAGCGGCGGCCCCTTGGGCACCGCCCAGGACACCAGCACCCCGGAGTGCTGCAGGCGGAAGTCCCAGTGCAGGCGCGAGGCGTGGTGCTCCTGGATCACGAACATCGGCTCCGCGTCCTCGAGCGCCTCCTGTGCGGCCTCGCCCCCGGCACGGGCGGCCGGCACCGGTTCGGGGGTGCGCTCGGGGTCGCGCTTGGCGCGGTACAGCTCGAGCCGGTCGCGGGGCGCGGCGGCCGACGGGTCGGCGCTCGAGGCGAGGCCGAGCGGTGCGATCGGGTCGACGCCGTCCTCGGCGCGCGCGAGCACCTCGTCCAGCTCGAGCTGGGCGAGATCGGGGTCCTCGATCTCCTCCCAGGTGCGCGGGGCGGCGACGGTGGGGCGCAGCCGACCGCGCAGGGAGTACGGGCAGACGGTGGTCTTGCTCCCGTTGTTCTGCGACCAGTCCACGAGCACCTTGCCGGCGCGCTGGGACCGGGTCTGGGTGCTGATGACCTCCTCGGGGTGGTCCTCCTCCAGGGCGCGGGCGAGACGGCGCGCGACCTGCGAGACCTCCCGGGCCGTGGTCTCGCCGTCCAGCGGGGCGTAGAGGTGCAGGCCCTGGGAGCCCGAGGTGACGGGATACGCCTCCAGTCCCATGTCGGTGAGGATCTCGCGGCACCAGGACGCGACCTGCGCGCACTGGGGCAGTCCCGCGCCCTCGCCGGGGTCGAGGTCCAGGACCAGACGGTCGGGGTGTGCGGGCTCGAGGTCCCCGTCGAAGCGCCACTGCGGGGTGTGGATCTCGAGCGCGGCGAGCTGGGCGAGCCACACCAGCACCGCGGGCTCGTCCACCAACGGATAGGTGGAGATGCCGTCGTTGTGCTCGAGGTCCGCACGGGGCAGCCAGTCCGGAGCATGGTCCTCGAGGTCCTTGCGGAAGAACACCGTGCCGGGCTTCTCGGCGGTGCCCACGCCGTCCACCCAGCGCTTCCGGGTGGCGGGGCGGCGGGAGGCCTGCGGGATCAGCAGCGGGGCGATGCGGTGGTAGTACTGGATCACCTCGCCCTTGGTGGTGCCCGTGGCGGGATAGAGGACCTTGTCGAGGTTGGACAGCCTCAGCCGGTGGCCGTCGACCTCGACGTGCTGCTCGTGGCTGGCCATCCCCCCACTGTGCCCCTGATCCGGCGATACGTCACGGGACCGGCCGATCGGTCTGCCCCTGAGACTGCTCTCCCGGCCCGGGCTCCCAGCGCAGCAGATCCCCCACCTGGCAGTCGAGCACCTCGCAGAGCGCCTCCAGGGTCGAGAACCGCACCGCCTTCGCGCGACCGTTCTTGAGCACCGCGAGGTTCGCCGGCGTGATGCCCACCCGCTCGGCGAGGACTCCGACGGGCATCTTCCGACGGGCGAGCATGACGTCGATGTCCACCACGATCGGCATTCAGATCACCTCGTCGAGCTCGGACTGCAGACCCTCGGCCCGAGCGAGGGTCTCGGTCGCCTGCACCAGCAGCTGCCGCTGCACGAAGATCACCAGCGCCACCCCGGCCATCACCAGGGAGGCGCCGCAGATCATCCCGATCAGCCCGGGCGCCAGCTCGTCGCCGGGAGTGGTGCGATTGACCACGGCACCGAGCACGGCTACGCCGAACAGCACCAGCGCCTCCCCCGCCACGGCGCCGATGATCCGATCCACGTGCCGGAACGCCGTCGGCGAGAACACCCGCCCGTGCCGGACCAGGGTGAGCAGCCGCAGAATGCTGACCCCGATGACCTGGAGGCCGAGCACCCCGAGCACCACCAGCCCGGCGACCGTGACGATCGCCGCGAGCGGCGCCCCGGAATCGTTCATCTCCCAGCTCAGCAGCGGGACGATGCCGAGCTGGACGGCCAGGGAGCCGGCCAGGGAGAACCAGATGATGACGCGCAGGATCTGGACGGGTACGGCGCCCATGGCGACCTCCTATGTCGAAGAACAGGCTGAATCTATCGCTTGTCGATAGGTTGCGGCAAGTCTGCGACGAGCACTCGACCGATCGTTCCTGGTCCGCGTGCGCCGCCCGTGATGTCATGGGGCATGCGCGCGATATGGAGCGGTGAGGTCACCTTCGGACTCGTGAACGTGCCGGTGAAGCTGTACGGCGCGACACGCTCCCACGACGTCTCCTTCCACCAGGTCCACGACGAGGACCAGGGCAGGATCCGGTACCAGCGCACCTGCGAGGTGTGCGGCCGCGAGATCGACTACGAGCACATCGACAAGGCCTACGCCGAGGGCGACAAGACGGTGGTGCTCACCGACGAGGAGCTCGACTCCCTGCCGGCGGAGGACAACGACGAGATCGACGTGGTCCAGTTCGTGCCCGCGGAGCAGGTGGACCCGATCCTGCTGGGCACCTCCTACTTCCTCGAGCCGGTCGGCCGCTCCGCGAAGGCGTACGTGCTGCTGCGCCGCACCCTCGAGGAGACCGAGCGCACCGCGATCGTGACCTTCACCCTGCGCACGAAGACGCGGCTGGGCGTGCTGCGGATCCACGAGGACCTGCTGGCCCTGCAGACCCTGCGCTGGCCCGAGGACCTCAAGGAGGTCGACTTCGGGCCCAAGAAGTCGAAGGTCTCCGCGAAGGAGATGGAGATGGCCGCCGCGCTGGTGGAGCAGTTCAGCGGCGACTTCGAGCCCGATCAGTTCACCGACGAGTACCAGGCACAGCTGCGCACGCTGCTCGAGGAGAAGCTCGAGGAGGGCGAGGCGATCGACACCGACGCGACCTCCGGGAAGGAGGGCGAGCAGGACGATCCCGGCGAGGGCGGCACGGTCATCAGCCTCATGGACGCGCTCGAACGCAGCGTCCGCACCCGCCGCGGCGGCGAGGAGAAGACGACGGACGGCGCGACGACGACCGACGGCTCCGGAAAGTCCGCGAGCTCGAAGAAGAAGTCCAGCGGCTCCAAGAAGAAGTCCAGCGGCTCGAAGACGTCCTCCGGCTCCAAGAAGTCCGCATGACCGGCAGCGAGGGGCACGTGAGATGCCGGACCATCGTCCTCACCGGGGCCTCTGACGGGATCGGGGCGGCCGCTGCACGCCTGCTCTCCGGGCAGGGCCACCGCCTCCTCCTCGTCGGCCGCTCCCCCGAGAAGATCGCCGCTGTCGCGGACGAGACCGGCGCCGAGCCCTTCGTCGCCGACTTCGCCTCGCTCGCGGAGGTGCGCGAGCTCGCAGCACGCCTGCGGGACGCCGCCGACGACGACGGCATCGATGTGCTCGCGAACAACGCGGGCGGGATCTTCGGGGACCCCCGGCCGACCGTCGACGGCTTCGAGAAGACCTTCCAGGTCAACCATCTCGCCCCGTTCCTGCTCACGAACCTGCTGCTGCCCGGGCTCCTGCAGCGCGACGGCAGCGTCGTGAACACCTCGAGCGCGGCGCACCGCTTCTTCGGGCGCCTCGAGCTGGAAGAGCTCGGCGCTGTGCGCCACGTGAGCGCCCGGCGCGACTACGGCGACGCCAAGCTCGCGACCGTGCTCTTCACCCGCAGCCTGCACCGCCGCTTCCACCACGACGGGCTCTCGGCGGTCGCCTTCCACCCCGGCATCGTGCGCACCAGCTTCTCCGCCGGCTCCCGCAGCGGCATGCGGATGATCTATCACTCCGCTGTGGGACGGATGCTCCCGATGATCAGCGCCGCGCAGGGCGGGGCGAACCTCGCCTGGCTGCTCGCCGGCACCCCCGGGGTCACCTGGACCTCCGGGCGCTACTACGACCGCTATCGACCCACCGCCCGCGTGCATCCGCAGGCCGATGACCTCCGCCTCGCCGACGCCCTCTGGCACCGCAGCGCCGAGCTGGCGGGCCTGACCTGAGGAGGCTCGGGGACCGGGCCGTCGCATAGGGTGACGGCGTCGTCCCGCCCGCCCCGCATCTCGAAGGAGCCGCCATGACCGTCGTGGTCACCGCTGTGTTCTACCCCAGACCCGGCAGGAAGCAGGAGCTGGCCGAGGCCATGCGCCGCGGCATCGAAGCCGTCCACACGGAGGACGGCTGCGAGCTGTACGCGATCCACGACGCCGAGGACGGCACCCTCACGATGATCGAGAAGTGGTCCAGCGCCGAGGCGCTGGACACCCACGGCGACAGCGACCAGGTCACGATCCTCCGCGCCGACGTCGCCGAGCTGGTCGAGAAGCCGGCCCTGGTCACCCGGATGACCCCGCTCCCCCGCGGCACGCAGAAGCAGGGGCAGCTCTGAACGGCGCCGCCGCCCCGGAGCCGCGGAAGAGCGCTCCCGTCGAGGCGCCCTCGCGCGAAGGCTCCGGCCTGCCCTGGGGTTCGCTCCTGCGCAACGTCCTGCTGGTGCTGATCCTGCTGACGATGCTCTGGCTGGCCCTGAACGTGCGCCTGCCCTCCCTGGACGAGATGCAGGCCGAGATCGCAGATCTGGGGCTGTGGGGACCGTTCTTCTTCGTCGGTCTGTACGCGGTCGTCGCCGTGACCCCGATCCCGGTGACGATCATGGCGGTCGCCGCCGGCATGATCTTCGGGCTCCCCGTGGGCACCGTGCTCTCGATGATCGGTGTCATGATCGGCTGCCTCGGCGGGTACGGGATCGCCCGCGGCCTGGGTCGCGAGACCGTGATGCGGCGGCTCGGCTCCCATGCGGAGGTGGTCGAGGAGCGCCTCGGGGACGGCGGCTTCTACGCCGTCTGCACCCTGCGCCTGATGCCGGGCATCCCGTACTGGCCGGTGAACTACGGCAGCGGGGCCCTGGGCATCAGCAGCCGGGACTTCCTGATCGCGACCGCGCTCTCGGCCCTGCCGGGCCAGGTCTCCCTGATCGCGGTCGGGGCCTTCATCGCCGATCCGTCCCTGGTCACCGCCCTTGCCGTGGTGATCTCCTGGATCGTCGTGATCGCCCTGACGCTCCTGGCCTACCGGCGCTGGCGGGCCACCCGCACCTCGCAGGACGCGCCCGCTGGATGACGGGGACGATCGGCCCGAGGCACCCGCAGGGGCCGGCGCCTCCGCAATTGCTGTGCCGGCGACGTCACCGCAGGTAGACTGCCGCCACGCCGACGGAGCACTCCTGGAAGGTTGCCGGGGATCGCCCCGCCAGGTGACTGCGCGTCGCCCGACGCGTGCCGTCCCCACCGGGGCTCGCAGCGCCCCGGCAGTCCCCGAGGATGTGGCATGAGCACAACGACCGAGGCTCCCAGCGGATTCAGTCCACGCATGGCCCTGCAGAAGGTCGGCACCTCCCTGTCGAACATGGTGATGCCGAACATCCCCGCGCTGATCGCGTGGGGTCTGCTGACCGCCTTCTTCATCCCCGACGGCTGGACGCCGAACGCACCGCTGGCGAGCGTCGTCGGCCCGATGATCCACTACCTGCTGCCGCTGCTGATCGCGAACACCGGCGGCCGGATGATCTACGAGGCGCGCGGCGCCGTGGTCGGCGTGATCGCCACCATGGGCGTCATCGGCGGCTCCGACTGGCTGATCGCACAGGAGAACGCGCAGCTGCTCGAGACGTGGCTGGCCGAGGGCAACGCGGAGGCGGACTTCACGGCGCTGGGCGAGGTCCACATGTTCATCGGCGCGATGATCATGGCGCCGCTGGCGGCCTGGGTGATGAAGAAGCTCGACCGGCTCTGGCAGGACCACATCCCGGCCGGCTTCGAGATGCTGGTGAACATGTTCTCGGCCGGCATCTTCGGGCTGATCGCCCTGGCGGCCGGGTTCTTCGGCCTCGCCCCGCTGGTGAACATCCTGATGAGCGCCCTGTCCGCCGGGGTGAACGGGCTGATCAATGCCGGGCTGCTGCCGCTGGTGTCCCTGCTCATCGAGCCGGCGAAGGTCTTCTTCCTCAACAACGCCATCAACCACGGCGTGCTCACGCCGCTGGGCATCTCCGAGGCCGCCACGGACGGCAAGTCGATCCTGTTCCTGCTCGAGGCCAACCCCGGCCCCGGCGTCGGCATCCTGCTCGCCTTCACGATCTTCGGCCGCGGTGCCGCCCGCGCCTCCGCCCCCGGTGCCGCGATCATCCAGTTCTTCGGCGGCATCCACGAGATCTACTTCCCCTACGTGCTGATGAAGCCGCTGCTGATCATCGCCGCGATCGGCGGCGGCATGACCGGCGTCTTCGTCAACGTCCTGTTCGACACCGGCCTCATCGCCCCCGCCTCCCCCGGCTCGATCTTCGCGATCTTCGGCGTCGCCGCCCCCGACTCCTACGTCGGCATCGCCCTCGCGGTCCTCTCCGCGGCCGCGGTGAGCTTCGTGCTCTCGGCCGTGTTCCTGAAGATCGGCAAGCAGGAGGACGGCGACCTCGCCGCCGCCACCGCCAAGATGGAGCAGATGAAGGGCAAGAAGTCCTCCGTCGCCGGCGCCCTGACCGGTGCGGGCGCTGGCGGCGCCGCCGCGGCGGCCGACGCCTCCGGCCATACCGGCCCGATCCAGAAGATCGTCTTCGCCTGCGACGCCGGCATGGGCTCCTCCGCCATGGGCGCCACCGTGCTGCGCAAGAAGGTCCGCGCCGCCGGCTTCGACGACGTGGAGGTCACCAACAAGGCGATCTCCGGCCTGGACGATGAATGGGACGTGGTGGTGACCCAGAAGGAGCTCACCGACCGGGCCCGCCAGCGCACCGGCTCCGCCGTCCACGTCAGCGTGGACCAGTTCATGAACTCCCCCCGCTATGACGAGGTCGTGGAGCTGGTGCAGCAGCGGAATGCGGAGGACACGGAGCCCGCACCGGCCGTCGGGCGTCCGCAGCAGGAGGCACCGGCCACCGCTGCCCCGCCGGGCACCGCGACCATCCTCGCCCCCGACTCGATCATCCTGTCCGGCACCGCGAGCGACTCCGCCTCCGGCATCGACGAGGCCGGCGCCCTGCTGGTCGCCGCCGGCGCCGTGGACGAGAACTACGTCGCCGCCATGCACGACCGCGAGGCCACGGTCTCCACGTTCATGGGCAACGGCCTGGCGATCCCCCACGGCACGGGCGAGGCCAAGTCCAGCATCCAGCGCTCGGCGATGTCCTTCGTCCGCTACCCCGGCGGCATCGACTGGAACGGCAACCCGACCACCTTCGTGATCGGGATCGCGGGCGTGGGCGACGAGCACCTCGAGCTGCTGCAGAAGGTCGCCATGACCTTCTCGGACCCCGCACAGGTCCAGCGCCTCGAGAACGCGACCACCACCGAGGAGATCCTCGAGATCCTCGGCGACACGAAGGAGTGAGCCAGCGATGAAGGCAGTGCATTTCGGGGCCGGGAACATCGGCCGCGGGTTCGTGGGCCTGCTGCTGCACGAGGCGGGCTGCGAGGTGGTGTTCTCCGACGTCGCCGAGTCCCTCGTCCAGCAGCTCCAGCAGGCGGACTCCTTCACGGTCACCACCGTCGGTCAGCACCCCACCACCACGGTGGTGGAGGGGTTCCGGGCGCTGAACTCCGACCAGGACCCGGAGACGCTGACCGAGGAGATCGCCTCGGCGGACATCGTCACCACGGCCGTCGGCGCGCGCATCCTGCGCTTCGTCGCGCCGAGCATCGCCGCCGGGATCGCCGCCCGCCCCGCCGGGGCTCCCCCGCTGGCCGTGATGGCCTGCGAGAACGCGATCAACGCGACGGATCTGCTGGAGCAGGAGATCCGGGCGAACTATCAGGGTGAGGACCTCGAGGAGAAGGCGCTGTTCGCCAACACCGCGGTGGACCGGATCGTACCGGTGCAGGCCGAGGGCGCGGGCCTGGACGTCACCGTGGAGGACTTCTTCGAATGGGCGGTCGAGCGCGGTCCCTTCGGCGGGAACGAGCCCGACGTCCCGGGGATCACCTGGGTCGACGACCTCGCTCCGTACATCGAACGCAAGCTGTTCACCGTCAACACCGGCCACGCCACCACCGCCTGGCACGGCTGGGCCGCGGGACACGCCACCATCGCCGAGGCGATCCGCGACCCCGCAGTCGCGATCGAGGTCGAGACCGTGCTCGCGGAGACCTCCTCGCTGCTGAGCGCCCGGCACGGCTTCTCCGAGGACGACATGGCCTCCTACCGGGCGAAGGTGCTGGGCCGTTTCGCGAACACCGCCCTGCCCGATCCGGTGGAGCGGGTGGGCCGCGGGCCGCTGCGCAAGCTCTCGCGCGAGGACCGCATCATCGGCCCCGCCGCCGCGCTCGCCGAACGGGGCCTGGAGCACGAGGGCCTGCTGTCCGCCGTCGCCGCGGCGCTCGCCTTCACCCCCGAGGGCGACGAGGAGGTGGATCGCCTGCAGGATCTGCTGCGCACCACGAGCGCCGACGCCGCGACGCTGGAGATCACCGGCCTCGCCCCCGACCATCCGCTGCATCCCGAGGTGCGAGCGCTCATCGCCGCACGCATCACGGGACCCTGAACCCACCGCCCCACCACCACGTACAGACGATATATTCCCCTCACAGCACGTGAGCCCACGAAAGGTACACACCATGGCAGAGCGCACCGTCAAGATCGCCAGCTCCTCCGGGCTCCACGCCCGCCCCGCCGGCATCTTCGCCCAGGCCGCGGCGCAGCAGCCCGCGACCGTCACCATCGAGAAGGCGGGCGGCAACGCCGTGCAGGCCTCGAGCATGCTGATGCTGATGACCCTCGGCGCCGGCCAGGGCGATGAGGTCACGCTGCGCGCCGAGGGCGAGGGTGCCGACGAGTCGGTCGACGCACTGGCTGCGCTGCTGGAGAAGGACCTCGACGCCGAGGAGTGAGCGGGACGACGCTTGCAGGAACCCCCGGAACCTCCCCTCAGCGGGACTGTCCGGGGGTTCCGCGGTTCACAGCCCGAGCTCGCCCAGGATCGGCAGCCCGGCGCGGACCGCGCTGATCGCCTCGTCCGCGGTGCGGGCGGCGAGGGCGGTCGCCGCGAGCTCCCTGGCCTGTTCGAGGGTGACGGTGGAGAGCACCTTCGCGACGGTGGGCAGTGACCGGGGGGTCATCGACAGGCTGTTCACGCCCAGGCCCACCAGCACCACGGCGAGGCCCGGTGCCCCGGCGGCCTCTCCGCATACGCCCACGGGCTTGTTCGCGCTCTCCCCGAAGGACTCCGGATCACCGCCCGCGGCGCGGGCCCCGTCGCAGGTGGCCTTCACCAGTGCCAGCACGGAGGGCTGCCACGGGGTGTTCAGGTGGGCGAGGGAGCCCAGCTGACGGTCCGCGGCCATCGTGTACTGGGTGAGGTCGTTGGTGCCGATGGAGGCGAAGTCGCAGGCCTCGAGGTGACGATCCGCGGTGAGCGCCGCCGCGGGGGTCTCGACCATGATCCCGGCCGGGGCGAGCCCGCGCTCCCGGCACAGGGCGATGAAGTCCTCGGTCTCCTCGACGGTCGCGATCATCGGCGCCATCACCCAGGGCGTCGCCTCGGACTGCGCCGCCGCGGCGGCGATCGCGTCCAGCTGGTTGGTCAGCACCGAGCGCTTCTCCCAGGAGGTGCGATAGGCGCGCACGCCGAGCGCCGGGTTCGGCTCGTCGGCGTCGGTGAGGAAGGGCAGCGGCTTGTCGGCGCCGGCGTCGATGGTGCGCACCACGACCTTCTTGCCCTTCAGGTGCGCGAAGGTCTCGAGGTATGCCTTCGTCTGCTCCTTAACGCTCGGCTCGTCCTCGCGATCCAGGAACAGGAACTCGGTGCGGAACAGGCCCACCCCGTCAGCGTTCGCGGCCGCCGCCCTCTCGGCATCCTCGGCGCCGCCGATGTTGGCCAGCAGCTGCACGCGGGTGCCGTCCTTGAGGACCCCGCCCCCGCCCTCGTACGTGAGCGGGTGCTTCTGCAGCTCGGTCCAGGCCTCGGCGAGGAGGAGGTGCTCCTCGGTGACCTCGTCGGTGACGGTGCCGAAGCCGGCATCGACGAACACCTCGGTGCCGTCGGCGAACTGGTGGATGTCCTTGGCGGCGACGATCGCGGGCAGGCCCAGCTGCCGGGCGAGGATCGCGGTGTGCGACTGGGGTCCGCCGTCGGAGGTGACCAGGGCCAGCACCCGGCCCGGGTCGAGGGTCGCGGTATCGGCGGGGGCCAGGTCGATCGCGGTGAGCACGAAGGGCTCCTCGACCTCGGGGATCCCGGGCGCCTGCTCGCCGCGCAGCTCGGCGACGATGCGGGCGCGCACATCGCGCACATCGGTCGCGCGCTCGGCCATGTACCCGCCGAGGCCCTCGAGCATGACGGCGACCTGGTCACCGGCCTCCCAGACGGCGCGCGCCGGGGACTTGCCGCCGGAGGTCACCAGGCCCTGGGCGGTCTGGGTGAGGGACGGGTCCGCGGCCATCTGCGCGGTGGCCTCGAGGATCTTCTTCCCGTCCCCGGCGGCGCGCTCGGCCAGCCGGATCAGCGAGGCCTGCACGGCGGCGGCCGCGACGGGGATCCGCTCCGCCTCGGCGGCGGCGTCGGCGCCCGCAGGCAGCTTCTCCCCCGCAGGCGGTTCGGCGACCGGCGGGGCCATCGAACGGATCGTGCCGATCACTCGGCCGGGGCTCACTGCCACACCTGTGTACTGGGCCATCGCTGCCATCTCCTCCGGGGAGCCGATCGGGCGGATTGTGCCCGCCATGCTACGCGGCCCGGTGCCGCCGCCCTTCCGCGTCCGCACCTCTACGATGGCGCGATGAACGCCATGGGCTGGGAGCATCTGCACGCGCCCGATCTGCGGGGGCGCACCGTCGTGATGACGCGGGCCAGCGACGGCCTCGGGCGCGAGGCGGCGCTCCAGCTCGCCCACTGGGGCGCGGAGCTGATCCTGGCGGTGCGCCATCGCGCCAAGGCAGAGGTGGTCCGCTCGCGGATCGTGCGCGAGACCGGCCGGCCGGAGGCGGTCCGCCTGGTCCACCTGGATCTGGCGGAGCTCGCCTCGGTCCGCTCCGCGGCGCGCGAGATCACGGAGCTCACCGGCGAGCGCGGGATCGACCTGCTGATCCACGTCGCGGGCCTGGTGACCCGGCGCCGTGAGGTCTCGGCCGACGGCTTCGAGCTGATGACCGGGGTGAACGCCCTGGCGCCCCTGCTGCTGACGGATCTGCTGCTGCCGCTGGTGCGAGAACGGGTCGTGGTGACGGCGTCCGATGCCCACGCCTCCGGTGCGATCGATCTGGCCGATCCGCACTTCTCCCGCGGCGGCTGGTCGCTGCCCGCCGCCTATGGACGGTCCAAGCTCGTGACCATGCTGTGGGGGCTCGAGCTGGCGGAGCGGCTGCGGCAGCTGGCAGGGCCGGTGGATCTGCAGCTGGTCCATCCCGGCTGGGTGCTGACGAACCTGCAGAACGCCACCGGCTCCGCACGACTGGACCGGATGGTCACCGAGCTGACCCGTCCGCTCGCCATGCCGGCGACGAGAGGGGCCGCGACGGTGCTCTTCGCCGCCACCCAGCCGCTGCCGCCCGGCTCCTACATCGGCCCCGACGGCCTCCGCGCGCTGCGGGGGCGACCCACGTTCCTGCGCCGTTCGGAGGCGGCGCTGGACCGCGACCTGGCCCGTGAGGTCACGGCCTGGGCGCGGGCCGAGGGCGGAGGGTGCGGGATTCGAACCCGCGGTACAGGGTCACTGCACAATGGTTTTCAAGACCATCTCATTCGGCCGCTCTGACAACCCTCCTCGTGCCCGGAGGCACCCCCGGGAGTGTACCGGGACTCATCTCACCTGAGTGCGCCGCACCAGCATCAGCCACACGCCGGCGGAGAGCGCACCGATCACGGCGATCACCCCCATCCACGGGCCCCATCCCATGGTGAGGACGTCCAGCAGGGCCCTGCCGAAGCCGTCGAGGAAGACCACCCCGGCGAGCACGCCGAGGCCGATCAGTGCGAGGGCCGCTGCGGAGAGCCACAGGAAGGCCTGGCCGAAGCGCTGGAAGGCCGCGGTGATGGCGGCCCCGAGGAACAGCACCGCCAGGATCAGCAGGAAGGTCTGCACGAGCGTCTGCCAGGACGAGCCGGTGCCGGTGTAGAACACATCGAAGAACCGGATGCGCAGGCCGAAGCCCTCGGTGGCCCTCTCGATGGTCTTCCCGATCGTGATCAGCACGGAGTAGATCACGGCGTTGCCCAGGAACACCGCGCTCACACCGGCGGCGAACTCGCGACGGGTCAGTCCCAGCCCGAGGGCGAGGGGGAAGTACTGGCCCATAGAGGTGAAGCCGTAGCCGATCAGCGGCCCCAGCAGGGCGAAGATCGCCCCGTTCCACTCCATGCCCTCGTACATCCCCGCCTGCGCCTCGCCGCCCTGGGAGCGGACGATCAGTCCCACCGCCAGGATGACCATGAAGGCGATGGTGACGGCGAACAGAGGCCAGCCGAAGGCCTGCATGCGATTGACCAGATGCATGTCGATGACATTGCGTGAGCGCATCTCGGAGCTCCTCTCAGGTCACCGGCGCGGAGGCCGCGGCGGTGGTGCGGTGGACGATGTAGTTCTGCAGGGAGACGGGGGAGACCTGGAGACCGGCCGCCCGGGCCCGCTCCGCACTGCCCGGTTCGGCATGGACGGCCGCGGTGGCGAGCGCACCGATCTCCTGGAGGTGGAGCACCTCGGCACCGGCGGCGAAGGACCGGACCTCCTCGAGCCGCCCGGAGACCTCGATCGTCGCGCTCTGCAGCTCCTCGGTCTCCGCGGAGATCGCGACCCGCCCCTCGTCCAGCAGCACGACGTGCTCGAGCAGGTTGGAGACCTCGTCGATGTGGTGGGTGGAGAGGATCACGGTGCGGGGGTGCTCGGAGAAGTCGGCCAGCAGGCGATCGAAGAACAGTCGCCGGGCCACGGCGTCCAGGCCCAGGTAGGGCTCGTCGAAGAAGGTCAGCGGGGCCCGCGAGGCGAGGCCGACGATGATGCCGACGGCGGAGAGCTGGCCGCGCGAGAGCTTCTTGATCACCCGCTTCTCCGGCAGCCGGAACTCGGCGACCAGCTCCCGGGCGAGCGACTGGTCCCACGCGGGGTAGAGGCCTCCGGCGATGCGCAGCACGTCCAGCGGACGGAACCCGTCGGGGTACTTCTGACTCTCCTGGATGAAGCAGGTCTGCGAGAGCACGTGCGCGTTCTCCACCGGGTCCTCTCCCAGTACGCGCATCTCGCCGGAGGTGGCGAAGAGCTGCCCGGTCAGCAGTTTCATCAGGGTGGTCTTGCCAGCGCCGTTGCGGCCCAGCAGCCCGTGCACGCGCCCCTCGGCGAGGTCGATCGAGACGCCGTCCAGGGCGGTGACGTCACGGAAGTGCTTGCTGAGGGTTCGGGTCTCGATGGCGTTCATCGCAGGGTCTCCATCATCTCGATGAGTTCTCGGGGTTCGATGCCCAGGTGGGCGGCTTCTCGCATCAGCGGGACGAGGTAGGTGTCGGAGAAGTCGTCGCGGCGGCGCTGCCGCAGCCGGGCGATGGCCCCGGGGGCCACGAACATGCCCACTCCGCGCCGCTTGACCAGCACACCGGCATCGGCGAGCAGGTTCAGCCCCTTGCCGGCGGTGGCGGGATTGATCCGCAGGAAGACCGCCAGCTCATTGGTGGAGGGCACCGGGGAGTCCTCCGGATGGGTGCCGTCGAGGATCCCGTCCTCGATCTGCTCCGCGACCGCTATGTAGAGCGGCTTCGACTCGTCCAGCACTCGAGCCTCCCCTGTGGTCGGGCCGCCGCTGCGGCTCCTTGGTTCATTACTCCACTAATGAACCACTGAACTGACGTGCCGTCAAGGGTCTCTGCGGATCGATGCGGCAGCACTGGGCCGCACGCTTCCGCGGCCGAAGCGAGTGAGGCGCCTGCAGACGCCGTGCGGAGACCTGCCGGCTACCGGCTCTCGGCCGCGAGCCAGCGCCGGTGCGCGGCAATGGCGGCCAGGGCGGGCGGGTGCAGGTAGTCGCGAGGACTGCCCAGAGCGAAGGGGCTCTCCCCGCGGTACAGGGCGACGCGGTCCCCGGTCGCCCGCGCCATGATTCGGTGCCCCGGTGGATCTCGGAGCACCACGACGACGGCCCCCGAGGACCAATAGGCATGGCTCTGCTCGATGGCGGCGACTTGCCCCCACGGGATCCGGTGGGTGCGGAGGTAGTGGACCAGGGTGAGCCCGTCGTCATCGACGAGGAACTGGAGCCGGGTGCCGATCACCAGCATGGCGACCAAGAGCACCCCGACCACCCAGCACATCACGGCCCCGAGCACCCCGGCGAGGGAATCGAGCGTGAGCAGCACCGCACCGCCGACGAGCATGGTCAGGATCGGAAGGGCCATGACGATTCCCAGCGCTGCACGGACCCATCCGGTGCGGAGCGCTCGATACCTGATCTCTGCCATCTCCCTCATCCTTCCGGACGATGCATTCCGGTCGAACCTCTCGCCGCGATCTGCGGCCAGACGGCCGAGCCACGGTGAAGCGAACTGTCCTTCTCCCGCGCTCCCATACAGGACGAGCATCTCTTCGTCAGTGACCGTGAGAAGCGGGCTCGGACCCATCCGGGCAGCGGGTGCGAGCGCACCGGCGGCCGCAGCCTCACGAGCACCTTCGGGCAGGTCTGCAGTCATGATCCGCCCTCACTCGAGGACAAGTGTCTGATCCTGAGCTTCCACTCCAACGCTCCCCCTGCGCCGGTCCCTGGACCCCGGCGACGACGAACGGCGCATAGGCTGGAGCCACCCGCCCCGAACGAGAGGAGCGCCCCCGATGCGCGCGATACTGATCGAGTCCGAGGGCGCGGCCCCGCGCCTGCTGGAGGACGCTGAGGAGTCGCTGCTGACCGGTGACATCGGCCTCGACGTCCTGGTCTCCGGCCTGAACTTCAAGGACGGCATGGCCCTGGCCGGCAAGGGCATCGCCCGCACCCATCCGCTGATCCCCGGCATCGACCTGGTGGGCCGGGTGACCGACGCCGCCGGTTCCGCCGACGAGCGCTTCTCCGCCGGCGACCTGGTGGTCCTCAACGGCGACGGGATCGGCGAATCGGTCCACGGCGGTTTCGCGACCCGTGCCCGGGTGCGCCCCGACGCCCTGGTGCGCCTGCCCGCGACCCTCTCCCCCGACCGCGCCGCCGCGATCGGCACCGCCGGGTTCACCGCGATGCTCGCGGTGCTGGCCCTGGAGGATGCGGGCATCACCCCGGACGCCGGAGACGTCCTGGTCACCGGAGCCTCCGGCGGCGCCGGCTCGATCGCCGTCGCCCTGCTGGCGGGCCGCGGCTTCCGCGTGCTCGCCTCCACCGGCCGGACCGAGGAGAACGGGGAGTACCTGCGGGAGCTCGGCGCCGCCGAGGTGCTGGACCGGCGGGAGCTGTCCGAGCAGCCGGGCCGTCCCCTGCAGTCCCAGCGCTTCGCGGCGGCGATCGACGGGGTGGGCAGCACCACGCTCGCCAACGTCCTCGCCCAGACCAGCTGGGGAGGCACCGTCGCGGCCTACGGGATGGCGCAGGGTCCGGACCTGCCCGCGACCGTGCTGCCCTTCATCCTGCGCGGGGTGACGCTGGCCGGGATCAACTCGGTCCAGTGCCCGCTGCCGCTGCGCGAGCGCGCCTGGGATGCCCTGGCCCGCGAGCTCGACCCGGAGCTGCTGGACGGCATGACCACCGCCATCGGGCTCTCCGAGGTGATCGACCACGCCGAACGCATCCTCGCCGGACAGGTGCGGGGCCGCACCATCGTGGAGGTGGACCGGTGACCATGCGCGCGATGACCATCACCGAGGACCACCGCCTCGAGCTCGCCGAGCTGCCCGAGCCGGTCCCGGCCCCCGGCGAGGTGCTGGTCGACGTGGTCGGCGCGGGCGTGAACCGCGCCGATCTCGCCCAGGTCGCCGGGAAGTACCCGCCGCCGCCCGGCGCCTCCGAGCTGCCGGGGCTGGAGGTCTCCGGCCACCGCCGCGACACCGGCGAGCCGGTCGTGGCGCTCCTGGCCGGCGGCGGCTACGCGGAGGTGGTCGCCGTCCCCGAGCCGCAGCTGCTCCCCGCACCGCAGGGCCGTGACCTGGTCGAGGCCGCGGGCGTGATCGAGGTGTGCGCGACCGTGATCTCGAACCTGGTGATCGAGGCCGGGCTGGCCGAGGGCGAGACGGTGCTGATCCACGGCGGCACCGGCGGGATCGGCACCGTCGCGATCCAGCTGGCCCGGCACCTCGGCGCCCGGGTGCTCACCACGGCCGGCTCCGACGAGGCGCTCCCGGCCGTGCGCGAGCTCGGCGCGGACATGGCCTGGAACCGGCACTCCACGGATCTGCTGGCGGCGGTGCGGGAGACCGGCGGGGCGGACGTGATCCTCGACGTGGTGGGTGGGCCGACGCTCGGCGAGAACGTGCGGATGCTGCGCGAGCACGGGCGTCTGGTCATCATCGGCACCCTCGGCGGCGCCACCGGCGAGCTGCCGATCGGGCTGCTGATGGGCAAGCGCGCCCGCGTCATCGGCACCACCCTGCGCTCCCGCCCCACCGAGGCCAAGCGCCAGATCCTCGAGGCCGCCGAGGCGCTGGTCTGGCCGCTGCTGGCCTCGGGCGAGCTGCAGATCCCGATCCATGCCCGCATGCCGCTCGAGCACGCTGCGGAGGCTCATGCCGTGCTCCGCGAGGGCGGCCATCTGGGCAAGATCGTCCTGCAGGTCGCACCGCCCGCGCGCCGGGGCTGATCAGTCCAGCAGCTGTTCCAGCACCAGCATGGTGCCGTCCTCGAAGATCGAGTCGGTGACGACGTCGGCGACGTCCTTCACGCCCTGCGGGGCCTGGCCCATGGCCACGCCCACGCCGGCCCAGGTGAGCATCTCGACGTCGTTGAAGCCGTCGCCGACGGCGACCGTGCGGCCCGTGTCGATCTCGAGCCGTTCGCGCAGCGCGTCGAGGGCGCTGGCCTTGGAGATGCCGGGAGCGGCCATGTCGAGCCAGGCGGTCCAGCCGATCGAGTACTCGACGCCGTGCACGCCGGAGTCGGCGATGACCTTCGAGAACTCCTGCGGGGAGAGGTCCGGCACATGCACGACCACGCGCACCGCCTCGAGCTCCATCAGCTCGTCCAGATCGCTCTCGATCGCCTGGACCCCGAAGCTCGCGTCCTGGAAGCCGGCGGTGGAGCGGAACGTCCCGTCGGACATCTCCACCGCATAGTGCGCATCGGGCGCGACCTCGCGCAGGGTGCGCAGCGCATGGCCGGGCAGGAAGGAGCGGGTGTCGATGATGCGGTGACCGCCGGGGGCCTCCGGATCCATCTCGACGGTGACGGCGCCGTTGGAACAGACTGCGTAGCCGCGGGTGATCCCGGCGGTCTCGACGATCGGCAGCGTCGCCCCGAGGGAACGGCCGGTCGCGATGACGACGGTGTGCTCCTCGGCGGCCCGCTGCAGGACCCGGTGCATCTCGGGGGTCATCGCGCCGTCGTGGTCGACGAGGGTCCCGTCGACATCGAGCCCGATCAGCAGCGTCGCACCGGCCAGGCCGGTCAGGTGCTCCCCGAGGCGGGCACGGGTGGCCTCACGGTCGGTGATCGAGGTGGGGGCGGAGGTGGTCATGCCGGTCATGTCCTGCAGTGTGGCATCGGCGTGCGACGAACGGGTGAACCGTCGGTGACGAAGAGCCTCCAGCAGGCGGCGGAGCGGGGACGACGACGCCATCTCAGGCAGCGCCCCCCACGACCTCGAAGACCTCGCGCCCGCCGAGGTAGGGGCGCAGCCCCTCGGGGACCACGACCGATCCGTCGGCCTGCTGATGATTCTCGAGGATCGCCGCGAGGAAGCGGGTGGTGCCGAGCGTGCCGTTGAGGGTGGCGACCGGCCGCAGCCCGTCCTCGGTGCGCTCGCGGATGTTCAGCCGTCGCGCCTGGAACTGCGTGGTGTTCGAGGTGGAGGTCAGCTCGCGGTAGGTCGACTGCGAGGGCATCCACGCCTCGCAGTCGAACTTGCGGGCGGCGGAGGTGCCGAGATCGCCGGCGGCGGTGTCGATGATGCGGTAGGGCACGTCGATGCGGGCCATCATCTCCCGCTCCCAGTCCAGCAGCCGCTCGTGCTCCTCGTAGGAGTCCTCGATCCGGCAGTAGGAGAACATCTCCACCTTGTGGAACTGGTGGACGCGGATGATGCCGCGGGTGTCCTTGCCGTAGCTGCCGGCCTCGCGGCGATAGCAGGCGCTCCAGCCGGCGTAGCGCAGCGGGCCGTCGGAGAGGTCGATGACCTCGTCCTTGTGGTAGCCCGCCAGCGCCACCTCGCTGGTGCCGACGAGGTAGAGATCATCACCCTTGTCCAGGTGGTAGACCTCATCGGCGTGCTCGCCGAGGAAGCCGGTGCCCTCCATCGATTCGGGCAGCACCAGGGTGGGGGTGATCATCGGCGTGAACCCGGCCTTCGTGGCCTGGTCGATCGCGGAGTTCAGGATCGCCAGCTCCAGCTGGGCCCCGATGCCGCGCAGGAAGTAGAAGCGGGCGCCGGAGACCTTCGCGCCGCGGGCCATGTCGATCGCCCTGAGCCCCTCGGCGATCTCGAGGTGATCCTTGACCGGATGCTCGAAGCGCGGCACCTCACCGACGTGCTCGCGCACGGTGAAGTCGTCCTCGAGACCCTCGGGGGCTCCCTCGGAGAGGTTCGGGATCTCCCGCAGCGCCGCATCGCGGGTGGTCAGCGCCTCGCCGGCCTCGGCCTCGAGCCGCTTGACATCGGCCGCGAGCTGCTTGACCTCGGCCAGCAGCGCCTGCTTCTGCTCGCCCTGCGCCTGGGCGACCTGCTTGCCGAAGGCCTTCTGCTCGGCGCGCGCGGACTCGAAGGCCGCGGTCATCTCGCGCCAGCGGACGTCGGCCTCCAGCACCGCGTCCACGGCGGCGGGGTCACGTCGGCGCGCCCGCTGGGCGTCACGGACAGCTTCAGGGTTCTCGCGCAGGTGCCGCAGATCGATCATCGACCCAGACTACCCGCGCACAGGCGTGCCGTTACTCTGACGACATGGACCACACTCTGCTGCTGCTGAGCATCACCACGGTGGTCATCGCCGTGATCACCATCGTGCTGCTGGTCGTGGTGCTGCGCCATCTGGGCCGCCACCGTCGCGAGCTCGCCGCGCTCACGGCGGCCGCCGAAGGGCACGAGGTCCACGCCCGCGCCTCCGAGACCTCCGGAGGCGCGGAGGACGGGTCGGCGGGCCCGTCGGCCGACGACTCCCTGCACAGGGTCGCCGTGGTGCTGAACCCCTCGAAGTTCGAGGAGACCGACACCTTCCACCGGAAGATCACCGATGTGGTCGAGCGGATCGAGGGTGCCGAGGTCGTCTTCTACGAGACCACGATCGAGGATCCCGGCACGGGCCAGACGGAGCAGGCCGTCGCGGACGGCGCCGATCTGGTGGTGGCCGCCGGCGGCGACGGGACGGTGCGCCTGGTCGCCTCGGTGCTGGCCGGCACCGACACCCGGATGGGCATCATCCCCGCCGGCACCGGGAACCTGCTGGCCCGCAACGTCGAGGTCCCGCTGGATGACCCCACCGCAGCGATGATCGCCGCGCTGACCGGCACGGACCGACAGGTCGACGTGGGCTGGCTGCGCATCGGCGACTCGATCGCCGCCGCCCGCTCCGCGGAGCGGCAGATCTTCCTGGTGATCGCCGGATTCGGGGCCGATGCGGAGATGATCGGCTATACCGATCCGGAGATGAAGAAGCGGATCGGCTGGATCGCCTACATCTTCGGCGGGATCCGCACCGTGCTGGGCCGCTCGGTGGACGTCGTCGTGCAGCTGCCCGACGAGACCCGTCACGCGCACAAGGCGCGCACCGTGCTGCTGGGCAATGTCGGCAAGCTGCCCGGCGGCTTCGTGCTGATGCCGGATGCGACGATCGACAACGGCCTGCTCGAGGTGGTCGTGGCCGGATGGCGCGGCGCCGCCGGCTTCAGCCAGGTCGCCGCCCAGGTCGTGAACCCGAAGCTCACCCCGAAGTTCGGTCCGAAGCTCGCGAGCATGGACCGCTACCTGACCACCGGGATCCAGGTGACCACCACGAAGCCGCAGCCGGTGCAGCTCGACGGGGACACCGATGCCGAGGCCACCCACATGATCGCGACCGTCGATCCCGGCGTGCTGCGCCTGCGGGTCCCGGAGGCCAAGGGTGCCAAGGGGGCGAAGAAGGCCTGATCACCCCACCCGCTCATCGCGCAGCGGCGGGACCACCATGATCGGTCGCCGAGCCCGGTGCAGCGTCGCCCGGGAGACCGAACCGAGCAGCGCGCTGGCGACGGTGCCGCGGCCGTGGGAACCGACCACGACCAGCTGCGCCTCGGGCACCGCGGCGTGGAGGACCTCGCCGGCCGCACCGATCCGGACAGCACCCGTGATCTCGATGCCGGGCACGTGCTCGGCGATCCGCGCGGCCTCCTCCTGCAGCTCCTCTTCGAGATCGGCCCGCCGCCCTTCGACGAGGTCGGAGGCGTCGCGCAGCTGGGACGGGAACCAGTATTCGCCGGTGTCGGGCGTCTGCATGGCGGTCACCAGCACCAGGGAGGTGCCGCGGTCGGCCGCTTCCTGCGCCGCATGCAGGGCGGCACGGCGCCCATGGGCCGACCCGTCGACACCGACGACCACCGGACCGTCGCTGAGCTCCGCCTCGGCCGGGACCATCACGGTGGGGCACTGCGCATGCGCCGGCAGTGTCATCGACACGGACCCCAGCACCCGGCCGAGGAAGCCGCCCCGCCCGCGGGCGCCGACGACCACCAGGTGCGCCTTCGCGGAGGCGTCGACGAGGGCTCCGACGGAGTGCCCCTCCATCGCCAGGTAGGTGACCTCTCCGCGGTGCCCGGCGAGCCGCGTCGCGGCGTCCTCCAGCACGGCGGCGGCCTCCCGCTTGCCGGCCCCCTCCTCGTTCGACGGTGGGAGCGAGGCGTAGTTGACGTAGAGCGGGAAGGGGGACTTGTACGCGGTGATGACGGTGAGCGGGGCACCACGGCGGGCGGCGACGGCGGCACCGTAGTCCAGCGCCAGCTCGGAGTTCGGCGAGCCGTCGAATCCGACCACGATGCCGAGATCGCGTGTGGAGAGGTCGAAGGGGATCTCGCGCAGCTCAGGGTGATCGTCGATCAACATGGCAGTTCCTCCGCGAGGCTGCCGGTGAGGACGATGATGACGCCCCGCTCCCGAGTCCCGAGTCTCGAGTTCATCCTCGTCGTGTCCCAGCGTACGTCGGACCGGAGGTCATGCCCAGGACAGAGGTCCTCGGGCGATCAGTCCGCGCGGTCGTCCGCCCGCGGCGGCACCACCATGACCGGTCGCCGGGCTCCGTGCAGCATCGCCCGGGAGACCGAGCCGAGCAGGGCGCTGGCCACGCGGCCGCGGCCGTGGGAGCCGACGACGAGCAGCTGCGCCCCGCGCTCCGCATCGTGGAGCACGGCAGCGGCCGCCCCCCGCCGGACCTCGCCGGTGATCTCGATGCCGGGCACGCGCTCCAGGAGCCACGCGATCTCCTGCTGCAGACGATCCTGGAGCTCGGTCCGGTGCTCCTCGACGAGCTCCGCAGCATCGCCGGGGCGCAGCGGGAACCAGTACTCGCCGCTGTCCGGCGTCTGCAGCGCGGTCACCAGCACCAGGGAGGTGCCGCGGTCGGCCGCTTCCTGCGCCGCCTGCAGCGCGGCACGACGACCGTGCTGCGAGCCATCGACACCGACGACCACCGGACCGTCGCAGGGCTCCGACGCAGCGGGGATCACCACGGTGGGGCACCGAGCGTACGAGGGCAGCGCCATGGACACCGACCCCAGCACCCGGCCGAGGAAGCCGCCCCGCCCGCGGGCGCCGACGACCACCAGCTGCGCCGACGCGGAGACGTCGGCAAGGGCTCCGACGGAGTCACCCTCGATGGCCAGGTAGGAGACCGTGCCGGGATGCTCCGTCAGCCGCTGCGCGGCCCCGCCCAGCACCGCCTCGGCCTGCTGCCTCCGTGCCACGTCCTCGGGGTCCGGCGGCAGCTCGTCGTCGGTGGGGTATCCCGGGATCGTGGGCCGGTAGGTGATCACGACGGTGAGCGGGCAGCCGCGGCGCGCGGCGACGGCGGCGCCGTGGTCCAGTGCCAGCTCGGAGTTCGGTGAGCCGTCGAATCCGACCACGATGCCGAGATCGCGCGCGGCGGGGTCACCGGGGGTCGAGGGGTGATTCGGCTGAGCAGCGCTGTGCATGTCTGATCCTCCGCGGGGCTGCCGGCACGGACGACGATGGCGCCCCGCTGTCGAGTCCACCTCGTCGCCTCTCACCCTAGTTCACCCTCTGACCCCGATTCCGGCACAGGTCCCCGCGATCAGTCCTTCAGCCTGCCGCTGCGGGCCAGCTCCGGATCGGTGCAGGAGGCGAGGTCGAAGCAGCAGGGGCGGCGCTTCCCGCCGCGCAGCTTGTCGATCGAGACCTCGACGCGGCGGGCGCGGGTGTCGGGATTCCGGGTCGCGCCGACCCAGCGCACCCATTCCCAGCGCGCCATGGGCGTGATCGACGCCCAGGTCGGGGCCAGGTCGTCGGCGTCCTCGAGGGCGGCGCCCAGATCGCTCGGGATCTCCGGCTCGGGCCAGGCCGCCGTCGGCGTGAGCGTGAACTCGACGGCGGTGCCCTCCTCGAGGTCGAGCTCGTCCCGCAGCGCGTCGTCGACGCGCAGCCAGTGGCCCTTGCGACCGTCGGGCTCGACGACGGTGGTGAGCTCGTGGTCGTTCAGCACGGCCTCGACGGCGACCTGGCCGCGGGAGGGCAGCGCGGCACTGGCCTCCTCGGGCAGAGGGATGATGAGCCGCTCGTCGATCGCCCGGACAGCGGTGCTGCCGTGGACGGGGGTGGTGGTCTTCTCTGCCATCGTGCGCTCCCTCGGGTCTCGGTGTCCGGGCTCAGATCTCGGTGTCCGGGCTCAGATCTCGGTGCTCGGGTCGGTCGGGGTGATCATCTCCGTCAGTCGCTGCATCCATTCGCGGGCGTCGTCATAGGCGTGGTCGGCGAAGTCCTCGCGGACCTCGGCGCGCCGACCGTCGATGCGCGGGTAGGAGCCGAGGTAGTGCACCACCGGGCAGAGCCGATGCAGCGCCCGCAGCGCGGCGGCGACACGGCGATCCTCGATGTGGCCCTCGATGTCGAGGGAGAAGGAGTACCGGCCCAGGAAGTCGCCGATGGGACGGGACTCGATCCGGGACATGTTCACGCCGTTGGAGGTGAGGATCTCGAGCGCCTCGAGCAGCGCACCGGAGCGGTCGTGCGGCAGTTGCAGGACGAGGGTGGACTTGTCCGCGCCGGTGCGGGCCGGGATCCGTCCCTCGCGGGTGACCAGCACGAAGCGGGTGGTCGCGCCCTCGTAGTCCTCGATGCCCTCGGCGAGGACCGCGAGGCCGAAGTGCTCGGCGGCGAGCGGGGAGCAGACGGCGGCCCGGCCGCGTGCCTCGCCCGCCTCGGCGGCGGCGAGGTCGCGCGCGGCGGCCGCGGTCGAGGAGGCGGCGGCGATCTGCGCGCCGGGCACCTGCTCCCGCAGCCAGCCCTGGACCTGCGCCTGGGCGTGCGGATGGGAGGAGACGCTGGTCAGCTGGTCCAGCGCGGTGTCCTCCCGGGCCGCGAGCACGAAGGTGATCTGCACGGTCTGCTCGGAGACGATGGTGATGGAGTCCGTCGCGGCGAGGACGTCGAGGGTGCCGGAGACCCCGCCCTCGACGGAGTTCTCGATCGGGGCCATGAGGGCGTCGATGTCGCCGGCCAGCAGGTCGGCGGCGGCGGTGGCGACGGAGGAGAAGGGCACCATCTCCGCGGCGGTGGCGTCGAACTCCTCGGGCATGACCGCGAGGGCCTGCAGGAGTGCCTGGTGGGTGAAGGTCGTCTCGGGACCGAGGAATCCGTACCGCATGGGGAAAGGGTAGCGCTCAGGCGTGGGGACGAGGCCCCTCACCGATCCAGTAGCGACGCTTGCCGTCACGGACGTCCTCGAGCTCGCCGCCGGCCTTCTCGATGGTGCGGCGGGAGCCGTGGTTGTCGTCGTCGCAGGTGACCAGCACCGGGTCGATGCCCAGCCGCTCCGCGTCGGCGAGCGCGAGCTCGAGGGCGGCGGAGGCGATCCCCTGGCGCCTGGCCGAGGGCCGCACCGAATAGCCGATGTGGCCGCCCTGCGCGAGCAGGAACGCATTCAGCCGGTGCCGGGTCGCGATGAATCCGAGCATCTCCTCGGTCTCGGCGTCGATGATCCAGCGGCTGGTGCAGTGCACCCAGCCGTCGGCGAGCTCGGTGTCCGAGTCCTCCTCGGCGAGGCGGGCGGTGACGAACTCGATGACATCGCCGTCGGCGACGGGAGGCTGCTGCGGATCACGGATGCCTGACCCGCCGATCGCGGTGCCGGCGAAGTCGGCTATGCAGTCGAGGTACTCGGAGTACCGGGTCACGGACGGGGGCACGAGGCGGATGGTGCGCGGCATCGGAACATGGTGCCATGGCGGGCCTTCTCAGAACGGCGGGTCGATGTCCCAGGACGCGCGCCGGAGGTCGTCCTCATCGAGACATGCCTCCTCGACGGCGGTGTCCACTGGTCCCCATTCCCGAAAGATCCGATCCACCTCCCCGTGGCGTTCCATCTCTTCCATCATGCAGAGCCACTGGTAGCGCTCCCAGGATTCCCTCATGGCGGTCGCGACACGGGGCGTGGCGAGGTCAGGGCGGGGTGACACCCTGGTGGTGACCAGGGGTGGGGAGCCGACGGTCCAGGTGGTGGAGCCGTCGGGTTCTCGGACCGGGTCCACGCGTCCGGCGGTCTTGAGGTCGTGATGCCCCCAGTGCAATCGGTGGAGGTTGTCGAGACTGGTGGGGCCCCCACGTTCCGGGTGCGCGTGGTCGAACTCCTCGATGTGGTCGTTCTCCGCGTCATCGGTGGTGCCCTTCGTGCAGCCGGGGACGGCGCAGCGAGGGGTGGTCAGTCGCAGGTGCTCGACCATCTCGGGAGTGGGGCGGTAGCGCTGGGCCGGGAGCGGGAGGAATGCGCCGGTGGCCGGATCGGTGAAGACCCGGTGCCAGACGGGCTCGGACTCGGCGAGCTTGCGGGCCATCGCGGCGGGCAGCGGGGTCACACCGTCAAAGGTGGCGGGGGTGTCGTCCAGGCCCATCATCGTCAGGACGGGGACCACGATGTTGATGCGGTGACGGGGGGCGGGCACCTCGACACCGGCGGTGTCCAGCAGGGTGCGGTGGATGACCGCGTAGCGCAGGGCGGCGAGGGTCATGGCGCCGCCGTCGCGGGCGACGTCCCCGTCGAGGTCGAAGGGGATCGGGGCCCCGTCCTCGAGGGCATGGCGCTGCTCGGCCTGGACCGCTTTCGCCGCGGCGTCGATCCGGCGGGCGAGGGCGAGGATCTCGGGGATCGGACCGGTCACGCGCAGGCAGGCGATGCCGTCGTCGCGTCCGCTGGACTCGACGGTGACGTCACGCGAGTGCTCCGGGCAGTGGCGCGGTTCCTCCCTCTCGAACCAGGAGACCAGCTGCCGCAGTTCGTCCTGGAATCGATCGGCGGGTATCGAGGCGAGGTCCCAGGCCGCGATGAACTCATCCGCCTGCGAGCGCTGGAACGGCGTGAAGTCACGGACCGACCTCAGCATCTTCTGATGCCAGTCCTTCGGCATGCCCCCGGCGGCGAGGCGCTCGAAGGTCCGCGGCATCTCGGCGGTGGCGACATGCGCGTCACGGATCCGGCAGGAGGCCCGGGCGGTGGTGGTGCGCAGGGCGATCGCGATCGCGAGGCTCCGCTCTTCGCGGTCCTCCGAGAGGTCCGGGTCCTCGTGGTCGATCCAGAACGGGGCGAGGTCCAGCAGGTGCCGGGCATGGCGCCGGGACTCCTCGCGCTCGGTCTCCATCATCCGGATGATCGCGGCGGCGTCGGCGTCGCCGGCCACGAGCTTCCCGCGCGACACCAGAGAGTCGGGAGTCAGCGGAGTGCGCGCACGAACCCGGGAGGAGGGAACAGCGTCGCCGGAGCGGCCAGCAGGATGCGGCTGGGTCACGGTCATCGTCTCCACCTCCTCGTCGTGGCGTTCGATCGCGGAATGCACGAAACACTGAATGCACAAAACACCGCGCACAAAGAACAACTCTTTCTGCGGTTCTCAGTTTATCTCGTGCGCACCCACCGACACAAGACATCCCTGCAGATGGGGATGAATTTGTGGATAACTTGCAGTGGGGAGGAATGATTGAATCCATCCACAATTTATTGCACAGTGAATCCACATTTCACGACACGCCTTGACGGCCCGGGAGTGAGGTGAACCGCGAGCCTCAGTCCTCGCGCAGATCGAGGATCCAGCGGTCCACGGCGCGCGCTGCGTCCGCCGGATGCCGTTCCCTCTCGCTCGTCTGCTGTGCGCCGACGCTCCGGGCGAGGGCGCACGACATATGATTCGTCGGGGCGATGCGCAGCACGAGCCGGGAGATCCGCACGTCCTCCCGAGCACGGGCGAGCAGGGCGCTCACGAGGTCATGGCCATGACCCCTCCCCCGGTGCGGGGCGAGAATCCAGTAGGTCAGCACGGCGTCACCGTGCTCGAGCCCCGGATCCAGCAGGTTCAGCCCGCCGCCGCCGAGGAGAACGCCGGCGCCGCCATGGGCTCCGCCGCTCATCCCTGCGAACTCCCGGATCGGACCATCGGCCCGCCAACGCGCCGCGCGCGCGAGGAAGGAGTCGAGGCTCGCCCGGCTCCACCGCTCCCCCACGATCTCCGCAGCGAGCGCCGGATCCTGGCCGGCGAGGATCGCATCGGCATGCTCGGGGCCGAGACGCTCGAGGTGGATCATGCCGCCAGTCGCGTCCCCATGATGACCTTCCCCGGCGAGAGCTCGCCGAGCACGGTCCAGCCCCGACGGCGATACAGACGATGGCCGGCACCATCCGGATCGACGTCGGTCTGCAGCAGCGCACGGTCGTGCTCGAGATCGGCCAGCAGAGCGTCGAAGAGCGCTCCCCCGAGCCCGCTGCCCCGATGCTCGGGACCGACGGCGAGTTCGACGACTTCGAAGTGGCCACCCACCCAGTCATCGGCGTCGGCCTCGATGGCCGCGTGCACCATGTCCGCCCACCACTGTCCTCGCTCGCCGGTGCACCCCCAGGCGAAGCCGAGCAGCGAGTCTCCGCCTTCGGCGGTGATGAGGCGGAAGTCTGCGCGACCGCGGTGCTGTTCCCAGAACCCGGTGCGCCATTGATGCTCATCCGCGACGGGGCCGAAGACGCTCGGCCACAGCTCGAGGATGCGATCCCGGAACGGTGCCGCCGCCGCGGCGTCGTGCTGTGCGAGACGCACCGATGTCACGCTCCCCCACCGTCCTCCCCGTTCTCCCCGGCGAGCACGGCGCGCACCGCGGCGAGGATCTCCACGTCACGGGCGCCGCGGGCGCGGGCGGCCACGATCGGGCCGGCGAACAGCGCCACCAGCCCGGCATCGATCGGCCCGCCGGATTCGCGCTCGGCGGTCGCCGCGAGCTTGCGCGCCTCCATCGCCGCGCCGGGCGCGACGGTCGTGCCCGCGCCCCTCCGGGTGAGGACGATCTGGGCCTCCTCGAGCAGCTTGTACGCGCGGGCGACCGTGCCGGGCGCGAGGCCCAGATCCCCGGCGAGCACCCGGATGGCGGGCAGCTTGTCGCCGGGCCTGAGCTCACCGGAACCGACCTGCTCGATGATCTCGCGGCGGACCTGTTCGTACGGCGGCGTCGGGTTGTTCATATCGACCACGATATGGCTCATCAGCGCGTCCCCTGCGCCGCCGCCGGGCCGTGTCCCCGGACCGCGATCTCCGGGACGGGCCCGTCGGCCGCGCCGGACCGGCGGGCGACGACCTCCGGGAAGACCACCATAGCGAGCCCGGCGGGCAGGGCGAGGAGCCCGACGAGGGCACCCGGCCCGGCGAGGGCGAGAGCGAGCCCCGTCCCCTGGCCCGGGGCGGATGCCAGACGCATCACCATCAGCCCGGCGACGGGCACGAGGGTGAGCGCGCAGGCCAGGACGACGGCGCCGAGCACCGAGGTCGAGGAGCGGCGGCGCAGCAGTATGTCCTGCGGGTCATCGCTCGGGCGACGACGGAGGATCAGCCGCAGCACGAGCACGGCGCTCACGACGAGCGGCAGCAGGCTCACCCAGATCGGCACCGTGTAGTGCGCGCCGGGGAACGGACTCGCGATGGTGCGCAGGACGCCGCCGTCGGCGCCGTCCTGCACCGTGCTGAAGTACCGGCCCGAGGTGGCGAGCGTCGTGGAGACGAACGTCACCAGCACCAGCACCCCCAGAGCGAGAGCGCTGAGCACGAGGGCGAGGTCCGGTGCAGGACAGGTGGAGGATCTGCGCAGGTCGCGGTTCCGCACCCCTCGCCCCGTAACATCGGGGCGTGCTCCAGGATCTGCTCGCCACCGTGCGCCGTGCGCCGCTCGCCGTGCTGCTCGCCGCGCTGCTGGGCCTGCTCGTGCTGGCGGGTGCCCCGTCGGCCTCCGCCGACGATCCGGACGGCCGCGCTGACCCCGTGCGCCTCGTGATCGCGACCGCCGGGCTCACCTGGGAGGACATCGACCCCGAGACCACCCCGCATCTCCAGTGCCTCGCGGACCGTTCCGGGGTCGGTGCCATGAACACCACCTCGACCAGCGTCGTCTCCACGAAGCGGCAGGGCCTGGAGACGCTGCACACCGGGTATCGGGGTCTGGCGGAGGAGGCGCCGCGCACCAGCGGCATCCCCACCCCGGCGACGGACCAGTGGGAGCGGCTCGACGTGCCGGTGAGCACGTTCGAGCTGGACGGGCGTGACGCGCCGCCCGAGACCGCCTCCACCGAGATCGCCGCCGCCCTCGGTGCCGGGGGCCTCGTCGAGGTCATCGCCCCGTCCCTCCCCCAGGCCGACGATCCCGCCCGCGAGCAGTCGCTGACCGCCCTCGACGCGACCGTCGGCGCGATCCTCGACGAGCTCGGCGGCTGCGAGGCCGCGGATCTCCCCCGCACCCTGCTGGTCTCCGTCGCGGCCACCGATCCCGAGCATCCGGAGTCCGTCGAGAATCCCGGCGCGGTCGCCTCGCGCACGGCCGGGCTGCAGGTCGCCCTCGACACGGCCTTCCCCGGACAGGCGCTCACCAGCGGCTCCACCAAGCAGACCGGGGTGGTGGTGCTCACCGATGTGCTGCCCACGATCCTCGCCTCCCACGGCGCGAGCGCCGAGGGGCTGGTCCCCGGCCAGCCGTTCCGCGGCACCGAGCACGCAGATCCGCTGCAGCTGGCGCTGGACCGCTCGCAGGCCGCGGAGCAGGTCGATGCCGCCACCGTCCCCGCGCTCGGCTCCTGGTTCGTGCTCGGCGCGATCGGGATCGTGATCGTGCTGGTCCCGCCGCTGGCGCGGCGGCCACGGCTCGCCGTCGTCGGCCGTGGCCTCGCGGCGATCGCGCCGCTGCCGCTGGCCCTGGGGCTGTTCGCCTCCCTGGTGCCCTGGTGGCGGGCGGAGCAGCCGACCCTCGCGCTGACCGGCGTGATCTGGGCGGGCGGGGCGCTGCTGTCGGTGCTGGTGCTGGCCGGTCCCTGGCGGCATCACCGGCTGGGTCCGGTGGGTGTCTCGGCGGCGCTGGTCGCGCTGCTGATCCTCGGGGAGTCCGCCACCGGGTCCCGGTTCCAGCTGTCCTCGCCGCTGGGGGCGCAGCCGATCTCCGGCGGGCGCTTCTACGGACTCTCGAACCACCTGTTCGGGATGGTGCTGGCGGCGTCGCTGATGGCACTGCTGTGCCTGTTCACGGTGGTGCGCACCGCGCGCGCGAGGACGGTGTGGACGGTGGTGGTCGGCGGTCTGGTCGCGCTCGTGTGCGTCGCCCCGTCGATGGGCGCGGACTTCGGCTCGATGCTGGCCACGGTCCCCACCTTCGGGCTGCTGGCGCTGCTGGTCTCCGGGATCCGGCCGCGGCTGTGGCACCTGCTGGCCCTCGGGGTGGGCGGCGCGGTCGCGGTGCTCGGGGTGTCGTTCCTGGACTGGCTGCGGCCGGCGGAGGAGCGCACGCATCTGGGGCGCTTCATCGATGAGCTGCTCAGCGGTGAGCTGCTCGACGTGGTCATCCGCAAGCTCGCTCAGAACGTGGCGATGACCACCGGCTATCCCGCGCTCGCGGCGGTCATGCTGTGCGCGGTCGTCGCCTCGGTCGCGATCCTGCTCCCGGGCCGGCTCCGCTGGCGGCGACTGGCGGCGCTGGATGCCGCGCATCCCGCCTCCTACCCGGTGCGGGTGGCGCTGGTGGCCGGGGCGTGGATCGGCTACGCGGTCAACGACACCGGACCGGTGCTGGTCGCGGCCATGCTCGGGATCTGGCTGTGCCACCTGCCCGCGGTGCTGCCCGACCCCGCCTCTGACTCCGCGTCCCGGGCGCCCACGGGCTGAGCGATCCCCCGGACCTACCGCGGCATCCGGCCCAGGAACTGCTGCGGATCCAGGGCGGGGCGGTGCGAGGTCTGCAGCCGACGGCGGAAGGACTCGTCGATGCTGCCGACGTACAACCAGCCCAGCAGCTGCTCCGTCTCGGCGAGCCCGTGCGCGGCGCGGACCTCGTCGCTGTCCGCCAGCACGCCGGTGCGCCACATGACGCCCCATCCCGCCCGCCACAGCGCCAGCTCGAGCAGATGGCCCGCGCCCGCGGCCACCGCGAGCTGCTCCCAGCGCGGCACCTTCGGGTGCTCCCTCGGGCTCGCGACGATCGCGATCAGGAGTTCGGCGCGGAAGGGCTTGCGGTTGTGGTCCCCGTGCTCACGCACCACGCCGCCCGCCGCGTCCAGTGCCTCGCCCAGAGTCCTGCGGTCCTCGCCGCGCAGCAGGAGGAGCCTCCAGGGGCGCAGCGCCTTGTGATCGGCCACGGGGGTGACCGCCGCGAGGAGCTCGGCCAGCTCCGCATCGGTCGGCGTCTCGGGCCCCACCTTGGAGACCGAGCGCCGGGTCGCCATCGCCTCGAGCACCGGGTCGGAGAAGAACCTCATCGCTCGGTGCCCTCGGCCTCGTCCTCCGCCTCGTCCTGCGCCTCGTTCTCCGCCTCCACTGCGGCGTGCACGACCAGGGAGGTGTACTCGTCGGGGGTGAGGGGCGCGGACAGGGAGTCCGGGATCTCGGGCTCGTCCAGCTCGAGGTGGGAGGCGATGATCACCGCATGCTCCGGGGCGAAGCGGGCGGCGACCGGGGCGTCATGGAGCCGGACGGCGAGCATCTCGAGGTCGATGCCGGCGAGGAGGACGATGTCGTCGGGGGCGAAGTCGTCCTCGACCGGCAGGTCGCGCAGCAGCGCGTCGAACTCGGCCACGTCCACGTCGCCCAGCGCCCGGGTCTCGTCATCGGAGAATTCGCCCGAGACGGGGAGGTCGGCCAGCGTGGCCCGGCGTCCGTCGGCGCGAGCGGCGGCGGCCGCGACGTCCTGCTCGGGGACGACGGTCCAGGTCTTCTCCTGGTCGTGGTCGGTGGGCCCGGCCGGCAGCGGGGTCTCCTCCGGCTCCTCGAGGGTGGAGCGCTGGGCCTCGCCGAGAGCGGCGTCCTCGAGCTCCGCGTCCTCGAGGTCCGCGGGCAGGTGGCGCTTGCGGGCCAGGGCCCGCACCACGTCGCGCAGCTGGGCGGCGCGGTGCAGCTGGCCGCGCAGATCCTTGCCGGTGGCGCGGTGGTGGAGCTGGGCGGGGATCTCCTTGACCCAGAACCCGGCGGAGAGCGCGTCGATCGTCAGCGAGGTCTCCACGCCCCAGCCCGGGGCGAGCGGGAGGCAGGCCTCCCAGGTCTCGCGGGTGATGCAGCGCGTGCCGGACAGCGGCTGGGTCGGCTCCCAGCCGGTGGCGCGCTGGATGCCGCGACGGGCGGTGCGCACCACGATGCCCATCCCGCTCGCGCCGTCCTGCGGGGGCAGCAGGGCGATCGCCATGTCCACGCCCTCGTCGAGCACCGCGTCCACCAGCGGCTGCGCGGCCTCGGCGGTCTCGGTCATGTCGGCGTCGAGGAACAGCAGGGCGCGGGGCACGGTGTCGGTCGGATCGATCACCGGCAGCGGGCCGGTGTGGCCGGGCACCCGCGGCTCGGCATGCAGCTCCTCGGAGAAGTCGGTCCCGCCATCAGCACGTTCGGCGCCCTCGCGGATCGCGACCAGCTGGGCGCCGGTGGCCATCGCCGCCGCCTTGCCGCGGTTCGTCTTGTGCCGCACCACCAGGGCGCCGGCCCCCATCGCGACGGCGGAGGTGGCGTCGGTGGAGCCGTCGTCGACGACGATCGCCAGGTCCACTCCCGTGATCCGGCGGGCGGACGCGATGGTCGCCTCGATCCGCTCCGCCTCGTTCTTGGCGGGGATCACGACGGCCACGCGCTCGGGACGGTGCGCGGTCAGCGGCCCCGCGGCGCTCATCGCAGCGTCACCTGTCGTGCCACGATGCCGCCGCGCGCCCGTCGCTCCAGGGCGGTCAGCGGCTCGGTCACGGCCAGCGCCTCCTCGAAGCGGGACCGGAAGGCCGCCGCCTCGGCCTCGACGCCCTCGGCGCCGCAGCCCTTGGGCAGGTCCCACACCGGGATGGTGAGGCCCTCGGCGCGGAAGGAGCCGACGTACTTGGTGCCCTCGCCGAGGGCGGACTCCCGACGGGCGTGGAGGCGGGCGACCGCATCGATCACCTTCTCCTCGTCGGCGTCCAGCACCCAGCGCAGGTGCTCCTTGGCACCGGCGTCGACCCAGTAGGCGTGGGGCAGGCCCGCCACCGCACGGGTGGGCATGATCGAGTCGTTCGCCTGGGTGATCGCGGCCTCGATCTCGCCGGTGCGCTCGGCGCTGGGATCGAGCCAGAACTCGAAGGTGTCCTGCACCTGGATCTCGAAGGGGCCCTCGAGGTCCAGGATGTCCTGCAGGCGCGGGGCGTCCTCGTCGAGGGTCACCGTGGTGATCGGGTTGCCGGGCTCGAGAGCGGCGGCGAGCCTGATCGCCTGGCCGATCCCGCGGGAGAGGTCGCCGCCGGGGTAGCCGGCCTGGATGCCGACGGTGACGGAACCGTCGGTGCGGCGCACGGCGGGCCAGGCCATCGGCAGGATCGTCGCGATCTCGACGTCGAGGGAGCCGTACTCGGCGGTGGTCTTCGCGGCCATGGTCGCCGCCGGGATCAGCTGCCGCATCGCCACCAGGTCCTGCTCATGGGGCAGGCCCTGGAAGGGACGGCGGACCAGGTCGTTGCTCGAGGTGGGACTCATGGTGGGAAGTCTACCGACCGCAGGCACGCTCCGCCGGACCCGCGCCGCCGCTGCCATTGACCTTCCCCTGACCCGGGCACATGATGAGGGGCCCGGACCAAGGAGCTGTTCATGGTTGCTCTGACCAACGTCATCACCCTCGCGATCGACCGTGCCCGTGAGGCCGCGGACGGCCATTTCACCCAGCATCTGGTGCGCACCGGACCGTTGCAGCAGACCGTCATCGCGCTGCGCGAAGGGGTGCGGCTGGCCGAGCACGAATCCGATGTGCCGGCGACGATCTACATCCTGCGCGGGGCGATCCGCGTCGATGCCGCCGAGCCGTTCGTGCTCCAGAGCGGCACGCTCCACGAGATGCCGCCCCAGCGCCGGTCCGTCGAGGCCATCCAGGACACCGTCCTGCTCCTGACCGCCGTGCCCGGACCCGGCTCCGTCGAGGGCGAGGACGTCGTGCACGTCCTGCCACCGGCGTGAGCGGTGCACCGGGCCGCCTCACGGGTGCGTGCCCACCTCCATCAGCTCCTGCGCGCACTCCTCGAGGTCGCGCGGCTCGACCCCGTCGAGCATGTGCAGGGCGAAGTCGGTGCTGAGGCGTTCGAAGAAGAGGGTGCCGCGCACCGAGTTGCCGTGCAGGTCCAGCTGCGGGGAGTAGCTGGCCACCCCGAAGCGGGAGGGCAGGGCGGCGATGATCCCGCCGCCCACCCCGGACTTCGCGGGCAGACCCACGTCGCTGACCCAGTCGCCGGCGTTGTCGTACATCCCGCAGGTGAGCATCACCGAGAGCACCTGGCGGGCGGCGACCCGGGAGAAGACCACCTCGCCGGTGAGCGGGTTGGTGCCGCCCGAGGCCAGGGTCGCGGCCATCACGGCGAGATCGGTGACGGAGGTGAGCACCGCGCAGCCCTCGATGTAGCCGCCCACCACGTCGGTGGCATCCTCCGTCATGGACCCGGCGGCGCGGAGGATGTAGGCCAGCGCCAGGTTGCGGTCCGCGCTCTTGAGCTCCTCCTGCCAGGTCTCGCGATGCGGCTCCAGAGGCCTGCCGGCGGCGGCGTCGAGCACGGCGCGCAGGCGCTGCGTGCGCTCATCCCTGGTGGTGCCGAGCATCGCGTGGGTGCGGATCGCACCGATGTTGACCAGCGGGTTCTTCGGCTTCTTGGTCACCGGGTCGAGGCTGAGGGCGTTGAACTCCTCCCCCGAGGGCTCCTCGTCCACGACGGTGTCGACGTAGTCCATGCCGTGCAGGTCGATCGCGGCCCCGTAGGCGAAGGCCTTCGAGATCGACTGCATCGGGAACTCGTGGACGCTGCCGGACCCGGTGATCTCCCCGTCGATGTCGCAGACCGCGACCCCGAGATGGTCCTCCTGGGCCCCGGAGAGGAAGGAGAGCTCGGGGATGTCGCCCTGGGTGTCCACATCACCGGTGATGCCCCGGTCCGGGGACACCGCGTCGGGCTGCTCGGGCGCCGTCGCGGTGGACAGGGCGGTGGTGAGCCGGTCGAGGTACGTGGTCAGTGCGCTGGTCACGTCCCGACGGTACAGGTCCGCGGGACGCCGGCCGTGCTGCCCGTCGGGATACCGTGAGGTATGACCGATCCACCGCTGCTGGACACGGATGTCGTCGCCCGCCACTCCCTCGCGCACGATGCCTCCCACTACCTGCTGCTGCCGGAGGCGGTGACCGCCCCGGCCGATGAGGCCGAGGTGGTGGCGCTGCTGCGGCAGGCGAGCCGCGACCGTCGGCCGCTGACCTTCCGCTCCGGCGGCACGAGCCTGTCCGGGCAGGCGCAGAGCGAGTCGGTGCTCGCCGATGTGCGCCGCCATTTCCGCCGGATCGAGGTGCTCGAGGCGGGCCGGCGGGTGCGCGTGGGACCGGGGGCGACGCTGCGGCAGGTCAATGCGCACCTGCTGCGGCACCGGCGGCGGCTGGGCCCGGATCCGGCCTCCGAGATCGCCTGCACGATCGGCGGGGTGATCGCGAACAACTCCTCCGGAATGGCCGCGGGGATCGCCGAGAACTCGTACCGCACCCTGGACTCGCTGCGCTTCGTGCTGCCCAGCGGCACGATCGTGGACACCGGGCGGGAGGGCGCCGACGCGCGCCTGCGGCGCGAGGAGCCGGAGCTCCACGAGGGTCTGCTGCGGCTGCGCCGGCGGGTGCGGGACGATGCCGGGTCCACGCGCAGGATCCGGGAGCGCTTCGCCCTGAAGAACACGATGGGCTACGGCATCAATGCGCTGCTGGACTTCGAGACCCCGGCCGAGATGCTCGCCCACCTGGTGGTCGGCTCCGAGGGGACGCTCGCCTTCGTCTCCTCCGCCACCTTCCGCACGGTGCCGATCCAGAAGCACATCGCCACCGGGCTGCTGGTGCTGCCCTCGCTCGCCGCGGCGACGTCCGCGCTGCCGGAGGTGGTGGGGGCGGGCTTCGCGACCGCCGAGCTGATGGACGCCCGTTCCCTGCGCGTCGCCCAGGGCCTGGCCGGGGCGCCGCAGGAGATCAGCGGGCTCGCGGTCCAGGACCACGCGGCGCTGCTGGTCGAGCATCGGAGCGACGATCCGGAGGCGCTCGCCCGGAAGTCGGCCGAGGCGCTCTCGCTCTCTGCGTCCCTCGGGCTCGCCGCCCCCTTCGCGATGACCACCGACGGGGCTCGTCGGGCGGCGATGTGGACCACCCGCAAGGGGCTGTACGCCGCGGTGGCCGGGGCGCGGCCGGCCGGATCCACCGCCCTGCTCGAGGACGTGGTGGTGCCGGTCCCGGCGCTGGAGGCCACCTGTCAGGGCATGCAGGGCCTGTTCGACCGGCACGGCTACGCGGAGTCGGTGATCTTCGGGCACGCGAAGGACGGCAACATCCACTTCCTGCTCAATGAGCATCTCGGGGACGGCGGGGACCGCCTCGAGGCCTTCACCGAGGACATGGTCACCCTGGTGCTCGGCCACGGCGGGAACCTCAAGGCCGAGCACGGCACCGGGCGGATGATGGCGCCGTTCGTGAAGCGGCAGTACGGGCCCGAGCTGTACGGCGTGATGCGGGAGCTGAAGGCGCTCGTGGACCCGGCCGGGATCCTGAACCCGGGGGTGGTGCTCACCGAGGACCCCTCGGCCCATATGCGCGACCTCAAGCCGGTGATCGAGATCGAGGAGGAGGCGGACCGCTGCGTGGAGTGCGGCTACTGCGAGCCGGTGTGCCCCAGCAAGGACCTCACCCTCACCCCGCGGCAGCGGATCGTGCTGCGCCGGGACGCGAACCTCGCCGAGCAGCGCGGCGACCTGGAGACCGCGCGCGCCATCCGGGCGGCGTACGAGTACGAGGGTCTGCAGACCTGCGCCGTCGACGGGATGTGCGTGACGGCCTGCCCCGTCGACATCAACACCGGCGATCTGGTGCGACGGCTGCGGGCCGAGGACACGAGCGCCGCCCCGAACGCGGCGTGGTCGGCGGCGGCCGGGAGCTGGGATCTGCTGACCCGGGGCGCCTCGGCCGCGATGGGCGCGGCGGGAGCGGTGCCGGCGGGACTGCCGCGCGCCGCGACCGCTGTGGGCCGGGCCCTGCTGGGCGCCGACGCGGTGCCGCAGTACCGGCCCGAGCTGCCGCGCCGGGGAGGAGCGGTGCGACTGGCCGGCGGGCGGGGGCGGGCCTCGGCCGACGTCGCCGCCGTGTACCTGCCGGCCTGTGTGCACACCATGTTCGGGGCCGCGGAGGAGCCGCGCCCGACCGGTCGCACCGGGTGCGGTGGGAACTGCGGGTGCGGGTCCTCGGCGGACTCCGCTGCAACGGCCTCCGCCGGCGTGCCCGCCGCGCTGACCCTGCTGGCCCAGCGCGCCGGGATGCGGCTGGCGGTGCCGGACGGCGCCGCCTCGCTGTGCTGCGGCACCCCGTTCTCCTCCAAGGGCATGACCGCGGCGAAGGAGCGGATGCGCGAGCGGGTGCGCACCACGCTCCTGGCCGCGAGCGACGGCGGGCGGCTGCCCGTGGTCCTCGATGCCGCCAGCTGCACCGAGGGGATCCTCGAGACGATGGCGGGCAGCGACGTCGAGGTGGTCGATGCGATCACCTTCGTGCGCCGGCACCTGCTGGAGCGGCTCTCGATCGGCGAGCGCGCCGGATCCGTCACCGTGCATCCCACCTGTTCGACCACCCATCTCGGGGCGACGGGCGACCTGGTGGCGATCGCCGAGGCCTGCGCCGCGGAGGTCGTGGTGCCGGTGGACTGGGGATGCTGCGGCTACGCCGGCGACCGCGGCATGCTGCATCCCGAGCTGACCGCCTCGGCCACCGCCGCCGAGGCCGCCGAGGTCGCCCGGCGGGAGACGGACTGGTACGTCAGCGCCAACCGCACCTGCGAGCTGGGGATGCAGGCCGCGACCGGGAAGAGCTACCGCCACGTGCTCGAGCTGCTGGCGGCGGTGACGGGGTGAGCGGGACGGGCCCTGCGGCGGGATCACCCTGGCTCTGCTGCGCCTGCGCTCTCACCGCAGCACGGAGCTCAGCAGCAGGCTGGTCTCGGAGTTGACGACCCCGTCGATCGAGCGGAGTCGGCGCAGCACGTCGTCGAAGGCCGGCAGGTCCGGGCAGGCGATCTCGGCGACCAGGTCCCAGCCGCCGTTGGTGGTGTGCAGGGACTGGATCTCGGGGAAGCCGCGCAGGTGCACGATGACGCGGTCGGTGCTGCGGCCCTCGACCTCGATGAACGAGGTGGCGCGCACGGTCGAGGCCTCGGCGTAGTCCCGCACCCGCACGGTGAAGCCGACGATCACCCCGGCGGCGGTGAGCTTGTCGATCCGGCTGGAGATCGTCGCCCGGGACACCCCGAGCCGGGTGGCGAGGGCGGCGATCGGGGCACGGCCGTCGTTGCGCAGGGCGGCGAGCAGTCGTTCGTCGAGATCGGTGAGGCGCTCCATGCGCATGATGCTACTGCGGGCTTCACAGACTGCGCAGAGGCTTGACAGAAACTCAGCATTCCCGCCATTTCGCCTGCCATCTGCGAACTCTAGGCTGAGAGGTATCAGCGCCGGCGCTCTCAGGCCGGCCTCCCCGCACCCAGGAGGCGAGACGATGACCCAGCTGCTCGATGTGGCGAACATGGCCCGGTGGATCCGGCGCGACGGCGCCGAGAAGATCCTGGTGCGGATGACCGAGTACCTGGAGGCGGACTTCCGCCGCTGGGAGAAGTTCGACAAGACCCCGCGGATCGCCAGCCACACCCCGCTCGGCGTGATCGAGCTGATGCCCACCTCCGATGGCGAGCTGTACTCCTTCAAGTACGTCAACGGCCATCCCTCGAACCCGGCCCGCGGCTTCCAGACCGTCACCGCCTTCGGGGTCCTCGCCGATGTCGACAACGGCTACCCGACGTTCCTGGCGGAGATGACGCTGCTGACCGCGCTGCGCACCGCCGCCGCCTCCGCGATGGCCGCGAAGGTGCTGGCCCGCCCGGACTCCCGCACCCTCGCCCTGATCGGTGCGGGGTCGCAGTCCGAGTTCCAGGCGATGGCTTTCCGCGGGGTGCTCGGCATCGAGGAGCTGCGGGTCTTCGACATCGACCCCGAGGCGGTCGAGAAGGTGCGCCGGAACCTCGAGCCGCTCGGCTTCCGGGCCCACGCCGCGACCTCGGTCGACGATGCGGTCGACGGCGCCGACATCATCACCACCTGCACCGCGGACAAGGCCGAGAACACGATCCTGGACGTCTCCCAGGTGCGGCCCGGCGTGCACCTGAACGCGATCGGCGGGGACTGCCCGGGCAAGACCGAGCTGGACGCCCGGATCCTCGAGCAGGCCGACGTGTTCGTGGAGTTCACGCCGCAGACCCGCATCGAGGGCGAGATCCAGCAGATGGCGCCCGATTTCCCCGTCACCGAGCTGTGGGAGGTGCTCACCGGCGCCCTCGCGGGCCGCACGTCGCCGGAGCAGATCACCCTGTTCGACTCCGTCGGCTTCGCGATCTCCGACTTCGCCGCGCTGCGCTGCGCCCGGGATGCCACCGCCGGCAGCGCCCTGCAGGACGAGGTGGACCTGGTGGCCCAGCCCGATGACCCCAAGGACCTGTTCTCCCTGGTGGACGTCCTGGCACCGGTGAGCTGAGATGACCGGGCAGGCGCCTGCGCACGTCGTCCTCGTCCGCCCCCACCACTTCCGGCCCAACCCGCTGACAGCGGCCGACAACGCCTTCCAGCATCTCCTGGACGCCCCCGCCGAGGAGATCGCGCAGCGGGCGGCGGCGGAGGTGACGGGACTGGCGGAGGTGCTGGACGCTGCCGGGGTGGGGGTCACCGTCGTCGACGACGAGGGCACCGCGACTCCCGACAGCGTGTTCCCCAACAACTGGCTGTCCACGCACGCCGACGGCACCCTCGCCCTCTACCCGATGTACGCCGTGAACCGTCGGACGGAGCGGCGCGGTGACCTCGTCGAGCACCTCCGGGAGCACTTCGCCGTGCACCGGGTGCTCGACTACTCGGGTGCCGAGCAGGAGGGCCGGTTCCTCGAGGGCACCGGGGCGATGGTGCTGGACCATGTCGCGCGGATCGCCTACGCCTGCCGCTCCCGTCGGGCGGACCCGGACCTGTTCAGGGCGGCATGTGCCGACCTCGGGTACGAGCCGGTGCTGTTCGACGCGTCCGACGCCGCCGGGGTGCCCGTGTACCACACGAACGTGCTGATGAGCGTGGGGACCGAGGTCGCGCTGGTGGGTGCGGAGATGATCCGGGATGCCGGCCTGCGGGGCCAGGTGCTGGACTCGCTGCGCGGCAGCGGCCGCGAGGTCGTGGAACTCGCCGAGGACCAGGTGCACGGCTTCCTCGGCAACTGCCTCGAGGTGCAGGGACGTGAGGGCCGGCTCCTGGTGATGTCGGCTCGGGCCGCCGGGCAGCTCACCCCCGGCCAGCGCCGCCGGATCGAACGCTCCTGTCGGATCCTCGCCGCGCCGGTGCCCACGATCGAGGCGGCCGGCGGCTCGGTGCGCTGCATGCTCGCCGGGATCCACCTGCCCCCGCGGCAGGGGGAGGGAGCGACCCGGCGGCCCGGCTCGAGCTCGCACACCCGCGCCCCGGTGGCCCCCGCCGCGGCGTAGCGGCGCGGCCGGGCACCGTTGCTCCGCCCCGGAGCACGGGGTACGGTCGGCTCAGCTGTGACACGAGCGACGACGAGGTGGATCGTGAGCAACGCACGCCCTTCCGCACCTACCCCCCTGAGCACGTCCGGATGACCGCCACCCGCTGGTCACCGACGGATTCCGCCTACCAGGCGCGGCTGCTGCGCGCCCATGAGGACCTGCGGGCGCACAGCGAGCTGCGTGGCGGACGGGATCTGGTCCGCGCCCCGGTGCTCGCCTCCTGGCGCCGCTCGCTCGCCGCTCTGCCCGCAGGCGCGCTCCGCACCGGCGAGGCGCTCGACGGGGAGGAGCTGGCCGCCGCCCGGCAGGCGCACCTCTTCTCCCGCGTGCTGCCGCTGCTGCGCTCCCGGCTGATCGACCCGGCCGTCGAGGCCGGGCTGATGGTCGCCCTCGGTGACGCGACGGGACGGCTGCTGTGGGTCGAGGGCCGGCCCCGGCTGATCTCCCGCGCGGAGGACATGGGCTTCGCCGCCGGCGCGGACTGGTCCGAATCCGCCATGGGCACCTCGGCCCCCGCCCTGGCCCTGACCACCGCCTCCTCGATGCAGGTGGTCGGGGCCGAGCACTTCCACGAGGCCGTGCACCCCTGGAGCTGCAGCGCGGTCCCGGTGCGGCACCCGCACACCCGCGAGACCCTCGGCGTCCTGGACGTCACCGGCAGCGCCGAGGCGGTCTCCCCGCTGGTGCTGCCGCTGCTGGAGGCCACCGCCCGCGCAGTGCAGGAGGAGCTGCGCTCCCGGCCGCCCGCCGACCCCTCGCAGCCGCACCGGGCCGCCGCCCGTCGGCCGCGGATCCTGCCCCGCTCCCCCGCCCGCCCGGCGGAGCTGCTGCTGACCGGACCCCGCGCCCCGCTGCTGCGCCAGGGCTCCCGCAGCCTCGAGCTGAGCGGCCGCCACGCCGAGCTGCTCACCCTGCTGCACCTGCGCCCCGGCGGCATCAGCGGCGCCGAGCTGGCCGAACAGCTGCACGGGAGCATCGCCGCCGAGGGCACGGTGCGCGCCGAGATGGTGCGGCTGCGCACGGTGCTCACCTCCCTCCCCGACCTCGAGATCGGCTCGCGCCCGTACCGCCTGCTCGGGCCGATCGGCAGCGACCTGCAGCGCGCCCGAGCCGCTCTCGAGCGCGGTGACGTGGCGGCCGCCCTCGAGCACTGGCGCGGTGACCTGCTGCCCACCTCGGAGGCACCGGCGATCCGTCGGTGGAGTCGGCGGGAGGGCGACCACCTGCGCGAGCTGCTGCTGGAGGTGGGCACCGCCGCCCAGCTGTGGCGCTTTGCGCAGCGGCCCGAGGCGGAGGCGGACCTGGAGATGCTGATGGCGATCCTCGAGCTCGCCCCCGCGGACGCGCCGGAACGCTCGGCCGCCGTGGCCCGGGCCCGCGCCCTGCGCGGCGAGAGCGGCTGACCCCTCTCGCACCTCGTGCAACGTTCATGCAACGTGACCTGGATTACGGTGCCGGGCATCCGACGACGTCGTCGGTCCCGCCGCACAGGCACCGCAGCGAAAGGAACGCCATGACGCTCTATGCACGCCCCGGCACCGAGGGCGCGAAGGTCAGCTTCACGCCCCGCTACGAGAACTTTATCGGCGGCCGGTGGGTCCCGCCCGTCAAGGGCGAGTACTTCGAGAATCCCACGCCGGTGACCGGTGAGGTCTTCACCGAGGTGGCGCGCTCGACCGGCGAGGACATCGAGCTGGCGCTCGATGCCGCCCACGCCGCCGCGCCCGCCTGGGGCGCCACCCCGGTCGCCGAGCGCGCCCTGATCCTGGGCAGGATCGCCGATCGCATCGAGGACAACCTCGAGATGCTCGCCGTCGCCGAGACCTGGGACAACGGCAAGGCGATCCGCGAGTGCCTGAACGCGGACCTGCCGCTGGCGGCGGACCACTTCCGCTACTTCGCCGGCGCGATCCGGGCGCAGGAGGGGGCGCTCTCCCAGCTCGATGACGACACCGTCGCCTATCACTTCCATGAGCCGCTCGGGGTGGTCGGGCAGATCATCCCCTGGAACTTCCCGATCCTCATGGCCACCTGGAAGCTCGCCCCGGCGCTCGCGGCCGGCAACTGCGTGGTGCTCAAGCCCGCCGAGCAGACCCCGGTCTCGATCCTGGTGCTCGCCGAGCTGATCGGCGATCTGCTCCCGGACGGGGTGCTCAACATCGTCAATGGCTTCGGGGCCGAGGCCGGCAAACCGCTCGCCTCGAACCCGCGGATCGCGAAGATCGCCTTCACCGGCGAGACCACCACCGGCCGCCTGATCATGCAGTACGCCTCGCAGAACCTGATCCCGGTGTCCCTGGAGCTGGGCGGCAAGAGCCCGAACCTCTTCTTCGAGGACGTCGCCGCGCAGAAGGACGGCTTCTACGACAAGGCCCTCGAGGGCTTCGCGATGTTCGCCCTGAACCAGGGCGAGGTGTGCACCTGCCCCTCGCGCGCCCTGGTGCAGGAGTCGATCTACGACGACTTCGTCGCCGACGGCATCGCGCGGGTCGAGGCCATCACGATGGGCGATCCGCTGGACACCGACACCATGATGGGTGCGCAGGCCAGCAACGATCAGCTGGAGAAGATCCTCTCCTACATCGACATCGGCACACAGGAGGGCGCGAGGCTGCTCACCGGCGGCGGGCGCGCGGACCTCGGCGGTGACCTCTCCGGCGGCTATTACGTCCAGCCCACGATCTTCGAGGGCGACAACTCGATGCGCATCTTCCAGGAGGAGATCTTCGGGCCGGTGCTGGCGCTCACCCGCTTCAGCGACTACGAGCAGGCGATCTCGATCGCCAACGACACCCTGTACGGGCTCGGCTCGGGCGTGTGGAGCCGGCAGCAGAACACCATCTATCGTGCCGGCCGCGCGATCCAGGCCGGCCGCGTGTGGGTGAACAACTACCACTCCTACCCGGCGCACTCCGCGTTCGGCGGGTACAAGTCCTCCGGCATCGGCCGCGAGAACCACCTGATGATGCTCGACCACTACCAGCAGACCAAGAACATGCTGGTCAGCTACTCGGAGAACAAGCTCGGCTTCTTCTGAGCAGTCCCGGTCCGACGGCCCTTCCGCTCCGGCGGAGGGGCCGCCGGTGCGGTCCTCACGCCCGTGAGCGCCACAGCAGCCAGACGAAGTACGGGGCGCCGAGCACCGCGACCATCAGCCCCGCCGGGATCTGCGCGGGGGCGATCAGGGAGCGTCCCAGGGCGTCGGCGAGGCCCACCAGTCCCCCGCCCAGCAGCATCGCGGCCGGGATGGTGCGCAGGTGACGGCCGCCCACCAGGGCGCGTGCCAGGTGCGGGGCGACCAGCCCCACGAAGCCGACCACCCCCACGGCCACCACGCTGATCGAGGCGAGCACCGCGGCGACGCCCATCACCGCCAGCCGGGTGCGCTCCAGGCGCACACCGAGCACTCGCGGCGTGTCCTCGTCGATCGCGAGCAGGTCCAGCTCCCGGTGCATCCCCAGCAGCAGCGGCGTGATCAGCACCAGCGCGATCAGCACCGGCACCACGTCGCCGAGACTGCGGCCGTAGGTGGTCCCCGACAGCCAGGTGAGGATCGTCGGGGTGTCGAACGGGTTCGCGCTGAGCAGCAGGAACGTGGTCAGCGCGCTCATCCCGTATCCCGTGCCGATGCCGACCAGCACGAAGCGCTCCGGGGCGAGGCCCCTGCGCCAGGCCAGCAGCGCGATCAGGGCGAAGGTCGCGACCCCGACCAGGACGGCGCACACGATCATCAGCAGGCGTCCGCCGTCGAGCGTCGTCACCACGGTCGCCGCACCGAGCCCGGCGCCGGCCGTGATGCCCAGCAGCCCGGGTTCCGCCAGCGGGTTGCGGACCGTCGTCTGCACCACCGTGCCGGCCAGGGCCAGCGCCGCCCCGGCGAGGACGGCGGCACCGACCCGCGGCAGCCGGTCGGTCAGGGCGCGGGCGATGAGCTCGGGCGCGCCACCGCGCAGCCACAGCAGGATGTCCCCGGTGCGCAGCCACAGGCTCCCCGCGAGCAGCCCCAGCAGGACCACCGCTGCGACCAGGGCACCGAGCACGGCGAGCACGAGCAGGAAGCGCCGCAGGGAGCGCAGGCCGATGCGGGCCTGCGGCGGTTGTGCCGCCGGTCCGGAGTCCCGCAGGCGCCGGGCGAGCACGACGATCATCACCGCTCCCAGCAGCGCGGTGGGGATGCCGGTGGGGATCGCGGCGGCGCCCTGCGGCGTGAGCAGGGCGCGCAGTCCGACGTCGGCCAGCAGCACGATCAGGGCCCCGAGCAGGCCGGAGACCGGGATCAGCAGATGATGTCGGTGCACCACGCCCACCAGGCCGCCCAGCAGCCGTGCCAGCACCGGCGCCCCCAGGCCGACGAAGGCCATCGGTCCGGCGACGGTGACCGAGACCGCGGTCAGCAGCACGGCGCACAGCACCACCACCACCCGGGTCGAGGTGACCGGTATGCCCAGCGTGCTCGCCGCGTCGTCGCCCAGGGAGAGCACATCGAGGCGGCGCGAGAGCAGCAGGGCGGCGAGCAGGCCGAGCCCGATCACCGGCAGCGCGCGCAGCGATGCCTCCAGGTTCAGCTGGGTCAGGGAGCCGCTGCCCCAGGCGTACAGCCCCGTGGTCTCCGCCTCGAAGAGGATCAGCAGCATCGAGGTGCCCGCCTGCAGCGCCATCGCCACTGCGGAGCCGGCCAGGATCAGTCGGGTGGTCGAGGACCCGGCACCGCCCGCGATCGCCAGCACCACCCCGGCGGCGAGCAGCCCGCCGACGAAGGCGACGGCTCCGGAGGCCCACAGCGGCACGGCGAGGCCGAAGGCGGCCACCGCGCTGAGGGCGAAGTAGGAGCCGGCCGTCACCGCGAGCGTGTCCGGGGAGGCCAGGGCGTTGCGGGAGACGGACTGCAGCATCGCCCCGGCCACGCCGAGGGCGATGCCGACCGCGATGCCTGCGGCCAGACGCGGCAGCCGCGAGGCGAGGAGCACCTCCGTGACCGTCACCGCGCGGGCATCGCTGCGCCTGCCGGCCAGGTAACGCAGCAGGTCGGTGAGCCCGACGTCGGAGGTTCCCTGGGTGAGGTGCCACAGCCCGACCAGTGCCACCGCGGTCACGAGCGCGGTGAGCACAGCGGCCCCGGCGAGGATCCCGCCGGCGCCCCGCCTCGTCACGGGGCGGGGAGGGAGTCGACGTAGGCGTCGATCGCCTGCTCGCAGGAGCGGGGGCCGCCGAAGGTCCAGATGCCGGGAGGGAAGGCATGGGCGCGGCCGTCCTCCACCGCGGGCAGGGACGTCCAGATCTGGTTCTTCTCGAGCTCGGCGACGTAGTCACCGGCCGGATCATCGGTCCCGGTGTAGAAGAGATTCGCCTCCCCCACGGCGATCAGTCCTTCGATGTCGGTCTGGCCGAGGCCGTAGACGGGGTCGACCTCACCGGTCCAGGCCGAGGTCAGGCCCAGCTCCTCCCCGATCGCGGTGAAGAGCGCGCCCTCGCCGAAGGGCCGCAGGGAGACGTTGCCGCTCTCGACCCAGCCATCGAAGTACACGAAATCGGTGGTGGGCAGGTCTGCGGCGGTGACCTCCTGGCGGGCCGTGGCGAGGTGCGCCTCGAACTCGCCGAGCACCGCCTCGGCACGCTCGGTGCGCCCGGTGGCCTCGGCGATCAGGCTGAACAGGTCCTTCATGTGGCCGATCGGATCGGAGGCGTCCGCGCCCAGGGTGGCCAGCACGGGCACGCCCCGCTCCGCGAGCTGGGCGACGATCTCGTCCTCCGGTCCGCTGGCCTCGACGATGACGAGGTCGGGGTCGGTGGCGAAGAGGGCATCGAGGTTCGGCTCCTGGCGGGTACCGACGTCCGGCGTCCCCTCGGGCAGGGTCTCCGCGGTGACCCAGGTGGTGAAGCCCTCGACGTCCGCCACGGCCACCGGCGCGATGCACAGGCTCAGCAGGTCCTCGGTCTGCTGCCACTCCAGCACGGCGACCCGCTCGGCGGGGGCGTCCAGCTCGACGGTGCGTCCGAGACCGTCGGTGACGCTGACCGGGCCGGTCGCGGTGGCGGTCCGGTCGGCCGCACAGGATTCGCTGAGCGCGGCGCCCTCGGCGGGGTCCCCTCCGGCGGTCTCGGGGATCTCGGTGGTGCCGCAGCCGGCCAGGGCTGTCATGGCGAGCAGGGCGGTGGCCGCGGCGAGGGCGCGGCGGGAGGTGCGGAACACAGAGGTCTCCTGGAGTGGGGAACGGGAGGGAGGAGTGCGGGCGGGCCGCCGCCCGGCTCAGGCCGACGCGGCGGCGGGGAGCGCGCGCCGGCTGCGCGCGTCGATGCGGAGCCGGCCGTCGAGGGCATCGACGGAGACGTCGATGGGGATGTCGTAGACGTGGCTGAGGTGCGCCGAGGTGAGGACCTCGTCGGTCTCTCCGGCGGCGTGGATGCGCCCTTCGTGCAGGAGCACCACCTGGTCGGCGATGCGCGCGGCGTGGTCGAGGTCGTGCAGCACGATCCCGACGGCGACGCCGTGGACCTCGGCGAGCTCCCGCACCAGGTCGAGCGTCTCGATCTGATAGCGGAGGTCGAGGTGGTTGGTGGGTTCGTCCAGCAGCACGATCGCGGTGTCCTGGGCGAGGCAGGAGGCGAGCCAGACGCGCTGCATCTCGCCGCCCGAGAGCTCGCCGACGGCGCGCGCGGCGAACTCCGTGATGCCTGTCAGGCGCATCGCATGGGCGATCGCGGCGCGGTCCGCCTCATCCAGTCCCGCGAACCGGCGGCGATGGGGGTGGCGACCGAAGGCGACCACGTCGCGGACCGAGAGTCCTTGCGGGGCGGTGCGGGTCTGGGTGAACAGCGTCAGCGCGCGTGCGAGCTCCTTGGCCCCGAGCAGATCCGTGCGGCGCTCCCCCTCCCCGTCGCTCAGGCGCGTCTGTCCGGCCTGGAGCGGGTGCAGCCGGGCCAGGGCGCGCAGGACGGTGGATTTCCCGCTGCCGTTGGGGCCGAGCAGCGCGGTGACGGCCCCCGGCCGCAGGGCGATCGAGACCTCGTGGACGACGGGGCTGCCGCCGTAGCTCAGGGTGAGCTGGTCACCGATGAGGACGGGGCGGGGGGCGGGGTCGGCGATCGGCACGAGGGAAGCCTACCCTTACCTAATTCGGTTCGTCCATGCTTGCGCATATCGGGTCCTGTGGGCGCGGTCACCGCCTCGTCCCCTCGCCGCAACTCCTCCCCCGCGCGCGGTTCCGGCCTATCCTGGAGGTCAGAGCTCTTCACGACACAGCACTCCTCGACCCCTGCGCGATGACGCGCCCACCGACAGGAGATGACGACGATGCCCCACCTGCTCGACGTGCCCGGTATGAGCCGCTGGATCCAGCGCGATGGCACGGAGAACGTCCTGACCTCCCTGGTCCGGGTCCTCGAGGAGGATCTGCGCCGCTGGGACTCCTTCGAGAAGCTCCCCCGCCTGGCCAGCCACACCCCGTACGGGGTGGTCGAGCTGATGCCGATCACCGACGGGGAGCTGTATGCGTTCAAGTACGTCAACGGCCATCCGCTGAACCCGGCCCGCGGGCTGCAGACGGTCACCGCCTTCGGCGTGCTCGCCGACATGGACAACGGCTACCCGATCTTCTTCGCGGAGATGACCCTGCTGACCGCGCTGCGCACCGCGGCGCTGTCCGCGCTCGCGGCCCGGGAGCTCGCCCGTTCCGGCGCCCGGGTCCACGCCCTGCTGGGCGCCGGATCGCAGGCGGAGTTCCAGGCCCTCGCGTTCCGGGCCGTGCTGGGGATCGATCAGCTGCGGGTGTTCGACGTGGACGAGACGACGATGGAGAAGGTGCGGCGCAACCTCGAGCCGCTGGGCTTCGCGGTGCACCTGGCGGAGTCCGTCGATGACGCGATCGCCGGGGCCGACGTGATCACCACCTGCACCGCCGACAAGACCCGTGCCGCAGTGCTGCGCCGCGACCAGGTGCGGCCCGGCGTGCACCTGAACGCGATCGGTGGTGACTGCCCGGGCAAGACCGAGCTGGACCCGGCGATCCTCGAGGCGGCCCGGGTGGTGGTGGAGTACGCCCCGCAGACCCGGCTCGAGGGCGAGATCCAGCAGCTGCCCGCGGATTTCGAGGTCACCGAGCTGTGGGAGGTGATCACCGGGGAGGCCGCCGGCCGCACCGACGATGCGGAGGTCACCGTCTTCGACTCCGTCGGCTTCGCCCTGTCGGACTTCTCCGCGCTGCGCTGCGCCCAGGAGGCGACGCAGGACTCCGAGCTGCTGAGCTGGATCGATGTGATCGCCGATCCGGATGACCCCAAGGACCTGTTCTCGCTGCTCGCCTCCCCGCCGCCACAGGGCTGAACCGCGCGGGCGCCCCGCGGCCCCCGGCCTCAGGACCTGGGCACAGTGGTGTCCTCGCCGTCTCCCGGTTCCTCGGTGCCCTGGGCGTCCTCCCGCTGCTGGCGGCTGAAGAGACCGCGGGTGCGCGTGAGACGGTAGTCGATCCGGTCGTCGACCAGAACGGTGACCTCCTCGGTCGAGGGGTGATCGTGGCCGAACTCGTCGGAGACGTACGCGGTCACCGTCCGCAGGCGCCGGAGGCGCTCATGCTCCTGGAGCACCGCCCGGTCCAGGCTCAGCGCCTTGACCAGCGCGACGGCCATCAGCAGCAGGATGATGCTGAACGGCAGCGCTGTGATCAGGGAGCCGGCCTGCAAGGAGGTCAGTCCCCCGGAGAGCAGCAGCGCCGCGGCCAGCAGACCCTCGAGCAGGGCCCACAGCACGCGGGACCAGATCGGCGGGTTCGGGTGGCCGCCGGAGGCGAGCATGTCCACCACCAGGGAGCCGGAGTCCGAGGAGGTGATGAAGAAGATCGCGACCAGGATGATCCCCAGCACCGAGAGCAGCCCGGTGGCCGGGAAGCCCTCGAAGATGCGGAACATCGACTCCTCAGCGGTGATGTCGCCCAGGTCGCCGGCTCCGAACCACTGGCGGTACAGGCCGTTGCCGCCCCAGATCGAGAACCAGAGCATGCCCACGAGGGTGGGGACCAGCAGCACGCCGGAGACGAACTGGCGCACGGTGCGCCCCTTGGAGATGCGGGCGATGAACACGCCCACGAAGGGCGCCCAGGCGATCCACCAGCCCCAGTAGAACAGGGTGTTCCCCGCGAACCAGGACTGCGCGTCCTCGGAGCGGGTGAAGGCGCCGACGTCCAGCGTCATCTGGAACACGTCCGCGAGGTAGACGCCCAGGGACTGCACGAAGTTCTGCATCAGGAACACGGTGGGCCCGAACACCAGGGCGGTGAGGGCCAGCAGGCCTGCCAGGGTGAGGTTGCCGTTGGAGAGCCACTTGATCCCGACGCCCACGCCGGAGACCACGGAGAAGGTGGCCAGGAAGGTGATCACGACGATGATGATCATCAGGGTCGTGTTGGAGGCGGAGCCGACCAGGCCGATGACCTCGAGCCCGGCCCCGATCTGCTGCGCGCCCAGGCCCAGGGAGGTCGCGATGCCGAAGACGGTGCCGAAGATGGCGAGGACGTCGATGACGTCGCCGAGGGTGCCCTTGACCCGCTCGCCGAAGAGCGGCTCGAGAGCCCAGCGGATCGAGACCGGGCGGCCCCGGCGGTGCACCGCGTAGGCCAGGGCCAGGCCGATGACCGCGTAGGCGGCCCAGGGATGCAGGCCCCAGTGGACGAAGGTCTGCGCCATGGCCTTGCCGGACAGCTCCACGCCCTCGCCGGTCCAGCCGGGCTTCGCATTGCCGGTGGTGTAGCCCAGCGGCTCGGCGACGCCGTAGAACACGAGGCCGACGCCCATGCCCGCGGAGAACAGCATCGCGAACCAGGACAGCAGCCCGAACTCGGGCTCGTCCGTGTCGCGTCCCAGCCGGATGGAGCCCCAGGGGGACAGCGCCACGCCGATCGCGAAGACGACGAAGAGGCCGATCGCGAGCATGTAGAACCATCCCAGGTTCGCGGTGATCCAGTCCTGGGTGCCCCCCATCGCGTCGCTGGCCACCTGCGGGAAGATGATCGTCAGCACGGCGAAGACCAGGATGATGATCAGCGCGGGCCAGAACACCGCCGGCGCGATGGTGCCCTTGCTGATGCGGGCGCCCTGTCGGCGGAGCTTCTCGGTGATCTGCTCATCGGTGTCGGAGTCGGAGATCTGCTGATCGCGCGGCAGGTGCACGGTCCTCGGCAGGTGGGCCGGCCAGGCTGCCGGGAGCGATTCTTCCCCGGCGCCCTCGCGCTCCTCGGTCGTTCCTGGGGAACTCATAGTGGGATTCCTTCCGGATGTCGATGAGACTCTCAGTCGTCCCACAGTGTCTACATGCACCAGGATGTCAGACAAACGGATGACCCGCACGGGTGGTCCGTGCCTCAGTGCTCCGCGTCCGAGGCGCTGAGCTCCGTCGGCTCCGGGGCCTTCACCTCCGTGCCCGAGGCATGTCCCAGCAGGTTCATCGCGTGGTAGATCACCAGGGCGGAGACGGTGCCCAGGGCGATCCCGGTCAGGGTGATGCCCTCGAACGTCCAGGTGACGTCCGCGATGCCGACCACCAGTGCGACCCCGGCGGTGAACTGGTTCTTGGGGCGGGAGAAGTCGACGCGGCCGTCCACCCACATGCGCACGCCGACGATGCCGATCAGGCCGTAGAGGACGAAGGTGACCCCGCCCAGCACACCCGGCGGGATGGTGAAGATGGCGGCGCCGACCTTCGGGGAGAGCGACAGCCCGATCGCGACGGCTCCCGCCACCCAGTACGCGGCGGTGGAGTAGACGCGGGTGGCGCTCATGACGCCGATGTTCTCGCCGTAGGTGGTGGTCGGCGAGCCGCCGAAGCCGGCCGAGAGCGCGGTGGCCAGACCGTCGGAGGCCAGGGTGCGCCCCACCATGTGGTCGAGGTTGCGGCCGGTCATCAGTCCCACGCTGGTCACGTGGCCGACGTTCTCGGCCAGCAGCACCACCACCACGGGCAGGAACATGGGCAGCAGCCCGAGGTGGAACTCGGGGTGGTGGAACTCGGGCAGCCCCACCCAGGCGGCCGCGGCCACCGCGGTGAAGTCGACCTCGCCGCGCAGCACCGCGGCGATATAGCCGACGAGCACGCCCAGCAGCACCGAGACCCGGCCCAGCAGCCCCTTGAACAGGGCCGTGCACAGCACCACCGCGCACAGGGTGATGGTCGCGGTGACCGCGGACTGCTGGAAGTTCTCGTACGCCGTCGGGGCGAGGTTGAAGCCGATCAGGGCCACGATCGAGCCCATCACCACCGGTGGCATCAGCGCGCCGATCCACCGGGTGCCGATCCTCGCGACCAGCAGCCCCAGCAGCGCCAGCAGGACGCCGGTGATCATCACGCCGCCGAGCGCGGCGCCCATCGACTCCGCTGCGGTGGACGCGGTGATGGGGGCGATGAAGGCGAAGGAGGAGCCCAGGTAGCTGGGCACCCTGTTCCGGGTGATGGTCAGGAACAGCAGGGTGCCGATGCCCGAGAACAGCAGGGTGGTCGAGGGCGGGAAGCCGGTCAGCAGCGGCACCAGGAAGGTGGCGCCGAACATGGCGACCACGTGCTGGGCACCGATCCCGATGGTCAGCGGCCAGGCCAGTCGCTGCTCGGGCAGGACGATGGCGTCGGGGGCGAGGGTGCGGCCGTCGCCGTGCAGGGTCCAGCGGAACATGGTTCTCCAGGGGGTGAGGAGCGGCGAGCGGCGGCCCGGGGGCGGGGTCGGTCGCCGTGGGGCAGCGGTCACCGCGGGTCAGCGGCGGCCGGACCTCAGCGGCCGGGGAAGGTCTTCCGCTGCGCGGTCTCCGCGGTGATGTCGGGGACGCGGTCGAGCAGGGAGGGCGAGCCACCGTCCCGGGCACGGAAATCGGCGAACATCCGGGTGACGTCCGGGGAGCCGAACTCGTCGCGCACCGGGGCGGGCACCGTGAGCATCAGCGCCACGGCGAGCCCGATCGCCAGGGCCGTCCCCCCGGTGACCAGTCCCGCTCCGGCGGCCATCGCCAGCGAGTTCACGATCACGTCGAGGAAACCGACGACCACCAGGATCAGTCCGGCGACCACGCCGCTGGCCCGGGCGCTCACGGCCGGGCGGGACAGCAGCGAGGTGCGGCCGAACAGGGAGACGACCACGAAGCAGACGCAGACCACGGCATCGATGAGATGGAGGACGGGACTGCCGGGCGCCCGCCCGCCGAGGGCGGCGATCGCGGCCAGCAGGTGCCACAGCACCGCTGCGGCGTGCATGAGCGCGCTGAACTCGAAGGCCCGCACGCAGTAGACCAGCCAGTCGGTGCGGCGGAAGGACACCGGCATGCTGCGCACGAAGGAGCGGGAGATCATCAGGCCGAAGGCCGCCACCAGGAACGGCAGGTAGACGAAGCCGGAGGCGAAGCTCAGAGGTGCTGCGAACTGGAGCTCGAGGGTGTTGTCGGCGAGTGCGGCGATCACCAGGGCGGCCACCACCGCCGTGGACAGCACGTACCAGGAGCGTTCCCGGCGCAGCGCGGAGACCAGCACGATCCCCAGCAGCAGGGCGGAGATCACGGTGTTCGCGAACGCGATCAGGGAGTACGGCCAGCCGGTCGTGAAGATCCGGCCCACGATCATCACCAGGGCGATCAGCAGAGCCACGGCGGCGGCGATCCCCACCCCGATGAGCAGCGAGCGAGCCGCCCGACGCGCCGGGGCCTGCGGGACATAGCCCTCGTGCGCGCGCGGCTCGATGCCGAGGATCGACCCCAGCAGGAGCAGGGAGACGCCGATCCCGATCCCCAGGGGCGGGCCCTCGGGCAGGGACGCGAACAGCTCGGGCAGCGAGAGCACGAGGTCGGCGACGACCACGGTGACGGCGGTGGCCAGGGCGGGCAGCATGCCGATGATCCGCAGCCCGCGCACCGCGGGCAGCGCCGGCGTCCGGGGGGCCCAGCGCAGCACGTGCACGAGCAGCAGGGCGAGCAGCGCCCAGCCGATCGCGATCTTCCCCAGCAGCTCCAGCAGCGGGCTGAGGGCGAGGGTGAAGGTGGTGGTCAGGGCGGCGGCCAGGCAGATCAGGGCGGCCACATCACGCAGCGTGTCGAAGACGCCGAGCTCCTGGAAGCGGTCGGGGAGCACGAACCCGTTCCACGGGATCTCGTCCCCGTCCTCCCGGTTCGGGGTGGTGCCGGAGCGGGCGTAGGAGACCGCTCCCGGCCGGGCGAGCGGCGCGACCAGCGCCTCGTCGTCGACGGGGCCGCCCTCGGCCTCGCGCTCTTCGGCATCCTCGCGCTCGGTGGCGAGGACGGGGTCGCCGTCGGGGCCGAGCATCGGGATCGCACCGGTCGCGGCGGCGGGTTCGGCAGCGGGGGCCTCGAGATCCAGGCCGCTGAGGTCGACGGTCTCGTTCTCCCCCGGGGGCAGCGCCGGGTCCGCACCGCGCCGGGCGAGCAGCGGAGTGGCGTAGCGATCGAACTCGGCCCGGTCCGGCAGGCGATCGGTGGGCAGATCGTGAGGATCGTCGGCGGCGAAGATCCAATCGGCGCCCTGGGGGTCGTCCTCGTGCCGCTCCCTGTCCATCGACCTTCTCTCCTGCTGGTGGGCGCTCACGGGCCGCTCGGGTCCGCCTCTCGCGTGCGGACGTGCCTCTTGCATCTTAGGGACGTGGCGTCCGCTGGAACCGTCGGCGCGCCGGGGACCGACGAGCGGATGCACCGGTCCCGGGCTACAGGTGCAGGCGCGTGGCGAGCTCGTGGCGCACCGCGCCGCCGCGCAGCGTCAGCAGCAGCACCACCACGGCGAGGCTGAGGGCGCCGCAGATCACCGAGGGCAGCGCCACCCCCACCCATCCCAGGGACAGGAACACGATCGGGGTCAGTCCCAGCAGCACCGTCAACCCGCTGTAGACGACGTAGTCGGCCAGCTCCATCCGGATCAGCCGCACCGTGATCAGCAGGCCGACGATCGAGGCGGCGCAGAGGATCGGCACCATGTAGGTCAGCGACCAGGCGGACCACTGCGTGAGGTAGTCCCAGTACACGCTCATACCGCCCGCGGCCAGCACCAGGTAGACGATGAACTTCGCGAGGTTCCGGCGTTTGCTCACCGCCATCAGCACCACCAGCCAGGTCGCCACCACCCCCAGCCACACGGTGCGCAGCGCCCCGAGGCTCTCCGCGTCGTGGCGGAACAGCAGCTGCGCGAGGAAGGACAGCGCGATCACGCCCAGGGAGGTGAGCGTCAGCACACGCAGCACCCGGCGGCGGGAGAAGCGCAGCGGCACCGCGGGGTACGGGCTCGGCTCCGGCTGCCCGCCCGGCTCCGCGCCGTGCAGGACGCTGCCGCACAGGGGGCAGCGCTCCCAGTCGCCCTCGACCCGGAGGTCGCAGTCGGTGCAGGTCCTCATGGGTCCACCCCCGCGAGCTCCTCCTCGGTGGTCCGGGCGGCGGCGAGGGAGACCTCGACCCCGGCGCCGGTGAGCAGCCGTGCGTACTCCCGCACATGGGCGGTCTCCACGAACGGGGAGGTGAAGCCGAGGGTGAGCTGCCCGTCGTGGGTGATCGCGCAGAACTGGGGGCGCACCGCGGAGACGTGGAACTGCATCCGTCCCACGTGCGCCTGGGCCGGGGCGGGCAGCGTGACCCGGCCCAGGTTGGAGATCGCGACCGTGAGCGAACGGTTGTTCGCCTGGTTGATCAGGCTCAGCAGGAGGTCCTTGACCGGTCGGGGCACGATCCGGGCCAGCGGCCAGCGCTCCACCCGGATCAGGCGATGCAGCCGCCGCTCGAGCGCCTCGGGGGTCGCCTCGGCGCTGAACGCCTCCTGCAGGCGTCGGGCGACCGCCCCGGGCGCGTCGTCGCCCTGGCCGAAGGTGTGCTCGACCCGGATGGTCGCGAAGAAGTTCCGCGCGGAGGTCGAGGGGAAGAACTGTCGCAGGTTCACCGGCACCGAGGCCGCCATGGTGGCGCCGGCATGCGCGCTCTCGTCGGTGCGGCGGATCGCCTCGAAGAACAGGGCGGTGAGGAACATGGTCGGCGCCACGCCCTCGGCCTTCGCCAGCGCCAGCACGGGCGCGGCCGGCATGCTCAGCTCGAGGGCATGAGTGCGGTTGTCGGGGGTGCGGGTGCCGCGCACCCGATGGATCCGTCGCCGAGGCGGGCGTGAGGACCGCGAGTCCTGGTCACCCTCCTCGGGCCACGCGTCCTCGGGATCCTCGGCCTCCTCGACGGTGAGCACCGCCGGGGCGGCCTCCCGCGTGAAGTCCTGCTCGTGCGAGGAGGGCTCGCGGCGTCGGCGCCGCCCCCGGAAGTAGTGGGCGAAGGAGTCCTGGGTCAGCTCGTGCACCTCCTCCGCGGCCTGCGCGCCGGGATGGGTGCCGATCCGGGCCGGTGGCGGGTCGGGTCGCTCGCTCGCTCCCGGACGGACCTGCTCGGCGTCGCCGCCGCCGGCCGGGGCCTCGCCGGGGAAGCGCCGACGGGTGTAGGCGCTCAGCAGGTCGGTGAGGAACCACAGCGCCCCGGTGCCGTCGGAGAGGGCGTGGAACACCTCGAGCGAGACGCGCCGCCGATGGTGGACCACCCGGAACAGCAGGGTGCGCCGATCCGCCTGGTAGAGCGGGGCGCAGACCTGCTCGGCCTCGGCCCTCACCTCCGGCTGCAGGTCGCTGTCCTGGAGGTAGTACCAGAACACGCCGCGGCGCAGCACCGCATGGTAGAGCGGGAAGCGCTCGAAGGACTCCTCGAGAGCCTCCTGCAGCAGCCCCGGGTCGACCTCGTGGTCGAGCTCGGCCCCGAGCCGGAACACCTTGGGGTCCACGTCGCTGCGCGCGGCGGGGAAGATGTTCGAGGCGTTGTCCAGACGCACCCAGTGGCGACGCTTCACGAGACGGCGCTCCCGGGCGGGTCGCCGTCGAGGAAGGCGTCGATCACCTCATAGGCGTCCTTCAGCGGACGGGCGAAGCGGGGCAGGGCGATGAAGCCGTGCAGCGCATTCTCGACGCGGCGCAGCTGCACCCGGTTCCCGGCCCCGGCCAGCGCCTGCGCGTAGGCCTCCCCCTCGTCGCACAGCAGATCGAGCTCGGCGGTGATCATCAGGGTGTCGGGCTGCCCGGTGAGGTCGGGGGCCATCAGCGGGGAGACCAGACGGCTGCGGCGCAGCTCCGGATCCGGGACGTACAGCTCGAAGTAGTCGCGCATCTCGGTGCTGGTCAGCCGGAAGTCCTCGCCGTGGCGGCGCACCGACTCGAAGGGCGAGGTCGCGGGGTCATGGTCCCAATGGGTGACGGGGTAGAGCAGGATCTGCCGACGGGGCACGCGATGCCCCTGCTCGCGCAGCAGCAGGGAGACGACCGCGGCCAGGTTGCCCCCGGCCGAGTCGCCCACCAGCACGATCTGGTCCGCCGCGGTGAGGCCGGCACGGCGCGGGTCCTCGAGCAGCCGGCGCGCCGTGCCGTAGCAGTCCTCGAGCCCGGCCGGGAAGGGATGCTCGGGGGCGAGCCGGTAGTCGACCGACGCCACCCGGCAGCCGGTGAGGTCCGCCATGGTGGCGCAGGCCGGGGTGTAGCTCTCGATGTCGCCGGTGACCCAGCCGCCGCCGTGGAAGAACAGCAGCAGCTCCTCGCGCCGCTGCACGCGCGGGGTGAACACCCGCACCGGCACGCGCCTGCCGTCCCCGCTGTCCGAGAAGGTGTCCCAGGTGGGCATCCGGTAGCGGGCGGTCGGCAGCGCGGCCAGCTGCCGCTGCATCCGGCGCACCCTGGCATAGTCCTCCCGCACGTCGAAGCGGGCGGCGGAGACCAGGCGCAGCGCCAGGCGCAGCAGCGGGTTCACCGCTGCCGGTCCGCGACGGTGAGGAGCGGGAGCATGCTGCTGAGGATAGTCGCCGCCCCTGGGCCCGCGGTCAGCGCAGGGTGCGCTTCTCCCCGGCGAAGCGCACGGCGGGCTCCGCGCCGCCTGGCCCCTCAGCCATCTGAACCACCGGGCCGATGAGCAGCCGATGGGTGGCGGCGTCCACCGCCTGCTCGACCCGGATCGCGAAATGGGCGAGCCCGCCGGCCAGGATCGCGTCCCCGTCCCCGGTGCGGGTCACCTCCAGGCCGCTGAGCATCCCCTGCAGGGGTGCTCCCGGGGTGCCGAAGCGGTCGGCGAGCGCCTGCTGCTCGGCGGTGAGCAGGGTGAGGCAGAAGTGCCCGGCCTCCTCCACCGCCTCCGCCGCGCGGGACATCCCGTACAGGGCGATGAGCATGGTGGGCGGGTCGTAGGAGAGGTCGAGGTAGGAGTCGACGGTGACGAGGAGGTCATGGGGCCCCTGCCGGGTGCTGGCCACGGCCATGCCCACCGCCAGCAGATCGCTGAGACGGCGGTACTCGTCCTGGTCGACGGGGTCGAGGGCGGCGGTCGGATCGGGCGGGGCCACGGATCAGCGGACCGTCGGGAGCATCCGGGACCGGGCCGAGTCCGAGTCCATGACCTCCTTCCCGAAGGGGAAGCAGGTCACCGGGATCAGCTTGAGGTTCGCCCAGGCCAGCGGGATGCCGATGATGGTGATCGCCTGGGCGAGGGCGGTGCCCACATGGCCCAGCGCCAGCCACCAGCCGGCGATCACGAACCAGATCACGTTGCCCAGCGCGCTGCCCGCGCCGCCGCGGCCGGTGTCCACCACCTCGCGGCCGAAGGGCCAGATCACGAAGCCGGCGATCCGGAAGGAGGCGATGCCGAAGGGGATCGTGACGATGAGGAGGCAGGCGATCACGCCGGCCAGCAGATAGCCCAGGAAGAGGGCCCAGCCGGCCGTGAGCAGCCAGATGAGGTTCAGGATCAGCGAGAGCAGGGAGCGCATGGCTCCAGCCTAAGCAGGATGCCCGGGTCCGGGGAGGGGGATGTCCCCCGTCGTGCGCGGTGGTTCGCCGCCCCGACTGCGACCTGCCGCACGCCTGCTTCCGCAGTTCACGTGCCGTCGGTCGCACTCGCTGCGTCCGGGCGGGCCCGGACGGGAACCGACCGCGCGTCGCGATTACCCTGGGGCCATGCCTGCTCCCGAGATCGCGCTGACCCAGCGCTTCCAGACCGCCTTCGTCGCCGCCTTCGGACCCGAGTACGCCGAGGCGGACCCGATCATCCGCCCCTCGCAGTTCGCGGACTTCCAGTGCAACGCCGCGATGGGCCTGGCCAAGCGCCTGGGACGCGCACCCCGTGACATCGCCGCGGAGATCGTCGAGGCGGTGGATCTCGCGGATATCGCCGAGGCCCCGGAGATCGCCGGTCCCGGCTTCCTGAACATCCGCCTGCGCACGGACTGGATCGCGGCACAGACCGCCGAGCTGGTGGACCCCTCGGCCGCCCTGGGCGTGCCGGCCCCCGAGCGGGCGCAGACCGTGGTGATCGACTACTCGGCGCCGAACGTCGCCAAGGAGATGCACGTCGGCCACCTGCGCACCACCGTGGTGGGCGATTCCATCGTGCGCACCCTGGAGAAGCTCGGCCACACCGTGGTCCGCCAGAACCACATCGGTGACTGGGGCACACCCTTCGGCATGCTCATCGAGCACCTGCTGGAGGTGGGCGAGGACAGCGCCGAGGCGGATCTGGTGCGCACCGACCCGAACGCCTTCTACCAGGCGGCGCGGGCGAAGTTCGATGCCGCCGAGTCGGCGGGGGTCGCCGGCTCCGCTCTCGAGGGCGAGGACTTCGCCTCCCGCGCCCGCCGGCGCGTGGCGACGCTGCAGTCCGGCGACGCCGCCTCGCTGCGGATCTGGACGCACCTGGTGGACCTGTCCAAGCAGTACTTCCACCGCATCTACGACATGCTCGACGTGACCCTCACCGATGAGCACCTGGCCGGGGAGTCCACCTACAACGACCTGCTCGAGGCCGTCTGCGACGACCTCGAGACCGCCGGCATCGCACGGATCTCCGACGGGGCGCTGTGCGTGTTCCCGGAGGGTTTCACCGGCCGCGACGAGCAGCCGCTGCCGCTGATCATCCGCAAGTCCGACGGCGGCTACGGCTACGCCACCACGGATCTCGCCGCGGTCCGCCACCGGGTGGGCACCCTGGGCGCGGACCGCATCGGGTACGTGGTCGGGGCGGCGCAGGGCCTGCACTTCCAGATGGTGTTCACCGCCGCACGGGAGGCCGGCTGGCTGCCCGCCCAGGTCGAGGCCGAGCATGTGAAGATCGGTTCGGTCCTCGGCGAGGACGGCAAGATCCTGCGCACCCGCTCCGGCTCCTCGCTGCGGCTGATGGCGCTGCTGGAGGAGGCCGTGGGCACCGCCCGCACCGTCATCGACGAACTGCGCCCCGACCTGCCGGAGGCCGAGCGGGAGCAGATCGCGCACGACATCGGCATCGGCGGCGTGAAGTACGCCGACCTCTCCACCGCCCACGACTCGGACTACACCTTCGACCTCGACCGGATGCTGGCGCTGACGGGGAACACCGCCCCCTATCTGCAGTACGCGGTGGCGCGGATCCGCTCGATCAGCCGGAAGGCCGCGGCCCGCGGCCTCACCGCCGCTGCGGCACCGCGGGTGGACAACGACGCCGAGCGCGCGCTGGCGCTGGCGCTGCTGGAGTTCGGGCCGACGCTGGTGAGCGTGGGTGCCGAGTACGAGCCGCATCGGCTGTGCGCCTACCTGTTCTCGCTCGCCCAGGCCTTCACCTCGTTCTACGAGGCCTCCCCGATCCTCCAGGACGCCGACGCGGAGGTGCAGGCCGGCAGGCTGGCCCTCGCAGAGCTCACCGAGCGGGTCCTGGTCGAGGGGCTCGACGCGCTCGGGGTGCACGCTCCGCAGCAGATGTGACAGCGCGGGCGGCGCAGAGCACCGGGCGAACTGCACGAAACGGACAGTTCACCGGTGATTCCGCACAGTCGTCACCCTCCGTGACCGAAACGTGCCTCGACGTTACCCAACCGTGCCCGTCATCGGTGGTCATCGGCCTGGTCCGGGCCGGGGGCGCTTCCTACTCTTGAGCAGTGCCACCGATCCGCTCCGTCCACGTCGCGCTCTGGGCGGCGTATGCCCTCGCGGCGATGGTGAACATCGGAGCCGTGATGGCGGACGCCGAGATGGCCCGGCGTCTCTCGCAGCCGCTGTTCGCCCCGCTGCTGCTGGCGGTGCTGCTGACCGCGGCCCCGCACCGCTCACGCACCACCACGCTGCTGATCGGCGGTCTGCTGTGCGCCTGGGCGGGCGACAGCCTCGGGCAGCTGCTGCCGCAGTCCGCCCAGCTGGTGACCGCGGCCGGCTTCCTGGGCGCGCTGATCTTCTACGCGGCCGCGCTGGCTCCGCTGTGGGCCCGCACCCGTGATGCGATGCGCATCGCGCTCGCCATCCCCTACGGCGCCGTGGTGATCGGGCTGTTCGTGGCCTGCGCGGACGGTGCCGGTCCGCTGCTCGTCGTGGTCGCCGCCTATGCGGTGGCATTGGCGGTGATGGCCTTCCTCTCCGCCGGCGGGAACGGCCTGACGTGGTCCGGCGGGACGCTGTTCCTGCTGTCCAGCTCGCTGCTGGCGATGGACTGGTTCCTGCCCGGCGCGTCGATCGCCTTCAGCACCGAACTGGTGATGCTCACCTACACCGTCGGCCACGCCCTGCTCATCGCCGGGATGATCCGCCTGATGCCGCGCCGCCGCTGGACCGCCTGCGCGCCCGGCGCCGCGCTGGTGATCGTCGAGAGCTGAGGCTCAGGCCGTCGTCCCGAGCGCGCTGGTCAGCAGCTCCGCCTGCTCCCGGTGGAGTCGTTCGATGTCCTCGCCCCTGCGGGGGATCAGCTGCAGGCCGAGCCGGCCGCTGATCTCGCGGTAGTGCAGATCCGCATCGTTCTCCTCGAGCTGCAGCTTCGCCACCCGCACCTCGGAGAGGAACAGGTCCCGCATCCCCACGCTGAGGTGGACGGGCGGCAGGCCCTCCAGGCTCGCGTTGAGCGGGGAGAGATCGGGGTCCTCCAGCGGCGTGCGGCCGGCGTAGCGACGGGCCGCATCACGCAGCAGGCGCCGTTCGTGGACCGGATCGGCCTGATCGGTCTCGGTGATCCCCGCGTTGGAGAGCTCGAGGTCGAGCCAGGGCGACATGGCGATCAGCGCCGACGGGGCGGGGATGTCGCCCTGCTCGCGCAGCCGGCGGGCGATGACGAAGGCCAGACCGCCGCCGGAGTGCTGACCGGCCAGCGCCCAGGGCCGACCGTCGAGGCGACCGTCGGCCGCGAGCGCTCCGAGCGCCGCCTCGACGTCGTCCCGACCCACCGGGTGCTGGTGGTCGGGGGCGTTGCGGTAGTCGATCATCAGCCCGGCGCAGCCCAGCGCATCGACCTGACGGGAGAGCCATGCCCAGTCGCTGGAGAACGGGCCGGAGACGTAGGCGCCGCCGTGGAGGAAGACGATGAGACCGTTCTCGGACCGGTGCTCGTCGAGCCAGACGGTGCGGGTGCGGCCGATCATCTCGTGCTCGATCGCGTGCGTCTTCAGCACGTGCCCGGGAGGCAAGGGGCTGCGGGCCTCCCGCAGCGCCTGATGGGTCACTGTCGAAGGGATCGGGATGCGCCGCACGGCGCGCGCCCCCGTCACCACGGCGTCTCGGATCCGGCCCATCACTGCCTCCTGTCCACGACCCCTGCGGGCCGCCTCGCTGGCGGATGCGACCAGCCTAACGAACACCGCTGGGTGTGACGTCCAGGACGTCAGCGATGGTCCCGGTACCCTGCGACCATGCCCGCCTCCGCCACGCCCCCCTCCGCCTCCGTCGCTGCTGAGCCCGCTGCCGAGCCCGCGCCGCTGACGGGCCCCCTGCTGGTCCTCGTCGCGATGCCCGAGGAGGCGGCTCCGCTGCTCGCGCGGCTGGTGGGTGCCGAGGATCTGCAGCCCCCCTTCGGCACCGGTGTCGCCGCCCGCCGCGGGCTCCTGGCGGGCCTGGACACGGTGGTTCTCACCACCGGCATCGGCATCGCCGCCGCCGCCGCGGCGGCGACCTGGGGGATCCTCGCCACGGCGCCCGGGCTGGTCCTCGCCGCCGGGTCCTGCGGTGGGCTCGCGGCCGACGTCGAGGTGGGCACGCTGATCGTCGGCGAGACCTTCACCTACTCGATCGCCGACGCGACCGCCTTCGGCTACGCCCCCGGCCAGGTGCCCGGCGGGCCCGTGCGCTTCGAGGCGGTGCCCCGCTGGGTGGACGCCGCCGAGCAGGCGGCGCTGCGGGCCGACGGGCAGGATGAGGGCCGGGGCGTGCGCCGCGGACTGATGCTCTCCGGCGATGCCTTCGTCACCGCCCAGATCGCCGCCCCGATGCGGGAGCGGTTCCCCACCGCGCTGAGCGCGGACATGGAGACCACCGCGAGCGCCCGCACCGCCGAGGCGCTCGGGGTCCCCTTCGTCGCCGTGCGCGCGGTCTCGGACCTGTGCGGCCCGGCGGCCGGGCAGCAGTTCCATCTCGAGCTGGACGTGGTCGCAGAGATCTCGGCCCGCGCCGTCCAGCAGCTGGCCGCGGGGCTGCTCCGCTGACCCGCGCCTCTCAGCGCGTCGCCACGTGCAGGATCTCCTGACCGTCGACGAGCGCTCGGAGGTTCGCGGTGATCCGCTCGTCCGCCCCGACGGGGCGGCCTCCCGCCGCATGCGGGGTGAGCAGCAGGCGCGGCGCGTCCCACAGCGGGTCGTCCTGCGGGAGCGGCTCCGGATCGGTGACGTCGATCCCGGCACCGCCGAGCGTGCCCGCCTCGAGGGCCTCCCGCAGCGCCACCTGGTCCACGGTCGTCCCCCGGCCGACGTTGAGCAGGAGCGCGTGGTCCGGCAGCGCGGCCAGCACCTCCCGGCCCACCGCGCCCGCGGTCTGCTCCGTCGCGGGCAGGATGTTGATCAGCACGTCGACCTCGGGCAGCGCGGCCGGCACCTCCCGCTCGGCGATGACCTCGAAGCCGGCGCGGGTGCCCGCGCTGCGGGCCGCACCGCGCACCTCGGCACCGAGCGCCTGCAGGGTCGGGGCGAGGGTCTGCCCGATCTGGCCGAAGCCCCAGATCAGCACCCGGGCCCCGATCAGGGTGGTGAGCCGGCCCGCGGGATGCAGCGGCTGCAGTCCGCCCAGCTCGGTGGACCACTCGTGGCGCTGCTGCGCCTCGCGGCTCTCGGGCAGCCGGCGCAGCAGGCTCAGCAGCAGGGCGAGGGAGTGCTCGCTCACGGTCAGCGAGTGCAGTCCGGCGCCGGCGGCGACCACCACGTCCGGATCGAACCCGGCGGCGAGGATGCCGTCGATCCCGGCGGCCAGCGACTGCACCAGCTGCAGGGAGTCCAGGTGCTCGGCGGCGGAGACCAGGTGGCGGCGGGACGCTCCCCACACCACCAGCACCGCGGCATCGTGGTGCTCGGCGGGGATCTCGGCGCGGGCGTCGATCGTCACCGCCTCCCATCCCTTCGGCAGCACGGGATTCAGCGGAACGGTGTCGGGCAGCAGGATCTTCATGCCCCCAGGGTACGGAGAAGGCGAGGGGGCGGAGGACATGCACGTCCCGGGCGTGCTCCCGCCGCTCGGACCTCCCCCGGCGCGCGCCGGTATCCTCTGTCGACCTGCGGGACGGGTCCGATAGCCTGCCCGCATGCGTTCAGGCTCCGCCCCCTCTCCCTCCGGCCCGACGAGCTGGCTGCGGGGGGCCGCCGCCGCGGTGCGCGCCGTGACCCGCGGCAGCGGCCGACGAGCCCGGCGCTCCGCGATCGTCGCTCCGCTGGACACCGCCGGTTTCCTCGGTGCCTCGGCGGCGGCCTGGATCTCGACGTCCCCGAGCCTGCTGCCCCGCACCTGGTGGATGTGGGCGGTGAACATCGGGCTGTCCGAGGTGTACGGGTACGCCAGCGGGGTGCTCGCGGGCCGCGTGGTGCGGCGCCTGGGCCGGGAGATCGGCCTGCAGGTCCGGATCGCTCCCGATCATCGCCGCCGAGCGCGCTGGGCCGGGGCCGGTGCGCTGGTGGGCATCTCGGCCTACTCCTGGGTGCGCGGCGCCCTGCGTCAGCGGGAGATCAGCCACCTGGTGCACGAGGAGCCCAAGAACCTCGCCACCCACGTGGTGGGCACCGCGGCCGGGCTCGGCGCCTCCCTGCTCGCGCTGGGCCTGGCCCGCTCGACGATCGAGACCACCCGTCTGTACCGGGCGCTGCTGCGGCCCTATCTCCCCCGCCGCCTGGTGACGGTGGTGTCCCTGCTGCTGACCGTCGCGACCGTCGCCGTGCTCGCCGACCGACTGCTCCGGGGCCGGATGCTGGAGACCCTGATCGAGCGGGCGGATGCCACGAACCGGCTGATCTCCCCGGATGTCCCGCAGCCCACCTCCTCGGTGCGCTCGGGCGGACCGCAGTCGCTGGAGACCTGGCAGTCCCTCGGTGCCCCCGGCCGCAGGATCGTCTCCGGTGGGGCGGACCGGCTGCTGATCTCCGAGACGATCGGGCGCGAGGCGCTCGAGCCGATCCGCGTCTACGCCGCGACGTCCGGGACCCGCACGCTCGAGGACACCGTGGCCGCGGTGGTGGCGGAGCTGGACCGCACCGCGGCCTGGGACCGCGAGGTGCTGGTGCTGTTCACCGGGACCGGCACCGGCTGGTTGCAGGAGTGGTCGCTGTCCGCGATCGAGTTCCTCACCGCCGGGGACTGTGCGACCGCATCGATCCAGTACTCGTTCTACCCCAGCGGCCTGGCCTACATCATCGACCGGCGCTCCCCCGAGCGGGCGGGTCGGCTGCTGCTCGAGGCGGTCCGGCGGCGAATGGCCCGGCTCCCCGCGGACCGTCGGCCCGCCCTGTACGTGGCCGGGGAATCACTGGGCTCCTTCGGGGGCCAGGCCGCCTTCCGCGACGTGCCCGAGATGCTCTCCACGGTCGACGGTGCGGTGTGGACCGGCACCCCCAGCTTCACGCCGCTGTGGCAGCAGCTGACGGCTCGCTCTCGGCCCGGGTCCCCTGCGGTGGCGCCGATCATCGACGCCGGCCGTCACATCCGCGTGGTCACCCGGCCGCGGGACCTGCATCGCAACTACTGGGGCGGGCTCTACGAGCAGTGGCAGCATCCGCGAGTGGTCTATGCCCAGCACGCCTCGGACCCGGTGGTCTGGATGGACCTGCCCCTGCTGTGGCGGGAGCCGGCCTGGCTGCAGGAGCGGGTCGGCCACGACGTCACCCCGGCGATGCGCTGGTTCCCCTGGATCACCTTCTGGCAGATCGCGGCCGATATGCCGCTGTCCATCGCCGTCACCGGCGGGCACGGCCACTCGTACCACGAGGAGATGGTCCCGATCTGGGCCGCGGTGCTGGGGCAGGACGCGGACGAGGGCGAGCAGCGCGCCCAGGCCGCGCAGCACCGCGCCATCGTCCGGGCGATCCGGGCGATCCACCCGCAGGGCTGAGCCTCAGGGGTTCGGACCGACGGCGACGGGGCGCGCCGCCTCCGCGCTCCACTGGGACCACGAGCCCGGGAACAGCCGTATCCGGGTGAAGCCCGCGCTCTCCAGCGCCAGCAGGTCGTGGGTGGCGGTGACTCCGGAGCCGCAGTACACGATCGTCTCGCGGTCCTCGCGCGCTCCGGCGGCCGTGAACCGACGGCGCAGCTCCTCGGGAGCCAGGAAGCGGCCGTCCTCGTCGAGGTTCCCGGCGAAGGGCAGGTTCACCGCTCCCGGGACGTGCCCGGCGCGGGGGTCGATCGGCTCCACCTCACCGCGATAGCGCTCGGGGGCGCGGGCGTCGACGACCAGCGCGCCACCGGCGGCGACCTCGTCCGCCGTCGCGATGCGAGACGCGGGCCAGGCGCGCGCGGTGACGTCCCCGGGCCGGGGGCGCACGTCCGTGGTCTCCAGCTCGCCGTCCCAGGCGGCCAGTCCGCCGCTGAGCACCGCGGCGTCGTGCCCCAGCGCGCGCAGCATCCACACCAGGCGCCCGGCGGGGGCGCCGTTGCTGTCGTCGTAGGCGACGACGAGGGAGTCCTCGGCGATCCCGGCCCGGCGCAGCGTGATCGCGAAGGCCTCGGGCTCGGGCAGGGGGTGGCGGCCGGCCTCGGGGCGGGCAGGTGCGGCGAGCTCGGTGTCGAGGTCGATGTACACGGCCCCCGGCAGATGCCCCGCGAGGTAGGTGCCGTGCCCCTTCGAGCCGTCCAGCGCCCAGCGCACGTCCAGCAGCTGGACCGGACGGGTGCCGTCGGCCCCCTCGAGGAGGGCGTGCAGGGCGGCGACGTCGAGGAGCGGGGGCAGCGGAGCCGGGGACGGACGGTCGGTAGCGGTCATGCCCGAAGCCTATGCCCGCGGCGGGACCCTATGCCCGCCGCAGGCTCAGTCCTTGACCTGGAGGTCCACGCGCACCAGGCGATGGTCCGAGGCGGGGAACGGGTGGGCGCCGGTCAGCTCGCTGCCGGGAGCGTCCGTGTGCGGCCAGTACACCGCGGAGAAGACCACCTGGAGCGGCCGGGAGGGCAGCACGTAGTCCACCCGCAGGTTTCCCGGCGCGGGATCATCGGTGAAGTCCGCGGTGTCGAAGCGGGGATCGCCGGTGTGCTGGAGGTTCGCCCCGCCCTGCACCTCGGAGGCTTCGACGGCGCCCTCGCTGCGGGGTTCCGGGTCCTGGATCCAGGGATGCGTCAGCAGCTGGTCGATCGCGCCGGGCCAGGAGTCGCCGTCGTGGGGATCGGAGTTCAGGTCGCCGAGGATCACGAACTGCTCGCTGGGGGCGAGCCCCCCGCGGGTGCCGGCATCGTCCACGATCCAGCGCGAGCGCTGCCCGGGGCTGAGATAGTCGGCCCACAGCCGGATCTCGTCGTGGTTGCGGCGCTGGTTGCGCTTCTCGGGGCCGTCGAAGCTGGGCGGGGTGGGGTGCGAGGCGAGCACGTGCACGGTGCCCGAGCCGACCCGCACCGGCACGTCCCAATGGGACTTCGAGCTCAGCCGCAGCTCGCTCGCGATCTGAGGGCCGTAGTACTCGGTGGGCAGCAGGTTGCTGGGCATGTCCGCCCAGCGCAGCTTCTGGAAGGTGCGCACCTGCTCGGTGAGGATCGGGTACCTCGAGAGGATCACCATCCCGTACTGGCCCGGGAACTCGCCGAAGCCCCAGGCGTCGTCCGGGCCGCCGACGGTGCCGTCGCGATTCAGGTCGTGGCCGCTGGGCACCCCGGTGTTGACCGGCGCGGTGAAGGAGTACCGGTACCTGACCGGGCTCTTCCCGTTCTGGGAGACCTCGAGGTAGTTCTTCCGGAAGAGATCGACCCCGGTGCCGTCCTCGTCGTGATCGAACTCGTTGAGCAGCAGGATGTCGGGATTGTTGATCTGGATGATCTCCGCGACGGCCCGGATCTGCGCATCCTCCCCCGTCCCGGAGTCCGGGTCGGCGGCGAGGTCCTCGAGCAGCTGCCCCTCGGCCGCGCGGTTCAGCGAGGCGTTGAAGGTGGCGACCCGCAGGTTCACGAAGCGTCCCCGAGGGCGGGAGGGCTGCGGTGCGGCCTCGGCCGCGGCGGGCAGGCCGAGCCCGGCGGCAGCGGCCGCGGCGAGCGCTCGACGGCGGGTCACACGAGGAGTCATGCACCCATTGTGCACGTTCTCCAGCACGTGCGACAACGCGGTGTGGACGGCGGGCACGGCTAGACGTCCACGATGATGTAGCGGGCCACCAGCAGCGCCGCGACGATGTAGAGGATGGGGCTGATCTCCCTGCCGCGGCCGGTGAAGACCTTGATCGCGCAGTAGCTGATGATCCCCGCGCTGACACCGTTGGCGATCGAGAAGGTCAGCGGCATCACCAGGATGGCCAGGAAGGACGGGACCCCCTCGCAGATCTCGTGCCAGTCGATGCCGCGGATGCCGTCCATCATCATGGCGCCCACCAGGATCAGCACCGGGGCGGTGGCGGCGCCGGGGATCACGGAGGCGAGGGGCCAGAAGAACAGGGCGCCGAGGAAGAGCATCCCGGTGACGGTGACCGTCGCACCGGTGCGACCGCCGTCCTGGATGCCGGAGGCGCTCTCCACGTAGGCGCCGGTGGTGGAGGTGCCCATGAGAGCGCCGAACATCGTGGCGATGCCGTCCATGGAGAAGGTGCGCCTGCCGCGCGGCATGTCCTGGCCCTCCTCGAGGTAGCCCGCCTTCTGGGCGAGGCCGGTCATGGTGCCGGTGGCGTCGAAGAAGTCGACGAAGAAGAAGGTGAACACGACGGAGAACAGGCCGATGCCGAAGGCGCCGGCGATGTCCAGCTCGCCCACCAGGTCACCGGGCCACACCGGCAGGGCGACCAGCCCGTCCGTGAAGCCGGGGAACGCCTGCAGGGCGCCGTCGGGCCCGCCGCCGTAGACCTTCGCCCGGGTGATCACGGCGAACAGGGAGGTCGCGCCGAGGCCCCACAGGAGAGCGCCCTTGACCTTCAGCTGCAGCAGCACCGCGGTGGCCAGCAGGCCGAACATCGCCACCCAGGCCACGGGCGAGGTGAGGTCGCCCAGCGTCACCAGGGTCGCCTCGTCGGTGACCACGAGCCCCCCGCTGCGGAACCCGAGCAGGGCCAGGAAGCAGCCGATGCCGGCCATGATGGCGAGCTTCAGACCGTGCGGGATCGACATGACGATCGCCTTGCGCAGTCCGATCACGCTGAGGACCACGAACAGGATGCCGGAGATGAACACGGCACCCAGGGCGGTGCGCCACTCCACCCCCATCCCCAGCACCACGGTGTAGGAGAAGAAGGCGTTCAACCCCATGCTGGGCGCCAGGGCGAAGGGATAGCGGGCGATCAGGCCCATCAGCAGGCAGCCCACGCAGGAGGCGATCGCCGTGACCATCAGCAGCTGCACGCCCACATCGGGCACGTCCGTGATCGCCGCACCCAGCACGATCGGGTTGACGAACAGGATATAGCTCATGGTCAGGAACGTGACCACCCCGGCTCGGCCCTCGCGCGCGAAGCTCGATCCGGAGCCGGTGATCCCGAAGTAGCGGTCGATCCGTCCCTTGAGGCCGCCTGCGGGGGGCGGGGTCGGTGCGGCCGTGGTGCCCTCGTGGCCGGCGTCGGTGCCGGCTCTGCTGTCGGTGCTCATGCTGCGTTCTCCTCATCGGCGGGAGCCGTCGTCATCGACGGCTCGTGCGTGATCTCCTGCCCGGCCAACCACACCTCATGGATATCGGCGGGGGTGCCCTGGGCGAAGAGGGTGGCGAGCGCATCGCTCGCGGTCTCGGCGTGACGCAGGGCGACGTCGAGGGTGCTCCCCTGCGGCGGCCGGATGCGCACGGCGTCGAACTGCTTGCCCACGGACAGGTCACCGACCTGGTCGGCGAGTCCGAGGGCGAGGGCACCGGAGCGGGTCGCCAGGTGCAGCAGGTCCGCCGCCGTCAGGGTCACCCCGTCCCGGCCGCGCAGCTGCTGGACCAGGTAGGCCTGCAGGCCCTCCTTGAGCAGGCTGAACCCGGTGCCGGCGCCGACGTCGGTGCCCAGGGCGATCCGGACCCCGGCGTCGAGGTGCTCCTGCAGCGGGAACATCCCGCTGCCCAGGGCGCCGTTCGAGCTGGGGCAGTGGGCCACCGCGGCGCCGGCCGCGGCGAGCACGGCGAGCTCCTCGGGCTCGGGATGGACGTTGTGGGCGAACACGGAGCGCTCGGTGACCAGGCCGTGGCGCGCGTAGGTGTCGAGGTATCCGCGCGCGGCGGGGAAGAGCTCTCGCACCTGGGCGATCTCCTCCTCGTTCTCGTTGAGGTGGCTGGTCAGCCACAGGTCCCCGGGAGTGCCCGGCTCGTCCCCGGCCAGCAGGGATCCGGCCGCGGCCAGCATCTCGTCGGTGGTGGACAGGGAGAAGCGCGGGGTGATCGCGTAGCGCAGCCGGCCCCGGCCGTGCCAGCGCCGGGCCAGCTCGCCACTGGCCTCGAGAGCGGCCGCGGGGGTCTGCAGCAGGTCCTCGCGCAGCAGGCGGTCGCTGAGCACCAGTCCGGTGGTGATCCGATGGCCGCTCTGCTCGGCCTGCTCGAACAGGGCGTCGACGGCGCGGGGGAAGTGCGAGCCGAACACCAGTGCGGTGGTGGTGCCGGCCTGGGTGAGTCCGGACAGGAAATCGGCGGCGACGCCGCGGGCGTACTCGACGTCCGCCAGGCGGGCCTCCTCGGGCAGCGCGCGCTCGGCCAGCCAGTCCAGCAGGGGCCGGCCCAGACCACCGATCACGCGGACCTGCGGGAAGTGGACGTGGGCATCGACGAAGCCCGGCAGCAGGATGCCGTCGCGCAGGTCCACGAGGGCGTCGGCGGGGTGGGCTCGTCGGGCGGAATCGATGTCGGTGCGGGCCACGATGACGCCGTCGCGGACGACCAGGGCGAGGTCGGTGCCGACCCGCAGGCCGTCGTCCTCCCCGAGATCGCCGGGGGTGTCCAGCACGGTGGCGAGGTAGATGGTCACGGTCTCTCCTGTCCGTTCCGGCGGGCGGGGCCGCCGAATGGGTACGGTTCATGGGCGCAGGGCCGCGAGGGCGGTCCGGCGCTGGGTTCTGGGTGGGCGCGGGTCAGCCCGCGGGGGCCGCCTCCTCGGCGTGCTGGAGGCTCGCCATGAGCGCGGCGGCGGCGCTGAGTGCGATCACGGCAGGCTCCTTCCCGCCGACCCCGGCCAGTCCGAGCGGGCAGTCGATGCGGTCGATCGCCGCTTCCTCGTGCCCGGCCTCGCGCAGCTGGACGCGGAAGCGGGACCATTTGGCGTCCGAGCCGATGACGCCGACGGAGCCGAGCTCGCCGCCCCGTTGCAGCGCGGCCTCGCACAGCACCAGGTCCTCGGCGTGGTCATGGGTCATGATCAGCACGTGCGCGCCCACCGGCAGGTCGCGCAGCACGGTCTCCGGGGCGGGGGCGTGGTGGCCCTGCACCCGCGCCGGCCCGTCGGGGAGAGCGCCGAGCCGGTCGGCGGCGACCTGGTCGGCGCGGCTGTCCACCAGATGCAGCGCGACCCGATGCCGCCGCAGCAGGTGGGCGAGCTCGAAGCCCACATGGCCGATGCCGAAGATCGCGACACACGGCGCCACCAGCTGCGGCTCCAGCAGCACCTCGGCCTCTCCCCCGCAGCACTGGCGGCCGTGGCGCGCGGGGGCGTGGGGGTTGAGCTTCATCTCCATCAGCTCCGGCCGGCGGTCACCGTGGCGGAGCATCTCGCGGGCCCGCTCGATCACGGTCGCCTCCAGATTGCCGCCGCCGATGGTGTCCACGGAGTCCTGCTCGGTGACCAGCATCTTCGCCCCGGCGTCGCGGGGGGCGTGGCCGCGGGTGCGGGTGACGGTGACCAGCACTGCGGGTCTTCCCTCCGCTCGCAGGGCGGTGAGGGCGCTGAGCCAGTCCATGTCAGCGGGGGACGACGGGGGTCAGGGGCGGGGCCGACTCGCGTGCGGGGCTGGCGGCAGCGGCGTCGGGCGCCGCGGCGGCCGCGCGCGCTTCTTCTCGCGCCGTCCCTGCCGCTCGTGCGTCTCGCGCCGCTCGTGCCTCTTCGAGTGCCCAGAACACGGCCTCGGGCGTGGCGGGGCTGGCCAGCTCGAGCGCACGGCCCGCCGGGCCGAAAGCCGCCGCGGCCTGGCGCAGCGCCTCCCGCACCGAGAAGGCCAGCATGAACGGCGGCTCACCCACGGCCTTGGAGCCGTAGACCACGCCGGTCTCCGTGGCGCGCTCGAGCAGGTGCACGTTCAGCTCGGGCGGCATCTCGGAGAAGCTGGGCAGCTTGTAGGTGCTCGCGCCCTGGGTGGCGAGGCGGCCGCGCCGCGGCCCGTCGCTCTCGTCCCAGCGCATCTCCTCCAGCGTCAGCCAGCCGGTGCCCTGCACGAAGCCGCCCTCGATCTGGCCGAGGTCGATCAGCGGGCTGAGGGTGTCGCCGACGTCGTGGACGATGTCGGTGCGCAGCAGGCGATAGGCGCCGGTGAAGCCATCCACCTCGACCTCGCTGGCGGCGGCGCCGTAGGCGAAGTACTTGAAGGGGTCGCCCTGCATGCGGGCCGCGTCCCAGTGGATCCCGGCGGTGCGGTAGTAGCCGGCGGCGAAGAGCTGGACCCGCTGCAGGTAGGCCTCTGCGACGACCTCCTCGAAGCGCAGGGTGCTGTCCTCGGCGCCGGGCAGACTCCAGGGCCCGCGGACCATGCCGTCGGCGATGCGCACGTCCTCGGGGTGGACCCCGAGCAGGCGCGAGGCGACCTGTTCGAGTCGTTCGCGGATCTGCTCGCAGGCGTTCTTGACCGCGCCGCCGTTGAGGTCCGTGCCGGAGCTGGCCGCGGTGGCGGAGGTGTTGGGGACCTTGTCGGTGCGCGTGGGGGCCAGTCGCACTCTCGCCAGCGGGACGCCGAGGGCGCTGGAGGCGACCTGGCGCATCTTGGTGTGCAGGCCCTGGCCCATCTCGGTGCCGCCGTGGTTGATCAGCACCGAGCCGTCCTTATAGACGTGCACCAGCGCCCCGGCCTGATTGAAGGCGGTGAGGTTGAAGGAGATGCCGAACTTCACGGGGGTCATCGCCAGTGCCCGCTTGGTATCGCGATGGCTCGCGTTGAAGCGGGCGATCTGCTCCCGGCGGGCGGCCACGTCGGCGCGGTCCTCCAGCTCCTCCCAGATCTGGCCGAGGCGCTCCGCGTGCCGGACCTCCTGCCCGAAGGGGGTGCTGTCCCCGGGTCGGTAGAGGTTCCGTCGGCGCAGCTCGGCGGGATCCAGCCCCAGCGCAGGGGCGCAGCGGCCCAGGATGTCCTCGATCACCAGCATGCCCTGCGGGCCGCCGAAGCCGCGGAAGGCGGTCTGCGAGGTCTTGTGGGTGCGCGCGATGCGGCCCTGCACCTCGATGTGCGGGATCAGGTAGGAGTTGTCCACGTGGCACAGTGCCCGCGACAGCACCGCCTCGGACATGTCCAGCGACCAGCCGCCGTCGGCGGTGATCGTGCCCAGCAGGGCCAGCAGGCGGCCCTCGGGGTCGAAGCCCACCTCCCACTCGGCGTGGAAGGGGTGGCGCTTGCCGGTCATGGTGATGTCCTGGGTGCGGCTCAGCCGCACCCGGACCGGTCGCCCGGTGGCCAGGGTGCCCAGCGCGGCGATCGCGGCCAGACCGTGGGACTGCATCTCCTTGCCGCCGAAGGCGCCGCCCATGCGCAGGGACTGCACGGTGATCTCGTGCGCAGAGATCCCCAGCACGTGGGCGACGATCTCCTGCGTCTCGCTGGGGTGCTGGGTGGAGGACTGGATGAACAGCTGCCCGGACTCGTCGACGTGGGCGAGGGAGACCTGGGTCTCGAGGTAGAAATGCTCCTGGCCGCCGAGGCTGAACTCGCCGCGGAAGCGGTGGGCGGCGCCCTCCAGCGCGGTGCGCGGATCCCCCGAGGAGACCACCGGCTGCCGGCCCTGGAAGCTGCCGGCCGCGATCGCCTCGCGCAGTGTGATCAGCGAGTCGAGCTGCTCGTACTGGACCTCGACCTGCTCGCCGCCGCGGCGGGCCGCCTCGAGGGTCTCGCCGAGGACCCAGCACACGGCCTGGCCGTGGAACATGACCTCGGTGGGGAACAGCGGCTCGTCGCCCTTGATGCCCGAGTCGTTCAGGCCCGGGACGTCCTCGGCGGTGAGCACCCGGACCACGCCGGGGACCTCGAGCGCCGCGGCGGTGCGCATCCGGAGGATCCGGGCGTGGGCGTGGGGCGCCTGGACGGGCCAGGCGTGCAGGACGCCCGCGGTGCGGCCGATCAGGTCATCGGTGTACATCGCGGCACCGGTGACGTGCTCGGCGGCGCTCTCGTGAGGGGTGCTCCGGCCGACGGAGCCGTCGCTCGGCTCCGGGCGCTGGGAGAGGGCGGAGTGGGTGCTCATCGCGGGACCTCCATCGGTGCGGTCGGTCGGCTGCGGGCGAAGAAGCGCAGCAGGGACTGCTCGAGCATCGCCCGGCGGTAGCGGGAGCTGGCTCGGTGGTCATCCATCGGGGTGCCGGTGGCGGCGAGCTCTGCGGCCGCCGCACGGACGGTGGGGGCGGTCCACGGGGCTCCGGTCAGGATCTCCTCGGCCGCTTCGCCGCGCAGCGGGGTGGCGGCCACGCCGCCGAGGCCGATCCGGGCCCGGCGGACCCGCCCGTCCTCGATCTGCACGGCGATCGCGACCGCGACGGAGGAGATGTCGTCGAAGCGACGCTTGGCGATCTTCACGAAGTCGCTGGTGGGCAGCACCGGGAGCGGGATGCGCAGCGCCCGGATGATCTCCTGCGGGGTGCGGACGGTCTGCCGATAGCCGGTGAAGAACTCGCTGATCGGCACCTCCCGCTCGCCGTCGACGGAGGCCAGGACGATCCGGGCGTCCAGGGCCAGCAGCGCGGGGGCGGAGTCCCCGATCGGGGAACCGGTGCCGATGTTGCCGCCCAGGGTGGCGCTGTTGCGGATCAGCCGCGAGGCGAACTGGGGGAAGAGCTGGGCCAGCAGCGGGACGCGGCCGTCGAGGTCGCGCTCGATCTCGGACAGGGTCAGCGCCGCGCCGATCTCGAGCTGCTCCGGGGTCTCGGTCAGGGTGCGCAGCTCGCTCAGGTGGTCGATCGCCAGCTGCAGCGGGGGCCGTCGATGCAGGATGTTGGTCTCCACGCCGACGTCGGTCGCACCCGCGACGAGCGTCACCTCCTCCGCGGAGGCACAGCGCCGCAGCAGCTCGGCGAGGTCCGCCGGGCGGTGGAACTCGGCCTCGCCGCTGGCGACGGTCACCGAGGGGGCGCGGGGGGCGGGGTGCTCGCGCCGCTGGGCCAGGGGGTCGTCCTGCGCGGGGTCGCCGAGGGCGTAGGCGGCGTCGCGGATCGGCCGGTAGCCGGTGCAGCGGCAGAGGTTGCCGCTGAGGGCGTGGAGGTCGAAGCCGTTGGCGCCGCACTCGTGGTCGTGATCCCCGCCCTCGTCGGCCGGCGCACCGCTGGGCGCCTTCGCCGCCGCGTGGCGCTCGGGGCGGTAGTACTCCGCGGCCATCGAGCAGACGAAGCCGGGGGTGCAGAAGCCGCACTGGGAGCCGCCGCGCTCGGCCATCTCACGCTGGACGGGGTGCAGCTCGGCATCCTCGCCGATCCGGGGTGCGCTGCCGAGGCCCTCGGCGGTGACGATCTCCTGGTCGGCGAAGGCCAGTGCCGGCGGCAGGCAGGAGTTCAGCGAGGTCCAGCGGGTCCCGCCCTCGCCGTCGGGGCGGGCGACGAGCACGGCGCAGGCGCCGCACTCCCCTTCCGCACAGCCTTCCTTGGCACCGGTCAGCCCCTGGTCACGCAGCCAGGTCAGCAGGTTGGTGTGGGGCGCCGCTCCCGCCGTGGAGAGGGGTCGTCCGTTGACGGTGATCTGTGTGGGCTCCATCGCCGCGTGCTCCTCGACCTGCGAGCGGCGAGCGCCGACGCTGGTCCTTCACGAGGGCACGGTTGCGGTCAGGGTCCGTCCGACCGGCCCGATGGTTATCCATGCCAGAACAACGGCGCCGATGTCGTGTGAGAACAGTAACTCTGCGACACCCCGAACGCAACACGTCTGCGAAATCACTTTTTCACGATGCGAAAACATGCACCGTGATCGAGTGCTGCCGGCAGCACCTCATCCGGGCGTTCAGGGGAGCCGCGCGCAACAGTCGGCGGTGCAGCCGGCCTCGAGTGCTGCGGACGGCACCTCATTCTCGTCCGGAGAGGCGTCGCAGGTCGCAGCCGGTGCGAAGCGAGATCGGGCTGTCGCCGATCGGGCTGTCGCCGCGGGTCAGCGCAGATCGCGGAGAATCCCGTGCGCGGCCTGGCGCCCCGAGAACAGGCAGCCGCCGAGGAAGGTGCCCTCCAGGGCGCTGTGTCCGTGCATCCCGCCGCCGCCGAAGCCGCTGGCCTCGCCGGCCGCGTAGAGGCCGGGCAGAGCCGCCGTGCCGTGACCGGCGACCGCTCCCTCGTCCGCGCCCTCGTCCGCGCCCACGCTCGCGGTGCGCTGCACCCGCCCGCCCAGGTCCGTCTCCAGGCCGCCGAGGGTCTTGCGCAGCAGCACGTGCAGGCGCACCGCGATCAGCGGCCCCGCCTGCGGATCCAGCAGGGCGTGCGGGGCGGCGGTGCGGATCAGGCGGTCGCCGACGTACTTCCGGGCCCCGTGCAGGGCCGTGATCTGGGTGTCCTTCGAGAAGGCGTTGCGCAGCTGGGCGTCACGGGCGCGGATCACCTGCTCGAGCTCGCGGGCGTCGATGAGGTCCTCACCGGTCAGCGCATTCATCTGCGCCACCAGGCCCTCGACGCTGCGGGAGCGGAGGAAGTCCTCCCCGTGGTCCAGGAAGGCCTGCACCGGGCCGGGAGCGCCGGGCTTCACCCGTGCCGCCACCTGCCGCCAGTCGCGGCCGGTGAGGTCCGGGTTCTGCTCGCTCCCGGAGAGGGCGAACTCCTTCTCGATGATCTTCCGGGTGAGCACGAACCAGGAGTGGTCGTGCCCGGTGGTGCGCAGGTGGCGCAGGGTCGAGGTGGTGTCGAAGCCGGGATAGGCGGGGGCCGGCAGGCGCCGGCCGCGGGCGTCGATCCAGAGCGAGGAGGGCCCGGGCAGGATGCGGATCCCGTGCCCGCGCCACACCGGGTCCCAGTTGCGGATCCCCTCGGTGTAGTGCCACATCCGGTCGCGGTGGATCCAGCGCGCGCCGGCCCGCTCCGCAGCCAGCATCCCGGTGCCGTCGACGCTCGCCGGGACCCCGTGCACGAACTGCTCGGGCATGGTGCCCAGGTCCGCGGGCCACAGCCGCCGCACCAGCTCCTCGTTGCCGCCGATGCCGCCGGTGGCGAGGAGCACGGCCGCGGCCCGGTGGGTGAACTCACCGGTGACCTCCCGGCTCGAGCCGATGCCGCGCTCGGTGGCGTCGGCGACCAGCACGTCCCCGCGCACCCCGGTGACGCGATCACCCTCGACCAGCAGCTCGCGGACGGCGCGGCGGGTGCGCAGCACGATGCGGCCCGTCGCGCGGTGCGCGGCGAGCCTGGCGGCGAAGGGGTCGACGATCCCGGGCCCCGTGCCCCAGGTGATGTGGAAGCGCGGCACCGAGTTGCCGTGCCCCTCCGCGCGGCCGTCACCGCGCTCGGCCCAGCCCACCACCGGGAACAGCCGCACTCCCAGCGACCGCAGCCAGTGGCGCTTCTCCCCCGCCGCGAACTGCAGGTACGCCTCCGCCCAGCGGCGCGGCCAGTGGTCCTCGGGGCTGTCGAAGGCGGCGGAGCCCAGCCAGTCCTGCCGGGCCAGGTCCAGGCTGTCGCGGATCCCCAGCCGGCGCTGCTCCGGGGAGTCGATGAGGAACAGCCCGCCGAAGCTCCACCAGGCCTGACCTCCCAGGTCCTGCTCGCCCTCGCGCTCCAGCAGCAGCACGCGCCGGCCGCCGTCGGCGATCTCGGTGGCCGCGACCAGGCCGGCCAGACCCGCGCCGACCACGATCACGTCGGCGGTATCGGACGCGGCGCCGTCGGCTCCTGCCCCCGGGACACCCATGTCAGTCGACCGCGATGCGGTGCACGCGCTGGAGGTGGTCGGTGCTGTTGCGTCCGCGCATCGCACGGTCCTGCTGGCGGTTGTTCTCGCCCACCTTGCGGTCACCGGAGCGGAGGTTGCCGACCGACACCTCCGTCTCCCGCTCGAAGTGGTGACGCTTGTCGGTGTTGCGGTAGTAGCGGTAGATGCCGCCGTACACCGCGGCGAACACGGCGGGCCCTGCGATGAAGGGGATGGCGATGCCGCCTGCCCCGGAGTCGGAACCGGCCAGCAGCGTCATGGTCGCCGGATCGGCGGAGAGCTCAGCGAGCAGCGGCAGCATGGCGTCCTCCTCGGGGGTGCGGATGGTCAGTGGTCATTGCCCCTCCTCAGAACAGGAACTGGCTCAGGCCGACGATCGCGCCGACCACGGCCGCGACGGTGCCGGCGGCGCAGGACACGGCGAAGATCTTCGGGTGGGAGACCGGGACCGAGCCCATGGTGGTGCCGGTGCGGCCGTTGACCGCGATGTAGTGGGTCAGCGAGTCCCCGGTGGCGGAGTCCGCGTAGCTGTACAGCCACACCGGCACGTACACGGAGACCCAGCGCGTGCCGCGCACGGCCACGCCCTCCCGCTCCCAGCGCACGCCGCGGTCGTAGCGGTTGATGGTGGGGACGGCCTTGGCCCGGGCGATCGCCAGGAAATGATCCTCCACATCGTCATCCACGTCGCGCACGTTGAGATCACGCCGTTCGGAGGTGAAGTTCTTGAGGTAGTTCGAGTTGTAGATGACGGCGTTCTCGGTGTCGTACGGCTGCACGGCATTGAGGATGTTGTTCGTGGCCTGCGCGTTGTCCTGTGCGTTGAACCGCTCGGCGGATTCGATCGTCAGATCGTCCACCAGCAGGTCGAAGGCCCGTTGGACGCCGTAGACGTCGGCGTCGTAATAGGTCTCGGTGCGCTTGTTGTCACCGCTGCCGCGGGTCACGGTGTACTGACGGGTGGTGACCTCGCCGGTGCCCTGCAGCACCGCGTGCATGTTGCCGTCCACCACCAGGTACGGGATGTACACGCCCATCACGTTGTCCGGGACGTACTCCTCCTTGAAGCGATGGTGGGCGAAGGCCCGACGCTTCGCGGTGAAGGCATCGATGCGCTCGATCGCCTCCTCGCGCGTCAGCTGGAAGGGGAGGACAGCGTCCGGGATCGCACCATTGGGGATCTGGGAGTTGATCGACAGGGTCTGGCGGCACCAGTGGCAGCGGGCCTGCAGGTCCTGGTCGACGTTGATGACCACCTCGGCACCGCAGCCCTGGCACTTCAGGGTCACGGTGGTGAGGTCCTCGCGGACATCCGCGGTCCCGGAGGCCATGGTGTGGCCCCGCAGATCCGCGATCGAGGAATCCAGCCCGAAGGCCTCCTCGGCGTTCTCCTCGTTCCAGGTGTGACGGCAGTAGGAGCAGACCAGCGCCTTCTCGGTGAGCGAGTACCGGATCTCCGAACTGCCGCAGCTGGGGCACTTGTTCAGCCCGTCGTCCTGACCCGAGCTGGTATCGATGATCCGGTTCGCGGCGTCCCGCCGGGCGGCCTCCGCGGCCTCGGCGACCGCCTCGGGCTGCTGCCCGCTCGGCGGGGGCGGGACCGAACCGCCGGGCCGCGGGGGCCCGGCGGGTCGGTCCGGATGGGCCCGGTCCGGGACCTCGGGAGGGACGCTCATCGCAATGCTCCGTGCCGGCTCAGAGACCGAGCGCGGCCTTCTTCGCCGCCTCATAGTCCGCTTCCGTGATCAGACCCTGGTCGAGCATCTGCTTGTACTGGCCGAGCTTGGCCACCGGATCGGCGGGGGCGGGAGCCGCCTCCTGCTGCGGGGCCTGCTGCTGCGGTGCCGCCTGCTGGGGTGCCTGCTGACCCGGCGGGGCCCAGGGCTGGGCCGGGCCCACCATGCCGCCGGCCGCTCCCATGCCCGCACCGAACATGGCCAGGCCCGCACCGCCGCCGGTCTCCCCGGCGGCCTGCACGCCGCGTGCGGCGGCCTGGTTCATGAAGGACTGCGAGCGGGCACCGGAGAGGGCATCGGCCTTCTGCACGTCCTTCAGCAGCTCGCGGGTGTTCTTGTCGTACTCGATGGAGACGATCGCGGTCTTCACGATCGCGAGGCCGCGATCGCTGGACCAGCGGTACCCCTCCTCGACGGCCGCGGACAGCGACTGGGCGAAGCCCACCGAGTCCCCCTGGATGCGGGAGATGCGGTTGCCCTTGTCGGGATCGTTGGTGTACCGGGAGAAGGCCTGCGCGAGGGAGCCGACGACCTCGCGGAAGAGCTGCGATCCGGCCGCGTTGTCGACGTCGCCGAAGTCGAACACCGGAGCGTTCGCGGAGATGAAGGTGGCCGGCACGAAGTTGTGCACGAACAGCAGCGGGTCGATGATCCGCAGGGTGTAGGAGCCGCGGCAGACCGCACCCACCTGGGTGTTGAGGTAGGCGTCGTCCCAGTAGATCTCCGACTGGGTGCCGAAGCGGTTGTTCGGGATCTCCTTGAGGCTCACGTAGAAGGCGAGCTGCTGCGAGGAGGGACGGCCGCCGAACTTGAAGCGCTCCCAGGAGGTGCCGACGGTCGAGGCCAGCAGCTCGTCACCGGCGAAGACGGAACGGGCATCCGGCGACTGGTCGTTGAACTCGTAGCCGCCGGCCTCGGTGATCAGGCCCGTCGCCCGGCCGTCGACCACGGTGATCAGGCCGTAGCCCTGCGGCACCAGGATCTTGGAGCCGTTGGAGATGATGTTCTCGGACCCGCGGGTGTTCGAGCCGCGGCCCGCGTTCGTGCCCTGCGGCACCGCCGGGAACAGGGCCGCCGTCTGCGGCAGTCCCTGCGGGACGGTGAGGAAGTCCTTCCACTGGTCGGCGAGCATCCCGCCGACAGCGCCCTTGAATGCCTGGATGAATCCCATGTGAGCTCCTTCGTCGCCCCCGAAGTGTGTGATCACAGCCATGCTATCCCGAGCCTGCCGAACGTCGCCTGGATCCGGGCCGCTACCGTCACGAGACATGGAGCGGAATCGATGGCGGGAGCGCGCGGAGCGCCACCAGGTCGCGCTCTACCTGCTGGCCATCGCCGCGGGGCTCGCCCTCGGCGCGCTGGCACCGGGCACGGCTCCCCCGCTCGAGGTGGCGGTGGAGCCCGCGATCGCCGCGCTGCTGCTGGTGACCTTCCACGGGATCCCGCTGCGCGGGGCCGCTGCGGCGCTGCGGGACGGGCGCTTCCTGCTGACCCTGCTCGCGATGAACTTCCTGGTGGTCCCGCTGATCGTCCTGCTGCTCACCCGGCCCCTCACCGACTCCCCCGAGCTGCTGCTCGGTGCGCTGCTGGTGCTGCTGGCCCCCTGCATCGACTACGTCATCGTGTTCACCGCTCTCGCGGGCGGGGCGCACGAGCGGCTGCTGGCCGCGACCCCGCTGCTGATGCTCGCCCAGCTGCTGGCCCTGCCGGTGCTGGTGCCGCTGCTGAGCGGCGGGGAGGCGCCGGGGATGATTGCACCGGGCCCGTTCGTCCGGACCCTCCTGCTGCTGATCGTCCTGCCGCTCGTGGCCGCGGCCCTGCTGCAGCGCCTCGCCCCGCGCCTCGACCTCTCGGCCGCGATGGTGCCGCTGATGGTCCTGGTGCTGGCGACGGTGGTGGCCTCGCAGACTCCGCGGGTGCTCGGCGCCGGCTCCGCGCTGCTGGTGCTGGTTCCGGTGTACGTGGCCTTCCTGGTGCTGGCCACGGCCGCCGGCCTCCTCACCGCTCGTCTGGCGCGCCTCGGGGCGGCGGAGTCCCGTGCCCTGACCTTCTCCGGTGCGACGCGCAACTCCCTGGTGGTGCTGCCGCTCGCGCTCGCGATGCCCTCGCCGCTGATCGCCGCCGCGGTGGTCACCCAGACGCTCGTCGAACTGCTCGGGATGGTGGTGCTGGTGCGCATGCTGCCGCGGCTGGTCAGCCGGTGATGTCGAACCTCGCGAGCTTCTTCGTGTTCCCGGAGCTCTGCAGGTCCAGCAGCTGGGCGTAGATGCCGCCGGAGCGCGCGAGCTCGGCCGGTGCGCCGATCTCGTCGATGCGGCCGTCGCTCAGGGTGATGATCCGATCCACCCCGGCGATGGTGGAGAGACGGTGGGCGATGATCAGCGAGGTGCGGCCCGCCATCAGCTCGTCCAGCCCCCTCTGCACCTGGATCTCGGCCTTGGTGTCCAGCGCGGAGGTGGCCTCGTCGAGCACCAGCACGGGGGCGTCCTTGAGCATCGCGCGGGCGACGGCGATCCGTTGGCGCTGCCCTCCGGAGAGCTTGAGCCCGCGCTCCCCGATCACCTGCTCGTAGCCGCCCGGGAAGCGGCGGATGAAGGTGTCCGCGTTGGCGCGGCGGGCCGCGTCGACCACCTCCTCCTCGCTCGCCTCGGGATGGCCGTACGCGATGTTCTCCCGGATGCTGCCGGAGAACAGCGAGGCGTCCTGGAAGACCACCCCGATGCGAGCGCGCAGCTGGTCCAGCGGCAGGTCAGCGCTGGGATGCCCCACCACCTCGACGCTGCCGCGGCGCGGTTCGTACAGGCCCAGCAGCAGGTTCACGATGGTGGACTTGCCGCCGCCGGACTCCCCCACCAGGGCGATCTTCTCGCCGCGGTCCACCTGGAAGTCGATCCCGTGCAGCACGTCCTCGCCGTCCTCGTAGGCGAAGTCCACCTCGCGGAAGGCGAACACGGGAGCGCCGGGCACGGGAGCGAGCACGGAGTCGGCGACAGCGGTCGTGACCGCGGCCGGCAGCTCGCCGCCGGTGCCGTCCGCGTGCCCGGCGTCGCGAGCGTCCTCGGGCCGCGCGGCCATCACCGCGGCGGTGCGGGCGTCGACCGGGGTCTCCATCACCCGGAAGTAGTCCTTTGAACCCGCGATCGCACGCTGGGCGGAGTCGATCACGAAGCTCATCGACTCCACCGGAGCCTTGGCCATGCTCATCAGCTGCACCAGCAGCACCATCTCGCCGAGGGTGAACTGCCCCTGCACGGTGCGCACGAAGATCAGCGCGTAGATCCCGAAGAAGACGAGGTTCAGGAACGCCCGACGGATCACGTCCATACGGTGCCAGTGCGTGGACTGCTCACGGGTGGTGGCGTCGGTGGAGCGGAAGCGGCGGGAGAAGTCCGCGAGCTCCCCGCGCTCGCGCACGAAGGACTTCACCACCCGGATCTGGCCGACCACCTCGGCGAACCGGCCCGAGGCGATGTCGATCTGCTGGTTCTTCTCCCCCTCCAGACGCTGCCACTTCACCGAGGTCAGCGACGTCAGCCAGACGTAGACGGGGAACACGATCAGCAGCAGCACCGTGAGCGGCCAGGCGTACCAGGCGCTGATGGCGAGCACCGCGGCGGTGGTGATCAGCATCGAGGCGAAGGAGTTCGACATCATCTTGGTGAAGTTCGTGATCTCGGTGATCGAGCGGTTCAGCCTCGCCACGATGGTGCCGGTGATCTCGCCGTCGAACCAGCGCTGCGGCAGGTGGAGCAGCTTGTCGTAGTAGCGCACCGAGAGGATCGTGCGCATCCGGTTGCTCATCACGTCGCCGAACCAGCCGCCGACGTTCGAGATCACGGTGACCGCCAGCTCCGCCGCCAGCACCGCAGCGGCGAGGAGCACCACGGTGCGCACGGCGGTGCCGGTCGCGGTCTCCCCGTTCACGGCACCGGCGACGGTGTCGGTCGCGCTGCCGATCAGGAAGGGGACCGCGAGGCCCGCGGCCGCGGTGAGCACCGAGCAGGTGATGATCGCGGTGTACAGCGGGGCGAGGGCACGGGTGAAGCGGATGATGCGCAGCAGGGAGGACACCGCTCAAGCCTAGGCGTCCGCCTCACCCCTGCCCACGTGGGACCGCTCTCCTCGCGCCCGCTCAATCCGACTTCGGACCGACGACCCCCAGCAGCACCCCGAGGGAGATCTTCTCCCCCGCCCGCCGGCGCCGCAGCAGGCCGCTGCCCAGGGCGTAGGGCACCAGCATCACGAAGCCGACGGCGCTGAGCAGCAGGATCGCGATCACGATCGAGCCGTCGCCGTCCGCGCCGCCGGTCCCGGTGCGGGCCACCAGCAGGGCGGCGGCGATGTTGCGCTGGCTGGTGAGGATCGCGGGGCCGTCCGGGACGGTGAGGGTGTCCCCCGCCAGGTCGCCGGCGAAGCGCCCGGCGACGAAGGCCAGCGCCACCAGGCCCGCGGCCACCAGCAGCACCGGGGAGAGCACCAGGCTCAGCACCAGGCCGGTGTTCGCCCCGAAGCCGGAGAGGAACATCAGCACCGCCGAGACCGCGGCGACGCTGCCCGCGATGCGGGCGAACCGGTCGGCCCGCCCCGGCCAGACGGCGGCGATGACGATGCCCGCGATCATCGGCGAGAGCATGGTGCCCAGCAGCAGCTGCGCCACCGACCAGCCGTGGACGGAGACGTCCTGCAGCAGGAACGGCACCACCAGCGGCATGAACAGGATCGAGCCGAGCAGCAGCACCGCCATCGGTCCGGCGGTCTCGCCGTAGGGGATCCGGGCCATCGCCCCGAGCTGCAGGACGAAGGGGGCGCCGGCGGCGCACAGGGCGATGACGAAGCCCTCGCCGGTCTCATGCGGGAGCATCCCATTCAGCAGCCAGACCAGCAGGGTGCCCACGGCCGGGACCACCACGAAGTTCGCGCCGAGCACGGCGAAGACGGTGCGGCGGTCGCGCAGCTGGTTGCGGAAGGCGCGCAGCGGGGTGCGCAGCCCCATCGAGAGCATGGACGCGATCGCGAAGGCCGGGACGCTGACGTTGATCAGCAGGCCGAGCAGGGATTCGATCGTGTGCACCTCGGCAGGCTACGCGGCCGGGCCGGACGGCGTCAGATCCATCCGTTCTCGGAGGCGGACATCACGGCTTCGGCGCGGCTGGTGACCCCGAGCTTCCCGATGGCGGAGGAGATGTGGTTGCGCACGGTGCCCTCGGAGAGGAACAGGGTCCGTGCGATGTGGGCGGTGGCGCCACCGGCGGCGGCGACCTGCAGCACCTCGGTCTCCTTGAGCGTCAGCGGGCTCGCGCCGACGGAGAGGGACTGGGCGGCCAGCTCCGGATCCACCACCCGCAGTCCCTGGTGGACCCGGCGGATCGCGTCGACCAGCCGCTCGACCGGGGTGTCCTTGACCATGAACCCGGCCGCCCCGGCCTCCATGGTGCGGCGCAGGTAGCCGGCCCTGCCGAAGGTGGTCAGCACGATGATCCGCGGAGCCCGCTCGGTCCCTCGCAGCGTCTCGGCGACGGCGATGCCGTCCCGCGGTCCGGACTCGCCGTCGGCCGTGGTGCCGGCGGGCATCTGCACGTCCAGCAGCAGCACATCGGGGCGGTGCTCGGCGACGGCGGCGAGGGTGCCCGCCCCGTCGACCGCCTCGCCCACCACCTCGACATCGGATTCCAGGCTCAGCAGCGCGACCAGGCCGGAGCGCAGGATCGCCTGGTCGTCGGCGACCACCAGGCGGATCACGAGGCCGCTCCCATCACGGCGGTGAGGCGGGTGCCGGTCTCGCTCGAGGCCACCTCGAGCCGGCCGCCGGCGAGCGCCACCCGCGCCTCGAGGCCGCGCAGCCCGGAGCGCTCCGCGCCCTGGGGGATGCCGACGCCGTCATCCTCGATGCGCACGGACTCCGCCTCGACGCTGATCTCGGCGCGGGTGGCGCGGGAGTGGCGCACGATGTTGGTGACCCCCTCGCGGATGACATAGCCGAACAGCTCGGCGAGGTCGTCGTGCAGCGGGGGCAGGGCGGTGGGGACCTCCGCCTGGATGCCGACGGTGCCCAGCACGGTGCGGGCCGAGGCGATCTCGGTGGCGGCGCGCACGTGCTGCATGCCGCTGGCCGTCGCGCGGACGTCCGCGAGCGCCTGGCGCACCGTGGCCTCGATGTGCTCGAGCTGGACGCGGGCCGCCTCGGGGTCCGAGTCCAGCAGGCGGCGGGCGAGCTGCGCGGAGATGGTCAGCGAGGTCAGGGAGTGGCCGACCAGGTCGTGGAGGTCGCGGCCGATCCGCTCGCGCTCGGCGGCGACGGCGAGCACGGCATTGCGCTGCTGGGCGGCCTCGAGCTGCTCCTGGAGCATCTGCTGGCGCACCCCGTAGCCGATGCCCCAGGCCATCACGGTTCCCATCACCGCCAGGCCGGCGGCGATCGGCACCGCGAGGACGACGGCGAGCACCACGACGGTCAGGCTCATCAGCAGCATCGAGGGCACCGCCCAGCGCCAGGGCAGCAGCAGCACATGTGTCATGGCCTGGAACATCACCATGAACAGCAGGTTCGGCCCGAGCACCGGGATCATGGCCAGCAGCAGCAGGGTGCACGCCGCGAACCAGAGCAGCCGTATCCGCAGCGGGTAGAGGCCGATGCCGGGGGTGGCGATGAACAGCACCGCGTAGAGCCCGAGCATCACCGTCACCAGTAGCGCCGCGGGGACCGGCGCGCCGATCCACGCGAACACGACGGGGATCAGGATGAACAGCACCGGAGGGATCGCAAAGGCGAGTCCGCCGGACTCCCGCGCCGCCCGGAGGATCCCGCGCGGGGTGAGGGGGCGGGCCGCGGCCTCCGCCTCGGTGCCGCGCACCCAGGTCTCCCGCTCGGTCGCCTCACGTGTCTCCATGGTGCACATTGTGTCAGCGGCGCTTCAGGCCCACGGCGCCGCGCAGGCTGAGCGCGCACAGCACGCCGAGCACGAGGGTCCAGGCACCGATCACGAGCAGTCCGGTCACCGGCAGCTCGCCGCCGTACATCGACCACTGCCCCAGCTGGGAGATCCAGTAGGTGGGGATCGCGTGGCCGATCTGCTGCATCCAGTCCGGGAACATCTCCAGCGGCATCCAGAGCCCGCCGAAGATCGCCATCGCCATCATGGTGACGACGCCGCCGGCCATCGCGGTGCCGCCCTTGAGCACCATGCCCAGCACGATGCCGATGAGGATCGTGGGCAGCAGCCCCAGCCAGAGCACCACGATGGTGAGCCCGAACGCCGCCGGACCGACCTCGACGCCGGTCGCGATCCCCACCACGCCCACCGCGATCAGCGCCGGGACGATGACGGCGCTGGCGGCCATCACCGAGCCGGCCAGGAAGGAGCGCGGGGAGAGTCCGGCGACGATCAGCTGGCGCAGGAAGCCGGTGCGCTGGTCCTCCTGGATCTGGGTGCCGGCGGTGACGGCCGCGCCGAGACCGCCGTAGGCGGCCATGTTCACCATGATCATCCCCCGGGCCTCTCCCCCGCCCTGGTCGCCGAACATCATCCCGAACAGCAGGTACATCCCCACCGGCATGGCGATGGTGAAGACCATGAACATGATGTCGGTGACGGTCATCCGGGTGGTGTGCAGCGCGTAGCGCACGGTGCGGGACGCCTCCGTGGGGGCGGCGCCGGTGCGGGGGACGGGCGCTGTGGAGGTGAGCATGATGCTCTCGGGCGGTGACGTCATGATGGGGCTCCGATGGTCGGTGGTGGTTCCTGCAGCGGTGGCGGCGGGGCGGCTCATCGCCGGCCTCCTTCGTGGTCGGTGTCGTGGTAGGCGTCGTGATCGGTGATGCGCAGGAACGCCTCCTCGAGGCCGGGTGCGGAGACCAGGACCTCGTGGACGTCGGCCGCGAGGGGACCGGTGAACAGAGCGGCCAGCGCGGCGTCGGAGTCCGCGCAGAGGGCGCGCACGCGGCGCGGGTCGGTCTCGTCGGCCTCCGCGCTCTCGACCCCGGGAAGGGCCGCGATGTGCGCGGGGGCGGCGCCGCGCAGGGTGATCACGCGCCCGGCGACGACGGCGCTGATCTCGGGGCCGGTGCCGTCGGCGACCACGCGGCCGCGGTCCATGACGATCACCCGGGCGGCCTCGTGCTCGGCCTCCTCGAGGTGATGGGTGGCGAACACGACGGTGCGGCCGGTCGCGGCGACCCCGCGCATCTGGCTCCAGAAGGCGCGGCGGGCGGCGATGTCCATGCCGACGGTCGGCTCGTCCAGCAGCAGCACCTGCGGATCGCCGAGCAGCGCGATGGCGAAGCGGACCCGCTGGGCCTGCCCGCCGGAGAGCGCCCCCAGCTTCCGTCGCATCAGGTCCTCGACGTCGGCCTGGGCGATCACCTCCTCCAGCGGCATGGGGTGGGCCTGCAGGGAGCGGAGCATCCGCAGCATCGAACGGACGGTCTGGTCGGGCAGCAGGGCACCGGCCTGGAGCATGGTCCCGATCAGTCCGGTGCGGGTGGCGGTGGCCGGATCAGCGCCGCGGATGCGCACCTGGCCGGCGTCGGGGGTCGCCAGGCCCACCATCATCTCCATCGCGGTGGATTTTCCGGCGCCGTTGGGGCCCAGCAGCGCGACGATCTCGCCGGGGCGGATCTCGAGGTCGAGCCCGTCCAGGGCGCGGACGGCGCCGTACCGCTTGTGCACCCCGCGGAGGCTGATCGCGGCGTCGAGGGAGGTCGTGGTGGCAGGAGCGGGAGCTGAGGTCGTCGTCATGGCTCCAGACTCCCGGCCCCGGGCGCTGCGCCCCAGTCCCCGCCATCACCTCCCGCCCATGACAGTCGTCATGCCTGCTCCGGCGGGCTGCTCGGCGCGGTTACTCTGGATCGGTGCTGATCAGACAGGTGCGGCCGTTCGACGCCGCCACGGGCGAGACCGCTGCGGCGCTGCTGGACCTGCGGATCCGCGGCGGCGTGATCTCCGAGATCGCTGCGGGCCTCCGTCCCGCGCCCGGGGAGGAGGTCCTGGACGGCGAGGGAGCCCTCGCGATCCCCGGGCTGTGGGATCGGCACGTGCACACCGGACAGCTCGCCCAGGCCCATGCCCGTCTGGACACCGGCGGCGCGGGCAGCGTGGGCGTGATCCTCGAGCTGGTGCGGGCCGAGCTGGCCGCCCGCCGCGACGCGGGCATGACGGACCAGGCGCTGATCGGCTTCGGGCACCGCCTGGTGGACTTCGCCGTGCCGCCGACGGTCCCGGCGCTCGATGAGGCGACCGGCTCGGTGCCGACGGTGCTGATCGGCGGGGACGCCCACCACGCCTGGCTGAACTCGGCGGCGCTGGACCGGCTGGAGCTGCCCCTGCGGGACGGGATCGTGGCCGAGGAGGAGTGGTTCGCGGTGGTCCCCCGGCTGCCGGTGCTGCCCGGCGTGGCCGACGCCGTCGCGACCGGGGCGGCGATGATGCAGCGCCAGGCCCTGCAGCGCGGGGTGGTGGGACTGGTGGACATGGAGTGGGGACGGCCCTGGGAGGACTGGCCGCAGCGCGCGCCGCGGATGCGGATCCGCACCGCCGTCTATCCCGAGGAGCTCGCGGCCGCCCCCGGCCCCACGGGCATGGCGCTGGACGCGCGGGGCCTGGTGACGATGGGGCCGCTGAAGGTGATCGTCGACGGCGCGCTCGGCTCCCATTCGGCGCACACCCGCACCATCTACACCGACGGTCACGGCTATGCCGGGCGCGGGGTGCTCAGCGTGGGACCGGAGGCACTGCGGGACGCCCTCGCGCAGGCGAAGGCGCAGGGCCTGGACGCCGCGGTGCACGCGATCGGCGACGCCGCCGCGCAGATCGCACTCGCGGCGATCCGGGAGGTCGGCATCGCGGCGAGCATCGAGCACGCGCAGATGCTCACCGACGACGACATCGAGGCGATGGCCGCGCTCGGTGTCACGGCCTCCGTGCAGCCCGCGCACCTGCTGGATGACCGCGACGCCACCGAAGCCGTCTGGCCCGGCCACGGCGCCCAGGCGTTCCGGCTGCGGGATCTGCGGGACGCCGGGGTGCCGCTCGCACTGGGCTCCGACGCCCCGGTCGCGCCGCTGGATCCATGGCTGGCGATGGCCGCGTCCGTGCACCGCAGCGCCGATGAGCGACCGAGCTGGCATCCCGAGCAGCAGCTGCAGCCCCGCGAGGCCCTCGCCGCCTCGACCGACGGGATCACCTCCCTGCGCCTCGGCGGGATCGGCGATGTGGTGCTGCTGGAGGAGAACCCCTTCGCGGAGGTGCCGCGGGAGGCCGACGGGCTCCTGGTCGAGACCGCGGCCCGCGAGGCCGCGGAGCGGCTGCGGGAGACCTGGGTGCAGGCGACCGTGGTCGCAGGGCGGCTCGAGTCCCGGCTCTGAGCGGTCGCAGCGTCGCGGCCGACGAACTCCGCGCGACGACTATCCGCGATAGTAATGAATGGGGCATAGTGGAGGCCATGCCACAGATCGCGCGCTGGCCCCGCTTCGTCGGGGAGACTCTCCGCCTGTCCGTCTCGGCGCTGCGGGGATGGGGGCCCCGGCAGGTGCTCACCGCCGTCGTCGCCGCGACCGGGATCGCCGTCGTCATGGGCCTCGCGACCGTGCTGATCCCCACCTCGTCGGCGGCGACCCCATGAGCGGGTCGGGAGCCTCCCGCCCCTTCCGGCACGTGCACCTGGGGACCTTGGAGCAGCAGGTGATGGAGCTGCTGTGGGAGCATGACGAGCTGACGATCCGCGAGATGATCTCCGGCCTGGGCGACCACCACGCCTACACCACGATCGCCACCGTGCTCACGAATCTCGGGCGCAAGGACCTGGTCACCCCTCACCGGGTGGGTCGCTCGGTGAGCTATCGACCGCGCCATCCGCGCTCGGAGCACGCGGCCCGGCTGATGGAGCAGGCGCTGTCGAGCAGCAACGACCGCAGCGCCTCGATCCTGCGCTTCGTGGAGGGCATGGACGAGCGGGAGGCGACGCTGCTGCGCGAGTTCCTCGACGGCCGGGATGCCACCGGCACCCCGGAGACCGGATCGGATCCGACGTGACGCTCACCCTGTTCGCGCTGCTCGCCCTCGCGCTCGTCCTCCTCGCACTGACCGGTCCCCGCCTGGTGCGCTGGAGCACCCCGCTGCTGATGCGCGCCCCGCGCCTCGCCTCCGGGCTGCTGCTCGGGGCCCTGGCCGTGTGGTCGACGGCCGCGGTGGTCCTCGGCGTGGCCCTGGCCGGTCTGCCCAGCGGTCCTCGGCTGCTCGCGGGCTCCGCCGCGGACGTCTGCCAGCGCTGCCTCGCCGCGGCCAGCCCCTTCTCCGCCGCCCCGGTGGAGCTGCCGGTGCCGATGGCCGCGCTCGTCCTGCTGCCGCTGGCGGGCACCGCGCTGATGGGTGCGGCCGCCGTCCGGGGGCTGCGCCGTCGGTCCCGTGCCACCCGGGCCGTCCTCGCCGAGGTGCGGGCGACGGCGGTGCGCACGGTCCTGGCCGGGCATCCGGTGCTGCTGTTCCCGGACCCGACACCGCGGGCGTTCGCGCTGCCGCGCCGCCGCGGAGGCATCGTCGTCTCCCACGGCCTGCTGGAGTCCCTGGGTCCCGACGAGCTCTCCGCCGTCCTCGAGCACGAGGCGGCCCATCTCTCCCAGCACCATCACACGCTGCTCGCGGTGCTGGAGGCGATGGTCGGCCCCCTGCGCGTGATCCCGCTGTTCGACGCGGTCGCCACCGCGGTGCCGCATCTGCTGGAGATCGCCGCGGACGACGCCTCCCGGCACCGCAGCGGCACGCCGGCCCTGGCCAGCGCGTTGCTCACCCTCGGTGAGGCCGGGGCACCCGGGACCTCGGCCGCTCCGGCGGCCGTGCCGGGCACCCTGCTGCACATGACGGGGTCAGCGGGCGTCGTGCCCGACCGGATCGGGCACCTGGTCTCCCCCGCCGCCGCGCGCTCGGCGCTGGTGCCGGTCCTGACGCTGTCCACCCTGCTGGTGACGCTCCTCGGCGTCGCGGCGGCCGTCGTCGTGCCCTATGCCGTGCTGCTGTGGAACGGCTGCCCGCTGCTGCGGTGAGCACAGCCGGGCCGCTGCACGCGACCGGTCACTCCCGCCGGCCGAAGTTCTCGTCGAACTCGGTGGTGACCAGGAAGTACTGCTCCTCGATGCGCACGGCGGCGGCGGTGTCCGCGGAGAACACCTGAGGGACGGCGAGCGGTCCGGTCCTATCGACGTCGTAGGGCTGGACCATCAGCCCATGGTTCGTATCCAGCACCACGAGCGTGCCCTCCTCGGGGCGGACGGCATAGGCCAGGCGCTCCCCGGCGCAGAGCAGCTGGAGCGGCTCGGGGTCCTCATGCGTCCACTTCTCGGTGCCGTCGTCCTCCAGCCCGCGCACGGTCGTGCCCGAGACGACCACGGTGATCTCCAGGACATGATCCCGGGCGACGGCGTTCGCCTCCTCGGCGAGCACCCGGCCGTCGGCGAGGTCGATCACCGCGCCGGGCGAGTCCTGGTCGCCGATCACGGCGAAGGAGGTGGTCGGATCGACGGTGCCGAGCAGACGCGCACGGCCCGCCTCGATCCCGGCCGGCAGCGGGCTGCGCCAGAGCACCTCGCCGTCGGCGCCGCTGGCCAGCAGCTCGGAGCCCTCGGTGCGCACCAGCGCGCCCAGGTGCTCGCCGAGGATGCGGCCGCCGGCGAGCTGCTCCTCGTCCAGGAGGACCTCCCCGGTGACGCCGGACAGCGCCGTGCGCGGGCCCCTCTCCCCCATCGCCTGAGCGGTGGGCGGCGCATAGACCAGGCCGACGGCGGCCTGGGGGCCGGGTGCTGCGACCGGGCCCCACAGGAGCTCGGCGGTGCGCAGATGATAGGCCGTCAGGGTCATCGCCCAGGGCCCGTCCTGCTCGGGCGCGGCCAGATCGGCGAGCACCGCGATCGGTGCCTTCTGCGCGCCGCGGGTCAGCACGTACCCGGTGCAGGTCAGGGGGCGGTCCGCCCGCCACAGCACGGTGCCGTCCTGGTCGACGGCGAGGAACCGCAGATGGGTCTCCTCCTCGCGATAGCCGAGGAAGATGTCGTCCAGCTGGACGGGGGCGGCGCTCCAGCCGGGATCGACCACGACCATCGGGGTCATCTCCAGCGGCAGCCGCACCTCGGTGTGCTCCACCACCTCGGCGAGCTCGCCGAGCTGCACGGGCTCCGGATGGTCGACCGGGGGCGCCGGCGCCGGGCCGGCGGGCTCGCCGCCGCCCTCCGGACCGCAGGCGCTGAGGCCGAGCAGGCCCAGCGGCAGCGCGGCCAGGACGCAGCGGCGCCTCATGGCCGCCTCCCGGGGGTCAGGGTGATGGTGGTCGGGGAGTCCTGCTCCCGGCGTCGACGCCGATCCCGCCGCCACCACAGCAGCAGGGCCAGGACCCCGAGCGCGAGGATCACGGCGATCTGCACGACGGGATCGTTGAGCCCGGCGCTGCCCGCCTGCCAGCGGGCGAGGGTGCTGGTGGGGACCAGGGAGGGCAGGGTGACCAGGCCGTTGGTCGTCCAGAACACGATGCCGAGGGCGATGATCACCACCCCGGTGAGGAAGGTCGTGGTGTGCAGGCGCCGTCCCAGCAGCGTGAACTCGCGGCCGCGCAGCAGGTTCCTGCCCCGGCTGCCCAGGCGGTTCCAGACCGCTGCCAGGACGAGCAGCGGCACCACCATCCCGGCACCGTAGACGGCGAGCAGGATCCCGGCCAGGAGCATGCTCCCCTGCCCCATGGCCAGGGTCAGCACGGCGCCGAGGATCGGTCCCGCGCAGAAGCCGGCGATCCCGCCGACGGCGCCGAGCACGACGCTGCGGGCGAGGCCGGAGCCCCGGGTCGAGCGCTGCTGGAGGCGGTCGAAGCCCGGGAGGAGCCTGCTGAGATCGAAGCCGAGGCCCAGGGCGTGCAGGGCGCCGAGCAGCACCAGCACCAGCGAGGTGAGGCCGATCAGCAGCATGCGGTGACCGATCATCAGGGCCCCGAGCGCCCCGGCGCCGACGCCGAGCGGGACCAGCGTCACCACCAGACCGAGGTAGAACGCCACGGCGTGCGGGAACAGGGCGGCCCGGGAGGTCACGGTGGAGGCGAAGAAGCCGGGCAGCAGGAGCGCCCCGCACGGGCTGAGCAGTGCGAGCGCCCCGCCGAGGAAGGCGGTGAGGAGTCCGACCTCCATCTCAGCCCTCGCTCTCGGCCAGGGCCTGGTCCACCCGCTCGGTGAACACCTCGGTGGGCTGCGCGCCGGCGGTCGGGGTGCCGCCGATGATGAAGGCCGGGGTCGACATCGCCCCGAGATCGATGCCCTGCTGGGCGTTCTCCGCGATCGTCTGGGCGACCTGCTCCGAGTTCATATCGGCCGCGAACTGCTCCGTGTCCAGGCCGAGCTGCCCGGCCAGCTCGACCAGCGACTCCTCGCTGAGCTCCTGGCCGGAGCGGATCTCGCCGTCCTCGAACAGCAGTGCGTGGTACTGCGCATGATGGCCCTGCATCGCGGCCGCGAGGCTCGCCCGCGCCGCGCGCTCGGAATCCTCGCCGTAGATGTTCACGTCGCGGTACTCGATGCGCAGCTCACCGCGCTCGACGTACTCGCGCATCGCCGGCAGGGTCTCGTGGGACCATTTCGCACAGAAGGGGCACTGGTAGTCCGAGAACACGATCAGCACGACCGGGGCGTCGACGGGCCCCTCGGCGAGCAGGTCATCGGGATCCCGCCCCTCCTGGGAGCTGAGGTCAGGAGCGGCCACCGACCGGGGATGCTCGATCGCCGCCGGCTGCCCGGAGCTCGTCGCGCTCCCGCCGCCGCCCTGCACGGGCGTGGTCGCCGGCTCCTGCTGGACCCAGAACACCCCGGCGATCAGCGCGGCCGTGGCGACCCCGATCCCCACCGGGATCCCCCAGCGGCGCAGGACGCCGTCCCGCGACGCAGGCGTGGTGTCGGATCGAGGGGCGCGAGCCATGGGTCCTCCGGTCGGGTCGGGTGAGGCGTCCGGCGCCACCCTCCCACATAGTTACTATGGACGATAGTAATGGTGTGGGGCAGTCGTCAGTGCTCGCCCGGCTCAGCGGCGCCGCGCCAGCTGGTCGAGGCTCACCACGGCGACCGGCACCAGGAGGCAGAGGGCGAGGCCGGAGAAGCCGACCCCGGCCAGGATCAGCCCGGCGAGCGCTCCGCCGCCCGCGCCGGCGAGATTCATCAGCAGGTCCGAGGTGCCCTGGGTGGCGGGCCGCTGCTCGACGGGGACGGCGCCGCTGAGCATCGTGGACCCGGCGACGTTGGAGGCCGACCAGCCCAGACCCAGCAGCACCAGGGCGATCGCGACCAGCTGGTTGCTGTGGGATCCCAGCGCCGCGATCAGCAGCGCCGCCGTGAGCAGCGCCTGGCCGAGCAGGATCACGCCCCGGCCCCCGACCCGGTCGGTGAGCAGGCCGAACACCGGGGAGATCCCGAACATCCCGGCGATGTGCAGGCTGATGGTGATCCCGACCACCGTGAGGTCCGCACCGTGGCCCATCAGGTGGATGGGCGTCATCCCCATCAGCGCCACCATCACCGCGTGGCTGAGGCTGGTGGCCAGCACCGCGCGGCGAGCGGTGAGGTTCCGGTGCAGGATCACCAGACCCCGCGCCGCCCGACGCTCCGGCCCGGCGGGCACCGCACGGTGCGGTCCCAGGGCGAGCAGCAGCGGGTCCGGGCGCAGCGCGAGCGCATAGAGCAGGGCGCCCAGCAGCTGGGCGGCCGCGGCGATCACGAATCCTCCGGTGAGCTCCGGCAGGCCCAGGGAGCGGCCGAGGACATCGCTGGGCTCGGCGAGGTTCGGGCCGATGACGGCGCCGATCGTCGTGGACCACACCACCAGGGACAGGTCCCGGCCGCGGGTGGAGTCGGTCGCCAGATCCGTGGCGGCGAAGCGTGACTGGAAGTTCAGGGCGGAGCCGATGCCCAGCACCGCCATGCTGAGCAGGAGCAGGAACGGATTGTCGAGGACCGCGGAGACGACCACCGCGAGGGCGCCGAGCGCCGCCGTCACGGCGCCGGTGGTCAGGGAGATCCGCCGGCCCCGGCGACGGGCGAGCAGCGCCAGCGGGATCGCGAACAGCGCCGCGCCGAGGGTGTTCATCGTCGCGGCCATCCCGGACCATGCCTCGCTGCCGGTCACCGCGGCGACCAGCAGCGCGCCCATGCTCACCGCCGCACCGATCCCGAGGCCGGAGACGATCTGGCCCGCGATCAGCACGACCACGGTGCGTCGCTGGACCCGATGCCGCTCGAGGTCGTCGACGGGGAGGATCAGGGGTGCCGTCATCGCGTCACGTGCCGTGCCTGCGCGATGAGCACGCCCTGCAGCGGCAGGCGTGCCAGCGCGATCACCCGCTTCCGGGGACGGGCATGGCGCCAGTCGTACGCCATCTGCACATTCGCGGGGAACACGGCGACCAGCAGTGCGCACGCGGCGAGACCGCCGAGCCGGCGGGTGCGCGGAGGCACGAGCAGTCCCGCGACGACGAGCTCCGCCGCGCCGGAGGCACAGGTATAGACCCGCGCCGGCCCGGGCAGGCCGGGCGGGACGATGCTGTCGAAGGGTGCGGGCCGGGTGAGGTGCAGGACCCCGGCCGCCCCCAGCAGCACGGACAGGAACGCGGCGGTCCGCCGCCCGTCGCTCACGGCGCGACCGCCGGTGCGGGCAGCACGCAGAACTCGTTCCCGGAGGGGTCCTGATGCACCCGCCAGGGCAGCTCGCCCCAGTCGGGGTGCATCTCGCGGCCGCCGCGCCGCTCGATCTCGGCGGCGATCTCGTCGGGATCGTCGCCCGGCTCGAGGCGCACGTCGAGGTGGATCGGGTTCTTGGCATCGGGCCGCTTGGGCTCGCGCTCCGGGACCAGCTCGAGCCGCGGCCCCCGCCGAGACGGGTGACGCAGGGTATGTGCCGGGACTCCGGGCGCCGGCACCCAGCCGCTCAGCCAGGCCCAGAACTCCGCGTCCCGCTCCGGAGCGGCGGAGTCCAGCAGCAGCGCCGCGAGGGGCCCGGTGCCGGCGGGCTCCACCCGCTCCTCCAGCACGCGGAAGGCCCTGCCCTCGACGTCGGCGAGCACGATCCCGGGCTGCTCGTCCTGGTCGCTGTCGAGGTCGCTCGCGCCGAGTCCGCGCAGGCGCTCGATCACCTCGGCCTGCTGCGCCCCGCCGCGCAGCGCGAGGTGCAGGCGCAGCGGCGCCTCGTTCGATGCGGGCACCTGCACGAAGCACAGGTCGAGATAGGCGGTCCCGTCCAGGTCCAGCCGCGTCTCGAGGATGTCGGGCTCCACCGTGAGCGAGATCGTGCCCAGTGCCGCCTCCCAGAAGCGGCCGAGGCGGAGCGGGTCCATGGCGTCGACGCCGAGGTTCTCGAGAAACATGGGGACAGTCTCCCGCAGCGCACGGCCTCCGGGCCACTGCTCCCCCGGGCCCCGGTAATTCCCTCGCACCCCGCCGCCTGTCGGCGCGGTGGGGAGGCCCGCTGATCAGGTCCGCCTGCCGAAGCGCCACCAGCGCCGCCGCGGGGACGGTGCGGCCGGGGGCTGCGGCTCCGTCGGCTCGGGCGCGGGCTCCCGCTGTCCGCGGGCCCGCACCTCCCGCCATCGCTGCGCGGCGTCGTCCGGATCCCAGGCCGGGGCGAGCATGCTCTGGAAGGGGTGCGCGCGGCGATCCTGGTGGACCCGCTCGGTGAAGTCCGCGGCGTACTCGCGCGCGGCGCTCTCGTGCGGCAGCGCGGCGAGGGTCTGCTCGCGCCGCTGGTACTCCTTGCGCAGCAGCACCACCACCGGCAGCAGCGCCTCGCGATCGATGTCGCCGCTGGCCAGTCGCTGGTTGATCCACCAGTCCGGGTCGTGGGAGGCGGGCAGGTCCAGCGGCCTCCCGGCACCGGGCAGGTCGTCGAAGTCGCCGCGGCGCACCGCCTGCTCGATCGTCGATTCGATCCGGGCCACGGCGGGGTCCATCATCGGCCCGCGGCTCCTGGGGTCGACGGGCGGTTCCGGCGGTTCCTCCGGCGAGCTCAGGAGTCCCCGCCCTCCTCGGCGAGGGCCGCCAGGCGGTCGATCGAGGCCAGCAGCTTCTCCGGGGTCATCGCCCGCGCCTTGGCCAGGCGCTTCTCCTGCTCGGCGGGCAGCGCGGTGAAATCGTAGGTGTGGGTGACGCGGGTGCGGCCGTCCGCGAGCGGCTCGAGCAGCCAGCCCCACTGATGGCCGGGCGGCTGCTCACCGTGCGGTGCGGTGCGCCACGCGATCTCGCGCCCCTCGGTGAAGGCGACGATGTGGTTGTCGCGCACCCCGCCGTTCCGGTTCGTCATCACGAACACGTCGCCCAGGGCGCGCACCCGCTGGCCGGGTGCGGCCTCGGCGAGGTTGTCATTGCCGTCCCAGCGGGGCTGCTGCGCAGGGTCGGCGATCAGTGCGAAGAGAGCCTCCGCCGGGGCGGCGATCTCCCGGGAGGCGGTGACGATGCCGTCGATGGTCTGGTTCATGGCTCCATGGTGCCACTGGCGGTGTCGTCGAAGACGTCGATCGAGCCGGCGTAGTTCGCGACCCAGACCCGGCGCTGGGTGGGCTCGTAGGTGACGCCGATGGGGTTCCTGCCCACCTCGACCGTCTGGATCTCCTCCATGGTCACGGTGTCGAACTTGGAGACCGTGTTCGCGTAGTAGTTCACGATGTACAGCGCCAGACCGTCCGGGGAGATCGCCATGGTGCGCGGCTCGCGGCCGGTCTCGGCGGTGCGCAGCACCTCGCCGGTGGCGGCGTCGAGCTCGACCAGCCGGTCGCTGCCGGAGACGGTCAGGTACAGACGGCTGGCGTCGGGCGAGAGCACCAGGTGGCGGGGTTTGTCCCCGGTCTCGAGCACCTGCTCGCTCTCGCCGGTGACGAGGTCGAGGCGGAACAGCTCGTCGGCGTACATCGCGGTGACGTAGGCGGTGCGGTTGTCCGGCAGGATCACGCTGCCGCGGGGCGCGGCGTCCACCGGGATCTCCCGGATCGCCTGACCGGCCTCGAGGTCGAGCACGGAGACGGTCTCGTCGCACCAGTTCGAGACCAGGGCGCGCGTCCCGTCCGCGGAGAGGGAGAGGAACTTCGGGACCCGACCCACCTCGATCACCTGGTCCCACTGGCCGGCGGCGATGTCCAGGCGGAACACGGCGGAGGGCCCCACCTCCTCGCCACCCCGGCAGTCGTCGTGCGCGACCTCGCCCGCGCCGGGACCCTGGAGGCGGTACTGGGAGACGTAGGCGTACTTCCCGTCGGGCGAGAAGACCGCCTCGACGGGGGCGCCCTGGGTGATCCCGGCGCGCTCCGGGTACCCGTGCTCGGACAGATCCACTTCGTCCACCACGGTGTCGGTGAGCTCGAGGGTCTCGGCGTCGTACAGCGTCGAGGAGTGGCTGTACATCATGTTGTTGGCGATGACGGTGCCGGTGGGGCTCGCGACCACGGACTTCGGGGTGATGTCCCCGGTGATGCGGTCCAGATGCACCAGGCGGGTGAGGTTCGAGGGCTCCCCCGGCGGCATCCCCGGCACCGCGCCGACGGTGGTCTGCCCGCTGTCGGGGCCGATCGCGCTGGTCGCGAGGCCCGCGACCATGCCTCCGGCCATCACCAGCGAGAGGATCGCGATGGCGATGGTGAACTGCTCATGCGGTCGCCCTCGCCGCGACTTCCTGCGGTGCTTCGCCTGCACGCTCATCGACAGCCCCTTCCCGTGCCGCCGAACCTAGCCCGACGGGCGGCAGGGAACGGGAGGCGGGGCGGCGTGTCGGGGACTCAGAGCGAGGGACGGCCCTGCAGCACCAGCTCCCGGTAGAGGATCTGGTACCCGAGCTTCTCGTTGATCTCGATCATCCACGGATTCACGTGCGAGTTCCAGGTGACCAGGGAGCGCAGCTGCGGGGCCCGCTCGCGCAGCCGGCGATGGGTGGCGACCTTCAGCGCCAGGCCCAGCCGGTGCCCGCGATGCTCGGGCATGACCAGGGTGTTCTCCTGCCAGCCGAGAGTGCTCTGCGGTGCGGTGTGGAGGTGGACCTCGGAGTTCCCGACGAAGCTGCCGTCGGGCGCGACGGCGACCGCGAGGATCCGCACCGTCCCCTCCTCGCGCATCCGCCGCTCGCTCTCACGGATCCGCTCCGGCGTGTACTCGGGGGCCTCGTGCTCGACGTCCTCATCGGGCTCGTCGAGCTCGAGCTGGCGCAGCAGCAGGCCGTAGGCGCTCAGGTGCTCCTCGGGGATCTCCCCGTCCCACAGCTCGACGCGGTACTCGCCGAGCTCCTGAGCGGCCTCGGCCTGCAGCGCCTCCAGCAGCGTCTCCTCCAGCGGCAGCGGCAGCGCGCGGCAGACGGCGAGGTTCTTGCGGGTGATCCCGAGTCGGCGGGCCAGTCGGTTCACCGGCAGCTCGGGGGACTCAGCATCGCCGTCGGCCGGGATCTCGCCGTAGGCCTCGACCAGGGTGCGGCCGGAGTCGCGGATCGCGGGGATCAGCGCCTCCTGGACCATCGCGGTCCCGAGGCCGCGGCCGCGGAAGGCGGGATGGATGGAGACGCCGACGGAGATCGTCTCGAGGTTCTCCTGCAGCGGCACGAACGTGCTCGCGCGGCCGACGAGGCTCTGTCCGCCCTCCATGGGCTCGACGAGCGCGACCCAGCGCTGCACCTGCCAGTACGGCGAGTCGGCGAGCTGCGCGCGCAGCTGCTCGCGGGTCAGGGCCTCGCTGCCGCCGTAGGTGTGCTCGTCGAGGGCGGTCTCGAGCGCGAGGTACTGGTCGAGCTCACTCTCGGAGGTGGGGTCCAGGGGACGGATCGTCACGTGCATGGGGTCAGTGGATCACGACGGTTCGGTGCAGGTCGACGGATTATTCTGGAGCGCCGCTCGACTCTCCCCCCGGGGCAGCCCGGAGCGTGGGCATCGCCGGGACGGACCCGGTGCCCGACAGACCGGGCGAGGCACGACGGAGGATCGCATGGACGAGACGCTGCTGAGCATCGGGGAGCTGGCCGCCGCGAGCGGGCTGAGCCCGAAGGCGCTGCGCCTCTACGCCGACTCGGGGCTGCTGGTACCGCGCCGGGTCGACCCGTTCACCGGCTACCGCTCCTACGGGACGGACCAGGTGCAGCGGGCCCGACTCATCGCCGCACTGCGCGGCGTGGGGATGGGCCTGGCCCGCATCGGCGTGCTCTGCGATCTGGAGGCCGGCGCCGCCGCCGCGGAGCTGCGCTCCTGGTGGCGGCAGGAGGAGGCCGACGCCCTCTCCCGCGCCGCCGCCGTCACCGCCCTCGCCCGTGACCTCGGGGAACTCCCTTCGGAGGGCATCATGACCGCATCCGCCACCACGCCCCGCACCGCCTCGGCGCTGCACCCCGGCCTCGAACGCGCCGCCCAGCAGGACGCCGTGCTGATCCGCGAGCTTCCCGGCGGGCGCACCCTGCTCGCCGTCGCAGACGGTTTCGGCAGCGCGGACGAGCTGGCACCACAGATCCTGTCGGCGCTGGCGACGGCGCTCGAGCACACGCTCGCAGCCGACCCGTCGGCCACGCCGCTCACCGCGCTGGAGACCGCCTGGGCGGCGGTCGAGGCGCTGGTCCCGACCGACGGCGACGCCGGCTCCACCCTCACCGCCGCGGTGCTCGACGGAGATCGGCTGCACGTCGCGCACCTCGGGGACACCCGTGTGGTGCGGGTGCACGGCGCGCAGATCGAGCACGTCACCCAGGACCATACGCACCTGCGCACCCTGGTCGAGGCGGGCCGGCTCTCCCCCGAGGAGGTCGCCGCGCATCCGGACCGCGCCGTGCTGAACCGCGCACTGGCCGCCGGCGCCCCGACCGCCCCGGATCTGCTGGTGCGCCGCCTCGACCCGGGGGATCTGGTGCTGGTGGCGAGCGACGGGCTGCATGCCGTGGTGGAGCCCGCGGTGCTCGCGGAGGCGCTGACCGGCGGGACGGAGGATCTCGAGACCCTGGCGGGGTCGCTCGTGGAGCTGGCGCTGACTGCCGGCGGCCCGGACAACCTCGCCCTCGCCCTCGCGCGCGCCTGAGAGCGCGCAGGTCATCGGGATCAGCGCGCGGCGCGGACCGTGCGGGCGATCCCGACGATCGTGGCGCCGATCAGTCCCACGAGGCCGACGGCGAGCAGCGGGGCGCCGCCGGTCTCGAGCGTCGCCCACGCGATCCCGAGATAGATCGGCTGCATCCCGAGCAGCGTCCAGACCAGCATCCGCTCCCCTTCGCGGTAGATGGCCTGGGCGTTGTCCTCGGTAACCTCGGCCGGGTAGTTGAAGCCGCGCGGGCGGGTGGACATCGCCGCGAGCAGGAGCGAGAGCAGCAGCATGATCGCGCCGAGCACGAGGACCGACCATCTCGGGCCCCAGTCGTCGGCCTGCCCGCCCGCAGCGAAATGGGTCGCGACGGTGTCCGGCAGGGACGGGTAGCGCACGAGGATCCATGCCGAGGTCCCCAGCGAGGCGAGCACGGAGAGCCACCTCAGACCCCGGGTGATCGGGCCAGTGGCGTACGTGCGGGCGGGACGCTGGGCCTTGCTGAGGATCGTGCTCATGATGCCGACCACGCTACTGATCCGTGCGCCGCACCCGGTTCCTCCTATCGTCGAGGACTGCGTCGCCCACGGTGGGACCTGCGCAGCCCCTGGTCGGGCTCGACATCGGCCCCCACCCCCTCCCGTGCCTCGTGCCGCAGCGCGTCGCCGAGGTAGGGCAGGGCGAACTCGACGAAGCCGCGCCCGGCCGGGCGGATCAGCTCCTCCTCGATGAGCCGCTCGCGGTAGGTGGACTGGTTGCGGGGGTCGATGCCCATCCGGCGCGCGATGTCGCCGACGGCGGAGGGGCCCTCGTCCTCGAGCATCGCGTGGAGGTACTCGCGCTTGCGGGGGCTCAGCCCGCGCAGCGCCGGGCCATGGACGTTCTTGAGCATCGCGGCGATCACGGCGTCCCGCCCGCCGCGCACGTCCTCGATCTCGATGGTCTCCGCGTCTCCGCTGTTCTGCCAGGCCTTCGACCCGATGAGCTGGATCAGGTAGGGATAGCCCCGCGAGATCTCTCCGGCCAGCACCGCCGCCTCCGGGGTGATCGTCCGCGCGGTGTCGGCGATGGTCATCCGGATCGCCTCCGCCGCGGTGCCGACGTCCACGCTGCCCACCTCGATCCGGTGCGCCCGGCGCAGGAAGGTGGTGCGCTCGTGGTCCAGCAGGGCGTCGACCCCGGGACGCACCCCGGCAGCGACGAACGCGACCGCATGGCCGGAGCCGATGAGGTCCTGCACGTGCTGCGTGAGGGCGTGCAGCTGGTCGCGGTCCACCGACTGCAGCTCGTCGAGGGTGATCAGCAGGCCGCCGCCGTCCTCGTCGCTGAGCTGGGCGAGGCGGTCCAGCACCGTGGTGAGCACCTCCCCCTCCCCTTCGTAGCGCTGGACGATGTCCCGGGAGGCACTGACGTTGAACGCCCGTGCGGAGGTGAGGCGGGAGGTCTCGGCCTCCGGATCCATCTCCCGCAGGCGGGCGATGGCCTGGCTGCGCAGCTCCTCGGTGAGCGAGGTGGAGGAGGTGTGCATCCGCAGATCGGTCCAGCCCGCCTCGAGGGCGAGCTCCCGGAACTCGGTCAGCAGCACGGTCTTGCCGGAGCCGCGAGCACCGGAGATGAGGATCGCCCGCGCCTCGGGGACGTCCCCGGCCAGCGCCGCGGTGAACTCGTCGATCGCCACGTCCCGCCCGGCGAGGATCATCGGGGTGAGGCCGAAGCCGGGGGTGAAGGGATTGGCTTCGCGGGTGGTGCCGGAGGGCGTGCGGTGCGAGGACGTGCGGTTCGAGGGCGTGCGGTGCGAGGAAGAGGTCGCCATGGAACCATGGTGCGCTGTATGTCGGTGTATGTACAGACCGCGCGGGCGGGCGCTGCCGCGGAAGGGCGACGGCGCGACAGGGCGTCGACGCGCGAGGGAGCCGAGGTTCTCTTCCTCCACAAAGTGCCTTATCTGCAATTCATAGCCCGCTCCCGGCAATCATTGAAGAGTTATGGAGCAACCCCTTTCTCGCCGCCCAGCACGTCGGGCATTCCCTGCGGCCACCGCTGTTGCGGCAGGCCGCACAGACGATATGCGCTTCCACGGAGGACGGCACCTACGACCTGCCCACACTCCTCCCCATGAGGCGTCAGCATCGACGGTTCCTCCACACAGACGGGTTGTCCACAGAACCATTCCTCCACACAGAGTGGTTATCCACAGATTCGTCCCCATTTGCTGCTGACCCTTCAGTAGCCAGGGGTGTGCGGAATAGGGTTGACGCACCATGTTCGCGGAGTTCGCGGAATGTTCTGACGCTGGGAAGGGGGTGGAGGTGATGGGTGAGTTCGAGGACGAGGAGTTCGGTCGCAAGGGGGCGACCGATGCGACCTCCCGGCGTGTCGGTGCCGGCCCCGCTGCCGACGCCTCTGGTGAGGTGCCGTCGTGGCGGGTGCGGGCGCGGCGTGTACTGTCCGAGGAGTACATCCTGGAGGAGGTCGAGGCGGGCAGCCTCGAGGCGGCACGGGTGCTGTCGATGCATCAGACGATGAAGACCAGGGCTCGGCTGTACGCCCATCAGCTCCGTCAGCTCTCCACCTTCTTCCGTGAGGACCCCGCCGTGCAGGGGCTGCTGGATGACGCGGACGTGACGGCGTTGAAGGTCGCGACCGGACTGCGGTGCAGCTACTTCCATGCTCGGGCGCAGGTCACCGACGCCCACACCGCCGTGGAGTGGATGCCGCTGACGTTCGAGCACCTGCGGGCAGGAGATCTGCCGGAGGCCTGGCATCACTCCCTGATCCGCCACGTCCGCCGCCTGTCCGAGGACCAGGTCCGGCAGGTCGACGCCCATATGGCCGGTGTGGAGCTGCCGTCGGTGTCGAAGGCGACCTTCGACAAGCAGGTCACCCTCGCCGTCGCCCTCGCCTTGGCGGGCACGGTCCCGACGCCGCCTTCGGAGTCCCGGGACGTGGAGATCGTGGACGTCAACACCGAGACCGGCACCGCCTCGCTGTACGTGACGGGTCCGATCCCCGAGATCCAGGCCCTCGCCCACCGGCTCGACATCGCCTCCCGCACCGTGCAGAAGGCCCAACGTGCCGGCCTGGAGGACGGAGCCGAGGGCCCACTGCCCTTCGACATCGACGAGAACCTCCACGACCGCGGCAGGGCCCTCTCATTGCGGACGCTGCGGTACGCGATCCTGGTCCACTCGGTCCTGGATATCGACCCCGTCCAGGAGACCTCGAGCCCGTACAAGATCCTGGTCACCGTCCCCGCGACCACCCTGCTGGGAGTGGAGGATGCACCCGCGATGCTGGAGGGGATGACGCCGATTCCCGCGGAGCAGGCGAGGCAGCTCGCGGCTGGGGAGTCGACCTGGCAGCGGATCCTCACCGACCCCCTCACCGGCGCCCACCTCCCCGTGACCGCGGACACCTACCACCCGACCACGCAGATGCGGCTCCAGCTGCGGCTGCGCCACCCCGTCTGCGCCGTGCCCGGCTGCACTCGGGCCACGGTGATCGCGGCGGAGGATGACCACATCATCGAATACGACCATGACCACCCCGGCAGAGGCGGCCAGACCAGCCTGTGGAACCTCCACCGGCTCTGCTGGCTGCACCACAAGCTGAAGACCGCCGGACTGATCGACCCCACCCGCGACCCGGAGGACGACCCCCGCAGCGGGGACGGCTCCACCACCGCAGGGCCATGGGAGACGAGCTGGACCCTCGACGGAGAGATCCGGACCCGCACCAGAGAGAACACGGATCTCCTCACTCCACACACCGTCGAAGCACTCGAACGTGCCTGGCGAGTCCATCAACGCGCCCACGCGGACGCAATGCGTCTCCACGCCGAGGAGAAGGCCCGACCCCACGAGGACCGGGCCGCGGAGCAGCGCGCCGACGCCTACCGACGCGCCTACCCCAGCCGGCGCTCCCGCCGGATCATCCCTCCCGGGCCCACCCCGGAGGAGACCGACCCTCCCTTCTGATCCGGCGACGGACGACGGTGCAGCAGCGCACACCGCACGCCGGCCTCAGGAGGCGGTGACCTCCACGCCCGCGACCGCCAGCTCCTGCTCGAGCGCGGGGATCCCCGCCGCATGCACGGCGGCGGTCAGATCGCTGAGCACGCGCACCGGTGCACCGGCCGCCACCGCGCCGAGCGCCGTCGCCCGCACACAGAAGTCATAGGCGAGACCCACCACGTCGACCCGTTCCCAGTCGCCGGCGGCGAGGAGGTCCTGCACCGATTCACCGGTGGCGACGACCGTGCCCTCGAGAACGCTGTAGGACGGGATGCCATAGCCCTTCCGCACGATCTCGACCCGCTCCCCCAGCTCCTCGGCGAGCGCCGCCATCTCAGGGTGCAGCGCCGCGCCGGGCGTCTCCGCCACGCAGTGCACCGGCCAGGTGTCGACGAAGTCCGGTGCAGCGGGCGGCACCGCGAAGTGCCCGCCGTTGTCCGTGTCCCCGCGATGCCAGTCCTAACTGGCCAGGATGCGGTCGTACCGCTCCCCCTGCGCTCGCACGAGAGCGGCGATCCGGGCTGCGACCCCGGCCCCGCCCTCGACACCGAGCGCGCCGCCCTCGCAGAAGTCGTTCTGGACATCGACGATGATCAGCATGCGCGACGACAACGGGGGCTCCTCGCTCCGGTGACAGGGGTTCCGCACCAGGGTACGCAGTGCCCGAGAGACCCGCCCGCGCGGAGCCTTCCCGCAGTTCCGTCAGCGGTTGCTGGCAGAATCGGCCGCATGTCAGTGCCGCTTCCCCACCCGACCGCGCGCCGCTCCTTCACCCGGCTGCTCTCCCCGCTGGACCTGGGACGGTTCGAGGTGCGCAACCGGATCGTGATGGGCTCGATGCACGTGGGCCTCGAGGACCGCCCGGCCGATACGAAGAAGCTCGCCGCCTATCTCGGCGAGCGCGCCCGCGGCGGCGTCGGGCTGATCGTCACCGGCGGCTTCTCCCCCGACCGCACCGGTCGCCTCACCCCGCGCGGTGCCCAGGCCGAGGCTCGCACCCTGCGCGGCCACCGGGTGATCACCCGCGAGGTCCACGAGGCCGACGGTCGGATCCTGCTGCAGCTGCTGCACGCGGGCCGCTATGCCTTCCATCCGCTGGCCGCCTCGTCGGCCGCGGGGAAGTCCAAGCTCTCTCCGTTCCGCGCGCGACGGATGACCCGCCGCGGCGTGGGCCGCACCATCGGGCACTTCGCCGACGCGGCCCGCCTCGCGGTCGAGGCCGGGTACGACGGCGTCGAGATCATGGGCTCCGAGGGCTATCTGCTCAACCAGTTCCTCGCCCCGGCCACGAATCGGCGCCGGGACCGCTGGGGGCGCGGGGCCGAGGGCCGGCGGGCGCTGCCGCTGGCCGTGGCCGCCGCGGTGCGCGAGGCGATCGGCGAGGACGCCCTGCTCAGCTACCGCATCTCCCTGCTGGACCTGGTCCCGGGCGGTCAGACCTGGGAGGAGACCACCGCTCTCGCGCACGGCCTCACCGAGCGCGGTGTGGATGTGCTCTCCTCCGGCATCGGCTGGCACGAGGCACGGGTCCCCACGATCGTCACCTCCGTGCCGCGCGCCGCCTTCGCCGAGAACGCAGCGGCGCTGCGCGAACTGGTCGATGTGCCGGTCATCGCCTCGAACCGGATCCACGATCCCGCAGTCGCCGAGGAGGTCCTCGCCGGCGGTCAGGCGGATCTGGTCTCCATGGCCCGCCCGCTGCTCGCGGACCCCCACCTGCCCCGCAAGCTCGCCGAGGACCGTGCCGCGCAGGTCGTCGCCTGCATCTCCTGCAACCAGGCCTGCCTGGACAAGGTGTTCGTCGGGAAGCGGGCCAGCTGCCTGGTCAACCCCCGCGCCGGGTACGAGACGGAGCTGGTGCTGAAGCCCGTGATCGAGCGGCGGGCCCGCAAGGTCGCCGTCGTCGGTGCGGGACCCGCCGGGCTCGAGGCGGCCCTCGCCGCCGCTGAGCGCGGCCACATCGTCACCCTCTTCGAGGCCACCGCCGAGCTCGGCGGGCAGCTGCGGCTGGCCGCCCGCATCCCCGGCAAGGAGGACTACGCCCAGGCGCTGCAGTCCTGGCGGATGCGGCTGGCGGCCGCGGGCGTCGGGATCCGCCTGGAGACCCGGCCCACGCCCGGTGACCTGGCCGGCTTCCACGACGTCATCGTCGCCACCGGGGTCACCCCGCGCGAGATCACGCTGCCGGCCGACGGCGGGCCGCAGGTGATCAGCTACGCCGATCTGCTCGAGGGCCGGGCCGAGGCCGGGCCGCGGGTGGCGATCATCGGCGCGGGCGGGATCGGGGTGGACGTGGCCGAGTTCCTCAGCGCCCCGCGCCCCTCCCCCAGCCTGGACGTCGCCGCCTGGAAGCAGCACTGGGGCGTCGTCGCGGCCGATGCGGAGCACCGCGGCGGCGTCACCTCGCGTCCGCTCGAGGAGCCGCGGCGCGAGGTCCACCTGCTGCAGCGCAAGGAGACCCGGATCGGTGCGGGGCTCGGCCGCACCACCGGGTGGGTGCATCGGGCGGAGCTGCGCCACGCCGGCGTGATCCAGCACCGCGGCGTGACCTACCGCCACGTCGACGAGCACGGCCTGCACCTCACCGAGGACGCGCAGGAGACGGTGCTCGCGGTGGACACCATCGTGGTCTGCGCCGGGCAGGTGAGCGTGGACGAGCTGGCCCACCAGGTGAGCGCCGCCCGCAAGGGCCGCACCCCGCGGGTGCACGTGATCGGCGGGGCCGACGTCGCCGCGGAGCTGGACGCCGAGCGGGCGATCCGTCAGGCGGTCGAGGTGGCGGCGGGGCTGTAGGGCCCGCGCCCTGGACAGGACGCCGGCGGAGGGGAAGGATCACGGGGCATGAGCTCCTCCGCCGAGTCCGATCTGCTCCAGCACGCCGTCGACCTGGCGACCGCCAACGTCGATGCCGGGGGCGGCCCGTTCGGTGCGGTCATCGTCATGGCCGGTGGCCGGCGGTTCGAGGGCGTCAACCGGGTCACCGCGCACCACGACCCGACCGCGCACGCCGAGGTCGCGGCGATCCGTGAGGCCTGTCGGCAGCTCGGCGGCCATGAGCTGCGCGGCGCGGTGCTCTATGCCAGCTGCGAGCCGTGCCCGATGTGCCTGGCCGCCGCGCTGTGGGCGCGCATCGAGCGAGTGGTGTTCGCCGCCGGGCGGGACGATGCGACACGGGCGGGCTTCGACGACGCGATGATCTACGAGTTCTTCGAATCTCCGATCCACCGCGGGAGGCTGCCCACGGCGCAGCACCGTCATGTGGAGGCGATCGCGCCGTTCGAGGCGTGGCGGGCGTACGAGGGCCGCATGGAGTACTGAGCCCGTCCTGCTCCGGGTCAGATCCCCTCGAGCACCTCGCGGGCGATCGGCCCGGCGGTGACCGAGCCGTAGCTGCCGTCCTCGACGAACGCCACCACCACCAGGTCGCCCTGGGCCACGATCACCCAGGAGTGGAGCGCCAGCTCTCCGTCCTCGTCCACCCACTCGGCGGTGCCGGTCTTGCCGATCACGGGCTCGCCGGGCAGGTCCGCGAACTCGTCGAGGCTGCCGTCGGTGACCACGCCGCGCAGCATCTCCTGCATCTGCGCGGCCTCCTGATCGGTGAGCGGGGTGGGCACCTCGGGGGTGCTCGGCTGCCGGTCGGCGAGGATCCGCGGCGCGACGGTCTCCCCGTGCTGGACGCTCGCGAGCACCACCGCCATCGACAGCGGTGAGGTGAGCACGCGGCCCTGGCCCATCATCGCCGCGGCATGCTCGGCCCCGGTGTCCTCCGGGTCCACGGAGCCCATGAAGGCCTCGAGGCCCGCCGGCGGCTCCTGGCCGATGCCCAGCGTGGTCGCGGCACCGGCGAGGGCGCGCTGGTCCACCGTCTCGTGCTGCAGCAGCATCGCGGTGTTGCAGGAGTGGGCGATCGCGGAGCGCAGCGGCATCGACCCGAACAGGGAGGGGTCCATCGAGTCGGCGTTCTTGAAGCTGCGCCCGGCGACGACCGCGGTCTCGGGGCACTGGACCTCGGTGTCCGGGGTGAGTCCCGCGCGCAGCAGGGACAGCGCGGTGACGGCCTTGAAGGTCGAGCCCGGGGCGTACCGGCCGACGAGCCCCACCGGATAGGACTGGCCGGTCGGCCCGAGCGCCGAGGCGAGCACGTCCCCGGTCGAGGGCTGCAGCACGATCACGGCCGACGGCGAGTCCTCGTCGGCGATCGCGGCGGTGGCCAGGCGCTGCACGTCGTCGTCCAGCGTGGTGCGCACCGCGGTGCCGCCGACCGGTTCGATCCGGTGCAGGGAACGGGAGGTGCCGGTGTCCTCGTCGACCGCGCGGACCTCGAGGCCGGGGGTGCCGAGGACCTCGTCGCGGGCCGCGGCGATCACACCTCCGCTGGGGACCAGGTCCCCGGCCTCGAGCTCTCCGTCGGAGTCCTCGATGTCCTCGGCACTGGCCTCCCGCAGGGAGCCGAGCACACCCGGCGCGTAACCGCGCTCGACGGCCAGGGGCCGGGTCCCGTCCACGGCGAGGTACCCGGTGACCTGCGCGGCCTCGTCCAGCGGGTAGTCACCGGCGGTCTCCTCGCGGATGGTCAGCGCCGCGACGAAGGCCTCCGGGCCGTGGTCCGTGACGCTCTGCGCGTAACGGTCGGCGTCGATGCCCAGCAGTGCGGCGAGGTCCCGTGCGGCGGAGTCCAGCTCGCCCGCGGCCAGCTGGGTCTTGTCCAGGCCCAGTGTGATCACCGGCAGCTCGCTGAACAGCACTGTGCCCTCACGGTCGGTGATGCTGCCGAGCTCAGGGTCGAGGGTGGTGAGCGCGAGGTGCTCGCTCGCGGTGAGAGCGGGGGCGTAGGCCGCGGGGTCGAGATCGGCCGTCCAACCGTCCTCGCCGCGGCGCAGAGTCGCGTCCGTGGTGTATTCCCAGGTCCCGGCCTCGTCCGGGAGGGTCCAGGTCCAGGCGAGGGTGGCGGTGCGGGTGCCGTCCTGGGCGCTGCCGGGATCGGCGAGGGCCACCTGCGCCGTGGCGCCGGCCTCGAGCAGCGGGCCGAGGATCCGGTCGTGCTCAGCCTGGTCCGGGGCCTCGCCCGTCGAGAGCGCGGCGGCCAGCTCCGCGGCCTCCTGCTCACCGGAGCCGAAGCGGTCGCGCCACAGCAGCGACCCGACCACGAGGGCCGCGATCGCGAGCAGGGCGAGCAGTGCGAGGAGTGCGCCGCGGCGGCGCGGCGCGGCGGAGGCGGGGGTCATCGCCCCATGCTCCCACCTAGACTCGGGCGCATGTCCCGCGTGCTCCACACCGCCCAGGCGCTCGTCGACGTCATCCTCGAGATCGATGACCTCCCGCCGCGCGGTGGCAATGCCAACGTGCGCCGCGAGCAGAAGTACGCCGGCGGCGCCGTCACCACACTGCTCGCCGCCGCGCGCACGGGAGCGGTGGCGGTGCACGGCGGGGCGCACGGCACCGGCCCGTACGGCGACCTGATCCGGGAGGCGCTGGCCCGGGACGGGGTGGCCCTCTCCGACGCGCCCCGGCCCGACGCCGACACCGGGTACTGCACGGTGCTGCTGGAGCCGTCGGCCGAACGGACCTTCCTCACCGTGTACGGGGCGGAGCGGCAGATCACCGCCGCCTCGCTCGCGAGCCTCGACCCGCAGGTCGGGGACCTGGTGTGCGTCTCCGGGTACAGCCTGTTCGAGCCCACCCGGGAGCCGCTGCTGGAGTTCCTCGAGGCGCTGCCCGCGGGCGTGGACGTGGTGCTCGATCCCGGTGACCCCTTCGCGGACTTCCCGCGCGAGGTCCAGGAGCGGGTGCTGGCCCGCACCACGGTGTGGACATCGAACGCCGACGAGGCGCGGGCGCTCACCGACCTCGATGCGCTCCAGGACACCCCGGAGGCGCTCCGTCGCCGCCTGCGTCCCGGGGCGGTCGTGATCGTGCGCGACGGCGACCGCGGCTGCCTGGTGTTCCATCACGGTCGCGGCACCGAGATCCCCGCGTTCCCGATGACGCCCGTGGACACCAACGGCGCCGGCGACACCCACACCGGGGTGCTGCTGGCCGAGCGGGCGCTCGGTGCGGACTGGGAATCCGCCGCCACCCGGGCGAACGCTGCGGCGGCGATCGTGGTGACCCGGCGCGGGACCGAGAGCGCCCCCACCCGCGCCGAGGTCGACGCGTTCCTCTCCTGAGCGACGAGCTGCGAGGGACGAGCGGCGGTCCCGGCTCGCGTCCAGGACCGAGCCCTACGATGGAGGCGCACGTCACCTTCGTTCCGAGTCAGGAGATCATGGCCGAGCCGACCTTCCACGACTTCTCCGCGCTCACCATCGACGGTGCGCGCCAGGAGATGAGTGAGTACCGCGGGCGTCTGGTCCTCGTCGTCAACATCGCCACCGAGTGCGCCTTCACCCCGCAGCTGACGAGCCTGCAGGAGCTGACGGACCGCTACGCCGAGCACGGCTTCACGGTGCTCGGCTTCCCCTCGGACCAGTTCCATCAGGACCCCGGCACCGACGAGGAGACGCACGAGATCTGCAACTCCACCTACGACGTCCGATTCCCGCTGTTCTCGCAGATCGACGTCAACGGGCCCACCGCGCATCCGCTGTGGAGGTGGATGTGCGCGCAGAAGGCCGGGGTGATCGGGGGGCGCATCGCCTGGAACTTCACCAAGTTCCTCATCGACGGGGAGGGGAAGGTGCTGCGGCGGTACGCCCCCCTGGTCCCGCCCGTACGGATCGCCCGACGGATCGAGAGCGAGCTCGATCTGCGGTGACCGGAACCCACCGCGGTTGGTAGCGTGGGTCACAGACTTCACCACTAGAGAAAGAGGGGGAACACATGGAAGGCGTCATCATCGTCCTGGTCGTGGTCGTGGCCATCCTGGTAGTCGTCGCGATCGTCGCGGCGCTGCTGTTCGGCGGGCTGCGCACCTCGCTGATGTTCACGGTGCACACCCAGGAAGCGATCATCGTCGAGAGGTTCGGCAAGTTCAAGCGGGTCGCGCAGGCCGGGCTGAACTTCAAGACCCCGTTCATCGACAACACCACCCGCCCGGTCTCGCTGCGCGTGCAGCAGCTCGAGGTGAACATCGAGTCCAAGACCAAGGACAACGTGTTCGTCAACGTGCCGGTCGCGGTCCAGTACAAGATCCGCGACGAGCAGGTCGTGGACGCGTACTACAAGCTGTCGAACCCCGAGGCGCAGATCCGCTCCTACGTGTTCGACACCGTGCGCTCGGCGCTGTCCGGCCTCGAGCTGGACCAGGCCTTCGAGTCGAAGGACGACATCGCCCGCAGCGTCGAGACGACGCTCTCGGAGCGCATGCAGGAGTTCGGCTTCTACATCATCAACACCTTGGTCCAGGACATCTCCCCGGACCAGCGGGTGCGCGACTCGATGAACTCCATCAACGCCGCCCAGCGCGACCGGGTCGCGGCCCAGTCGCTCGCCGAGGCGGACAAGATCAAGCGCGTCACCCAGGCCGAGGCCGAGGCCGAGTCCAAGCGCCTCCAGGGTGAGGGCGTCGCCGCGCAGCGGAAGGCGATCGCACTGGGCATCGCCGAGCAGTACGAGATGCTGCGCAAGGTCGGCATCGAGAACTCCGCCGAGCAGCTGCTGCTGATGACGCAGTACTTCGACACCATGCAGGACGTGGCCCGGAACTCCCGCTCCAACGTGCTGTACCTGCCCTCGAACCCGGGCGCCGTCGCCTCCATGGGCGACGAGATCCGCACCGCGATGCTGCAGGCGCAGGCCGCGGCCGAGGCGAGCAAGGACGGCGATGCCGACGCCGCCGAGGACCGTCGTCGCGCGTCCGCGGATCAGCAGCGCGAGCAGGCTCAGGATCGGGCCGACCAGGCCCGGCAGCAGGCCGAGCAGCAGGCCCGCGAGGCACGGCAGCAGGCTCAGTCGTCGCAGCAGCCGCCGTGGGCGCACCCGGGATCTGCCGACCAGTTCTGATCCCGTCCCGATCGAGGGCCCGACGCAGCGGATGCGTCGGGCCCTCGCTCATGTCCGCCGCCCGATCGCGGCAGTGGACGCCCGCTCGATCACGTGCCAGGGGAACTCCCAGCCCGCGTCGAGCTTCTCGCCGCTCTCGGCCGAGGCTGCGAGAGCGGCGAAGACGTCCTCGTACCGGGTCGCCGACGTGCCCAGCGTGCTCAGCGGGAGGCGTCGCTCCGCGGCCTCGGCGATATCGCCGCGGCCCACCACCCCGACGGCCCGTCCGACGTCGATCGACCGCCGTTCGCATTCGGCCGCGATCTGGATCGCCAACCGGTCGCTCGAGCACAGCAGCACGATCGGGTCCTCCGGTCCGGCGGCCTCGAGGGACGCCCAGTCCAGAGGGCCGAGGTCGGCGCTGATCCGGTAGTCGATCTCGATGTGCTCGGCACTCACGCCGTCGGCAGCACCCTCGGCGAGAGCCGTGCGGATAGGGTCGACGACGTCGCGCCAGAGACTGTGCCCCGGCCCCATCGACTCGGTGGCGATCATGAATCGCCGCACTCCTCGCTCGCGCAGTCGAGCGGCGGCCTCCGCCGCGGCCTCCGCATAGCCGTGCCGCACGGTCGGGAGGCCGGCGGCGTCCCCTTCGGCGAAGGCCACGCTCGGGATCGGACTGCGCGCCAGGCGCTCCGCCACGTCACCCGTCTCCTCCAGATGCACCATGAAGCAGGCGTCCACCGCGCCGCGGTCCAGGAGGTCCGCGAGCCTGTCGGCCGCTTCGTCGGCCCCGACGTCGGGGAAGACGACGAGGTCGAGAGACCGCTTCGCGAGCTCCCGCTTCGCCACGGTGATCAAGCTGTCCCGCCATGGGTTGCCGCCCGCTGAGACGAGCGCGCCGACGAGGCCGGTGCGCTGCCGGCGCAGTGCGCGCCCTGCCCAGTTCGGGCGGTAGTCCAGCTGCTTCATCGCCCGCTCGACCCTGGCCCGCGTCTGCGCGTTCCCCGCCCCCGTGCGATCGGCGCGGCCGCTCAGCACGTGGGAGACGGTCGCGGTGGACACCCCGGCCAGGCGCGCGACGTCCGCCTGGGTCGGCCGTCGGGCCGAACCTTTCTGAGTGCCGCTCGAAACGGTCTTGACAGAGTCGTCCACGTCACACATCGTAGGTCATGGTTAATCGAAATACCACGGACGTCCGTGACCGGCTCGGGCCGCACGGCGATGCAAGGAGGCATCCATGACCGTCACCACCCCCCGATTCCGCCGCCGCTCCCTGATCGGCGGCGCAGCAGCGCTCGCGGCCGGTCTGAGCGCGTGCTCCGTCGAGACCGGATCCGGCAGCGGGGCCGAGGAGTCCGCCGCCGCCCGATCCGAGAGCTTCACCTTCGACTTCGACCCGGACGCCTCGCAGTCCACGGCGCTGAGCTGGATGGACTCCGGCGACCTCAAGGCGCTGTTCATCGACCCGGTGATCACCAGCTTCGGCGAGCAGTTCCCCAAGATCCAGGTCCAGTACGACGGCTCGGGATGGGACCAGGTCAACCAGGTGGTGCCGCTGGGGATCAGGAACGGCTCGGCGCCGGACGTCTTCGCGCTGCCGCAGAACGTCCCGGCCGAGTCGGCGATCAGCGAGGGCTGGGTCCAGCCGCTCGACGACGTGATCCCCGGCTTCGCGGAGTGGAAGGCGGGATTCCCCGACACCGCCCTGATCAACGGCGTGCACGTCTTCGACGGCAAGGTCTTCAGCTGGCCGATGAACTCGACCCGGCGCCTGGACATCACCCAGTACATCTCCCACGAGGCGGCCGAGGCCGCCGGCGTGTCGACCCCCGTCGAGTCGGTGTCCACCTGGGACGACCTCCGCTCCCTGGCCAAGGAGATCACCGCCGCGGGCACCCCGGGGATCCTCTCGACCTCCGATCACCTGAACATCGTGATCGCGAACCTCGCGAACACCGCCGGCTGGCTGGGCAACTCCGAGGGCATGAACATGCGCACCGGGAAGTACGAGTACTCCGCACCGGAGTTCCTCGAGGCCCTGGACTTCGTGCGCTCGATGATCGACGACGGCTCCTTCGTCCCCGGCTACCTCACGCTGAAGGACGCGGATGCCCGTGCCCAGTTCCCCTCCGGCCTGGCGGGGATCTCCCTCAACGGGCCCTGGGACATCTCGCAGTGGGCGAAGGACTACCCCGACTTCGAGTACACGATCCTCCCGCTGCCCTCCCCCGACGGGGGCGAGTACACCATCCCGTTCCGGGAGACTGGCGCGAACATGTCCTGGCTGTACGCCGACAGCACGAACGTGGATGCTGCCGCCGCCGTCATCAAGTTCATGGGGTCGCTCGAGGGACAGCGGGCGATGGTGGAGCTCACCGAGGGCTTCTTCCTGTCCACGATCGAGGAGGCGAACTCCTCCGCGGACACCTCCGCGCTCAACCCGAGGGCCAAGCTGGTCGCGGATCTCGCGGCGGCCTCCATGCGCGCCTGCCCGCAGTTCGAGATCCGCAGCGAGCACGCCGGCGTCGTCAAGCTCAATCTCCAGGCCACCGACCCCGGCATCTCGGGGACCATCGAGGGGATCCTGACGGGTCAGATCAGCGATGCGGAGGCCGCGCTGTCCGACCTGGATGCGCGTCTCGACGAAGCGATGGAGAAGGCCTTCGACGCCGCGCAGGCCGAGGGCGCGGAGGTCGACATCTCCCAGCTGCAGTTCCCGAACTGGGACCCGAGCCGCGACTACACGGCACAGGACTACGCCGAGCTCGAAGGCTGAGATGACCGCGACCGATATCTCGCCGCCTCGCCGGCGCGCGCCCGCCCGGCGGGTGCGCGCGCGCCGCGGTGATCTGTTCTGGATCTATCTCTTCATCGTCCCCGGCATGGTGCTGACCGCGATGTTCGTCTTCTACCCCATGGGGGCCTCCTGGTACTTCTCCCTCACGCAGTGGAACGGGTTCAGCGATGCCAAGAGCTTCGTGGGCCTGGCCAACTACCGCGAGCTCCTCGGCGACGGGATGTTCTGGGGTTCCTTCGGCCGCTCGATGGTCTTCGTGCTCATCGGCGTCCCGCTGCGCGTCGCGCTCGCACTGGTCCTCGCGATCGTCCTGAACAACATCATCCGCGGCCGGCTCTCGACCTTCTTCCGCACGGTGTTCTTCCTGCCGGTGATGGCGGCCGCCTCGGTCATCGGCGTCGTGCTCACCTTCGTCCTCTCCCCCAGCAACGGCCCGATCGCCGTCTTCCTCGAGTCCACGGGGCTCACCGATGCCCCGGTCGAGTTCCTCTCGGATCCGCAGCTGGCGCTGTGGAGCGCACTGCTGCTCCATACCTGGAAGAACTTCGGGATGACGCTCATCTACTGGCTCGCCGCGCTGCAGACCGTGCCGTCGGAGTACTACGAGGCGGCCGAGGTCGACGGAGCGGGAGCCGTCCAGCAGCTCATCAAGATCACCCTGCCGATCCTGATCCCCTTCGCGGTGATCATCGTGATCCTCACCGCGAACGAGAACCTGCACGCCTTCGCACTGATCCAGGCGCTGACCGGTGGCGGTCCGTACTACTCCTCGGAGGTCGTGGAGGTGTACATCTTCCGCACCGCCTTCGCGCCGGACGCCGCCGGAGGAGTGCCCCGCCTCGGCTATGCCTCGGCAGCAGGCTGCTTCTTCGGACTCGCCACCCTGCTGATCGCCCTGCTGCAGGCCTGGGCGCTGAAACTCGTCGCCGATCAGAGAGCGAGGCTCGACCGATGAGCCTGAACACCACCGCGATGCCGGACGCGACAGTCGCCACGATCGAGGAGTCGCCGCAGCCCCCGCCCCGCCGACGGCGCCTCAAGCGCTCCGAACGGCTCGCGCTGATCGTCGGCGTGTTCATCCTGCTGCCGATCGCGCTGGTCTGGGTCTACCCCTTCATCTGGGTGTTCTCCAGCTCGTTGAAGTCGAACTCGGAGATCTTCGGGTCCTTGAACCCGTTCACCTCGACCCTCCACCTGGACAACTACGTCCGCGCCTGGCGCGAGGCCGACATGGGCCGCTACCTCCTGAACACGATCTTCGTGACCGGGATGTCGATCGTGATCTCCGTGACGGTGAACGCCCTGCTCGGATATGTCCTGGGCCGCTACACCTTCCCGGGGAAGAAGGTCATCTACGGGCTGCTCGCACTGGTCGTGTTCCTCCCGCAGGGATACACCGTGATCCCGATCTTCGACCTGATCGACAGCCTGGGACTCTCGGGCAGCCTCTGGGGCATCACGCTCGCCGAGGCAGGCGGCGTGAGCGTGATCGTCGTGCTCCTCTTCGCCGGCTACTTCGCGCAGCTCCCCAAGGAGCTCGAGGAGGCGGCGACCATGGACGGGGCGGGGTTCCTCCGCATCTTCGCGCAGGTCTATCTCCCGCTGGCGAAGCCCGTCCTCGCCACGGCGGTCATCCTGCAGTTCATGCACGCCTGGAACGACTTCCTGCTCCCCCTGGTGCTCACGCTCTCCCAGCCGGATCTGCGTACGCTCGCGGTGGGCATCTACAGCCTCCAGAACCAGTACTTCAGCGACTGGGGCATGATGTCGGCCGCGTCGACGATCGCCCTGCTGCCGATCATCATCGTGTTCATCGTCCTCCAGAAGTATTTCATCGAGTCCTTCTCCGGCGCAGTGAAAGGTTGACCCCTGCCGTGACCACCCCCTCCCCCGAACGGCCCCACATCATCCTGGTCTGCGTCGACGAGATGCGCGCCGATGCGATGGGCGTCGCCGGCAACGACCACATCGACACCCCGAACCTCGACGACATGGCGCGGGGCGGGTACCGGTTCACGCGGGCCTATTCCGCCACCCCCACATGCGTGCCCGCGCGCGTCGCGATGTTCACCGGGAGGTCCCCCGCCCTGCACGGCCGCTACGGCTACCGGGAGGGGATCTCCTTCCCCGACGCGTATCCGGTGACGCTGCAGTCCACGCTGGGGGAGGCCGGCTACCAGACCTTCGGCGTGGGGAAGATGCATGTGTTCCCCGACCGGGCGCGGTGCGGCTTCGACGAGGTGCTGCTGCACGACGGGTTCCTGCACACCTCACGGCGGCTCAGCCGCGGCCCGTCGGCCCGGATCGACGACTACGTGGAGTTCCTGCGTCGCGAGAGCGGTGATCCGCGTGCCGATTACCAGGAGACCGGGATCGGGTGCAATGCGATGACGGCCCGACCCTGGGAGCGTCAGGAGCGGCTGCATCCCACCCGCTGGGTGGCCGATGAGTCCTTCCGCTTCCTCGAGCGGCGCGATCCCACCCGGCCGTTCTTCCTCTACATGTCCTTCCATCGGCCGCATGCGCCGTTCGATCCCCCGCAGTGGCTCTGGGACAAGTACCGCGGCCGGCAGTTCCCGCCTCGTCCTGTCGGTGAGTGGGTCTCCCGCTTCGATGAGCATCGCCGAGATTTCGGCTCCGAGTCCGAGTTCGGGGCGCAGAAGGAGAGCACCCACCAGCAGGTGCGGGCCGGCTACTACGGCTCGATCGAATTCATCGACCTGCAGCTGAACCGGCTGAAGGAGACGCTCTCGGATCAGGGCCTGCTCGAGGACACCGTGATCGTGTTCGTCTCCGATCACGGCGACATGATGGGCGACCACGACATGTACCGGAAGTCCGTGGGCTACGAGGGCTCCTCCCGGGTGCCGCTGGTGATGCATGTCCCGCCGCGCTGGCGCGAGGGCTGGGGAGCACCGGGAGAGGTCGCCGGGATCGCCGAGCTGCGGGACCTGATGCCGACGATGCTGGGGCTGGCCGGCGTCGAGGTGCCGAACGGTCTGGACGGCAGCGATCTGCGCGCGGCCACAGCCGGCGGCACGGTGCGCGACCATCTGCACGGTGAGCATCTGATCGGCTCGCTGGGGCGGCACTCGATGCAGTGGATCCGGTCCGAGCGCTTCAAGTACGTGTGGTTCTCCGGTGACGGGCACGAGCAGCTCTTCGATCTCGAGACCGATCCGTGCGAGGAGCGGGACCTGGCCGACTCGGCGGAGCATGCGGAGGAGCTGGCACGTCATCGCGCGCTGCTCGTCGAGGCGCTGACGGGGCGCGAGGAGGGCTTCGTGGCCGACGGCGCGCTGGTATCGGGACGGCCGGTGCAGTCCGAGGCGGCGTGGGTGCGGGAGTTCGCGCGGCTCTGACCGGACCGGACCCGCATCGGCGGTCTCCTGATCTCCGTGCTCGCGGCGACTGCGTCACGGAGCACGGACGTCGGCCGTCTCCCCTAGGGTGGGACCGCGGTCCTCGCCAGGGCCCGCGACCTGCGACGGAGGAGCACCTGCATGCGGATCGAGTTCGGCTGGTCCCTCGACGGCGCCTCCTGGGCCGACGCCGCCTCCGGCGGGGCGGCCGGGCAGGTGCGGATGGGCCCGCGCGGGCTCCTCGGTCTGCTGCAGACCCGGCTGGGGCTGACCCGGCCGGCCGTGGATCCGGCTCTCCGCGTCGCCCAGTACCTGCGGCTCATCGAGCAGTGCGGCGAGGACGGGTTCTGGCCCGCACGATCCTTCGCGCTCGATCCGTGGAGCACCGCCCGGCAGCTGCTCCGCTGGCGCGACGCCGCGGTGGAGGCCGGCTGGCGCCCGGGTGCGGGCGCGGAGGCGGGTGCGGAGGGTGCAGACCTGCCGCCACGGCTCGCCGCTCTGGCCGCGGTGGAGCGCGGCGCGGTGGTGGGGATGCTCGGCACGGTCGACGCCGACGGGAATCCCGCGACGCTCACTCCGGGGGCGGCGGACGACCTCGCCGAGGTGGTCGCCGAGCTCGAGCGCGAGGAGACCGGCTGGCCGCTCGGGATCGACCGCCTGGTCGCGGCGGAGGATCCGGCGAGCCTGCCCGGGCTGTGGCCGCGCCTGCTGACGCTGCTGGGCGAGGCCGGGGTCGTGGTCACGCGGGCGGAGGACCGGGACGGAGCTCGGCCAGAGGTGGTCGTGGTCCAGTGCCGTGATGAGTGGACCGCGGCGGATGTCGCCACCCGCTACCTCTCCGCGGGGCCCCCCGAGGGGCTGCACCTGCTGGCCACCACGGACACCGCCGTGCTCGACGCCGCCCTGCACCGCCGGGGCCTGCCCGCCGTGGGTGCTGTGCAAGGATCCACCGATCGCGCCTCCCACCAGGTGCTGGGGCTGTATCTCGATGTCGCGACCGCCCCGGTGGACGTGCACCAGCTCGCCGCGCTGCTGGATCTGCGGGTGCTGCCCGCGTTCGAGCCGGAGGGGGATCCGGTCGGGCTGGTCCCCGCCCCGGTGCGCAGGGCCCTGCTGCGCGCCCTGGCGAGCGAGCCCGGGGTGGGCGGACCGGCCTGGCGCCAGGCCCTCACCCGGCTCGAGGAGCGTGAGGACGCGGCGAGGGTGATGGTCTCCGCCCGCGAGATCGATCGCCTGGTGACCGACCCGCTCCCGGCCGATGCCCTGGTCCCGGAGGCGCTGTCCACCCGCCTGGGCTGGCTCGCGGACCGGCTGCGCGCCGTCGGCCACCGCGACGGCGACCTGCGGGCGAGCCTCACCCAGGTGCAGACGCTGCGCCAGGTGCTCGGGATGCTCGACCCCACGACCCCGCTCAGCCGCCGCACGCTGCAGCAGGTCATCGACGCCTGCGGCGGCGAAGGCGGCTCGGCCCTCGCGCGCGCGGAGGTCGCGGGATGGACCGTGACCACGCGCCCCGCCCAGCTGTCCGCGACCGGCGGCACCGTGCTGTGGTGGGGTCCGGAGGCCGATGAGGTCTCACCTCCCATGGACTGGGACCGGGGCGAGGCGGCGGCGCTGACCGCGGGCGGAGCCCACCTGCTGGAGCCCGAGATCCTCGCCTCCCTGCGGGTCGAGGCCGGGATCGCAGGGCTGGCCGGGGCGGAGACCGTGATCGCGGTGCTGCCGGGGCGGCGGCTCGAGGATGCCGCACGGCCCAGCAGCCTGCTCGCCCGCCTCGAGACCGATGCCGGGCGCTCGGAGCAGGACCGGCTCACCCCGGAGTCGCTGCTGGACGGCGACCGCTGGTCCCTCGCCGGCCGCAGCCTGGAGGTGCGCAGGCCCGCCGAGGAGCATCCCTCCCCCGACACCTCCGCGTCGCGCACGACGGGGAACCTCACGCACCTGCTGCCCAGCCGCGTCTCGTACAGCCAGCTCGACACGCTCATCGCCTGCCCGCACCACTGGGTGCTGCAGTACGCGCTGGGGATCCGCCCGGCCTCCGTCGCCGCCCTGCCCACCGGGCCGCGGATGATCGGCACCCTGGTGCACGCGGTCGTGGAGACTCTGGTGCAGGAGCGCGGCCGATCGCTGACGCCGCCGTCGGCCGAGCGCATCGGCGAGGTCTTCGACCAGCTCGTCCCGCAGCTCGCCTCCGAGCTGGACCTCCCCGGTCGCGCCGCCGAGCGCGCCGAGATCCGCAGCCGGGCCCGCCGCTCCCTCACCGAGCTGTTCGGGCGCACCGCCGCGGCGGGCCTGCAGATCACCGGCACCGAGACCCGCTTCGAGCTGCCGCTGGAGCTGCCGCTGGCCACCGGGCCGCATCCGGTCCTCCTCGCCGGCTCGCGGGACGTCGATGCTCTCGACGCCGCCGGGAGACCGCTGATCCTGGACCTGAAATGGACCAGCAGCCTGCGCCGCTACGCGGATCTCTTCGACAGCGGGGACGCGATCCAGCTCGCCACCTACGCGTGGTCCCTCGCCCAGGAGGAGGCGGGACCGGCTGAACCTGCTGAGCCTGCTGGGGTGGGCTACTTCCTGCTGCGCAGCGGGGAGTTCGTCGCCGCGGATCCGGCCCTGGATCCGCACCGCCGCCCGCCGATGGACGTCGACGACGCCTGGCAGCGGATGCTCGCCAGCGCCTCCGAGGCGCTCGACGAGATCGCCGCGGGGCAGGTGCGGCTCGGCTGCCGGAGCCTGCTCGACCAGGCCGGCCTGGAGGCCGATGCGACCTATGCCAAGCGCCGCACCGCGATCGGGAAGGCGCGCGAGGCCGCCCGCGGGCGGGGACGAGTGCTGGTCGAGGACCACTGCGGCATCGGAGACTACGCCCAGCTGTGCGGGCTGATCGGAGACGGACGATGAGCTTCACCCTGATCAACGCCTCGGCGGGGTCCGGCAAGACCCACCGGCTCACCCACGAGATCGCCGACCGCATCGGGGAGGGCCTGCACCCCTCGCAGCTGATCGCGACCACCTTCACCCGCAAGGCGGCCTCCGAGCTGGTGGACCGCGTGCACCGCACGCTGCTGGAGCAGCACCGCTTCGACGATGCCCAGGGCGTCGGCAGCGCCCTGATCGGCACCGTCAACTCGGTGGCGGGGCGCCTGGTGCGCGAGTTCGCCCTGGATCTCGGGATCTCCCCCGACGTGCAGGAGCTCGACGAGGCCCGGCAGAAGGCCGCGTTCTCCTCCGCGATCGACGAGGCCGCCGCCGAGGCGGGATCCCGCGCCAGCGATCTGCTGGCCCGCACCGAGCACGACGGCGAGGAGGATCCCACCTTCACCTATGGCAGTTCTCCGTCCTGGCGGGCCCATGTGCGCGCTCTCGCCGAGAAGGCCCGCACCAACGGCATCGGCGCCCAGCAGCTGCGGGACGCGGCCGATGCCGCCTGGCAGGAGTACCGCGAGGCGGCGGAGCTGGTGGAGGGACCGGACCGGCGGGCCGCCTGGCTCAGCGGCCTGGACACGGCGATCCGTGGCCTGCAGGAGGACCTCGCCGCCTCGGAGGATCCCGCCCCCGGAGCGGGGAAGCCGCCGATCGCCAAGGGCTCGCTGAACGCGGTGAGGAAGGGGATCGACGCCCTGGAGTCCCTGCGCCGCACCCTGGAGCGTCGCGACCGGGCCCCCTGGTCCCAGTGGGCGAAGCTCGCCGCCGTCACCGCGTCCAAGGCCGCCGGCGGCGAGAAGGGGTACGTCTACGGCAAGGACACCGACACCGCACTGGTGGGGCTCGCGCAGCAGATCGAGGCCGAGCTGCCGGCGAACCCGCAGCTCCAGGCCGATGTGCGGGCACTGATCACCCTCGTCATGACCACCGCGGCCACCTCCCTGGACGCCTACGCGCGGTACAAGGACGAGCTGGGGCTGATGGACTTCATCGATCAGGAGGTCCTCGCCCTGGAGGTGCTGCACCACAGCGAGCGGGCCCGCACCGCCGTCCGTTCCCGGTTCCGGCTGCTCGCGGTCGACGAGTTCCAGGACACCTCCCCCATCCAGCTCGCCCTGTTCCTGGCTCTCGGCGAACTGGTCGAGGACCTGATCTGGGTGGGCGATCCCAAGCAGGCGATCTACAGCTTCCGCGACGCGGATCCGGACCTCATGCTCGGGGTGCTGGAGGAGATCCGCTCCGGCTCCTCCGCGCTCGGCGCGGGCACCGTGGACGATCTCGAACACTCCTGGCGCTCCCAGGACCAGGTGCTCGAACTGGTCAACCAGGTGTTCCCCCGGATCTTTCCGACGCTTCCCCGCGAACAGGTGGTGCTGACCGCGGCGCCCGCAGCGGCGCGCGGTCGGGCCGAGCGCGGCCACCCGCAGGGCCGGCTCGAGGCCTGGACCCCGCAGTACAGCGGCCGCCGGTCCCAGGCCGCGCACGCCCGCGGCATCGCCGACGGGGTGCTCGCGCTGCTCGGCGAGGACGGGGTGGGTCCCGAGGACGTCGCGGTGCTGGTCCGCTCCAACGCCCAGGGCGCAGGGGTGGTCGAGGCGCTCACCGCCCGGGGGATCCCCGCCTCCGGCGAGGGCGTGCCCCTGCTCGCCTCCCGGGAGGGTCGGATCCTGCGCGCCGCCCTCGCCGTCACCCTCGACGGCAGCGACACCCTCGCCCTCACCGAGCTGGTGGACCTGCTGACCGTCCATCCCGCGCACGGCCGCTGGTTCGCCCAGCTCACCGCCGCACCGGATGCCGAGGCCCGCCAGCAGGTCTTCCGCTCCTGGTGGCAGGCCGATGTGCTCGCCGGGCTGCGGAGTCTGCGCGAGGAGTGCATCTCCCTCACCCCCGTCGAGATGATCACTGCGCTGGCCGACGCCCTCGACCTGCCCGAGCTGATCCGCTCCTGGTCCACCCCGGACCAGCGATTGCGCACCCTGGATGCCCTGCGCAAGGTCGCTGCGGAGTACGCCGACCAGGCCCGCTCCGCCTCCGCCCCGATCACGCTGACCGGGCTGCGGGCGGTGCTCGAGGACACCGATCGCGGACCGGACCTGACCGGCACCCCGGGCACCGTCTGGGTGGGCACGATCCACGGTGCGAAAGGCCTGGAGTGGCCCCAGGTGGTGGTCATGCAGCAGGACGTCAAGGAGCATTCCGCCACCAGCGGGGTGTTCGTGGTCCCGGCCGCGGAGCTGGACGTGATGCAGCCGCTGGCCGGCCGCTCCCTGCGCTACTGGCCGACGGTGCTTCCCCGCTTCGCCCCGCTGCAGGAGCGGCTCGCGGAGTCCGCGCATGCGCTGCGCAGTGCCGGGACGGAGCGGGACGAGGCCGGACGCCTGCAGTACGTCGCGCTCACCCGGGCGAAGGATGTGACGGTGCTCAGCGGCCACGGCTCCGCACCGGTGCTGGACGCGCTGCTGCCGGAGCCGGGAGCGGATCCCCTGGTGGGCTGGGAGGTCGGCACCGAGGCGCTGCAGGTCGGAGCCGTGTCGCTGCCCGCAGTGGTCCGGGCGACGGCGACCGAGGTGGACGAGGACTCCCCCGGATACCGCTCCGGTCGCAGCCCGCTGGCCGCGACCGATCTGTCGCCGCAGCGTCCCGCCACCGTGCGGGGCGCGTCCGCTCGGTTCCAGGCCTCGGGGGCCGGTTCCCGGGAGGAGCTCGGCACCGTTCAGGAGCCGGTGCGGATCGGGCCACGGCTGGTTCCGGCGGGCGGTCAGGGCTGGGAGCGGGTGGGCGAGGCCGTGCACGGCTACCTCGCCCTGCCCCTGCGCGCCCTCGACGCGGAGCAGCGGGAGCGGGCCGCACGGCGACTGGTGCAGCGGTGGAGCGTGGAGCGGGCGCTCGGCGCCGAGGCGCTGATCGGAGCGGGACAGGCCTGGCTGGACCATGTCGATGCCGCCTTCCCCGGCGCCGAGGAGCTCACCGAGCAGCCGATCACCTGGTGGAACGAGGACGACCAGGTGATGGAGGGCTGGGTCGACACCCTGCTGCGGCTGCCCGAGGGGCAGATCGTGCTGGTGGACCACAAGTCGTATCCGGGCGACGATCCGGTCGGGCAGGTGCGGAAGGAGTACTTGGGGCAGATGGCGACCTACTCCCGCGCGCTGGCGGCGGCGGGGCGGGCCCCCGAGCGGATCCTGCTGCACCTGCCGCTGCGCGGTGAGGTGGTCGAGGTGGAGCTGCCTGAGCATGCACGCTGAGCAGGCGGTCACCGCCGCGCTGACCCTGCTGGACCAGGCGCGGCGCAGCGGCGGGCGGCGGCTGCTGGGGATCACGGGCGCGCCCGGGGCCGGGAAGTCGACGCTCACCGCGCTGCTGGCCGCGCGCCTGCCCGAGGGCTCCTGCGCGGTGGTGCCGATGGACGGCTTCCACCTCGCGGACGCGGCGCTGCAGCGGCTGGGCCGTGCGCAGCGCAAGGGCGCGCCGGACACCTTCGACGCCGCGGGCTATGTGGCGCTGCTGCAGCGTCTGCGCTCGGCGGGGCCGCAGGATCCGCCGGTGTGGGCCCCGCAGTTCGAGCGGGACCTCGAACAGCCCCTCGCCGGGGCGATCGAGGTGCCCGCCGAGGTGCCGCTGGTCATCACCGAGGGGAACTATCTGCTGTGCGAGCAGGGGCCCTGGGCGCACCTCGGCGCGCTGCTGGATGCGAGCTGGTTCGTCGAGGTGCCCGAGGAGCTGCGCCACCGGCGGCTGATCGAGCGGCACGAACGCTTCGGGAAGTCACCGCAGGCGGCCCGGGACTGGGCGCTGGGCACCGATGAGGACAACGCCCGCCTGGTCGCACAGACCCGCGACCGGGCGGACGTCGTCGTGCATCTCGCGCCGGACGAACCGCTCAGCCTGCTCTGACGGCACGGACGAAGCGCGCCGACCGCTCGCGCAGACCGGCGATCTTCTGCTCGCGATGGTGGGCCAGCAGCGCCGGGTCCTCGGAGCGCAGCTCGAAGGACGACGGCGCCCGGCGCACATTGCGCGAGCAGCGCAGGTCGGCGCAGATCGCGGTGCCGATGGTGTTGCCCCGTCGGCCGGAGTCACCACCGAGCGGCGCCACGAAGCTCGCCGCCCGGATGCCGTCGACGATGTCCTGGCACCAGGAGCACAGCAGCTTCTTCACCGGTGGCCGCTCGGTGCCGCGCAGCATGATGGTGGCGATCTCGTCGTCGAGCTCGAGGCTCACGTAGTGGAGCTTCGGGCGTCTGGCGTCCTGCCAGCCCAGCAGGTCCAGGCGCTCCCAGGCGATGGCGTCGAGGTCCGGCAGCTGGGCGCGTCCCGCATCGCCCTTGCTGGCGTTGACGAAGGAGTGGCGGATCTGGGACTGGGTCAAGGGGATCATGGGGTCCTCACGAGGGGCGCACAGCAGCGACCCACCGGGGACCGGCACGCTGCGCGCGGGAGAGAGTTCTGGCATCGGTCGTGACGGCGTGCCGGGCACGCCGGGCTCACACCGAGCAGGCCACGTGGGCCGCCCCGCTTCCTGCAGGCGTGATGCGCATGCTGTCTCCCTCTCCCGTCATGGAGCAGGCCACGGTACGCCTGCCACCTGGAGTGCGCCAGCGGATTCTGCCGATGCACGGATGACGATCTGGTGCAGTTCAGACCCGCAGGATCCCGGCGCTGCTGCGGCGGAACAGTCCCTCGGTCATGGCGAAGGGTCCCAGATCGGCCTCGAAGTCGACGTGGAGCCAGTCGACCGAGGAGGTGCGGCATTCCTCGATCGTGCGGTGGACGAGCTCCTTGCCGACGCCGGTGCCCTGGTGGTCGGGGTGGACGATGACGTCGAGCAGGAAGGCATGGTGCCCGCCGTCGGTGATGACGTTGCAGAAGCCGACCAGCAGCTCGCCGCGCCGCACCGTGACCCACCCGAGGGAGTAGCGCTCGAGCCGCTCCCTCCAGGGCTCGAGCTCCTCGGCGTGGTCGAAGGCTGCGGCGTGCAGGCCCGAGACCTCCTGGTCGGTGACCGCTCCGCGCCACACGGTGCTGTGCTCAGGCTTCGACGTCATGGGCCCAAGTGTGCAGGCAACGGCCCTGTCCCGTCCGCGATTCCGGGGAATCGGTGCACCTCCGTGCCCCTAGCTGCGGAGCAGGTGGAGCGCTGAGCCCTTGTGGGCGGCGATGTGGTCGGTCTTGTCGCTGGCGATCTCGTACTGGGGCTCGTCCTCGCTCGCACGGCGGGTATGGCCCTTGTACTCGAAGTCCGTCGTGTGGACCTCGGTGATGGTGCCGGAGACCTGCCCGGCCTCGGAGTTCCAGCCGACATGGTCGCCGACGGAGAACCTCTCACTCATGACGTGCCTCCTCGATCGTCGTGCTCCCCACCGTAGCGCCGGCTCCATCCCGAGCCGGCCGGGCGAGCATGGCCACGCTGAAGTACACCGCCGCCTGTCCCTGATGTGCACGGCAGCGATAGGACCCGCCGGTGGTCACCCGTCCGGAGCCGCCGGCCTCGATGACCTCCACGGCCTCGGCGGTCTCGATCTCGAGCGCCCCTTCGACCACGTGATGCATGAGGCCCGGGAGCGGGATGCCCCCGCCGCCCTCGTAGACGTCCTCCCCCAGCAGCTTCCACTTCCAGGTCTCCACGGAGAGCGTCTCGGTGTCCACGGCGTCCAGCAGCACTGCCCAGCTCCCGGTGCTGGTGGACCAGATCTCGACGCCCTCGGGGGCATCCCCCGCCCCCACCCCCATCAGGGCGGCGAAGGTGGTGCCCAGACCCGCGGCGATGCGGTCCAGGATCGCGACCGACGGGTTCGCCTGACCGAGCTCGATCTGGGTGAGCATGCGGCGGGAGACCTCGCTGAGCTCGGCGAGCGCGCCGACGCTGAGGTCCAGCTCCTGACGGGCGGAGCGGATCCGCTCGCCGAGCTGCTCGACCACCGCGGGCCGCATCCCACCGCTCATCCCGGACCTCCTGCCCGCCTCGCCGCTCACCTCGCTGCCGACCGTCCCCCGAAGCCTAGCGCGAGTGACGGGAACTATATTGCGCACGGCATCGCCTGCGCACTATGTTGCGCAGTGGTGGCATCGTCCCTGCTCCCCACCCATAGAAGGAGGTCCCCCATGGCCGGACACACCGCTCTCGCCCCCGCCGCGCACACCTCGGTGCGTCGGCCCGGCGGACCTCTGCTGCGCTGGTTCGCCTCCTACGGCTCCTTCGCGTTCCCGCAGGCCGCCGCGCCGATCGCGTTCTCGCTGATCGCGCTGCCGCTGACCGGTGATGCCGCGAGCGGTGCGGCGATGATGCTCGCGATGACGATCGCGCAGGTGCTCGGTGCGGTGCCGATCACGCGCTTCGGGCGCCGCTTCTCGCCGGTCCCCTTCCTGCGGGTGCTGATCGGCCTGCGCACGCTCGCACTGGTGGGGATCGCCGTGCTCGCCGGCCTCGGCGCCCCCTTCCCGCTGGTGGTGGCCGGCGCCGCGCTCGCGGGGCTGGTCAACGGCGCCGCCTACGGGACCCTGCGCGCGGTGCTGAACCACTTGGTGGCCGCGGCGCGACTGCCGCGGGCCCTCGGGGTCGCCGCCACGGTCAACGAGGTCATCTTCGTCAGCGCCCCCGTGCTCGCCGCGGCGCTGGGCAGCCTCTCGCCGCAGGCCGCGGCCTGGGCGATGGCGGTGCTGGGGATGGGCCCGATGCTGCTGCTGCCACGGATCGCGACCGCCACCGCACCGGGCCCGGCGCAGCGCCGCAGCCACCTGCGGCTGACCCCGATGATCCTGCTGTGGCTGGTGTGCGGCGGGGCGAGCGCCGGCTCGATCGCCGCCATCGAGATCGGTGCCGTCTCCCTCGCTGTGGGCTTCGGCCTGCCGGCCACCTGGGGTGTGCTGTTCCCCGTCGCGCTCTGCGTGACCTCGATCCTCGGCGGGGTCTGGGTGAGCGTCCACAACCGGATGCCGCGCCGCCGCACCGTGCTGGCCTGGCTCGCGGTGACCGCGCTCGGCGTGGCGGCGGTGGGTTTCGGCCACTCCGTGACCGCCACCGTGATCGGCGCCCTGCTGGTCGGTGCCGTGCTGGCGCCGCTGTCCACCTTCTACTCGCTGGTGCTGGACACGCTGGTCGCGCCCGAGCATCGCGCGGAGGTCTTCGCCCAGCTGCGCACCGCGAACGCCCTGGGCATCATCACCTCCAGCGCACTGCTGTCGCTGGCCAGCCTGCAGGTGACGTATCTGGTGGTGCTGACGCTGATGACGGCGGTGCTGCTGGTGGCCGGGGTGGTCTTCACCGCGGCCTGGGTGAAGGCCCGGCGGCAGCGCCTCGCCCGGGAGGCGGCCGAGCGGCGGGCGCGCGAGGCCTCCATCTCCGTGCCCGCGCCGCACGCCTGAGGAGTCCTCGGCGCCTCCGCTTCAGCGCAGACCGTGCCCCATCGGGTACGCCTCCCCCGTCCCGTCGGCCGTGGGGATCGGGACCGGCAGCGTGCCCTGCAGGGTCACGTCCCCGGCGAGCACCCCGGCGAGCGCCTCGAGACTGCAGTCCGTGGTGCTGTAGGTGGCGAGCGACGCTGCGACCGGGCCCACGTGCACGATGTCGTAGGGATTGCGCAGCGCGGTGTGGACCACAGGGGTGTCGGTCGCGGCGAGCGCCCGGACCATCGCGACCTCGGCGGCGGAGGTCTCGAACCGGGAGGACCGGGTGAGCACCAGCGAGACGTCCGCAGCGGCCGCCGCGGCGACGGCCTGCTCCGGGCTCGCGTCCGCGAGGACGATCGCCTCCAGCCCGTGCGCCGCGAGCGCCCCGGCGACCACGTCCATCATGCCCGCGGAGCCGTCGCCGGTGACCAGCACCGAGGTGCCTGCCGGCAGGGGCACGACGTCCGCGTCGTCGGCGATCAGGGTGATCGAGTCGTCGGCGATCTTCTGGGCGGTGCGCAGCGAGCGATCGGTGCCGAGCGCGTCGGCCGCCGTCGCGGGATCCACGTGCACCGCATCGAACAGACCCCGGCGCATCTTCTGGGCGAGGAGGCGCCGCACCGACTGATCCAGCCGCTCCTCGGTGATCTCGCCGCTGGCGACCGCGTCGCGCACACCGCCGATCGCGACCACGAGGTCCGGCGGCATGAGCATCTGGTCGGCGCCGGCGAGGATCGCCTCGACCGGGACACGGTCGTCGCCGAACAGGGTGCGCACGCCCTCCATCTGCAGGGAATCGGTGACGATCACACCCTCGAAACCGAGCTCCTCGCGCAGCAGACCGGTGAGGATCGGGTGCGAGAGGGTGGCGGGCACCCCGGAGTCGTCCAGTGCCGGGACCATGATGTGCGCGGTCATGATGGTGTCCACGCCCTCCTCGATCGCGCCGATGAAGGGCGGCAGATCGAGGGCGTCGAGCTCCTCGCGGGTGTGGTCGATGACGGGCAGCCCCACGTGGGAGTCGGTCGCGGTGTCGCCGTGCCCGGGGAAGTGCTTTGCCGCGGCCGAGCAGTTCGCCCCCTGGATGCCGCGGATCTGTGCGGCGGCCAGGAGTGCGACCGCCTGCGGGTCCGCCCCCAGCGAGCGCACCCCGATCACCGGGTTGCGCGCCTCGACGTTGACGTCCACCACCGGGGAGAAGGTCTGGTGGAGGCCGACGGCCCGCACCTCGGAGCCGACGAGGTCCCCCGTCTTGCGGGCGTGGGCCCAGGAGCCGGTGGCGCCGAGGGCCATCTGGCCCGGCAGCGGGGTCGCCGGGGCCGGCAGGCGGTGGACCAGGCCCCGCTCCTCGTCTGCGCTGATCACGAGCGGGATCCCGCCGCTCGCGAGGGCGGCGTCCTGGATGTCGTTCGAGAGGGTCGCGATCTGCTCGATGTCCTGCAGGTTGTCGCTCCACACGAAGTAGATCAACCCGCCCACGTGGTGGGTGCGGACGATGTCGGCGATGGTGTCCACCCCGGTGGTGGCGGTGTTCGAGGGGTGCGGTGCGTCGGCCGTGGAGCCGTAGCCGACGGCGACGAACAGCTGGCCGATCTTCTGCTCGATGCTCATGTCGGCGAGGATCTCGTCGATGCGCGCGGGGTGGACGGGGGTGCCGGGGTCGGCGTGGGCGGCGGAGGGCAGCGCCACGGCGGCGCCGGCTCCGGTGAGGGCGGCCGCACCGAGAGCACGGCGGGAGAGGGGGCGGCGAGAGGGATGCCGAGGGGCCATGATCTGCTCCTGCTCAGTAGAGGCGGTAGCTCTGGGTGGTGGCGAAGAAGCGCTGAGCTTCGCGTTCCCAGGCGGCGACGATCGCTTCCGGGCTGTCCCCGGCTTCGAGCATCGCGCGGGTGCGCTTGGTGCCGGAGAGCTTGTCGATCCAGCAGACGTCCTCCTCGGTGCGGCAGTCCTCGCCCTCGCGCCAGTCGACCTCCTCGACGGTCCGCAGCAGCGCGGAGAGCACGTGGATGCCGGTGCGCACGGGCTCGTAGTCCATCGGATCGGTGACGTGCAGCTGCAGGCCGCCGCAGAACTCGCCGGCGTGCTTGGAGGAGACGGGGGTGGCGGACATGGGCCGGTACAGCACGCCCGGCAGCTCCGCGGCCTGCAGCTCCGCGATGATCGCGGCGACGTGCGACTCGGTGAGGAACGGCGCCCCGAACCAGAGGAAGGGCGTGGTGGTGCCGCGGCCCTCGGAGATGTTCAGCGATTCGATCAGGCCCGTGCCCGCGTAGACCACGGCGGTGTCGGCGGTGGGGATGTTCGGGGAGGGCAGCACCCACGGCAGGTCGGCCGCTGCGGGGTCGTCGGCGTCGTAGCCGCTCATCGCGATCACCTCGAGGGTGACGGCGCCGTCGAGGAATTCGCCGTTGAACAGCTGGGCGAGCTCGCCGACGGTGAGGCCGTGGGTCTGGGGGATCTCGCGCAGCCCCACGAAGCTCGACAGCTCCGGCTCGAGCACGAATCCCTCGATGTCGGCGCCCAGCGGGTTCGGGCGGTCCAGCACGAGGAACCGCTTCCCGTTCTCGCCGGCGGCCTCCATCGCGTAGTACATGGTCCAGATGTAGGTAAAGAAGCGGGTGCCGATGTCCTGGATGTCGAAGACCAGCACGTCCACGTCCGCGATCATCTCCGGGGTGGGCTTCTGGGTGTCGCCGTAGAGGGAGCGGACCGGCAGGCCGGTCCTCTCGTCGATGTAGTCGCCGACGGAGCCGCCGGCCGGCTCCGCACCGCGCACCCCGTGCTCGGGGCCGAACAGGGCGACCATCGTGAAGCCGCCGGTGTCCTGCGCCTGGACGAGCAGGTCGATCGTGGAGCGCAGCTCGCGGTCGGTGCCGGTGGGGTTGGTGATCAGACCGACGCGCGCATCACGCAGGGTCTCGAGCGTCTCCGGCTCCAGCAGGTTCTCGACACCGAGGCGGAAGTCGCCGTGGGTGGTGCTGCCCTTGCCCCTGCCCTTGCCCTTGCCGTTGCCGTTGCCGCCAGGAGCGGCGGTGGCGGCGCCGGCGGAGGCGAGGACGGCGCCGGCCGGGAGGGCGCCGAGGGAGGCGAGGAGCCGTCGGCGTCCGGGGCGGGCGGCCCCGTCGTCCTGGCGGGCGGTCGGTCGGGATGCGGGCTGGTTCATGGGGATCTCCGTCGTTGTCGTCGGTTCGTGCACTGAGCAGGGGCGCTCCGGGACAGCACACGATCACCGACCGTACCGGGATGTGCTCTGCGTCACGGGCGGTTCCGAGACTCTCCTTCGGCAACCGGGGCGAACCGGGCTACCGTGTGGTCTGCGCGGCGCCGCCGCCCGCGCTCATCGCGAGGAAGGACTGCTGATGGCAGAGACGGGCAGCTGCTGCGCGGCCGGGCGGGCCGGCATGGAGCCGGCGGACGTCGACGGGGAGGCCCGCAGCGCTCGGAACGCCCCGGCGGACCCCTCGCTCCCCACCATCGCCGCTCCGGTCGCCGAGGTCCGATCCCGTGCCCAGCGGACCGTGCTCATCGAGGCCGGACCCTTCCGGATGGGCACCGAGGACGCGGACCGCAACCCCGGGGACGGCGAGTCCCCCGTGCGCACGGTCGAGGTGCCTGCCTTCCGGATCGACGCCGCCTGCGTGACGGGCGCCGAGTTCGCGGCGTTCGTGACCGAGACCGGCTACGTCACCGAGGCCGAGGAGTTCGGCTGGTCTTTCGTGTTCGGTGCCCTGCTGGAGAAGGAGCTGCGCCGGGCGAGCCGCAAACCGCCGGGCACGCCCTGGTGGCGGGCCGTCGAGGGAGCACGCTGGGATGCGCCCGAGGGTCCGGGAACGGACCTCGCCGGGCGCGGCGGGCATCCGGTGGTGCACGTGTCGCTGCGGGATGCGGAGGCGTTCGCGCACTGGTGCGGGATGCGGCTGCCGCGGGAGGCGGAGTGGGAGAAGGCCGCCCGTGGCGGCCTGGACCAGGCCCGCTACGCGTGGGGCCAGGAGCTCACCCCGGGCGGCGAGCACCGCTGCAACATCTGGCAGGGCGCCTTCCCGGTGCGCAACACCCTCGAGGACGGCCACCTCGGCACCGCGCCGGTGCGCTCGTTCCCGCCCAACGCGTTGGGGCTGTACGAGGTGGCGGGCAACGTGTGGGAGTGGTGCAGCGACGTCTGGACCACGGGGCCTTCGGAGTCGCTCACCGGAGATGTGCGGGTGATGCGCGGCGGCTCGTACCTGTGCCATGACTCGTACTGCAACCGCTACCGGGTCGCGGCGCGCTCCTCCACCGCCGCCGAGGACGCCAGCGGGAACAAGGGGTTCCGCCTCGCGGTCGAGGCCTGAACGCTCAGGCGGCGCGGCGGCCGGCGGCGAGGTCGAGGAGGTGGTCCAGGACGCCCTGTCCCCCGGCGCGCAGGCCGTTGTGCTCGTACTCGCTGGTGACCCAGGGACGCATCCGTGGCAGCAGCGCGGCGGTGGCCATCGAATGCTCGCGCGGCACGTAGGCGTCGTCGTAGTAGACCGCGGCGGCGCCGGGGACGGTGCAGCGACGCAGCGCCTCGGCGTCGTACAGCGCCGGCCATTCGTGCGCGGCGAGCAGATCCGCGGCCTCGGCCCAGACCTCCAGCTCCGGGTCCTCGGCGAAGAGGCTGCGGTGGATGTGCTCCCCGGCCAGCAGCGTCGGGTCCTCCGTCACCGCGGCCGGCTGGGCGCGGTCGCCCGCCCAGCGGGTGGCGATGCCGTCGGCCCAGCAGCTCTCGTGGATCACCGCGTACAGCGGATTGCGCCCGCCGAAGGGCAGCGCCGCGGCGAGGTCATGGGCGAAGGCGGGCGCGGCGGGGTCGAGGTCCAGCAGGAAGTGGAGACGCTCGGCGCCCTGGGAGGCGCCCAGCAGGTGGCCCAGGCGGCGCAGCCGCTCCACCCCGACCCGCTGACCCTCCGGGAGTCGCAGCCGACCGGCGTCCGCGGCGTCGGCGAGGCGGCGGAAGCGGTCGCGGTCCCCCGGGAAGCGGGCCCAGTAGCGCTCGCTGCGGCCGATCATGCCCTGCCAGGTGGCCTGGTAGACCTCGTCCATGCCGGGCCCGACCGTGGGCAGGCCGCCGGTGAACAGCGCCTTCTCCACGCTCCCGGCGGCGGCGCTGAGGTAGCGCAGGGCCGTGAAGCCGCCGAAGGACTGCCCCAGCAGCGACCAGGTCTCGACCTCGAGGTGCTCGCGCAGCAGTTCAGCGTCGTGCACGATCGCGTCGGCCCGGAAGTGTGTGAGGTACTGCGCCTGCTGCGAGGCGGTCGCCTCGCGCAGGGTCGCGGCGCCCGGGATCGCGCCCCCGGGCAGCGCGGTGTCGGGGCCGACGGGGGTGGAGCGGCCGGTGCCGCGCTGGTCGAGCATCACCACCCGGTGCTCGCGCAGCGCACGGGCGAGCCACCCGGGCGACGACGCCTCGAGCGGGCGCGGGGCCTCGGAGCCGGGACCGCCCTGCATGAAGACGAGATACGGGCGGTCCTCGCCGCCGTCGGCCGTGACGACCCGGGCGAACAGCTCGAGCTGCGCACCCGTGGGAGCCGCATGGTCGAGCGGCACCGGCAGGGTGACATCGCTCAGCTGCAGTCCGGGCAGGGTCCAGCGCTGGATCATCGGGGTGGCCGTCATCGTTCTCCGTCGGTCTCGCGAGTGGTGGTGCCGGGGAAGAACTCCCAGTCGAAGGTGTGCAGGGCGCCGGGCCGGCTCTCCCGGTCCACGGCCCGGTCCACGATGATCGCCGAGAGCCGGGCGAACACGTCGTCGACGCCGTAGTAGCTGATGGGGCCGAAGAACTCGGTGGACGCGGGGATGTCACCGATCGAGAGGAACTCCAGATCGTCCGGGACCCGCAGCCCGACCCGCTCGGCCGCGACCTGCAGCGCGACGGCCTGATAGCCGGTAAAGCAGAGGACGGCCTCGGGCCGGTCCGGCCCGGAGAGCCATGCGAGCCCGGCGACGAAGGTCTCATGACTGCCATCGGGGACGATGTGCACCAGCTGCTCGGCGGGGCCATCACCGTGCCCGCGCGCCGCGTCGAGGAAGGCGCGGGTGCGCGGATGCGCCAAGGTGCCGCCGACCCGCCGCGAGAGGTCCGGTGCGAGCAAGTGCACCCGGTCGTGGCGCGCGCGGAGCTGGGCATAGGCACGACCGATCGCCGAGATCGGGGTGGAGGCGACCACGTCGAAGTCCTCGGGCTCCATCTCGGCGCTGAAGGCGACGATCCCGGTCTGGGTCGAGGCGGCGAGGCGCCGCACCCGCTGCGGGCCCTGCTCGACGAAGTCGATGCTGGTGATGAAGGCTGCGTCCGCCGAGGCTCCCACCAGGTATTCGAACCAGCGCTCATCGGCGAGGACCAGCGTGGAGAGGTCGTGGCGCAGCGCGACGTCGCGCACCTTCGCGGTGAGCTGCACGCCCCAGGGGTCGTCCAGCGTGCCCAGGGCCATCACGATGCCGCCGCCCCGCCCCGTGCGCATCGCCTGCGCGTGACGGTTGGGGACGTAGCCCAGCTCGGCCGCGGCCGCGCGCACCTTCTCCTTGGTGGCGGCCGATCCCGCCGAGCGGGAGGCGCCGCGGCCGGAGAGCACGAAGGAGGCGGTGGCGAGGGAGACCCCGGCGGCGCGGGCGACGTCGGCGAGGGTCGCCGTCCCACGAGACGAGGGCGCCGGAGCGGCGGGCCCGGGATCGTGGTCCGTGCGCGGCATCGTGGAAACCCCCTCGAGAACTGCCGCACGGCGTCGCACGGCGAATGGTCGACGGGACCGAGTCTACCGGCCGGTCTCCGCGCTCGATCCAGCGCCCCGACGGTCAGGACGAGGCGCCGCCGGTGAGCCAGGCCAGCGCCGGCCCCACGGTGTTCAGCGCGATGAGCACCCCGATGATGCCCACCACCCAGGAGAGGGAGCCGGCGGCGTTCTTCACCGCCCACTCGTGGACACGGTCGAGGAGGGCATCGGCCCGGCCGCCGAGCAGGGCCCGCACCCCGCACAGCAGCGCGGCGGGCAGCACCATCACGACGCAGTAGCCCAGCAGGAGCAGGGAGCCGGAGGCGAGGCCCACCTCCATGTCGGCGAGGATGCCCATCGCCGCGAGGTACGGGATCATCGAGGCCGCCTCGATGACGCCCGCCGTGAGGGCCAGGCCGATCAGGAGGGAGGGCCTGCCGGAGGCGCGGCGGGCACGGGAGGTCCAGCGGCGCGCCGCGGCCTCGGGGTCGCCGCCTCGCCGGGCGATGGCCTTGGGATCCAGGCGGAAGGACCAGATGACCAGCAGCACGCCGGCCACGGCGAGCACCAGCATCACCTGCGGGGCGGCCAGCAGATGCGCGACGGAGCCCAGCAGCGGCAGCAGCCCGGCCAGCAGCACGATGCCCAGCAGCAGGTAGAACACCCCGATCACCGCCAGGTACAGCAGGGTGCGGCCGGCCACCCGCAGCGCCCCGCCCCGGCCCACCACGAGCAGGATCACGGGGATCACCAGGGTGCCGATCGAGGTGGAGTCCACCAGGGCGAGCAGGACCAGGCCGAGCGGGCCGGCGGCGTCCATCAACGATTCCATGTCCTCCATGCTCCCGTCGGCCGGGCCACCGGGGCCTCCTCCCTTGGGAGGAGGTGTGCGCCGCCCCGGGCCGGCAGGGCGTTCCCGCCGTACGCTCGGAGCATGTCCCGCGCACCGGCTCCCCCTGGCCCCGGCCCGGCGACCCCGCCCGCGGCGGGACGGGACCTGCTCGTGGTGGGCATGTACATGCTGCTGGTGCTGGTGCTCGCGGTCTCCGGCGTCGCGAACTCCGGCGTCCTGCTCCAGGGCGGCGCCTGGCCGCGCGAGGTCTCGGTGGCACTGATGCTCGCCGCCTGCCTGAGCCTGCTCTGGCGGCGCCGGCGCCCGGTGGTCACCCTCGCGGTGGCCGGTCCGCTCAGCCTCGTCGAGATCCTCGCGGGTGGGCAGCTCTCGGCGTACTTCCTGCTGTTCGAGGCGCTGTTCGTCCCGGTCATGCACGGCAGCCGGCACCTGGCCCGGGTGACCACCTGGCTCGCGTCCGCGGTCGGTGTGCTCGCGGTGCTGGCCGGGCTGCTCGTCCGGGCGCCCGGCGAGGTCGTGTTCCTGATCCTGCTGGTGGCCGCGCTGCTGATCTCGACCCCGCTGCTGTGGGGCTGGGAGGTGCGCCACCACCGCGAGGCCCGACGGGTCGCCGAGCATCTCGCCGGGCTCGAGCACGAGCTCGCCGCCACCCGGGCGGCCGGCGCGGTGGAGGCCGAGCGGCGCAGCATCGCCCATGACCTGCACGACGTGATCGCCGGGCATCTCAGCGCCGTGTCCCTGCACACCAGCCTGGCCTCGTCCCTCGAGGACCCGGCCGCGCGAGACGGCTCCCTGAGAACCGCGCGGGAGTCGGCGCATGCGGCGCTGCGCGACCTGCGCTCGATGATCGGGGTGCTCTCCACCGAGGAGGAGGGCTCCCTGCCGTCGGCGACCCTCGACTGGTCCTCGCTCGCCTCACGGCTGCGGGGCCGGGACCCGGAGGCGCAGGTCAGCATCGACCCGGCCCTCAGCGATGCCGCGGAGGTGGAGCCCGCGGTGGCGGCCGCGCTGCTGAGGATCGGGGCCGAGGCCGTCACCAACGCGGTGCGCCACGGCCGGGCACCGCTCTCGATGGAGGCGCGGGTGGAGCCGGCGGGGGTGCGATTCTCGCTGCGCAATCGACGAGCGTCACCGAGCACGACCGGCACCGGGATGGGGCGCGGAGCGATCGCGCACCGGGCCGCGGCGGTGGGTGGCAGCGCGAGCTCGACCCCGACGCCGACCGACGGCGCAGGGGCCGACACCTGGCAGGTGCTCGCCCGGCTGCCGCTGCGGGTCGATGGCGACGTCATCCGCCCTGATCCCGACCGTGTCGCCGAGGAGCCCCGCCCATGACCTGCCCGCCCCGCGACGACAGCGCCGCTGCGGCACCGGCCCCGCCGATCCGGGTGGTGGTGGCCGAGGACCATCCGGCCGTGCGCTCCGGCCTGGTGGCGCTGCTGGGCTCCGTCGCGGACATCACCGTGGTCGCCGAGGCGGCCGACGGCGACGCCGCGGTGGCCGCCACCCGTGAGCACCGGCCGGACGTGGTCCTCACCGACGTGCGCATGCCGGGAGCCACCGGCATCGAGATCACCCCGCAGCTGCGCGAGACCGGCGCGAACGTGCTGGTGATCTCCGGATTCGACCTGGACGACTACGTGCTCGGCGCGCTCCGGGCCGGAGCCGACGGGTATCTGGTGAAGACCGAGGACCCGCAGCGGATCCTCGCCGCGGTGCGGGACGTGCACCGCGGTGATGCGGTGCTCTCCGCGAGAGCGACCCGAGCCGTGCTCGAGGCGCTGCAGGGACGGGAGACGGACGCGCCCTCGGCCGCGGAGCCGCCCGCCCCGCCCGGACCCGCTCCCCGCTTCACCCGCCGGGAGGAGGATGTGCTCGCCCTGGTCGCGCAGGGCAGGACGAACCAGCAGATCGCCAGCGAGCTGTTCGTCGAGGTCACCACGGTGAAGTCGCACCTCTCCCATGCGCTGGTGAAGCTGCAGCTGGAGTCCCGGGTGCAGGCGGCGCTGTGGTGGCAGCAGCACCGGAGGTGAGCCCGGCGGCGCGTCTCATATCACGGTGACGAGAAGTGGGTCGCCGTGACAGGATCACGGTGGCCGCGGACGGTGTCCGTCGGCCCACCGGATGGTGACCCGACTGCTCCGCCCCCTCTCGGACGCGCGCGGACAGGGCGGGTTCCGGCCCTCTGGTACCTCGATGAAGAAAGCACGTCTGCCCTCATGACGACGCACACGCCCACCCCCACTGGAGAGTTCCCCGCCCTCGAATCCTCCGGCGCCCGCGCCTCGGGAGCCGACGCCCACGAGCCCGCGAGCGTCACCGTCACCCCGATCATCGCGGTGCTGGTGGTCTCCGCCTTCGTGATGATCCTCAACGAGACGATGCTGTCGGTCGCACTGCCGGTGCTGATGGCGGACCTCACGATCACCGCGGTCACCGCGCAGTGGCTCTCCACCGGATTCATGCTGACGATGGCGGTGGTCATCCCGACCACCGGCTTCCTCATGAAGCGGCTGTCCACCCGCACCGTGTTCACCACCGCGATGCTGCTGTTCCTGGTCGGCACCCTCGTCGCCGCGGCGGCCCCCACCTTCACGGTGCTGCTGGGCGCACGCGTGGTGCAGGCCGCGGGCACCGCGATGGTGCTGCCGCTGCTGATGACCACGATCCTCGCGCTGGTGCCGCTGCGCGCCCGCGGCCTGGTGATGGGGCTGGTGGGCGTGGTCATCTCCGCCGCGCCGGCGCTCGGCCCGTCGATCTCCGGGTTCATCCTCGAGCACTGGTCCTGGCACCGCCTGTTCGTGATGATGCTGCCGATCATCGTGGTCGCCCTGGTCATCGGCCTGCTGTTCATGCGCAACTACACCGATCCCGAGAAGGTGGGACTGGACGTCGTCTCGGTGGTCCTGTCCGCGATCGGCTTCGGCGGCATGATCTACGCGCTGGCCTCGATCAGCGCCGTCGTCGACGGCAGCAACCGCGTGATGCCCCTGATCGTGCTCACGGTGGGCGCGCTGTCGCTGGCGCTGTTCACCTCCCGCCAGGTGCGCCGGCGGGCCCGCGGCCAGGAGCCGCTGCTGGACCTGCGACCGCTGAAGGTCCGCACCTTCTCGGTGTCGGTGCTGGTGATCCTGCTGAGCTTCGCCACCATGCTCGGCACCGTCGTGGCGCTGCCGCTGTACATGACCGGTGCGCTGGGCATGTCCACGTTCACGGTGGGCCTGACCATGCTCCCCGGCGCGGCCGCCTCCGGCGTGCTGGGCCCGCTGGTCGGCGCCGCCTTCGACCGGGTGGGTCCGCGCCCGCTCGTGGTCCCCGGCGCCGCGCTGATGGCCCTGGCGTGCTGGCTCGAGGTGCTGCTGCTGGACGGCGACTCCACCCAGGGCCTGATCATCGCGCTGAACATCCCGCTCGGCATCGGCATGGCCATGGTCATGACCCCGCTGATGGCGCTGTCCCTCGGGGCGCTGCCGCGGTCGCTGTACGGTCACGGCTCCGCCATCCTCAACACCCTGCAGCAGCTCGCCGCGGCGCTGGGCACGGCCGTGTTCATCGCGCTGCTCACCCTCGGCTCCGCCGTCGCGGCAGAGGCCGGGGCCTCCGCGAGCGCCGCCCAGGCCGGCGGCGCCGGCTGGGCCTTCGCCTTCGGCGGGGTGCTGACCACTGCCGCGACGGTGCTCGCCCTGACGCTCAGGAACACAGCGGCAGAGGACGAGCCGGCCGCCTGAGCGGGCGGCGCAGCGCTACTGCTCGAAGGACCCCTGTCGATCCTCGCTGCCCAGCGGTCTGTTCTGCCCCCTGCCGGTGACCGGCAGCTCCCAGCCGTCCAGCTCGGGTTCGCCGCACCGGGCGAACCGCTCGCGCAGGCGCGCGGCCAGATCGTCCCGCACCGCGGCGACCGCCGGGTCCGAGGAGAGGTCGTGCTCCTCCTCGGGATCGGTCTCGAGGTCGTACAGCTCCTCGGGCCCCTCGTGGCGCGAGACGTACTTCCACCGCTCGGTGCGGAGCATGCGGTTGCCGCCGTACTCGTCCAGGACCAGGATCTCCGACGGCAGGGGCTCGACGGGCTGCTCGCCGGGGGTGAGCAGAGCGGCGATGCTGCGCCCGAGGCGCAGCGGATCCGGCGGCGCGGTGACGCCGGCGAGCTCCAGCACCGTCTCGAACACGCTGGTGGCGCTGACCAGGTGATCGCTCACCCGCCCGGCCGCGATCCGACCCGGCCCCCAGGCGATGAACGGGACCCGGATCGAGTTCTCCCAGAAGTTCAGGGGGAAGGTGCCGTTCCCCTTGCCCCAGATGCCATGGTGCCCGCAGGAGAAGCCGTTGTCGGAGGTGAACAGCACGATCGTGTTCTCCAGCAGCCCCTGCTCCTCCGCCTCGGCGAGGACCCGGGCCAGCATCCGATCGATGCCGGTGACCGCGGCGGCGTAGCCGGCCAGATTCCGGTGGCGGTGCTCGACCGGATCCGCGACGACGCGGCCGTTGGACCACGGATGCGGCGCAGGCGCCGGGACCGAGGGGAAATCGGTGTCGGCGTACAGGTCCACGAGCTCGTCGGGGTGGTTGCCGTTCGTCCACGGTGCGTGCGGGGCCGTGGTGGCCAGCTGCAGGAAGAACGGTCTCCCCTCTCCCTCGGCGGCATGGCGGCGCAGGAAGTCCACCCCGTGGTCCCCGACCGCGTCCGTGAAGTAGCGCGGCTCCTCGGCCTCGCGCGGCTCGGCGGTGGTGCGGCCGGTCTCCTCGTCGAACTCCCAGATCGGGGCGTCGTAGTAGGAGCTGCCGCCGAGCCGGTGCGGGTACCAGTACTCGTAGCCGGCGGCGGGTTCGTGGGAGCTGCCCACATGCCATTTCCCGGCCAGGCCGCAGTGGTAGCCACCCGCCGCCAGCGCCTGGGGAAGAGTGGGGAGGCCGTCGATGTAGGCACTCTGCGGTCCCGGGGTCTCGACCCCTTCCGGGCGCAGCCAGTCATGCACGCCGTGGGCCGACGGCATCCGGCCGGTCAGCAGGGAGGCGCGGGCCGGGGAGCACACCGGGGACGCGCAGAAGAACCGCTCCAGGTAGGTGCCCTCGGCGGCGAGCCGGTCCAGGGTCGGGGTGAGGAGCTCGGGGGTCTCCCGTCCCAGTGCCCAGGGTCCCTGGTCGTCGGTCAGGATGAACAGGATGTTCGGGGCATCGTTCATGGGGCTGCTTCTTCCGGTCGGTGAGGTCCGACCCACTCTAGATGAAACACCCGATGATTATTCGGTCCTGTCCAGATCGACGGCCGGAATCGTCGGCGGATCGCACATCGCGCCTACAGAGATCCCCTCTCTCGGCGTGCAGGGGGCGCGGAATCGTCCGGGTCGATCGCCGGGCAGAGCGGGCGAGGCGTCCAGCCCTCGGCCCAGGGCTGCGCCGTGACCGTCACGTCGAGGTGGGCGTCCTCGTCACCGCTGCCGCCGCCCGCGCAGAAGGAGGTGCGGTGGCTGGACCAGCCGGGGGCCAGCACGGCCTCGAAGGAGCCGTCGACGATCGAGAGGATCAAGCAGTCCAGCTCCTCGAGCAGGTCGCGGGAGCCCGAGTCGCAGGCATCGCAGCCGCAGTCCGGGGTGGTGCTCACCGGGACCGGCGGCTCGCCGACGCCGACGACCAGGCCCATGATCAGGGCATCCGGGCCGGTGAGGTCGCCGCTGCCGGTCGCTTCGTCCGGTGAGGTGCGGGCGAGGACCAGGGGCTGCGCGCCGGGCCGACGGGGGCGCAGCACGGTGGTGCGGTACCGGTCGACGTACGGCTTGACGGCCCAGACGATCCCGGCGCCGTCGTCGACGTCGACGTCGGCCCAGCCGCGGGCGGTGAGCACGCGTGTCCAGGCCTCGGCCCGGGTCCAGAAGATCCGGTACTTGCCGGGGTCCAGGCAGCGGCTGTACTCCTCCTCGCGGCTGTCGCGCAGCTCGCCGCCGGCGCTCAGGTGCGGGTCCTCCCAGGCGGGGGTGTCGGTGCCGGTCTGCGCGAAGGCGTCCTCCACCTCGGTGAGCAGCTGCAGGAGGGCGTCGGAGAACGGCGGGCCGGCATCGGCCCATGCCTCGGATCCGTCCTGGGCGAGCTCGCACAGCAGGGCATGCTGCTGCTCCCACCAGGTCGGAGCGGGCGTCGTGACCATGGACCGACTGTATCCGGGTCCGGTGCGGGCGGTGATTGAAGACGTCCGGCGCCTCTGACAGGCTCTCCCCCATGACTGCGACGCCCGAGGCGGCGGCCCTCGACCCCGCGCTGCGCGCCTGGCTCTCCCCCGTGGTCGGCGAGGTCTCACTGGTGCAGACCCTGACCGGCGGCATCACGGGACAGATGCTGCAGCTGCGGCGCGCCGACGCTCAGGGCGACCTCGTCGTGCGGCGCTGGCCGGGGGAACGCGGCAGCGACCAGGCGATGGTGCGCCGCGAGGTCGCCGGGCTGGAGGCCCTGGCCGACGTCGGCCTGCCGGTCCCCACGCTGCTGGCCGCCGACCCCGAGGGCACTGCCACCGGCCGGCCGACGACGCTCACGCGCTTCCTGCCCGGCAGGGTGGAGCTCGCCCCTGTGGACCGGCGCGCCTGGGTGCACCGACTCGCCGCGATGCTGGCACAGATCCATGCGGTGCCGCCGCCGGCGCTCGCCGCGTGCGAGCCCGCGAACCCCGCCGAGCTGTCCTGGCTGGCGCAGGACGGCGACCCGGGACTGGCCCGAGCCGCCCGCGAGCTCGCCGCCGGCCCCGCCGATCCCGACCGTGCAGTGCTCAGCCACGGCGACTATCAGCACTTCAACGTGCTCTGGCGCGACGAGGAGATCTCGGCGGTGGTGGACTGGCCCACCGTCGGTCTCGCGGACCGCGGCGTGGACGTGGGCCATTGCCGGCTCAACCTCGCCGTGCTGTTCTCCGCCGAGGCCGCGATGGGGTTCCTCGCCGACTACGAGGAGCTCGCCGGGGTGCGGATCGATCCGGCCTCCGACATGGAGCGGCTGCTGAACTTCGGCCCGCACTGGCGCGAGTTCATCCCGTTCCAGGTCCTCGGCCGCGCTCCCGTCGACGGCCCCGGGATGGCCGACCGGGTCCGCGAGACGATCGTAGCCACCCTGCGGCGCGCCGGCTGAGGCCGTCAGGCGCGGCGGCGATGCGCTCCTGCGGCGAGCGCGCGCAGCACGTCCTCGGTGCGCTCCCAGTCCATGCACTTGTCGGTCACGGACTGCCCGCGCACCAGGCCGGCGGGGCCCGCGTCGACGTCGAGGCGCTGCGCACCGGCGACCAGGTTGCTCTCGAGCATCACCCCGGCCACGGCCGCGCCGTCGACCGCGATCTGAGCGGCGAGCAGGGTGGCGACCTCGGCCTGGCGCACGTGGTCCTTGCCGGAGTTGCCATGGCTGGCGTCGATGAGCAGGCGCTGCGGGAGGTCGCTGGCCGCAAGGCGCTCGGTCGCGGTGCGCACCGGGCCCGGGCCCCAGTTCGGCCCGTCGGCCCCGCCGCGCAGGATGAGGTGGGCATCGGGGTTCCCGGTGGTGGAGACGAGATTCGCCAGCCCGTCGGCCCCGATGCCGAGGAAGGACTGCGGGGCGGAGGCCGCGGCGATCGCGTCCAGTGCGCTCTGGATCCCGCCGTCGGTGCCGTTCTTGAACCCGATCGGCATGGACAGCCCGGAGGCGAGCTGGCGGTGGATCTGGGACTCGGTGGTGCGGGCGCCGATCGCACCCCAGCTGATGAGGTCCGCGATGTACTGCGGGCTGATCGGCTCGAGGAACTCGGTCGCGGTGGGCAGGCCGAGCGCGGTGACGTCGTGCAGGAAGGTGCGAGCGCGGCGCAGTCCGGTGGCGATGTCGTGGCTGCCGTTCAGGTGCGGGTCGTTGATCAGGCCCTTCCAGCCCACGGTGGTGCGGGGCTTCTCGAAGTAGGTGCGCATCACCAGCAGCAGCTCCTCCCCCAGCTCGGCCTGGAGCGCGGCGAGGCGGCGGGCGTAGTCCAGACCGGCCTCGGGGTCGTGGATCGAGCAGGGGCCGACGACGACGAGCAGGCGGTCGTCGGTGCCCTCGAGCACCTCGCGCACCCGTGCACGATGCTGGGCGATCTGCGCGGCGGCGGCGGGGGCCAGCGGCAGCTCGGCGAGCAGCTCGGCCGGGGTGGGCAGCGGGGTGAAGCTCGCGATGTGACGGTCAGCGGCGGGGGCGGTGGCGAGAGCGGTCATGGGTCCTGTCCTGTGGTGAGGGGCGGACCCGATGCTCGGAACCTGCGCAGAGCCCGCCGGGGAATGGCGAAGGGCAGAGCATCTGCTCTGCCCTGGTCGGCTCTGGAGGGTCGGTGACGCTATACGGTCGCCGGCCCCTCCGGAGCCGACCTCGCATAGATGAACCGACGATTCTGCATGGCGGAGACAGTACACGCTGACCCGCGGGACGCAAGCGCGGTCCGGGTGGCGGGCAGCGGGCGCCCGCCGTGCCTGCTCAGGCGGAGCGTCGGCCCATGGCTTTCGCGGGTGGACGGGCCTACGGTGGGAGGAGGTCCGCCGACGAGCCCCGCCGGCGGTCGCTCGTCGAGGAGGATCGCGTCATGCCCAGCACCGTCGCCCAGAAGCTCATCACCGCTCATCTCGTGGAGGGGACGCCCGAGCCCGGCGCCGAGATCGGGCTGCGGGTGGACCAGACCCTCACCCAGGACGCCACCGGCACCATGGTGATGCTCGAGCTGGAGGCGATGGGCCTGGATCGGATCCGCACCGAGCTGTCGGTGCAGTACGTCGACCACAACCTGCTGCAGACGGATGAGAAGAACCCCGACGACCACCTGTTCCTGCAGTCCGCGGCGGAGCGCTTCGGGCTGTGGTTCTCGAAGGCCGGCAACGGCGTCTCCCATCCCGTCCACCAGGCGCACTTCGGCCGGCCCGGCGCGCTGCTGATCGGTTCGGACTCCCACACCTGCGCCGCCGGGGCCCTGGGCATGCTGGCGATCGGCGTGGGCGGGCTCGAGATCGCGATGGCGATGGCCGGGCAGCCGCTGTACGTGAGCATGCCCGAGGTCTGGGGCGTGGAGCTGACGGGCACCCTGCCGGACTGGGTCAGCGCGAAGGACGTGGTGCTGGAGATGCTGCGCCGCCACGGGGTCAGCGGCGGCGTGGGCCGCATCATCGAGTACCACGGCGAGGGCCTCGCACAGCTCACCGCGATGGACCGCCACGTCATCGCCAACATGGGTGCCGAGCTGGGGGCGACCGCGACCGTCTTCCCGGCCGACGACGCCGCCCGCTCCTATCTCGAGGCCGTGGGCCGCGGCGACCAGTTCGAGCGCTGGGAGGCCGACGAGGGCGCGGAGTACGACCACACCGAGCACATCGACCTCTCCGGGCTGGAACCGCTGATCGCGATGCCCTCCTCCCCCGGCAACGTGGTCACCGTCGCCTCCGTGGCCGGGGAGGACGTCTCCCAGGTGGTGGTCGGCTCCTCGGCGAACCCGGGGCTGCGGGACTTCGCGGTGGTCGCCGAGATCCTCGGGGGACGACAGATCGCCCACGGCCTCTCCCTGGACATCAACCCCACCACCCGGGAGGTGCTCGCGGACCTGATCTCCGGCGGCTGGCTGGGGTCGCTGGTCGGCGCGGGCGCCCGCATCCACCAGTCCGGCTGCATGGGCTGCATCGGGATGGGGCAGGCTCCCGCCAGCGGCCGCAACTCCCTGCGCACCATGCCGCGGAACTTCCCCGGCCGCTCCGGCACCGAGGAGGACGCCGTCTGGCTGTGCTCCCCCGAGACCGCCGCCGCCGCGGCCCTGACCGGGAAGATCACCGATCCGCGCACCCTCGAGGACAGCCACGACCTCGCCTGTCCGCGCCCCGCGATGCCCGCGTCCTACTCGACGGTGGACGGCATGCTGATGGCGCCGCTGCCGCCGGAGGAGGCCGCGGAGGTGGAGCTGGTCAAGGGGCCGAACATCTCCACCCTGCCGGACTTCTCCCCCGTCGAGGACGATCTGCGGATGCCGGCCCTGCTGGTGATGGGTGATGACGTCTCCACCGACGAGATCATGCCGGCCGGTTCCCGGGTGCTGCCCTTCCGCTCCAACATCCCCAAGATCGCCGAGTTCTCCTTCACCCGGATCGACGAGACCTACCCCGAGCGGGCCCGCGAGGCAGGCACCGGGCACGTGGTGCTCGCCGGGAAGAACTACGGGCAGGGCTCCTCCCGCGAGCATGCGGTGATCGCCCCGCGCTACCTGGGGCTGCGCGCCGTGATCGCGGTGAGCTTCGCACGGATCCACTGGCAGAACCTCGCCAACTTCGGGATCATCCCGCTGGAGTTCGAGGACCCCGCCGACCTCGAGGCGGCCTCCGCCGGCGACGAGGTGGTGCTCGAGGGCATCCATGAGGCGCTGCGCGAGGGCGGTGCGCTGCACGGGACGATCGGCGGGCGCGAGGTGGCGCTGACCCACCGGCTCTCCCCGCGCCAGGTGGACATGGTGCTCGCCGGAGGGCGGATCCCGCTGGCGGCGCAGGCGATGTGAGGGGCGGGGGTCGGACCGAGCCGGCCGGTCGGTCACGACTCTTTACGGGGCACGTGAAGGAGCGGAGGATGGGTCCTGCCCGTCCGGTCCCGTGGGCACGCCGACGGTCGAAGGAGATCGTTCCATGCCTCGCAACGTCTTCGTCCTCGGACTCGATCAGCACAACCTCGAGATCCTGCGCCGTCTTCCCGGCGCCGTCGACCTCACCTTCCACGGTCTGCTGCCCCGCCGGCAGCTGCAGGGCGCTGTGATCGATGTGCCGGAGCTGCTGTACCGGGCGGAGACGGAGCTCGACGCCTTCGACGGCTCCGTGGACGCCATCGTGAGCTTCTGGGACTTCCCCATGGTGACCATGGTGCCGATCCTCTGCGCGCGCCGGGGTCTGCCCGCCCCCACCCTGGAGTCCGTGCTGCGCTGCGAGCACAAGTACTGGTCCCGCCTCATCCAGCGCGGTGCGATCGACGAGGTCCCCGCCTTCGGGCTGCTGGATCCCGACGTCCCCGGGCCGGTGCTGCCGGAGGGGATGCGGTACCCGGTGTGGATCAAACCCATCAACTCCGCCTCCTCCGAGGGGGCGTACCTGCTCACGGATGACGGCGACCTGCACCGGCGCCTGCCCGAGGTGCGTGCCGTGATCGACCGCCTGGGCCGGCCGTTCCAGGAGGTGATGGAGATGGCGGAGCTCCCCGCGGAGATCGCGGGCCTCGGTGAACGGGTGTGCCTGGTCGAGGAGGCCGTGACGGGTCACCAGATGACCGTCGAGGGTTTCAGCCACGACGGGGTGGTGGTGATCTACGGCGCCGTCGACTCCTTCGACTACCCCGGCAGCTCGAGCTTCCTGCGCTACCAGTACCCCTCGCGCGTGCCGTGGCCCGTGCAGGAGCGCCTGGCCGACCTCTCCCGCCGCGTCATCGCGGCCGCGGGCCTGACCCGATCCACCTTCAACATCGAGTTCTTCTGGGACCCGGCCACCGGAGCGGTGCACCTGCTCGAGGTCAACGCCCGCCACTCGCAGTCCCATGCGCTGATGTTCGAGATGGTCGACGGCGTCTCCAACCACCAGGTGATGATCGACATCGCCTTCGGCCGCACCCCGCAGCTGTCCCATCGGGCCGGTGACCACGCGGTGGCCGCCAAGTGGTACCTGCGCCGCTTCGGCGACGGGATCGTCCGCTCGGTGCCCACCGCCGAACAGGTCGCCGAGCTCGAGCGGACGCTGCCGGGCACCCGCGTCGAGATCACGGCCGTCCCCGGCGAGCGGCTGTCGGAGCGGCTGTACGAGGACGGCTACAGCAGCGTCCTGGCCACCATCCACACCGGCGGGGCCGCCGAGGAGCAGATCACGCAGGCCTTCCAGCACTGCGTCGGGACCCTGGCGTTCGAGATCGACGAGGTGAGGACCCCATGAGGACGCTCGAGACCTTCCCGCACGCGGTCCAGGAGACCCAGCACCTGTGGATCCCGATGACCGACGGGACCCGGCTCGCCGCGCGGCTGTGGCGGCCGTTCTCCTCCGATGCCGATCCGGTCCCGGGGGTGCTGGAGCTGATCCCCTACCGGCAGCGGGATCTCACGGCCCAGCGCGATTCGATCCATCACCCGTACCTGGCGGGACACGGCTATGCCTGTCTGCGTGTGGACCTGCGCGGCAGCGGCAACTCCGAGGGCGTGCTGACCGACGAGTATCTCGACCAGGAGCTGACCGACGCCGAGGAGATCCTCGCCTGGCTGGCCGCCCAGCCCTGGTGCTCCGGCCGCACCGGGATGATGGGCATCTCCTGGGGCGGGTTCAACGCACTGCAGGTCGCGGCCCGTCGGCCCCCGAGCCTGGGAGCGGTCATCAGCTGCAGCTCCACCGACGACCGGTACACCGATGACGTGCACTACATGGGCGGCTGCCTGCTCACCGACAACCTCTCCTGGGCCTCGACGATGTTCGCCTACAACGCCTGCCCCCCGGATCCCGCGATCGTGGGCGAGGCGTGGCGCGGGATGTGGCGCGACCGGCTCGAGGGCAGCGGACTGTGGCTGGAGACCTGGCTGCGCCATCAGCGTCGCGACGACTACTGGAAGCACGGCTCGGTCAACGAGGACTACTCCGCGATCGAGGTGCCGGTGATGGCCGTCAGCGGCTGGGCCGACGGGTACTCCAACTCCGTGTTCCGCCTGCTGGAGAACCTCTCCGCGCCCGTGCGCGGGCTGATCGGCCCGTGGAGCCACAAATACCCCCACCTGGGTGAGCCCGGTCCCGCCATCGGGTTCCTGCAGGAGGCGGTCCGCTGGTGGGACCACTGGCTCAAGGGCGATCGGCGCAACGGGGCGATGGACGGCCCGGCCCTGACGATCTGGATGCAGGACTCCGCTCCCCCCGCGACCACCTACGAGCAGCGCCCCGGCCGCTGGGTGGGGGAACCGACCTGGCCCAGCGAGAACGTCGTGCCCACGCGGTTCCCGCTGGGCTTCTACTCCCTCCACGCTCCTGGCGAGGAGGTGCGCCACAGCGATCCGCGCTCGGTCCGCTCCCCGCTGTCGGTGGGCCAGTTCGCCGGCAAATGGTGCTCCTACAACGCTCCCCCGGACATGCCCTACGACCAGCGCGAGGAGGACGGCGGCTCGCTCGTGTTCACCAGCCGCCCGCTCACCGAGACCCTCGAGCTGCTGGGCGCCGCGGAGGTCGAACTGGACCTGTCGGTCGACCAGCCCTGCGCGCAGCTCATCGTCCGTCTGTCGGATATCGGCCCGGACGGAGAAGCCACCCGCATCAGTTACGGCGTCCTGAACCTCACGCACCATCGCGGCTCGGACGCCCCCGAGGACCTGGTCCCCGGACAGCGCCACGTCGCCCGCCTGCCCCTGAACGGCATGGCGCAGTCGTTCCCGCCCGGTCACCAGCTGCGGCTGTCCGTCTCGACCTCCTACTGGCCGGTGGTGTGGCCCCCGCCGCAGCCCGTGCGGATGACCATCCATCCGCTGAGCAGCGCCCTGGTGCTCCCGGTGCGTCAGCGCCCGGACGAGGAGATCATCCCGGAGTTCGAGGAGGCCGAGGGCGCGGCACCGCTGCGCGCCACGCAGCTGGCCATGGGCGCGCAGGACTGGCAGGTCAGCCGCAATATGGTGGATCTCTCGGGCCGGCTCGAGGTGGTCAAGGATCTCGGGACCGTCCGCTTCGAGGACATCGACCTGGAGGTGCGGCGCCGCGCCCGCGAGACCTACAGCTTCATCGCCCGGGACGTCCATTCCATGCGCGGGGAGACGCTGTGGGAGGTGGGCTTCGCGCGGGGGGACTGGTCCGCGCACGCCACCACCCGCACCGTGCTGACCTCCACGGCGACCGATTTCCACGTCTACGCCGAGCTGGACGCCTGGGAGGGCACCGAGCGCGTGCACTCGCAGACCTGGAGCACCTCGATCCCTCGTGACCACGTGTGAGTCACTGAACCGGATGACAACCGCGAGCTCGATGCCCCCATTGACCGACCCCTGGCCTCGGTCCTAAACTCCCGGTACCGCAGGATTGTGACTCTACAGAGGCAAGACCTGACCACCCCTCATTTCCCTGGGGTTTCTCATGTCCACCACTGCTCCTCCTGCCCCCGCCGACGCTCCGCGCACGCTGCGCGACCGGCTCGGCTCCCCCTTCAAGCAGGCCCAGAAGGTCGGCAAGGCCTTCATGCTGCCGATCGCCATCCTTCCCGCCGCCGGTCTCCTGCTCGGCGTGGGCGGTGCCCTGTCGAACCCGACCACGGTCGCCACCTACCCGATCCTCGACCACACGATCCTGCAGGCCGTCTTCACCGTCATGGCCGACGCCGGCACCGTCGTCTTCGGCAACCTCGCCCTGCTGCTCTCGATCGGCCTGTGCATCGGCCTGGCGAAGCGGGACAAGGGCACCGCCGCCCTGGCCGGTATCGTCGGCTATCTCGTGATGACCGGCTCCACCGCCTCGCTGTTGAAGATCTTCGACCCCGAGGGGCCGGCGATCGACACCGGCATCGTCGGCGCCCTGGTGATCGGCGCCCTCGCCGTGTGGCTGCACAACCGCTACCACAACATCCAGCTCCCCCAGGTGCTGGGCTTCTTCGGCGGCTCCCGCTTCGTCCCGATCATCGTGTCGCTGGTCGCGATCCCCGTGGGCGCGCTGTTCTTCCTGATCTGGCCGCCGGTGCAGGAGGCCCTGGTCAGCGCTGGTCAGGGCATCGCCGGACTGGGTCCCTTCGGCACCTTCCTCTACGGCTTCCTGCTGCGCCTCTCCGGGGCCGTGGGCCTGCACCACATGATCTACCCGATGTTCTGGTACACCCCTCTGGGAGGCACCGAGACCGTCGCCGGCACCACCATCTCCGGGGCGCAGAACATCTTCTTCGCCCAGCTCGCCGATCCGAGCCACACGGGTCTGTACACCGAGGGCACGAAGTACTTCGCCGGCCGCTTCGCGACGATGATGTTCGGCCTGCCCGGCGCCTGCCTGGCGATGTATCACTGCGTGCCCAAGGGACGCCGTGCGAAGCTCATGGGTCTGTTCCTCGGCGTGGCCCTGACCTCGTTCATCACCGGCATCACCGAGCCGATCGAGTACATGTTCCTGTTCGTGGCGCCGCTGCTGTACGTGTTCCACGCGGTCCTGGACGGCTTCTCGTTCCTCATCGCGGACCTGCTGCAGATCCGCATCGGCAACACCTTCTCCGGCGGCGCGATCGACTTCCTGCTGTTCGGTGTGTTCCAGGGCGAGGCCCGCACGCACTGGCTGTACGTGATCCCGGTGGGTCTGATCTGGTTCGGGCTGTACTACGTCTCGTTCCGCTTCTTCATCACCAAGTTCAACCTCAAGACCCCGGGCCGTACGGATGAGGAGGTCGCGGAGGCCGCGGCCGACGGGGCCGCTTCCGGCACCGCCGCCCCGGCAGCCGCCGCTCCGGCGGGCGACAAGCAGGCCACCGCCCGGGCCACCTCGCTGCAGATCATCGAGGCGCTCGGGGGGCAGGAGAACCTCGAGGACGTCGATGCCTGCATCACCCGTCTGCGCGTCTCCGTGCACGACCCGGACAAGGTCGACAAGCAGGCGCTCAAGCACCTCGGCGCGGTCGACGTGCTCGAGGTCGCCGGCGGCGTCCAGGCCATCTACGGCGGCAGGGCCGTCATCTACAAGAGCCACATCAACGAGATCATCGGTCACGACGACTGATGCTGGGCGACGTGCTGGCCAGGAACGAGCCGGCAGGAGACCAGCCAGAAATGCAGAGTCTGATCGAGAGAGGAACCGCCCCATGTTCGGACTGAACCGCAAGAAGAAGGCCCCGTCGGCGGAGCAGATCACCGCGCCGGTGCGCGGCACCCTGCTGCCGATGGAGAAGGTCCCCGATCCGGCGTTCTCCGGCGGGCTGCTGGGCCCCGGCTTCGCCGTGGACCCGGCCGACGGGACGATCGTGGCCCCGGTGGCGGGCACGATCGTCACCGTCCCCGACACCCGGCACGCCGTCGGGCTGCGCACCCCGGGCGGTGCCGAGCTGCTGATCCATGTCGGGGTGGACACCGTGACCCTGAAGGGCGAGGGCTTCACCGCCCGGTGCGCCGAGGGCGACTCCGTCGAGGCCGGCGCCGTGCTCCTCGAGGTCGATCTCGAGGCGATCCGGGATCGGGTCCCCTCGCTGGTCACTCCGGTGATCGTCACCAACGCCGGCGATCTGGTGGTCTCCGAGGCGGATCTGTCCGCCGTGTTCGGGCAGACGGTCCTGAGGATCTCCGCGCCATGAGCGAGGGCACCGGCCGCTTCGTCGTCCAGCGCGTGCACAACAACAACGTGGTGCTCGCGCTGGACGGCCGGGAGCGCTCGGTCGTGATCACCGGACCGGGCGTCGGCTTCGGGATGGCCCGCGGCAGGGTGCTGGATCCCGCGAAGGTCGAGAACGTGTACGTGCCGGAGAACGCGGCACGGGCGCAGGTCGCCGCGGACACCCTGGCCGCGATCCCTGCCGAGGTGCTGGAGACGGCGCGCGCCATCGTCCTCGCCTTCGACCGGGCGATGGAGCGGCCTCGCTCGGATGCGCTGCTGGTGCCGGTGGCCGATCACCTCCACCAGGCGCTGCGCCGCGCCGCACAGGGCGTGGAGATCGAGATGCCGCTGGTGTGGGAGGTGCGCAACCTCTACCCGCGCGAGACCCGGCTCGGCCAGGAGACGCTCGCTCTGGTCACCGACCGGCTCGGGGTGCAGCTGCCGCCGGAGGAGGCCACCGCCTTCGCGCTGCACTTCGTGAGCGTGAGCTTCTCCCACCAGACCATCGACCGCACGGTGCTGATGACGCAGTCGCTGACGGACATCTTCGGCCTGGTGGACGCCTCCCGCGGCGAGCCGCTGGATCAGCAGGGCGCGGCAGCCGCCCGCTTCGTCGCCCATCTGCGCTACCTCTTCACCCGGCTGGCCGAGGGCCGTGAGGTCGCCGATGCCCCGCAGCTGCTGCGCGACGCCCTGGAGGACGGTCTGCCGGAGGCGATGACCCTCGCCCGAGCGATCTCCGCCCAGCTCGAGGAGTCCTGGGGACACCCGCTCAGCTCGAGCGAGACCGCCTATATCGCCCTGCACGTCCATCGTCTGCTCGCGGAGACCGGCGATGCGCAGTCCCCGGAAGGATCATCTGCATGAACCCGCTGGTCACCGCCCTTGAAGGCTCCCTGATCGTCTCCTGCCAGGCCTATCCCGGTGAGGCGATGCGCGATCCGCGCACCATGGCCCAGGTCGCCTCCGCCGTGCAGACCGGAGGGGCCTCCGCGGTGCGCGCCCAGGGCCTCGAGGACATCCGCGCCGTGAAGGCGGCAGTGGACGTGCCGGTCATCGGGATCTGGAAGGACGGCGCCGAGGGCGTGTTCATCACCCCCACCCTCGAGCACTGCCTCGCCGTGATCGAGGCGGGGGCGGACATCCTCGCCGTGGACGGCACCCTGCGGCCCCGTCCCGACGGGCGCAGCCTCGCCGAGACCGTCGCAGGTGTGCGCGAGGTCTTCGACGGTCCGCTGATGGCCGACTGCGACAGCGCGGAATCGGCGCTCGCCGCTGCGGAGCTGGGCGTCGAGATCATCGGGACCACCCTCGCGGGGTACACCGGGGCGCGGGAGAAGACCGACGGTCCGGACCTGGAGCTGCTGGCGGAGCTCGCCGGGACGCTGCCGGCCACCAGCGTGCTGGTCGCCGAGGGGCGCGTGCACAGCCCCGCCCAGGCTGCGGCGGCGAAGTCGACCGGCGCGTTCGCCGTGGTCGTCGGCACCGCGATCACGCACCCCAGCACGATCACCACCTGGTTCCGGGACGCTGTCGCCGGAGCATAGGGACGCTGGGCCCCGCTCCGACCGGCAGGTCAGGCGCATCGGACGCTGCCGACCTACACTCGGGACCACCGCGCGCCACCGGCGCGCACCCTCGATACAGGAGGTTGGCGATGAGCGCTGACGAGAAGTTCGAGAACGCGAAGGACAAGCTGGGCGGCCAGGCCAAGGAAGGCTTCGGCAAGGTCTCCGGCGACAAGGAGACCGAGACCGAGGGCCAGGCCCAGCAGGGCAAGGCCGAGGCCAAGGACAAGCTCCAGGACGCCCGTGACACCGTCAAGGGCGCGGCCGAGGGGATGTTCGGCGACAAGGACAAGGACAAGCGGGGCTGACCCGGCCACCAGATTCCTGCCGCATGTGAGGGTGGAGCGCCGTATGGGCGTCCCACCCTCATGTGCGTCGGAGTACCGATGGGGCCGAGCGCGGCACGAGGACGTGACAGCGACAGGGTGACAGCCCCGCCCGCGAGGAGCACGATGGGGGCCGGACCAGCGAGAGGATCCCGTCATGACGCAGCGCGTGCGCGTCCAGAGCTTCGGCGTCTCCCGCGACGGCATCGGCGCCGGCCAGGAGCAGACCCGGCAGCGGCCCTTCGGTCATGTCGACCCCGGAGAGCTGATGGCCTGGGCCTTCGAGACCGCGCACTTCCCCGGTCGCACGGCTCCGGGCGGCAGCCGAGGGGTGGAGGACCGGCTGACCCGTGACTTCGCCCAGGGCATCGGTGCCGAGATCATGGGTCGGCACAAGTTCGGCCCGCAGCGCGGCCCCTGGCCGGATGACGGCTGGACGGGCTGGTGGGGCGAGGAGCCGCCGTTCCACACCCCGGTGTTCGTGCTCACCCACCACCCGCGGCCCCCGCTGACCGTCGGGGAGACCACCTTCCATTTCGTGGACGCCGCTCTGGCCGAGGCACTGGCGCTGGCGAAGGCAGCCGCCGACGGGAAGGACGTGCGCATCGGCGGCGGCGTCACCACGCTGCGCGAGTTCCTCGAGGCGGATCTCATCGACGAGATGCACGTGGCGATCGCGCCGCTCGAGTACGGGACCGGGCTGCGGCTGTGGGAGCGTCCCGAGGAGCTCGAGGACCGCTTCCACCTCGAGCGGATCACCGCGCCGAGCGGCGTCGAGCACTGCTTCTTCTGGCGACGGTGAGGACGGCGGCGGCCCCGGCCTGACCGCGGCGCCCCACTCCCCCGGTGCCCCTCCGCGCGCGTCACCGAGCGCCCCGCCCTGCGCCGCCGGATACCCCGCCCTGCGTCACCGGACACCCCTGCGCCGCCGGATACCCGGCCCGCGCCACCAGAATCCCGCCCCGGGTGAGGGTCGAACGCTCCACAGCCGTTTGGACGCTCGTATTCGTCAGATTCCCGGTGGCGCCCCTGTGGCCGGAGCGGCACGGGGTCAGCCGCCCGTCACCTCCACCCGCAGCACCCGGTCCCCGTTCGGCGCGGGGTCGCCCCGGCCGTCGGTGGTGTTGGTGAGCACGCACAGCGATCCGTCGGGCGCGATCACCGCGTCGCGCAGGCGTCCCACCTCCTCCACCAGCAGCTCGGTCTGCGCCTGCGGATCCGCGAGCGGCACTGCGCGCAGCCGCTGCCCGCGCAGGCAGGCGATGAAGACGGTGCCGTCCTGGATCGCGATGCCGCTGGGGCTCGCCTCCGCCGGCGACCACTGCAGGAGCGGATCGGTCAGCCCCTCCTGGCCGCCGATGCCCTCGACGTCGGGCCAGCCGTAGTTCGCACCAGGTTCGATGAGGTTCAGCTCGTCCCAGGTGTTCTGCCCGAATTCGCTGGCCACCAGCTGCCCGTCCGCGGTCCAGGCGAGGCCCTGCGGGTTGCGGTGGCCGTAGCTGAACACCGGCGAGCCGGGGAAGGGGTTGTCCTCGGGCACGGCGCCGTCGGGCGTGAGTCGCAGGATCTTGCCGGCGAGGGAGTCGGGGTCCTGGGCGGCGCGCCGGTCCCCCGCATCGCCCGTGGTCGCGAAGAGCATCCCGCCCGGACCGATCTTCAGACGCCCGCCGTTGTGATTCGCGGCCGACGGGATGCCGTCGAGCAGCACCTCGGGCGCACCGAGCGCCAGCTGCCCGGGCGCCCCGGCGAGGGCGCGGCGCTCGATGCGGTTGCCGCTGTCGGTGGTGGCGTAGGAGAACAGCATCCCCTCGTGCGCGGCCAGACCCAGCAGGCCACCCTCCCCGCCGGGGGTGACACCGTCGATCACGCCGACCTCACGAGTGGCGCCGTCGGTAGTGAGCTCGAGGACCCGGGCGGTGTCACGCTCGCTGAGCAGCGACGTCTGCCCGTGGAAGGCGATCGACCAGGGGGCCTGCAGGCCGGAGGTGAGGGTCTCGGTGTCGGCGGGTGCCGCCTCGGCACCCGGCTCGGGGCGGTCCGACGGCGCGGACCGCGAGGAGCCGGTGCAGGCGCTCAGCAGCCCCACGGCCACGAGCGGGACACTGCTCAGGAGAAGACGGCGAGACGTGGCCATGGCCCTCCCTCCGTCGGCGGCGCGGTGCTGCCATCCTTCCAGGTGAGAACGGACCCCGGAAGGGCGGCGCCCCGAGCGGGGCAGCTGGTTCAGCCGCCGGCGGGCTCCGCCTGCCGGCCGGAGTGCTGCTGGAAGGCGTCGAGGTTCCAGGCGGGGCGCGGGCTGTCGGGGCCGGTGTACGGCGCATCCCCCACCTGGGCCTGGAGCTCGGCGAGCTGGGCGCGCAGTTCCTCGAGCACCGTCGCATGGGCGGGATCGCCGGCGAGGTTGTGCAGCTCGGCGGGGTCGGCCTGCAGATCGTAGAGCTCGTACTCGCGCTCGAAGATCCGCGCGGAGGCGCCCGGGGCGCCGAGCCCGTCGCCGTAGTAGTCGATGTACTTCCACCGCGGGGTGCGGATCCCGTAGTGGGCGGGGGCGTGGTGCTCGGGGTCGTCGTGCTCCCAGTAGCGGTAGTAGACGGCCTGGGGCCAGTCCTCGACCTGCTCGCCGCGCAGCAGCGGCAGGAAGCTGCGGCCCTGCTGGTCCGGCAGCGCCTGGTCGGGGTCGAGGCCGGCGGCCTCCAGCAGCGTCGCGGCGATGTCGACGTTGGTGAGCATCTCGCTGACCTGCGAACCGGCCGGGATCTGCTGCGGCCAGCGCACCATCATCGGCATCTGCAGGGACTGGTCATACATCAGGCGCTTGTCGAACCAGCCGTGATCGCCGAGGAAGAACCCCTGATCGGAGGTGTAGACCACGATCGTGTCCTCAGCGATGCCGAGGGTCTCGAGGTGCTCGAGCACCCGCCCCATGCTGTCGTCGATCGCCTGGACCGTCTGCAGGTAGTCACGCATGTAGCGCTGGTAGTTCCAGCGCGCGCGCTCGTCCCGTCGCTCCGGGCCGCGCAGCTGTGGGGGCAGCTCCTCCTTGAGGTCGTCGGTCGTCAGATCGTCCGCGATGGACATGCGCACCCCCTGGATCGCGCGGGAGCGGGTGGAGTGGTCCTCCAGCAGGGTGTCCGGTTCCGGGATCGAGCCCAGCGGGTACAGGTCCGCGTGCCGGGGATGCGGCACCCAGGGCCGGTGCGGGGCCTTGTGGTGCAGCAGCAGGCACAGCGGCTGCTCGGGATGCTCGGAGCGCTGGTCCTCGAGCCAGTCGAGCGCCAGGTCGGTGACCGTGTCGGTCGCGTAGCCGGGGACCACGGCGCTGCCGTCCGGCCCGGTCATCTCCGCATCCCAGTAGGTGCCCTGGCCGGGGTAGATCCGCCAGTCGTCCAGGCCGCGGGGCAGCGCCGCCTCGCTCTCGCCCAGGTGCCATTTGCCGAACAGGCCGGTGCGGTACCCGGCCTGCTGCAGCGCCTCGGGGACGGTGGGCACCCGGTGGTCGAACTCGGTGTAGATCGTCGCGGCGCCGTTGACGTGGCTAAAGGTGCCGGTGAGGATGCTGGCCCGGGACGGGGTGCAGATCGAGTTCGTGCAGTACAGGGAGTCCAGCCGCGCCCCTTCGGCCGCGACGCGGTCCAGGTGCGGGGTGGAGTTCACGCAGCTGCCGTAGGCGGAGATCGCCTGGGCGGCGTGGTCGTCGGCGAGGACGAAGACGATATGGGGGCGCATGGCGGTCATCCCTTCCCGGGGTCGGCTGCGCGGCCCCGGCTCGGCGGCTGTGCTGCTGGATCCGCGTCGGTGCCGCTCGCCCGATGCGTGCCCTCGTCCAGGCCGCTCATCGAGGGGTCGTAGTCGACCCGCCCGATGTCGTACATCGAGGTCATCCAGTGGAAGAAGTTGTCGCCCCGGTCCCGCAGGCGGTGGTAGAGGTCGCGGAGCATCCGCTCGCGAACGGCACGCATCTCGGGGTGCTCATAGCGGTTGTGCAGCTCGTGGGGATCGAGCTCGAGGTCGTAGAGCTCGTTGACCGATTCGGGGTTGACCACCAGCTTGTACCGCTCGGTGCGCAGCATCCGCTGCGGGTGGGGGAAGTGGTGGCCGTGGAACTCGCACACGATCGCCTCGTCCCAGGCCACCTCCTCGCCGCGCACCAGCGGCAGCAGGGAGCGGGAATCCACCGCGGGCGCGGGGTCCAGCCCGCACCAGTCGAGCACGGTCGCGGTGGTGTCCAGCAGGCTCACGAACTCGCTGCGCACCTGCCCGGCAGGGGCGCCGGGCACCCGGATGATCCCGGCGGTGCGGTAGATGTCCTCGTACATCGCCGGGCCCTTGTCGTGCAGGCGGTGGGAGCCGGTGAACTCGCCGTGGTCGGAGCTGAACATGACGGCCGTGGAGTCGGTGAGGCCCAGCGCCTCCATCTCCGCGAGGACCCGGCCGATCTGCTCGTCGATCAGGGTCACGTACCCCTGGTAGACGGCGATGAGCTTGCGGGAGGCGGCCTCGCTCATGGTGTCGAAGGTCCAGTGCGCGGAGTAGTTCGCCTGCACCGGCGGTTTGCCGGCGAAGGTCTCCTGGATCGAGGCGGGCAGCTCGATCTGCTCCGGGTCGACCAGGTCGAAGTACTCGTCGGGGACGACGTACGGCAGGTGCGGGCCGAAGAAGTGCAGGGCGAGGTAGAACGGTGTCCCGTCGGCCGATTGCGTCGAGGCATAGGTGCGCAGCTGCTCGATCGCGCGGTCGGCGAGGTAGTGCTCGAAGGTCGCCTCGAGGGGTTGATGCAGCCGCGCCGCGAGCAGGTTGCCGGGCCCGCCGTTGGGCAGGGTGCCGCGCATCTGGTCGGAGATCTCGTAGGGCGGCAGGCCGCGCTCTTCGAGGTAGGCGAGGTAGTCGGGGTGGTCGACGGGGTTGTGCCAACCCGGCAGCTCGGCGCCGTCGAAACCGTAGTCGGCCCGCAGCTTCTCGGTGCCGGCATGCCATTTGCCCAGCAGCGCGCACCGGTAGCCGGCCTCGCGCAGGGCGCGGGAGAAGGTGAAGCTGCCCTCGGGCAGGTCCTCCTGGTAGCCGACGTTGCGCTCGAAGTTGGCCAGCACGCGGTGCCGGAACGGCGCGGCGCCGGTGAGCACGCTGGCGCGGGCGGGGGTGCAGATCGCCGTCGGCGTGTACCAGCGCTCGAAGCGGGTGCCGGAGGCGGCCAGGGCATCCAGGTGCGGGGTGCGAGCCAGCGGGTTGCCGTAGCAGCCCAGGGTGTCGGCCCGGTGCTGGTCGGTCAGCAGGAACAGGACGTTGCGCGGCCCGGTGGTGCCGGGCCGCGCAGCCTCCTGCACGGGATCGGGTCGGGTCACTCCCCCGCCTTGGTGAACAGATCGAAGAGGTAGTAGTCCGCCGGTGCGACGGGCTCGCCCTCGATCTTGTCGTTCTCCTTGTAGTAGTCGTTCATGGCGGTCAGCCAGGTCTCGATGGTGCCCTTCTCGATCAGGGCGTCCAGATCCGCGGCGGTGTAGTACTCCGCGTTCGAGGCGTCGACCGCGGCCGCCTCGGGATCTGCCTCGGTCATCGCCGCGGTCAGCTCGATGGTCTTGTCAAGGTTCTCGACGCGGAAGTCCATCGCCGCACGCAGCACCTTGATCACCGCGAGGGTCGCCTCCTCGTTCTCCACCGGGAAGTCGTTGGAGGTGACCATGACGTTGGGGAACTGCATGATCTCGGCGAAGTCGGAGTTCTGGGCGAGCTCCACCAGATCCGGCACCTGCTCCTTGATGTTGTCGATCATCGGGTACCAGATGCCGGCGGCGTCGACCTGACCGGAGGAGAAGGCGGCGACCACGGTGGGCGGGTCCATGGCGACCTTCTCGATGTCGTCCATGCTCATGCCGGCGGCGTCCAGGGCCAGTCGCACGATCATGTCGCCGCTGGTGCCCTCCGGGATCGCGACCTTCTTGCCGGCCAGGTCCTCCATCGAGTCGATGCCGGGCTGGGCGATGACGCGGTCGGCCTGCCCGGAGCCGTTGACGGTGACGACCTTGGCCTTGCCGGAGGCGGGGAGCCACATGGCGCCGGGGCCGATGTAGCCGAAGTCGATGTCACCGGTGCCCAGGGCCTGGATCTGCAGCGGGCCGTTGGTGAAGGTCTGCAGGGTGACGTTGACCCCGTTCTCCTCCCACAGGCCCTGGTCCTCGGCGATGGCCAGCAGGCTGGCGCCGTTGAAGTCGGGGATGTAGCCGTAGTTCACGTCCATGGTGCCGGACCCGCCGGACCCGCCGCAGGCGGCGAGCGTGGTCAGGGCGGGGACGGCGGCCATGCCGCCGAGGAGGGTGCGTCGCGAGAAGGTCATCGTGGGGTTCCAATCGGGTGGGACGGGCCCGGCGGCGGCTCTGCCGCCGGGGTGCTGCAGGGAGGGACGGTCACTGGTGGTAGACGGAGGTCCAGATCTCGTTGCGGATCCGGGCGAACTCCTCCGACAGCCGCACCTCCTCGGTGCGGGGGTAGGGCAGATCCACGTCGATGATCCGGTGGATGCGGCCGGGCTTCGCCGCCATCACCACGACGCGGTTGGCGAGGAATGCGGCCTCGTCGACGTCGTGGGTGATGAACATGATGGTGCGCTTGTCCTGCTCCCAGGTCTGAAGCAGGTGCTCCTGCATGCGCACCCGGGTCAGGGCATCGAGCGCCCCGAAGGGTTCGTCCATCAGCAGGATGGAGGGGTTCATGGCGTAGGCGCGGGCGATGGCGCAGCGCTGCTTCATCCCGCCGGAGAGGGTCTTGGGCAGCGAGTCGGCGAAGTCGCCGAGGCCCACCATGTCGATGAAGTGCTGGGCGCGCTCGCGACGCTCCGCGGCGGGCACCCGCGCGGTCTTCAGACCGAATTCGACGTTGTCGCGCACGGTCAGCCACGGGAACAGCGCGTACTGCTGGAAGATCACGCCGCGCTCGGGGCTGGGCCCGCGCACCTCGGCGCCGTCCACTTTCGCGCTGCCGGAGGTGGGCTCGTCGAGGCCGGCGAGGATGTTCATCAGCGTGGACTTGCCGCAGCCGGAGGGGCCCACCACGGTGATGAACTCGTTCTCGGCCACGTCCAGGCTCACCCCGCCCAGCGCCTCGAAGCGCTGCCCGGCCACGACGAAGTGCTTGGTGATGTCCTGGACCTGGATCTTGCGCTGGTCGGCGGGGAGGGTGGTGGTGTCCATGGGGGTCCTGTTCGCGGTCATCGGCGCTCCTGCCACTGGGTCGCGCGGGCCTCGATCGCCAGCAGGGTGCGGTCCATGACGAAACCGAAGATGCCGATGACGAGGATGCCCACGAAGATGGTGGGCAGGTCGTAATAGATCTGTGCCTGCTGCATGCGGTAGCCCAGCCCCTGCTGGGCGGCGATCAGCTCGGCGGCCACCACGGTGGCCCAGGCGGAGCCGAGGCCCACCCGCATGCCGACGAGGATGAACGGGGTCGAGGCGGGCACCACCACGCGAGCGAAGATGGTGCCGTCCTTCGCCCCGAGCACGCGGGCGGCGTTCAGCAGGGTCTTGTCCACCTGGACCACGCCCTGGAAGGTCGAGATCACGCAGGCCAGGAACGAGGCCAGGAAGATCACGAAGATCTTGGGCTGCTCGCCGATGCCCATCAGCACGATGGCCAGCGGGATGATCGCCAGCGGCGGGATGGTGCGGAAGAACTGCACCCAGGGCTCGAACAGGCCGCGCGCCCAGGTGTACCAGCCCATCAGGAAGCCGACGGGGATGGCCAGCGCGGTGCCCAGCAGGAAGCCGCTGAACACGCGCATCAGTGAGGCCGCGATGTCCTTGAACAGGGTGCCGGCGGCGGCCAGCTCGATCAGCGCCAGGATCACGGCGGGCGGGCCGGGGATCTGCAGCCCCATCAGGGACAGCAGCCACCACAGGCCCAGACCCAGGAAGACGGTGACGATGTTCAGCACCAGCAGGGTGGGCACCTTCTTGCGGCCGGTGTCGACGTCCGGCGGGGCAGCGGCGGTGGCCTCCTCGTCGGCGGTGGTGATCGCAGCGGTGGGGTCAGCGGACACGGAGTCCTCCTTCGGCCGGGTGGGGCAGGATCGCCGCCCGGGCGGGACGGTGGCGGGAAGAGGGGTGGTCGGCGGTGCGCAGGGCGGCGATGGCACCGCGGGCACCCTGCTGGGGGCTGGAGTCGCCGATGCGCACCTGGACCTCGGTGCCGGTGAGGCACTGACGGGCCAGGGCGGTGCGCAGGGCGGGCAGGACGGGGCCCAGCAGCGCCCCCACCTCGCCGGCGATGACGATCTCCGCCGGATCCACCATCAGCGCGGCGATGCCGAGGGCGCGGCCGACGGCGCCGGCCAGCTCGGTGGCGAGCTCGAGGGCGCGGGGGTCGTGCCGGTCGAGGGCGGCGGCGAAGTGCGCGAGCTCGACCCCGTCCTGGTCCCCCTCCCCGTCCCGGTCTCCGTCCCCGTCGATCTGCTGCCAGGCGGCGATGACGGCTCCCTCGGAGGCGACGGTCTCCAGGCAGCCCCGTCGGCCGCAGCGGCAGTCGCGTGCGGTGGCGGTCTCATCGGCGATCAGGTGCCCGATCTCGCCGGCCAGCTGGTGGGCGCCGCGCAGGGCGGTGCCGGCGCCGAGCACCGCGCCGCCGATACCGGTGGACAGGCGCAGATAGACGATGCTGAGATCGTCCTCCCCGGCGAGGGTCGCCTCGTACAGGGCGGCGAAACGGATGTGGTGGTCCACCAGCACGGGGCAGCCGAATGCGTCCGCGAACAGCTCGCGGATCCGGGCCCGCACCAGATGGAAGGGCTCCATGGAGGTCTCCGCGACGGAGAAGCCGTGCCAGCTGGCCGAGTTGGGGCCCGGCAGGCCGATCCCGATGCCGGCGAGGAACTCCAGATGCACCTCTCCCACCGCGAGGTCGCGGATGGCGGCCAGCGTCTGCTGGACCCGTGCCTCCCAGCCAGCGCCGGTCGAGTACGTCGCGACGGTCGAGGCGATGACGTCCCCGGCGGAGTTCGCCAGGCACACCGTGGCGGTGGTGTGACTGAAGTCGATGCCCACGAAACGGACCGCACCGGGATGGATGCCCAGCACCTCGGCCGGGCGGCCGCGCCCGCCCGGGGAGCGCTGCTCGGTGACGGTGATGATGCCCTGGTCGAGCAGGCCGCCGAGGATGTCGGAGACGGTGGTGCGGGTGAGCCGCAGTGCCTCGGCGATCTCCCCGCGGGTGAGCTTCCGCCCGCGATGCAGCAGCGCCAGCATGTCCGCTCGATGCTGGTCCCTGACGCTCCATTGCCGGTCCATGAGCGCTGACGCTAGTGCGACGCATTTATTCCGTCCAGTATTCGACAGAAATAGGGATGGTTGCGGAATGGTCACGGACCCGGGGCCGAGGGCCCGCGCGGTCGATGCTCTCCCGGACCCGTGAGGGACGCGCACGAGGCCGCGCGACAGCCTGCGTCCGTGGGCCACCCTGCGGCGCCGCCACCAGACTTCTGCCCCCAGGTGATGACTGAGCGCCTCACAGCCGTGCAACGCTCGTATGCGTCAGATTTCCGGTGGCGGTCCTGCGGCCCGGCCGGGCCTGACGCAGCGGGGCCCGGCCGGGTCTGTCGCAGCGGCGCCGCGGCCGGACCGGAGCAGGGCACCGGAGGTGGGGGATGATGGCGCTGTGGCCCGTCGAGCCGGTCGGGTGGGAGCGTGGAGAGGAGCAGGGATGCGAGGCGCACTGGTCACGGGGGCATCGAGCGGGATCGGTCGCGCCACGGCGATCGCGCTCAGCGCGCGGGGCGAGAGGGTGGCCGTGCACTACGGCAGCCGCCGCGAGGAGGCTGAGCGGACTCTTGCCGCGCTGCACGGCGAGGGGCATGTGGTCGTGGGCGGGGACCTCTCCGATCCGGGAACGGCCCGGCGCGTCGTCGAGGAGGCCGAGGCCGGGATCGGCCAGATCGACGTGCTGGTGAACAACGCCGGGATCGCCCCGGGCCCCGCGACCGATCACCGGGTGGACGAGGTCGACTTCGCGACCTGGCAGCAGCGGCTGACCCGCATGATCGACGTGGACCTCACCGCGCCCGCGAACCTCACCTACCTGGTGGCCCGCTCCCTGATCGCGCGGGGCGCGCCGGGCGTGATCGTCAACGTCGGCTCGCGCGGCGCGTTCCGCGGCGAGCCGGGCGCTCCCGCCTATGCGGCGGCGAAGGCCGGCCTGCACGCCTTCGGCCAGTCGATGGCGGTGGCGCTGGCGCCGCACGGGATCGCGGTCGCCTCGGTCGCGCCGGGCTTCGTGGCCACCGAGCGGCAGCAGGAGAAGCTCGCCGGGCCCCATGGAGAGGCGCTGCGGGCGCAGAGCCCCTTCGGCCGGGTGGGCACCGCGGAGGAGGTCGCCGCCGCGATCCTCTACCTCACCGCGACCGAGACGCAGTGGGCCTCCGGCACCATCCTGGATCTGAACGGGGCCTCGCACCTGCGGACCTGACGGCGCACCGAGCGCGCCTGCTCATTCCGGTGCGTCGAGCTCACCGACCATCTCCAGGGCGCCGAAGACCTCCTTGATCGCCTCGAGGGTGCCGTGGAATCGGGTGTCCTGGCCGTCCGGTGCGATCTCGCCGTGCAGCACCCCGTAGGTGGCCAGTGCCGCCAGGTCCCGGCCCGTGCGCCAGTACCGCTGGATCTCGTCCATATCGGGGTCCCCGCCGGGATCCTCCGGGACCAGACCGCGATCCAGCGCGACCCGGATCGTGGCCGGGAGCGAGAGCCCCTCGGGCGCGACGGTGTGCATCAGGGCGGCGAAGGTGTCGGGGTCCCCGAACAGGCCCCCGTCCTCGGGGCTCTGCTTCAGGGCGTCGAGCATCAGCAGCAGGATCAGCGCTCGGGCGAAGCGGACGAAGGCCGCGGGGTCCTCTGTCTGCGGGACCACCGGCGCTATGCCCTCACCCGGCCCGACCCGGGTGCTGGTCAGGTCCAGCCAGCCACCGCTGACCAGGGCATTCCAGGGGCCGACGATCTCGCCGACCTGCCACATCGAGGTGGGCTCCTGTTCGTCGCGGTCGAGATTCCAGGATTCGACCAGGGCGTGGACGTCAGCCAGGGGAAGCGCACCGGTGGAGGTGAGCTCGCGGCCCTCCCCCACGTGCTCGAGCAGACGCACGGCCCCGTGCACCAGGGGGATCCGTGCGTAGACCGCGGCCGCCCCGGCCGGGTCCTCGTCGACGTCGGCGGCGCTCTCCAGAAGATCGCGCCGCAGCCCGGACTGCGGGAGGAACCAGGGCCAGCCGGTCTGTCCCTGACCGGTGGGGTCGGCAGGATCCGTGGTGTCGGGCTCCGGCTCCGGGGCGGCGGAGAAGAAGACGGAGCCGCCGCCGGGACCGTCGGGCGAGTTCGGGCCGCTCGGGGTCGACATCATGCGGCTCGTCCCGGCTCCAGCACCCGCGCTATGCGGGTGATCGCCTCGACCAGCAGTGGGCGGGGCATCGCGAAGATCAGCCGCACGTGCCCCTCGCCGATCGCGCCGCAGGCGGTGCCCTCGGTGCATTCCACTCGGGCGTGCTCGAGCAGGTGGTCGTGGAGGGAGCCGGTGATGCCGTACTCGCGCAGGTCGAGCCAGGCCACGTAGGTGCCCTCCATCGTGGTCAGCCGGGCCCGGGGCAGCAGCTCGGTGACCAGCTCGGTGAGGGTGTCGCGGTTGCGACGCAGGTAGGCGAGGATGTCGTCGAGCCACTGCCCTGCCTCGTCGTAGGCGGCGCAGGTGGCGGCGAGGCCGAGGTTCGCGGCGCCGTGGCGGTCGTAGTGGCCCACCTCGACGAAGCGCTCCCGGTCGGCCTCGTTGCTGGTGATCAGCTGCGCGCACTTCAGCCCCGGCAGGTTGAAGGCCTTGGACGCGGCGACTGCGGTGATCGTGTGCCCGGCGGCGGTGTCGTTCAGGGCGGCGTAGGGGACGTGCTCGCCCTCGAGCACCAGCGGCAGCCAGATCTCGTCGGAGAAGACGCGCCCGCCCTTGCGGTCCACCAGCGCCGCGAGCGGCTCGAGCTCCTCGCGGGTCATCACCCGCCCGGTGGGGTTGTGCGGGTTGGTGTGGACGAACAGACCGCCGCCGGCCTCGAAGGCGGCCTCGATCGCGCCGAGGTCGTAGTGGTGGCGACCGGTCTCGTCCCGCGGCATCGGGACCTCGATGATCTCGCGCCCGTGCAGCGCGGGCACCTGGAGGAACGGCATGTAAGCGGGGGTGGGGACGATGATCTTCGCGTCCGGGGCGAGGAAGTGTTCGAGCACCGCCGCGAAGATCGCGATGACGTCCGGCATCTCGTGGATGTCCTCGGGGGCGACCTCCCATCCCGTCCGACGATGCAGGAAGTCGGCGGTGGCCTGCTGCAGCTCGTTCACCAGCGGTGCAGGCAGATAGCCGAAGGCGCCGCGGTCCACCTCCCGGTGGAGGCGGCGGGTGATGGGCTCGGCGATGCCGAAGTCCATCTCGGCGACGAACGCGCCGATCACGTCGTCGCCGCGGGACCAGCGGGTCGCGCCGGCGGCGATCAGGTCGGCCTGGGTGATCGCGTCGAGCTCGGCGAGGGTGGGCATAGGTCTCCTTCGGGGACGACAGGTGCGGGTCGGACGGAAGAGCGGCTCGAGGGGTGCTCCTACTGTCGCAGAGTCGGCGTGAGCCCGGTGGTCCGTTGCTCCGCACGATCGCCCGGAGTACGGTCAACACTACGATCCATGCAGTTCACGGCAGGTCCTGGGGGCGCGCGACGTCGGCCGTTCGATGGCCGGGACATCGCCGCCCGCGGGTGACAGGCACGGGGCCTTGGGCGAGATGCTCATGCACCGGTGCAGAGAGCGCAGGCATGTATGTCGTCCACGACGGGCGGATTCTCGGTCCCGGAGGCGATGCCCGCCCTGCGCCGGATGCGGAGCCAGGTGCAGGGCCAGGTGCTCGAGCCCGGCGAGGCGGGATACGACGAGGTCCGGGAGGTGTGGAACCAGCTGATCGACCGGTATCCGCTGCTGATCGTCCGCGCGGCCTCCGTGGCGGATATCCCGCCCGTGCTGGAGGCGGCTCGGGCGACCGGTCTGCCGCTGGCGGTGCGCGGCGGCGGGCACAGCAATGCGGGTCACGGCACGGTCGACGACGGGATCGTGCTGGATCTCGGCGAGCTGCGGGGGGTGAGCGTCGACCCAGCGACGCGGCAGGTGACGGCTGCGCCCGGGGCTCGCACGGGCGATGTCGACGCGGCGACCGCTCCGTATCGTCTGGCCGTGCCGCTGGGGACGGTCTCCACCCCCGGGATCGCGGGGATGACGCTCGGGGGCGGTGTGGGCTGGCTGGTGCGTTCGGCGGGACTGGCCCTGGATCGGCTGGTGCAGGCCGAGGTCATCACGGCCGACGGGCAGCAGCTCACGGCGAGCGCGACCGAGCATCCGGACCTGTTCTGGGGGTTGCGCGGGGGCGGCGGCAACTTCGGGGTGGTCACCTCCTTCATCTACGAGGCGGTGGCACTGCCCGATCCGGTGCTCGGTGCGACGCTGTTCTACCGACCGGCCCAGTGGCGACGGGCGCTCGCCGCCTTCGAACGCTGGAGCCGCGATCTCCCTGACGAGCTCACCTCGATCCTCACGGTGATGGTGCTGCCCCAGCACCGCGGGATGGGCGATGAGCCGTGGCTGCTGCTGCGCTGCACCTGGGTCGGCGAGGACGAGGCGCGCGGACGCGCTCTGCTGGAGCGGCTGTGTCGGGCGGCGCCGCCCGACGAGACCGACATCGGCCCGATCTCCTGGCCGCAGTGGCAGAGCGCGGCCGATGCACTGTTCACCGATGCGGCGCGCGGGTTCTGGCGCAACACGGCGTTCTCCCGAATGGACGAGGATGCGCTGGACACGATCACCGCAGTCGCCGCGGCCCTGCCCGGGCGGGGCACCTCCGTGGACATCCACCATCTGGGAGGAGCCTTCGCCCGCGTGCCCGCGCAGTCCACGGCCTTCCCCAACCGCTCCGCCCGATTCTGGATGACGGTCAACGGGTACTGGCACGAGCCGGACGAGGACGCCCGCTTCACCGCCTTCGCCGAGCAGGCTGAGGGGGCGATGAAGCGGCTCGGCGAGCAGGGCGAGTACGTGAACTTCCGGGCCCGCGAGTACACGCGGCCCATCTCGGACCTCACGCAGAGCGCCTACGGCGAGCAGACGTATCGCCGGCTCCAGCAGGTCAAGCGGTTGTACGACCCCGGGAACCTGTTCCGGGTGAACTACAACGTGGTGCCGTAGCGGAGCGCGAAGCGCCGGCAGCTCGACGAGTCGCTGTGAGGCGTTCCGCCAGTGGATCAGGCGTGGTGCTCGTGGCCGTCCAGCACGTCCAGGGCGAGCGTGGAGTGGGCGTAGGCGCCGCCGGCGCGCATCTCGGCGGCGACCCAGATCGCCTCCATGATCTGCTCGTCCGTGGCGCCGGCGCGGGAGGCGAGACGGGTGTGCCCCTTGATGCAGTACGGGCACTGGGTCACGTGGGCGACGGCCACGGCGATCAGCTGCTTCGTGCTGCCGGGCAGGGCGCCGTCGGCGAAGACGGCTTTGCTGAAGGCGTTGAACGCGGCGTCGACCGTCGGGGCGAGCTCCTTCCGGCGGGCGCCGACCGCGGGGGTGGCCTCGGGGTAGAGCGAATCAGAAGACATGGTGGGGCTCCTTCACGGGGTGCGTCGGCGGCGCGGAGGTCCCGGCCGCTGTGTCCTGCGATGCCGCTCGGTGCCGGCCGGGCCGGTGTTGCCGGCTCGGGCACCGGGGGCACGTCGTCGTGCGTTCGGCGGCCGGGACGCGGGGCGCTGCGACCCGCTGACGGTGATCACCTCCGATCCCGTGCGTCCTACAGGTCGGCGCCGCCTGCTGGCCGTGCTGTCGGTCCCGGGCCCGCCTCTTTCACCATAGACCCGCCGCGAGGGCCCCGTCCCTGTCTCGCCCCTCACCTCCGGGTGGCCTGCGGAGCCGGGCTACAGTGCGGGCAGGAACGCACCCGTCCGCCGTGACGGCGCCCCGGCGCCGCCGGGAGGCGCGGCAGCACCAGCGACGGGCGTGAGCGTGCAACGATTCAAGGAGAGGAGCCGTCGTGGAGGATCCCCGCGAGGCCGTCCGGGCCGTCGCCGTCACGCTCCGCCCCGGCCAGGTGATGACCTACGGCGACATCGCCGTCCTGACCGGGCTGCATCCGCGCCAGGTGGGTCGCCACGTCGCCGACCTCGAGGACATCCCCTGGTGGCGCATCGTCCGCGCCGACGGCACCCCGGCCACCTGCCACGGCGGGACCGCCCCCGCCCTGCTCGCGCAGGAGCAGGTCCCCTTCCGCGGCCGACGGGTGGACCTGCGCGCGCTGTCGGCGCGCCCCGCCCCGGGTCCCGACAGCCCTCCAGGAGGCACCGCATGACCTCGATCCACCCGCTCCGGCCCACCCCGGGCACGGCGCTGACCGATGACCAGCTGCTGCAGGACTATGCCCCGCCGACCGGGGCCTGGCTGCGGATGAACTTCGTCTCCAGCCTCGACGGGGCCGTCACCCGCGACGGACTCTCCGGCGGGCTCGGCGATGATGCCGACCACCGCGTCTTCGAGCTGCTTCGCCGCTGGGCCGACGTGGTCCTGCTCGGCGCGGGCACCGCGCGCGCCGAGGGCTACGGCGCGATGCGGCTGCCCGAAGAGTCCGAGCGCTGGCGGGTGGAGCACGGTCTCGCCCCGCAGCCGGTGTTCGCGCTGGTCACCCGGCGCCTGGCGCTTGACCCCGACTCACCGCTCTTCACCGAGGCCCCGGTGCGGCCGCTCGTGTTCACCGTCGCCGAGGCCCCGGCCGAGCGTCGGGCGGCGCTCGCGGAGGTGGCGGACCTCGTCGAGGCGGGTGAGAGCGAGGTGGATCCGGTGCGGGTGCGCGAGGAGCTCGGCCGACGGGAACTGACGCGGATCCACTGCGAGGGCGGTCCCACCCTGTTCGGCTCGTTCCTCACGGCCGGCGTGGTCGACGAGCTGTGCCTCACCCTCGCCCCGACCCTCGAGGCAGGGCCGGCGGGCCGCATCGCCCATTCGCCGCTCTCCGCGCTCACCTCGATGGAGCTCGCCGCTGTGCTGCAGGCCGGCGACGAGCTGCTGCTGCGGTACCGGCGGGCCGGGGACGGCAAGGGCTGACGCGCCCTGCTCAGATCTGGATCTCGCGCCCGTCCTCGGTGCGCAGCTGCAGCACGAACCGGGAGCCCTGCGCCTCGCGGATCGCCGCGACCCCGTCGCCCAGGCCGAGCGCGTCGGTGGCCTTCTGCTGCGGGCCGGGGTTCACCTCGATGCGCTCGAAGGAGACCAGTTCGATCGAGGGCAGGTCCCCCAGCCCCGGCTGGGTGGTCTCGCCCCAGTCGATGAGGAAGGGCACGCCGTAGTTGCGCGGGGCCTGCGCCTGGGTGAGCCGCCACGAGAGCTCCGTGCCGTCCGGGGTGCGACGGGAGAGGTCCTGCACATCACCGGGGTCGAAGCCCTCGGCGCGGGCACGCTCGACGACCTGATCGATCCCCTGGGGGTGCACGGCGTAGGTGATCAGGGTGGGCTTCTTCAACCGGTTGATGCTGAAGGTCTTCGGCAGCTCCTCGCCCTCGCGCGCGGGGTCGGGGCCGATCAGCTCGAGGTAGTGCGGGCGCGGCTCGCCGTTGACGGTCAGAGCGACCAGAGCATTGGCGGTGCCGGTGGGATGGGCGCCGCCGGGAGCGGCGGTGACGCCGGTGAGCTCGCGGAACCAGTCCACGGTCTCGGCCAGATCGGGGCCGGCGATGACGATGTGGTCGAGCAGATGGGGGACGCTCATGGCGCTCCTTCGTCCGAGATCGGGGCCTCGGGATGCACAGGGAGGGCGGTGCTCGCGCCGAGCCGGCGGCATGCAGGCTCGGATTTCGGGGCACCGCCATGGATGGGGTCGACGGTACCCGCTCGGAGCCACCGCCCTCGCGCCCCTGACCGGGCGACCGCGGCGGCGGCATCGCTCCGGGCCTCCTCGGCGGCCGCAGGGAGCACGGGCCGCCCCGACGACGGGCGGGGCGGCGAGCATCCGCCGCCCGGCCACCGCCGTCGGGAGCGCGGGTCAGCGCTGCTGCGGGGTGCGGGTCTCCGCGCTGATGAACCAGGCCTGCTGCTCGAGCTTCTCGAGGATGCCGTGGAGGATGTCCGCCGAGGTGGGATCGGCGTCGTCGACCTCGTCATGGACGGTGCGCATGGTGCCCACCGTCTTCTCGATCGCCGAGGTCATCAGGTCGATCGCGTCGTGGGTGTGCACCTCGCCCTGCGGGAACTCCGGCAGGGCGGTCTGCTCGGCGACGACGGCCGGCCGGGCATCGGGCGTCGCGTGGAGGGCGCGCATCCGCTCGGCGACGTCGTCCGCGCTCGCCCGGGCGATGTCGACGACCTCATCGAGGTTCAGGTGCAGATCCCGGAAGTTCGGGCCCACGATGTTCCAGTGCGCCTGCTTGCCCACCAGATGCAGCGCGGTGAGATCCACGAGGACGGCCTGGAGATTCTTGGCCAGCGCCGCCGGGGCGAGGAAGCCGCTCTCGGCGTTCTCCTTCTTCGTGCGCTTCGCGCCGGCGGATGCGGGGACTGCAACGGTCTCGTTCATGAGAGCTCCTCCTGGTCGATGAACTGCTCGGTCGCTCCCCACGCTAACGAGCACCGTCGGGCGCGGCAACGTTCCGGGACGAATGGTCGAGGCGGGGGAAGATCGTGGAGTCGGGGCCGACCGCGACGGTCTGGGCCGGTGGCGCGCGAGCCGGCACCCCGAGCTCACGATCGCCAGCTGCCCGCTGCGGGCAGGGACGCACAGCTTTTCCGTTCAGCTCTCCCGGTCCAGCAGCTGCAGGACGTCGTTCGCCTGGAAGAACTCCGAGCGGCGATACCTCCCGGATCCCGGGGTGAGGATCTCGCGGCGAGAGCCGGCAGGTAGTAGGCGAAGGTGCCTCCTCGACGCGCCGACGAGGGGGCACCGCGGAAGTCCGGCGCCTGATGACCAGTGCGCCAGGTGCCATGGATGCCCATCGGACCTCCTCAGTGAACTGTAGATAGCTGACGTCAACTCAAGGTCACCGAGGGTTGCAGTTCGACGCCGTGGAGACCGAGCATCCGGTCATGAGGCGGGGACCGTGTCGGGGCGGAGCTGGGCAGCCTGTCGGCCTGCGCCGGGGATCGCGGCCAGCAGCGCCCGGGTGTACTCGTGGTGGGGGTCCTCGAGCACCTGCTGCACAGGACCGGCCTCGACCTGCCGGCCGCGACGCAGCACCGAGACGGTGTCGGCGACCTGCCGCACCACGGCGAGATCATGCGAGATCAGCAGGTAGGTCAGCCCCAGCTCGTCCTGCAGGCGGGCCAGCAGGCGCAGGATCTGTGCCTGCACCGTCACGTCCAGGGCGGAGACCGCCTCGTCGAGGACCACCAGCTCGGGCTGCAGGATCAGTGCGCGGGCGATCGCGACGCGCTGGCGCTGCCCGCCGGAGAGCTCCCGGGGGCGCCGGCTCGCGACCGTCGGGGGCAGGGAGACCAGCTCGAGGTGGTGCAGCGCGGCCGAGCGGCGCTGGGACCGGGTGCCGCGGCGGGTGTTGCGCAGCGGCTCCTCGAGGATCGCGGCGATGCTCTGTCGCGGGTCGAGGGAGCCGAAGGGGTTCTGGTGGACCAGCTGCACGGTGGAGCGGAAGTCGCGCAGCGCCCTCCCGCCGAGCGCGGTCACCTCGGTGCCGGCCACCTCGATGCTGCCGGCCGTGGGGCGGCGGAATCCGGCGATCGCCCGGCCGGTGGTGGTCTTGCCGGAGCCGGACTCCCCCACCAGGGCGTGGGTGGTGCCGGGGGTGATGTCGAAGCAGATCCCCTCGACCGCGACGAAGGGGTCGCTGCCGGGCCGGGGGAACTCCTGGCGCAGCTCGCGCACCCGCACCAGGGGTGCCTGCCCGGGCGCGGGGCGGTGGGGGCTGCGGTCCACCACCTGGCGCAGCGAGGGGGCGTCGTGCAGCAGGGTGCGGGTAAAGTCGGCCGTCGGCGCAGCGAGCACCGCGGCACCGGGCCCGGATTCCTCGATCCGTCCGCCGCGCATCACCACCAGCTGGTCGGCGCGGTCGGCGGCGACGGCGAGGTCGTGGGTGATCAGCAGGACTCCCGCACCCGTGGCATCGCGCAGCTCGTCGATGAGGTCCAGCACGGTGGCCTGGACGGTGACGTCCAGCGCGCTGGTGGGCTCGTCGGCGATCAGCAGATCGGGGTCCAGGGCCAGGGCGGCCGCGATCAGAACCCGTTGACGCATCCCGCCGGAGAGCTCATGAGGATATTGGCGGGCCCTCAGGGCGGGGTGGTCCAGACCGACCCGGTCCAGCAGCTCGTGCACGCGAGCGGTGATCCGCGCCCGGTCGCGCCAGCCGTGGATCCGCAGCGGTTCGGCCACGCTCGCCCCGATGGTCCGCACCGGGTCCAGGGAGCTGGTGGGGTCCTGCGGGATCAGGCCGATGCGGGTGCCCCGCAGTCCGCGCCAGGCGTGCTCGGGAAGACCCACCAGGTCCTGGCGCGAGCCGTCGGGCCCCCTGAGCTCGATGGAACCGCCGGTGACGCGGCCGTTCTCGGGCAGCAGCCCGATCGCGGCCTGGGCGACGGAGGACTTCCCGGACCCGGACTCCCCGACCAGTGCGGTGACCTGGCCGCGCGCGACACTCAGGTCGATGCCGCGCACCGCGTCGACGGCGGTCCGGCGGGTGCGGTAGGTGAGGGACAGGTCCGTGATCTCCAGCAGGGGCGGGACGCTCATGCCTGCTCCCCCTTTCCGATGGCCGTGCTGAGGCGGTTGGTGGACAGGACCACTGCGGCCACCACCAGGCCGGGCAGCAGGGTCAGCCACCAGGCGGTGGCGACGTAGTCGCGGCCCTCGGCGATCAGCAGCCCCCATTCGGGGGTGGGCGGCGGTGCGCCGTAGCCGAGGAACCCGAGGGTGGAGATCTGCAGGATCGCCGAGCCCAGCTGCAGCGCGGCGAGCGCGGTGACGGGGGCTGCGGAGTTGGGCAGGATGTGGCGCCACAGGATGCTCGGCAGGGTCCCGCCGGAGCCGAGGGCGGCCTCGACGTACTCGCTGCGCCGCACCGCGATCACCCGGGAGCGGGACAATCGCGCGAAGGTCGCGATCGAGGTGATGCCCACGGCGATCGCCGCGTTGGTGGTGCCGAAGCCCAGCAGGATCACCACCGACAGCGACAGCAGCAGGCCGGGGATGGCCAGCAGCACGTCCACCCCCCGCATCAGCGTCTCCTCGACGGCGCCGCCGACGGTCCCGGCGATCGCCCCGATCGTGGTGCCGGCCACCAGGCCGACGGCGACGGCGATCAGTGCGGCGGTGATCGAGTGGGAGGCGCCGTGGACCACCCGGGCGAAGACGTCGCGGCCGGTCGCGTCGGTGCCGAACCAGTGCACGACGCTCGGGGATCGGAGCGCCTCGGTGCTCGAGGCGGTGGGGCTGTACCCGGTGAACAGACCCGGCGCCAGCGCCCAGACGAGGGCGAGCAGCAGCACCAGGGCGGAGAGCACCACCGTGGGGCGCAGGGCCGGGCGGCGAGCCCGCCGGGCCCGCTGACCGGTGCGCGCGCGGGCGCCGTCGGTGAGGGTCACGGTGCTCATCGGGCCGCCACCGCCTCGCGGCGGGTCGGGGCGGCGGTCGAGGAGCGGAGCCGGGGATCCAGCACCGGGTAGAGGAGGTCCACGACGAGGTTGATCACCACGAACACCACGGCGGAGAGCACCACCACCGCCATCAGCACCGGGGTGTCGCGGGCGGCGACCGCCTGAGCCGTCACCAGGCCGACGCCCATCCTGCCGAAGACGGTCTCGGTCACGACCGCGCCGCTCACCAGCTCCCCGAACAGCAGTCCGGCCATGGTCAGAGCCGGCAGCGTGGCGTTGCGGGCGACGCTGCGCGTCAGCAGCCACCGGGTCGAGGCGCCACGAGCACGGGCCACGGCGACGAAGGGCTCGGCGGAGACCTCGTCGATCGAGCGGATCAGCACCTGGGCCAGCGGGGCCGCGATCGGGATCGCGAGCGTGAGCACCGGCAGGATCAACGACTGCAGCGGGCTCGCGTTCAGCACCGGCACCAGTCCCAGCCGGAAGGAGAACACCTGCAGCAGCACGATCCCGATCCAGAACACCGGCAGCGAGACCATCAGCGGCGGCAGGCCCCGCAGAGCGCTGCGCAGGGCGCGGGTGGCACCCAGGTGGCGCAGACCGCCGTGGGTGGCGACGACGGCGATCACCACGGCGACAGTCACCGCGACCAGCAGCCCCAGGGAGGCCAGGGCCAGCGTGGAGGGGAGCGCCGCGGCCAACAGCGCGGAGACCGCCGCGCCGGTCTGCACGGAGTAGCCGAGATCCCCGCGCAGGAAGGAGGTGACCGTCTCGAGGAACTGCACGAGCGCGGGACGGTCCGCCCCGTAGGCGGCGCGGATCTCCGCGAGCTCTGCGGCGCTCAGCCCCAGGTCGGGGCTGCCGTAGCGAGCCAGCACCGCATCCCCCGGCAGGGCTGTGAGCATCACGTACGCAGCGATGAAGGCCAGGGAGAGGACCACTGCGGCACCGCCGATGCGGCGCAGGAGGTAGCGCATCGGGGCCTCACCCCTTCAGCCAGGCGTCAAAGAAGCTGGGCCGGCCCACGGACTCGGTGGCGAAGCCCTGCAGTGCCTCGGTATATCCGAAGACCTGCGGCTCCTCGAACAGGGGCAGGATGTACGCCTGCTCGGCGAGATGTGCCTGGGCGGCGGCCGAGGCCTCGGTGCGGCCCTCCGTCCCCGGGGTGGAGGCGATCGCGGCCAGCAGCTCGTCGAGCTCGGGATCGCCCACGCTGCCGTCGGGTTCGGTGTTCAGCAGCACGTTGCGGTTCTCCGAGGCGTACTGGGACTTCAGCACGTCGAAGTCGGCGCGTCCCACCATCGAGTGGTACATCTGCACCGTCCCGGGCTCGGCGCGCGCGGCGTTCTGGGCGGCCTGGTCGCCGGGCAGCAGCTGCACGTCGACCCCGAGCGCGGCCAGCTGCTCCTGGAGCATGGTGACGACCTCCTTCGAGCGGGGCTGCGGGAGCGCCTCGTTGACGGTGAGGGTGAGCGTCCGGCCGTCCTTCGCGCGGATGCCGTCGGCCCCGACGACCCAGCCGGCCTGATCGAGCAGCGAGGCGGCGAGCTCGGGGTCGTGGACGTAGTGCTCGGAGGTGTCCGCGTGCCCGAGCGCGGTGGCGGCCAGGGCTCCGGTGGCCAGCGGATAGTTCTCGGTGAACAGGGTGTCGACGATCGCCTGCCGATCGATCGCGGCGATCAGGGCCTGCCGGGTGCGGAGGTCCTCGAGAGCGGGGTCGCGGAAGCGGAAGTTCAGGCCGTTGTTCACGCCGTTGGTGGCGGCGGCGTGCAGCGAGAGGCCCTCGGCCGCGAACCGGGGCTCGTCAGGGGCTTCGATCTGACGGGCCAGGTGGGCCTGTCCCGAGGTGACGGTGCCCACGCGCACGCTGTCCTCGGCGGCGACGAGGATGTCGATCCCGTCCAGATGGGCGCGGCCGGAGTGCTGCAGGGAGGCGGGCGCCCAGGCGTAGTCCTCGCGCACGGTGAGCGAGATCCGGGTGCCGATCTGCTCCTCGGCGATCACGAAGGGGCCGGAGCCGATGATCTCCGCGGCGTTGCCGGGACCGAACTGCTGCCCGTCGCGGTCCAGCGTCGCGGAGGAGAGCAGGCCCGAGTTGATGGTGGAGACGGCCTGGGCGAAACCGGGCGCGGGGGCGGTGAAGTGGAAGCGGACGGTGACGGGGTCGAGGACCTCGCCGTGGTCGTAGTTGTTGATCGCCTCGGAGACGGTCAGAGCGCGCGCGGCATCGCCGGTGCCGAAGAGGTCGATGTTCTTGACCACGTTCTCTGCGTCCAGCGGGGTGCCGTCGGAGTAGGTGACGTCCTCGCGCAGGGTGAAGGTGTACTCGGTGGCGTCCTCGTTGACCTCGGGCAGCGCGGTGGCGATCCACGGCTCCAGCTCGAGGGTCTCGGGATCCTGGCGCAGCAGGCGGTCGGTGATGTTGTTGACGATCCCGCCGTTGGGGTAGAAGCCGGCCGATGGCGGGTACAGCGTGGTCCAGGTCTGCGGCTCCAGATAGGTGAGGGTGCCGCCGGTGACCGGGGTGCCGTCGGCCGGTGCACCGCTGCTGCTGGCACCGCATGCCGCGAGGGTGGCCAGAGCCGGCATCGAGATGCCGAGAGCGAGTGCGGACCGACGGGTGAAGGACGCCATGGAGGAACTCCCAAGGGGGTGGAGCGGACGGAGGATCACGGCGGCTGGCCGCGATCCCCAGTAGACCACCAAGCCCAAAGTTTTCCTATGCGGAGTTCATAGCGTGACATATGGCCCGTGTGGCGGGGCCTCCCCCGGGGCCGTTCACGTCGGCGCCGGACCCGGCGGGCCCGCCCGGGATCGGGCGAGCACTGCGAGCACCGTCCGCCCTCAGCTCACGACGTCGCCCGCCCGGGCCCCAGTCCTCTTTGGGCGTGATCGTCCAGGACGTCCTGCCAGTCGATGACGCCCTGCTCCTCGCACCACCGGGCATAGATCTGCTCGAGCTCGGCGACCAGCTCCGGGTGCTGCTGGGCGAGGTCGTGGGCCTCGATGCGGTCTGTGGTGAGGTCGTAGAGCTCCCACGGGCTGCCCCATTCACGCACCAGCTTCCAGCCGCCCCGACGGACGGCGGCGTTCCCGATGTGCTCCCAGCACAGCGTCCGCTCCGGGCCCGTCGCCTCGGGGTGCCGCCAGGAGTCCAGCAGGCTCCGCCCCGCCCCGATGGGGTCGGCGCCGACGATCTCGAGGACGGTGGGCAGGATGTCCGTGACGTGACCCAGGTCGGGGCTCACGGCGCCGCCGGCGGGGATCCCCCCGGCGGGCCAGGAGGCCAGGAACGGGGTGGAGATCCCGCCTTCATGGACCCAGCTCTTCCACTTCCGGAACGGGGTGTTGGAGACGGTGGCCCAGTTGACGCCGTAGCTCTGGAAGGTGTCCGCCGGGCCGGGCATGATCGCCGGATCGTTCCCGAAGCGCACCGGGTCTCCGGCGCGGGTGGTGCGGGGCTCCGTCGTCCGCGGGAAGTGCGGGTTGTCCGTCGGGAGCTCCTCGGCGCACCCGCCGTTGTCCGAGAAGAACAGCACCAGGGTGTCCTCGGCGACCCCGGTCTCCTCGAGCGAGTCCAGCACCGCACCGATCCCGCGGTCCATCGCCTCGACCTGGGCGGCATAGACCGCCATGCGCTCGCTCTCCCACCGGGCATGCTCGCCCCACTCCGGGAGGTCCTGACCGGCGGCGACGTCATGGATCTCGCTGTACAGGCCCTCCCGGTGGAGCCCGTCGAGCCGCCGCTGACGCATCCCGTCCCAGCCCTCTGCGTAGCGCTCGCGGTACTTCGCGATCTCCTGCTCGCGGGCGTGCAGCGGCCAATGCGGGGCGGTATAGGTGAGCATCGCGAGGAAGGGGACCTCGGCCTCGCCCTGGCGGCGGATGAAATCGACCGCCCGCTGGGTGACATGGTCGGTGAGGTGGAAGTCCTCCGGCAGCTCCTGCTCGTCCACGCGCTCCTCGCCGTCCATGAGCCGGGGCCGGAAGTATCCCGAGGAGCCCTGGAGGATGCCATGGAACTCGTCGAACCCGCGCCGGGTCGGCCAGGTCTCGCCGGGGTTCTCGATATCGCTGCTCAGATGCCATTTGCCGAAGAGTCCGCAGGCGTACCCGCGCCCCGAGAGGCACTCGGCGATCGTGGGCACCTCGGTGGAGAGGGAGCCGGGGTAGCCGTGCGGGCGGTTGTCGGTGGTGAGCACGCCGATCCCGACGCTGTGCGGGTTCTGGCCGGTCATCAGGGCGGCGCGGGAGGGGCTGCAGCGGGGTGTCACGTAGTAGGAGCTCATGCGGATGCCGCGGTCGGAGAGCCGGGTGAGGTGCGGGGTGTCGATCTCGCCGCCGAACGGTGCGATGTCGGAGAAGCCGAGATCGTCGGCCAGGATGATGACGATGTGGGGTCGAGCGGTCATGATGCACTTTCCTCAGAGATTCTTGGGAGCCGTGCTGCACGGATCCCCTGCGGCCAGCGGCCCGGTCGGACGGCCTCAATGTACGGCCGGAGCATCGTCACGGGTGCGGGAAGGGAAGCGGTCGGGTCTTGTCGATCCGCGGTAGGCGGCGACGCCGGCCCCCGATCAGCTCGGCGTCGCCGATCAGGTGGGCCGAGACGGTGGTGCTGCCACCGATCTGGGTGTCGTCGCTGATGCTCGCCGATCGTGACCCTCAGGGTCACCTCGTCGCGATCCGGCCGTGGACGACGACCTGGCGACCGATGTGGCCGTCGGGCGCCTTGACGATGTCGCGCGGAGCGGGATCTCGGCGGCGAGGTTGCGGGCCACGGCGCCGCGCGAGGGATCCTGCTCCGCCTGCGCGGTGCGCGTCAGGCGTCGCCTTCGGGGCGGGCGTCCGCATCGGGCTCGGACCGCAGCTGATCCGCGATCTCCTCCTCCGGGCGAGGCGCGGCCGACTCGTCCTCCTCGAGCGCGGGGACGGGCGGCCCACCGGGGCCGGGGAACGGCTCGTGGTGAGGATTCTCGGATCGAGCGGTCATGACGATGCCTCCCTGCCGTGGTCCTGTGCGGTCAGGATATGCACATCAGCCTGACCAGCGCGAGCTGCACTCCTCGCCCGCCTCCCGCTCCGCAGCCTCGACACCGTGCGCACCGCGGGCACGGATGTGCATCGGGCGGCTCGCGACGACCCCGAAGAACAGCTGGAGGATCAGGATCGCGCCGAGCACGGCCAACGGCACGGTCCAGCTCCCGGTGAGGCTGTGGAGCGCGCCGACACCGAGGGGACCGAGCCCGGCGATCAGGTAGCCGAAGCCCTGCGACATCGTCGAGAGGTGCCCGGTGAGGTGCGCGGTCGGCGATCGCCACACGATGTACGTGAGCGAGAGGCTGATCGATGCCCCGAGCCCCAGCCCGAGCAGCGTCATCCACACCAAGGCTCCGTTCGCGGCGGAGACGATCAGCCCGAGATAGGCGGCGCCGAGAAGCAGCACGGCCAGAACCGGCGGCAACCAGGCCGGGCGCGTCCGCGCCGCCAGCGCCGGCGAGACCAGGGCGGCGACGGCGGCGGGGAACGCGGAGTAGGCGATCATCGCCCCGGCGGCGCTCACCTCCATCCCCGCGTCCTGCAGGATGGTGGGCACCCACGTCACCGTCGTGTAGTAGCTCAGGCTCTGCAGACCCATGAACCCGGTCACCGCGATCGCGACCGGGTCGGTGAGGATCGACCGGAACAGCGGCTCCCCGTGCTCGCTCGGCGCACCGGCGACCGATCGGCCGGCCTTCATCCGTCCCGGCGCGCGTCGCAACTGCGGCACCCATACGGCCAGGGCGAGCAGCGCGGGCACCGCCCAGATGGCGAGAGCCGCACGCCAGCTCCCTCCGAGCACGGGCAGCAGCGGCGCCGTCAGCCCCGAGGCGAAGGCCGCGCCGACGAACAGCGCCATCGTGTACAGGCCCATCATCACCCCGACCCGATGGGAGAAGTCCTGCTTGATCGCCGCCGGCATCACGACGTTGCCGACCGCGATGGCGGCGCCGACGAGCACCGTTCCGGCGAACAGGGCCGGCATGCTCGGCTGCAGCCGCAGCAGGATCCCCGCCGCCAGGACGAGCAGCACCACCCCGAGGAGGCGGTGCATCCCGAGCCGCCGCGTCAGGCCCGGGGTGAGGAACGCGAACGCGCCGAACACCACGACCGGGATCGTGGTCAGCAGGCTCACCGTGGTCGCCGACAGGCCGAGCGAGGCACGGATGTCGCCGATCACCGGCCCGATCGCAGCGACCCCGACGCGCAGGTTCAGCCCGATCAGGATCAGCCCGATCCCGAGCAGCAGCAGCGCCCACCTGCCCCGCGACGCCCCGGGGGGCTCGCCGGCCTCCGAGAGCGCCGGGGGTTCACCGCCGGGAGCAGGGAACGTCTCCCTCGTGGCGGTGTCGGTGGAGCGAGAGATCATGGGGCCTTGCCGATCGAGGGGTGGGTGACGTGGAGCACCGGGCACGCCGGCTGGTGCCGGACGGACCGCCTGGGTGCGGAACGGTGAGAAGCTCTCATCCTCTCTCGCACGACGGTCGGCGGGCCCCGATGTCCAGATCCGCGGTACCCAAGGGCGTGCACGGCCCGCCCTGAGCACGGCCGCGACACGCCGGTGCAGGTGCGGCGCCCTGAGGAGCCCGTCCGTCGAAGTGCCAGGGAGCTCACGAAGGCACCGATCACAGGGAACCGCTCGTCGGAATCCTCACGAACTCCAGCCTCGTCGGGATCGAGCTGCTGGTGGCCACCTTCGTGCTCTGCTCCCTGCTGGGGATAGAGCGCCGGCTCCGGCGGAAGGCCGCCGGGTACCGCACGCACGTGCTCGTCGAGCTCGACTCGTGCACCTTCACCCCGGTCTCCGCCTACGGCTTCTCCATGGTGCTCCGCGACGAGGTGATCCTGGACCCCTCGCGCATCGCCGCGCAGATCGTCTCCGGCATCGGCTTCCTCGGTGCTGGCGTGATCTTCGAGGGCCGCACGGTGGTGCGGGGCCTGACCACCGCGGCGACGATCTGGGTCTCCGCCGCCGTGGGCATGGCCTGCGGCGCCGGGGTGCTGCGGGAGATCCTCGCCATCGCGACGTCGGCACGGTTCTCCAGCACGATCGAGAACAGCCGCCGCCGGATGCTCCTCAGCACCGGAGGCCTCGGCACCTCACCCCACACTCAACGCTGAAGCGCCACATAGATACGTCCGTCTGACTGTCGACGACGCTCGACGGCCCTCCGCCGTACCCTGTTCCGGCTCGACACGCAGAATTCTCGGCGATGTCCCAAAAGTACAACAGCACGCGAATCACGAGAGAAAGTTTCCGTTTCGTAACCAAATGCGACCTAACGTAGTACCGGCATCTGAGTCATGTTTCCCGAAAGGACACTGCCGTGACCTACTCCCATCCCGACGGTCATGCCGGACCCGCTTGGGGATCAGCCCCGCAGATGCAATCTGTCCACCTGCAGCCGGGCCCACAACCCTCCGGGGCGTTGGCGATCATCGGCTTCATCGTAGGGATCGTGGCGTTCCTCTGCGGCTGGATCCCGTTCGTCGGCCTCGTTCTGGGCCTCGTCGGCTTGCTGCTCTCGATCCTTGCGGTCCGCAAGCCGACTCTCCGTGGGCTCGCGGTCACCGGCATCGTGCTCTCGACGATCGCGGCCCTGACATCGTTGGTCACCACGAGCATCTTCGTCATCGCCCTGCTCGGGAGCTCCAGCTCCGCCCCTGATGCTGGACCCGAGGTCGCCGCCGCCTCTCACGCTCCCGAGGACTTCGTCGAGATCGACGGGCGCGAGCTCGCGAACATCACCAAGGACCCCGATGCGCATGCGGGAGAGACTCTGGTCCTCTACGGCTACGTCACGCAGTTCGATGCCGACTCGGGACCCTGCCGGATGCGCGTGAGCGTCGCCGCCGAAGAAAAATCGGCGTGGTACGAGTATGAGCACAACTCCCTCGCATTCAGCGGTGACGGGGAATCCGAATGCCCCGAGCTGGACGATGTCGTCGCTGACGACGAGGTGAAGCTGACGGTCGTGCTCCAGGGCGGGGAGAGCTACAACAGCCTCGGCGGCTACACGACCGTTCCGTACTTCGAGGTCATCGAGGCAGAGGTGCTCTGAGAGCTAGGCGCGGGGTGGCTGCGGGCTACCCGCGGCATCCACGCCGCACCGCGGCGCCGAGGGTCAGACCCTTGCACCGTACTCGTCGCCTGGCAGCTGGAAGGTCACACAGTCAAGGGCACGAAGGGCGCGTGCACCGACGACGACAACGCGTTGGACGCGCTGATCGCGGCAGGCGTCGCCCGCGACGTCGACCTCGGGCGTGCGGCGCCACCGCCTCCGGAGCTCGCAGACCTGGCCGCTGGGGAGGGCTGGATCTGGCTGCCTGAAAGATTCTGGGCACCCTAGCCGTGGCCGCCGGTCCCCGCGCCGGAAGGGATCGGGGCAGTCGCAGCGGCCGCTGCCGTTCGCCGGGCCGGGCGAGCAGCTGTGGGTGCTCGACGTCCCGTACGGGACCCAGGTCGAGGGCGCCGCCTGGCATCCCGCCGTCATGATGCACTTGTACGTCGGGCGCACCCTGCCCGAGCATCTCGCGCCCTACGCACCCGGGCCGCACACCTTCGGCCGATTCCTCGCGAACACCCTCAACCCCGACGTTCCGACGCCCGTTCCCGAACCGGCTGACGATCTCGAGCCGCGCCAGAACCAGTACGAGGCTGCCGATGCGATCGCGGAACGCGCCGCGGCCGGTGGGCGGCAGTTCCTACTGGCCGACGAGCCGGGCGTCGGCAAGACCATCCCCGCCATCGAGCGCTACCAGCAGAGGACCCTCGCGCTCGGCCACGCGGCGGTGCGCGCGGCCGACGAGACGGCTGGCGGGGCCGGCTCCGCAGAGGACGTCCCGGCCCTGCTGACCGCAGCGAACACCGCGATCGCCGAGCAGATCCGGGAGGCGACCGAGACGCTGCTGGGTTCGGTGCTGTTCACCGTGATCACCCGGATGACGAACCGGTTCTCGCGGTCCGACGGCTGAGCGCCTCAGGCCTCCCCGACCATCACCTCCTTGAGCGCCTTCGACCAGGAGTAGTCGGTGGGCTGCATCTCGTCGTCCCCCTCCTCCACGCCGTCACGGTCCAGGGCGTAGCAGAAGATCCCGCCCTTGCGGGCCCCGTCGGGCTGCCACTGCGCGTAGGCGAAGGCGCGGCTGGTCTCGATCGGCTGGTCCACGTCACCCCAGGTGGCGCCGCGCTCCTCGTAGAAGGAGAAGCCGATGAAGTACTGCGAGGGGTCGATGAGCCCCTGGTAGGTCTCCCACGTGGCCTGCAGGCCGTCGAGGGCCCGTCCGTAGGACTGCACCAGCACGTAGTCCACGAGGTCCGCGGCGTGGGCGAACAGGGCGGTGTCGCCGTCCTGGTTGGTGTCGTAGATGAGCAGCTGCGAGGTGCCCGATCGCGGGCCCAGTAGGGTGCTGAGGTGCGTGAACACGCCGCTGGCCCGCTCCAGCTCCTCGTCGGTGAAGTCGCGCTCCACGTCGATGTCCAGCCCGTCCAGGCCCAGATCGGTCACGTAGGTCTCCACGAGGTGCTCGGCGAGCTGCCGGTGTCCCTCGTCGGTGTTCGGGGACTCGGGGTCCAGCAGCTCGTCCACGAAGACGGTGCCGATCACCCTCGTGCCCTTCGCGTGCAGGGCGCGGACGTACCCGTTGCTGAGCACCGTGGGGAACGCGCCCTCGTCCTGCGCGGTCACGCCGGCGAAGGCGAAGACCAGATCGACCTCCGGCGGGATCTGCGCCATCGAGGTGCGGCCCACGGAGTCCTTCGCGGCGGTGTCGTTCCACACCCGGTAGTAGCCGAAGTACTGCGGTCCGGTCGGCTCCTGCGGCGCGGCGGGGCGCTCGTCGGCCGCGGCGGGGATCGCGGCGCCGGCCACGGCCGCCGCCCCCACAGCAGCGGTCGCAGCGGTGAACTGTCGTCGGTCCATGGCGGGGGAACTCCTCATCGTCGAAAGAACTGTCGCAATCACTGAAACGCGTAAGTCTCTACCCTTGCACGTCGATCTCACGAGGTGAAGCTCCGCTCGCGGGCGCCGACGGCCTCGACCCCAGCACCCCGAGCCGTCATCTGCTGGAGGCCGGGTCGCGCCATGGCGTGGCCCATCACGCGGTGCTCTCGATCGTCGGCCTCGACGGGATCGACGCCTCGTACTACGCCGGCAAGCGAGCCCAGGAGCACCGGCCGGGCTGAGCCCGGTGCCCGTGAACGGTCGCCGTCCTCACGCCCACCCCTTCCGCGGCGACGTCTCCCCCACCCCGGCGTTGAACATGTTCAGCGGGTCGAGCCGGCGGAAGTGCTCCACCATCGACGCGGGCGCGGGATAGATGCGGCCGTAGTTGTGCTCGGCGGGCACGGCGGCGCCGCGACTCTCGAGCAGGGCCGTCATCTCCTTCTTCAGCGCGACGGGGTCCACGCCCTTCTTCGCGACATGGTCCTGGTGCAGCACGTGGCAGAAGAAGTGCCCGAAGTAGACGCTCTCCAGCAGCTGGTCGGCGAGGTGCGCAGGCAGGTGCTCCAGCCAGTCCTCGTCGTCCCGGCGCAGGGCGACGTCGAAGGTGACCATGGCGGAGGCCTCGGCGCGGTGCATGACGAAGCAGCGGCTGGCGGCGCTGGCCACGCCGAAGCGGATCAGCGTGGCACTCTCGGCCTCCTCGGCATCGCACTCGAAGAACGCTCCCTCGTGCTCGGGGGCGGCGAAGAACTCCTCGAGCAAGCGTGCGGTCGCCTCCCGCTGGCTGCCGCTGACCACCAGCAGCAGGTGATGCGCGTACCGGTCGCGGAAGCCGACCAGCCGCGGCGGGATCTTCTCCGGCACCAGGGAGAACAGCTTCTGGGAGATCGCGTCGGCGACCGACGGACCCATGCCCGGCAGCTTCGCGAACACTCCGTTCGCCCAGCTCTTCAGCGCGAACATGCGCACCAGGGTGCGGGAGCCGGCGTGCTTGAGGGAGACGTACGTGTCCTTGCCATACGTCAGGGCCAGGTCGACGGCGTGCGCGCTCAGGTACTCCCCGGAGATCGGCAGCGGAGCGTCGGCGGCGAGGAACGTGCGCCGCAGCGCCTCGAGATCCGCGGGGCGGTGCGTGCCGATGTAGAACGTGGCCTTGTCCTGCTCGAGCGGGAAGGTGCGGGTGCGCACGGCGAACACCATCAGCTTCCCCGCGCATCCGGAAGCCTCGTGGAGGAAGGTCGGGTCCGCGTTGAAGCGGGCCGGGGTGTCGGCCAGCTCGCGCACGTGGTCGGCGTAGGCGGTGCCGGTGGAGTCCGGCGGCGGCGGGGTGACATCGGCGGCCTCCCACTGGCCGCGCTGCAGCCGGTCGAGGAGGTGCGTGGGGTCGGTGCCGAGGTCGATGCCCAGGTGGTTCACCAGGTGGATCTGCCCCTGCTCGTCGACCCGGGCGAAGAGCGCCTGCTCCGTGTACGCGGGGCCCTTGCGGAGCTGGGTGCCGCCGGAGTTGTTCGCGATGCCGCCGACGACGCTCGCCCCGATCGACGTCGAGCCGATCACCGAGTGCGGTTCGCGCCCGTGCGGGGCGAGCATCTCCTCGAGCGCGAAGAGGGTGGCACCGGGCAGGCTGATCGCTTCGCGGGCGTCGTGGATCAGATGGATCTGGTCGATCCGCCGCGTGGAGAGGATGACGATGTCGCGGTCGTAGTCCTGATCGCCGGGCACGGATCCGCCCGTGAGCCCGGTGTTGGCGGCCTGGGTGATGACGATGAGGTCATGGTCGACGCACACCTGCAGGGCCCGCCACATGTCCACCAGCGAGCCCGGCCGCAGCACGGCGAGCACCTCGCCCGTCCCGAAGCGGTCACCGGTGGTGTACGGGGCCGTGGCACGCGCCGAGGTGAGGACGTGCCCCCGCCCCATGATCTCGGTGAAGGCCCGGACGGCCCCCGACGATCGGGGATTCCGCGGTGCATGCATGTGTGAGTTCTTCCTGTTCTCGGGTGGAGCGTAGGGACGGGGACTGCTCCGGACGCCCCGATCTCCAGTGGTCACGGCGCCACGTCGCAGTTCTCGCGGAAGAGGTTCCCGGGATCGTCACGCCGCTGGACGCGCTGCAGCCGACGGTACTTCTGCTCTTTGTAGATCGTCATCCAGAACCGCGCAGTGCGATTCGGGAAGGCGGTCGACTCGTCCGGGACGCGGGCGAAGGCGCCGCCGAGATGATGGATGTCCACTCCGGTGCCGCGACCCGGGAGCGCCTCGGCGATCTCGAGGATCGCGTCCAGGACCTCCTCGTCCATGCGGCTGAACGCCGCATTGCGCCAGAAGCCGCGCGAGCCGTCGGGATAGAGGTACTGGCCGCCGACCCGCTCGCGCAGCCGCTCCAGCGCGTCCCTCGCCTCCGGGACCGGATATCCGGATGTGGTCGCCATGGCCTCGAACCCCCTGCGTCGGTGGGCCTCTGCATCGGTGGGCAGCGTCGCGCTCTCGACGGTACTCGTGCAGGTGAGGGGTGACAACGGCCGGGCATCGATCAGCCGGGCGCAGGCGAGGACCGGCACGAAGGCGCCCCGATCCGCAGCTGCGGGATCCGTCGGTCCTGCGCCGGAAGGCGAGCACCAGCATTCCTCGCAGGCCCCTCCGCTACGGTGACGGCGACGCGGCACTCGCGCCGACCATTGCGATGAAGGAGTCACCATGCCGGACATGTCGGGGAAGAACGGGATCGTCACCGGAGCGGGCGGGGGCATCGGCCGTGCCAGCGCGCTCGCCTTCGCCGACGCCGGCGCGCGCGTGATGATCATGGACATCGCCGCGGAGCCGCTCGAGGAGACCGCACGGCTGATCCGTGAGGCCGGCGGCACCGCGGAGACCATGGTCGGCGATGCCTCCGACGAGGACCTCGCCGCGCGGATGGTGGCGCGCACGGTCGAGCTGTGGGAGACGCTCGACTTCGCCCACAACAACGCCGGCATCGGCACCGCCGCGACCCCGTTCACGCAGCAGGAGCGCGCGACGTGGGACCGGGTGTTCACGCTGAACGTGTTCGGCACCATGAGCTTCATGAAGCATGAGCTGCGCCAGATGGAGAAGCAGGGCTTCGGGGCGATCGTGAACACCTCCTCGATGTCCGGCAAGAACGGCAGCCCGGGACTGTCGCCCTACAACGCCTCGAAATGGGCGGTCAACGGCATGACCCAGACCGCCGCGCTCGAGTACGCCGAGCAGGGGATCCGCGTGAACGCGATCTGCCCCGGCGCCACCTTCACCGCGGCCCTCGCGGCGTGGAAGGACTCCTCCCCGCGCGAGTACGAGGGCTACACCTCCGCGATCCCGATGAAGCGCGCGGCCGATCCGCGCGAGCAGGCGGATGCCGCCGTCTGGCTGTGCTCGGAGGAGGCCGGGTACGTCACCGGCTCGCTGCTGAACGTCGACGGCGGCGAGGGGATCCTCGGCAAGCAGTGACGGGGCCCCGCCGGCGCGGACCGCACTCGTACGAGTGGGCTCCCCGCCGGCGGCCGGTCATCGCTGATCGCCCTCGCCGCTCCTGGCGGCGCCGATCCCGACTCGTCCGTGGGTCGCCTCCGCACCTCGCCCTCGACTCCGTGTCCTCGGAAGGCCGTCATGCCCCGCCCCCATATCCTGTTCCTCATCGCCGATGATCACCGCCACGACGTGCTCGGCGTCGCCGGCTCGCCGGCACGCACCCCGCACCTGGACGCCCTCGCCGCGCGGGGGACCCGACTCGGCAGGCATCACTGCCAGGGAGGGATGACCGGCGCGATCTGCGCGCCGAGCCGTGCCAGCATCCTCTCGGGACGGGAGGTGCTCGCGGCCACCGCCGGGCTCGGCATCGGCACCCCGCAGGCGCATGACCTCGCGCCCGACGCACCGACGCTGCCGCAGGTGCTGCGCGGGGACGGGTACCGCACCTACGGGGTGGGCAAGTGGCACAACGGGACCGAGTCCTTCCACCGCTCCTTCGACGACGGGGCACAGATCTTCTTCGGCGGGATGAGCGAGCACACCGCAGTGCCGGTGCACGACTACGACCCCACCGGCGTCTATCCGGAGTCCTCACGGCGCATCGCCGAGGGATTCTCGACCGAGGTGTTCGCCCAGGCCGTGATCGAGCTGCTCGAGGCGCATCAGCGCCGTGGCACCGAGCGCTCCGGGACGGAGGAGACAGAGGAGATCGAGCCGTTCTTCCTGTGGGCCGCGTTCACCGCACCGCACGATCCGCGCACCCCGCCGGAGGAGTTCGCCGCGCTGTACGACAGCACGGACCCTGCGGCGGTGCCGCTGCCGGAGAACTTCCGCACCGCTGCGGTGGACACCACGAACCTCGGGGAACGGGACGAGAACCTCGCCGCCGTGCCGCGCGATCCCGAGGAGGTGCGCCGCCACCTCGCGGACTACTACGGGATGATCAGCCATCTCGATCACGGGATCGGTCAGATCCTGGAGCACCTCACGGCCAGCGGGATGATCGAGAACACGCTCGTGGTCTACACCGCCGATCACGGTCTGGCCCTGGGCCAGCACGGGATGATGGGCAAGCAGAGCCTGTACGAGCACAGCCTGCGCGTGCCCCTGATCCTGGCCGGTCCCGGCATCGAGGCCGGCCGGGTGCTGGACCCTTTGACCCTGCATGCCGACCTCCTGCCCACCCTGCTGGGGTGCGCGGGAGCGCCGATCCCGGCAGGCGTCCAGGGCCACGACCTGGGCGCCCTGCTGACCGACGAGGGTGCGACCGCACCGCGGGAGGTGGTGCATGCCGCCTATGTGGACCGCGCCCGCATGGCCAGCGACGGCGCGCACAAGCTGATCCGGCACCTCCGGCCGATCCGGCGCGACGAACTCTACGCTCTGCGCACCGACCCTGGCGAGGTCCATGACGTGGCCGCGGATCCGCAGCAGGCGCAGAGCCTCGCGCGCCTGGCGGCGTCCCTGGCCACCTGGCAGCAGGACTCCGGTGACCCCTGGGCCGAGCGGCCCTGAACCCGGCCCTGCGCATCGCGGGACAGAGCGCGGTCCGCGCGCCTCAGGACGGGCGGGGCTCCGTCGCCGGGAGGACTCCCTGGGTGCGCAGCCAGGCGGTCTCCGCCTCCAGGCGGGGCGCGAACTCCTCCCACTCGACGTCGGCGCCGCACCAGGCACGTTCGGCGACGGCGAGCAGCCGCGGGAACAGCTGGTGGTGGAGGTGCTCCCGATCCAGGATGAACTCGGTCCAGACCGCCGCCTGGATGCCGCGCAGCGTGGGGGACTCCGGGATCTCGAGCTCGATGATGCCTCGCGGGGTGATGGTGCCGAACATGCCGGGCGGCTCCGTCTCGGGGTCATCAGCGACCCGGTTGAGGTAGAGATGCGCGCAGTCGGCATAGATCCAGTCGTTCCCGCTCTCCAGGGCCGACGACGCACCGGCCCCGTGGCGCCAGGCGACGATCAGCTCGTCCCCGGTGGTGGAGCTGCCGAGCAGCTCGTCCCAGGCCGCCGGTCGCCGCGATCTCTCGGCCAGCACGGAGCGGGCGTGGTCGGTGAAGTGCGTCTGCAGGCGCGGGCCGAGACCGCTGCTCCCGGACCCGGGGCCGCTCTGCGACAGGGACATCGGAGCCACCCCTGCGGGGAGCGGTCGGAGGGTCCCGGCAGGTTCCCCGCCGTCCCCGAACCGGGCGACGAGGTCGGGATCCGACTCCCAGATCCAGTACTTGCACTCGTCGCCGCCGAGGTGCACGGCGGAGAAGGGGAACAGGTCCATCACCGTCCTCAGCACGGCCGTGAGGAAGTCGAAGGAGGCGTCGCTCGGCCACAGCAGATCGTTGGGATGGTTCCACTGCGCAGGGTCGACGTCCCGCAGCCGCGGATCGCCCAGCTCCGGATAGGAGCGGATCGCCGCCGCCATGTGCCCGGGCAGATCGACCTCGGGCATGATCTCGATGCCGAGGCGCCGCGCATGGTCGACCACCCCGGCGATCTCGTCAGCGGTGTACTGGCCGTGGAGGTCCCGGCTCTGAGAGAGCCTGGCGGCGAGCTCGCGCTTGGCGGGAAGGACGTTGTCGTACCCTCCGTAGTTCGGTCGTGGCAGGCGGGCGCCGACCTCGCTGAGCCGCTCGTAGCCAGGAACCGCGAACCTCCAGCCGGAGTCGTCGGTGAGGTGCCAGTGCAGCCGATTGAGCCGGTAGCGCGACATCAGGTCGAGCAGCTCGTGCACGACCTCGACATCCCAGCAGGTGCGCGCCGAATCGAGCATCAGCCCGCGCCACGAGTGGACCGGCTCCGCCGGAGACAGCGGTCCGGGGATCAGCGTCGACCGCTGCGGCCCCTCGCACTCGACAGCAGCGGAACCTTCCCACCCGGATCTCGGCGCTGCGCCGACCTCGGTCGTCCCAGCTGACATCATGAACCCTCCCCGTCTGTTACGAAACTGGACACTCAGTATGACATCTCTGTCAATCTACGTGAGAGGCGTCAGTTTACCGACTGCTCTCCGGGCCTCGTTCTCAGCCGCCACCACAAGTATCACGGCGCAGGGCACTACAGTCAGCAGGATGAGGGCACATCCGAACAACACCGCTCGACGCCTCCTCGGCCACCTGATCAGCGAAGGGCCGACCCACCGCGCCGAGCTGTCCCGCGCGCTGGACGTCTCGCGCACGACGATCTCCAATCTCGCCGCCGCACTGCTCGAGGACGGCACCCTGGTCACCCTGGAGGGCGAGGCGCCGGCCGCGACCTCACCCGACCGCCCACAGCTCAAGCAGCAGCTGGGGATCTCCCCGCAGCGGGGCGTCCTGGTCTCCGCGGTGTTCCGCATGACCTCCACGACTCTCGCCGTCGGCTCGCTCGATGGTCGGCTGCTGCGGACCGCCGGCCAGGAATGTCCTCGCGACCAACCGGGCCGCGAGCGCATGGAGCAGGCGCAGAGGCTGCTCAGCACGCTGCTCGCCGAATGCGACCTCGAGGAGACCCAGGTCCTGCGCGTGCATCTCGCGGTGAACACGCAGTGCGATCGCGAGAGCGGCGAGATCCTCGCGGAGCAGGGAGCCGGCGCGTGGCGCGGGGTCAATCCGAAGCGGGAGGCCTCGCGGTGGAGCTCCGCACCGGTGATCATCGAGAACGCCGCCCGCCTGATCTCCCTCGCGGAGCATCACGCACTCATCGCTCCACGGCCGCGCAGCCTGGTCTACGTCCATCTCTCCTGGGGCATCACGATGGGCCAGGTCGTCGAGGGGACGATCGACCCCGGCAGCCACGGGGGAGCCGGCGAGCTCGGTCATGTCAGCATCGATCCGATGGGCCCGCCGTGCGGATGCGGCAATCGGGGCTGCCTGATGCTGTACACCGGCCTGGATGTGATCACCGAACGACTCCGGGCCGTGCTCGGTGCGGACGCCGACGTCGCGGACGCGGTCGAGGCGATGGCGCACGGCTCCCAGGCATGCTCCACGATCTTCGCCGATGCCGGCGAGACGGTGGGACGCGCCCTGGCGATGGTCTGCAACATCCTGGACCCCGATGCCATCGTCCTGGGCGGCGAGCTCGCAGCGGCCGGGCCGGAGTTCGCCGAGGCGGTGAGAGTGTCGCTGCAGCGGCGGGCACTGCCGCTGGTCACCCGCACGCTGGAGCTGAGCCTGGCCACCACGTCGGATGACCTCCATGCCGCGGGCATCGCGGCACTGCGCGCGATGAGGACGCAGGCGCCACTGGTCGAGGAGCTCGCCTCCTCCGCACTGGACCGCTGAGGCGCCACCGCTCCACAACAGCGCCCAACTGTCACAAAATGGACACTAGTTCGGTACGGCCATGCCTATCGTGCGCACCGAGATCGCAGCAGTAAGCGACATCAAATCGTCACCATTCTCTGCCAGAGTGGCCATTAATCCAGGTCAAAGACTCAAAGGTGAGGGAAGCGCGCCCTCCGGGGACCACAGCGCCCGTCTCAGCGGTCCGCAAGGCATTGCGCGATCGTGAATTGATTCACTACAGTGAGCGATCGCGACAGAGAATTTGTCACTTCTCGCAACACTCTGACCGCCCGCTCTTCGCGGGCCCGGCACGAAGGAGTCCCCATGGAGCAGCGTCGTTCCCCCGGACAGGACCACAGCATCACCCCCACCCGTCGGCAGGCCCTCGGTCTCGCCGGCGTCTCGCTCACCGCCGCCGGCCTCCTGAGCAGCTGCGGTTCGGCCGGAGGCCGATCCGGCAGCAGCTCCCCCACGGAGCTCACGACCCCGACCACTGTGGAGGCCGAGGCCGTCGACGGGCTCATCACCAGCGAGGTCGAGGGTGTCGCCCCCCTCTATGTCGGCTCCCCCGGCGCGTACCGCGACGTCGTCTCCGAGAAGCCGGCCGCGGGCGGCTCCCTCTCGAGCTTCCAGATCCTGTGGGGCGCCCCGGTCACCGGTCATGACGAGAATCAGGTCTGGCAGAAGCTCGAGGACGAGCTCGGGGTCGACTCCTACGACATCACGATGGTCCCGGCCGCCTCCTACGGCGACAAGCTCGCCACGCTGCTCGCCTCCGGCCAGCTGCCGGACTTCGTCTACATCCAGCCCAACGACCCCAACGCCGCGCGCGCCCTCTCCGACGGCGCGTTCCTGGAGCTGAACGACTACCTCGAGGGCGACAAGGTCGAGCAGTACCCCAACCTCGCGACCACCCCGGCAGGCGCCTGGACGGACTCGGCGCTCCACGGCGCGCTCCTGGGCGTGCCGAACCCGGATCCGCTGCGCAACAACCTCCTGGTGCTTCGTCTGGATGCGATGAAGGAGGTCGGCGTCGATGCGGTGCCCGAGGACGCCGAGGACCTCAAGTCCCTGTGGCTCGAACTGGCGAAGCTCGGGAAGGTGGCCGGGCGCGAGGTGTTCGCCCACGGCGCGCTGGAGCCGACCACCTTCGAGCCGCTGCACGATCTGGGGCAGGAGTACCAGATCGTCGACGGGAAGGTCACCCACAAGTACCTGCTCCCTCAGTACGAGGACCACCTGGCCTTCATGGCCGAGCTGTGGAAGGGAGGCTTCTTCCACCCCGATGCGCTGGGACAGGTCAACCCCGAGCTGTTCAAGCAGGGCCAGCAGCTGAACTACGAGGCGTCCTTCGCCGGCTTCTACTGGGTGCCCGATGCCGGGCGCATCAACCTGTGCAAGGAGGCCGTGCCGACGGCGGAGTTCATCCACTACGCCATGCCCTCGGTCGACGGCGGGGTCGGGAAGCACGCGCTCGGGAAGTCCTTCGGCGGCATGGTCTGCATCCCCGCCGATCGGGGCAAGGACGAGGACCGGGTCCGGGAGCTGCTGCGCATCTGCGACTACTACCGCTCACCGTTCGGGTCCCAGGAGGCCCTGTTCCTCAACAGCGGCATCGAAGGGCGCCAGTTCGACTTCGACGCGGACAAGAATCTGGTCCCGGCCGACAACCCTCCCACCGAGGGGGCCTGCACCTGGCTGGGGCTGCTGCAGAACCGGGTCAACCAGCTGCCCGAGATGAACAAGGACATGCTGGAGAACATCAAGGAGACGCTGGAGTCCGCCACGAGCTCCGGCTCCACCTCGGCGGTCGACTCCCTGACCTCCTCGGTCCACACCCGCAATGCGTCGAAGCTGGATCAGGTCCACAAGGACTACTACAACGCCATCGTCTCCGGCCGTCGCCCGGTCTCGGACGCCGCTGAGCTGCAGCAGACCTGGCTGGACCGCGGCGGTCAGGACGTCCTGGACGACTTCCAGAAGCTGCTGGACGAGGCGAGCTGACCCGATGACGCTGGATCAGGCCCCCCTGTCGCAGAAGCCACCGCGGACGCTCGCGGACACGTCCGTGCACGACGCCTCACCCCGACGCGTCCCGCTGGGTCGACGCCTCCTCAAGGAGAAGTGGACCTACCTCTTCATCCTTCCCGGCGTGATCTACTTCGCGGTCTTCCACTACATCCCGCTGCTGGGGAACGTGGTCGCGTTCCAGGACTTCTCCCCGTTCCGCGGGATCTTCGGGTCCGAGTGGATCGGTCTGGAGAACTTCCGCAGCATCGTGCACGACCCGGAGGTGATCCGGGCTCTGACCAACACGCTGATCATCGCGTTCCTGCAGATCGTCTTCGCCTTCCCTGCGCCGATCATCCTCGCGCTGTTCCTGAACTCCCTGGTCTCGAACGCGGTCAAGCGCGGCATCCAGACCATCGTCTATCTGCCCCACTTCATCTCGTGGGTGGTCGTGATCTCCATCTGGCAGAAGATCCTGGGCGGCGCGGGGCTCGTCTCCGAGGTGCTCGAGCGGGTGGGCGTGGACGGGATCAACATCATGGCCAACCCCGAGACCTTCAAGATCCTGGTCACCAGTCAGGTGATCTGGAAGGACGTCGGCTGGGGAACGATCATCTTCTTCGCGGCCATCGTCGCCATCCCCGGCGAGCTGTACGAATCGGCCGCCACCGACGGGGCGAGCTCCTGGCGCCGGATGTGGCACATCACCCTGCCGGGCATGATGCCGGTCATCTCGATGCTGCTCATCCTCAACGTCGGGACCGCGCTGACCGTCGGCTTCGAGCAGATGCTGCTGCAGCAGCCCGCGGTGGGCGCCGACGCCGCGCAGGTGCTGGACACCTTCGTGTACTTCCGCGGCATCGCCGGCGGGGACTGGGGGGTCGCCACCGCGGCCGGACTCATCAAGGGCGTGATCGCGACGATCCTCGTCCTCGGCGCCAACAAGATCGCCAAGCTGCTCGGCGGGGAAGGAGTGATCTGATGACCACCACCGGACTGCGCGGAGCCACCGAGCTCGCCCACGAGACGGCGACCCCACCGCCGAAGCGTCGACGCGGCGCCCGGCGCCCCATCTGGCAGGAGGCCCCGTCGACCGCCCTGCAGGCGCTCAAGGTCATCTTCATCATCGCGGTGTGCCTGGTGATGCTCTACCCCTTCGTCTACGTGATCGGGATGAGTTTCGCCGCCCCCAAGTCGGTCACCTCCGGGCAGCTGTTCCCCACCAGCTTCTCCACCGGTGCCTACGAATCGATCCTGGGCGGCGGGATCATCTCCCGCGCACTGCTGAACTCCGCGTTCATCACCATCGTCGGGACGCTCCTGTCCACGTTGGCGACCGCCCTGCTCGCCTACGGCCTCACCCGGACCCGATTCGCCCCGGTGGCCCGCGGCGTGCTGCTGATGGTGCTGCTGACCATGCTGTTCGGCGCCGGGCTCATCCCCAACTACCTGCTGGTGAAGAACCTGGGACTGCTGGACACCTACTGGGCGCTGATCCTGCCGGTGCTGATCTCCCCGTTCAACATGGTGGTCATGCGTGCCTTCTTCATGGGCCTGCCCAGCGAGCTGCTGGAGGCGGCCCGCATCGACGGTGCCTCCGAGCTGCGGATCTTCTTCACCATCGTCATCCCGCTGTCGAAAGCGGTGATCGCGGTGATCGCCCTGTTCTACGCGGTGGGGTACTGGAACGTCTTCTTCAACGCGATGATCTACATCAACGACACGGAGAAATGGCCGATCCAGGTGGTGCTGAACCAGTTCGTGGTGCAGAACTCGGACATCGCGAACGTGACCAACCCGAACGAACCGCCGCCCCCCGCCGTCAGTGTGCAGAACGCGGTGATCGTGCTGGCCACGCTGCCCATCCTCTGCGTGTACCCGTTCCTGCAGAAGTACTTCACCAAGGGCGTGCTGACCGGGTCGATCAAGGGATGACGACGGGCCGGAGCAGCCTGCCCGGGATCGGTCGAGCGGGCCACGTGGTTCAGTAGGGGCATGATGGATCCTTCTGCCCTCACCGACAGTGACCGCCTCCGGCTGCGCCGCTGCGTGGACCTCGCCGCGGAGGCGCTCGAGGCCGGGGACGAGCCCTTCGGCTCGCTCCTGGTCGACGCCGACGGGACCGAGCTGTTCGCCGACCGCAACCGGGTCGCCGGCGGCGATGCCACCCAGCATCCCGAGTTCGCGATCGCCCGCTGGGCCGCCGAGCACCTCTCCCCCGCCCAGCGCGCCCGGGCGACGGTGTTCACCTCCGGGGAGCACTGCCCGATGTGCGCCGCCGCCCACGCCTGGGTGGGGCTGGGGAGGATCGTGTACGCCAGCAGCGCCGCGCAGCTGAGCGCGTGGGCCCAGGAGTGGGGAACGCCGCCGGGACCGGTCGCTCCGCTGCCGATCCAGGTCGTCACACCCGGGATCGAGGTGGCCGGCCCGGATGCGGAGCTCAGCGCAGAGATCCGGGAGCTGCAGGCGCGAGCGCTCGGCCTGCGCTGAGCGTCCTCACGCCGGGCATCCCTCAGTGCACCGCTGCGGGCTCATGCCACCGGCACGGGATTCGCCTCGACCCCCTCGGTGATCATCAGCACCACCACGCTGTCCGGCCCCAGACCCAGGTGCCGCCGGCGCGCCTGCTCCCCCTCGCCCGTCAGGACCTCCCGCGCACCGGCCAGCGACGCGGCCCCGCACGGCCCGGCCTCGACCCCGAGCGCCGCCAGGCGGTGCGCCGCGTCGATGGCGCCCTGGTCGCTCACCGTGACCGCGGCGTCGAGCCCGTCACGGATCAGCGGCCAGGCCAGCGAGGAGGGGGTGCCGCAGTTCAGGCCGGACATGATCGTGGACCCGGTCTCCACGGTGACGGGATGACCTGCCATCAGGCTGGGCCCGATGCAGGCCGCGGCGTCGGGCTCCACGGAGACGACGGCCGTGCTGCCGGGGCTGCTGCGGCAGCGGTGGTGGGCCAGCGCGGCCTGCAGCAGCGAGCCGACCCCGGTCGGGACGAGCAGGAGATCCGGGCTGCGCTGTCCGGCATCGTGCAGCTGGGCATCGATCTCCCGGAACAGCGTCGCATAGCCCTCGACGATCCATCCCGGCACCTCCTCGTAGCCGTCCCAGGCGGTGTCCTGCACGAGCACCCCGTGCTGCTGCGCCGAGTATGCGGCGGCGGTGCGGACCGTCTGGTCGTAGGAGCCGTCCACCTCCACCACCTCGGCGCCCTCGGCGCGGATCGCCGCGACCGCTGAGGGGTGGACGCCCCCTGCCGGCACCATGATGCGGGCCCTGCGCCCGGCCGCGCGGGCGAAGTGGGCCACGGCCCGTCCGTGATTGCCGTCGGTCGCCGTGACCACCTCGGCGTCGGGCCGGCGGCCCGCCGCCTCGAGCGCGCGATGGACCGCCCACGATGCCCCGAGGGCTTTGAAGGCCGGCAGCCCCAGCCGGGTGGACTCGTCCTTGGCGACGACGGAGCCGACGCCGAGCTCGCGGGCCAGCTCCGGCAGCTCGAGGAGCGGCGTCGGGGCGTAGTCCTCGAGCGTGCGGTGGAAGAGCTGCGCTGCCTCGTCCGGGACCGGGCACGACCAGGACGGGTCGCGGTCGCCCACGACCCAGCGTCGGGCGGGGGTGTCGGCGGTGCTCATGCTCTGTTCTCCTCGGTCGGTCGGGCACAGCGCGGGGCGCTGTCGAGGAGGTGACCGATCACCGGCATGAGCTCATCGGGCCCGAAATGCGCGGCCTCGGCGTGGTCGCCTCCGGTGAGTGCCGCATCGAAGTAGAGCCCGTCGCCGATGAGCAGGATCGCGCGGGCCGTCGGCAGGTGTCCGACCTCCTCGATGATCAGTTCCAGCCAGGCTTCGCGGGCCCGGGCCATCGCGGCGCGGGCGCCGGCGTGGGATTCCTGGGCGAGCTGGGCCACGGCGACCAGGGCCCGGTCCAGGGGGGAGTCCGTCCAGACGGAGGTGCGCACGTAATAGCGTGACGGGCCGTCCTCGGCTCTGCGCATCGCCTCCCGGTCCTCGCCGACCAGCTCCTCGAGCCGGTCCACCAGGGCCTCGGCCAGGGCTTCCTTGGACCGGAAGTGGTAGAGGAGCCCGCCCTTGGAGACACCGGCCTCGGCCGCGACCGCCTCGAGGGTGGTCGCACGCTGCCCCTCGGCCAGGAGCAGCGTCTGATAGGCGGAGAGCAGGGCATCGCGGGCGGACATGAGAGCGACCTTACGCGCACCCCGGTCCCGCCGGCCTTGAACTGTACCGTCTGGACGGTTTAGTCTGGGCTCGCACCGCACACATCCTGGAGGTCCCCGTGCTGCCCGTCCTCGACTCGGTCCCGTCCCCCACCCGCGCCCCCTCGCGGTGGTGGGCGCTGGCGGTGCTGATGCTGCCGGTGCTGCTGGTCGCCATCGACAACACGGTGCTGGCCTTCGCGCTGCCCGCGATCTCCGAGGCGCTCACCCCCAGCGGCCAGCAGCTGCTGTGGATCGTGGACATCTACCCGCTCATCCTCGCCGGACTGCTGGTCCCGATGGGCAGCCTGGGCGACCGTCTGGGCCGTCGGCGCCTGCTGCTGATCGGCGGCAGCGGCTTCACAGTGGTCTCGGCCCTGGCCGCGTTCTCCCCGACGGCCGGAGCGCTGATCGCCGCACGCGCCCTGATGGCCGTGTTCGGGGCGATGCTCATGCCGGCCACGCTCTCGCTGATCCGGAACATCTTCACCGACCCCACCCAGCGCCGCACCGCGATCGCGATCTGGGCGGCCGGGTTCTCGGGCGGAGCGGCGCTGGGCCCGATCGTCGGCGGGTTCCTGCTGGAGCACTTCGCCTGGGGCTCGGTGTTCCTGCTCTCCGTCCCGGTGATGCTCCCGCTGCTGCTCCTCGGTCCGATCCTCATCCCGGAGTCGAGGGATCCGGCGCCGGGACCGGTGGATCCCCTCAGCGTGCTGCTCGCCCTGGCGACGATGACGCCGCTGGTCTCTGCGATCAAGCACGCCTCCACCGCGGGCATCGATGTCCTCACGATCACCTGCGCGGTGGTCGCGCTGCTGTGCGGGACGGTCTTCGTGCGCCGGCAGCTGGCGCGTACGGTGCCGATGCTCGACGTCACGCTGTTCACCCGGGCGGGGTTCACGGGCGCGGTGGCCGCGAACCTGCTCAGCGTGTTCTCGCTGGTGGGATTCCTGTACTTCGTCTCCCAGCATTTGCAGCTGGTCAGCGGCCGGACGCCGATGGAGGCAGGGCTCCTGCTGCTGCCGGGACTGGTGGTGACGATCATCTCCGGGCTGCTGGTGGTGCGCGCGGTCCGCCACATCACTCCGGCCACCGCCGTGGTGGCCGGGCTCTGTCTGAACGCCACCGGGTTCGTGCTGGTCATGGTCTCCGGTGCCTTCGGCGGGGATCTCGTCCTGCTGCTGGCGTTCGCGGTCCTGGGTGCGGGGGTGGGCACCGCCGAGACGATCAGCAACGACCTGATCCTCTCCGCCGTGCCGGCCGAGAAGGCCGGGGCCGCCTCGGCGATCTCCGAGACCGCCTACGAGACCGGGGCCGTGCTCGGCACCGCCGTGCTGGGGAGCCTGCTGAACGCCGCCTACCGCAGCCATCTCGAGGTGCCCGCCGGGCTCACGGCCTCGCAGCACGCCGCGGCCTCGGAGACGCTCGGCGGGGCGACGGCGGTGGCCGCCGAGCTGCCGGCCCGCACCGGCCAGGCGCTGCTGGACTCCGCCCAGCACGCCTTCGACTCCGGTGCGGTGCTCACCAGCGGGATCGGCGCGGGACTGATGGTCATCGCGGCGCTGATCGCGCATCGCACGCTGCGGGGCTGATTCCCGGAAGGGATGCTCCTTACAGAACGGCACCCCGCCGGGCTTCGGCACTCTCTCCTACTGCCTCCTCTGCTCGCTGCACGACGCCGGCAGACGGCGCCGGAAGATTCAGGTCTCTGCTGCGCCTCCAAAGGCACTGAGTTGCCAAGGGTCGGCGCCTCGTACGCACGGGTCAGGGCAGGGCGGGGAGTCGCCGCGCCGCCGAGAGGGATAGACCCTGCTCGGTGGCGGTCATCCGAGACTGGACTCGAACAGGCTTCGCGTCGCGATCTCCTGAGGCGGTGTGCTGCCTGCGTCGACGAACGACTGCCAGAGCCGCAGCGCCTGGCTCGGAGTCACGAGCCCGCGCCGGCGCGCGAATCGGATGAGCTTCCAGGTCCCGACGCATTCGATGGGTTCGGCCCAGCGCATTGCCGCACGGTCATCGGTCACGAACACCGCACGAAGCCTGCGCTTCTGGATGAGCGTGATCGATTCCGCCTCACCGAGGTGCTGCTGTGGATGATCACCGGGGGACGCCATCTGTCGGCGCAGCTGCCTGATCGCGGCGTGCTCTCCACTGTCCGCAAAGAGCGGATCCCCGAGCAACTCATCTGCTGCATCGATCAAGCCCGGAAGCTCGAGCTGGCGCTGCTTCCGCTGGCATTCGTGACGAATCGACGCTGTCCACCGCACGTTGCCCCGCAGGAGTGGGCCGAGTACGGGGATCAGCCCGGGCCGATAGAAGTTCACGAGGACCGACGTGTCGTGGAAGAACAGCAGAGGCGAGTCAGTCATCGCATGTCACCCGAGCAGCGCGGCGATCGCGTCGTCGGAGAGTTCCATGGCGCCATCCGGCTCGTCCACCTCGAGGGAATCCGAGGGGACGCCGAGCATCCAGGCGAGCGTCCCTTTGCCGACAGCACCCTCTGCGATTCGCTCGAGGTGCGCCTCTTGGAGCCAGGCCGGGAAACGGCGCTCTCCCGCCTCGGTCATGCGCCGAGTGATCGGGTCCCCGGCATTCGCGCCTGTCCAGTGCCGGCGAAGAAGCTTCTGAGTGGTCCAGGCCAGCGCCGTTTCGACCTCGCTGGACGGCTCGAGCCCATGAGCATTCAACCGTCGACGGAGTGCATCGGTCGAGACGCCCCAATCCCAGACCAGCTGGGCGAGCACGGGAAGTCCTGCCCGGCCCCAGTCCATCTGACGCAGGCGTGCCTCGGGAAGGAGAAGCTCAGCGGCGAAGATGTTCGCCGCCCGCTCTCTCGTCTCGAATCCGCTCGCTCCCGGGATGACGCCCTCATGGCCGAGCACCAGATGGCCGAGCTCATGGGCGAGCGACCAGTTCTCGTGGAACCAGTTGCCGCTTTCCGGAAGCAGGATCACGGGCCGACCATCGATCTTCAACGAGTACGCAGTGCTGAGCCCGCCGAGGCGCACCACGTCGACCTCGATCTCGGCGAGATGAACGATGAATCGCCGGACGAACCCCTCGGGGAGGAGCCGCCTCATCTGCTCGACATCGGTGGGAAGAGCTGCACCAGGTCGGGCGGTCCCGGCTTGCGCATACGCGAGGCGGACATCGTCGAGAAGCGCCGTGTCGCGCTCGAGACCATCGACGCTCCGAGAACCGGTCTCGTGATCGAAGGAGTGGCGCGCCGAGAGCACGAGTCGATGCGGATCAGGAGCCCCGGTGATGAGCTCGTGCACATCGGCATCGAGTTCTGCGGCGATGGCAGCGAGTTCGACGGCGGCGAACCCCCGCTGATCGTTGAGCGCGCGAGACAGCGAGTCGGGGGTCATCCCGACCTGCTCCGCGAGCTGCTTCTGCTGCATCCCGGCACTGCTCATCGCGGTGCGGACGCGGCCACCGATGGTCGTCATGGCCCCCACAGTACGCGCCGATTGGGATAATCCCAAGCACGTGTGGATGGCCTCACGCTCCCCACTCCGTGACGTGGAATCTGGCCAGGCAGGCAAAGGCCCATGCACCGATGTGGGCCACCGCGGAGTGGAACGGCACCTCGCACCGCACGAGCACGTGCGAGCACGAGGTGGCATCCCGTGCGCACGACGAAGCGCGCCCGGGCCGCGCAGTGCGTGAGCCTCTCAGGCGGCTCCGCCTCGGCGCCCGGGAACCGCTCGGACGCGCACCGTGGCCCACGCGACCACCCTGCGATGCGCCCCCACTCCATGCCGGAGCACCGGCGGTACGCTACGGACGCCGCCCCTCGACAGGAAGGAGAACGACGTGCCGGAGCCCGATGATGCGCAGCGGTCCGAGGAGCACCTGCCCGCGCCGGGGGTCGAACGCGGCCGGTTCGGCGCCACGGAGCGCCGCACGACCGATAGGGACACCCGCCCGCCGTCCTCGAGCACGGAACTGCGCACCAAGGGCCCTGCGGACTTCGCCGACCGTTCGAAGCCGCGCATCAACTGGTTGGTCTTCATCAGCGCCTCGCTGATCATCCTGACGTTCTCGCTCTGGGCGATCCTCTCCCCCGACCACGCCGCCGGGACGATGAGCCTCGCGGTGAAGTGGATCTCCGTGAACCTCGGCTGGTTCTACGTGCTGACCATCACGCTGGCGATCCTGTTCGTCCTCTGGGTCGCGCTGTCCAAGGAGGGCGGCGTCCGGTTGGGACCGGACCACTCCCGGCCCCAGTACAACCTGTTCACCTGGGTGTCGATGCTGTTCGCCGCCGGCGTGGGCATCGACATGCTGTTCTACTCCGTGACCGGCCCGGTCACCCAGTACATCGCTCCCCCGTCCGTGACGCCGGAATCCGCTGAAGCGGCGCAGGATGCGGTGATCTGGACGATGTTCCACTACGGCATCGCCGGCTGGTCCGTCTACGCCCTACTCGGCATGGCGATGGGGTACTTCGCCTACCGCTGGGGCATGCCGCTGTCGATCCGCGCGGCCCTCTACCCGCTGCTCGGCAAGCGCGTCCGGGGCCGGATGGGCGACGCGATCGACGTCTTCGCCCTCGTCGGCACCGTCTTCGGCGTCGCCACCTCGATGGGCATCGGGGTGGTCCTGCTGAACGTGGGCTTCTCCCTGCTCTTCGGGCTGCCCGAGGGCCTGTCGCTGCAGATCGCCCTGGTCGCCGTCGCGGTCGCGATGACCATCGCGGCCTGCACCTCGGGGGTGGATCGGGGGATCCGCATGATCTCCGAGCTGAACCTCTGGGTGGCCGGCGCGATGATCGCGTACATCCTGATCAGCGGGAACACCGCGTTCCTGCTCAGCACGATGGTCGAGAACATCGGCCGCTTCGTCTTCACGCTGCCCGAGCGGACCCTGGAGACCTTCGGGTACGTCGAGGGCGGCGCCGAGTGGATGAGCAGCTGGACCCTGTTCTTCTGGGCGTTCTGGCTCGCGTGGGGGCCGTTCGTGGGCCTGTTCCTCGCTCGCATCTCCCGCGGACGCACGCTGCGCGAGTTCGTGATCGCGGCGATCACCGCGCCGGTGCTGTGCGACTTCCTCATCGTGACGATCTTCGGCAACTCCGCGCTGCGCAAGGTGCTGGACGGGGACTCCGAGTTCGCGGCCCTCGCGATGGCCAACCCGCAGCACGGCTGGTACGCCCTGCTCCAGTCCCTCCCCGGCGCCAGCTTCCTGATCGGCCTGGCCACCCTCTCCGGCATGCTCTTCTACCTCACCAGCGCGAACTCCGGCGCCATGGTGATGGCCAACTTCTCCTCCTCCATCCCCGATCCGGCACAGGACGGCGCGAAGTGGCTGCGCATCTACTGGGCGCTGGTCACGGCGGTGCTGACGATCGGGATGCTGATGGCCGGGGGCGTGCGCACGATGGAGCTCGCGACGCTGATCTTCGCGCTGCCGGTGACGATCATCGTGTATCTGGTGATGGCGTCGTTCTCGAAAGTGCTGCGGATGGAACGTGCCGAGCGTGAGGGGATCACCCGGCGCACGCCCCAGGTCGCCGCCCACGGCGGTCACGCCCCCGAGAAGACGTGGCGGCAGCGGCTCGCGCAGATCCGGTCCTACCCCTCCGAGCGCGCCGTCGCACGGTTCGAGACCGATGTGGTCTCCCCCGCGCTGCGGGACGTCTCGGCGGAGTTCACGACGCTCGGCTACACGGCCTCGCTCACGGTCGGCCCCGGAGCCGGCGGCGCCATCTCCGAGTACACGCTCCTGGTCACGATGCCCGCAGGACAGCGGGACTTCCAGTACCGGGTCGCACCCGTCCAGGCCGCCGTCCCCACGTTCGGCGCACGCAGCATGTCCCGGGGAGCGGATGTGTACTACCGCCTCGAGGTCTTCACGCAGACCGGCTCGGAGGGGTACGACCTCATGGGGCTGACGTCCCAGCAGGTGATCGACGACGTCATCGATCGGTACGAGGCGCATCTGGCGTTCCTGCAGTACTCCAACGAGCACGCCTACGAGTCCGTGATCACGCCGACCCACGTGCCGCACAGTGATCCCAACCCGCACGTCCCCGAAGAGCCGGACGACGTGGAGCCGATCGAGGACCGGCAGTAGCAGGTCCTCGTGCGGGTCAGCCCCGCGAGGGTCGCTCCGCCCGGGCATCCGTCTATGTGCGTCGAGCCGGGCTGATGGCCGGCTGGAGAGCAGCCGGAGCAGTCCCCCGCGGTGTCACGGGTAGAACGGGTAACCCGGGTACACATATCCGGCTCCCCAGAACGGCGTAAAGCCGTAGTAGCCGTACACGCTTTCGTAGTAGGGAGCCTGATCGACCAGATCCGGATCATAGGCCGGGGCTCCGGCGGCATGCTCACGGGTCTGGTCGATGTGCACCTCCTCGGCGTCGATGGCGGTGATCGCGTCGACGGGGATGAAGGTCTCCTCCTGGCCGATGCCCAGGAAACCGCCCGAGGCGACGTCGAGGAAGCGGACCTTGTGCTCGTCGCTGTCGATCATCAGCTCATCGACCTTGCCGATGTCTTCGCCGTTGCGGTCTTTGACGTGCCGGTTCCGGATGTCTTCCTCGCGGTCAGCGACGGTCTGGTCGATGTCGCTGAGCTTGATCAATGTCCTGGCGTCTGCAGTGGCCATGATCGAACCTCCTCATCGGTGGGGTGGATCACTGTATGACGCGGGAATCAGGGCCTTCAAGGGCAGGAGTGTCAAGCCCCGGTTCTGGTGGCGGGTCGGGGTCGCGGGCGGCCCGGACAGAGCCACGGGACGTGAAGCTCGCCGAGAATCTCGGCGATCATCGCCCGGTCGTTGCGCTGCCCACCGACCATCCCCAACGGGCGACCGCGGCCATCGACGGCCTGGTGGAACTTCGCGGTCAGGCCACCGCGAGAGCGGCCGATGCCATGACCGGGCGGCTGTCGGTGTGGCCGAGGCGGGCCAGGTGCGCGCTGAGCTCGGGGTGGAGGATCCCCCGGCGCTTCATGCTCCCGCTCCGTCCAGCTGCGGCAGCTCATCGTCTGTGCCGGGGTAGCTGGGCTGGGCGCCGTGGCCGGTGGCCGCGAAGGCACCGACCTGGGAGGCGAAGCGGGCGGCGACCGGCAGGGACTGCCCACCGGCGAGGCCCACGGCGAGCGCACCGATGAACGCATCGCCGGCGCCGGTGGTGTCCACCGCGGTGACCGGCGCGGCGGGGATGCGGTGGGACCCGTCGGCGTCGGCCACCAGCGAGCCCTGCGCACCCAGGGTCAGGACCACGGAGGCGATGCCGGCGTCGCGGAGGGCGCTGGCGATCTGCTCCGGCTGCTGCGTCGGGTCCGTCTCCGGGCTCAGCTGCGCGAGGACCAGGGCGGCCTCGTGCTCGTTGACCACCAGCGGGTCGGAGGCGCGCAGCACCGCCGGATCCAGCTCCATCACGGGGGCAGGGTTGTGCAGGAACCGTCCCTGCACGTGAGCGGGCAGGGCCTCGATCCCGCCGCGGGGGATCTCGCCCTGGCACACCACGATCGCCGCGCCCTCGAGCACCTCGCGAGAGGCTTTCACCTGGGCGGCGTCCACGGCGTCGTTGGCGCCTCCGATCACCACGATGGTGTTCTCGCCGTCCTCGGCGACGGTCACGATCGCCAGGCCCGTCGGCCCCTCGACCTCGCGCACGCCGTCCAGGCCCACCCCGGCCGCGCGCAGGCCGGACAGGCCCACCTCGGCCTGCGCGTCGGTGCCGATGGCGCCGATCATCTGCACGCTCCCGCCCAGCTTCGCGGCGGCGACGGCCTGGTTCGCGCCCTTGCCGCCAGGCGTCATCCGCCCGCCCCGGCCGTGGAGGGTCTCCCCCGGCCGGGGATGGCGGGCCACCTGGGCGCTCAGGTCCACGTTGATCGACCCGACGACCGCGATCATTCCGGCGGGGCTCATCCGAGCTCGCCTGCGCTCTCCTCGGTGAGCCCCTCGACCTCGCCGGCCCGCCCGGCCAGCCACTGCTCGTAGGTCGGTCCGGCCAGGATCGCCTCGGGGCCGGGGAGCATGCCGCCGCGCGCCATGGTCTCGCTCCCGGGCACGCCGACGACGGGGATGTCCTCGCCGCGCGCGGCCAGCAGCCGACGGGCCTGGTCGAGGGTCCTCTCAGGCTGCGGTCCGGCGATCTGGGCGAGTGGGGCCGGCTCGGCTGCGACGGCCTGGGTGACCAGCAGCTCCGCCACGGCGCGGGTGTCCACGCTCTGGGAGCGCACGTCCATCACCTCGTAGTGGTCGCCCGCGCGGCGCAGCTGACTGCCCACGAAGTCATGGAACTGAGCGGCACGCACGATCACCGCTCCCGGACAGTGCTCGCGCACCGCGTGCTCATGGCGCAGCTGTGCGCGATAGAAGGGATAGTCCTGCATGTGGTCGATGCCGAGGATGGAGATGGCGACGGTGCGCGGCACCCGGGCCGACATGGCGTGCTCGCCGAGCACGCGGGCCGCTTTCTCGTACCAGGACCCTGCGCTCTCGTCGAGCTGCGGGGGTTTGAGGCACTCGATCAGCGCGTCGGCACCATGAAGCGCGGCGGCGAGCCCCTCACCGGTCATGACGTCCACACCACGGGCACGCGAGATCTCGCGGACGTCGTGACCGCCACGACGTGCGGCCTCGACGACGGAGCGGCCCAGGGTCCCGGTCGCGCCGGCGATGGCGAGGGTGAGACGGGGCGCGGCCGCGCCGTCCCGGAGCGCGTCACTCATCGGTGACCTCGCCGGCCCCGGCGAGCGCCGCGGCAGCCAGCGCCCGGGCCGGCGCGGAGACCACGTCCCGGTGCCGCGACACCTTTCGCGGAGCGAGGCTGCGCAGCAGGCTGGCGACGCTCAGATCACGGATCGCATAGCGCGAGACCGGCCCCTCGCCCTCTCTCCATCCCAGCTGCGTGAGCAGTCCTGCGACCGCGTCGTACGGCTCGTCCTGTCCTTCCGGGGTGGTCGCGATATGCAGGAGCAGCGCGACGGCCCCGGTGCGTTCGAAGCCGTCGGCGGAGGGGATCAGCGTGCTCGCCAGGAGCGACCACAGGGCGTCCGGCTCCGTGCCCGCCGCGGCTGCGGCCCGGGTGAGCAGCAGCTTCCCCTTGTACTTGCGCAGGAGCTTCAGCGTCTGGAGGCTCTCCCGGAACGTCAGCAGAGGGAACGCGAGGCTCTCTCGATTGTTCTTGCCGATCCAGGACGCCATCTCGGGCAGCACCAGGGAGGCGGCCTCGGTGTCCGCCGGCTTCATGTATCCGGCGGATGTCAGCGGGATGCCGCCGTTCCCGGCACGGTCGACGAACCACAGCACCGGGCGCAGCGCCGCCTCCCGCTCCACAGCGTCGAGGGGCTCCGGCGGGGCGAGGAGCGCGGCGGCGCGCACGGCGACGTCGCCATCCGCCGGGGTGCGCCGGGCCGCCTCCATCAGCGTGACCAGCGCCGGGTGGAGGCCGAGGTCCTGCGGCGCAGCAGAAACGTCCGCCAGCGCCTCGTTGAGATCCTCGAGATCGAAGGCGGCGGGGTCCTCCAGCACGTCGGCGAGGTCCTCGGCCTCGGTCAGTCCGCCGCAGTCCTCGGGCGGGGCGGCGCGCCTCCCACCGGTCGCGACGGCCCGCGGGGTCTCCTCGTTCGCCGGTCGCACATTCTCGACCTTGAGCTTCAGATGCCAGCTGTCGCCGTAGTCGTAGACGTACTCGAGCCGGTCCCCGACCTCCTGGAGGACCTCGTCGAGGCGTACCTCACCGAGCGGGAGGCCCTCGTCCTCCCCTTCCTCGACGTCGAAGGGGCACAGGAACAGCTGCGAGGAACGATCGAACGGGTCGCCGCCGAGCGCGAAGCGGTACAGGTGGTAATCCCACCACGAGAACGCGGCCTGCAGGACCTGATGGATGGTGGCGAGGCTGAGATCGGAGCGCAGCTCCAGCCGCCGCCAGATCGGGGGCGCGGCGTGCCGGAGATCCACCCGCACCGTCAGCACCACCGGGGCGGAGAGTTGTGGCCGGCGCAGATCGGGGCGAGCGGGCGCCCTGAACGGATCGGGACCGGAGGCGAGCAGGGCTCCGATCGCGGCACGTGTCTCGTCCGTGGACATCCCCGCGAGGATCTGCTCGAAGCGGCGCCGGATCTCTTCGTCGTCGTCATGCTCGGCTGGCATACGGCCAGGATACGGGGCGCGGGGTGCCGGGCAAGAATGCTCCGAGCCGTCCATCGGCATGACGAGGGACCTTGCACCCTTGCGGAATGCTCGATGCGATATCACCAAGTGCCCCCGAGCCGGCCATCTGCTCCGGCGTGATGCCGTGGATGATCGCGCTCACCCGAGGGACGTCGCCGAGCCCTGAGGGCGGCGTGAGCGGCCAGGACCGGTTCTGGACAGCGACCGGGCCGAGGTCAGCGATGAATGGCGAGGCCGTGCCGCTCGGCCGCGAGGGCGAGCTCGCGATCATAGGTCGCGATCGCGGAGACGTCCGTCCCGTACAGCAGCGCGGTCGACAGGTGCAGTGCGTCCATCGCGCGCAGCCCCGCCTGCAGGGACAGGGCGTGGTCGATGATCTCGTCGTCGACCGCATCGAGCTCCACGCGGCGCAGGATCGCCGCGACGTCCTCCAGCGCTCCCCCTCGGCGGAGCACGGTCGCCTGCAGCTCGACCTCGAGCAGCCGCGAGGACAGCAGCTCGGTCCCCTCGGCGAACAGCGCCTCGACCTCGCTCACCTCGGGCTCCCGGCTGAGGAGCTTGTACGCCGCGGAGGTGTGCAGATAGATCACGGCCGGTCTCCGCGCATGTCCTCGAGCATCTGCTCGGTGCTCCATCTGCGCAGCGGGCTGCGGATCTCCGGGACGCCTCGCTCCGGCGCGGGGCGGAGCGCCCCGGTGGCGAGTCGGCGCGCCCGGCGGTCCGAGGGCACCGGACTCAGCTGGGCGATGGGGCGGCCGCGATCGGTCACGGTGATCTCCTCGCCGGCTTCGACGCGGGCGAGGACGCGTGCGGTCTGCTGGTTCAGCTCAGTCCGGGTCACGTCGGCCATGACACCACTGTACACATGGATACTAGTTCTAGTACATGGGGGGGGGTGCGGATCGTCGGCATGGAGGAGCTCGTCCGGCATCGGATCGTCGAAGGAGGAGTGGTTCCCGTCCCTACGCTACCCAGCGGAGCCTCGGCGATGGAGATCCGGACGAAGCCCCTGCCGGTCGCGGCGTCCAGCTGGGTGATCGCGCCGTAGACGATCACCTGGCGGTTGAGGTGGTCATCCGGTGCCTTGGCGATCTGCGCGAGGGTGCGCTCGTCCAGCTCCTCGTCGGCGCTGAGATCCGGCGCCTCGGTCGGCGCGGGGCTCGGCTCCTGTGTCGGCTCGGGGGTCGCCTACTGCGTGGTGACGGGCTCCTCCTCAGCGAGCGACTCATTCTCCGTCATCGGGTCCGCCTCGGGGGAGGCCTCCTCCGCCGGGCCCGACGGCTCGGCCTCGGTCTCGGTCTCCGCGTCCTGGTCGACCTCCTCGGTTCCCTCCGCAGCGACCGTCGGCTCCGAGGTGCCGGGATCGTTCGGGGTCAGCACGAGGCCGACGAGCGCGATGGACGCCGCGATCGATGCCAGAGCGCCGACGGCCGCGGCCAGCGCAGCGACACCGCGGTGGCCGGTTGAGGACGGGGCACGTCTGCTCCGTTCGAGACTCATCCGGTAAGCCACATGAGTCCCCCGCGGGCCAATCCTGGCGCCGGAATCGCGGGGACATCGGCCGTGGCATGAGCTCGTCACCAAAGTTCGAAGTTCCTTGCATATCACTGCTAAACTGGGGCCATGACCACACCGCTCCGCATGCCCGCCACCACGGCGACCAAGAAGGGTGCCGGCTTCCTCGCGGAGAAGGCAGCCGAGCGCACCGTCGTGCTCACCAATCACGGCAAGCCCACCGCCGTCGTCATGAGTCCTGAACGGTTCGACGAGCTCGAGCGCTCCCTCCGCCACGCTGCGGACCAGCTCGTGCAGTCCGCCAGCACGCTCGTCGCCGAGAAGTCTGAGTTCCGCTCCGTCGACGAGGTGCGAGAGCGGCTGCATGCGCGCCGGTGAGCACCTCCCGGACGATCAGGCAGAGCTGGTCCTGTCCACCCAGGTCGAGGAGTGGATCGCCGAGAACGTCGACCACTCCCAGTGGGATGAGGTGCTCGACGACATCGTCGACCTTTTCACCAGGCCATGGGGCAAGCACCCCCTGTCCAACCGGTCCGCGACAGACCAGCTCGCGGGGCTGAACACGACCGCGACGCTACGTGGCGAGTACCGCCTCGTGTTCCGCTCTTCCATCTCACCGGACGGCACCGGTCTGCTCGAGATCATCGCCATCGGACCGCGCAGCGAGAACCGGATCTATGACGCCGTGAACGCCCTCATCGCCAGCGGCACGCTGGACGAGGACGTGGTCCAGAGCATCTGGGACATGCTCGAGCTCTACGAGCTGACTGCCCAGAAGCACGGCCTCGAGCTGTGGGACTACCGGCCCGAACCCCCGCCCGACGGGCTCATGAAATCCGCCGTCGCGATCGGCGCTCTCACCCAGGAGATCGCCGAGGTGCTGTCGATCGACGAACTCAACGCGGCGATCGCGAACGCGTGGGACCCCGACACGGGACAGCTCGACCCTCCCCGAGCATTGGCAGCCGCACTGGAACGGGTGGCCGGCAGCCCCGACCCCGAGCGCCTCATCGCCCTGAGGGAAGAGCCACGTTGCGGCGCGGCCATGCCCCGCGCGAAGGCGCCGTGCATCCGCCGCCGCGGCCACGCGGGTGCCCACCGCGCAACACTCTGACGTACCCGGGGCTCGACAGAGCTTCCCCAGCGGCGGACCTGCGGTCCGGGACCGCGAGCTGCTGAGCGCCCCGGGCCACAAGAAGGAGTTCCTGCGGGCTGCCGGGCGGGCGTTCACCGGCGCGTGAGCCGGGCGCTCTGGCACGAGGTGTAAGACGCAGAAGATCCGTTGGCCCTTGGCTGTCGCCGCCCGAGCCGGAGCCAGCCCCGGCAGCGCCCGCGCCCGCCGGCCTCACCATCACCGGGGAGTTCCGGGCCGCGCTCGATCATCTCCACGCCGGCCACCACCTGTTCCTCACCGGCAAGGCGGGCACCGGCAAGTGCACGCTGATCCGCCACTACCTGGAGACCACCGCGCGGCGCACGATCACGGTCGCGCCCACGGGGATCGCGGCGCTGAACGTGGACGGATACACGGTCCACCGCCTGTTCTCCTTCCCGCTCGGCGTCACCGAGGAGATGGTGCGCGGCGGCGACTACTACCCGGGGCGCTTCGCGACAGCTCTGAAGTAGCTGGACACCCTCATCGTCGATGAGGCCTCGATGGTGCGGGCGGACCTGTTCGACGCGCTCACCGCAGCGCTCGAGCGGTTCGGGCCGCGGCCGGGCACCCCGTTCGGCGGGGTGCAGCTGGTGCTGGTCGGGGACCTGTACCACCTGCCGCGGGTGGTCACCGATCACGAGGCGGCATGGATCGAGGAGCGCTTCGGCACCCCGTTCTTCTTCTCCGCCCGCTCTTTCGACGCCGCGACCTTCCCGGTGGTGGAGCTGGGCACGGTGTTCCCCCAGCTCGGGACGAACATCTGGTGCATCTGCTGAACGCGATGCGGGAGGGGACGCTGCTGGAGGACGCCCGCGCCGAGCTGAACCGCCGCACCGATCCCGACTTCGAGCCGGGCCTGGACGAGTTCTGGTTGACTCCGGCGACCACGAACCGGATCGTCGGCGCCCGCAACCGGCAGATGCTCGAGCGCCTGCCCGATGCGCCGCAGACCTTCACCGCGCAGCTCAGCGGGGACTCCGACGGGTTCGAGCACCCCACGGAGGTTTCGCTGTCGCTCGCACTCGGCGCGCAGTTCATGATGCTCACCAACGACGGCGCCAGCCGCTGGGTGAACGGGACGCTGGGCCGGATCACCGCGATCGGCACGGATGACGTCGCGATCAGGAAGCAGGTGGTCGCGGAGGAGCGGGAGCGGCTGGGTGCGGAGCCAGTCGCGGGGTGAGCCGCGGTCTCCGGACGGGCCCGGGGCCGAGCCTCCCGAAAGATCGTGTGCTCCGGCCCCAGGATTGCAAACGCCACGCTGTCAGGTCCAGCGTCGTCATCGCAGGCGACCACGTCCGACGGGCGCCCGCGTCACATCGTCGACGGTGAGGACACTGCGACCCACGCTGACCCGTGGGTCAGTAACCGCTGGTCCCGTCGAAGAGCTCTCCGAAGCGGTCTCCGAGCGACGGCGCCTCGGTCCTGCCCACGGCAGTGCCCTGGAAGGTGTCCACGTAATCGTCGTACTTCATCGTCACAGGCTCCTCATCGCCCCAGGGGTTCACCACGGTGACCGTGCCGTTCTCCACGTCCACGGCGGAGACCTTGTACGCATGTTCACCGGCGATCTCGTCATGGGCCGGTTCGGTGATCCCGCCGGTGTCCGCGGTCATCGGGCGGCCGTCCTCGAGCAACTGCGATCGTGTTCCATGGCACAGTAGATTCGATCTCGGGCGAAAGGAATGGGGAGTGGCCCCCATCAGGAAGGCAGCGATGACGAGACCCGGCGCTACGGCCTCGCGCAGAGCACGCCTCGCCCGCCGGGGACGGATCCTCCTCGCAGCGGCGGGCGCGGTCCTGCTCAGCGGATGCTCGCTCCTCCCGGTCGGAGAGGACCCGAGCACGGAACCCAGCGACCAGACGACCACGACGCAGGCCGCACCGAGCGAGGGCACCCTCCTGCCGGAGGGCACGGCCGCGGTCGATGTGACCGCAGGCGAGATCGTGCAGGTGTCCCTGCCCGAGGGATCGCTCGGCGTGGGCGACTACTGGGGCGTGGTCTCCGTGGGCGATCCCGCGATCGTCGAGGCAGACGTCGCCATCGGTGAGAAGGTGTTCGGCGTGGAGCCGGCGTCCGACAGCACTCAGGCCCCAGGCGGCACCCAGCAGTTCGCCGTCGAGATCCACGGGCTCGCCGCTGGTGAGACGACGGTGCGGGTGCTGTATTGCACGCGGACCCGAGAGGTCGAAGAGGACTGCGACCAGAGCCACGGAACGCTCGAGGCACCCGTGGAGCCGGTCGAGATCTCGGTACGGGTGGCCTGAGGCGATCACGCGGAAGGTTCCGAGGCAGGGACTCACCACCGAGGACGACCACGAGGCGCCCGTGGCGGCGGGGTGCTTCGCAGCGGCGTGAGGGTCTGGTTCAGCGAGCCAGCTCTGCTGCTGCGGTCGGCCGTGAGGTCCTCATCGGACAGCTCAGCGCCTCGTTCCGGTTCGTCCACCTCGAGCGACTCCGCCGGGACTCCGCCGGGACTCCGAGCATCCATGCCAGCGTGCCCTTGCCGGCCGTGCCCTCAGCGATGCGTTCGAGATGGGCCTCTCGCAGCCATCCGGGGAAAAGCCCCCGAGAAGGACGAACCAGTTCTGACTCAACCGTGGCGGAGGCTGGCTGGCGAGCCGGGCTCCGCACCAGAGTCGAGTGCCGCAGCACCGATGGGCGGCGCTACACCTGAATGATGAACAGCAGTTCGATTTCGGCACTGCCTCCTCGATCTCGAGCAGTGGTGGCGCGCTCTGAGAAGTCCCGGACCTGGCGCTGGAAATCGTCGACCTGGCCCGACCGAACCCGGCCTGAACAAGAGTTGCGCTCGTGACGCCCGTCATATACGTTGCATATCTACCCGCGTAGACAACGCGCGTAGACAGGGTTGCTCGAAGAGGAGACCACATGGCGTCACAGCAGAAGACCACCGGGACCATGCCTCGCGTACTGGTGTTCGGATCGGCCAATATGGACACCTTCGTCTATCTCGATGCGTTGCCCCGTCCGGGCGAGACCGTCTTCGGACACGGTGGAAGCAGTGGACTGGGAGGAAAGGGAGCCAACCAGGCAGTCGCTGCGGAGAAGCTCGGTGTCCAGGTGGACCTGATCGGCCGGCTCGGCACGGATGAGGCCGGAAACACGCTGCGCCGCCTCCTCGCCTCCCAAGGCGTGGGTACCTCCGGAATGCTCGCCAGCGCCACGTCGCGCACCGGGACAGCACAGGTCACCGTCGATGGCAGCGGGGAAAACACCGTCGTCGTGGTCAGCGGCGCCAACGCCGAGGTCGGACCCGAAGCGCTCGAGGCACACGAGGTCGCCGCGGCACTGCGGGACGTCGCCACTACCGTCGGCCTCGCCCAGGGCGAGCTGCCAGCGCACGCTGTGGCCGCATTCGCCCTGGTCTGTCGCGACCACAGCATCCGATTCGTACTCAATCTCGCCCCTGTGATCGACGTTCCACTCGCGACCCTCTCGGCAGCGGACCCGCTCATCTTGAACGAAGGCGAGGCGCTCGAGTTGCATCGCCGTCTCGCCCCTGACACCGCGGTCGCCCCCGGCAGCGGGTCCGCGGTCGACGACGTGGGGCGCCTCGCCGCCGATCTGGCGGACAAGTTCGCGGCATCCGTTGTGATCACTCTCGGAGAACGCGGCGCAATCGCATCGGCCGGCGAAGCCACCTGGCACCAGCCGGCACCACAGTCCGGGAAAGTGGTCGACACCACCGGGGCGGGCGATGCCTTCGTCGGCGCCGTGGCGGCGCGGCTCGCCCATGGAGATGACCTCCGCGCTGCGGTCCGATGGGGGACAGCCGCTGGCTCCCTGGCTGTCACCACCCCGGGCACCAGTGATTCCTACCGCGGACTCGCCGCACTCGAGGTGGACGAGAACGGAACCCCGAACCCTCGGGTGCTCTGCCTTGACGACCAGGTCGTGGCATGAGCGGGGGTGCGACGAACGTCCGCGGCAGAGGCCGTGTGACCCGCAAGGACGTGGCTCGGGTCGCCGGCACCTCGACAGCGATCGTCAGCTACGTGATCAACAACGGCCCCCGGCCGGTGGCTGAGCGGACACGGCAACGAGTCCTCGCTGCGATCGAGGAGGTCGGGTACGTGCCGGACACGGTTGCCCAGGCGCTTGCCTCCGGCGTGAGCGGCCTCTACGGACTGATCGTCCCTGACATCTCCAACCCATTCTTCGCCGCGCTCGCCCACGAACTCGAGGACAGCACGTCCGAGTCCGGCCATATCCTCCTGCTAGGGGACTCCGCGGAGGACAAGGACAGGGAGAAGGAGCTGATCTCCACGTTCGTCCGCCGCCGCGTCGACGGCCTGCTGTTCGTGGGCGTCGACAGCCACCCCGACCTCTCGGCCGCCTTCGACGGGGAAGTGCCGGTGGTCATTCTCGACCGTGTGGATCCGGAGCACCTCGCTTCCTCCGTGGCTGTCGACAACGTCGCCGCAGCGCACGCCGTCACCGCGCACCTCGTGACGCACGGCTACCGCGAACATGCGATCATCACGGGTCCCGAGCAGCTGCTCACCGCGCGCGAGCGTCTCCAGGGGTGGCGATCTGCCCTCGCCGAAGCGGAGCTCCTGGCGGATCCACGGTGGATCGTCGAGGCGCCATTCACGCGTCGCGGCGGCTATGACGCCGGCAGCGCGCTGATCACCTCAGGACCTCGGCCAAGAGCAGTGTTCGCCTCGAACGAGCTGCAGGCCGTGGGGTTGCTCGCCGCGGCCGCCGAGCATGGACTGCGTGTACCGGACGAGCTCGCAGTCATCACCTTCGACGGTACCGAGATGTCGGAGTACACCGCACCAAAGCTGTCGGGGGTGGTCCAGCCCCTCGATGAGATCGCCCGCGCGGCGGTCGCGATGTTGCCCGGCAAACACCGCTCGACATCATTCGCTCCTCGGCATGAGAGATGCGGCTACACCATTCGTCTTCGCCCGTCCTGCGGGCACCATCCCGACTGATCCATGTCAGTCCCGTCAACGTCGACGTCAGAAAGGCATTCCATGTCCAAGGAAACTCGCTCACAGGCTCCCCGGAAGTCACTGTGGGCCCGCTACGGCCAGCTCACACTCTTCATGATCCCCATCGGTGTCGCGACCAACTTCGTCGGCGGTCAGCTCGCCATCCTATTGAAGCTCCCGGTCTACTTCGACAGCATCGGGACGATCCTCGTCGGCGCTCTTTGCGGCGGCCTGCCCGGAGCCCTCGTCGGTGCGATCTCCAATGTCATCAACTCGATCACCAATCCGACGACCATGGTCTACGCGATCATCAACATCCTCATCGGACTCGCCGCCGGACTGCTTTCGAAGCGCGGCTGGTTCACCACCTTCGGCAAGGCGCTGGCGACGGTCATCCCCTTCGCCATCATCGGCGGGTTCGGCGGCGCCCTGATCAGTCTCTGGATCTTCGGCGGCCTCACGCCCAATGGTGTCTCGGTGATCACTGCAGCGCTGTATGCCTCAGGGTTCGACATGAACGTGGCCGTGTACCTCTCCGGTGTCCCGCTGGACCTCGTCGACAAACTGGTCGTGGTCGTGGTCGTCTTCCTCATCCTGCGCCGGGTCCCGTCCCGGCTGCTCGCGAAGCTGCCGCTCGGTCACGTCTTCATGGGCAGGGTGGTTCGGTTTGACTCAGCATCCAATGCAGAGCTCCGCGATCTCGACGACGATCTGGCGCTCTGATGATCTCGAATACCGTAGCGCCCCCCACCTTGGATGCCTCATATCTCGACCGCTTCCGGAAGCCTGCCAGCCTGGGCAATCCGGTGCGTGATCTGAATCCTCTCGTCCTGCTGGCCTGCGCGGTACTGCTCGCTGTGGTCACCGCGATGCTGCCCGAGCTCGTCGGGTCGGCCGCAGTGTGCCTCGCTGCTGTCGTCCTCGCGTTCCTGGGCGGGGTTGGACGTCGTTTCGTGTCGGTCTTCGCGCGGCTGGTCCTGGCAGTCGGCGGGTTTCTGTTCGTGGTGCGAGTGATCTTCGCGAAGGATGCCGACACCTACTGGTCGTGGGGCCCGTTCGGCATCAGTCCCACCAGCATCACGGAGGCCGCCGGATTCACGGTGTTCGTGCTGGCGATGTGTGCGATCCTCACGCTGTTCTTCGCCTTCGTCCCGATCCGGCATCTGATGCTGGCCCTGGAAGACGTAGGCGTGCATCGAAAAGCCAGCTATATCGTGCTCGCCTCTTTCCAGGCGATCACCGACCTCGGGGCGAACGTCCGCACAGTCCTGGATGCTCAGAAGTCGCGGGGCGTGGAGACCGAGGGATCGATCGTGAGACGTGCCGGAGCATTCCTCCCCGTGCTGGCGCCGGTGTTCCTCTCCGCCATGTCCCAGACCGAGGAGCGAGCCCTGGCGCTCGATGCACGCGCGTTCAACGTCAGCTCCCGGCACTCGCAATTCGTCTTCCTCCGTCGACCCGGGATCACCGATTGGGCGGTTTTGGGCGGCATGCTCGTCCTCACCGTGGGAAGCATCATCGGAAAGGTACTGCTGTGGCATTGATCGAGATGCGCGACGTGAACTTCACGTACGCCTACGCGGACGCTCCCGCGCTGCAGGGGGTCAACCTCGTGCTCCAGCCCGGACTGCTGTACGGGGTGGTCGGACGCAACGCCAGCGGCAAGTCCACGCTGTGCAACGTGATGCGCGGGATCGTCCCCAACTTCCACGACGGCGAGCTCACGGGCGACGTCGACGTGCTCGGCACCCCTCTGCGCGACTGGGACCCGGCGGAGCTCTCCCGCCGGATCGGGTACGTGTTCCAGAACCCCTTCACCCAGATCTCCGGGATCCGCGACACCGTCTTCGAGGAGATCGCGCTGGGGCTCGAGCACCTGGGCGTCGACCGAGAGCAGATGATCGCGCGAGTGATCGAGGTGGTGCACGAGCTCGGTATCGAGGCACTCGTCGAGAAGGACCCCAACGGTCTGTCAGGAGGCCAACGCCAGAAGGTTGCCTTCGCCTCGATCCTCGCCATGGATGCCGACGTCCTGGTCATCGATGAACCGACCTCGCAGCTGGACCCCGAGTCCACGGAGGAGGTCTTCGCGATCATCCGGCGGCTCAAGGAGAAGGGGAAGTCGATCATCCTGGTGGAGCACTCGATCGATCTGCTCGCCGAGTACGTCGACCGCATCATCGTGCTCGACGGTGGACGGGTCACGGCAGAAGGGCCGGCGCAGGATGTGCTGACTTCCCCCGCGCTCGACGCCGCCGGCGTTCCCCGACCGGAGGTCACCGAGATCGCCCATCGGCTCGAGGCCCAGGGGCGAGGTCTCGACACCACCCCGATCACGAAGGACGCGGCGAGAACTGTCCTCTCCGCTCGACTCCAGGAGACATCACGTGACCATTCGACTCGATGACGTGTCGTTCGCCTATCCCGATGGCTCACTCGCCGTTGATCGAGTGAACCTCGCCGTCGCCGCCGGCGAACGGGTGGCGATCATCGGCCAGAACGGCGCTGGCAAGACCACCACTGTGAAGCTCATGAACGGCTTGCTGAGACCCACCACGGGACGGGTTCTGGTGGACGACGTCGACACGGCGTCCCAGACCACCGCCACGACAGCACGCCAGGTCGCCTATGTCTTCCAGAACCCCGACGACCAGATCTTCGGGACGGACGTCCGCAGCGAGCTCGAGTACATCCCTCGTCACGACAGATGGAGCGCTGAGAGGACGAACGAGCGCGTCCGCCGTGCCGTGAAGATGACCGGTATCGGCAAGTACCTGGACCTCAACCCCAACGACCTGCCGTTCGCGATCAAGAAGTTCGTCGCGATCGCCGCCATGCTCGTCGGCGAACCGCGCTACGTGATCCTCGACGAGCCCACCGCAGGTCTCGACGGACGCGGGCTCGCCTTGCTGAAGCGCCTCATCGGTCAGCTCGAGGACGAGGGCACCGCAGTGGTCACCATCACCCATGACATGCGGTTCGTGGCCGACACCTTCGACCGTGTCGTGGTGATGGCACAGCGACAGGTCATCGCCGACGCTCCCGCTACGGAGATCTTCGATGACGATGACGTCTTGGCCCGAGCCCGGCTGCAGCGGCCGGTCGGTGCGCAGCTTGCCCAGGACCTGGGCCTGGCGCCGGCATCCCTGCAGCTCGACGATGTCGTCGCCCTGATCCCCTGAGCAGCGCGCAGACGGCCACCACCGACCGGCAGCTCCCTCCCGACGAAAGAGACCAGAAGAAATGACAACCCCCGTCATCTTGGACGTGGACACCGGCATCGACGATGCGATGGCGCTCATGTTCGCCCTACGGCACCCGGAGATCGACGTCCGAGCAATCACCTGCGTCGCCGGCAACACGTCGTTGGACAACGTCGTGGCTAACACCCTGCGCATCCTCGACCTCGTCGGAGCTCCGCAGATACCCGTCGCCGGCGGCGCACTGTGCCCGTTGATCGAGAGCTCCAGGGACGCGTCGTGGGTGCATGGCGCGACCGGACTCGGATCGATTGTGCTCCCGGCCAGCACTCGGACACCGCAGCCCGTCCATGCGATCGAGCTGATGCGACGGACCATCGTCGAGGCGAGTGAGCCGATGACGCTCGTCTCGCTCGCGCCGATGACGAACCTCGCTCTCCTGCTGCGGATGCATCCGGAGGTCACCGGCAACCTCGAGCGGATCGTGTTCATGGGTGGGTCGGCGGTCGGCGGCAATGCGAGTGCCGTGGCCGAGTTCAACGTGTGGCACGATCCTGAGGCCGCCCACATCGTGCTGAGCAGCGGTGTTCCTCTGATGATGTACGGCCTGGACGTGTTCGACGCGGTCGAGGTGCCGGCACAGCGGGTCGCGCCGCTGCACACCATGGACAGTGAGATCTCCCGTACCCTCGGCGCGCTGATCGACCACGAAGCCGTCGATCCCGCCAGCGGCGCTACCCACAGCAACAGGCTGATCGGCGACGCCGGCGCACTGTGCGCGATGGTGGCACCCGAACTCTTCGGATTCGAGCGACGTCCCGTGCACGTCGAGCTGGCACCAGGATTCAGCCGCGGTCAGACCCTCGTCGATCGGCGCGCGCATGGCGGCGAGTCGGCGATCCACGGGGCCGGCGGAGGGCCGTGGCCGCTTGTGGATGTCACCCTCACCTGTGGCGTGACGGAGGTCCTGGATCTGTTCTTCGGGATCATCCTCCGGGAGCAGAACGTGTTACGGGTCCCCGTCACCAGCTGACGCGTCACTGTCGCGGGGACTGCCGCACCTCATCCGCTGATGAAGAGCCTCGAGGAATGGCTGTTGATCAAAGCGGCGAGATCCTCCGGTCCGCTGTCCAATCTTTCGGACGAGAACAGCAGCGGCATCAACAGGGACATCTTCATGACGGTGAAGGACTGGCAAGAGGTCTCTTGCCACTCATTGTGGCTGCCAGCCCATCGTGCGCCCGTCGGTCCATTCCCCAGGGAAGGGAACCTGCGGCAACACCCGTCTTCGGCGCTGGAAGAGGGCGAGACTCGAGCCAGCTGTTGAGCCGACGAGGCTCGTCGCGACCAGTCAAGGAGAACCGCCGACCATGCTCAGGCCACAGGATAATCAGATCCGAGAACGCAAGAACCTCAACGGAATGTGGCAGTTCCGGCTGGATTCCGACGGGACGGGCCGTTCCGACGGATGGTATTCCGGCGCCCTGCCGGAGGCCGAGTCCATGGCGGTCCCGGCCAGCTTCAACGATCTCTCCACCGATGCGGCCACTAGAGATTTCGTGGGTGACATCTGGTACCAGAACGACGTGAAGATCCCGCGCGGCTGGCAGCACGACAGAGTGGTCCTCCATTTCGAGTCCGCGACGCACCGCGCGACGGTCTGGGTGGACGACGTCGAGGTCGTCTCCCACGAGGGTGGCTACCTGCCGTTCGAAGCGGACATCACCGGGCACGTCACGCCGGGGCAGACTGCCCGCGTCACCGTCTGCGTCAACAACACCTTGTCGTTCCAGTCCATCCCGCCCGGTGTCATCGAGGAGACCCCGGCGGGGAGGAAGCAGATCTACTGGCACGATTTCTTCAACTACGCCGGCATCCATCGCTCGGTGTGGCTCCACACCACGCCGCGCGCGCATCTCGAGGACGTCACCGTGACGACCGCTGTCGAGGGCGGCACCGGGATCGTCACCTGCGACGTCTCGAGCCTCGGGGCGGAAGGCCTCACGGTGCGGGCCATCATCCGCGATGCCGATCGCCACGTGGTCGCCGAGGCGCAGGGGCACTCCGCCACCTTGAGCATCGCCGACGTGATCCTGTGGAAGCCCCTCGCCAGCTACCTCTACGACCTGGAGGTCCAGCTGGTCGACGGTGAGGACGTGGTCGACAGCTACCACCAGAAGATCGGTGTGCGCACCGTCGAGATCGACGGCGCACGCTTCCTGATCAATGGCGAGCCGTTCTACTTCACCGGCTTCGGCATGCACGAGGACCACATCACGATCGGCAAGCAGCACGACAACGCCTCCATGATCCGTGACTTCGAGCTGCTCGACTGGATCGGCGCCAATTCGCTGCGCACCTCGCATTACCCGTATTCCGAGGATGTCATGGACTACTGCGACGAGAAGGGCATCGTCGTCATCGATGAGACGCCTGCCGTGGGCATGAACATGGCGCTCGGCGGGGGGATCTTCGGCGGGCAGGGATATGAGACCTTCTCCCCGGAGACCATCAACGACGACACCCAGGCCGTCCATGCGGATGTCATCCGCGATCTGATCGCCCGCGACAAGAACCATCCCAGCGTCGTCATGTGGTCGATCGCGAACGAACCCGAGTCCGACAGCGAGGGCGCCGAGAAGTACTTCGGGCCGCTCTTCGAGGTGGCCCGTGAGGCGGACCCGACCCGTCCGGTCGGTTTCGTCAACGTGATGCTCTCACCGCACGGGAAGTGCCGCGTCAGCCAGTTCGCCGACGTCCTGATGCTCAACCGCTACTGGGGGTGGTACGTCGCCACCGGCGACCTGGTCGCCGCCCAGGCGATGGCTCGTGCGGAGCTGACCGCATGGGCGGGGGACGGCAAGCCGATCATCATGACCGAGTACGGCGCAGACACGTATCCGGGCGAGCATCAGCTGCCTGCCCAGCCGTGGTCGGAGGAGTACCAGAACGCCTATCTGGACGCCAACCACGAGGTGTTCGACGAGATCGACGCGGTCGTCGGCGAGCAGATGTGGAACTTCGCGGATTTCATGACCACTGCGGGGATCATGCGCGTCGGCGGGAACAAGAAGGGGGCCTTCACCCGCGATCGTCAGCCGAAGATGGCGGCGCACCACCTTCGCCGCCGCTGGTCCAAGTAGGGGCAGCGCGCCGGTCCTGCAGCTCTGCGGTGCGGTGCCGGACTGCGGGGCGGGGTGAGCCCGCCCCGCAGTCTCAGCGGGGTGCGCTCACCGGATGGTGAGCGCGAGGGGGTGCGGGGTGTCCGCGCTGGAGGTCCCGGCGTGCAGCGTGTACTGCCCGGCCACGATGCGGAAGTCACCGGTGCCGTAGTCCCAGACGGAGAACGGCTTGGCCGTGGCGGCGGGGTCGAGGGTGATCGATACCTGCCGGCTCTCCCCCGGCGCCAGCCACACCTTCTGGAAGCCGATCAGCCGGCGCGGAGGCTGGTGCAGCTCACGGGGCATCTCGACGTATACCTGGACCACTTCCGCACCCCGGCGCTCACCGGTGTTGGTGACCGTGGCGCTGACGATGATCGGCTCATCGCCGCTGGTGGCGGCCGCAGAGGCCGACACCTCGCTGACGTCGAACGTCGTGTACGACAGCCCGAACCCGAAGGGGAAGGCGGGCTCGACATCGTTCGCCTGGTGCCAGCGGTATCCCATCTCCAGGCCCTCGGTGTAGCGGATGACCGGGTACCCCTCCCCCTCGACCACTCCGGGGTAGCGCTCCTCGTGGTGTCGGTAGAGGGTGTCCTCCTCGGATCTCGGGTAGGTGGTGGGGAGCTTCCCCGACGGGTTCACGGCGCCCAGCAGGAGGTCGGCCACCACATGCCCGTCCTCGGTGCCCTGGTTCCAGACCTCGAGCACGGCGGGCGCCTGGTCCAGCCATGGCATGAGGACCGGAGAGGAGTCCTTGAGCACGACGACGCTGTGGGAGTTCTGTCCGAGCAGCGCATCGATCATGTCGTCCTGGTGATCGCCCATGGCGATGCCGGGGCGGTCGGCGCCCTCGCTGGCCACCAGGCCCGCCATGATGACGACGGTGCTCGCGTGAGCGGCCGCCTCCTTCGCCTCCTCCAGGTTGGACAGGTCGCGGGCCACCGTGAACGTGCGTGCCGTCGCCGTGCTCCCCAGCCCCTGGAGCACGTCTCGCATGCCGTCCAGCGGCGTCACCGTGTAGAGCGGGTCGACCTTGGAGCTGCCTCCACCGCCCTGGCATGCGTCGTCCACGTACTCCGGCTGACCGATGATGAGCAGGTCGCCGACGGTGGCGGGATCCAGCGGGAGGGTGCCGTCGTTCTTCAGCAGGACGGCGAGCTGCTCCCCGATCTCCCGAGCGATGGCCCCGTGCCCGGCGGCGTCGATCGTGCCGGGGTCGTAGACGCTCTCGAAGTGACCGAAGCGGAACATCTGCGTGAACCGGCGCACCAGGGCGCGGTCCACCGTCTCGATCTCCAGGCTCGTGTCGCTCAGCGCGCTCTTCACGGACGTCTCGTTGAGCCACTTCGCATCGGGCATCTCCAGATCCATGCCGGCGTTCAGCGACGCCGCTGCGGACCGGCATGACCAGAAGTCGGACTGGACGTAGCCGGTGAAGCCCCATTCCGTCCGGAGGATGTCGTTCAGGAGATAACGGCTCTCCGTCGCGTAGGTCCCGCGGACACGGTTGTAGGCGCTCATGACCGCGGCGACCTCCGCGTCCTTCACGATCATCTCGAAGGGCAGCAGGTACAGCTCCCGCAGGACGTGCTCATCGAGCTCGACGTCGACGCGGAAGCGCTCCGTCTCCTGATCGTTCACCGCAAAGTGCTTCGCCATGGCGATGACGTCGTGGCTCTGGATGGCCTTGGTGACCTCGACCCCCATCACCCCGGAGAGGAACGGGTCCTCGCTGAAGTACTCGAAGTTGCGCCCGGCGATGGCGGTCCGGTGCAGGCACACCCCGGGACCCTCGAGCACATGCTGCCCCAGCGTCGCGGCCTCGGAGCCGATGAGATCGCCGTAGCGGCGGGCGAGCTCGGGGTCGAAGCCCGCAGCCAGCCCGATCGTCATCGGCAGCGAGGTGGCCGGCGGGCTCGGCGTGCCGTCCCCCATGCCCACTCCCACCGGACCGTTCGTGATCCGGAAGCGGGGGATGGCGAGGTCGTCGTCGGCCGCGACGTGCCGTTCCACCTGGATCTGGGACGCGAGCCGATCCATATCCTCTTGCGTGGTCACCTGAGCAGCCAGGCTGTAGATGTCGATCGTCTCCATGTTGCCGTGGAGCTGTCCGATCTTCTGCTCCAGCGACATCGCGAGCACAAGCTGCTCCGCCCGGTGCTTCGGACTCGATGCAGTGTTCATCCACGGCTGGGCTACGGCGTCAGTCATTGCAATTCCTTCACGGGGAGGTGTCAGTCGTTCAGGGTGTCAGCGGCTTCGCGCCGGGCGGCGAGCTTCGCTGCGTTCTCGTCCACGCGCTTCTTGCTGAGCGGGTAGAGGAAGATCAGAGCGAGCGCCACGGCGACGTAGATGATCCCCGGCACCAGCGTGTGGAGCATGTAGATGCCCTGGATGGTCGCATCGGTCTGCTGGACGGCCTCGCCGCCCTGCACCGCCTCATATCCGATCCAGCCCAGAGCCCAGCCGGCCAGACCACCCGCGAGAGCCTGGCCGAGCTTGCGGGCCCAGGAGTACACGGCGTAGATCGTGGCGTCATCGCGCTGACCTGCCGTGATCTCGTGGTAGTCGATCACGTCCACGATGAAGGCCCACACGAGGAAGTTGAAGACGGCGAGCATGAAGCCGGAGACCGACAGGATCGCGATGAAGAGGTACGGCTGATCCTGGAGCCCGAGGAAGTAGGCGAGGAAGAGCGCTGCTGCACTGATGAGGGTGGCGACGACGGCCACTTCCTTCTTCCCGAACTTGTTGGCCAGCCAGGGCGCGAGCAGGATCAGCGCGAAGCTGGGGACGATGCCGAACAGGCCCGCCAGTGACTGCATGCTGCCGTCGTTGAAGTACTCGAGCCAGACATACGCGGTCAGGCCGTTCCCGAGCAGGCTTCCCACCAGCAGGAGCAGGGCGGCCACCAGCAGTCCGAGCAGCGCCCGGTTCTTCAGCACGCTGCCGATCATCGGGAGGAACGAGGGGCGATCCTCCTTGGCCGGGGGCTGCACGGAGAAGCGCTCCCGCACCAGGGCGTAGCAGATCAGGTAGAAGATGATCGCGAAGAGCGACATCACGATGGCCGTCCACATCATGCGTTGGCCGTCGAGCACCGAATCGTCGCCGATCTTCACGTAGACGATCAGCGGCATCACGACCAGGATGAAGAGCACGGCCAGCTGTGCGCCGGCCGAGCGGAACACGGAGAGCTGGCTGCGATCCGCAGGCCGATCCGAGATGACCGAGGCCATGGAGCCATAGGGGATGTTGATGAACGTGTAGGTGATCGAGCCCCACAGGATGTACGTGACGATCATCCAGCCCAGGCGAGCGCCGTAGGATTCCCAGTCGCCCACGAACGGCATGTACATCAGGGTGGAGGCCACGGCCACCGGGATCGCTCCCCGCAGGATCCAGGGCCGGAACCTGCCGGCCTTCGTGCCCTTGCTGCCATCCACCAGGCGTCCCATGCCGATATCGGTGAAGGCGTCCAGTATGCGCGACAGCAGAAGCAGTGTTCCGACGTGCGCCGGCTTGATGCCGATGATGTTCGTGTAGAAGATCATGAAGAAGAACGCTTGCAGGATGAACGAGAAATCGTTGCCGAAGTCTCCGAACATGTATCCGACTTTGTCCCGCCAGCCGAATTTCCGGACCAGTTTCTCTTGGTCCTGCACTGCTGTCATAGCCTTCTCCTTCGTCATCTTCATTGTCGACGAGCGTCTGACTGAAGGATCACCCCTTGCGTCAAGGGGAGGTAGGAGTTGCCAGGGGTTGCAGCGATGTTGCACTCCTCGGAGGGCGCTCGGGCCCGGGCGTCACCGGAGGCGTTTGCGGTGCATCACCGATCGAGGCGGCGGGGCTGCTCGCGCCTGATACCTTCGAGCCGCAGTCTTCGACGAGCAGGAACGGGGACGTCCACCCCAGGGCCGCCGTCGATCTCGGGAGGCGGAGGAGCCAGATATGACCAGCGGACTCGTGGCGATCGTGGGAGCAGGACCGGGAATCAGCACTGCTGTCGCGCGCCGATTCGGGGCCGAAGGCTTCACTGCAGTGCTGCTGTCCCGGACCCGCTCCAGCCTGGACCGCGAGGTGGCGAACCTGCAGGCGGCAGGCATCGAGGCGCACGGCCTCGTGGCCGACGCCGCGGATCCCCGCAGCCTGAGCGCAGCGTTCGCCCGCCTCGAGGACGAGCACGGGACACCGGACGTGCTGCTCTACAACGCCGGCGCCAACACGATCGGAGACCCCACCGCCCTGGCGGTGGAGGATCTGATCGATGACTTCACCGTCAACGTGGCCGGGGCATTGACCAGCGCCCAGCTGCTCGTGCCGGGAATGCTCGAGCGCGGCCACGGAACCCTGCTCTTCACCGGAGGGATGCTGGCGGTGAATCCGGTCGTCTCCCGGGCATCGGCGGCCATCAGCAAGGCCGGACTCCGCAACCTCGTCGCCACCCTGGGCGATGAGCTCGTGCCGCAGGGCCTCCGAGTCGGCACCGTGACCATCGGCGGCGTCGTCCGCGCCGGGACCTTCTTCGACCCGGACCTGATCGCCGAGTCCTTCTGGGACCTGCACACCGGCAAGGAGACCGGCGAGGTGCAGTACGTCGAGGGGATGGAGAAGTCGGGGGCGGCCGCGCGGTGACGGGAAAGGGCCCAGTCCACCCCGGGTGACGCCAGGGCCCTTGTCAGCAGCTCAGCTGCGTCTCCAGCTGGGCGAGTGAGTGCGCGGCAACCACGACGATGCGAGCTATCTCAACCTTCTGGACCGCGACGCCGAGGGCTGCGGGATCGTGTCCTGCCGGGTACGCCACTACGTGACGGCCAGCGCCTCGCCCGGGGTGACGAGATCGCCGTCGCGCTCGGCGGGGCGGCATCGATCGCTCGCAGCGACTACTCGGCATCTCCTGATGACAGGACGAGCGCACCTCGCTGTCGTCGATCGACCGGACGATCGCCGACGGGCCTGTATCCGGCAGCCACTGGGTGCGGGACGGGGCCAGTTCTCTCAGATCTGCTGGTCGCGGTAGAGCTGCAGCAGCAGCTTCTGCGCTCCCGGTGTGTACTCGATGGAGATGTATGGGTTCTTGCCCGGGCGGGACTTCTCGACCTCGACCACGCCCAGGAGGCCCGCGAGCTTCGTTGGCCTCCACTGCCCCGGTTCGCCGTCGAGGATCCCGGCGTCTGCCAAGCGCAGGTTGAAGGCGCTTGCGGCCAAGTCGGCATCGTCCTCGAACAGCACGCCCGCGGTCTTCCACTCGCGGATCACTGTGGTCAACGGGCCCTGGCGTGCCCGTGCCGGGGTAGCCTCCGCTGGTTCCTCGGCACTGGGCTGCGGTGCCTCCTTCGACGGTGCAGCTGCCGCGGGAGTGGCCGGCATGATCAGCCCCGCCCGTTGCTCGGACGGGCTCAGCTCCCCTGTTCCGGTCGCTTCCTCCGGCACGATTGCCTCCGTCGTTGCCCGCTGCGCGAATCGGGACATCACAGAGAAGATCGGGCCGTTGTCCCAGCGGTTCGGGGCTGCGAAGACGATCAGCAGGTCCTTCGCACGGGAGACGGCGACGTTCATGAGCTCGGGGTTCGCATCGATGAAGCCGGCTCGTGGGCTGTTCGTGCCGTAGACGGCGGAGAACAGGATGATCGGGCGTTCAGCACCTTGCAGACGGTGCGCCGTCCCCACGGTGATCAGCTTCGCGAGATCGTTCGGCAGGCCAGCAGTGTCATCTGCGGCGCGAGCGGCTTTGCGGATCTCGGCGGCGATGACACCGGCCTGTGCGCTGAAGGGCGTGACGACGCCGATGAGCGAGTCGGCGTCGACCTGCTTGCTCGGATCGCTCTGCCGGTGGTGATAGAGGTCGTAGAAGCTCGCGTAGTGCTCGACGATCCAGGTGGCGATCGCTGTCGCCTCCGGCAGGTTGATGCGGCTGGAGCCCTGGCGGGAGTCCTGCGAATCCTGGACGTCGACCCATTCGAAGGCGGCACGCGTCCCGTCCAGCAGAGAGTCCTGCGCAGGGCGGCGCGGCTCCAGCAGTCCCTGGTAGAGCAGCTCATTGCTGAAGCCGATGATTTCGGGGTGGCAACGGAAGTGCTCGCGCAGCAGCAGTCCTGGCTCGCCGTCGCCGAAGCTCCACCGCGAGGCGTTGCTCGCGGCGCGCATGAGGCTGGACGGAGCGGAGCAGGTCACCCCACGCTCGCGCAGGCTCTCAGTCCATTCCTCCGCGCCGATACCCGCACCCTCGGCGATCTCGCGGTCGGTCTCCTCGTCCAGGGACCACACCGGGGCCAGCTGCTTCTCATCTCCCACCACGAGCGCACGCTGGGCGAGTGCGAGAGCCGGCACGCCGATCGGGCTGTCCACCTGCCCGGCCTCGTCGACGATCAGCAGGTCGATGCGGCCCATGTCGAAGGCGCGTGGCGCGCCTCGTTTCGTGCATCGCTCGAAGATCTTGGGGACCTGGTAGAGCGTCATCACGAAACAGGGAGTGAGGGCCGCTGCCTGGGGCCAGACGCGTGGCAAGACGTCCCACGTGCTCTTGAACCTCTCGTCCTCGTCCAGATGGTCGGCGAGCAGCCACTCCGCCTCGTAGTAGTGCACGGCGAGCCAGAATTCCGCATAGCGGAGAGTCACGTCGAGCGTCTCGTCGAGCTCTTCGAGACTCGTGCACTCCCGCAGCTCGGCGATCGCGTCGAGATCCCGGAGATGTTCGCTCGCCTCCGCCTCACCGCACAGATCCAGGTAGTCCACGGAGGGCCCGTCGGCACTCATCGTCCCCAGGAGGGCGACGCGGTAGCCGTCGACCTCGGTCAATGCGTCATGGATCCAGTCCTGGACGCGGGCGGGCTCGTCGATGCCGCCGAAGCAGCGGTGCACCTCGATCAGGAAGTGGTCACGTGCCGCGGCGAGGTATTCCTCGCCGCTGTAATCCGCGTAGAGCTCGCTGCGGTCCTTCTGTTCCACGAGGTAGCGCTGCTTCGCGGCGGGGAGCTTGGCATTCGACGGGCAGTAGACGGCGAGCGATCTCAGCGGCTCCTCAGTTGCGGAGTCGCCCTCCTTGTGCGGAAGCCAGCGTCGGTCCAGGCTCCCTGGGGTCTCCTTCGTGACGGAGGCGAAGGAGGAGATGATGTTCGTGACAGCCTGATTGTTGGTGGACGTGCCGACGATGACCGGCGCATCCCCTCTCTCCAGGGCCCGACGCGTGATCATCCCGGCCACGATCGCCTGCAGCATCGTGGTTTTGCCCGTCCCCGGCGGCCCGCTCACAGCGCTGATCTCGCCGAACTCGCTCTGGAGGACGGCATGGACGGCGCGGCGCTGCGAGGCCGTGAGCGGGTTCTTGTCGCTCATGGATCCGCAGGCCAGGCGAGCGTTCAAGAGCAGACCGTCACCGTCATGGAGCTGCGACTCCGGAGTCCGGGGGCCGTCCCAGCCACCGATGATCCGTTCGAGGATCGGGGGTGGTGCGCTTTGGCGGCTGAGGGCTTCATAGACAGCGAGCAGACCGCCCACGGCATTGATCCGGTCATGCTCTTGGACGTAGCAGATCTCTTGCTCGACGACGGCCCCAGCATGCGTCGCCGTGAACCCCTCGAGCGTGCTGCCCGAGACCCTCTCGAACAGCGTCTCCGCGAGCGTCATCGCGTCGGCGAGGTTCTCGCAGCGGGAGGCCTCGGCGGCGATCTCGGAGAGCACGAACGTCCAGAACGTCCGGAGCGGCCCGGCCATGACCTCGAGATCGGTCACCGACGAAGAGGTGAGACGTTCGGCCGGGATCCACGGGGAGGTCCCGGTCTCGAGCTCAGGCTCCAGCCGGCCGTCGCGGTACAGAGTCGCGCCGAGCAGCAGGAGCCCGCGCTGGGCGGCTCCGCGCAACCCAGGGACGGAGGCGAGCGAGATGGCGACGGAGATCGAGGCGTCCTGGGGTTTCTTCGAGTCGGCCCGTCTGGCTGCCCGATCGTGGACGTCGAACAGCGCCTGGGTGTGCTCCTTCGTCAGGGTTCCGGTCGCGAGCTGCTCCCGGGTCGTCGCGACGAACGCGGATGCCTCGCTGAAAGTCACCTCTTCGAGCGGCTCGCGGTGCAGGACCTGCGTGAAGTAGTCAGTGACCGCGCTTGTTCGCGTCGATGTGCTCGCGTGTGCCATGCAGTGTCCCCTCTGCTGCCGTCCCCACCACCGTTGTGCGCCTCGCCGAGTCCTGGGACCCGAGGATCGGTCGTCCTGTGCTCGTAGCCCACCACGATCCGCATGGACGGTGCAACGGCAGCGGCGATGGGGCGGGGTGCGCACGTTGCTCGATCTGGCGAAGGCTTCACAAGCCCTGGGCCTTCACCCGAGCATCGACACCGTCGTTGCCCGCAGCACCTGGACGCTTCAGCTGTTCATGACTTTCCCGCTCCCACTCACCACCCGAGAGCGTGCCGCGAAGCCTCCCAGATACGGAGGACGTAGTCACGACCGCTCTCCCCGGGTTGCACGTTGATCTCCCGATGCTCTTCGCCATCTCGGATCCAGATCGTGCTGCGCTCTCACTTCTCTTCGGCAGGTGGTCCGATGAAGAGCTCGACCGATCGGGTCATCAACTCGTCGTCGCGCACAAGACGCGCGCCGAGCCGCTCGTTCCCCGTGCCCTCGTTGATCCCTCTCGTCCTGCGGCTCGGCGCCCCACCACGATGGGGGTTCTTGATCGCCTGCGCCTGGAAGATGGAGCCCAGGAGTCGAAGTACGGCCTTGGATTTCTTAGTCACTGGTTCGCCGACTGATCGCCCTGCCTGGCGGTCGGGGAAATGTGCGCCTTCAACTCGGCCACGGGCACAGCCTTCGTGACGATCTTGGCGAAGCTCTCCTTGGTGAACTTGACGCCGATGACCCGTAGCACCTGCCTCATCGGCGTGCACCAGGCCGTCTTCGTCAGACCGACTCCCGCGATCTGGCGTTGGATCGCGGGACGTGCCACGTTTGTCAACGGCGGGTGAAAATTGACCCCCTATCGACGGGCGGATTCAACCGATGGTCACAACAGTGGGGTCGCTGAATTTTGACCCCTCTGTCGGGGTCGTGTTTGTCTACCTCGTCGTCGTGGTGGTCTTCAGGAGCTCGCGGCGGGCTCGGGTGCGGTAGGAGTCGCCGGAGAGGGTGAGGACTTCGGCGTGGTGGACCTCACGGGGACCACTTCATTTTGTACCAGTGTCCGAGAAGGCGTTGCAATTCTTCAGATAGCACCGGTGGTGTCATAGCGTCGTAGCAACACTCCCGGTCGGTGGGAGCCCGAGGCGAGGAGACCTGGGATGGTGCGGCGGCGACTCACGTTCACGGAGCGGATGGAGATCTCGACGGGATCGAAGGCCGGGTGGGGAGTCCGGAAGATCGCTTCTCACCTGGGTAGATGCCCTTCGGTGGTCTCCAGAGAGCTGCGCCGGAACTCAACGAAGACGCGCGGCTATCAAGCGGTGACCGCGGACGTGAAGGCGCAGCGCCAGCGCTCGCGCCCACAGGTCCGGAAAGTGGCGAAGGACCCGGTGCTCGAGGCGCGTGTCAACGCCGATCTCGCAGCGTCGTGGACGCCGAACGAGATCGCGGGTCGCTTGCGTCTGGAGGCCGCAGACCCGACCGTTGAACGCATGGCGAACTCTCCCGACGCTCAGGGCCGCACCGTCAGCGGAGAAGCGATCTACCAGTACATCTACGCGATTCCCCGCGGGGAACTCGCCAAGCGTGGGATCTTCTTGCAGTCCAAGCGGACCAAGCGCCGGACACGCACCACTGGCCGCTCCAGGGGTGGCCCGATCGTGGGCATGGTCCCGATCGCGGAGCGGGGCGAGGACGCCGCGAAGCGGCGGGTGCCCGGGCACTGGGAGGGCGACCTGATCATCGGGAAGAACGGGTCCTCGTGCGCGGCGACGCTGGTGGAGCGGATGAGCGGGTTCACCGGTCTGCTCGCCCTGCCCTCGAAACACGCCGAGGGCACCGCGGATGCGGTGATCGAGTACTTCACCGAGCTGCCACGGATGATGCAGGCCTCACTGGCATGGGACCAGGGCAGCGAGATGGCGCACCACGCGAAGGTCTCCCTGGCCACGGACATGCCGGTCTACTTCGCCGACCCTCACTCGCCGTGGCAGCGGCCCTCGAACGAGAACACGAACCGGCTCTACCGCGAGTACCTCCCCAAGGGCACGGCGATCCCCGACCACCAGCCCTACCTCACCACCATCGCGGAGGAGATCAACAACCGGCCCCGCCGGCGGCTGGGCTTCCTGACACCGACAGAATCCTTCGCACGACTACTGGCCGGCGAACCCCATGTTGCTTCCACGCTTTGACACCACCCCTCGTCATCGTCGAGCAGAGTAGGAGGACGTCTGCACCCAGGCTGCAGTTCTCAAAATGCTTTAACTTGAGCGGACGCTTTACGCTTCGGAGCCCGCACCTCTTCGTCTGCCGGCGGACCCAGTCGCTTCACTTCAATAAGTCTCCCCGTTATGACGGTCTCCAGGAGACGTGCGCCTTCCGTCTCCGCCAGGATAAAATACTCGACCTGCCATAACAATTCGAGCAGCTCACGATCGAGATGCCACGATTCCGCTTGCACCTGGTCGAGAGGTGAGGAGGAAGTACCAGCAGGCTTAAGCATCCGGTATCCAAGCCATGAGCCCACCACCTCCATTCCCGAAACAGAGAACTTCATGACCTCCGGTGAGACCTTGGTGAACAAACCACTTCCGATCGAAAGTTTCCGTTCTTCGGCGTCGTAAGACCATGATTCAGGATACGGACTGGGAGCCGTTTCCATCTCGATACGGGCTTCCCCTTCGAAGCGTTGCCCAGTCGACTGACCAAACGCATTGAGGGCACCGCAACGCTCGCCCCAGGTTTGCTCAAACACTAAAGACCGTCCGAAAGCAAGCACTTCTTGAAACACCTCATAGGAGCTTGTCATCGGCACACGCGGAAGAGACTCAATGAGCTCAACCTCGAAGCGCTCCGTGTAGGCTCCCGTGCCAAGCAGCCCGAACGTGTACAGGGCTACATCTTCTGCAGAAAGCTCATTCTGATACTCCTCGTTCAGTACCTGCAAAAGCCTCTTGGACACATTTGGATCGTCTAGGTCGGACGATCGGTGCAGCGGGAATGAATCTTTTCCACCAAATGAACCCCTAAAGTAGTGCAGGTCAGGCACGTAGGGGCTGACAGTTAGAGCTGGCCCACGGCCCAAAGCAGTTGACGACAGGGTGGCAAAATACAATTGCTGATCTGAGTACGAATCCCAGAGGGGAGAGCGCGGGCGATCGCAGAGCCTACTGTCGGGCAGGGCATATTGCCTATCGAAGCTACGGTAGCCGTAACGCACAGGCGCCACTCTTGACAGGTCCTCGGACAGGGGCGGGAGCGGCTTCCTTGTCAAGACGTGCTCTCCGCCAACGGTCAGGCGCTTCTGTGATGTCTCGCGAAAATTCATCGAACGAGATTTTTCATCGCTCGATAATGCAGTCCACCGATCCAAAAGGGCATCCGTGGTGGCGCTGATCGGCCATTTACGCTTGAACTGTACTCCCGAGTGTGACCATGGGAAAATCCAATCGAGAGGCACAAACTCAGCTAGGCCTGCCGCGCTGTCCGGCACGAACTTTGCATGCCAATCACCGTCTTTCAGAACTTGCCAATTCGAGTCCGTTTCGGGCGCGTTCACGCTGGAGAGGAAATCGAGCTTCTCGCGGCGAGTACCTTGGACACGCTGGTAGTTCACCTGCGCCTTTGCGCGCATCCGGTCACCATGTCTGCGCGGCCTGCCGGAAGGGCCCTTCTCCCATTGGACACCGAAAAAGATCGCGACCGGCGTCTGAATAGAGAATACGTTCTCGTCTTTGCGGGCGCCGAGGCCTTGGCCGCCCAAGTCAATAACCCAAATCTCATCAAACACACGACGCATGTACTCGCGCATGCCTGCAAAGCCAGGACCTCGAAGATACGAGGATGACGTAATGAAGGATACCATTCCAGCTTCGTCCCTGTGCTGTTCGCAAGATTTCCATATGGCCCAGCGGACAAAGTAGACGTAGCTATTATATAAATTCTTGGCTTGGCCTCCCGCCCCAATTGCCGTTAGCGGATCTATAAATGCGTCAAGTAGTGGCGGCCCTCCATCCACCTCTTGCAGCACAATATTCCGGTAGGCTTCTGAGCCTTCGCCTAGAGCCTTCTGCTTCGAACCTCGGTCATACGGAGGGTTTCCCAGGATGACCTGGATCTTCGTGTGCTGGTTTTTAATGAGCCCAGCTTGCCGGGTCTCCTCATTGAGGTTCTGTTCAATTTCCCATATTGAGATCTGTTGCCCCTTTGCGGAGACGTCTCCGGGATCCGTAAGCGTGTTTGTCAGGTAGACTTGCACACCCTCGGCACCGAGCTCGATGCCCGTTTGTTCTAACATTTGAGTGAGGCGCAAGTGGGCAACCGCGTATGGGCCGACCAAGAGTTCGAAGGCAAAAAGTCTCTTGGAGAGGCTTCTGGCGTCGTCCTGCGGGGCCTGCGTCTTTCCTAATACACTCTCGATCACTGCAAGAGGATACGCTCCGGTGCCAGCGGCAGGATCAAGCAGATTGACATCGTCGGAGCCGAATCCGTGCTGGCGACCGAAGCGTGTTCGGAGTATGTCATCCAGAAGGCGCACCTGCATCTGCACGATTTCAACGGGCGTATAGTAAACGCCGGCATCTTTCCGCATTTGCGGATCATAGGCGGCCAGGAAGTCTTCGTAGAAGTACAGCCACGGATCCGTCGACGCTGAGAGTTTAGTCGGGTTGACGGCTCCAATAACGGATTCCAGGAGGCCGACCGGTCCCTCAACCAGTTTCCTGTTTGCTGGCTGGGACATGAGCTGTAGTACGGATCCGATTAGCTTATGCCCGTTCCGCAACAACGCCCCGGAGACTGAGGAGGCCTGGAAAGACTCGTCGTCTTGATCGGATTCAATGCGGGCTAACAAGAGTGCATAGGTGAACGTTTGCGCAAAGCTGTCTGCGAATGCCCGGTGGGTGGCGCCGGGCATCAAGTCAAGTTGCCACTTTTGATAAAGTGCCGGAAGGCCGGTAGAGGATTCGGGCAACGATACAAGGACGTCCAGTACAGAGTCTCGCAAGAATGCGGTTAGCGGCGCGAGTTGTCCAGCGAGGGCCTTGGGAGTCGAGGGAGGGAGGGGCTTCCAATTCAGGAACTGTGTCAGTAACAGCTTTAGCTGATGCACCTGTTCGCCGGGAACTGAACCGTCGCTTGCTGGGGTAAGTATTACATGCGCCAGCGGCTGTCCCACTCCGTGACGGAGCAGAGTCCACTCCCATCCATTTGAGTACACAAGATTGGGGTGGCGTTCGAGCTTCTTCCATTGCGTCCGGTCGTGCTTCGTCCACGCGCTCTTTCGGTAAGGGTTGGCGCTCTTTCCCGGAGACTTCAGCTCGATGTGTCCGGTTAAGAGTCCCCGTCCACGCTTAATTGCTAAGTCGAGACGAACGCCTTCGACGACGTCGCCGGCCACCTGACGATGCTCGGTAGTTACGTGCAACGTGCTTGCCACGGTAGTGCCTGCGTCCTCAAGAAAACGAGAAATCGGCGCCTTGAGTTGGTCTTCTGGGTTCCCGCGAGGATCTAACGACAGGTCTCTCTCGATTGCATATAGAGAGCTGACGAGCGTTGTGAGGCAGTCTGAAAAGTTTTGGGTTGGTGAGTCAGGGTGGTCCATTTTGAGTCCTTTCAGAAACCTTATGCGGACAGCGGCTGTGTGTGCTTACTTAGAGATAAACATCGTTGCGGGGATATCTCTATCATTCACGCAGTATTTGGATTGATAGCTCGGGCGAGGCGCATGGGTCAAGCGGCCGTCTCCCATGTGTCTCGTGAGACGTCCGGCTTGCGCATAAACGCGGGGTCCATGACCCTCAGCTCACCGAGATCCTTGCGAAGCCGTTTGAGCTTTGCCGTGTCATGCAAGGCGTCAGTGAAGCGGGCGCGCAGCTCGTCCAGGAAGAGCGGCTGGATGGTCTTGAGGATGTTCGTTTCGGTGGTGTAGTGCTCGCCGAGCTCACGGCGCGCTTTGGCGTCCTTCACGGCTTGGAACAGGGAGCCGAAGATGGCGGGGCTGATTGCGGACCAGTTGAAGGCGCAGGCCTGTACGAGGAGGTCGCACATATCTTTGTCAAATGCCGGGATTGGTGCAGGCTCGGCGAAGATGCCGCCGTTGACGTAGGGGAAGCGGGCGATGAGTTCGTCCAGGTTGCGCTGGCGTTTCGCGGTTTCACGGTTCATGGCCTGGAACAGCATCGCGAGCTGTGGCCCAAGGTCTGTGCCGTCTTCGTTGGTGCGGCGTTCGAGGAACTCGTAGAAGAGGTCACGTTCCCAGACATTGGCGTCGTCGGCATAGAGGCAGAACAGGATACGCACGAGGAATACGGAGGCTTCGTGGTCGTCGTACCCGGAGTCCGAGAGTGCTTCATACAGGTTGGCCATGATCTGCGCGGCCTTGATTGAGGCAGTCTCCTGCTCGCGATCCCCGAAGGAGACTGCCTGGTAGCCAGCGAGGAAGGCGAGTGCATCATGACGAGCGGGGAGATCATCCAGGCTGAACTCGGACGGCCGTGGATCGTCGGCATGGAGGTCGAGCAGTCTGAAGCGACGGAAGTCGCTGGTCAGCACGAAGCGCGGAGCTTCGATCTCTGCGAGGTCGTCGATGTAGTCGATGGCCTGCTGCTCGGCGACGGCAAGGTCCTTGCCGCCAGATTTCATTTCGATGAGGCAGAGACCAGGGATGAGGGCGTCGATGTAGCCCTGGCTGCCAGTGGAGCTGCGACGGGCTCGGTACTCGTAGAGCGCCGCCTTGGTCTTGGTGATGCCGTAGACCTGTAGCAGGTCTCGAATGAAGGATTGGGCCTCCTGGCGCTCATCGCCCGGCGCATCTCGCCACTCGACGACGAACTGGGCGCTACGGCGCCGAATCTCGTTCAATGACAGCGGCTTCGCCATCAACCCTCCCTTGGATGTGGATTCTTCCTGAGGGTACTGGGAGGCCGCGTCAACCGACGCACCGCCGGTCTCCCATCGATCCGCTTCGGACCCTCCCATCGATCCGCTTCGGACCGTCGGTCCTTAATGCGAAGAGGTTCAAGAGACTGAAGGGACATCGCGGCCCCCATCGGGGCGATCGGCCAGACGACCCTTAGAGCCACCCGCCCCTTGAGTTGGCCAGATGGCGTGCTCCGGCGACGGCGCCCGGAGCGAGCGTCGATCATGCACTCAAAGCGGCGTGGTGCTGTATCATGGAGTTAGAGAATTTCAAGAAGTTTGCTGCGGGGCCCGCGCTGGCGGGCCAGCCAGTGACTGACTGTGGACCGCAGCATCGGGTTGATCGCTGGCAGCTACAAGGAGGAGACATGGCGTTCGAAGTTTTTGACAAGCGCAGCGCCCCCATGAAGGGGGCGCCGAGCGTCACTGTGCAACGGAAGGGCATCGTGTCGATCAACGCGCCCGCCCACAAGTTGATTGACGGCGCGAGAGTGGTTGAGCTTCTGTTTGACCCTGGTCGGCGCGTGATGGCGTTGCGGCCGGCGGAGCCTTCGACGCGCACGTACGAACTGCGAGCGCCGAGCAAGTCAGGGCAGACCCTGGTGTCTGCGACAGCGTTCATGCAGGCCTACGACATCGACACGTCGGTCAGCAGGCGATACGAGCCCTTCGAAGAGGACGGGATGCTCTGCATCGACTTCAACAGCGACTTCACCGAGGTGCGGGGTAACCGCAGACCAAAGACCAACGAGGGGGACGATGCTGGCCAGCCGTCCCTCACGTAGAAAAACTTCGGCCCCAGCCCATTGCAGTGGGTTGGGGCCGATGCACAGGGCCCGTAGGCGCTGTCAGCAACTGATGAGGTCGCTGCATCAGCGTACAGAAGTTCTCGGGGAGCGACCGCTCCCGCTTCTAGGGCCCTCCGTATGAAAGGAGGGCTTCATGCCCACCATCAGTAACCACTACGGGATCGCCGGCCCGGTCCCGTTCGCCGACGTAGAGATCGGGGCGGACAACCGTCTGTACGTGGATCCGCACGCGATCCGTCTCCATCGTGATCCGGAGCCGTTTGCGGCCGATGCGCTCAGGTGCATCGATACCTTCTTCCACGAAGTCACGAACAGCATCATCGTCGGGACACCTACGTCGCGAGCACGCGGCCGTGCGCTCCTGCAGCAGTTCACGGAGCCCTGGGAGACTCGCCTCGGCATGGCCGAGGCAGGCTTCCATGGACATGGGGGTGCGGAAACCGTTGGGACCTGGATCTGGGATGTCCTGACCGGGGACGCGGAAGCCGTGGTCCGGGTCGGGGTCTTGCGCCACGTCGAGGATCTGCCGCTGTTCGTGGAGGGTGTCGATCGAGACATCACGTCAGACATCACGACGCGCATCATCTTCTCGCCGCTCGCGGACTTCACCGAGTCGATGGTGCACGCCTACCCACAGTTCCACTCGGGTGGGCACCAGACGGGCACGTTCACGAAGCAGGTCTGGGATCCGAGCAGTCGGGCTTGGGGCACGCGCAGCATCACCCTGCCGGTGGCTGATGGTAAGCCGCTTCTGCTCGTGCCTCGCTCGTGGGCGCGGCGGACGCTCCTGATGTCTGCGCGTCGCTTCTATGGAACTACAGTTCTTTCGTTCGCGCAGTTGGAGCAGGCTGTAGTTGACTCTAACGGGAAGCTCCTCGTGTCTTCCAAGAAGTTCCTCCGGACGCATCCCGACCTACGCGAGGGCCGCGAGACCAATCTCCGCGTCACGCTCCGGGCTATCGAGAATGAGCAGGATCTCCTCGAAGCCTTCAAGGCCTTCATTGCTTCTAAGATCCCTCCCTCGGAGGACGCCACTGACGCAGCCGCCTGACGGGGCGCGGGGACACCGCGGGAGCGGTGTCCCCGCGTGCTCTCCGTTGGCGGCAAGAGCCTTGGCGCTACTTCCGTGTTACGTCGTCAAGGTGCTTGAGTGCGTTCGTCATGTGCTGTTCCATCGCCGTCCGTGCAGCTTTCGGGTCTGCGGCTCTGATAGCGACGGCGATGGGCTCGTGGACCTCGATGGAAAAGTCGGCCCGACCGAAGCCATGGATCACTCGTCGCGCCCAGTCCTGCAGGAGCGAACGCACACTGCCATGCATATCGGCCATGACATCGTTGTGGCTGGCCCGAGCTATTGCCGAGTGGAAGGCGAGATCGTACTCAACATAGCGATCCAGGTCTCCGACAGACGCGCGCATTCCATTCAGGCACCGTTCGATCTCTGCGACGTCATCCTCGGTGCGGTGCGTGGCCGCCAGTTCGGCGAGGGATACCTCGAGGAATGTTCGTGCCTCGATGAGCTCACGTTCGCTACGCTCGCCCAAGAGCACACTCCATTCGATGACCTGGGGAAGCAGACGCGAGGCGGTTCCGACGAGGAATGTTCCTGCGCCGGTGCGGGACTCCACGAGGCCGAGAAGCTCGAGAGACTTAAGAGCCTCCCGGACGAGGGAGCGGCCGATGCCGAACTGCTCGGCGAGCTGACGTTCGGAGGGTAGGCGACTGCCGAGCTTGACGTTGCCGGAGAGCAGGTATTTCAGGAGTTCGCGGGCCACGTTCATGCTGGGGGTCTCGTGCCGTGCCTCTACGCGCACCAGGGGCGTCGGAGCTGCGGTAGTTGCGTCAGTGGCCATGGTCGGCATGTTACGCCCAACGCACGTCACATCGTTCCTCTGCAACTGTTGTTACCGACCAGGCCCTTGATGCATCTCCTCGCGGTGCGCGCTTCCTCAGGGTCGGTCAACCCCTCCGTGCCTAAGCACGTCGAGAGAACGAAATCCTCGACGTTCTCGGCCAGGCCGAGGTGCGAGCCGGCGTTGAATACCGCATCGACTCCCGCCTGCACCGTCCGCCGCACCACATCGAGTTCCCACGCATGATCGGGCTGGACACTGCAGGGACCGCCCGGAACCCGGAGACCAGATCGCCGCCGTACCGGCTCACCGCAGTGACGGGCGAGAACAACAAGCCAACAGGCTCGCTCACATTGATCGCTGCCCTCGCGACTGCGTGGGTACCGGCAAGGTCGTAGCCGGCAAACACGCCGACAGCCTCGCCGTACGCCCCGCACGCACGGGCGATGTCTCGCCGAGGCGACTCCGCATAGGCACTCCCCATTTCATGGTCGAACCACAGCCGAAGTGGTCGACCGGTCGTCCGGTCGACCAATATGGTGTAACGTTCCCGCTGACGGAAAGGACGTGCGATGCGCCACAACGCTCTTAAGCACCAGATGCGATCGGGAAATCCCGCGGTCAACGCCTGGGTCTCTCTGGACAGCGACCATGTCGGCGAGGTGCTCTCCCACGCCGGCTTCGACTCGGTGACCGTGGATCTGCAGCACGGGATGTTCGGCCTGGACCGGGCTATCTCCCTGCTCAGGTCCGTCAGCGCCGGTCCGGCCACCCCACTGGCACGGTGCTCGCGCAACGATGCCGCAGAGATCGGCAAACTGCTCGATGCTGGCGCCTACGGGATCATCTGTCCCAGTATCGATTCCCCCGAGGAAGCGAGAGCCTTCGTCGCGTCGTGCCGGTATCCCAGCCAGGGGGTGCGCAGCTTTGGTCCCGCCCGGGGCCTTCTCTACGGCGGGCAGGACTATGTCCGGCACGCGGACGAAGAGATCCTCACATGGGCGATGATCGAGTCTCCGTCAGGCGTGGCCCGCGCCGAGGAGATCATCACGACCCCAGATCTCGACGGGATCTACATCGGTCCGAACGATCTCGCCTTTGCGCTCGGCAACCCGCCCAACGGGAACATCGGCGAGGAGGTGCTGGGGATTGCCGCCGAACTCATCGCCCTGGCCCACGACGCCGGGCGATTCGTCGGCATCTTCACCCGCGACGGTGGCGAGGCGCAGCGGCTCCTCGAGATGGGCGCCGACTTGGTCACGCCCGGCAACGACGTCGGCCTCCTGAATGCAGCCGCCGCCGAACGCATAGCCCAGGCACGCCAGTAACAACTGAACCGTCAACCCGTACAAACCCCTCCTCCATCCCACGTTCAAGGAAGAATCAGATGGCGATCACAGACCAGAACCCCAAGGACGTCGTCGTCCCACGCAACTTCGGCGCATATCTCAAGAACCTCGGCCCCGGCATTGTCGTCGCGCTGGCCTGGCTCGGTACCGGAGATCTCATCGATGCCTCGGTGTCCGGGGCCAACTTCGGCTATGCCCTGCTGTGGGCGTTGCTGCTGGCCGTGCTGGCCCGGTACATCTCGGTCTCTGCCCTCTCGCGGTACCAGCTGTGCAACCGCGTGGGTGATGACACGATCATGGACGGCTACCGCCGCATTTGGCGCGGGTTCCCCGGGATCCTCAGCACGTCGATCGTCATCCTCGGCTTTGTCTACAACTCCTATCTCTACGTCGCCACCGGCACCGCGATCTACCACCTGCTCCTGCCCGTGGTCGACCTCGGCCCGTGGGGGATCTCCATCGGCGCGGTGTTCACCGCCGTGCTCGTCACGATCGTCGGCACGCGCAAGCGGATCTTCAAGGCACTGGAGATCGTCGCCCAGATCACGATGGCTGCCCTGGTCGTCACCTTCCTCATCGCTCTGTTCGGCTCCGGCGTAGACGTCCGGCACCTGTTCCAGGGCCTCCTCTTCGAGATCCCCGAGGGTGAGGGTGTCCTCACCGGTGTCGTGACCGCCACGGCCCTGATCGGTGCCGTCGGCGGCTCGGCCGCGAACATCCTGTACCCGTATTTCATGCGCGACAAGGGCTGGATCGGCCCGCGCTTCCGCAAGGCCCAGGTCTATGACCTTCTCTTTGCCGTCGGGGTGCTCTTCGTCCTGGTCATGTCCGTCTGGATCGTCGCGGCCGAGACCCTCCATGGCACCGGCGCCTCCATCAGCGGACCCGAGGACCTCGCCGAGATGATGCGCCTGGCCGTGGGCGACTTCGGCCCGTACCTGCTCTGGATCGCGCTGTTCTTCGTCGCCTTCATCAACATTCCGTCCCAGGCCGACGTCTTCTCCCGCATCCTGGTCGAGTCCATCCACATGGCCAAGCCCGACCGCAAGGCACGCATGGCCACCCGGGCCACAACCCTTGGGATGCCCGCGGCGAACTTGGTTCGGGCAGACCCCGTCTACCGCTTCCTACAGATCGGGCTGCTCACCATCGCTCCCCTGATCTTCAGTGTCCCCAATGGCCCGAACGTCGTCGTGCTCACCGTGCTCGGCAGCTCCTTCAGCGTGATCACCGTCCCGCTGATGATCTTCGGTCTGATCTACCTCACCTCGAGCAAGAAACTCATGCTCCCCGAGCACGTCAACAAGTGGTGGCAGCTCGCTCTCCTCCTCGGGGTCGGGGCGATCGGCATCTGGGCCACCTACACCGTCATCAGCGGCTGGTTCTGAGTGGACCGCCGAGCTGAAAGGACCGCGCCGTGACGCCACCCGATCGCATCGTGTACGTCGTCCTCGACGACGACCCGACCGGAACCCAGTCGATTGCCGATCTCCCCATCCTGACATCGTGGACCATCGAGGACATCTCGTGGGCACTGGCGCAGGACCGCCCTGCGGTCTACGTCCTTACGAACTCCCGGAGCCTCTCCCCAGACGACGCGGTCCGGGTCAACCGGGAGGTGGTCAGCAACTCGCTGGCGGCCTGCCCGGCCGGCACCCGGCTCGAGTTCATCTCGAGATCCGACTCGACGCTACGAGGCCACTTCCCCCTCGAGACGGACACCATCGAGTCCGCACGTCGGACCGCGGGGCTCCCGCCGTCCGACGCCTTGCTGATCATCCCTGCGTTCCCCGAGGCAGGCCGGGTGACCCGGCAGGGCGTGCACTACACCGCCGACTCCGCCGGCAGGAAGATACCTGTCGGTGACAGCGAGTACGCCGCCGACGCCACTTTCGGTTACACCAGCTCGGATCTACGTCACTGGGTAGAGGAGAAGAGCCAGGGCCACACCCGCGCGGCCGACGTAACGCTACTTACACTCGAGCAGGTGCGAGCCGGCAGCGTAGTAGTCGCACAGGAATTGATGTCGGCACGTGGCGTCGTAGTCCTCGACTGCGAAACCACCCGTGACCTCGCAGTCCTCACAACCGCCATCCGTGACGTCACCGCCACAGGGCGGAGGCTGCTGTACCGGGTCGGCCCACCGTTCGTCCGCGCGCTCATCGGGCAGGAACCAAGCCCACCGCTGACGACCTCCGAGATCGCACGGGTCCGCACCGAAGGGGCAGGACCCGGCATGGCCGGCGGTCTCGTCGTCGTCGGCTCGCACGTTCCAATCACCACGCGCCAGCTGACCGGTCTACGAGAACGCCATAGCATCTTTGACGTCGAGATCGACGTCGCCCGCGTCATGGACGACACCGATCGGCAGGCCCATCTGGATCAGGCGGTGGAGGCGCTTCTCGACCACCTGCCCCACGGTAACGCCGTGGTCAGCACCAGTCGGACGGTGATCCGAGCCCAAAGCGGGGACGCCTCCCTGGAGATCGCGCGGGGCGTCTCCGCCGCCCTGGTGCACGTGGTCCAACGAGTGCTTTCCGCTGGCCGACCACGCTTCGTCGTCGCAAAGGGCGGCATCACCTCCTCGGACGTAGCAACCCACGGTCTGGGATTTCGGCGTGCGTGGGCACACGGGTCGATGCTTCCCGGCCTTGTCTCCCTCTGGAGTGCCGCCGACGGCCCTGCAGTGGGCATCCCATACGTCGTATTCCCGGGCAACGTCGGCGATGCAGACGCCCTGGCCGACGTCGTCACCCGACTCAATGCCGAGACGCCTATCAGGGCGGCGTGAGCGGAAGCATCGCCACCCGCGGGCCCCGGCACGCGCCGATGAAGCGCCCTGGGTTTCGTTCCGGGTCTCAGCAAGGAGAATCGGAACATACCCAAGAGATTCAGCCCAGAGCTGCGTGACCGCGCCGTGCGCATGGTCCACGACCGCCAGGGTCGCGTGGGTGGTCCCCGCTCGCAGTCGATTCGTGCGGTCGCCCCGCAGCTCGGCGTCGGCGAGGACACTTTGCGGATCTGGTGCAACCGTTACGGCCCCACCGAGCTTGTGAGCCCGGGAGAGCCGCTCGAGGAGGAGGATCGGCGTTTTCGGCGGGAGCTCACGGAAGCGCAGCGCGCGAACGACACCCTGAAAGCCACCTCAGCGTTAGTCACAGCGGAACTCGACCGCCCCACGACGAAATGATCACTTTCGTCGACACGCAGCGCGAGCAGTTCGGGGTCGAGCCCATCTGCCGCACCCTTCGTGCAACACGAATGTGGGTTCATTACATCCCTAAGCTACCGCGTCTTTAGAACCAGGCCGGGATCTGCCAGGAGTGTTCGTGACGAGATGCTGGTGGACGAGGTGAAGCGGATTCATCAAGCGAACTACGGCGACTACGGCGTCCGGAGGATGCGGCACGCAATGCAGCATGCTGGATGGGACATCGGCGGAATTGGTGTGCGCCAAGTGGAGCTCGCAGTCGGACAGCGAGGTCGAGCTGGCAGAGATGGACTGCGTCCACTGGTTGAACACGACCCGACTCCACGTAGGACTCAGCTACTGCACCCCACAGCGGTCGAAGCGGCCGACACTCGCCCCCCGACCATCGCTCCCGCGACCGTCGAGCCACGGAACGGAACCCAGGACGCTTCAATCCCTGCCAGCCAGCCCGGGCTGGCCACCACCACCACTTGCATGCGATTCATCTACTTGCAGAAACTTCAGGGTTGACAATGATCCACGTCACCCGTACGTTGAGTCTGCAAGCGCTTGCAATCCTGGCAAAACAAATGGCCACGGGCCCTACAAAGGAGTGTGACTGTCGTGCGCCGACGCACCGTTCTAAGTCTCGGATTAGCCACCAGCGCTGTTGCCGTTACCTCGCCTTACCTCTCTAGCCCCAGCGCCGTGGCGACCCCGCCCGGCCATAGCTTGACGGCGTGGCTATCTCATCAGGACATCCAGCAGCTAAAGCACAGAGTAAAGAAGGATGCCTCGCCAACGGGTGCGGCCTGGGAACAGCTCGTTGTCGCGAAGCGGAGCGCGGATCTCGCTCGCGCCGCCGATCAGACACCCGTCGAGGCGCTTTTCTATGTGGGGCCATACTACGAGACACCGCCTGAGTTGCTCAAGTTGTCGCACCGATTCCGCTGGGACGCACATGCCGCTTACCGACTGGCATTGAGCTATGCGGTGACATCTAATCGGAAATTTGCCGAGGCAGCGAAGAGCCTTATTCTTCGGTGGCAGGCGATCGAAGAGTTCTCACCAAAAGACGACACACCGCTAGTATGGGCCAATCAATTTCCAGAGTTTTGCTGGGCCGCCGAAATCCTTCGCCGGAACTCGCCAGTCTGGAAGAAGGCCGACGAAGCAACATTCAGCGACTTAATCCGACGGGGCATGGCGCTGGACCCCTCTGCTCGCTCGAATAACTGGGGAAGTTGGGGCGTCGTACTTCGCCTGACGTCTACAGCTTACTTGTCTGATCAGCACGGCTTCCAATCCGGCGTCAGCCGGTGGAAGGAACTGCTGGATAGCCAATTCGACGACCGCGGTTGGCAGCCTGAGGAGATTCCACGCAATGGCGATACCGGAAACCGGGGTATCGTCTACACACATTTTAATCTGCATCCGCTGACGTTAGCGGCTGAGATCGCGAGCCACAACGGTATTGACTTATTTAATCATCGATCTCGGGCCGGGATACGAATCGCGGACGGAGCTGCCGTGGCGATGCGGTGGACGGTAGATCCGACTCGGTTCTCGGAAGATACCGGGTATTGGCCGGACGACTATGAGTCCTACAGGGTGAACGGGGCCATCCCGTCATACTCCTATGGTTATGGCGAGATCTTGGAGCCACACTTTCCCAACGCTGACTTCCGGTCTCTGGCGGCCCAGGATCGTCCGCTATCGTTCAATTGGACGGGGAGCATCTTGACCGTTACGCACGGCGTCGCCTTCTGACGAACCGGGGCGGGCTCCCCTGGACGGCGTTGGCCAGAGTCGACGCCGTCCAGTCCAGCACGTTACCGACGCCCAGGAGTAGGCAGACCGCCACGTCAGATGAGCCATGAAGCACACCAGATCAGCAATCACACTTGACGACGTCGCACGGCACGCCGGTGTATCCGCGTCAACGGTGTCTCGGGTACTAGCAGGCAAGAATGTCGTCCGATCCTCCACAGTTCTCCGAGTGCAGGAGACTGCCAGACGGCTTGGGTACGTCGTCAATCCGCACGCCCGAGTGCTGGCTGGAGGCACGAGTACAACCATCGGGTTTCTGGTCCGAGCGATGTTCGGCCCAGCATTCTCCGCGCTGGCAAGCGGTGTGGAAGCGGAAGCAGCTGAACGCGGGTCGCTCATCATGATCTCCACGACCCGGGGTGATCCTGACCGTGAGGCTGAGCTAGTCAAGATGATGCGAGACCAACGTGCTGCCGCTGTGATCCTGGTTGGCGAGGCGCACATCGACGATGCCTATGAGTTGCGCATGGCAACATACGCCGATGCCTTGACTGCCGTGGGTTCACGGTTGGTCCTAGCCGGTCGCCCTCCGCTAACAAGCCGTCCCAACGTCGCAAGCGTGCAATACGACAACGTGGCCGCGGGACATGTAGCCACGCAACACTTGCTCGAGCTCGGGCATCGGCGGATCCTGTGCGCCACGGTCACGGGAATGAGCACCAGTAGTGAACGACTCGCGGGTTATCGTGCCGCCCATGCCGAGGCTGGCCTTCCTGTCGACGACGACCTGATTCTCGAAGGTTCGTCTACTGCTGAGGGAACAGAAGACCTCGTCAGCCGCGCCCTAAGTGCCGGGCTCAACTTCACTGCCGTACTAGCTATTACCGACGTACTGGCAACAGGCGCTCTGCGCGCACTACGTCGGGCCGGTGTCGAGATTCCCGATGCCGTCTCTGTGACCGGTATCGATGATGACCCGACGGCAGCTGACCTCGATCCCGCACTCACGACCGTCCGAATCCCCTTTGAAGAGGTGGGCCGGGTGGCTGCAAAGCTCTGCTTGGGACACCGCCAGTCAACCGACCTGCACCGTGTGTTGCCGATTGAACTCGTAGTCCGCCATTCCACCGCTAGCCCGCCAACCACCTGACGCATCCAGCCATCGTTCTTGCGCGATCAAGGGACTGCCGCTCTTCACCACGGCTCCCGTTCGCTCGCCCGCCCCACCGCCATCTCCACGAACAGCGCCGAGCTCCATCCGAACAGCACCGTCGCCGTCCGCGCCTTCCGCCCCGCATCCGGGTTGAAGTACTCTGACGGCCCACCCGCGTGCATCACCAGGTCCAGCACATTCTCCGTGACGCGGTCCGCGAGCCCGTCCTCACCCTGCACCCGCAGCCCCTGGATCACGAGCCAGGCGGTGTTCACCCAGATCGGGCCGCGCCACATACGCTCCGGGGAGAAGTCCGGGTCATCGCGGGCCACGGTGGGCAGCAGCCACTGGCCGCCGAAGCGGGCGGGATCGGTGATCTGGGCGACCAGGGATTCACGGATATCTGCGCGCAGCTCGGGGATGAGCAGGGCGATGAGGTTCAGGATCGACCGAGTGGTGACCTCCGTGTTCTCCCCCGGCAGCGCGAACAGCTCGCGCTCGGCGTCCCAGCTCTCCTCGAGCAGCAGGCGCAGGCGGTCGCTGCGCTGATGGCACTCGCTGGCCTCGTCGTCGCGGCCGCGCTCGTTGAGCCAGCGAGCGAGCAGGTGGTCCTGGCCCACGAGGTAGGCGGCGAGGTCCGGCGAGCGCAGGATCGCGTTGTCGTCGAAGACGGGTGAGTCGTCCAGGCCTGAGCTGTAGGGGTGGAGGTAGGCGGGCCAGCCGGTCGCGCCCGGGTCGGAGAACTCGAACCACCAGCGCTGCGAGGCGAGGACCGCCTCGAGATGCGTATCGATCACCTCGGCGCCGAGCTCGTGGGAGAGCCGGTCGAGGGTCAGCGCTGTCAGCGGGGGCTTCGTGAGAGGCACCTCCTCACCGGCGAGGGTCGGCGAGCCGAGGCGGCGCAGGTTCTCGAGGTCCCCGGGCGGGAGGTTCGCGCTGGAGTCGAGCACGCCGTGGTCGTGGACCACGTCCGGCAGCTGCCCGTCAGCGCGGGCGTGACGCAGGGCCACGTCCATCTGGGTGCGGGCGAGGTCGGGGTCCCCGTGGCGGAGGCCGAGGGCGATGAAGTAGGCGTCCCACTGCCACAGGCCCACGTAGCCGAGCTTCGAGGGGACCACCACCGGGCCCGGCTCGTCGCCGAGCAGGCGGAGGGTGTTGTTACCCAGTACCCACCAGCACAGGTCCGTCATCGCCTGGCGCTTCGGTTCCACCTGCGGGCAGCGGGCCATCCACTCCCCCAGCACCTGGTCGTGCTGCGCGACCAGGTCCCTGACCGAGACTGAGTCGGTCGGCATTGCGTTCCAGGCGAGGGCGAGCTCGCCGCGGGCCTGGATGCGGAGCTGTCCGTCCTCGAGGGACACGTCGGCCAGGCCCTCGAGCGTCAGCTGCGTCTCGAGGGTGGCACTGCCGGTCCAGGCGTCGGTCTCCTCGGCCGGGAGCTGGGGGCGCAGCTCGAGCACGTCGCCGTCCTGCAGCCCGGTCACCACGATCCGGTCCCCGTCGGTGACGAGCAGGCGGGCGCCCGAGGTGAAGCGGATCCCGTCGGCCCCCGCCTCCCAGGCGGCGGGAGCGCTGCCCACGATCATCCGCAGGTCGTCGGCGATGATCGAGTCAGCGGCCCGGCGCTCGTAGGCCGAGCGCAGCACGGTCAGTGCGTGCACCGGCGCTCTCCCGTCGGCCGTTCCCTCACCCGTCGGGGCGCTGGAGGCCGGGTTCTCGCGTCCGGCCCAGGTGGTCATCCCCTCGCTGCTGAGCACCAGCAGGCGGGAGAAGCGGGTCGAGTACGGGGCGGCGTCGAGGTCGATCGCCGGGGCGATCGCAGAGACATCTGGGGACGGGCCGTCGAGCGGGACGGTGGGGTGGGGCATGGTGGTCTCTTTCCTGCTCAGCGCCCGCCCAGCCCGGAGCTGGCGAGCGAGGCGATGATCTGCTTCTGGCCGATGATGAAGGCGATCAGCATCGGAACGGTGGACAGCGCGGTGGCGGCCATGACGATGCCGTAGTTCATCCCGCCATACTGACCCTGGAACTGCGAGAGCAGCAGCGGCACGGTGAACAGCTCGCGGGAGTTCAGCAGCACCAGCGGGAGCAGGAAGTTGTTCCATGCATCCAGCGCCGCGATGATCCCGATCGCGCCCAGGCCCGGCCGGATGGCGGGCATGATGATCCGCCAGAAGATCCGCCAGCGCGAGGCGCCGTCCACCAGCGCCGCCTCCTCCAGCTCCCGCGGGACCGAGAGGATGAACTGGCGGGCCAGGAACACGGCGAAGGGGTTGATCATGATCGCCGGGACGATCAGCGCCAGGTGGGAGTCCACCCAGCCGATCTGTGCCATCAGGAAGTAGAACGGCACCAAGGTGACCTGCTTGGGCACCATCTGCATCGACAGGAACACCCAGAACAGCGCTTGCGAGCCCTTGAACGGGATGCGGGCGAAGCCGTAGGCGGCCATCGAGGAGGTCACGATGGTGCCCGCCACGATCACGACTGTGAGGTAGATGGAGTTGCCGTAGGCGCGGGCGAAGGGCAGGGCTGTCCATGCCTCCAGCCAGTTGCCGGGCACCCAGGGGCTCGGCAGCAGGGACAGTGGGGCCTGCAGCAGCTGCTCGAGGCCCTTGAAGCTGGTCAGCAGCATCCACAGGAAGGGCAGCACGAACGCGAAGCCGGCCACGATGAGCACCGCGTGCATCAGCACTCGGCCACCGTTCACCCGCCCGGGACGGGCCGGGTCGGTCGGTGGGCTCGGTGCGTCGGTGGGGGCGGGGCGCTCGACGGCGCGGGGCGCGGGTGCCGCGGGCGCGCCCGCGGTGAGATCCGGAGTGGTGAGCATCGGTCACTCCTCGTAGTGCACGAAGCGCTTCTGCGCTCCGAACTGGATGGCGGTGATGATGAGGGTCAGCGCGAGCAGGATGATCGAGGCCGCGCTGGAGATCCCGAAATCGGACTTCTGGAAGCCGATGTCGTAGATGTGGTAGACGATCGTGCGGGTGCCGTTGTCCGGTCCGGCGTTCTTGACCAGCACGAACACCAGGTCGAAGGTCTGCAGGGAGGAGATGAACGCGACCACGCTCTGGTAGAAGATCACCGGGGAGACCATCGGCAGGATGATCCGGAAGAACCGGGTGACCACGCCGGCACCGTCGATCTGCGCCGCCTCCAGCACGGCCGGCGAGACGTTCTGCAGGCCGGCCATGAAGATCACGGTGTTCAGCCCCACCGACGCCCAGATCGTCACCAGGCACACCGCGCCCAGCGCCGTGTACGGATTGCCCAGCCAGTCCGGTGGGATGACGCCGAAGAGGCGGGCGATGAGGTCGGAGAACGCGCCGTCCGGCCGCAGGATCTGCTGCCAGATCAGGGCGATCGCCACCTGGCTGGTCACCACCGGAGCGAACAGCAGCAGCAGGTAGACCGAGCGGCGGCGGATACTGTTGAGCATCACCGCGAAGATCATCGACAGCCCCAGCCCGATCGGCACCGTCACCAGCGCCAGGATCAGGGTGTTCAGGATCGAGCGGTGCAGCAGCGGGTCGAAGATCTGGTCCACGAAGTTCGCCAGCCCCACCCATTCGGGCATTCCGAATCCGTTCCAGGCCGTGAAGGCGAGACCGAACGCGGCGGCGAAGGGCAGCAGCGTGAACAGCGCCATCCCGAGGGCCTGCGGGGCCACGAAGGCCATGCCCCACAGGCGGTCCTTGCGCCGCCAGGCCGCCTCCGAGTTCCGGGCCGGGGCCCTGGAGGTGGATGCCCCGGCCTCGGGGCGGGCGGCGACGGTCACTTCGCCGTCTCCTTCTCGATCAGCTCGGCCACCTCGTTCAGGGTGGTCGCCGCGTCCTTGCTGCCCTCGTACAGCGGCAGCATGTGGTCCACCGAGATGGTGGTGGACAGATCCGGCACGGCGGCCTCGACGGCGAAGTTCGAGTAGCCGATATCGCGCATGTCGAGCATGGTCTGGGCGTGCTCGGGGTAGCCGCCCTCGGTGACCAGGTCATCGGCGCCCTCGATCGAGGGAACGGCGTTTCCCTGGTCCTCCAGGCGCAGGCGCTGCCCGTCGGCGTCCAGGAAGTCGCCGAAGAACGCCAGGGCCCCGTCCTGGGCGGCGGTCTTCGCGTTGATCGCGAGATAGGAGGCGGCCACGCCGGTGGGCGCCGCGGCGCCGTCCGGGGTGGGCCAGCGGACCACGTCGTACAGGGCCTCGTCCACACCCGCGCCGCGGATCGAGCCGATCGTGTAGCGGCCCGCGGCGAGGAAGCCGAGCTTGTGGGTGACCAGCAGCGAGTCCACGCCGGCGCCCTCGGGCAGGAGGTCGGCGACCACCTGCTCGCCGGAGGCGAAGCGGTCCGCGAAGTCCTGCAGGGCCTTCGGGGCGATGGGGTCCTGATGGGCCACGAAGGTGTCGCCGTCGTAGACCTGGCCGCCCTGGCTGGTGATCCAGGAGTAGTGGGTGGCCCAGTAGTTGTAGTACGAGGCGCCGTGCAGCTCGGCGGCCTTGAGCTTGGCGAGCATCTCGAAGAACGCCTCGGTGGTCCACTCGTCGTTCTCGGCGAGGGTGGCCGGGTCCTCGTCGATGCCGGCGGCCGCAAGGGCCTCCTTGTCGTACCAGAGGGTGTCGGGGTTGACGTCGTTGGGCAGGGCGTACAGCTCGTCCTGCCAGGTGGCGACATCGAGCAGGCTCGGGTTGAAGGCGTCCGCGGTCAGTCCGCCGGTCTGCTCCCCCAGCTGGCCGCCCAGGCCCAGCAGCACGTTGTTGCGCAGCATCGAGGCGACGTGGTCATCGCCCACGTAGAACACGTCCGGAGCGGTGCCGGCCGAGAGCTGGGTGAGCAGCTTGGAGTGGTACTCCGAGTAGGAGGGCGTGGGGTTGAAGACCAGCTCGATGTCGGGGTGGGACTCCTTGAAGGCGTCCTGGATCTTGTCGAAGCTCTCGAGGTCCTCGGGGGAGCCCCAGGTGGACCAGATGACCTGACCCTCCGAGCTCGAGCCGCTCGAGCCGCTGCATGCGCTCAGCGCCAGACCGCCCAGGGCGGCGGTGCCGCCCAGGAAGAGTCGACGGCTGAAGCCGGCGTCGCCGATGCGGCGGGATCCGCGGACAATGTTCTGCACCATGTGTGTACTCCTTTGTAGATGGGTGCCCGAAGGGATCGGGCGCCCTGGTGGTGAGGGTGAGGACGACAGGGCGGTCGGCGGTGCCGGCCGCCGGGGTCAGGGGTGGGGCGAGCCCGTCGTGCAGGGCGCGGTGCTGGGCTCGGCGGCGCCCTCCGGGCCCGGGTCGAGGACGGATCCGTCGGCGGTGACGAGTCCGTCGGTCACCGGGGTCTCGCCCTCCTCGCCGATCGTGGACAGAAGGATCGCGCCGAGGATCAGGGCGCCGCCGAGGACCAGCCGCAGGGTGAGGGACTCCCCGCCGAAACCGATCGCGAACAGGGTGGCGAAGATCGGTTCCAGCGCCATGACGACCGCGGTCGCCGCCGCGGCGACGTAGCGCTGTGCCCAGGACTGCAGGAACAGCACGCCGATGCTGGCGACCAGGGCGGTGTAGAGGATCGCGCCCCAGGCGCTGGCGCTGGCGGGCATCGGCACTCCGCCGGGGAGCGCGAGCGCCCCGACCACCACGGTGATGCCGAGCATCTGGAAGGTGGTGAACGCGAGGGTGTCGAGGTGCTGGGCGAAGCGGCCCACCAGCACGATGTGCAGCGCATAGACCACGGCGCTGAGCAGGGTGAGTGCTTCGCCGCCGCCCAGCGCGAGGCCGGTCAGGGACAGCACCCCGATGCCCACCATCGCGATCACGCTGGCCAGCACGGTGCGGCCGGTGACGCGCGAGCGCACCACGAGCCAGGCCACGAACGGGGTGAGCACCACGTAGGCGCCGGTGAGGAACCCGGAGACGGAGGCGGAGGTGCTGGCCAGCCCCCAGGTCTGCAGCAGCTGCGCGAGCCCGTAGACGGCGCCGATCCCGAGCCCCACCAGGACGGCGTGCCTCCCTGCCTGCAGCAGCCGCTTCCAGCACAGCGCGACCAGCACCAGGCTCGCCAGCAGGAAGCGGATGAACAGGAAGTCGCTCGGGTCCACCGTCGTGATCGCGTCCTTGATGATCACGAAGGTGGAGCCCCAGATCGCGGTCACGGCGACGAGCGCCAGCACGGCGAGCATCTTCGTGTCCAGGGCGGCGGGGATGCGCATGGGGTCCTCTCGGGAGGTGGGACGGAACGGGGGCGGGCAGCGCAGCGGCGCGGGCTGCTACTTGTTGGGGAAGGTGGTGCCCTCGACGCTCACGTGCAGCACCGTGCAGGGCTCCGCGGCGGGTTCGGGATACCGGACGGCCTCGTCGATCTCGACCACGACGATCTCGCCGGGCCGCAGGGTGAGCTCCTGGCCGGAGCCGGCGAGCTGCTCGCGGTCGCTGAGATCGCTGTACTCGGTGCGGCCTACGAGCTCGGCCTTCGCAGCGATCTCGAGACGCACCGGGGCCTCGCCCGCGGCGATGACCTCGACGTAGCGGCGGCGACCGGTGAAGTGTCCGGTCTCGTGGCGGCGACGAGTGCGCAGATAGGTGAGCGAGTCGCCGATCGAGTGCATGACGCCTTCGCGGCGGGCGGGGGCGGCGCGGATCGCCTGGGCGGCGCGCGCCCATCGCGGCTTGCCGGCGGTGACGCGCTCGAACTCCGCGAGGTCGGTGAAGAGCTGCATCTCAGCACCCCTTTCCGGTCAGTGCCCGAAGACGGAATCCGTACTCGAAGTCCTCCCAGCGCACGCGGTGCGAATCGAGCACCTCGGAGCCCCAGGAGTTCGAGCCGAGCCCGAGCAGGCGGTGGTCGATGTTGAGGGTGACCGCGTCCTCGTCCAGGACGAGGTCCGTGCGGTGTCCGGTCGCATCGAGCGCGGCGCAGGAGTACGGCCAGGCGCTTACGTTCAGCAGCGGACCGTCGGCCTCGACGAGCAGTCCGCGACCGGTGGTGTCGGTCAGGGATGCCCAGCGCACGTCGCGTCGGTTGCCGTAGTCCTGCGGCACCACGTAGGGGGTGTCCATCTCCTCCACCGTGGTCGCGAAGCGGCCGATATAGGTGGCGGCGGCGGAGTCGGAGTAGTTCTCCCCCGGGCCACGACCGTGGTATTCGACGTGGCGCAGGGTCGGGGCGAGGCCGAAGTCCATGCCGAGCTTGGGCACGATGTCGCGGTACTCGCCGATCGGGGTGCCGCGCACGGCGACCGAGAGCGCGCCGTCGACCTCGAGGGTCCAGGTGAGGGTGAGGTCCATGCCGTGGGCGAGGCCCGGGGCAGCCACGTCCTCGCGCACCGTCACCTGGGCTCGGGTGTCATCCAGCTTCCAGGTCACCGCGCGCACCGAGCGGGTCAGGTGCCGCATCAGCAGCGGCTCCCACAGCCCGGCGTTCTCGGTCCCGTGGTTGTCGATCAGCGGCTTCCAGAACTGGACGCGCGGGGCGCGGGCCAGCAGCTCACGGCCCTCGGAGGTCCAGCTGGTCAGGGAGCCGTCGACCGTATCGATGGTGAGCAGGCTGGTGCCGGCGGTCAGGCGCAGGGTCTGACCGGTCTCTTCGCTGCGCACCCCTGCCGGGAGGGCGGGCAGCGGTGCCGGGGTGTGGGTGGCGGGGAAGTCGGCGAGCTCGATGACGCCGAGCTCATGGCCGGCCTCGCTGTACGGGGTGGGGTCGCGACGCACGACGCGGACGGTCAGGGAATTCTCGCCGGAGAGCTGATCTCCCGGCACCTCAGCAGGCAGGGGCGTGCGCTCGCCGGGGGTGATCGGCGGGCAGGGGATGGTCTCGGTGCGGGTGATCGCGCCGTCGGTGCGGTGCTCGAGCACCAGGTCGAGGTCGCGCAGCGGCTCGAACAGCAGCCGGCTGCGCAGCTGGTGGCCCGCCCCGGAGCGCTCGACGGCCACTGGGCACAGCACGTTCTTGTACTCCAGCAGGCCCGGACTCGGCTCCTGCCAGGGGAAGATCAACCCGTCCACGCAGAAGTTCGCGTTGTGGGTGTGCTCGCCGTAGTCGCCGCCGTACAGCCAGGTGGGGCCGTCCTCGCGTTCCACCCGGATCGCGTGATCGGACCACTCCCAGATGAAGTGTCCCTGCAGTGAGGGGTAGCGGTCGAACACCTGCTGGTATTCGGCCAGGCCGCCGGGGCCGTTGCCCATGGCGTGCCCGTACTCGCAGTTGATGCGGGGCTTGCCCATGGGGTGCTCGCCGAAGTCGTTCATCTGGGAGACCCGGGAGTACATCGTGGAGACCACGTCTACCACCTCGGCGTCGCGGTCCTCCTCGTAGTGGACGGGGCGGGTGGGATCCAGCTCCTTCACCCTCGCGTACATCGGGGCCACGTTGCACCCGTCGCCGGACTCGTTGCCGAGGGACCACATGATGATCGAAGCGTGGTTGCGCTGGGCGAGCACGTGACGCTCGATCCGATCGACGTACGCGGTCTCCCACGCGGGGTCGTCGGTGAGCTGGCCGATGTTGCCGGTGGCGACGAAGCCGTGGGTCTCGAGATCGGTCTCTGCCAGGACGAACAGCCCCAGCTCGTCGCACAGCTCGTAGAAGCGCGGGTCGTTCGGGTAGTGGGCGGTGCGCACGGCGTTGATGTTGTGCTGCTTCATGAGCACCAGGTCGCGGCGCATCCGCTCCATGCCCACCGCGCGGCCGCGACGATCATCGACGTCGTGCCGGTTCACGCCGTGCATCATCACGTACTGCCCGTTCCAGTGCAGCAGCCCGTCCTCGATGGTGATCTCCCGCAGGCCCACGCGGTGCGGGATCACCTCGATGAGCTCTCCGTCCTCATCGCGAAGGGTGAGGAGGAGCTGGTAGAGGTGCGGGTTCTCCGGGGTCCACCCGATGGGGTCCTCGACGTGGGCGCGGATCTGGGCGTTGCCGTCGGGGGTCGGGGCGGCGCCGCTCGCGACGATGTGGTCGCCGTCGCGCAGCTCCCAGTCCGCACGGGCGCAGCCGGGGCCGGCAGCGAGGTCGATCTCGAGCCCGGCGCGACGCTCGTCCCAGGGGGTGCGGATCACCAGGTCACGCAGGCCCGCCACCGGCCGGGCCTGCAGGTAGAGGTCGCGGAAGATCCCGGACAGCCACCACATGTCCTGGTCCTCGAGATAGGTGCCATCGCTGAACTGCAGCACCGTGAACGACAGCAGATTCTCGCCCACGCGGAGGTGGTCGGTGAGGTCGAACTCCGCGGCCAGGCGCGATCCCTTGGTGAAGCCGACGTAGTGGCCGTTCACGGTGATCTCGGCGAAGCTCTCCACGCCATCCAGCCGCAGGATGATCCGCTCGTTTGCGGGATCGAGGGCCTCGATCTCGACGGTGCGCTGGTAGACGGCGGTGGGGGTGGTGGAGGGGACACGGGGCGGGTCCACCGGGAAGGGGTAGGCCTCGTCGGTGTAGGCGGGGGTGCCGTAGCCGTCGAGCTGCCACATGTGCGGCACCTCCACCTGGTCCCAGTCGGTGTGGAGCTCCTCGTGGAGTGCGGTCTCCACGCGGAGGGGACCATCGAACAGCCGGAACTGCCAGTGGCCGGAGAGGGAGCGGAAGCCGAGGGAGCGGTCACGGTCCATCCCGGCAGCCGTCTCCGTATCGGCATAGCCGAAGAAGTATGCCCGTGCGGGAAGACGCCCGTCGCCCGTGCGGGACGGGTCCTCCCAGGCGTGGGGCTGCTCCATCGACATCTCCGTTTCCGTTCTGGGCCGGCCTCTGCGCCGGCGACGATTCACTGCCCGGCACCTCATGGGACACAATGGGACCGGTTCCAGAGAGTATGGACCCGGTTCCATCGGCTTGTCCAGCCCGCACCTCGACTTCGACGGAAGCGGTTCGGTCACGCTC